>NZ_JAHA01000007.1 GCF_000526935.1 Butyrivibrio sp. FCS014 | reverse complement strand
CCCAACCGTCAACTATGCCGTCTTCTACAAGTTTCTTGATGTATCTTTTTCCTGTTACAACGTTGTTGAGGTACATCTTGGCGAACTCGATCTGCCTTGGAGGATTCTTGTATTCGCACTCGTTCTTGACCCAGTCGTAAAGAGGTCTGTGGTCCTCAAACTCCAGTGTGCAGAGGGGAGTGTGTGATGCCCTCGATAGCATCCTCAATGGGATGTGCAAAATCATACATGGGATAGATGCACCACTTGTCACCGGTCCTTGCGTGAGTCATGTGAGCCACACGGTAGATGATCGGGTCTCTCATATTGATGTTAGGTGATGCCATATCTATCTTGGCGCGGAGAGTCAAAGCTCCGTCCTCGTACTTGCCTTCCTTCATCTCCTCAAAGAGGCGAAGGTTCTCCTCAACGCTTTTGTTCCTGTTTGGATCGTCCTTGCCGGGCTCTTGTTGAGGGTTCCTCTGTACTCCCTCTTCTGCTCTGCAGTAGCTCGGAAACTATGCCTTGCCCTTCTTGATGAGCTTGACCGCATCCTATACATCTCATCAAAATAGTCTGATGCATGGAAAAGACGGTCTCGTAATCGGCACCAAGCCACTTAACATCCTCAATGATGGCGTCCATGAACTCGGACTTCTCCTTGGTGGGGGTTGGTGTCGTCAAATCTCATATTGAACTTGCCGTTGTATTCCTTGGCCATGCCATAGTTAAGAAGAATATCTTGGCGTGTCTATGTGAAGAAAACCGTTGGGCTCGGGAGGAAAACGGGTATGTACGTGATCGTAAACACCCTCTGCCAGGTCCTTGTCGATTGCCTGCTCGATAAAGTGTCTGGAAGGAACTCCGGCACCTTCTTCATTTGTGTTGTCTTATCTCTTCTGCCATTGCTAAAAAAACCAACTTTCTAAATTATTGTGCACCTATAGTATATCATAAGAACAAGCCGTGCGATAAGATATCACTGCGGGTTATAAACGTACTTCTCCTCAAAGGCTGCCTTCTTAGAGGCTTGTCGTAATAGTATCCCTGGACGTAGGAAACACCCATACCATCCAGCGCCTTAAGCTGTTCTTCGCCTCAATTCCCTCTACGCATACCTCGGCACCGATGGATCCCGCCAGGTCAACGATGGACCTTACAAAGGCCTGGGAAATACGGATCTATATGAATATCCTTTACAAAATCCTTGTCGATCTTGATGATATCGAAGGGCAGTGCCCTGATGCTGCTGAGGGCGGAATATCCCGTTCCGAAATCATCCAGCGCAAGCCTGACTCCAAGATCCTTAATATCCAAAAAGAGTCTGCTTGGGTCCTTGCCAGGTCATTGATGGCAAGACGCTCTGTGAGCTCCAGTATGATATTTTCGGGCTTTGATGTGATTCTCTTCTATGCAGGTCCTTACAATATCAACGATATCCGTCTGCATGATCTGTACCACGGAGAGATTTACGCTTATGGCATACTCTCCGGTACCTGCCTCTTCCACAGTCTGCAGCACTCGCAGGCTTTGCGAAGGGACGTGGTTTCCAATGGGATTGATAAGTCCCAGGTACTCGGCCAGAGGCACAAAGTCATCGGGACTAAGGAAGCCCAGAGCTTCGCTGTTCCCATCTTACAAGGGCCTCAGCGCCCACATGGCGGATCGCCTTTTTTGCCCTTCTTACCCTTCTTGCCGTCTTCCTTGCTGGACAACAGGTTGGAAGAATACCTCGAATTCCTCCGCACTGCTTCTTGATGGCATCGTACATGCTCTTCTCAAGGTCGAGTCTGTGGATGGACGCGAATCAATATTGTCGGAGTATTCCGCAATCCTGTTCTTGCCGGACTTTCTTGGCCGCGTACATGGCAACGTCCGACTTTTATGAGCTCCGCTACGCTGTCGCCGTGATCCGGGAATCTTACAGTCCCATACTCATGGTGCAGTAATTAGTCGCTGTCCTTAAGATACCAGGGCGTAGCAAAAGCATCTTTTATCTCTTCGATTATCCTTTGTCTATTCTGTAATAGCTCTCAGGAGGAACGATGATGACAAACTCATCTCCCGCCCATTCTGTAGCAGGAGCTTGAGATTCCCTCTATCCTGCTGACTGCCTTCGAGATATCCTGCAAAAGGATGTCGCCGTACTGATGGCCAAGGCTGTCGTTGATATGCTTGAAGTCGTCAAGATCCAGGTACATGAGAGCACCGTGACCTCCGTTCTTTCTGGTATCCTCCACGAAGGCCGCCAGATCTTTTTCGCAGCACATTCTGTTGAAGAGGCCGGTGAGGAAATCCGTGTAGGCCTGCTGCTCAATCCTCTTCTGGTACAGCTTCTTCTCGGTAATGTCATAAATAGCGCACAGAGAAACCGGACGGCCGTCTACCCACTTGATCCTTGTATAGTAGACGTCATACCATTTTTCACGTTCTCTGTTATGAACCTCGTAGTTTCCGCTGTGGCTCCTGGGCGGAATATTCTTTTCAAAAAGATCCGAGAGCTTATTGTCCGCAAGCTCCTTGGAGAAGCTCTTTTTGAAACTCCTGTTGGCAAACAGAAGCACTCCTGAGGTTATGTCCCTTACATATATTGAACTTCCCACATTATCCAGAACCGCTTCCAGTGAGGCAAAAGAGCTGGCGAGGGAATTCTTCTGCAGTCTCTTGGTGATAATGCTCTGAAGGATCCTGATGGCATCGTTTATAAACTTAATGTCATCGATGGGACCACACCTTGCTGTTTCTGTTCTCCGTAAAGCACGCATAGAACCTTGGCATACCGTTGATCACTATGGGCATGGAGGACAAGTGCCTTGATCCCAAGGTCGTCAGCTGCTCACGCTCTCCTGCATTCATCTGGGTATCGGAGGAAATGACTACCGCCTTCTGATTGCCCAGGAACCAGCAGGTCTCCTGATCCGTCGGTACAGGGAAGAGCTTTCCAATCTCGGGAAGCGCCCACTGAACCACTATATCCATAAGATGGCCGTGATGAAGTCTGCAGGTAAAGGCATGGCTTATCTGGAGATAGGAACACAGCTTCGAGAGAGTCTGCGCCATGATCTCCTCTATGGAATCATTGCTGTCCAAAAGAGATACGATCTCAGTCATGGTCTCGGCTCTGTGGAAGGAGCTGGTCATCTCGATCTCCTGCTGCCTGCTCTCCCTGCTGATGGCAACAGCTTCAGACCTTGAGGCCTCCACTGTGATGAATACGCTCAAAGTCTCTCTTAAAAGATCAAGGGTCTTATAGAATTTGTCCTCAGAGATCTGATATTGGAAATTGTCGATGGGCGGATACTTAAAGAGCTCTTTGTCATATTTGGCGTCGGTAAAGAAAACCGCATACGACCCAGGACTGCTGACAGTACTCCACCGCTCTTTACGGCAACGGCAGCAAGTATCAGGTTTGGAATCTCCGTGATCTCCACGGCCTGATCCTCTAAATCGCTGTCCGAAACACGCTTATAGATGTTGTGAATACGAATGTCACTGACGTATTTTCTTATGATCTGAACTTCATGGGGGTTCCCGGAAAACTCAGTGAGCCGGGTTCCGTCCGCACTGATACAAAGCGCATAAACGCCGGCCATCTCGCAGAAACGGTCCTGCCAATCCTGCATCTTTTCGCCGTTTTTAAGCGCAAAATGACCCAGAGCTCCCGTCTGTGGTTCGGGAGCCAGGCCATCTCTCATCGTCATGTCGTTTTCGAAGATTACAGTTTTGTCCTGCAAATCCGTAGTCCCCTTTTTCTGTTATGTATATATAAAGCTTCCTGATTACTGTCCGTCTACACTGTAGTTAGGTGCTTCTTTTGTGATCTGAATATCATGAGGATGTGACTCACGAAGAGCTGCAGAAGTCATCTTCATGAACTTGCCGTTTTCCTTGAGCTCTTCAATGGTGCCGCAGCCGCAATATCCCATACCTGAGCGAAGTCCGCCCATAAGCTGGAATACGGTATCTTCAACTGTTCCCTTGTATGCAACACGTCCTTCAACGCCCTCGGGAACCAGCTTCTTGGCATCCTCCTGGAAATAGCGGTCCTTGGAACCGTTCTCCATGGCTGAGATAGATCCCATTCCGCGGTATACCTTGTATTTTCTTCCCTGGAAGAGTTCGAACTCGCCGGGAGCTTCGTCGCAGCCCGCAAACATTGAACCCATCATTACCACGTTGGCACCTGCTGCGATAGCCTTTGTGATATCTCCGGAGTACTTGATTCCGCCGTCAGCGATAATGGGAATACCATACTCTTTAGCGGTAGCGTAGCAATCCATAACTGCTGTGATCTGAGGAACACCGATACCTGCAACCACACGTGTTGTACAGATGGATCCGGGTCCTATACCTACCTTGACAGCATCGGCGCCGGCTTCGATAAGAGCCTTGGCAGCTGCAGCGGTAGCGCAGTTTCCTGCGATAACCTGAAGATCAGGGAATTTCTCTTTTATCATTCTGAGGCACTTAAGTACGTTCTCTGAATGGCCATGGGCTGAGTCAAGAACAACAACGTCAACCTTTGCATCTACAAGAGCCTGTACTCTCTCGAGAACATTGGCGGAAATACCAACACCTGCGCCGCACAGAAGCCTTCCCATCTCATCCTTGGCTGAGAGAGGATACTTGATGGTCTTCTCGATATCCTTGATGGTGATAAGTCCAACAAGGTTATAATCGTCGTCTACAATGGGGAGCTTTTCCTTTTTGGACTTGGCCAGAATGCTCTTGGCCTCCTCAAGAGTGATACCCTCTTTGGCAGTGATCAGATTCTCACTGGTCATTACCTCTTTTATCTTCTTGGAGAAGTCTTTTTCAAATTTAAGATCACGGTTTGTGATGATACCTACCAGCTTCTTGCCCTCAGTGATAGGCACACCTGAAATTCTGAACTTGGCCATCAGCGAATCCGCATCAGCCAGAATATGATCCGGTGAAAGTGAGAAAGGATCTGTGATTACTCCGTTCTCGGATCTCTTTACCTTGTCTACTTCCTCGGCCTGAGCCTCGATAGACATGTTCTTGTGAATGATACCGATACCGCCCTGTCTGGCCATTGCGATAGCCATTCTGTGCTCTGTTACGGTGTCCATTCCTGCGCTCATAAGTGGAATGTTGAGCTTTATCTTCTTTGTAAGATAAGTGCCTACATCAACCTGATTAGGTATTACCTGCGAATAAGCAGGCACCAAAAGTACGTCATCAAAAGTAATTCCTTCTCCAATAATCTGTCCCATTTTCTCATCCTCTCCGCTTTAAAAAATCATTAATCTGTGAATACTTTTCTGGGTGCAACGCTCTTAACTGCTGCAACAAACTCGCTTGTTGGTTCAAAGACCACTTTTTCCTTGCCGTCGTAGATAAATGTATAAGTGGGGTCGGGCTGAGGATTCTTCTCTCTTGCAGAATAGTCCACAGTCTTAAAAGATCTGTTCTTGAACTCATCGAGATGATATGAACGTGAAGGTGCAAGAACCTCGATCTTGGTAACATCGTACTTGGCGACATTCTTACGCCTTGACTTGTTCAGGATCTTGTCAACGGTGATTTCCTTGTCACAATACTGATATTCAAATTCGATATTGGCATTTAAAGACAGGAAATAGTAGCCAACGCCGGCGGCTACACAAAGGATAAGCCCGATGATACCCAGGCCTGCCAAAGAAGATAGAAAGAAAGCTACAGCCAGCACAAGAGAAATGATGCTTAGGATTTTCACCGCAGGTGACGCCTTGCTGACTACGAGGCACTCAACATAACTGTTGTCATTCATCATGTCAGAAATACTCCTCCATATAAGACATTTTCAATTTTTAACGATAATCTTATAGTATCCGCGTTCAAGTTTCAAGGGATTTCTTGGGTTTATTTTACTTAAAAATGCGCTACTTTAATTATATATGTTTTATCGAATAAAAAAAACTGAATTATTTGTAAAAATGCTCCCGGGGAATTTCCCCGGGAGCACTGTTTTACGTAGAACTGCTGCTTACTGTCTGCGTCTTCTTACTGCCGCAACTCCTACTGCTGCTAAAATTGCTGCAGCGATTATAATGGCAAAGATAACGCCTGCATTAACACCGCCTTCATTGACAGTGTCGGAAAGAGGAACGGCATTTTCCTCTATATCAACCTGATTCTGAGTTGCACCTTCTTCTACAGAAGGAGTCTCATCAGCAGATTTATCAAGGGTAACCTCAGGCTCAGCCACATTTTCTGTCGTATCCAAAGCGGCTGTCTCATCGCTGCCTTCTTCGCCCTGCCCTGCTGCATTTGCATCCTCTGTATTTCCGGCTGTGTTTCCTGCGGAGGATCTGCTTCTTCCTGTCGATCCTTTTCTTCCTGCTGCCGCAGCTTTACCTTCTTCCTTCACTGCGCCAAGTACCTGTGCAGCTTCCTTAACATTTCCGCTTCCGGAGGCCCCGGACTCATAAGAGGCCATAGCCTCGGATGCGGAAGTTTCCTCTGAAGGACTGATACGGTTTTCTTCAGAAGGACTAGGGGGTATTACTGCCTGATTTCCCGGAAGCGATACTGATGCTACCGCAGGATAGTCCAGGAGATTGGCCGATGCCACAAGTGTGTACTGCTCATCCTTGCTGATTCCGTAGCCTGTAAGTTCAAAGTCAAAGCTAAGGTTTGCAGATGAGTTCACATATGAAGTCCTGCTGCTCTTTGCAACGGTAACGCCATTCTTGTCGACGAGGCGCAGAGTTACAGGCACTGCAAGATCCGGGTTTGTGTTCTTTGTGAAATCCGATACCGGTATGGTAGTCAGATATTCTTTTACCGAGTCGTTTACGGCAACAGTTACGGTTGCCTTCGCGCTTCCCTTTGAAACAGACGCATTCTTAAGTCCGACCTTGAGAACTCTGCCGGCCTCATTAGCGGTAACGCTGGGAATCCTTGCGGTCATATAGCTGAAGCTGTCAACCACATAGGGCTTGTAGAAGGCACTGTCGTGGGCACCCTCCTCCAGCTCGAAGAAGTGGTCGATCTTAACATTTCTAAGAAGTGCATCCAGCTCGATGGCGGGCACACCAAACTTGTAAAAGTCCTGGTTTCCGCAAACGAAATACTGTCCGTAGTATCCAAGGAAATCAAGATATCCCTTGCTGTACTGGTCTTTGGCTATATCAAGTGGCTTAGCTCCCATGTTGAGTGCACCGAAATAGCTGATTATTCCGGAAAAGAGATCAGGATTTCTCAGGCCTATATTGTAGGAGCCGCTGCCGCCCATGGAAGCACCCACGGTGAATCTGAATCTGGCATCCTTAACCGTGCGGTAGTTCTCATCAATGAAGGGGAGGATATCCTCGGTCACCATATCTACCCATTCTCCCATCCACCAGCTTTCAGGCTGGCTGTCAGGTATTACAAGGATCGTATTCTTTATAACTCCCGCAGCTATTCCTGCATCCAAAAACTCATTGATTCCGTCGATCTTCCAGGAATTACTGCTACTGTTGTACTGATGGAAAACATAGGCTACCGGGTATCTCTTGTCCGCATTAGCCTCATCGAAGTAGCCCTCGGGAAGGTATACAAGGAAGCTCTCGTTTCCGTCACCTTTCGTTGCTGTCTCTCTGTGAGGAGAGTATATATACTGGGTATAGAATCTATCGTGCTCACCGTAAAGAAGAGCCTTATTCTTTTCAACTCTGAAATAGTCATTAACCTCAAGCTGCAAGGTGCTGCCATCTTCTGTCTCTATGGTCCTTCTTGCCTGATAGAGATACAGATCGTCACCGGCATTGTATACAGCAGCCTCCGCATCGCTTATCACAGCTTTTCCATATGACTTTACCGTTTCAAGAAGCTTGTTCTTATCTGTTCCCGTCTGGAAATAGGCATCGGAAACAGTCCGCGCATATTTCTCAAGATTCCCCTCTGAAACAGCCTTTATCTGTGCTTCCACAGTCTTCTCAATCAGCTCTGTGGGCTCAGAATCGGCAAGAACACTGGGTGTACTGTTGAGCTTGTTGAAAGCTGCCTGGGAATAGAGTCCGGGATGGCCCTTGTACCAGCCGCCGTCCCCGGATTTGTTGTGAGCAAGAACCGCAACATAGTTTTTGCCGCCGAAGTTCAGTATATCCGGATTCACCTCATAGGCTCTGTAAGTATCCCACTGATCGCTCTCAAATTTCCAGGTATAGGAAGTCATGCCGGTGCTGCCGATCTTGACACCGTTTATAAAGGTGATATCTCCCTCATCCAGATATCCTATGGGCATCTGATAGGTTCCAACGGTAAAATCTTCGGGAATATCAAACTCTCTTACATACCAGGCATATCCCACAAAGTTCCTCGCTACACCGTTGGTTCCGTTCCACCAGGTAATGCAGGGAGTTGCTTCATCCCAGCTGTTATAATCTCCAAGATCAAGTGTTCCGTCCTCGTTTGTCCAGTCACTCTTTTTAAAAGAATCTTCTGCAATGGGCTTAACTTTCCATACACCCATAAAATCTATGACCTGATCTTCCGGAGCTGTTCCCGTCTTAAGAACACGCACAAGATCCTGGGTGTCAACCGCAAAGCTTGTGCCCCGCAGTGTAGCTACCAGCGCAACGGAAGTGCTAATGTTCTCCACACGGTTGGGAAGAGTAACAGAGCCTTCGAAAACGCCTGCTCCCACTTCAAATTCACCCACGGAAACAGTCTCAAGCACCTGTGAGTTATCGGGATTTATCAGAACAATGGAAACATCCATTTTGCTCTTTGTGCCGTAGAAAGTACTGTAGGTATCCGCAACCTGTATCCTGAAGGATGCCTCGATCTCCTCCACGGATTCCAGAGCGGACTGGGGTGTAAGAGTCAGGGATCCTGTCACAAGATTCTGAGTGATCCTTCTGTTGATGCCCTTTATTGCTTCATCTACGCTCTTTGTCTCAAAGGCCTCATCGAAAACGCCGTTCTTGATGGAGAAATTCTGGGAATATTCGTCTGCATTACCGAAGTATAAGGTATAGAATCCGCCGTAGGCTGATGAATTCTGAATAAAGTACCTGATGACGCTGTTGGCGCCGTTCTCCCTGTAAGCCCTCTCATCCTCGGATGCGGCAGAGAGATAAGTATAGAATTTAAGTGCTGTGCTGTTATTGAGCTTGCTTACAGAAAGAATGTTTCCGTATTTTTCAAGCCACATGTTGGCTTCACCGGCATAGTCTCCGTTGATTGAAGCCATAAGTCCGAACAGCCCGGGATTTGACTGGAATTTTCCGCTGCCATCTGTATAGGTAAGAATATGTGCAAGATATCCGCCGGTTTCTTCACCTATAACAGCGCGGTAACGAGCATCCTTCAGGGTCTTATACCTATTGTCAACCTCGCTGATGATCCTCTTTACTTCGCTGTATGGATCAGAGTCCTTGTCAAATCTCACTTTTACAACGATCATGTCCATGGCAGTGTTTCCAAGGGCACTGTCTATTCTCTCATAAACAGTATCAGAAAAGCTGTCAATGCCGTCATTTGGCATCACATAGACAACGGGATATGATGCTCTTGCAGTGCTGTAGCCCTCAGGAAGTATCACTTCGTAATCAGGAGAAGCTCCCTCTTCCTGTGTACTCTTTTTGCTGAAGGAAAAGAGCCAGCTTGCATACCGCTCGTCATCGGCGACAATACACTCCACCCCATGGGCATCGCCCTGTGCTCCCGAAGCATTGAGCTCATCCAAGCTGTAGGTTGTAAACAGGATGTCTTTTGCCCCAAGCTCCTGAAGAGCGTTGTACATCTTGGCAGTGCCTGCGTAAGGAGCAGTAGTGTCCTGATCGCACTGAGCTATATAAATATTCTTATCCTTGATCTTCCCAAGGTTCTCTTGGGTCGTTACATTTCCGAAATAGTCTGTGTAGGCAACCGCAGGAGCCATAGAGATGGAGGCAGCTGAATATTCCGGATAGCGCTCATTAAATTCCATGACAGCAGCTCCCCCAAAGGACTTACCTGTTACATAGATCCTATCGGGGTCAACTTTACCCTCAGCCACAAGGCCGTCCACAACAGCTTTTGTTCCATCATAAACAGCATTCCTTGCCGCCTCTGACACATAGGAATATCCTCCGAACACCGGAGCGATAACATATGCCGGGCGCTCTGCCTGTGCACTGCTTTCAGCCCAGGTAACCGCAATCCTGTTTGCATAGAGATTTTCGTCATCTCCAAAGCCATGGAACACGATCACCGCAGGAACCGGCCCCTCTGCTTGGGGGCTGTACAGATTGTAGGAGATGCCGTTGTCGTTTTTTGCCCGGAAATCATCCGCTACAGGTGTCACCGTTTTTGTGGCATCCTTGTTAAAAGAAAACAGTTCCTTGTCATCATAGGTGCATGTAACCGTATACTCCGGAACATAGTAGTACCTGTCCGGGAACGCTCCGGGAACTATGGTTATCTGATCTCTTTTCTCGTTAAAAGAGACAGATTCAACATCCACTGTAATGTCTCTTTCCGATATGTCGGGTGAAAGCCACCCTGTTTTACTTGCCTTTATGCTGATGTTCTCAGCTCCAAGCTCTATGTCTTCAGCCATGGCCTTGTCCAGCTCAACTACCATGCTCACCGGATATTGACCAAGCTTCATGACCTCTGTATTCACAACTACTGAGGTGACCTCCGGGAGAGCGGTCACATCTTCTTTTTCCTCTTCTGCTTTTGTAAAGTCGTCTTTTACTTCGTCTTCCTCTTTTACTTCTTTCACTTCTTCGTCTTTGCCCGCTTCCTCTTCCGATCCTGCTTCCTCTTCGCCGTCGGAACCGGACTTTACGCCTTCCTTTTCATCTTCCGTAGCTTTCTTCTCGGATTCGCCGCCATGATCCCCCTCTTGGGATCCGGGCTTTTCGCTTCCCTCTTCATCTGCCGGAGCTTTCTTCAATGTGTCTTCTGTCACACCCTCTTGTTTATCTTCCTGCTTGCCGTCAAGGCTGCCGGCATCCTTCGAACCCCCTTCGTCGATGCCTTCCGGTGATACTTCGGAAAGATTTCCCTCAGCCAAAGCCGTGACGGAAGTCATCTGTCCGAAAATCCCCGTGAATACCATGGCACAAGCCGTTCCCATGCCAAGAAGGCGATTAACAAAACGCTTTTTCATCAGTAACCCTCCTTATTATTTTTGGTAAAAATCTCCCGAACAATCCGATTCTAGCATTTTGCTTTTGTAATTATCAGACACCGGAAACACAAAAAGAGATATACTTTTTGTGCGTCATGCACTATAATGTTTCTCATTGGAGGTTATAGCTATGAATGGGGCTACTATAAAAAAGCTGTTAGCATCAAATAACGCGGTGCAAGCCTGTAATATCAAGGATAATGCCGATATTAAAGATGTGGATTTTTGGAGCAGTGACCTGAAATCACCGAAAGACATCTCACAGCACACACTTTACCTTGCCGCAGCAGAGGAGTTTGCCTTTGTGCATGATGCCCACATATCCAGTGTCACGGCGGACAGAGAGAAGCTGCCGGCTCTTTTTCATGAGATACACAAGAACCTGGCCAAGGAACTGGCTGCGGAGCGGGCTTACATCCGCCTTCTCAAGAACATGTACGCAGGGGAGAGTATCCAGTCCTTTCTTGACGATTACGCCAAAGACAACGGTCATTTCATCGCTGTTCTTGATATCAGCGGTCGAATTCTGGCTTATTCAGACACCGTTATAGAGAACACAGTATGGGAGCAGGCAGTCAAGGACGGTTTCTGCGACTTCGATTTCATGGAGCACATCAGAAGCCGCTCCAAGATGAGCAGACAGGGATCCACCGATATTCCTTCCGTCTACTACTGCAAAAACAAGGCCCTGTACTATCTTTCCAACAGGATCCGTATTGACGGCAAGTATGTGGGAAATGTATTCATGATAAGAAGGACTGAGGACTTTAAGGAACAGGACTACGATGTCATTTCCACCGTAAGCCGCATCTACTCTGACATCATCCGCAAGGAACAGCTAAGTAACGATGTCAATACCTATCTCTACGGCGGCATTCTCGGTGACCTTTTATCCGGAATGACTGATGCCCAGGCCAGATCAAGGCTTCGCACCAGCGGACTCATCTTTCCGGCTAATATGCGTGTGGTTCTGTTAAGATCCTTGCAGTACCTCGGGGAGAAGTATTTCCACAACACGCTGCTTCCCAAGCTTCAGTCCTATCTGCCGGTGTTCCCCTACCTTATGCACAGGGAGGGCCTTATCATCGTGGCCGATAACGATATGTTAAAGACCCCGGGGCTCACCGATAAGTTCAACACTTTCTGCACAGAGCAGCACCTTGTAGCAGGTGTATCAGACTGTTTTCAGGATCCCGTGGATTTCCCGGAGTACTTTGAACAGGCTCTGTCGGTTGTACACCTTGCCCAGAAGCTCAACAGAGAGAAATCGGTTCTCCTTTTCAGGGATTATTCCTTCTATCTTCTCATAGCAAGTGTCAAGGACAAGCACAGATTAAAGAGCATAGCTCACCCCGCCCTCTCAACCCTCAGGAATTACGACAAAGAAAAACAGGCATCATTGTTCGAAACGCTGCGTACTTTCATAGCCTGCGGCTACAGCCCCACCGAGGCGGCCGATGCGCTGTTCCTCCACAGGAACACGTTTAATTATCGCAAGAAAAAAATCGAGGATCTGTGCGGCATTTCTCTGGAAGACATCGGGACCAGATTCCAGCTGGCCTGCTCCTATCAGATTTTTGACTACCTTGACAGTTCCTTTGAATAAACGTAGAATGCATTCATATTTTTAAGCTTTCGGAGGAATTATGGCAGAACAGAATTCGGTAAGCGAAGAGATTCGCGCACAGCGACAGAAGTTAAAGGGACAAGGCTTTAAGGCCCATTGGGATTACTTCTGGGAGTACTACAAGATCCACACCATCGTGGCAGTGGTTGCCTTGATCTTCCTTATTTCACTTATAAGACAGATTGCAGACAATAAACCCTACGCTCTCTATGCCATGGCTATAAACTGCGCGGGATTTGATGTACAGGAGAACCTGCAGAACGGTTTCTATGAATATGCCGGTATCAATAAGAAGGAGCTTGAGGTCACCATCGACTGCGCCTCAACCTTTGACTATTCAAGCCTTGACACAGCTACCGTGGCTACCAGCGAGAAGATCATGGCCCTCATGGCCGCTTCGGACCTTGACTGCGTGGTTGCTGACAAGGAAGCCTTCTTCCACTTTGCGGCCCAGGATAACTTCACGGATCTTAGAAATGTCTTTTCCCCGGAAGAACTTGAGAGTTTCGGGGACAATGTGCTCTACATCGACAGAGCGTACATTGATTACGTAGGTTCCGATGAATACAGTGCATATATCATGTCCCATGAGTATGACAAGGAAAATAAGTACGCCGAGATGGCAGCAAGACACGATGAGACCGGGGAATATATCAACATCCCTGTGGATGAGATGGAGGATCCCGTGCCTGTGGGCATAATCCTTGAGGGAACCACCACCATAGAAAAAAGCGGCGCCTACTATGCTTCCACGCCTGTTGCGGGAATCACGGTAAACACCGCCAGATTGGACAATGCCAAAAAGTTTGTTGAATATTTGTATCAGTGATCAGATCTGAGTAGTTACAAAGATGTCGTAGATGGCGCTTATGGCCTTCTCGAAATCCCTGTTCTCAACACCGATGATGATGTTAAGCTCCGATGAGCCCTGATCGATCATGCGGACGTTGACACTGGCGTGGGCAAGGGCGGAGAAGATTCTTCCCGCAGTTCCTCTTGTGGACTTCATGCCTCGTCCCACAACAGCGATAAGTGCAATATCGGATTCGATCTCAAGCATATCAGGATGAGCAAGTCTGTGGATCTCAGATACCACGGACTGCTCTTTTTCTATGAATTCATCCTGCTGTACGAACACCGTCATGGTGTCGATTCCTGAGGGAACATGCTCTATGGAGATGTTCTGATCCTCGAAAGCCTGAAGGACTCTTCTTACAAATCCAACCTCGGAGTTCATCTGATCCTTCAGAACGTTCACGCAGCAGAATCCCTTCTTTCCGGCAATTCCGGTGATAACGAATTTAGATTTCTTGGCTGTGGATTCAACGATCCATGTGCCGGGATCCTCAGGTTTATTGGTGTTCCTGATGTTGATGGGAATGCCTTCTTTTCTTACAGGGAAGATGGCGTCTTCATGAAGCACGGAAGCGCCCATGTATGCCAGCTCTCGAAGCTCTGTATAAGTGATGGTATCGATATACGGAGGCTTGTTGATGATCCTGGGATCTGCAACAAGGAATCCTGAAACATCTGTCCAGTTCTCGTATACATCAGCCTTGATGGCTCTTGATACGATGGAACCCGTAATATCAGAACCGCCTCTTGAGAAGGTTTTTATGCTTCCGTCGGGGTAAGCTCCGTAAAATCCGGGGATAACAGCCTTGGGGGTCTTCTCAAGCTTTTTTGCCATGAGTTTGTTGGTCTTCTCGCTGTCGAATTCTCCGCTCTTATCAAAGGCAACTACTGTTGCGGCATCTACGAATTCATATCCAAGATAGGCTGCCATGATGATACCGTTTAAGTACTCTCCGCGGCTGGCTGCATAATCTGTGCCTGCGCCGGCCTTGAAGTTCTTCTCGATGGTCTTGAACTCGTTCTTAAGATCAAGCTTTAAGTTAAGGCCTTTGATGATCTCGTCGTAGCGGGCCTTGATGTCTGCAAGCTGCTTGGAAAAGTCTTTGCCGTTCGCCGCAAGATCGTAGGTCTTGTAGAGCATGTCAGTAACCTTGGTGTCTTTGGAATTTCTTTTGCCGGGAGCAGAAGGAACCACGTAAACTCTCTCGGGATCCGACATGATGATCTCGCCGACCTTCTTAAACTGGTCTGCGCTGGCCAGCGAGCTTCCTCCGAATTTAACTACCTTTTTCATAATAGACGTCCTCTTTCATATATTGTTTGGGACAGCAGCCTGTCCCTATAATGCGATTTATCAATAAAGTCTGATGTAGCCCTTTACGCTGTCCATCTTCCAGAGCTTCTCTTCGAAATCTCTCTCGGAAAGATCTCCTGTAACAAAAGCGAACTCGCCGCTTACGTTGTCGTTTCTAACCTCATCAACATCTCTTCCGAAGACCTCAAGAGCCTGTTCCTTGCACTGGGAGGGAACTCTCACAAAGAAGCTGCGGACTGCGTTGTCCTTGGAAACAACAGTGGCAGGTTCTGCCTTCATATTTATGTTAATGTGTTTGCCTCTGTGCTTGATGATATCAATCATATCAGCTACAACAGCACTGGCTGTAGCCTTCTTGCCTGCGCCTTTGCCGTAGAACATAACATCGCCGAGCATGTTGCCGTGAACGCTGATGGCATTGAATACGCCGTTGACATTGGCAAGGGAATTTTCATAGGGAATAAGGAACGGAGCAACCATATTGAGAAGGACGCCGTTCTCGTTCTTTCTGCAAATAGCAAGGAGCTTGATTGCCATATTCAGTGTCCTTGCATACTCAAAATCTTCAATACTGATGCGGGTGATTCCCTCAGTATAAATTTCTTCGCTGTTAACATATTTGCCGCTCAAGAGACTGGCCAGGATAGCAAGTTTGCGGCGGGCATCATAGCCTTCGATATCAGCCTCGGGATTGCGCTCTGCGTAGCCTTTGTCCTGGGCAGCCTTAAGAACAGTGGCAAAGCCGGTGCCTTCCTTGTCCATCTTGGTGAGGATGTAGTTGGTGGTACCGTTGAGGATTCCTGTGACAGAATCGATCTTCTCGTGCTTCATGGAATCATTCAGTGTACGCAGAACGGGGATTCCACCGCCTACGCTGGCCTCAAAGAGATAGCTTGCGCCGTTCTTTTTGGCGATTTCTTCAAGCTCAGGGCCGTGAGCAGCAACCAGTTCCTTATTGGAGGTGCATACGCTCTTGCCTCTCTCAAGCGCACTCTTTTCAAAAGAGAAAGCAGGCTCGATACCGCCCATGGTCTCACAGATAACCTCTATCTCAGGATCATCCAGAATTATGTTGATGTCGTGTACAACCTGGGTCTCATGCTTGTCCCCGGGGAAATCTCTCAGATCCAGAATGTATTTAACTTCCAGCTTCTCGCCGGCGCTCTCCAATACCTGATCTGCATTTGTGTCCAAAACTTCTACAACACCGCTTCCTACAGTGCCATATCCCAATACTGCTACCTTTGCCATATGTTCCTCCAAGTTTTTTATTTAAAATGCAGCGCTGCGGCCCGTGATGTGGACCTTGTGCACGCCTTCTGTCTTTTCCATGATGGAGATCATCTCCATGATATCCCGCGTTGTGGGCAGAACCTGAATTGTGATTGAAATAGATGCCACTCCGTTAAGGGGAATGGACTGATGTATTGTAAGAATATTCGCTCCGAACTCAGCTATGAGATTGAGCACGTATGACAACAGCCCCACCTCGTCATTCATCTGAAAGGTCAGGGTAAGTGTGGTTCCCTGAAGGCTGTCATGAAATTCGTAAATATCTTCCTTGTACTTGTAAAAAGAGCTGCGGCTTATGCCCAGACTTGCTGCTGCCTCATTGACGGTCTTGACCTTCCCCGATTCAAGAAGTTTCTTGGCCTCCACCACCTTCAGAAGCACCTCCGGAACAGCCTGCCTTCTGATTACATAATAACCTGTATCCTGCTGCACTGTGTTCTTCTCCCGCGGACATTTGTTTGCATACGAAAGATTTTAGCACTTTAAAGTTATATAGGCAACCCTAAATATACATAAATATTGACTTTTTATGCATTATTCTTTGTACAAAGTGCAAAAATCGGCCTTATAATAGAGGTATGTAACCATATTTTCCCTTTATCAAAGGGATCACAGCAGGAGTGATACAGGTCATGAGTGATGACAATAAAAAATTACGCGGCCGCATTGTCCGGTTCGATATGGATGAAGGATTCGGTTTTATTTACACAGATGACTGGAGTGACATATTCTTTTCCACCTATGATTTCCTTACCACAAAAGACGAGAAACATGCCCGCGTAGGTTCAATAGTAGAATTTTATGTTGCCGATTCCAGAGGGCATTTGCAGGCCAGGGAGATACAAGTCATTGAAGTCTACCCTTCCGGCGAAGAGATCCAAATGCCCAACGGCAAGTTTCTTCACCTGCGAGCCCTGAAGAAATTCGGAATTACCAGCGGGAGATCTGCGCTGAAACTGGTGAATGTCAGCGAGGAAGAGCTCATCGCTCACGGGCATTCGGTGTATGAATGCCGGTTTCTTTTTTTCTCTACATCCATAGGTGAATATCGGTTCTTTTCCGAAGACTCTTTTATCGAGGGCGACGGACACTGTAACATTGACAAATGCTACGATGAATTAAAAAGAAAATTGCTGTTTCTGGATCAGGAGGCCTGATATGCCAAAGGGAACCAAACAAAAACTCAAACTTTATTACCTCAGCCAGATAATGATAGAGGAGACAGATGATGAGCACGGTCTTACCATGCCGCAGATAAAGTCCTTTCTCGAGGAAAGAGGTGTTACCGCCGACAGAAAGAGTCTTTACGACGATCTTGAGTCCCTGAGGGAACTTGGGCTTGATATCATCGGAGAAAAGGTCGGCAAAAGCTATCAGTACCACGTTGGCAGCAAACAGTTCGAGATTGCCGAGCTAAAGCTTTTAGTGGACGCGATACAGTCCTCCAAGTTCATTACCGAGAAACAGTCCAACACACTTATAAAGAAACTCACGGAAATGGTCAGCAGGTACGAGGCCTCACAGCTTCGCCGCCAGGTATTCGTCCAGGGCCGCATCAAGACCATGAACGACAGCACCTTCTATAACGTGGACTACATTTACAACGCCATTTCCGACAACCGGCAGATTGAATTCGAATACATGAAGTGGAATGTGCAAAAAGAGCTGGTGCCGCGACGGGAGGGCCTGTATAAGGTAAGTCCCTGGGCACTTTTCTGGGACGACGAGAACTACTATCTCATAGCCTTTGAGGATGGCTCAGATCGTCTCAAACACTACCGCGTGGACAAAATGAAGCATATTACTATCTGCGATGAGAAACGTCAGGGAAAAGAGCTGTTTGATAAGATCGACCTGGCCAAATACTCCCAGAGAAACTTCGGAATGTTCGGCGGCGAATCAACAATGGTAAAACTCGCCTTTAGAGACGACCTTGCCGGCGTTATCATAGATCGTTTCGGAAAAGATATAACGATTCGCCCATCGTCCCAAAAAGGCTGGTCGGAGTGCCGTGTTGAGGTAGCTGTCAGCGATCAGTTTTTTGGCTGGATATTTGCTCTTGGGCAGGGGGTTAAGCTTCTGGAACCCGAAGATGTTGTTAAGAAGCTAAAGAAGGAATTTGAAGAGGTTATTAAGCTATATAAATAAAGTAAACGTGAAAAGCCATGGCATCGGGGAATGCCATGGCTTTTCGTAACGCTTATAAAAGGAAAGAGTAAATTAGGAGGATATCTAATAGATCATCCTTTAACTGCACCTGCGGCCATACCGCCAACGATGTACTTTGAAAGGATGAGATATATCACAATAACCGGGAAGATTGATGCGGCAATCATAATGTAGATCTGACCCATATCAAATCTTAACCAGTCAGCTCCTCTAAGCTGAGCGATCATAACAGGAAGTGTCTTCTTAACATCAGTATGCAGGATCAGGGCAGGTGTGAAGTAGTTATTCCAACTTCCTACAAATGCGAAGATCATCTGTACACTGATAGCGGGCTTGATGAGTGGAAGAATGATTGTATTGAAGGTTCTGAACTCACCTGAGCCGTCAATTCTTGCTGCCTCAACAAGAGACAGAGGAAGGTTACTCTCCATGTACTGCTTCAGATAGAAGTAAGTTACAGGTGAAGCAATAGCAGGAATAATAAGTGGAACAATGGAATCATCCATGCCAAGCCTTACAATCAAACGCAGGAAACCAAGCGCTGTAACCTGTCCGGGAATCATCATAATTGCAAGGATAAATGTTGCAATGGCTGCTCTTCCCTTAAACTGATATGTATTGATGGCATAAGCTGTCATTGCTGAGAAATATGAGCAAAGAACAGCAGTACAAGCTGATACGATCAAACTGTTGATAAAACCTCTGGCAATAGGAATAGTACCTGTTACAAGGCTGGTCCAGTTTTTCATCAGATATTTGCTTGGTAACACTGTGAATCCAAGTGTCATCTCTGAGTGTGATCTTGTTGAGTTAATAAGCAGTATGTAAAACCAAATAAGGCAAAGGAAACTAAAGAATATAAGAACTATGTAAGCTATTGTTCTTCTTACCCCGATAGGCACGCCATGGGGCTTCATTGTTGTATCGTTATTCATCCCTCTTCCTCCTCTCTCAATTCTTTTCCCTGGTGCTGTTAATCCTAAAGACAATCAGACTCAGGATACCTGTTACTATGAACATGAATACTGACAATGCACCACCACGGCCTACGTCCTTACTTGTAAGGTAACGGTTCAGCAACATGATGACTGTGGTAAGGGAATCTGTAGGATTACCTCTACCGTTTGTCAGGATCTGAGGAACATCGAACATCTGCAGACCACCGATAAGTGATGTGATCAGCACATATACGAAGATGGGGCGAAGAATAGGCATTGTAATTTTGAAGAATACCTGTGAAGCTGTGGCTCCGTCAACCTGTGCAGCCTCATACAAAGAAGAATCAATACCAAGCATACCTGCCATAAGGAGGATCGTGGTATTACCAAACCACATCAGGAAGTTCATCAGCATTACCAGAACTCTTGATGCAATAACATACTGGAAGAACTTATAGGGCTCTTTTATAACATGAAGAGCTAAAAGAATCTGGTTTACAGGGCCGCTGTCTGAGAACAATGCAAAGAACAACATTGAGAACGCTGATGCCATGATCAGGTTAGGCATGTAGATAACGGTCTTGAAGAATCTCTGACCCTTAAGTCTAAGGCTGGGATCTGAGAACCAATAAGCCAGCAAAAGAGCTATTGTAATCTGCGGAATGAATCCGCCAACCCACATGATAAGTGTGTTTACCAAATATTTCCAAATTTCCGGTGAACCAAGAAGAGTTACATAGTTCTGGATTCCAACAAAGTTGGGACCGATCTGTTTCAAACCGGAACGATAATTTTCAAAGAAACTGTTATAGATTGTGGAACAAAGCGGAATAAAACTGAAAATAAGATATGTAACAAAGAATGGAATTAAGAAAATATATCCCCATCTGTTAAACTTGACAACATTGTTGTTGCCTTTGGACTTCTGATTGCCCATGCTCACTACCTCCGGAAAACTTACTCTTACTCTCTAATCCTCAAGCGTTTTTTTAAAGAATTGCCTGCCGGACAAGCCGGCAGGCAATGATTAGACTTAGATCAAATGAACTGCAGATTATCTTGTAAGCTCAGGATATCTCTGAAGTGCAAGTGTGTAGAACTGTTCAAGAGCCTCATCATATGTAGCATAGTTGCCGTTGATGTAGTCGCCCATAGCTGTCTGGAAGTCACCAAGAAGACCCTGATCATAAGCTGTAAGGTTAGCCATATCGATTTTGTCAGCGCCTGCGCAGAACATCTTAAGAGGGTTCTGTCCACCAAGAACTGCGTTCTGGTAAGAAGGATCGTTTGCAAGCTCTTCCATAACAGGTCTGTTGTTTACGAAGTCATTGTCCTTAAGAACGATGTCCTTCATAACTTCAGGATCCATTGTCATCTTTCTCATGATATCAGCAACGAGTGAAGGGTTATCTGTTCCAGTTGCTGCGCAGATCCATGTGCCGCCCCAGTAGAAGCCCTGAGGTCCCTCAGTTGCTGCCCAACCGCCCTGGTTAGCTACAGATGCTTCAGGCTCAGATACATCAGCTGCCATACAGAAGTCGATCAGCCAAGCGGGTCCAAAGTAAGCGAATACCTTTCCTGAAGGATAGAATCCCTTGTTCCAGTCTTCTCCCCACTGTCCCCATGTGTTGCAGTAGCCAGCGTCAGCGAGCTTCTTGGAATCCTCAACCCACTTCTTAAGGTTGTCATCAACCTGGATCTGTGTTCCGTTAACCCAAGGAAGCTTAGCGTTGTTCTGATATACACGGAATGTGTCAGCTGTTGAAGAAATTACATCGTAACCAGCCTTGTCGAGCTCACCGGCTGACTCAAAGAACTTATCCCAATCAGAGAACTTAGCCTGGATCT
The DNA here is from genome assembly GCF_000526935.1 of Butyrivibrio sp. FCS014. Classification (GTDB taxonomy): domain Bacteria; phylum Bacillota; class Clostridia; order Lachnospirales; family Lachnospiraceae; genus Butyrivibrio. The sequence continues at coordinate 476,766 of NZ_JAHA01000007.1, read as the reverse complement.
CTGCAGGCTCATCTGTTCCGAATACTTCCTTAGCGATCTCTCTGTTGTAGATCATAACACCAGGGCAGCCCTGCCATGAAGTTCCTTTAAGAACGCCGTTAGAATCTGTTACAACTGCCTGTGTGTAAGAATACTGATCCTTGAGCTCATCATCTGTGATACCAAGGTCCTTGATAGGCATTGTGTAATCTGTATCTGTGTACTTAACTGCGTAGTCAGCCTCTACAAGGAAAAGGTCAATCTTGTCATCTGCTGCAGCGCTGTCCTGTGCAAGAAGAAGCTCATCAAGTCTGTTCTGATATGCGTTCTCCTCGTTAGGAGTGATCAGCCAGTTAACTGTTACATCACCGATCTTACCGGTTGTTCCGTCGATAACTTCGTATCCGGGATAGTGATCTGTAAGACGAGACTTGAACTCCTCATTCCATGCAGAAATGTTGAGAACCTTTCCTTCGTCTGCTGCAGGAGCTGCTTCCTCTGCTGCAGGAGCTGCTTCCTCAGCTGCAGGTGCCTCTGCTGCAGGTGCTTCTGCTGCAGGAGCCTCAGTTGCTGCAGGTGCTTCAGCTGCGCTGCCGCAACCAGCCAGCATGCCTGCTACCATAGTTGCTGAAAGTAAGAAACCGAGTACTTTCTTTTTCATAAATACTTTACCTCCCTTTTCTCTTTAAAAGAATTTTGAGTTATATATTTAAAACGGCTCGGCGCCGTCTTAAATCTTGCCTACAGACTCACCGGGTTGGAGTGTGCCTTCAATAACTATCTGTTCTATCAACGTTCCCTTAGGATTGTTGATCAGATCTATGAGCTTGGTTGCTGCCGTTCTGCCGATCTTGTCAGTGTCCTGAACAATTGTCGTCATAACAGGACTTATGCGCCTTGCTATTTCTATTCCATCGTATCCGGCTACGGATACATCATTGGGAACTGTCATTCCCCTCATCCTGATAGCATTGTAACCACCAAAAGCGGCAAAATCATCAGGATACAGAATACATGTGGGAGGATCCGGAAGATCCAGAAGTTTATTGGTAACTTCAAGTGACTTTTCTATATTTCTATAGGGAGCACTTACCACATATTCATCAGGTATATTCACATCCAGTTCCTGAAGTGTCTTATAGAAACTGGAAAGTCTGCTCTGTGTTACTGCCGTGTCCTCACTGCCGTGGATGTAAGCTATCTTGCGATGTCCCTGTTCATATATATAGGTAACAAGATCTCTTATGCCCTTAATGTTGTCAGACACGATCGATATTCTGTTATAGAAGGAATGGTCGATGGTAACCACCGGTATATTGCTGTTGATGAGCTCCGTAACTTCAGAATCTGCAAACTCAACGCAGGCAATAACCACTCCGTCAAAGCCTCTGTATATGGCATGGGATAAGTAAGACATATTGTTGGTCCTGGTCTTATCCGCATTTATAAAGGTAATGTCGAAGCCTTCCTGCTCCGCCTTCTTCTTGAAACTATCGAGAACGTGTGAGAAGTAATCATGGGTCAATCCACTGTTGGCCTCATCCACAAACAAAACTCCGATATTGTTGGATCTGTTTGTCTTAAGTGCCTGAGCTGCTGCGTTGGGATGATATCCGAGTTCATCTGCAACCGCTCTGATTCTCTCTTTGGTCTCCTTGCTGATGTCGCTGTGATCATTCAACGCTTTGGAAACTGTTGCGATTGATACCCCGCAGGCCTTCGATATGTCTTTTAAAGAAACCATTCTCTTAGCCATTTGTCTTACTTTTTCTCTTAATTTTCTCACTTAATCGTTTTCGTAATTCAAATATACATCAGTTTTACTTTAAACGCAACATCACTTTTTCGAAATTTGTGCAAATTTGATATTTTTAGTACAGTTCACCAATTTTTCGCTCCGGTTTTCATATATTATTCCAATTATAGTAACAGTTTGTTCATATTTCCATTAAACGTTTTCGTAGAGCATTGAGTTCCTTATGCGCATAAGCCCCATAAATAGGGCATGGTTTATTAACCCCAGTATTTAAGCGGCTTTTGGAAGGTTATAAAAAGTTAAAATTATGGTTGAAATATTAACTGTTCCCATATATAATATGCGTAGAAATTTTCTTAAACGTTTAAGTACACGGGAGGTTACTAATGAAGTACGGTTATTTTGACGACAACGCACTGGAATACGTTATCACCACACCAAAGACTCCTCTTCCCTGGATAAATTATCTTGGAAATAAGGAGTTCTTTTCCCTGATCTCCAACACCTGCGGTGGCTATACCTTCTATAAAGATGCAAAGCTCCTCAGGCTCACGAGATATCGTTACAACAACGTCCCCTACGACAACAACGGCAAATACTTCTATATTAAAGACGGCGACACAATCTGGAATCCCGGCTGGCAGCCTGTAAAGACCGCTCTTGATACCTATGAGTGCCGTCACGGCCTAGGATACAGCACCTTCACAGGATCCAAGAACGACGTTGAGGCCAAGGTTCTTACCTTCGTTCCCATGGATGACAACTGCGAGGTATCAAAGGTTACTCTTACTAATAAGAAGAGCAGCGATGCACAGATCACTCTTTTCTCATATGTAGAGTGGTGTCTGTGGAATGCCGACGATGATATGAAGAACTTCCAGAGAAACCTTTCAACAGGTGAAGTTGAGGTTACAGGAAACGGTTCTGTTATCTACCATAAGACAGAGTACAGAGAGCGCCGCAATCACTATGCTATCTACGGTGTTAACTCTGCTGTTGACGGTTTTGACACAAGCCGTGATGATTTCCTTGGAGCTTATAACGGTCCCGACAGCCCCGATGCTGTTGCAGCCGGCAAGTGCACAAACTCCATGGCCAGCGGATGGTCACCCATCGCAGCTCATCAGATCAATGTTTCACTTAAGCCCGGCGAGTCCAAGACCTTCGTATTCGTTCTTGGTTACATTGAGAATCCCGAGGATCAGAAGTGGGAGGCTCCTTCAGTTGTAAACAAGAAGCCCGCTGAGGCAATGCTTGCCAAGTATAATGATGAAGCATCTGTAGACAAGGCTCTCGAAGAGCTTAAGGCTTACTGGAACGAGCTTCTTTCCATCTATCATGTTAAGTCTTCCAATGATAAGGTTGACCGCATGGTTAATATCTGGAACCAGTATCAGTGTATGGTAACCTTCAACATGTCCAGATCCGCTTCCTACTATGAGTCAGGAATCGGCCGTGGAATGGGATTCAGAGATTCCTGTCAGGATCTTCTCGGTTTCGTACACCTGATCCCCGACAGAGCAAGACAGCGTATCATCGATATCGCTTCCACTCAGTTCCAGGACGGCAGTGCTTATCACCAGTATCAGCCCCTTACCAAGAAGGGCAATTCCGATATCGGTTCAGGTTTCAACGATGATCCTCTGTGGCTCATTGCAGGAACCAGCGCATACATCAGAGAGACAGGCGACCTTTCCATATTAGAGGAGATGGTTCCTTTCGATAACGACATGAGCGTAGCCAAGACTCTTATGGGCCACCTTAAGTGCTCATTCGACTTCACCGCTACTCACAAGGGACCTCACGGACTTCCTCTTATCGGACGTGCAGACTGGAACGACTGTCTGAACCTCAACTGCTTTTCAGAGCATCCCGGCGAGTCCTTCCAGACCTTCGGACCTTCTGAGGGACCTGTTGCTGAGTCAGTATTCATCGCAGGAATGTTTGTTAAGTACGGTGAGGAATACGCTCAGCTCTGTGAACTTACCGGAGACAAGGCTGAAGCCGATCGTGCAAGAGCAGAGGTCAAAAAAGTCTACGACGCAGCCACCACAGCAGGCTGGGATGGAGAATGGTTTGTTCGTGCATACGATGCCAATTCAAATAAAGTTGGTTCAAAAGAGTGTGAGGAAGGTCAGATCTACATCGAGCCTCAGGGCTTCTGCGTACTGGCAGGAATCGGTGTTGAGGAAGGCCTTGCCGCTAAGGCACTTAAGAGCGTTGAAGAGAGACTTGATACCAAGTACGGTGTAATGATCCTTCAGCCCGCATATACCAGGTATCACCTTGAACTTGGTGAAGTAAGCTCCTATCCTCCGGGATACAAGGAGAACGCAGGAATCTTCTGCCACAACAATCCTTGGGTTTCCATCGCCGAGACAGTTCTCGGACATGGCAACAGAGCCTTTGAGATCTATAAGAAGACCTGCCCTGCATACGTTGAGGAGATCAGTGATATCCACTGCACAGAGCCTTACGTATACTCACAGATGGTTGCAGGACGCGATGCCAAGTTCCACGGCCAGGGCAAGAACAGCTGGCTTACAGGAACAGCTGCATGGACCTTCGTTAATATCTCCCAGTACATCCTGGGTGTATATCCTACACATAAGGGTCTTTCCATCAATCCTTGCGTACCTGAGGGCTTCGGTGATTTCGAACTTACAAGAAAGTACCGCGGTGCAACCTATGAGATCAGCGTTAAGCAGAACGGTGCTCAGAAGGGCATCAGGAAGATGACTGTAAACGGAAAAGATATCGATGTTTCCGTTAAGGCAGATCCCGTAAACGGCGGAGTACTTATCCCCATCGAGGAGGGCGTTAAGGAATACAAAGTTGAGGTTGAGCTCGGCTAAGGTATGTGTTTTGTTAAAGGGTGAAAGCACAATCTTTCCCCAGAGGTGAGATTAAAAAAGCAATAAAACAAGGTGGTCACATCGTTTGATATGTACCCAGAATCCTGGACACATATTTATGAACTAGGCTGAACACATGGATGCTATCCTGTATTGTACAGGTGGCATCCATTTTGTTTTTGCCTGAATTCTTTTGTTATTGTAGTAATCTATATATTCTTCAACAGCGTTTGAGAATTCTTCGAAAGAAGCATACTCTTTCTCATAGCCATAATACATCTCATTTTTTAATCTTCCAAAGAATGTTTCCATAATACAATTATCATAGCAGTTACCTTTTCGTGACATAGATTGGATAATGCCATGTTCTTGTAAAGCATTTCTATAATAAGCATGTTGATACTGCCAGCCTTGATCAGAATGTAATATAAGGCCTTCAATTGAAGGAAATTTACCAAAAGCTTTATTTAACATTCTCTCTATCTGCTCAAGATTAGGACTCATAGATAAATCATATGAAATGATTTCATTTGTATTCATATCTAGAACTGGCGATATATAACACTTTCCCCATGAAAAGTTAAATTGGGATACATCTGTCGTCCATTTTTGTAAAGGCGCAGTTGTACTAAAATCTCTATTTATTATGTTATCAGCAATCTTACCCACCTCACCCTTATAAGAGTGATATTTCTCTTTCGGTCGCTTACCAGCCAATCCAGATTCATGCATGAGACGCTGAACACGTTTATGATTTACTTGGTATCCACGATTTATCAATTCCTGATGGATTCGCCTGACACCATATCTGCGTTTATTCGATTCAAAAATACTTTTTATTTCTTTCAGTATATCTTGATTGCGTTCAGCCACAAGGTCTTCCTTACCAATCTCAAAATAGTAAGTCGATCTAGCTATATGCATAGCTTTAAGTAGATGCTTTAGTTTGTATCCGTTTTCCCTGAGCTCTTTGATGATTGCTGCTTTTTCGCCTTGAGTCGCGCAGCTTCCTTTTCTTCTCTCAAGGCGATCTCTTTTTTTATTACTTCGATTTCAGCTTTCATGTATTCGTTTTCAGCTCTTAACCGAATTAGCTCTTCGTACTCAGATTCATTGGGTTTTGGAGGTTTTCGCGTTCCTACTTTTTTCATATATGGGTTCTTTGATTTACGACCTTTCTGTTTTGGTATAAGACCATTATAACCATATATCTTATACTTGCGGACCCATTGATAAAGCTGTCCATCAGAAATACCAGCTGAAAAAGCAACACTTTTGTTAGACTCACCAGCCAAAACACGTGCAACTAAGGCATAACGTTCCTCTGGAGTCCATTCCTTATTATGATTTTTATGTCTTAAAGCATCTGAACCACACGCTTCTTCAATTCTAACCCATTCTCGTATCTTATCATGAAATCTTGCAGTCCCTATTCCATCTGGGGTGTCAGGATATTCACCACGATAATACATTTCCACACATTTTCTTTTGAATTCGTAACTATAGCGCATAAAAATACCCTCCTTACTGTTTTGTCCAGTAAAGAGGGTACATATCAGTTTTGTGACCACCTTTTATATTGCTCAAAAAGCGCAGCTGTTATATTACATCTGTGTTATTTCCTTGTAATCCAGGCTTCTTCCCGCTCTTATGGTATCATTTACACCTATTGATTCCATTATGGCGTTCTCTTTTTGCAGCATCTCCTCATAGGTCATGAAAGTTACATCATGGAAGCAGTCCATAACTGCCTTGTATTCGCTGTCAGTGTAGAGATCGGGAACATCCAGATCTAAGTAGCTCTCGGGATCATACACTTTGTAGGAATAGTACATCTCATTTCCGTCCACATTGTATTCCCCTACCCTAAGGGTATAAACACAGAGAATTCCGGGAAGCGTTGAAGCATCAAACTCATCATGCTCCTTGATATATCCGAAGCTGTCAACATCTGACTCTTCCTCTTCGTAGTAGCCGTATTTGAACACTCCGTCTGCATTAACAAAGCCTTCTTCTGTTCCGTGGTTGGTAGCTCCGTTGCTTCCGCCGCCGGAAACCAGTCCGTACTCGGTAATCTCCGTAAAGCTTCTTGACCAGGATGTAAACGCATATACAACTTCAAGCTTGCCGCCTATATTCTTGATGACGAAGGTAGCCTCGCTCTCAGGTTCAACAAAAGGTCCCTGAATCTTAAGAGCCATCTCTTTTTCCCCGTCATTACCGCAATCGAGGAAGGAATAGCTCATGGATGTAACCTCTCCCGGAGCAAAAAAGTTATCTTCATTGGCAAAGATACCGTTGAGCTCATCCTTAAGTTCAGACAATGTATATGCCTTATCCCCGGGGATCAGTTTCATGACATCGTCAATATAGGGGCCATATCCATCCTTGCTAAGAACGTTGGCATCATAATAATCTAAATAGAGTCCGTTATTTCCTGCGATAAACTCTGCGTAAGGATCAGCACTTTCTGTAACAGCACTGATGGGCTCCTTTTCAAAACCTGCGTTTTCGCTCTCTGAGCCGCAGCCCATAAGTGAAAGGGTCATCCCCGCCACCAGCACTGCAATAATAGATTTTTTCATTTTCCACATTCCTCCAAATAATAAACAATGGATGTATTATACTACAAAAAATCCCGCCGCAATGCTCTGCGACGGGATTTAGCCATAAAGTTTTTATTATTTCTTTTCTCTTAACATAAACTTTCTTACCACGTTGATTCCAACCCTGTAAGGAAGAGGACGGATAACCCTGTCTGCCTCCTTGATCTTCTCACGGATGGGAATGCTCTGAGGACAGTGCTGCTCACACTTGCCGCAGCCGATACACTGGGTGGCAAATGCAGGCTCTTTTCTTATACCTACTGACTGGGCGTACTCAAAGCGTGCATTTCTCTTGCCATCAATGGCAGTCATGTTATAGCTTCTGAAAAGCGCAGGGATATCAACGCCCTTAGGGCAAGGCATACAGTATCTGCAGCCGGTACAGCCCACAAGCTCTGTCTCCTTGATGATACCCTTTACCTGCTCAATTACCTTCATATCCTCGTCGGTAAGACATCCAGCCTCTGACTCTGATGCAATGCGGCAATTCTCTCTTACCATCTCCAGGGAATTCATTCCGGACAATACGCAGGTTACCTCAGGCTGATTCCAGAGCCACTTAAGTCCAAGCTCTGCAGGTGTATATCCGGCAGGATGCTCTGCAATGAGCTTCTTGGCCTTATCGGGCAAAAGACCTACCAGCTTTCCACCACGAAGCGGTTCCATGATAACAACGGGAACTCCCTTTTCGGCAGCGGCCTTAAGTCCTTCTACTCCGGCCTGAGTTGTCTCATCCATGTAATTGTACTGGATCTGGCAGAAATCCCAATCATAAGCGTTCAGAATACCAATGAAATCATCGGTGTTGCCATGGTAGGAAAAACCGATGTTCCGGATCTGACCGGATTCCTTCTTTTCCTTGATCCATTCCTCGATGCCAACAGCCAGAAGTTTGTCCCACTGGTTCATGGCAGTCATGTGATGCATGAGATAATAGTCCACATGGTCCGTACGAAGACGGCGAAGCTCCTCGTCAAAGTATCTGTCCAGGGCAGCCCTGTTACTGATCAGATACTGGGGAAGCTTTGTTGCGATATTGACCTTGTCACGGATCTTGTTGCGCTCAAGGATCTCTCCCAGCGCCGCTTCGCTTCCGCTGTACACATAAGCCGTATCAAAGTAATTCACTCCGGCATTATAGGCTTCCATGATCTCTTTTTCCGCCTTATCGATATCTATCCCGCGGACAGAGGATGTAAAGCGCATGCAGCCATATCCCAGAATCGAAATCTTCTCTCCCTTTCGGTCGTCTCTGTATTGCATTGTTCTCTCCTTTTACCTACAAAAATAGACGTTGCAATAAATTTAAATCTATTGTAGTATATAATTCGATTGCGTGCAATGTTTTGTTTTTCGTAATATTCGCTCGCTATTTCGTCCACAAATACCCCGCAGGTTGCGTAAAATTGATCAAATATGATACAATTAATGTTCAGTCGGAGGGTTAATATGAGCAAAGATACTAAGCCCAGGAAACACAGACATAAACGTCACTACACATTTATGGTCATTTCCGGGGATTCTGACGGCAGTACAAAGCGCCTTCACCTGGACCATTTCAGGACACAGGTACTGGCCTATACAGCTTTTATCATCGCACTGATCATAATCTGCTACATCATATATTCAGCTATCACCATTCATAGCTTAAGAGCAATGAATGCAGACCAGAAGGTACAGATTGATGATCTTATGACAGCAAGCAGCACATTGGAAGCTTCCAATGATGAATTGGAGACCAAGATACAACAGCTCTCCGCAGCTCTCAATCAGAGGCTGGAGGACGAGCAGGTTTCCGCAGAAGAGGCAGAGACACTGGCAATACCATCAGGCTTCCCTCTTACAGGAACAGCATCCATGACACCTGCTGCGGATGATCCCAATGAAACCAAGGTCACCAAGATCACAGAGGACAATCAGGACACCGTCACAGGAAATCCCATTGTTTTACTTGAGGCTGCAGCCGGCAACAGCGTAATCGCCGCAGGTTCCGGAACGGTACAGACCGTTACCACAGATGTTAAATTCGGAAACATGGTAACCATTGACCATGGAAACGGCTATCTTTCCATCTACAGAAATTCAGGGGATCCTCTTGTCACCGAAGGTTCACAGATTGACAAAGGCGATATCATTTTTGTAATCACAGACGACAATAAAACGCTGGGCTATCAGATCCAGCAGGATGAACAATATATAGACCCCGAAGATCTCACAGAGATCAACGGATGATGAGAACAAATCGGAGGACAATCAAATGTTTGGATCAAGAAAAGAAACCACTGTAGATCCTTCACTGGAACAGGTAGGAACCATCATAGGTCCCGGAGCGGTTATTGACGGACCTCTTACCACTAAGGATTCCACCAGGATCGACGGCACCGTTAAAGGCAACGTTACCATCAGCGGTGCACTTATCGTAGGCGGCGAAGGCAAGATCACCGGAACTGTTTCCTGCATGAACGCCTATATCGCAGGCGAGGTAAACGGAAACATCACAGCTCCCCAGGGCAAGGTCGAGATCAGCGACACCGGCAAGGTTATAGGCGATGTAGCCTGCAAGGGAATCATCATTGATGAGAATGCCGTATTCCAGGGCAAGTGCGATATGACCGGAGTTGAGAAGAGCTCTGCCGAGCTGGCAAAAGAGAGAGCGGCTTCAGACAGCACTTCTTCAGAAGAGAAAAAGGAAGAAGAGAAAAAGGAAGAAGAGAAAAAAGAAGACGACAAAAAAGACGAAGAAAAGAAAGACTGAAAATTATAAGATATGATATAAAAAACAGCCATCGGGAACATCCCGATGGCTGTTTCTTTAGTCTGAAAACATAAAGATTACTGCATTCTGTTGAACACCAGCTCGTAGCCGTCATCACCGTAGTTCAGTGAACGGTTAACTCTGCTGATGGTAGCTGTGGAAGCACCGGTCTTCTCGGCGATCTCCAGATATGTCTTCTTGTCCCTGAGCATTGAAGCAACTTCAAATCTCTGAGATAGTGATAACAGTTCATTGACTGTGCAAAGATCCTCAAAAAAGCTATAACACTCTTCTTTATTCTGAAGACAGAGAACTGCATCAAACAGGTGGTCTACAGCATCAGTTCTGATCTTCTTGTTCATTTCCAAATTCCCTCCAAACCATGTATGATTTTCATGTTAACTATATTTCGTTAACATCACTTTTATGCTTAGATATTTTACCACGCTAAACTTGTAAAGTAAAGAGGCATAATATATTAGCCACAAAATATAAGAATTGCTTTACTTTTGCACAATGATATGATATCGTAAATGTGTTGTCATAGACAACATAACGATTATTTTTTTATTTTTGTGGAGGTATTACGATGAACAAAGGTACTGTTAAGTGGTTCAACAACCAGAAGGGTTACGGCTTCATCTCTGACGAGGCTGGCAATGATGTATTCGTACATTATTCAGGACTCAACATGGAAGGTTTCAAGTCTCTCGAAGAGGGCGCTTCTGTAGAGTATGATGTAATCCAGGGCGAAAAAGGACCTCAGGCCGTAAACGTAACCAAGCTTTGATTCACTGATTCGAAGCGATTTAATCAGCTACAAAGTGCCTTATTCTAAATAGATATATTTTGAATTCGCAAGATTGTAACAATGATTAATCAAAAGAGCCACTCGACTAAGTCGAGCGGCTCTTTTTGAGCTCTATGAGCATTTCACATTCAATAATAAATCATATCCGGCGGGATCATCCTCGCCTTTACGTCTTATCTGCAGGCTTCTATCGCATCCTTAAGCTCCAGGGTTCCTCCGAAGATCTTAAGGGCACTTCCTACGGTGACATCGATCCTGTCTTTTCCCAGGTCCTTTAAGAGCTTTATATCATCGATATCCCTTACGCCTCCTGCGTAGGTGATAGGCACCCCGGCCCAGCCTGAAAGGATCCTTACAACGTCCTCTTCTATTCCCTGCTGTCTTCCTTCTACATCTGCTGCGTGAACAAGAAATTCGTCGCAGTAGCCTGACAGCTCATCCATGGTTTCTTCCGTAAGTTTAAGATCTGTGAACTTCTGCCATCTGTCGGTAACAACATAGTAGTCGCTGTCTTTTTTCTTGCAGGAAAGATCAAGAACTATGTGCTCTTTACCTACCGCCTTAACCAGTTTCTTAAGATTCGTGCGGTTTATCCTACCACCTGAAAAGACAAAGCTTGTGACTATTACATGGGATGCACCCGCATCAAGATACTCAGCTGCATTGTCGGCATTAATCCCGCCGCCGATCTGTAAAAGACCGGGAGTAGCCGCAAGAGCAGCCATACCCTGCTGCCTTGTAAGATCATAATACGGGCTGTCCGCCGGGTTCAAAAGAATTATGTGTCCCCCGGAAAGTCCAAGCTCCCTGTACATCCGGGCATAGAAATCAGCGCCCCTAACCGAAACGAAGTTTTCAGAAGCGCTGTCTCCTTTATCCTTGAGGCTACTGCCTACAATCTGTTTTACTTTTCCGTTGTGAATGTCAATGCAGGGTCTAAGTTTCATTGATCCGCCTCTTAAGCCAGAACATCCGCCATGTCATACATTCCGGGCTTCTTGCCGGCAAGAAATCTTGCAGCTTCAATCGCGCCCTTTCCAAAGATTGCTCTGGAGTATGCCCTGTGGGATATGGTCACCACCTCATCGTGTCCTGCGAAGATAACGTCGTGGTCTCCCACGATGGTTCCGCCACGAACTGCGGAGATTCCAATTTCCTTGACAGGGCGCTTTTCGCGGCGCTGACTCCTGTCATATACATAGTCGTACTTCTCTGTAAGAGAATCATTGATGGCATCAGCCAGGGCAATAGCTGTTCCCGAAGGAGAATCCAGTTTCTGGTTGTGATGCTTCTCTACTATCTCAATATCAAATCCCGCCTCGGCAAAAAGAGGTGAAACCTCCTTAAGCACTTTAAGAAGCGCATTTACACCAACTGACATGTTGGCACTTCTAAGAACTGCAGTCTTTGTCGATGTCTCTTTTACCTTATCAAGCTGCTCCGGAGATAAGCCGGTTGAGCAAAGGACAATGGGAAGCCCTTTTGCTGCACAATAATCAAGAAGACCGTTAACAGCTGCGGCGTTTGAGAAATCAACCACCACGTCAGCCTTCACATCGCACTCATCAAGACTTTTGAATACAGGAAAATCGTAGTTATTCTCGCCAAAGGCATCAACGCCGGCAACGATGGTCACATCCTCGTATTCCCTGCAAAGATCTACAATAACATGTCCCATACGGCCGTTACAGCCGTGCATGATCATATTTACCATTTTATTTCTGTCCTTTCGAAGGTTTATATCAATCGATAAGTCCGTACTTCTTCATCTCCTCACGAAGCTTAGCCTCGTTCTCGGGCTCCATCTGTGTAAGAGGAAGACGAAGAGGGCCTGCCTCGATTCCCATCATCTTAAGAGCGCTCTTAACGGGAATGGGATTAACCTCAGAGAAAAGAGCCTTCACAAGAGGGAATGCCTCGAACTGAAGCTTACGTGCTGTAACATAGTCGCCCTCAAGGCACTTTGCGCAGATGTCATGTGTCTTCTTAGGTGCGAGATTTGCAAGAACCGAGATAACTCCGATACCACCCACTGACATGATGGGAACGATCTGATCGTCATCTCCCGAATAAAGATCAATGTCATCTCCCACAAGGCTCATCATCTTGATGGTCTGAGTGATGTTGCCTGTAGCATCCTTGATACCCTGAATGTTCTTGTGCTCTCTGGCAAGCTTTGCAACTGTCTCGGGAAGAAGGTTGCAGCCTGTTCTGCTGGGAATGTTGTAAAGGATGATGGGGATATTTATGGAATCGGCAACTGCACTAAAGTGAGCTATAAGTCCGCCCTGAGTTGCCTTGTTGTAATATGGGGTTACAACCAGAACTGCGTCTGCGCCGTACTCCTCAGCCTCTTTGGAAAGCTTGATGGCTGTTGCTGTGCAGTTGGATCCTGTTCCTGCGATAACGGGTACTCTGTGATTCACATGGTCGATACAGAACTTAACTACTCTCATGTGCTCTTCTTCGTCCATAGTGGCTGCTTCACCTGTGGTTCCGCATACGATGATGGCATCAACTCCGCCATCGATGGTGAAATCAATAAGTCTTGCGAACTCGTCGTAATTGACGTCGCCGTTGTCCTTGAATGGTGTTGCGATTGCTACTCCTGCTCCCTTAAATATAGCCATTGTTTTCCTCCTTTGTTGTGGCTGCAATCCGGGTATTGCTCAAAAGAAAAGGCTCAACAGATTAACTGATGAGCCGTCATACCTTGATAAATGTCCGGCATGAATCACTGCCGGATCAAATATGATAGCGCCCCATCTTGCGATGACAGTCATATGGCTCTTAACCATATGCCCAAGTATCTAGTATGCAGGTACTAAACCTTTCGGCGTATTTACCTTCCGTCCTGTTTCACCTGCGCCTGCCGCATCTGCAGAACTACTCATTAAATACGCAACCTCTATCTAAACCCTGTTTAGTTGTTTTAAATACTACACTACTCGTCAAGTCTCTGTCAATACACCAGCATTTTTTCCTATAAAGTAGTCACTTAGCCCTTATCTTTAGGGCAACCTGACATTTTATCAATTTTTAATTGAAGTATTAAAAAGTGCGTGTTATACTCTAAAAGTTTGAAGACAAGGTTAAATTAGTTTCTACGTATTATATGAGGTAAAAAATTTATGAAGCAGACAAGAAATGATGTAAGAAACGTAGCAATCATCGCCCACGTTGACCACGGTAAGACAACACTGGTTGACGGACTTCTTCGTCAGAGCGGTATCTTCCGTGACGGCGCCGAGGTGGTAGAGCGTGTTATGGACTCAGGCGATATCGAGCGTGAGCGTGGAATTACCATCATGTCAAAAAATACAGCTATTTCATACAAGGACATCAAGATCAATATCATTGATACCCCCGGCCACGCAGATTTCGGCGGCGAGGTAGAGCGTGTCCTTAAGATGGTAAATGGCGTTATCCTGGTAGTTGATGCCTTTGAAGGTCCCATGCCCCAGACCAAGTTCGTTCTTGGAAAGGCCATGGATCTTGGACTTCCGGTTATCGTATGTGTAAACAAGATCGACAGACCCGAGGCAAGACCCAACGAGGTTATCGATGAGGTTCTCGAGCTTCTTATGGACCTTGGTGCAGATGACAAGCAGCTTGACTGTCCTTTCGTATTTGCATCAGCAAAGGCCGGCACTTCATCTCTTTCACCAGATGAGCAGGGTCCTGATATGAAGCCCCTTCTTGATACCATCATCAACTATATTCCTGCTCCTGTCGGCGATCCCGACAGCAGCACACAGGTACTTATCAGCACCATCGACTACAACGAGTATGTTGGCCGTATCGGTGTAGGTAAGGTAGACAACGGTGTAGTTAAGGTCAACCAGGAGGTTGTTGTTGTAAACCACCACGATCCCGCCCGCCGCATCAAGACCAAGATTGGTAAGCTCTATGAGTACGATGGCCTTGGACGTGTTGAGGTTCAGGAAGCCAAGATTGGTTCCATCGTTGCCATCTCCGGTATTGAAGACCTTAAGATCGGTGATACCCTTTGCTCAGTAGACAATCAGGTAGCAATTCCTTTCCAGAAGATCTCTGAGCCCACTATTTCAATGAACTTCATCGTTAATGATTCACCTCTTGCAGGTCAGGAAGGTAAGTACGTTACATCGAGACATCTTCGTGACAGACTTTACAAGGAGCTGAACACTGACGTTTCCTTAAGAGTCGAGGATACAGATACAACAGAGACCTTCAAGGTTTCAGGCCGTGGTGAGCTTCACCTTTCAGTTCTGATCGAGACAATGCGTCGTGAGGGATTTGAGTTCGCTGTTTCCAAGGCTGAGGTTATCTATCACACAGATGAGCAGGGCCACAAGCTTGAGCCCATGGAGAAGTGCTACATAGATGTTCCCGACGAGTTCTCCGGCAGCGTAATCCAGAAGCTTGGCGAGAGAAAGGGTGAGCTTGTTAACATGGGAGCCGGAAACGGCGGTTACACCAGAATCGAGTTCCTTATTCCTTCAAGAGGACTTATCGGATATCGTGGTGAGTTCATGACAGATACCAAGGGTAACGGTATCATCAATACAATCTTTGACGGATATGCTCCTTACAAGGGAGATATGAACTACCGTAAGACCGGTTCCGTTATCGCCTTCGAGAGCGGTGAGGCTACAGCCTACGGTCTGTTCAATGCTCAGGACAGAGGACAGCTCTTCATCAAGACCGGTGATAAGGTTTACTCAGGAATGGTAATCGGTACCAGCGGAAAGAGCGAGGACGTTGAGGTTAATGTCTGCAAGACCAAGCACCTGACCAACACCAGAACCTCTGCTTCCGACGAAGCACTTAGACTTGTTCCCCCCAGGATCATGTCTCTCGAGCAGTGTATCGAGTTCATTGACAACGACGAGCTTCTTGAGGTAACACCTACAAGCCTTCGTATCAGAAAGAGAATCCTTGATCCCACTCTTAGAAAGAGGGCCGGATTCAAAAACAATAAATAATAGGCCATGACCTAATAAGCCATGCCCTTCAGAATGCTTGTGTTCGTCTGCGTTGTGGTTTTCTAAAATTCAAAAAGCAGCAAATGCCTCATTTCGTGTTACTCATAGAAATCGGCATTTGCTGCTTTTTTCATTCTGAAAACCATCGCCTCGTCCGAGAACTGCGCATTCAGAAGGGCATGGTTTATAATTCTTCATTGGAGATAATAACCCTGATCTCCTTCAATTATTTCTATCTGGCCTTCGGTTTTTTGAGTGAGGCCGTCTTTGATCTTCTGAATATCTGAATCCTTCACACAGATATCAAACTGAACATCTGCTTCATATCTGGAGTCCTGGATGGTGATGTCGTTCTGTCCAAGATAGTACTGGACATTGTTGATCATGTTGTAGCCAACCTTCAGGGTAAGGAGCTGGGAGTAAACCATCTCCCCTACCTCAGAAGCTGCAATGGCTGCCTGAGCGGCCTGGGTGTAGGCCCTTACAAGGCCCCCGGTTCCCAGCAGTACTCCGCCAAAGTATCTTGTCACAATGATCAGGATATTGGTGATACCGAAGCCGTTTATCACTTCCAGGATCGGCTTACCAGCTGTTCCTGAAGGCTCACCGTTATCACTGCACTTGGTGGTCTCACTGTTCTCACCTATCACGTAAGCGTAGCAGTTGTGCCTTGCGTCCCAGTATTTCTTGGAGATTTCGGCGATCTTCTCCTCTGCGGCAGCTGCGCTGTCCACAAAGTAGGCCCCTCCGATGAACCTGGATTTCTTCTCCACGATCTCACCGACGCCTTCCTGTGTAATTATCTTGTAGGATTCTTTCTTGCTCATAACTGTAATATTATCGGACAGTGGCGTTCTAGTCAATCAGCGGCCCCCTGCTGCGAGCTATTCGGCCATCAGCAAAGAAACCGCGCTGTGACATTTGCGCCATCAGCAAACAAGCTTTACCCTGCTGCCTGATGCCCTGTCTTTTTCTACCACGATCTGGGAATCGATCCTGTCCTTAAGATCCGCCACGTGGGATATGATGCCCACAAGCCTGTTGCCGTCGGAAAGGCCGCACAGTGCCTTATAGGCCTGCTCCAGGGAGTCGGGGTCAAGGGAGCCGAAGCCCTCATCCACAAACATGGTATCGATCTGTATTCCTCCTGCAGAGGACTGTACTTCCTCAGAAAGTCCCAGTGCCAGTGAAAGTGAAGCCATAAAGGACTCTCCTCCCGAGAGAGATTTAACGCTTCTCTCCGAGCCGTTGGCGTGGTCTATAACCCCAAGCTCCAGGCCGCTCTTACTTCTTGCGTTGCTGGCCTCCTCCATGCGCTTAAGCTCATACTGACCACCGGACATTGTCATAAGACGGATATTGGCTCTTCTTATGATGCGGTCAAAATACGTAGTCTGAATATAGGTCTCAAGGGTGATCTTATCCTTGCCCAAAAGCTTACCTGAAGCTGTATCTGAAAGTGCCTTGATCCATGAAAGCCTGGTCTCGGTTTCCGAGAGTTTTACGGATTCCTTCTCAATATGCTTTTGTATGCTATCGTTGGCACTGATCCTGGCGACGATCACCTGGCTGCGGTCAATGGCCTCCTTCTGCAAAAGGATAAGCTCTTCCTGCCTGTTCTCATCGTCTGTAGTATCTGCGACCTTGGAAGTTTCAATGGTCTTTTGATGACTCTTTATAGTAGCCTTAAGACCTGAGATCTTCTCATTGGCAGCCTTCAGTTCCTTGTCCGCCATGTCATAAGCACTCTGAAGCTTCTGTGCCTTTTCCAGGATACTGTTCATCTCGGCAACCGCAGCATCCCTGCTCTCAAATTTGAGCTGGGATCTTACAGCCTCAAGCCTCTTGTTCTTCTCCTCAAGAGCCGATTCCAGGGCTACATTCTTCTTGTTTAATTCCTCTATCTCACCGGTCAGATCCTTAAGGCTCTTCTCCGCATACTGAATATCCTTCTGAAGCTGTTCCTTCCTTGTAACACCGGCTTTAAGATCCATAAAACGCTTCTGGATTACCTTGCCCTCGGCATTGATGCTCTCTGCCTTGCGTTCAGCCTCTTCTGCAGCTTCATCAAGATCTTCGAGTCCAAGCTGGGCCCTGGTTTTCTTTTTTATCTCCTCAGCCTTTGTCTCAAGGGCTGTTGAGAGGCCGCTGACATAAACAGACTCATTATCTCTTTCAGCACGTGCCTTGTCTCTGTTCTTCTTGGCATCCTCCAGCTCTTTTTCCGAAGGAACTTTGTCGGAGCGCTTAGCAAGCTCCGGGTGGTGTGTAGAACCGCAAACCGGGCACTTTTCCCCTTCCTTAAGACGCTCTGCCAGAATGCCGGCCTGACCGTCCATGAAGTTCTGTTCCATAACCTCATACTCACGGTTGATATCCATGAAGTAGTCGCTGGTACTTCTATAGGACAGCTGTGCCTTTCTAAGCTTGGCGCCATCCGCAGAATACTGCTTCAGGTCCTCTATCAGTTCCTGGATCGCCTTGTGTGCCTCCTTGATCTTATCAAACTCATTGGAGGCCTTCTGGAGTTCCACCTCAACATCTTTAAGAGACTCCTGCTCCTCACAGAGCTCCTGATGCTCTTCGTTTCTCTCCTCCAGGCTCTCTGAAAGCTTCCCGGCTTCTATCCTGCCCTCTTCCAGAGTCTTTGTTGATGCCTTTATATCCTTCGCAATGACATCAGCCTCATCATAGTTCTGTAGTTCAGCCCGAATGGTGGCTCCTGCCTTCTCAAGTTCACTCTTTCCCTCAAGACCGGCTTTAGCCTTTTCAAATTCCTTGGAAAGTTCCTCGGCTTCAGGCTCAAACTCCGAAAGTTCCTCCATGGCCTTCTCAAGCTCAGCCTTTGTCTTCTCAAGGGCCCTGGCGGCTCCAAGTCTGTTATTCACCGCTTCAAGTTCAAGATTTATCTTATCGAGACTTCCTCTGATATCGTCTTCCGCAGCCTTGTCCTTATCAAGAAGCTTTGTAAGAAGCTCCATTACATCGGACACAGGCATGTCGCCGCTTCTTGCCTTGTCGGCATCAATTGAGAGCACATCGTCGCTATCGGTCTTGATTCCTGATATATACTGGCTGATGGCCTTCTTGCCATCCTGAACCTCACCGTAAAGCTCCCTGAAGCTCTGATCCAGCCTGTCCTGAAGCTTAAGGAAATAAGAGGTCTTAAACAGCTCCCTGAATATCTTTATTCTCTCATCGGTCCCCGCAAGAAGGAGCTTTAAGAAATCTCCCTGGGCAAGCATTGAGATCTGGGAAAACTGATCCTTGTTTACCCCGAGAAGCTCCTCTACAGCAGCAGTTACATCAGTTGTCTTGCTGACAATCCTTCCGTCGGGATAATGAAGCTCAGCGCTTGCCTTCTCCATGGTAGTTCCGTCGCCTCTTTTCGCGGGACGGAGGTAATCCGGATTTCTCCTCACAAGATATTCCTTCCCCTCATGGCTGAAAGTAAGCTCAACCAAGGTAGGAGTGGAAGGATCCGCGTACTTTGACCGGAACATCCCTGAGGTTCTGTTCTCGCCGCTGGCTTCGCCAAACAGTGCATAGCATATTGCATCAAAAATAGTGGTCTTGCCTGCACCGGTATCACCTGTAATAAGGTAAAGTCCGCTGCTGCCAAGATCCTTCATGGGAAGCTCAACCTCCCCTGCGTAGGGGCCAAAGGCCGACATTTTAAGAATTAACGGTCTCATTTATTTCACCTCCCACACGGATTCGATACACTCTGCCACAAATGACCTCTGTTCCTCACTCATAGGCTGGTTGTTCTGTTTCTCATAAAATTCCTCAAACAGCTCCAGCGGGCTCTTTCTCTCCACATCCTGCGCGTCCTCAATGATCTGATGGCTTCTGGTGCGAAGATTGTCATAGCTTAGCTTCATAAGATTGGGATATATAACCCGCAGCTTGGCAGCCGCATCTATCACATCATTCTCATCGGTAAGCACCACATGGACATAGTCCTCGAGATTGGTGCCCTCGTAGTTCTTCTTATTGGTAATCTCATCATATGTCCCACGGACCTCACGAAGGTCTCTCTTGGGAATAAGCGGGATCTCGCTGATACTTACTTCCCCTTTGGGACCAAGTTCTAACACAGTGACAGACTTCTTGTGGTCCTTCTCAGAGAAGGAATACTTAAGGGGAGTTCCGCAGTAGCGAAGGGTGTCCCTGCCTATTCTCTGCTTCCCGTGGATATGCCCCAAAGCCACATAGTCAAAGGCATCAAAAACAGAGGCGTCCACATTGTCCAGTCCTCCAACCGACACCTCCTCGGACTCGCACCTTGTAGCCCCCGTCACAAACTGATGAGCCACAAGAATGTTGCGCTCACTCTCGTCCACCTGCATCTCCTCCACGGCCACGCGGCAGGCATCGGTATAATCCCCTATCTCCTTGTCCGGGAAAAGAGCTCTCATCACCACCGGCTTTATGAAGGGCAGAAGGTAGATATTCACAGGCCCCTCACCATCTTCCAGAGTGTAATGGGCAGCCTTGCCGTCATACACAGGAGAAAGATGGATCCCCGCAAGTCCGGCAAACTGTCCGTGATCCGAAAATCTGATGGCTGAATCGTGGTTGCCGCTTATGGCAAACACCGGCACCTTCTTATCGGCAAGGCTTATAAGGAACTCATCCCACAGCTTCATTGCCTCTTCGCTGGGCACAGACTTGTCATAAACATCCCCGGCGATCAGCACACCGTCAGGCTTCTGCTCACCCACTATAGTGAGGATTTCCTTCAATATGTATTTCTGGTCCTCTATCATGGAGAATTCATTAACTCTCTTCCCAAGATGAAGATCCGACAAATGCAGTAGTTTCATAATGCAAACCTCCGGGCATTCCAGTCATATCTTTCTTATCCGTTATATCCGCCAGGGCTTATTCGCTATCACCATTATACTTCTTTGGTGGGCTATAAATCGGACACAAAAAGTTTTATACTTCCGGTACAGATTAAGGACGCCGCCCCGCAGCAGCCTTAATGGGCGGCAGAATGTCCTCCGGAACAAAGAGCCTGCCATAGCCCACAGCCAGATCGATATCAGGCTTGTTGCGTCCGTGGAAATCCGAGCCCCCGCTAATAAGCAGATCATACTTGGCTGCCAGAGCTTTGATGCGCCTCTCATCCCTTGGCTCATAGGTAGAATAGATAGCTTCGATTCCCACAAGTCCGGCCTCCTTGAGCCTAGCCACCAGAGAATCCAGTTTGGCCTCTCCCATCTTATAGAGAACAGGATGAGCCAGGATCGGCACTCCACCTGCCTTCAGTACATAGTCGATGGCCTGCTCGGGAGATATCTTTTCCCTGGGAACGTAGTAGGGACAGTTGTCACCGATGTACCTGTCAAACACTTCGGCGCGGCTCTTGGCATAGCCCTTTTTGACCATGAAGTCCGCGTAATGGGCTCTTGTAAGAACAGCCCCGGGATAGGCCTGTATCAGCTCCTCATAAGTCATGGGAAGTCCCGCTTCCTCGGTGAGCTTTCTGCACATTTTGCGGTTTCTTTCGGTTCTTGAATCGACGAAGGCCTTCAATCCCGCCACAAAGCCGGCATTGTGATGGTCTATATACAGCCCCACCACGTGCACGTCCTTGCCTTCGTTCACTGTGGAGAACTCGATTCCCGGGATGACCTCCATATCAGGGTAGTGCTCTGCCGCATAACTTATGGCCTCGTCCAGCCCTTCAACAGTGTCATGATCCGTAAGGGCGATGGCCGCCAGGTCTTTTTCATGGGCATAGTCCATAAGCTCGGTAACTGTGTAGGTTCCGTCAGAACAATTTGAATGAGTGTGAAGATCGATGGGTCTCAAGACTGTTTCCTCCCGCGTATACGCAAGAACCCCCCGGTATCATAACCGAGGGGCTCATATAGATTTAGTCAAAAGAAATATTGAAATGGAGCATACGGGACTTGAACCCGTGACCCCCACACTGCCAGTGTGATGCGCTCCCAACTGCGCTAATGCCCCGTGAGCGGTATCACTTACCGCCGTACTTTATTAGTTTAATGCCTTTGGGCCATAATAGCAACGTTTTTTTGCTTTACAACACCACTTCCATTCCCACCTTCTGAGGCTTCATTCCCATCGCCTCATAGAACTTCATGGCCGTGGGATTGCAGCTCCAGACATTCAGGGTCACGTTGTAGTAATCATGCTCTTTGGCGAAGTTTATAACGTGGTCATAGAGCGAAGTTCCGACATGCCGGCCTCTGGCGTTCTCGTCAACGCAGATGTCGTCTATATAGAGAGTTTTGATATCAGTCAGAACATGGTGTCCGATGATCTGCTTGGTCTCACAGAAGGCGTGGCCCAGCACCTTGCCGGTTTCATCGACACATACAAAGATGGGATCCGTCTCTTTTCCCACCATGGTCTTAAGCTCCTGCCCATTGTACTTGGTAGCGGGGCCGTTGAAAATATCCGGGCGGCCGTTGTGGTGAACCATGTCCACCTGGACAAGAAGTTCAAGGATTGCCGGTATGTCTTTTGGCTCTGCCATTCTGACTGTATTCATAAATAGTATCCTCCATTGGGTTTTCACTATTATAGCACGGAAGATGGCGGAGTAAACCTGCCTTTGCAATTAAGTCAGCAAAAAGACGGCGGCGACTCGCTCCCATCATTACCGAAAAGATGATACTATAATATACAGGATAATACTTACAGGAGTTTATGATCATGCTGTTAATGATAGCCCAGATGTCGGCCATAACTGCGGCCCACATTTTTCTTACACTTCTACTGTGGAAATACTTTAAAGACAGGAAGATTTCCCGGCTGGCCAAAGTTATAATAGGCCTCATCTACGGAGGATGCTCGATACTGTCCACCCACTACGGGGTTCAGTATGAGCATATGATACTGAATGTCAGGGATCTGGCGCCGCTGTCCGCAGGGCTTTTCTTTGATCCGGCCTCCGGAATCATAGCGGGTCTCATCGGCGGAATTGAGCGATATATCGCCGGAACCTACTTTGGGATCGGATCATACACCAGGGTTGCCTGCAGCCTCTCTACCTGTCTTTCGGGTTTTGTGGCAGCTCTTTTGAACCTGTATATCTTCAAGGGTAAAAAGCCCTCCGCCATCTACGCCTTCTTCATGGGGGCTGTCATGGAGGTCTTTCATATGTACGTCGTGTTCATCACCCACAGGGCTGACATGAGCATGGCTTTCTACGTTGTCCGGGTCTGCTCTGTTCCCATGATCATCTTCTGCGGTCTGGGACTGGCCCTGTCCTCCATCGCCATAAGGATATGCGCCGGAGAGTGGCGAAATCCCTTCAGAAAAATGACCGATGAAGAGATAAAAGTTTCCCAGAAGTTCTCCTTCTGGCTGTTTGTTGTTACCGTTGCCGTGCTTATGATGACATTTCTTTTCTCCTTCGGAGTGCAGACCCAGTCTGCGGTACAGTCAGCAAGGATAGATCTTGTCACCTCCTGCCACGACATCAGGGATACCTACAACAGCCTTCGGGCCGAACAGGATGACATAGGGGCTTTGAATTTCCATATCGGAGATGGCGGCTCTTTTAACGTGATCCAGGAATCCGGGGCCATCGTAGCCGGAACTCATCAGGGAGAAATGCTGGGCAAAGAGCAGGTGGAATTCCTTAAGTCTCAGATTGGAACCGACTATTTCGTCGCCAATCTCATCTCGGAAGAACAGTCCATGTGCTACGTGGAAAAGCTTGATGACATGGAACTTCTTCTGGTGCAGCTTCCAATGTCTGAGGTTTACGAGGCCCGTGATGCCGGCGCATATGAGACCGTATTTGCGGATATCATGATGTTTACGGCTATTTACGTACTGATCTCAATGCTGGTTCAGGGAATTGTAGTCAATAACCTGGAGATGGTAAACGATTCGCTGAACAAGATCACCAACGGAAACCTTGACGAGACCGTATCAGTGTACAGTTCCTCGGAATTTGCCTCACTTTCCGACGATATCAACCAGACTGTGGATGTTCTCAAGGGCTATATCGATGCTGCGGAAAAGAGAATTGCACAGGAGCTGGAGTTTGCAAGAACCATCCAGGACTCGGCACTTCCAAAGAACTTCAAGTTTGCCCGTGATGACTTTGAGATCTTTGCCACCATGGATCCCGCAAAAGAGGTGGGCGGCGACTTTTATGATTTCTTCTTTGTAAGCCCGGACAAACTTGCCATGGTCATTGCGGATGTTTCCGGCAAAGGTATTCCCGCCTCTTTGTTCATGATGCAGGCCAAAACTGCTATACGAACCCTTGCTGAAGGCGGTGGACAGCCCGGAGAAGTTCTCTATAAGGCCAACAATGAGCTCTGCGAGGGCAACGGCGCTGACATGTTCGTAACCGTGTGGCTTGGCATAATTAACCTTGTTACAGGTGCCATGAAATGCGCAAACGCCGGCCACGAGTATCCCGTGATCCGGCGTGCAAACGGTCAGTATGAACTTTTCAAGGACAAGCACAGCCCCGCTGTAGCCACAATGGAGGACATGAAGTTCAAGGAATATGACCTCCAGTTAAACAAGGGCGATTCGCTGTTTGTATATACTGACGGCATCCCCGAGGCTATCAATACAGCAGTTGAGCAGTACGGAGTAGATCGCATGCTGGCTTCTTTAAATGTCCACGCTGATGATGACCTTCAGACCATGCTTCCCGCCGTAAGGCAGGATCTTCGAGACTTTGTGGGTGAAGCCGATCAGTTCGATGATGTTACGATGCTTGGCTTTAAGTATAAGTAGGATTATTTCCCCTGTCATTCATCATGCGGTGTCTTAAGCGTTTTCTCCTTCTGTTGTCGTCTATGATGATCACAGCAACAACGATGATCGCAAGCGCAAGACCGATGCCGCCCAGAATGAATAACCACTTGAAACTGAAAAGAGTAAATTCAAGATAAATGCCATCCATGTCCGGTGATAAAAGGTCCCACTCCAGGGATTTTCCGTCATCGGACACTTTTGTTGCATTGTGGTCACTGGGCTTAACCGGCAGATTGATATCAACAGTCAGGTACCCGCCGCTCATATCAAAGTAGCTTCTGTATTCCTGGACCTCTGACAATTCTCCTATCCCCTTAAGATCCCAGTCAATCACGTACTTAAGGCCGTCCTTGGTGACCTTAAAGGAATTCATGTTTACCATATCGGTGTCATTATCCTTGAGGGAATCCGCCAGCTCTTTTAACTCAACATCTTTTCTTATCAGCTTATATCCGACAAAGCTGCCCTCGGAATATGGCTCCACCGTCCAGCCGTCCTCCTCGAAATCTTCAACGGTCCCCTCATCGAACATATCCCCGTCAAACCCATAATCTTCAAGGGACATGGCAGCGTAGATCATGGACACGTCAACCTTGCCGTTCTTCTTAACGTCAATGGATGCGTTGAACCTTACGCAGCCTGAAAGGCTCAGCATGCACACAAGGGCCAGAACCACCGCACGTATTTTCTTCATACTTTTCTCCTCCAACAATATTCCGTCCATATTTATTTGTGTCAATGACAGTATAGCACCCACCTGCTGCGGTATGCATCCACAAATTCAGCGATTTGTCCGGGCTTAAATCGCAGTAAAAGCGCATAAAAAAAGACGCAGCCCTTGAAGGTTGCGTCCTGTTCTATATCATCAGCACTTTTTGGGATTCAAGTCAACGATGCTGTCCTCTTTCAGGATAAGATCCGGAGATTTCTTCTTGCCTGCCTTGGGTTTCCCGCCTTTTTTGTCTTCACCGAAGATTCCCATTGAAAGATCCAGGCCGCCATGTACACTATTAAGCTCTTCTTCGCCGAGAAGCTCCTTATCCAATTTGTCATTACTCATATCATTCACCCTCCTTTACATATTAGGTCTTACATTTATTTTATACGAATGAAAAGAACCTGTGGCAAATAAATTTTTTATTACTAACTATTTATGATATAATTCTTGACGTATGTAAAAAACAGTATCTGAATGGAGGACAAAAGTATGTTAAGCTTTATCATTTCACTTATTCTTGGTGCCATCGCAGGTTTTGCTGCCAGCTATCTTATGGGAGAGAAGTCAGGAATGCTCAAGAACATTCTTCTTGGCGTAGGCGGTGGTTTTGTTGGAAGACTTATCTTCGGTCTTCTTGGCTTTTCCGCAAACAACCTGATCGCAAGCCTTATCGTTGCAGTTATCGGCGCATGCCTCTGCATCTTCGTAGGCAGAAAGCTCTTCAAGTAATCTTTGCCACAAGTGCAATATACAAGGACGCATCCTTTCGGGGTGCGTCCTTTTTATTTCGCCTTCCTCTTTAGTTCGCAATCGCAACTTCCCCCTTTAGTTTGCAATTGCCAGCTCATCGGCGAACCGTATAAGCTCGGTCTCTATTCTCTTGTAGTCCTCCTCGCTCATGGTCGAAGGATTTACAAGGAACATCTCAACATATTTTTTTCTTGTATCATCAAAGATTTCAATAATTTTACCCATAACATATACCTCCATAAGATTCTTATGTAGATTTATACGAATGGGAAATTCTTATGGCAAAAGAAATTTCAATTTTCGGACATTTTCTTCAAAAATGACTGTTTTTGGAAACTCTCGCCAAAATATGCAAATAAAAACTGACGATATTTAATGAAATCATCACGGTTTAGAGTTATAATTTAGGAAACGTTTTTTGTAGGGGGAGAAATTCATATGGGAATTTTTGATAGTCTTTTTAAAGGGAAGTCTATTGAAATCTGTGCGCCTGTAAAAGGTCAGGCAGTATCTATAACTAAAGTCAGTGATCCCACATTCGCTCAGGAAATGGTTGGAAAAGGAATTGCCATAGAGCCCTCAGAGGGTAAATTTTATGCGCCCTGTGACGGTCAGCTGGTAGCTCTTTTCCCGACAGGACATGCCTTCTGCATGCTCAGCGAAGACGGGGCTGAAGTTCTCGTTCACATCGGTATCGACACCGTTAAGCTCAAGGGTGAGCATTTCACAATTCATGCTGCTCAGGGTCAGTCTGTAAAGAAGGGCGATCTTATCGTGGAAGCGGATTTGGAGAAGATCAAGGAGGCCGGATATGAGACCATCACACCGGTCATCGTGTCCAATCCCACCAAGTTTTCCAATATAGAAAAAAAGGATGGAGCAATCGCCGCCGGAGATCCGGTCATCCTTTTAAAAAAATAATCATATACTCAAGGAGGAAAGTAGTATGATGAAGTATTTACAAAAGATCGGAAAAGCTTTAATGCTTCCGGTAGCCGTTCTTCCCGCTGCAGGTGTACTGTACGGTATCGGTTACTGGATCGATCCGACAGGTTGGGGCGCAAACAGTGTTATCGCGGCATTCCTTATCAAGGCTGCTTCTGCGATCATTGACCAGATCCCGATTCTGTTTGCAATCGGTGTTGCTGTAGGAACAGCAAAGGACCACGATGGAACAAGTGCTCTTGCAGGTCTTGTTTCATTCCTGATGATCACCACACTCTTAAGTTCAGGCGCTGTTGCCATGTACAGAGGTGTTGATGTATCTGAAGTTCCCGCAGCCTTTGGCAAGATCAGCAATGCGTTCATTGGTATTCTTGCCGGTGTTATCGGATCTACCTGCTATAACAGATTCAAAGACACCAAACTTCCTGACTGGCTGGCATTCTTCAGTGGTAAGAGATGCGTAGCCATCATCACAGCTGTATGCTCTGTTCTTGTATCCGTTGTCCTTTACTTTGTATGGCCCCTTATCTTCACAGCACTTGTTGCATTCGGTACAGCCATCCTTGGTCTTGGCGCAGTTGGATCAGGTATCTATGCAATGCTTAACCGTGCACTTATCCCTCTGGGACTGCACCACGCTCTCAACGCCGTATTCTGGTTTGATACAGCAAACATCAACGACCTCGGCCTCTTCTGGTCAGGCGCTGAAGGCGCAGTTAAGGGTGTTACCGGCCAGTACATGACAGGATTCTTCCCTATCATGATGTTCGGTCTTCCTGCAGGCGCTCTTGCAATGTATCACACAGCTAAGGATTCCAAGAAGAAGGCCGCTGCTTCTCTGCTTCTGGCCGGTTCACTTGCATCCTTCTTCACAGGTATCACAGAGCCCCTTGAGTTCGCATTCATGTTCATGGCTCCCGGCCTCTACCTTGTACATGCGCTTCTCACAGGTGTTTCAGCAGTTATCTGTACGCTTCTTCCTCTGAGACTTGGTTTCAACTTCTCAGCAGGACTTGTAGACTACATACTGAGCTTCAAGGCTCCCATGGCAGTTAATCCTCTGCTTCTTATCCCTATCGGCCTTGTATTCGCAGTTATCTACTATTTCGTATTCCGTTTCGTCATCACCAAGTTCGACCTCAAGACACCCGGTCGTGAAGATGATGAAGAGGATGAGGTAAGCCTTGATCTTGCCAACGATAACTTCACAGCTATCGCACAGGCAGTTATCGCAGGCCTCGGCGGCAAGGAGAACATCAAAGAGTTCGACTACTGCGCAACCAGAGTTCGCTGCGAGATCAACGATTACACCAAGGTTGACGAGAAGGCCATCAAGAAAGCCGGCGTTCCCGGTGTTATCCGTCCTTCCAAGACAGCCGTTCAGGTTATCGTAGGACCTAAGGTTCAGTTCGTATATGACGAGATGAAGAAGCTCCTTTGATAGCAATTCATCAAATTTAAGTCCCGGCAATCGAGCAGACTGTTCTTACTCGATTCTGCTTTCAGACATCAAGAAAGCGTAAGCGGTTTTACCCACTTACGCTTTCTTTTTATATAGAAAGGTGACCTTTATGACCTTTTCTAAACCTGAAGAATAAGATTGTCATCGCCGCCGTTTCTGGTCCTGCGAATGATCTGCCTTACCTTTTTCAACCAGGTTTTAAACTTACTGTTTCTCATGGCGATTCCTCCTGTCCGAAAATTTATGTTCTGTATGTTTATACGAATCATCTTTTCTTCGGGCAAAAGAAATATGAAATCCCGGGAAGCTTATTTCCGTTTTTCAATCTCGGCCACAAGCCTGTCATACTCTTTTTCATCGATCTTATAGCCGCGGCTTACGATAAGGTACGAAGCTATCATCACCACCAGCGGCACAAACACCATGCCAAGCCTCAGGGTCAGGGTCTGGGAAGGAAGAACCCCTGCTATGTACCCATCCGCCAGACCAAGAGCCGTGGCGCTGTCTAAGGTTCCGTTCCCCACTTCAACTTCCAGCGCGCTGATATTCTGACTCACCGCATATATCCCGCTTATGATGAGTATGAGAGACGCTGCCCCCTGATTCAGAGCTCCCGAGAGCTTTGTGGCAAAAGACCTTATGGCTGAGATTATACTGTCGTGGCGCTCCCCAAACCTGTATTCATCGTACTCTATGGTATTGTTCACCATTACGATGAAGGCCAGGCTGAACAGCCCCTGGAAAAAGAAAATGAGAAGTCCCGTAGCGTTCAGTAAGATAACGTTCATCGGGATCAGATATCCAAAGGACAAAAACAGCAGATATCCCGCTATGAGAGCACAGATGCAGACAGTGATGATTCTTTTCCTGCTGATCCTGGATGAGAGCTGGGGATACACGAACTGCGCAGCCAGAGTGCCAAGCCCGTACATCACGGTAAATATGGTGATGAGGCTTCCTGCGGCAGAATAGCCGAATTCAAAGTAAAAGAAATTTACCCCAAGAAGCAGAAGAAGCTGCTGCCCCACGCAGAAAAGGATATAAGCGATGCCTACGATAATGAGCTGGTCGTTTCTAAAAAGGATTCTGGCCATGCTCTTAAGGTTCACCTTGTCCTTGTTGTCCTGCCTTGGATTCTCCGTAACACCCCAGAATGTCAGTGTCTGAAAGGCGATGAGTCCAAGGGCAATCACAAGAGCTATGGTCCTGAAAGCGATGACAGCATTTCCTGCAATGACTATGGGCACAATGCCCGCAGTCAGGAACTGTCCGATGCACACAAACACGCCCATGAGAGTAACCAGCGAATCCCTCTCCTTGGGGTCACTGGTAAGGCTTGGAAGCATGCCCCAGTATGCGATATCATTCACGGTGTAGGTCATGCCCCACAACAGATAGATCAGGGAAAAGAAAAATACAAACCCCCAGCCTGTCGGCCTTATGGTGAACATCGCCACCAGAACCACCGAGTTTATCAAAGCTCCTCCCAGAATAAAGGGCCGGAACTTTCCGCTTTTAAAATGGCAGTTCTCAATGATGGTGCTCATCATCAGATCGTTCACCGCATCCCAGATCATGCAGATGACCATGGCCACAGTGATCACAGAAAACTGCGCCACCGTCAGCTTCATGGTGTACTGAATGTAGGTCAGCACAAACATGCTCACCAGAACGTAGGACGCATCTCGCCCCGTCGCTCCAACGCAATAGCTCCACTTGGTCCTCTTATCAATACTTGTCCCCATACGTTTCCCCCTTTGTTATTCAATTAACTGTACATGAATGTAAAGTATTGCTGAAGTTCTCTATATCTTTCATCGCCGTCCTGCGAGAATTCTTTTTCGGCAAAAGAGCTGTAGGCTTCCTTAAGAAACTCTGCAAGAAGCTTTGTCTTTTCGTCTCTGGCCGCTATATCCCCTCGGTGGTCAGCAATCATTATCTGCCCGAATTCATCTATGGCCCTGAGGATATTTCCCTTGTCCGACAGGCACTCTCTTCTGAGCTTCTCAAATTCCAATCCGGCGTCCACATCATTTCTTTCATATGCAAGGATCGCAAGATAAGTATAGGTGATCTCCCAGGGATGTCCGCTGGGTCTTCTTCCGGATTTCTTTGTAAGCTTATCATCCATGTCGCAGAGTTTTTTCCACAGATTGTCATCTATTACATCCCTGTGGAAGCAGTACAGGCCTCTTACCAGTACATACAGAACATACTCTGTGGAAAAATTCGAGTCGGATTTCTCATCGAAATTCAGGATGTATGTAAGACGCTGGTTGTAAGTTCTCTGCCCGTCAAAATAATCCAGCATCTCTTCGTCAAAGGCATCCTTCTGATCTGTATCAGCCAGGTAATGAAGAAGGTATGACTGCGTGATCTTGTAGTTTGAGCTGCCGGGGATCATCTTACTCATGGCTTGTCTGAAAACGTCGGCGGCCTTGGGATCTCTTTTCTGGGCATAAACCTGCGCCAGCTGGCTTAGAGCCTTGGCTTCGCTAAGGAAGTTTGAGCTCTCACCGGTACCCAGGAGCTCTCGTTTTAAGCTCGATACCTGCTGCTGATTCTCCACATTCTTAAGGCCCAGCTCCAGGGCCTTGTCCCACTCAAAGTTGTCCATAAGGCAGACTATGAGCTTGTTATTGGTAAGAAGGAAGTCGTCCAGGCTTACGTAATAGGCGTACTGCCGGCACTTCTCATAATATTCCAGTGCTTTATCCGTTTCTCCAATATAACCAAAAGCGGACATTCCGGTGTCGTAGAGCTTGTACAGAGTGGAAGAAAGCATGTCCTTGCTGCGGTACTTATCTGCCACGCTGTCCACCATCATCTCTATCTGCCGCATGAGATAAAGAAGCTTTTCCTGATCAAGGTTATTGGTGAAGATGAGCTCGGACAGGTCACTGACATTTGCAGTGAAAAGAACCGGATTGATCCGTTCTCTGATTCTTTTCTCAAGATACGGGAACCAGACCTTTCTGTAGTGCTCGGCAAAAGCTCCGGGAATCTGCCTGGTATCAAAGGCGATGGAGAGTGCCTCAAAATACTCCTTGTTCTCAAAACAGGCCCAGGCCTTTGAAAAGGCGTTATCTATCTCATCGTAGCCGAATATCAGATTCTCGTTGTCGGGATTTATATTGTCTGAGCGCTCTATGATCTGGCCAAGCCAGTCATCAGCGCTGTCACCTTCAAGTTCAAAACCCAGCATGGAGCACAGGCTGTCGGAAAGATACAAAAACTCCATCATCGGTTTGCCGGGTACATACTGGATTGATTTGACATAGAGATTATCTATCTGCACGGAGGTGTTGCCGCTATTGACCATTTCCTGAGCGATAAGAGTCCTGTAAATCTCAGCGTTCATAAGGCTATAGTATCTGTGGTTACCTCCTGCATTGTTCTCACGGTATGCCTGCTGCTTGAACTCTGCCACAAGATCAGCAGGAAGCTGGTCTACACTGCCGGTAGACCTGGTGGCAATATCAATATTTATGGCGCCGGCATGACCGGCGGTGTATAAGGGATTATGGAAAATAAGACGATTCACCACGGAACTTGCCATGTGAAAATATCTGTTGGCACCCCAGTCATCATTTGCAAGCATGCTGGCATGAGAAGCCAGAAGGCGCTTTTTGCCCTCATCACTTTTTAGCATTACAAATAAGTGATACTCACCCTTGCGGGGCGGTATCTTTTTGCCGTGTTCGTTTACAAGAGTCTGACCGCCGTAAGTGCCGTGAGTTATGAACTCAGGCAGGGTCTCCGCAACCTTGTTTTTTACGGGGCGGATAACATCATGATCACGATCTTTGTCCCCGTTGGAATGCAATGCCGCAGGATATATGAAGCCGGAAGGCGCGGGCGCCGGTGTGGGCGTTGTTGCCGGAGCCGACGTGGAATCAGAAAATGGGGTTTCCGGAGCAGCTTCGGGTGCTGAAGCCGCCTCTGCTGCTGCGTCGGCGATCACCTTTCTGTAATAGGCGCGGATTCGCTCCCTCTCGGTCCACTCTTCAACATGGGGCTGGTCTTTAGTTTCTTTGTCATCATAAACCAATCCACCTATAAACAAAGGGGTTTTGTTGTCGTATTCGAAATCGCCGTATTCATCAAGAGAAATAGTGATCATATGATTGGCCCTCCGATTAGAATGTCATGTAATAATGATACCATTTATGGAAGGATTTTTGCATTTACGATTGCCGCGATTTTTTCTGCAAAATTAAACAGGCCATTCCTTGCGGAACAGCCTGTTTAATGACGATTATTTTATATGGGTTTACATGGGTTAGCAATTTGTGGGTGTTACTTTATCATGATCACTCAGCGTTTGCTGCGTTCTCAACTGAAGCGATGAACTCATCACTTAAGAGCTGGCTGTATGTGTTGATATCCATAACAACGTTACCGTTGCTCTTTGCTGCGAATACGGGATACTTGATGAAACCAATCTTCTTCTCGCCTGTAGGAGCATCCTTCTCAACGATTGTGATTCTGTCTACAGTGTGATACTTGAAAGCATTGCTTACATTGTTTCCGTTGGAATCCTGCATATAGAAATCGAAGTACTTCTGATAGATCTCACCTGTTGTAGGATCCTTCATCTCAAGCATGATGTAGTTGTTGTCACCGTGGCCCATATCATAGGCTGTTCCGATAACTGTCTGGCCATATACATACTTGTACTGGAATACAAGAAGCTTTGTAGCCATCTCACGACATCTTGAAACCTGGTTTGTAGCTGCAAGACCTTCGCTGATTGAATTTACTGAAAGAAGAGCGTTGTCCTTAGCAGCTGTCTTGAGGTAGCTTGCTGCCTTCTTATCATAGACGGGTGTTGTTTCTGCTGTCTCAGCGGCCTCAACTACTTCATCAGATACAACAGCTGTATCCTCTGTAGCCTCAACAGCCTCTACAGTCTCCTCAGTTGCAACAGTCTCGTCTGTAACAACGTCTGCATCTACAGTCTCTTCTGTAACTTCTGCTGTCTCAACAACCTCAACTACTTCCTCGTCGTCAGCAACTACTGCATCAACTGTGCTCTCAGCTACAACCTCAGCTGTCTCCTCAGTTGTCTCAACTGTCTCAGCAGCCTCAACTGACTCAACCTCTATATCAACCTCATTTGCATCTGCTGCAAAAGCTGTAACGGGCTGAAGTGTAATAACTACACCTGCAGCAACTGCAAAAATCTGAGTCATTGTTTTATTAAACATATTTGTGTTTCTCATAATTGTTCGTACCCTTTCTTTGTGTGCTTTTATCTCTTTTTTGTGGCTGCGTTTGTTAAGCAACTTGACGATAATATCACATGGGCAATCATACGAGCAATCATATTGGAAACTATTTTTGTATTTTCGGTTTCGGTTTATTATTTTTTGTATCTCTCCACTGCATTTATCATTTTCCTTGCTTTACAGTGGATTGTAGCCCTCTCCGACGCAAAGCATTCTACAAGCTGATTGAGTCGGTAAAATAGCCCCAAAACTTGACGCTATATCGACAAAAAGCCTGTTTGAGCACTTGGTTATCGGGATAGCGTTTGCGTTTTGCGAATTCCGCACATTTTATCGTAAATACTACCGACGCATAGCTCCATAACAGACAAATGCGTCGGAAATGCCTTGCCGAAATCATCGAAATCTTGTAAGTTCGCCGCGGCAGACGATAGGTCATCCGCAAAAAAGCCCCGGCGGCCTCCGCCTGGAGGCACACCGGGGCATGCACATCATTTATAAAAAATTGATCAGGTCATCGCACCTTCGTCGATTTCTGATTTTCTCAAACAAGTCGATCTCACGCGCCCAGACAGCTCATTTACCCGTTGATCTCTGCTGCCAGCAGATAGATCAGCGGTGAGTTCCAGTAAATGGTGATCTCGTTTGTAGAGTAGCTCTGGGAGTTGTCGGCGTAGCACTTGGCGCTGGGCTTATCCTTAAGTACGTTCTGTACGTAAGGGTCGTTGAGGCCGTTGTTGGGGCCGCCCACAACCATTCCGGGTACAGTCACGCCCAGTGCCTGAGAAGGCCTGTGGTGAGGGTGCTCGGGATAGATGCTGCCGTATCCTGTTACAAAGCAGTAGCCTGTTGCGTTATTGCCGAACAGGTAGTTAAGCTGCTTGTCTGCTGCAACCCTGTCATCGGAATCGATAAGTCCCTTCATCATGAACAGGTACTGACCGTTGTTGGCGATGGTAAGGTTACTTCCCCAAGGATAGTCGCCAATGATGGATGAGCCGTAGGGATAGGTTGCAGCATTATCAACAATGCTCTTGCCCATCTTCTGAGCTTCTTCCTTAACCTTGGCAAGGGTATCCTTGTCAGTGGGCTTGGCTGTCAGATATGCATATCCTGCGTAGCCTGCAACTCCCTGCCATCCAAGGGAATAACCGTTAAGTGCAAGCTCTCCTGACATTGACTTCTCATAAGCTGCATCGCCTGTTGTCTTAAAGAGCTCTGCGTATGCCCAGAATCTCTCGTCGATATCAACTACGTCCTCATATTCACCGGTGGAAACGGTGCTGGGATTCTTGTAACCCTTTGAATCTCTGGGAGTTACATCAAGATACTGCGCTGCTTTCTTTGCAGCCTCAAGGCACTTGTCTGCATAGGCCTTGTCTGTCTTCTCATATACTCTTGCGGCGATGGCCATAACACCTGCAAAGTCTCCTGTTGCTGTTGTGGAAACAGGCATGATAACCAGCTGGTCTGTCTCCTCCTCGGGCATGATCTCTCCGGGGAAGTTTCTGCAGGTAACCTTGTGGTAAACGCCGCCGTCTTCTCTTTGCATCTTAAAGAGCCAGTCAAGCTCGTACTTAGCTTCATCCAGTATGTCAGGGATTCCGTTGCCGCTCTCGGGAATTCCAACATCATCTCCAAATACTCCCGGATAATTCTCATAGGCAAGAAGAAGGTCTGCTGCTGCCTTTGCTCCTGCTACGGAATATCTTCCGTAGTCACCGGCATCGTGCCAGCCGCCGGAAACATCAAGGCTTACAGAGCTGTCCTCATAGAGAACCGCCTTGTCGTTGTGGCAGACAGGATGAGCAAATACTCCCGCAAGGTCGCTTGTAAGCTCAGTGCCGCAGCGCTGGTAGTACAACATCTTTATGGATGCCTTGAATACGTCATCGTATACATCCTTAGCAATCCTGAAGGAGGCTGATACAACATCCCCCGCTTCTATGTGATAAGCTCCCTCATCCTTAACAGATGAGAAATCAAACAAAGCATCTTTTTCTCCGGCATCGGGATCATCTGTGCCGGCGCCGATCTGTGCCTCAAGTACAGCCTTACCGCTGTCCTCATTCACAAGCTTTGCGGTCTGATTAAGGGCATCTCCTGTGAGAGTTGCGCTCTTGTAGGCATCTGGGAGATATCCGATCTGGTTAATTGCGATATCCGGCATATCAATCTCTCCGCTTCCTGCAACCTTGCCTGATGCATCCTCAAGGGTCAGTTCAAAGTTGTCAAAATAAACATGGTGTGGTCCCGGATCCTCGGCAAAGCTGTCAACCATTCCTATGTTGAAGCAGAACCTCGGTGCAGGATCACTGGTTTCCTTCATGGTGAAGGTGTACTCATAGTGCTGCATTTCTGTTCCGAATTCCACGATCTCCTGGTAGTAGGCGTGATAATCACCGCCGTTTAACTGGAAACGCATCTCTCCGGTTCTCTCGATATTGCTGTATGCATCAAAGCTTATCTTGTAGACGCATCCCTCATCCAGCGAAAATCCGTCGTGGTAGATCTGCACGCCGTGGGCAACGGTGCCTACGCTGTTGATGCTTACATCCAGTTCTCCCTCCTTGGTCAAAAGAAGTGAGCACTCACCGTCCTGACAGAAAGAAAGCCAGGGGTCAACACCTGCTGAAAAATCTCCGTTGCTCAGCATATTTTCTCCGGTAACAAGATCCTCTTCGGCTTCTTCTGCAGGCTCTTCCTGAGCCGGTTCTTCCACGGTTTCCTCAGCTGTCTCTTCCGCAGCAGCCTCGTCTGCAGCAGTCTCCTCGGCTGCCGGCTCCGCAGGCGCAGTATTGCCGCATCCTGCCGCTGTAACCGTCATTGCCCCCGCAATGGAAAAGGCAAGCAGCTTCTTAATAATCCTTTTTTTCATTCCTCACGCTCCTATATCAAAAACTTTTTTCCATTAACCATTATACAACAATGTTAATCCCGGGCAATCCTCCAACATGCGACTAATTAGTCCGGATGAAGCTAATAAAAAAATAACTAACCATACAAAAAAACAGCATTTAATTAACTGTTTGTAGTATGATTAATAGTATAGACAGGAGGCACCTTGATGCAGACGGAATCTAAGAAAAACGGAATTTCATTCTGGATTATGATATGGCTTTTGGGCCTTGCGGGACAACTGTGCTGGAACATGGAGAATCAATGGTTCAACACCTTTGTTTATGCCAAGATTGCCAAGGATCCCACCATAATTTCCTGGATGCTTGCCATATCCGCCTTGGCCACCACCATCTCCACATTCCTTTTCGGCTGTATCTCCGACAGAAAGGGCAACCGTAAGAGCCTCATCTCCTTTGGCTATATCCTGTGGGGCATATTCACCATTCTTTTCGGAGCCACACAGTTTCTTCGAAATGACAGCAAGACCGCGTCCATCGCAGGCGTTGCCTTCGCAGTTGTCGCCGCTGATGCCGTAATGAGCTTCTTTGGATCCATGGGAAATGACATCGGCTTTAACGCCTGGATAAACGACCACATGAACCCCGATAACTCCGGATCCTTAGGCGCAGCCCTCGCTGTCCA
This sequence comes from Butyrivibrio sp. FCS014, assembly GCF_000526935.1. Classification (GTDB taxonomy): domain Bacteria; phylum Bacillota; class Clostridia; order Lachnospirales; family Lachnospiraceae; genus Butyrivibrio. The sequence continues at coordinate 439,622 of NZ_JAHA01000007.1, read as the reverse complement.
GCCCGTTATCGGAACCATCGTGGGAACTGTCCTTGGTGGACTTCTTGTGGGAGCTGACGACAACTACATGCGTCTTTTCGTTGTTATAGGCGGAAGCGTCATCCTTCTTGGAATCGTATCCCTTCTGTGGATGAGGGACTCAGAAAACCTTCGCCCCTCGGTAAAAGGAAGCTTTTCAAGCCAGTTCTTTTCCATATTCAATGTAAAAGAGTATTTGAAGCACCGGGAGCTTGTGTTTGTAAACCTGATGCTTGCAGTGTACTTCATATCCTTTAACGTATATTTTTCCCATCTTGGGAATTTCATGATCTACTACCTGGGCTTTACCGCTGATACCATGGGCCTTATTGAGGGAGTGGGGCTCCTTGTGGCCATGTTCACCACTATCCCTGCCATTAAGCTCATTCAGCAAGGCAAATCTTCGCTGATCGTTCTTGGCGCTGTTATCATCAATGCCCTGGGGCTTCTGGTCATCGGTCTTTTCGTGTCACCAACCAACGTAAATCCCGGTTCCATCTGGAATCCTCATCTGCTTTTGGGAGTATTGTTCGTGGGAATCGGCTATATGCTGTTTCTTCAGACCGTCACCGTGTGGTCCAAGCGCCTTTATCCTGAGGACGCCAGGGGCCAGTTTGAGGGAATCCGCATTATCTTCTACGTGCTGATCCCTATGGTGGTGGCTCCCCTTATTTCCAATCCCATTATCAAAAGAAGCGGTGAATTCACCGATGAATACGGCTTTACCGAGTACCTTCCAACCAATGCGCTTTTCCTGGCAGGAGTAGTCCTTGTTCTTCTGACACTGATTCCCCTTTGGGCTGCCGGGAAAGTTAAAGAGGATTGACAGCCTATGAGAAAATCCGTAAAAAAAGCAGCGATATGCGCCATAGTCCTTCTTCTGTTCACAGCTCTTTTCCCGAATCAGGGCAGGGTTCTTGCCGCCGACAATACTGCAGACGTCGTAAGGGTCGGCTATTACGAGAATGAGGTCTTTGAGGAAGGGGCCTCTCCCGACGCTGTGAAGACGGGCTATGCCTATGAATATTACCGCAAGCTCTCGGAGTACACCGGCTGGAACTATGAGTATGTCTACGGCGGTTTTGGCGAGCTCTATGACATGCTGCTTTCCGGAGACATCGACCTTCTTGCGGGTCTTGCAAAGCGCGAAGACCGCCTGGATATAATCGGCTATCCCTCATCTCCCATGGGAAATGAGATCTACACCCTTGTAAAACACGATGACGACACCTCGGTCACCTACTCTCCCTCTTCCGTTTCAGGGAAAAGAATCGGTGTCCTTCAGAGCGCAATCGTGGATATCCTTGAGGGGTATCTGAATGAACAGTCCATAAACGCGCAGGTTGTCACCTTCGATGATTACGAGTCGCTTTTTGATGCCTTCGACAATAAGGAAGTTGATATCCTTGCCGCTGAGGGCGACGGTGCCTACGGCCGTGATCACGCTGAAGTCATCTGCACCTTCGGAACCTCCGATTATTACCTCTGCGTCAGCAAAAGCCGTCCGGATCTTCTTGCGGAGCTTGATCAGGCCCAGTCCCTTCTTGCCATGGAGGATCCCAATTATATCAGCACCCTGCGAAGCAAATACTACTCCTCCAGCGTTTCCAGCCACACCTTCTCGGAGGCTGAAAGAGCGTGGGCTGCAGAGAACTCCTCTTTAAAGGTCGGATACCTAAATAACTACCTTCCCTACAGTTCCACCGACAGCGCAGGGAACGTGACAGGTATCGTAAAAGAGATCATTCCCCGTATGCTGACGGACATGGCACTGACGGATATTGAGGTGACCTACACCGGCTACGACAACTACGACGACATGATCTCTGATATAAGGGACGAGAAAATAGATGTCTGCTTCCCTGCAGGGGGAGGCCTCTTCTACTCCGAGGAAAACGGCATATACCAGTCCTCACCTGTGGTTTCCGCCATCACTGAGCTGGTCTACAAAAACGAGTATGAAAACGCCGGAAGTCTTACCTTTGCTGTAAATGAAAACAACAGAATGCAGTACTATTACATCCTCACAAGCTTCCCCGAGGCGAAGATAGTTCTTTTCCCTGATATAGATGCGTGCCTAAACGCCGTTCTAAAGGGTACGGCAGATGCCACAACCCTCAACGGCCTTCGTGCCAATGAGATACTGAAAAACAGCAAATACAAGGGCTTGTATTCCAGGCAGCTGACCAGCCCCGATGACCGGTGCTTTGGTGTAAAGATCGGAAACGAGGGACTTTTAAAGCTCCTCAATCGCGGGATCAAGGTAATCGGCTCGGAGTACCCGAGAGAGGTGTCCAATCACTATTCGGATGAGCTTTATACCTATACTTTCCGGGATATGGTGCGGGATAACCTGTGGCTGTTCCTGGCACTGTCCCTTCTTATTGCGCTGCTGGTGATCGTCCTTGCTATAAGAGACCTTAAGCGCACCCGGCTTGCCAATCAGATGAAGACAAATTTCGTCTCCAACATGTCCCATGAGATAAGGACTCCCATCACCGCCATCCTCGGCATGAACGAGATGATCCAGCTGGAGAGCAACGACGAGAAGATAGTCCACTACTCCGAGAACATAGAAAAGGCCGGCGAGAGCCTCCTTGGCATAATCAATGATATCCTTGATTTTTCCAAGATCGAGGCCGGCCGCATGGAACTGGTGAATGCGCCTTATTCCCTGCCTGAGCTTATAAGCGAACTGCAGATCATGGTCATTGCAAAGGCAGAGGAAAAAGACCTGCTTTTTGAAATGCAGATAGATGAAAAACTGCCCACCTCCCCCATCGGAGATGTGCAAAAGATCCGACAGGTAATGACCAATATCCTCTCCAATGCAGCGAAGTACACCAAGGAGGGCTCAGTAAAGCTTAACGTAAGCCTCATGTCCATGGATGATGACTCTTTTACCATGGAAGTTGCTGTTGAGGACACCGGAATCGGCATCAGGGCCGAGGATATGAGCAAGCTCTATTCCGCTTTTGACAGGCTGGATCTTGAGAAAACCGGAACCATCGAGGGATCGGGCCTTGGCCTTGCCATAAGCCAGAACCTTCTGTCCATGATGAACAGCGAGATTCACGTCACCAGCGAATACGGCACCGGATCCCGCTTCTCCTTCCTTCTTCACCAGGGAATTGCGGACAGAACCCCGATCGGCAAGTTTGAGCCCGTGGATACAGACACCGGCAGGCATCACAGAAAGCGAGCCGCTTCCTTCACTGCCCCGGATGCAAGGATCCTCATTGTTGATGACACTCCCATGAACCTTCAGGTGGTCTGCGGACTTCTAAAGGGGAATGGAATGAAGGTGGATACTGCGGAGAGCGGCGCGGAGTGCATAGCTCTTTTCCGGGATAATGAGTACGACATGGTCTTCCTTGATCAGCGCATGCCCAATATGGACGGCGTGGAGACCCTAACTCAGCTACATAAGCTCTACCCCAAGGAAGCCGCAAAGACACCAATCGTCTGCCTTACCGCCAATGTTCTCTCCGGCGGAAAAGAGATGATGTTAAAGGCCGGCTTTACCGACTACCTGACAAAGCCTGTGACCCTGTTTGGCATGGAGCAGATGCTTCTTAAGTATCTTCCAAAGGAAAAGGTGCATAAAACAGCCCCAAAACCTGAGGCTGAAGCGTCGGATACGGCATATACACTGCCGGAAGCCATCACTTCCATAAAGCAGCTCAACATAGAGCACGGAATCGATTACTGCGGCGATGAAGAGGAATATATTGAAGCGCTGAAGGTTTTTGCGGACTCGGCAAAAGAAAAGTCTGCCCGCCTTGAAGAACTTTGGAAAAGTGAAGACCTTGATGATCTCTCGCTCCTTGCCCACTCCGTAAAGAGCACCTCCCGTGCCATCGGAGCGGACGAGCTTTCGGAGACGGCAGCACAAATCGAAGCCGCAGCCAAAAACAGCGACGCCGATTCCCTTAAAGAAATCCTTCCGGGATTCGTCCTTAAATATTCGGACCTTGGAACAGAACTTGAAACCGCCCTAAGTAAGACAGATCAAGATTAAGAGGTATCTCAATGCAACTTAACAGACATATAAGCGATGAAATTATGAATACCATCCCCTCAAAGGAAGGAATGTCCGCAGCTGAGTGGCTGGCGGAACAGATGCCCGGCGGCTTCTTTATCTACCGCGCTGATGATACCATGGAACTTCTGTATGTCAACCAGTCCACCTGCGACATCTACGGATGTGAAACGGTGGAAGACTTCAGGGAGCTTACAGGCAACACCTTTAAGGGAATGGTGCATCCTGAGGATTACGAGGAGATCCAGAGCTCCATAGACCAGCAGATCCATCATCCCTCAAACCGAAGGAACATTGATTATGTGGTATACCGGATAATCAGAAAGGATGGCTCCTTAAGATGGGTGGATGACTACGGACATTTTGCTACTCTCACGGGATACGGTGAAGTTTACTATGTTTTCATTGAGGATATTACCGAGAACAGGATTGCCGCCGAAGAAAAGGAAAGAGTCCGCGCCCTCTCCTATGCCCTGGAGCAGGCTGAGCAGGCCAACAACTCAAAGAGCGCATTCCTCTCCAACATGAGCCACGAGATAAGGACTCCCATCACCGCCATCCTTGGAATGAACGAGATGATACAGAGAGAGACCGACAATTCCGTGATCCTGGACTACTCGGAAAATATCAGGAAAGCCGGTGTGAGCCTTCTTGGCATCATCAGCGACATCCTGGATTTCTCAAAGATAGAGACCGGAAAGATGACTCTTGAGCATGAAGAGTACTCCCTCTCCTCTCTTGTGGTGGACCTTTATAACCTGGTGCAGTTCAGGGCCGAAGCCAAGGGACTTGACCTTAATTTCAAGGTTGACCCTACCCTTCCTGCCCATCTTGTCGGCGATGAGATCCGCGTAAAACAGGTCATCACCAACATCCTTACCAATGCCGTTAAGTACACCGAAAAAGGTCACGTAGACTTTGAGATAACCCTTAAGGACAAGGACGAGGACAGCGTAAGCTACGAGGTTTCCGTTACAGATACCGGAATCGGAATCCGCAACGAGGACATGCAGCGTCTGTTTGAGCCCTTTGACCGTCTGGACCTGAAAAAGACCAGGACCATTGAGGGAACGGGCCTTGGACTTGCCATAACAAGACAGCTCCTTTCCATTATGGGAAGCGAATTAAAGGTGGAGAGCCGTTACGAAGAAGGCTCCAGGTTCTCTTTTGTCCTTACTCAGAAAGTTTCGGACTGGGCACCGGTGGGTGAATTCGATCCGGTCCCCCACAACGATGAGGCCACCGCCACCCGCAGCAAGCGCTCACTGTTTACGGCTCCGGGTCTTAGCCTCCTTGTAGTGGATGATACCCCCATGAACCTACAGGTTATAGCGGGACTTCTTAAGCGCACCAAGATCCACATCGATGTTGCCACCAGCGGAGCCGAATGCATCGAGAAGTTCGGAAACGAGCACTATGACATGGTATTTCTGGATTACAGAATGCCGCAGATGAACGGAATCGAGACCCTTTTCAAACTAAAGGAACTCTATCCCGATAAATATGAGAAGACCCCCATCATCTCTCTTACCGCCAGTGCGGTGTACGGGGACAAGGAGAAGATGCTTAAGGCCGGCTTTACCGATTACCTGTCAAAGCCCGTAAACATCGATGAGATGGAGCGTATGATGATCAAATACCTCCCTCAGGACTCCATAATATTAACCAGCGGCACACAGAGTGAGGCCGAGGATGACGAGCTCTCAAAGCTCCCGAAGGTGATCTTCGACTATCCTCAGCTGGTTCCCGAAAAGGGCATAGAGTATTGCGGCGATGCGGAGGACTACATCTTTGCGATTGAGACCTACGCCATGTCCATTGACGTAAAGGCGACCCAGATCGAGAACAACCTCAAGGACGGCGACCTTGAGGCCCTTGCCATCAACGTGCACTCCTTAAAGAGCACCTCCGCAGCCATTGGTGCAATGGAGGTATCCGTCAAGGCAAAGGCCATGGAGATGGCGGCAAAAGCCGGTGACAGCGCTGCTCTTTCCAGGGACATTCCGGTGCTTCTTTCCAGGTACCGCGCTCTCAAGGAAATACTGTCGGATGTACTGAGCAACTATGAGAACAGCGAAGAAGCCTCCAAAGTTGCCCTCAAAGTGGTTGAGGAGGAAAAGAAGCAGATGCTCACCAGAGCCCTTGCGGAGGCCGAGCGGGCAAATCTTGCAAAGACAGCTTTCCTCTCCAACATGAGCCATGAGATAAGAACTCCCATGAACGACATCGTGGGACTTTACAATATAGCCCTTAGAAAGCCCGATCTTGATGACGACACAAGACAGATCATAACCCAGATCGGAGACAGCGCAAGGCACCTCATTTCCCTTATCAATGACATACTGGAAATGAGTCTTATAGAATCAGGAAGCATGAAGCTCAAGGAGGAGGATTTCTCCTTCGGAAGCATGCTGGAGCAGATCAATACCGTAACCGAATCCAAGTGTGATGACAAGGAGCTTGCCTTCAACTGCAACGTGGTGGGCCAACTGGATGACCACTACATAGGCGATGACTTAAAGCTCAAGCAGGTGCTCTTTAACATTCTGGAGAATGCGGTTACCTACACCTCTGCGGGAGGCAGTGTCTCTTTTACGGTAAAAGAGACAGAGCGAACCAATTCCACGGCTACCATTGCTTTTGAGATAGCGGATACCGGCAAGGGCATAGATCCGGAGGATCTGCCGCAGCTCTTTGAGCCCTTTGCAAAAGAGACAACTGCTGCCGGGGTTCGCACCGGCAACACCGGGCTTGGTCTTGCCATCACAAGTAACATCGTCGACATGATGGGAGGACATATAGATGTGACCTCCGAAAAAGGAAAGGGATCTGTTTTCACGGTCTACATTCCCTTCGGAATCTGCAGCGATGCCCAAAGCAGCAGATATTCCTTCGATCCTGCCCTTCTTCGGGTACTTATCGTGGACGATGATATCACTGCCTGCGAGCACGCTAAGATGATCCTTCGCCGCATAGGTGTTGAATCCGAGTATGTTCAAAGCGGTGAAGATGCCCTGTCCATGTTTAAGAACCTGCCGGGCCATAAGCCGCCCTTTAATCTCCTGCTTATCGACTGGAAGATGCCGGAGATGGACGGCATAGAGCTCACAAAGCGCATCAGGGAAATCTTTGGCAGGGAAGATGTAGCCATTGTTCTTACTACCTACAACTGGTACGAGATCATGGAGGAAGCCTTTAAGGCTGGAGTTGACGGCTTCCTTGCAAAGCCCATGTTTGCGGACAACCTCAAGGAGGAGCTGGGCAAGATCCTGGCGGAAAGGAAGCTGGATTCCATGAAGTCCAGAAGAGCTGCAGCTTTAAGCGGCAGCAGGGTGATCCTTGCAGAGGACATGGATCTAAATGCCCGCATCATGGAAAAGCTCCTTGGGATGAACGATATCACTGCAGATTATGCCTCCGACGGCGAAGCAGCGGTAAAGCTGTTTGAAGAAAGCGCCGTTGGCACCTATGACGCGATACTGATGGACATCAGGATGCCTAAGATGAACGGTATTGATGCAACCAGAGCGATCCGCAAATTAAACAGGGCCGATGCAGCCACAATACCCATCATCGCCCTTACCGCCAATGCGCTGGATGAGGATGTGAGGCTCTCCTTTGAGGCAGGAATGAACGCCCACCTGGCAAAGCCCATAGAGCCCGATGAACTGTTTACGGTAATGAAGAGTCTGATATAAATAACTTCTAAGATCAGGAGGAAGAAATATGAGTAACATACTGCTTATTGACGACGATGAAGATATGCTGGCCATGACAGGCCGCTGGCTGGAAAAGGCAGGACACAGTGTCCAGAAGGCAACCTCCGGAGAGGATGCTTTAAAGCTCATTGCCGGACAGAAACCGGACCTTGTTCTTCTTGACTACGCAATGCCTGTAATGTCAGGCCCCGAGGTACTTAAGGCCATCCGTTCCAACGGGGATCTTAAAGATATCCCTGTGCTTTACAGGACAGGTCTCGATGATGCGGATGAAGCCAACGCTGACAGCGAATTCAAAGCAGACGGCATCGTATCCAAGTCAGAGGGACGCCCCGCTCTCATAGCGGCTGTTGAGGCCATTCTAAGCTAAGGAAGGAGACTTTCATATGTACTGGGTTGTTGTGGTTGACGATGACAATGATAACCGCGAGCATGTGTCAAATGTTCTTACCAAAAACGGTATAAAGGTGACAAAGCTCTCCTCCGGAGAAGAGCTTTTAAACTATGTGGAGGGAATGGTTCCCCTTCCGGACCTTATCCTTCTTGATGTGATCATGCCCGGAATGAACGGCTTTGAGACTCTTGAAAAGCTCCGTGAGCGCCCCGATCCTGAGTGCACCATACCTGTTATATTCTTTACAGGAGATGAGGATATCGGCACGGAGACCAGGGCCCTGCACCTTGGGGCGGTGGACTTTATACGTAAGCCTGTTGTTCCTGATATTCTCAATCTCAGAGTTAAGCGCACCATAGAGTTCGAGCGTCTTCATAAGGATCTGGCAAAAGAGGTAGAGAAAAAAGCCAGAGAGAACACCCGCCTTACGCTCCACGTGGTACAGACTCTGGCGGAAGCCATAGACGCCAAGGACACCTATACCAACGGTCACTCCGGCCGTGTTGCCGCCTATTCAAAAGAGATTGCCAAAAGATACGGCTACGACGAGACGAGACAGGATGAGATCTACATGATGGGTCTTTTGCATGATGTCGGTAAGATCGGCGTTCCTGACGTGATCATCAATAAGACTTCAAGGCTTACCGACGAGGAATTCGCCGAGATCAAAAAGCACCCTGTTGTTGGAAACAAGATCCTTAAGAATATAAAAGAAATGCCAAAGCTTGCCTTCGGCGCAAGATGGCACCACGAGAGGATCGACGGCCGGGGCTATCCTGACGGTCTGAAGGGAAATGAGATCCCGGAGGAAGCCAGGATCATAGCTGTTGCGGACGCCTATGACGCCATGACCAGCAACAGAAGCTACCGTGAACTCATGCCTCAGGCGAAGGTAAGAGAGCAGATCGAAAAGGGAAAAGGCACCCAGTTTGATGAGCGTTTTGCTGATATCATGCTCGGCATGATCGATGAAGACACCGAATACAATATGCATGAGGGAACCGTAAAAGAGACTGATCTTAGGGAGAAATCCTCTGAGGAAGCCATACAGCACATGGATGAACATGCTGCCCTTCCCGATGAGCTTCTTAAACTTGAAGGACTGGATACGGATCTTGGAATCTTCATGTGCGGCGACATAGAAGATTATCTTGAAGCCCTTAAGGTCTTTGCCGACTCCATACCACTTAAGTCCGAGAAGATAGAGAACGCCCTTAATGACGGAAATATTGAGACCTACACCACTTTAGTTCATTCTCTTAAAAGCTCGGCCCGCACTGTTGGTGCATCAGATCTGTCCGAGCTGGCAAGGATGCTGGAGCTGGCAGGCAAGAACGAAGATATTGATACAATAAAGGCTGAAACACCGACGCTTCTTAGCATGTACAGAGCGCTAGAAAAGCGGCTGAAATAATAAAAATAACGGGGACGCTTGGCCTTGCCTTAGCGTCCCCGTTTTAATCCGTTCTACTCTTCAATTGTTACAACATCTTCCAAAATATAGTGGAACAGCGGATATGAAGTATTTTCATTCTCCTTGTAGCCACTTGTAAGACTTATGGTATCTGAAGGATCATCAGGATTAACTCCCTTATAATTTCCCTTGAATACGAAATCTCCATTGCCGCGTTTAAACTGTTCTATGGCCGCATCCATGGCCTCCTGGGTTCCCGGGGCTGCCACCTGAAGGTTTAAGTCCAGCATCTCGACCCATCCCTCTTCAAATCCCGCAGAAACATCCGATCCGTGGATACGTCCGGTCACCACGGATTCAATATCCCTGTCATGCAATATCGCATCCACTGCCTCAAGTACGTAAGGTTCCCAGCACACCCTTGAGGTTACAAGAGATGTACCCGGAGCAACCTCCGACATACTCTGGTTGTATCCCACAAAGTATACCGGTATCTCTTCTTCTGAAGCCTCTTCACAGGCAATAGCCGGACCGATGGTGTCGGTATGCTGAGAGATGATAGTGCAGCCTTCCTCTATAAGTTTCTGAGCTGATCTCTTTTCCTGAGCGTAACTGCTCCAGGTGTTGGTATAACATACCCTCATCACCGCATCGGGTACTACGGAACGAACCCCCAGAATAAATGCTGTGTAACCGGAAATAACCTCCGAGGTGGGGAACGCTGCAACGAATCCCACTATGGCCTGATCAGCGGTTATAACGCCATCAGCAATCATCTGCTTTATCTTCTTCCCTGCGGCAATGCCGCTGACATATCTTCCCTGGTAGGCCTCCCCCTTAAAGGTGTGATAATTTTCGGGAGTGCTCTGCCCGCTCATATCCATATAGGACGCCTGACAGAACTGAATATCGGGATATTCCGGCGCCATTTTTAATACCAGATCGCTGTAGCCATTGAAGAAAATGATGTCGCAGCCCTTTGCTGCCATTTCTCTTAAGGGCTCTTCCATCTCCTCATCCAGCACATTGCTGCTGGTAAAGATCGTCACCTGTTCTCCGTATTTCTTTTCCAAAGCATCCTTCGAAAGAGAAAAGTTATAGGTATAGGGTGTACTCTCGTCATTGTCGTAGATGAATCCTATGGTCAGATCCTCCCGTTCGGCTCCTATATTCAGAACCCTGAACAATCCCACGAAAGCAGCCAGTATGACAATACACGTCAAAAAAGTTACGATATATTCCCGCTTCATACCTTTGCTCCTTTCTCATCAGAAGAGCTGTCCTTACTTTCCCCCTTCATCTGTGCTTCCTGAATCTTCTTGTCTTCCTCAACGCGGCGCTTTAACTCTGCATCCTGTTCTGCATTGTCAATCTCCGCCCTCTTCTGAGCATAGATAGCATCCAGATTGATCTCTCCGTTTTCCACCAGGCGGAAGAATGCATCAAGAGCCTCCGGATCAAACTGCGTGCCGCGTCCACGCTTCATTTCATTCATAACGTAATCCGTATCCATATGATTGCGGTATACACGGTTGGAAGTCATGGCATCAAAGGCATCCGCCACTCCTATTATCCTGGCAAAAAGAGGTATCTCCTCTCCCTTCAGGCCATCGGGGTAGCCCTTTCCGTCATATCTCTCATGGTGGTATCTGGTTCCATCCACAACATGCTCTACCAGCGTAAAGTCTTTCAGAATCTCCGCACCGCTTAAAACGTGGGACTTCATCTTCACATATTCATCATCCGTGAGCCTTCCGACTTTATTAAGAACCCCGTCCGGAACTCCGATCTTACCGATATCATGCATCTGGGCGGCTTTACTTAAGTTCGACAAAAATCTTGTTCTCTGCCACCACTTGTAGCATCCCATTTCCTGGGCAATAAGCACCGAATACTCCGCAACTCTGGTGGAATGCTGGTTAGTTCGAACGTCCTTGGCATCGACGGCATTCGCTATAGCCATAACCGTCTGATTGGCCATGTTGATCTTGAACTGCTGCTGGTTCAGCTGTCTTTGAACTATCATCCATGTAACCCAGATAACGAAGGTGGTGAGAAGAAGTACCATGTATATCCTGAAGCCTCTCTTCTCATAGAGTTCACCTTCCTTAACAAGTCCAAACTTGCGTTCCTCAAGGACCTTGTCACCGGCGCTGTCAAAGATCGCAAGGCGGAAGGTATAATGTCCCGCAGGAAGATTTATATAGATAATATTGTTCAGACTGTTCTGAGGTACAATAGTCCACTGATTATCATAGCCTTCAAGGATATATCCAACGTTCGGCTCCTGAATGGTATAATTCAGGATCTCCGGTGACAGCTCCACACGGCTTACGCCCTGTCCCACAGTGATATCACCCATACGGGCAATGGGCTGCAAAACTCCGTCCATGCGGATGGATGCCAGCTGCATTCTATAGGAACGCACATCGGTGTTGTATTTTTCCACGTCTATAACATAAACTCCGGTATCGCAGGGAAGATACAGCTCCCCGTCACCGTTGTAATAGTTCCATGAGTTCGCAGTAAGTGAGGTTCCAAGGCCTCTTCTGGCATCCAGAAGCTCCCAGGCCATCTCTCCGCCTGCCACCAGCTCATCACGGCCTACAACGTATATTCCGGCACTGGACATGACGAATAGCGTATCCTCGTCCTTAACCCAGATATCATAGTTATTAAAGTACGGGAATTTATCGAGGATCCTGATGCTTTCATCGGGTTCCATATAGCAAAGGCTGTTACTGGTTACCAGGAACACACCCTCGGACTTGGGATCCTTTATGGTACGAAGGATAACTCCGCTGCTAAGGCCGTTCTCTCTGGTAAGCATCCGTTCCACCTTACCGTCCTTAAGTACAGCTATTCCGTCGCCGTCGGTTCCGGCAAGGATAGTTCCGTCGCTGCGCTCCGTGAGAGTCAGGATCATGGAATTGATAAGGCCGTCTTCGTTACCGATGGTGCGCTCTATCTTGTGATTTTTGATATAGCTGATTCCGGTATCTCCCGCTGCCAGGATTGTTCCGTCGGAAAGCCCCGTGACAATCCTTGATTTGTTGCCAAAGCTTCCGTTATCTGCGTTATATTCCCACTTTTCACCTGTGGGTGAATATTCCATCAGGCCGCTTCCGTAGGTACATACCCACAGATGCTCATGGCTGTCCACATACAGGCATCTGATTCTTTTTCCATCAAGCTCATCCGTAAGATTGCTGGTTATCTGCCTGTCACCCTTCTTGTCCACAACATCCAGGCCCTTGTCGGTACCGATGTAGTAACTGTCCTGCCACTTAACTATGGCGTTCACCACCTTACGCTCCATTCCTATGGATCCGTAAACATCCTTGAAAGGTGATTTTGACATGCGCAGAAGTCCCAGTCTTGAGGATGTAAACCACAGATTTCCCTGGTAGTCATAGAGCATATTGTCTATGGAGTTGTTGAACTCATTGGTATTGAGCTTGTGGTAACCTCCTGCATCCATGTAGGACACACCGCTGTCTGTGGAAATGAACAGGGTTCCGTTGTTTATGTAATTTAAGTTGTTGATATGCTCAACGTCCTCGCAGCGAAGAACTGTAAGGAGTTTGAAGTTGTCGTTGGAAACATCGTAGCTGTAGATGTGGTTGGTGGAGGTACCCACCATAAGGGTGCCGTTCGGTGCAAAGGCACAGCAATTGAATTCCTCTTCTTCATTGGGCATCTCTATCCTTCCAATGATCTCGCCCTTTTTCAGAAGGAAAAGAGTTCCGTCTGAGGTGACCACAGCCACATGGTCCGCCTCATCGGCACTGCTGCTCTCCACATAATTCACGTCGTTAAGGGTATTTACAGCCTTAAGTCCATTGTTCATCACCAGTATCTGCATGTTTCCGCTGGTACCGACATAGTAATATCCATCCGAAGCTCTTATGATGCTCCTTACGGAGTTGGAAGGAAGTCCGCTGGACATATCCAGCACATTCACCACTTCTTCCCTGATAACGATAGACAGTCCGTTATCATTTGTGCCGATCCAAAGTCGTCCCTCTTCGTCCACATAGAGACAGTTTACGTTTTTAACGGATTCATAATCATCTATCCACCTAAACTCCCTGCCGTTGTAACGGTAGAGCCCTGCATAGGTTCCGATCCACAGAACACCGTCGTTGGTCTGGGCTATGGCATTGGCTTCGCCGCAGGGAAGTCCGTTGTTGCTGCTGTACAGAGTCTGTACATAATCGTTGTAATCCACGAGCCTCGTATTGGTTCTGGCCTCCGCGATCTGGGCCGGCGCAAACATAGAAAGTCCAAAGGAGAGCAAAAGAGCTATCACCGTTCCCTTAGCTGTGCCCCGCTGAACTGCCTTGTCATTTATATGGCCGTCCTGCTGCCGCCTTAAAAGGATAACGATGTATACCGCAGCCATGCAGAGCACTTTATCCGCAAATTCCAGTGACATCTGTCCTGCCACAGCACAAATAAAGGGTGGCCATTGTCTGCTCAAAAGATAGCTGATAATGCCGTCACCCCATTTATTTCCCGTATAACCGTTATGAACAATAAGATTTAAGGGCACAGAAACCACAAGTGCCGTAAGAACAGCTAAAGAAGCAGCTTTCATGAAGCCGTAGAATTGATCGAACCAGCGCTTTTTGGCCGCATTACCTACAATAATGCCCAAAGCTATGCTGGTAAGGGCATAGAACAACGAGAGGTGATTTACCATGGCATAAGCCAGGTTCCCGGTACAGCCGACAATGGCACCGCACACAGGCCCGGCAATACAGGCACACAGCGCCGTTCCAAAGGAATCAGCCCATAACGGCCACTCCATATGGACAGCCACCAGTTTGCCTCCCACATTCATACACACACACAACGCTACGAATAGAACAATCTGCCAGATCTTCCATTTTTTCATAGGTTTAGGTCCTCCCGCCGGTACATATAATTATAGCACAGTAATGCCCATGCAACATGGTAAAATGCCAAATATTTATCGCAATACCATAAGTTACCTATTGCTAACAATGAAATGTTGCGTTATAATCACGTTAGCAATCGCTAACTATAGCCGGGAAGGAATATCCGACATGATCTCACTGCAGACCTGAGAGCATCCTTAGATCAGAGTACTTACTCCTCCATGATGTTATCATTTTGTTCTGTTTCTTTTACGTCTATTGCTTTTATTTCGCCTTTGGCAACGAGTCTTAAAAACGCCTCAACCACTTCGGGATTGAGCTGGGTTCCGGAGACTTCTTTTATTATCGATATCACCTTATCAAATTCCATACGCTTACGGTATTGTCTGTCGGAATACATTGCATCAAAAGCATCTGCCACCGCAATGATACGTCCCACCGGCGGAATATCATCACCGGCAAGCCCATAAGGATAACCTTTTCCGTCATGCCTCTCGTGGTGGGACAGCGCACCTACCGCAAGTTCAGGTACGGCACTTATATCTTTAAGCACCTCATGTCCCTTTAAAGTATGGGTCTTGATCTCGTCATATTCTTCATCTGTAAGCTTCCCGGGCTTATTAAGCACAGCCTTGGGTATTCCGATCTTACCCACATCATGCAAAAGACCGATACGATAATACTTTTCCACAGTTTCAGCGTCATATCCCATCTCTTTTGCGATCATGCCCGTATATTGCGCCACCCTCTTGGAATGGCCGTAGGTATACGTATCCTTCATATCAATGACTTTGGCAAAAGCCTCTGATATCTCGGATGCAAACACAGCACTCTCCTGCTGCTTCTTCTTAAGGGAATCGATGTGATCCCTATACAGATAAATTCCCATAAATGCAGTAAACAACTGCACTCCAATGCGGGTAAAGGTCAAACTTCCGAAACTCTGCAGAAAATTAAAGCGGACCACATCAATTACAGCACCGGAAATGCAGGATACAAGTCCCCAGGCCACACTGCGCAGCAGTGCAGGTTTGATCGTCCTGCGACGAACAGCCCTGACCACAAGCACTATTGCCATAGCAAAACAAACCAATATAAGGGCCTGAGAAATATAAACAAGATAGTAATAGTCCGACAACCTGTCATATGTCAGACCAACCTGAAGAATATAATTAAAAAGGCATACTGCAAACATGCCTGATAACAGCTTTGAATGTGATTCTCCGGTTATACTGGAAAAGAAAGAAAGCGCAGGAAACGATATGAACGCCAGGCACATATACTCCGTAACCCTGATAATATCAGGACGGCCTGTCAGTATCTGAAGAAGAAGGGTATCATTGAATCCAATATAGCCAACCATTACACAGCTTATACCAAAAGATATGAAATCAATGCCTGTCGATTTCATCACGATCTGGCCCGTTACTCCGGCTATAACAAAAAGAATTCCGATAACTATAGTTATCGTACTCTGTCCAAATGAAAAGAGATTTCTTTTAAAGACACTTGTCATATACTGCCCTGCATCACTGATAACCAGATCTCTTATACCTGCAGGGGTATCTGCGAATACCGGTTCAAGATACAGTCTTAAAAAGGAGCTCCCCTCCGGAATTGGGACGGTATGATATTGCATACCATAAGAAATACCTAAGAGCCTCGGAATCACGGGATTATAATCACAGATCATCCCATCCGATGCATAGACCTTAAAAGTAGTATCAATGGACTTGAAGCAGATTGCCTTGCCTTTTGTGCTCAGCTTACTGATATCCAATACAACAGAATGCCTCCCCGGGGCAAGATCATATAGATCAACCGCCTGTCCGGCTTCATCAATCCAGCCTTCATTGATATCCATGAGAGCAGCATTATCCGTATCTGCTTTATCCTTACCTGCGTCAACAGAAAGAAACACTAAAAGCAAAATTGCAATAACGCAAATGACCTGCTCTATGCCTAAACGAACCAACTCATTTCTTCTTATCATGGGCACTCTTTCCAACAAAAAGGGGTATCCGGGAACGTTTATGTATCAAATTCCTTCATTACTTCGGCAATCTTCTGAAGATATTCATCTTCTTCTATTTTAACTCTTTTTGCGTTCTTTTGGATAGTTTCCTCTGAAAGCACCTCTGATTTGATAAACTTAAGGCTGCCCGCCGCCTTTTGCGTTTTAAGGACTATCTGTCTGTATTTGGGACCTACTGAAAGGAGCTTGAGAGCCTCCTCATCCGATAGAAAACCACTGGTCATGATGCCCATGGTATTGTAGATGGTGTCGTTGGCTATGGGGCCTATCACCAGGTCTTTTCCCGCGTGAATATCAGGCATGGACCTCCTGTTGGAAAAGACATATCGAAACCAGTCCGCGTCCCTGTCAAACTCAAGGATATCAAGCCCTTCCTCATCAAGCTCGTAGAAATTGATGAATATCTGCGTTCCGGGCTTTTGTCTTGCCCAGCCGCCGGCAAACTCATAATCGGCCGTCACATAGAAACCCTGACCAAAATCAGCGTTTACCCTGCCTCTGTGAATATCAGGCTTCGGTATCTCAAAGTATCCTGCGTGATAGACCTTAATCATAATGATCACCTATTGCTAAAAGCTTGATTGTCAGGCAACTTTCCCGGCTCTGTGGGCGAAGATCCTCACCGAATCCGTCAGATGCTGATGGTGAACGGTAGTGGCATCGAATTTAACTGAAGTAAAAGCAAACTGCATTATGGGGCCTGTGGCGAAGGCACAGATCAAAGTACCGATACCTACAGGGCCTCCCAGGAGCCATCCTATAAAGGTTGCAAGGCTGAGGAGTGATATACTCACAACACCGATGGGGATCTTCCCGGCTCTTTTTGCAAGGGCCACCAGAAGTGTGTCTCTGGGGCCGCATCCGAGAGAAGCGCTCATATAGGTGTACTGGGTGTAGGCCATGATCACAAGACCTAATATCATAACGGGAATCCCCGTAAGAAGTCCGTTACACTTGGGCACAAGGTTTATCCTGTTAAAAAGATCCACCGCCTTACCCACCACAAAAGCGTCTATAAACATGGCTATTCCGATGGGTTCCTTAAGGGCTATGTCTATTCCCAGGATTGTATAGGAAACCGCCACAGAGGCGGTTCCATACAGTATTCCGAGGGTCTTGGCAAGACCCAGGTTAAGTACATCCCAGGGGCCGGCGCCGATATTGGCCTGAATGGTCAGATATACGCCAAACCCGTTTACAAAAAGACTCACGGCGGCAATGAGCATATTCATTACTATCGCCTTTGTAGTCCCATTTTCCTGCAATTTGCTATTCTTGAACATCTCTTACACTTTCACTTGCATGTCATCCTCAGCGGCTCTGCTTGGACACATGCTCAAATTTAGTAACTATCTCCTCGTCAGGCTCGGGTGTGATGAGACTGACTACGACAATCACTATTATAGCAACTAAAAACGCAGGTGCAAGCTCATATAAATTCCAAACTCCGCCAAGAGGTCTTACAAGGTATTTCCAGATAAATACCATGGCTCCTCCGGCTACCATACCTGCGATGGCTCCGTACTTGTTGGCTCTCTTCCAGTACAGCGACATGATCATTGCAGGTCCGAATACCGCACCAAATCCTGCCCAGGCAAAAGACACAATGCCAAATACCGAGCTGTTTGGATTCCAGGCGATGATGACACCGAATACAGCCACAACTATAAGGGTTGCCCTTGCTGTAAGCATGGCCATTCTCTCTGAAAGCTTGATTCCAAAAGTATCCTGAACAATATTCTCGGAAACAGCTGACGATGCAGCGATAAGCTGTGAATCAGCAGTGGACATGGTGGAAGCAAGAATACCTGCAATTACCATACCTGCAAGAAGTGCAAACAGGAAGTTGTGCTGGCTGATCTGATTGGCAAGAACAACAACAAGGGTCTCAGCCTTGGATGCACTGCCGGGGTTGTCTGCCTCTATAAGAGTCTCAAGAACACCGCTCTGGGTCATGGCTCTTCCCACAATACCGAGGATAACGGCAACGCCAAGTGAGAATACAACCCAGATGGAAGCAATCCTTCTTGAGATGTTCAGCTCTGAGGTCTTTCTGATGGCCATGAATCTAAGCAGGATATGGGGCATTCCGAAATATCCAAGGCCCCAGCAGAAGGTTGTGATCTTACTGAAAAGCCCGTAGGAATCTGCTCCTCCTGTGGCATTGTTGTAGGTTGCACTTATATTGATATAACCGGGGAGAGCCTTGAGATTAGAAGCCACTACGCCAAGACCTCCTGCGGTGACGATTCCGTAGGTCACAACAAAGAAAAGAGCCAGTGTCATTACGATGGACTGGATAAAGTCAGTCTTAGATGCAGCAAGGAAACCGCCGGTTGTGGTATAACCCACGATGATGACAGCCGACACGATCATGGCAAGCTGGTAATTTACTCCGAATAATGATGAAAAGAGCTTGCCGCAAGCGGAAAAGCCTGATGCGGTATAAGGAACGAAGAATATAAGGATAAATGCAGCGCCGATACACAGAATGATATTGCTTTTGTCGTTGAAGCGCTTTTTGAAATAATCGGGAATTGTGATAGCATCCAGAGACTCGGTGTAATTACGAAGCCTCCCCGCTGTAAAGAGCCAGTTGAGATAGGTTCCGACTATAAGGCCCGCTGCAGTCCAGCCTGCATCGGCAATGCCCGAAAAGTAAGCAAGTCCCGGCACTCCCATGAGAAGATAGGAACTCATGTCGGATGCCTCAGCACTCATGGCTGTAACAAATGGTCCCAGTTTTCTTCCGCCAAGATAGAAGTCCTTAACGTCGTTGGTGTCCTTGGAGCTGACAAAGCCTACCAGCAGCATTCCGCTAAGATACACCAGAATAGAGATGATAATACCGATTTGTGATGTTGTCATTTCCCCTCTCCTTCTTTCATACAAGTTTTACACGTTGCCATTTTATCACATTAAAGAGTTGAAGAAAACAAAAATGTTATATATTTATATTTATTCATATGTTACCATGGATACGTAACTGTATTAGGGGTATAAAATCGCAGTTTTAACCAATGTATTTTTATTCAAGGAGGTATTTGTTTCTATGAACAAAGTAGTAGTTGCAGGCGGCGGTGTTTTGGGTACACAGATTGGCCTTATGTGCGCTTACACGGGCCATGACGTTACATTCTGGCTCAGAAGCCAGGCTTCCATCGGAAGAACAACTCCAAAGATAGAGCTTTACAAGAAGGCAATGCTTGATGATCTTGCAGCAGCAAAGGGCTTTATCGGCAATCCTTTAGGCAAGCTTCTTTATCCCAAGGGACTTATCACAAGCTGGGACGGAATCACACCGGAAGCCATCGATGAGCTTATCGCCAAGGGCGAAAAGAACATGACAGATAACATACATATCGAGCTTGATATGGCAAAGGCCGTTTCCGGCGCTGATATCGTTATCGAGTCCATGGCAGAGGACCCTGATGCCAAGATCGACGTATATGAGCAGATGAAGGATCTTCTTGATCCCGATACTATCCTCGTAACCAACTCTTCAACACTTCTTCCCAGCATGTTTGCAGAGTACACAGGAAGACCTGAGAAGTATCTCTCACTCCACTTCGCAAACACCATCTGGAAGAACAACACAGCCGAGATTATGGGCCATCCCGGAACAGATCCCGAGATCTATAAGAAGGTTGTTGAGTTTGCCAAAGAGATCAACATGATCTCCCTTGAGCTTCGCAAAGAGCAGCCCGGCTATATCCTTAACTCCATGCTGGTTCCTTTCCTCTCCGCAGCTCAGGCTCTCTGGGCAAAAGAGGTAGCTGATCCCGAGACCATCGACCTTACATGGCGTCTTGCAACCGGCGCCCCCAAGGGACCTTTCGAGATTCTTGATATCGTAGGTCTTGAGACCGCATACAACATCAACCAGATGAAGCCCGAGGCACAGGATCCCGATTCCACCATCCACAAGATCGGCCTTCTTCTCAAGGAGAAGATCGACAAGGGCGAGACCGGAATCAACGCAGGTAAAGGTTTCTACGAGTACAAGAAATGATCTAAAAGCTGTTAAGACAATAAATTACCGGCTTCCCGTTATAAAAACGGGAGCCGGTTTTTTCGCGCTTTCCATAAAGCCTGATATGCAATATCATTCATCACCGAGGTCTACTTCAAAGGTGGTAAAGTTGTTTGCCTCCTCTTCCTTAACTATCTCAAAGTAGCGGGGAACAAAGCTGTCGGACTTCTTCCATTTCTTCATTACCTCTTCGTTCCAGGGGATCTGATCGCTCCTTCCTGCGATGTAGGCCACATTGAAATCCGCAAAGAACTCCGCCATATCTTCACTGTCACCCTCCTTCAGATTCTCTTCTCCCTGTCTTAGAGCATTGTCCCACAGGAAGTCGTGGGCCTTTGCTGCAAAATCAGGTATCGATGGAACTTCAAAGGGAACCGCATTGTAGCTGAATTTTTTGCCCTCTATATCGATCCTTGCGTAGTAGTTTGGCGAAGTCATAAGAGAACCCGTAGCAATATCGGGAACGCCTCCGTCGCTTACCGCAATGTGCTGAATGTGCATGTGCCCTGAGAGGTTAATCACAACGCCGTACTTTTCATACAGTTCAAGGAGCCTGTCATTATTGATAAAGCTCATTCCCCGGCTGGTTAGCTTTGAGTGGATAAGAAGGGTCTGATGCGTCACGCTTATGACGTAGGCTTTGTCCTCCATGGCCTTCTTAAGCTGATCCTCAACAAAGGCCAGGGTCCCATCCGTAAGAAGTCCCGACATTCCCGCAATGGTGTTTACATCCACGCACAGAACCCGAAGATTCGGCGCCACCTCATAGATATAGGAAAGTGACGTCTCATCGAAGTCAAAAGAGTCTTCTCTTCCGAATTCACTGTACATCTGAAGATACTCATTGGCATCAATGCTGCTTACCAGTTCGTAAGAATCCTTAAGGAATCTGGCGGCTCTTTTTATGGTAAAATCGTGGTTGCCCGGGATGGCAAGAACCGGGATCCCGGCGTCCTCCACCCTTTTTAGCAGTGCTGAATACTCCTCATGGCTCTGCCTTGCTCCATTGAAGGTCAGATCTCCCGCAACAATAAGAGCTGCAGGCCTGTCCTCTATGACCTTTTCAATGAAGGCCGCATTTATCTCGTTTCCGTAGGGCATGAACTTACCATCGCCCATTTTGACCATATCGTCAAAGTAATCACTTCCCTCGTGAAGTGAGGGTGCAATGTAGTGGGTGTCTGTGGCCAGATAGATGGTCAGAGGCTCTGTCCCGTCATACTGCGCATAAAAGCTCTTCCTGTTCTTCATTGCCTCTTTTCCCCCATTAGAAAAAGGCGCTAGTAAAAGCGCCATCATGACTATCATTATTCCTACAGATATCAGTCTCTTTGCTCTGCTCATATATTCCTCAGAAACTAAGAACTTTCTTGACCCTGACCGTGATCAGGTTGGAAACAATACCTATTACCACACCGGTAATGGTACCTACAACGATAAGGAAAGGCAGGTAATAGAAAAGACTCTCCGTCTCAAGAACCAGCATTGCCACGATTATCTGGCCGATATTGTGAGATACGCCGCCCAGAACGCTGACACCGGTCATGGAGAGCTTTCCGATCCTCTTTGCGATCAGCATCACAAGGAGTGAAAGGGTTGCTCCCGCCAGGGAATACATCATCATGGAGATATTGCCGAAGGTCAGTCCCACCAGCACTACTCTTACCACAGACAGCGCGATGGCACTCTTCTCTCCCACAGTGTAAAGGGTCACCATTACAGCCAGATTGGCGATACCGATCTTGGCTCCGGGAATTCCGATGTTAAGCGGAAGCAGATATTCAATATATGAAAGCACAAAAGCAAGTGCCACAAAAAGCCCAAGAAAGGCTATTCTCTTGTTACTCATAAACTACTCCATACTTTGGGTCAG
Organism: Butyrivibrio sp. FCS014; assembly: GCF_000526935.1. Taxonomy (GTDB): domain Bacteria; phylum Bacillota; class Clostridia; order Lachnospirales; family Lachnospiraceae; genus Butyrivibrio. Next base: position 417,190 of record NZ_JAHA01000007.1, on the reverse strand, counting down.
TGTGTGGACCCGTCGATACCGTTATCCTCGCCGCCTTCAATCTCCACCACCAGCTTGTTGGGAAGACATACTATTGTCTCTCCTGCGTACTTTATATGGTTGTGCTTGACGCAGATCTGGTCGGGGCAGGAGGCCTCTGTAACCTCTGCAAAGCCGCCGCTTATGTTAAGGATATTGTAAGAGCCGTCGGGAAGTTCGATCCTCTCCGTCACGTCGCTTGACAGGGGATACTCGCCGTATTTTACGCCGTCTATGGTCACAACGGCTGTTGCAGCTCCTCCGGTATTATTATGTTGCCACAGTCTTATTCCGGCTATTGAAGCAAGGGTGATCACCAGAATAACCGCGATAAGTATCAAATCATTCTTTTTCATTTATTTTATGTACTTTCCGATAAATCCTTCCGAGTAGTACTTGGTTCCGTCGTGCATGATCCACATGGCTTCCACGTTGTCTCTTTTTCCGACAAATTCCATGCCATCCTCAAGGGACATGGTGTAAACCGCAGTGGAATAGGCATCTGCCAGTCCCGAATCATCAGTGATGATGCTAACTCCCGCGAATCCGTTTGCAGGGAAAAGAGTCTTCGGGTCAATTATATGGCAGTATCTTACGCCGTCTACCTCGTAGTACCTCTGGTAATCTCCCGAGGAAACCACGCACTCGCCGTCATTTATATCCACCATCTCAACGTACTGCTCAGAGCTGTCCATGTCAGGGTTCTGAATGCCGAGCCTGAAGTTTGTGCCGTCGATCCTGGTTCCGATGCAGGAGATGTTTCCTCCAAGGCTAAGAAGGATATTATCAAGGCCCTGCTCTCTTGCATAGTCCATGACTCTCTGCACCGCAAAGCCTTTGCCGGTGCTTCCAACATCCAGTGACATCTCAGGATCCGCAAGATAAACGGTATTGTTGTCCTTATCAATTATTATATCTGAAATATTGCAGTGGTATGAAGCTTCTGTCAGCTTCTCCTCATTGGGAAGAGCTGCCCTCTCGGGATCGTTTATCCCAATCTCCCTCTGCCTGTGCCACAGGGACAAAACGCTTCCCATGGCTATATTTACAGCTCCCTCGGTCTCGTTATAAGCATCCATGCTGAATTCCAAAAGAGCAATTATTTCCGGATCCACTGTAACAGGCGCTATGCCTGCATTTTCATTTATGGTCTTTATGTTGTTGACGCCGGGATAATCGTTGTATATGTCATACAGCTGATTATAAAACACCAGCCTGTCCTTGATGAGCTGCGCATTCTTGGCAAACTCGTCCTTATTCTTTGCAAATCCCACTATCTCTGTTCTTGTGTCAAAAATATCCAGAAATGTGGCTGTAAATCTTTTGGGCTCTACGCTTTTTGTGTAAGCCTTGCAGCCCGCGATCCCTATGATCAGCACCAGAAATATCAGTCCCGGCACCAATATGGGCAGTACTTTTTTGTTATTCATTTTATTCCCTAAGAGTAAATGGGGTGCGCCAAACAGCACACCCCACACAAATCCAATCTTGGCTTATCTACTACAAATATAACCTTATTACTTTGCAGCTGCAACAGCCTTTGCAATAACATTGTTGAAGTCAGTGATGTGAACTGATACAGAAGCTGCAAGATCAGCATCAGCTGCGCGGCCCTCTGTCATAGCTGTTCCGGCAACTTCATCAGCTGTCTTTCCAACTGTGTAAGCAGCGTAAGCAGCAGCCTGCTCATTCCACTCCTTACCGATAGCAGAAGCCTTCTTCATGCCGTAAGCATCGCCGAGCTCGTTCTTACTCTTTACATCAGCAGATGTGTCAGCTGTGATGGCACCTGTTGCATCAAAGGTGATCTTAGCCTGAACAGCGTCGATGATTGAGCTTGTGATCTTGCCATCCTTACCAACTGTAAGAACAGAGATTGTTGTGTAAGCCTCTGCAACGCCATCTCCCTCAGCTGTAGCATCCTCTGAGTTAGAGATCTTTGTTGAAACGCCAAGTCCGAGCTTGTCTCCCTCGTGAGCGCCGCCGGCTGTAGCATTGTTAACAGCCTCAAGAACTGCTGACTGGAAGCCTGTTACGTGAATAGATACAGAAGCTGCAAGGTCAGCATCGCCTGCATAACCCTCTGAAATAGCCATTCCGCTGATATCGGAAGCGGTCTTGCCAACAGCCCATGCTGCGAAAGCATCAGCCTGCTCATACCACTCCTTGCCGATAGCAGAAGCCTTCTTCATTCCGTAGCCATCGCCGAGCTCTCTCTTTGAAGGATACTCAGCATTAAGATCAGATGTGATGTGACCCTCAGCGCTTACACCGATCTTAGTCTGAGCGATGTCGATTACGCACTGTGTGATCTTGCCGCTGCCATCAACAGTTACAGCTGCGATGGTAGCATCAGCCTGGGCATTTCCCTCAGTCTCAGCAGTTGCGCTCTCTGAGCTTGAAATAGATACGCTTGTACCAAGACCTGTCTTGAGTTCAGCGCCGGCTGAACCTGACTGTGAACCACAGCCTGCAAGTACTGCTGTTGAAAGAACTGCAGCACTTACCAATGAAAGTAATTTCTTTTTCATGTGTTTCTCCCTTTCTTTTATAAAAGCGTTGATTATATTATGGCACAAGGCCAAAATATCAGTTAAGTCCTCTGTAGGCTCTCTGTACCAGTCCAAGAAGAACCTCTCTTCTCTTGCCTGTGAGCCCCAGAGTTTCAATGATGTTGCAGCACTTGTTGTAATAGCTCTCCGCCATCTTGTGGGTAAAGCTTACACCGCCGTGCTTTTGCACTTCTTCAAACACCCTCTCTTTGGAAAGATTGCCGTTCTCAGCCTCAGCAACCAATGCGGGGTTGGAATTCAGTGCATGAATAAAAGGCATGGTGATAACGCCGTTTTCAAAATCAGCCTGTACAGGCTTTCCGGCCTTGTTCTCCGAAACTTCATAGTCTATGCAGTCATCGGTGAGCTGGAAAATAATACCTGTGTACCTTCCAAGCTTTCTGAAGAGCTTAATACGTTCTTCACTCTCAGCGCCTGCAAGGGCTCCGGCGTGATAGGCTCCCTCAAAGAGGGCAGCGGTCTTGCCGTCGATGATGGCAAGATATCTGAAAACGTCCAGCCTGTAGTTCTTGTTGTTGATGTTCTGCCTCAGTTCTCCCAGGGCAACTCTCTCAACATATTTTGAAAAATCAAACTTCTTGTATCTGTCATCTTCCGTGGCTTTTGAGAGCTGTCTCATGGCTGCGGCCAGAAGATAGTCTCCGCATATAACGGCGGTTCTTTTCCCTGACTTCTTCTGAAGAGTCTCAAGCCCTCGTCTGACATCCGCATCATCCATGATATCGTCGTGGATAAGGGTTGCCAGATGAAGAGTCTCAACAGCTGAAGCAAAAATAACCGCGTCCTTTGGAACTTCCTCATCCCCGTTCATGGAGCAGGCAAGGGTTGCGGCTGCCCGCATCATCTTGCCCTGCGCCTCTGTGAGGTAGGAGGTATATCCCCTTATGAGCCCGGGAGCCCTGTTGATGATATCAGCGCTCTCTTCCCGGACCATTTCAAAAGCCCTATCAAAATCCAAATGTAGATCAGTCATTATAGAGGTACCACTTTCTTGCCCACTTAACCTTCTTCCACTTTTCCTTGAGCCAAGGCATCAGGTAGTAGTCAATTCCGATTGAACGACCGCCGTTAAACAGAACTGCCAGGCCGGCAAAGATCATCCAGAAGGTGTTGAGGTAAAGACCTGTTGTTGTTACAAACATTGCCTGAAGAACCAGGGATACTGCTGCTGAAAGGAATGTGAAGCATCCACCCATAAGTCCAAGGCCGATAAGTATCTGCATAATTACAATGAAGCCCTGCATGAACATTGTCATGGCATCACTGGAAAGAACCATGTTCTCAACGATCCAGTCTACGAAAGGCACCTGGATCTTGAAAGCAAGATCTGAAATAGTTGCCTTGGCAAGGTCTGTTCCTGAAACGAAGATCATCTCAAAGAGCTTGAAGTTCCAGTCGAAGATCACGGTTCCTGTAGGAACGGCTGCAGCAACTTCGGTTGATGCGGAAGCAACTGCGTCAGCTACCTCTGCGGTTGCAGCGGAAACAGCGTCAACAGCAGCAGGATCGATCCTTCCGAGAAGTGAATCGAACCATGAGTTTGCACCGCCAAAGAAGCCCTCAAGCATGGGCTTTTGAAGCCAGCCTTCAACGATCTTCATAACACCTTCAAATACCCATACGGCTCCGAGCCATACACGAAGAGGAACCAACATAAAGCTTGGTGTCTTGTTGGAGAAGTGACCGCCAAGGAAACTTCTGTTGTTTCTGATGGTGAAGAACTCGTGTGTAAGATAGCTGAATATCTTGGTCCATCCCATTACCTGAATGAAATAGATAATGTTTATAAAGTGCTTTGCAAACATTGCAAAGAATGAAGCGAAGTTGATCTGGTGATTGGCCATTCCGCCTCTTGCAACACCGTAGCGGCCGCCAACGCATACCATAACGCCGTGGAACTTGGGATTATAGCTCTCTCTTTCTCCCTGTCCGGTAATGGCTACCATGAGGTTCTTGGCTACTGCAGCTGCGGAGTGCTCTGCGTTCTCAACCATCTGAGGAACGGGTCTCTCCTGGCCGGGAGCTGTGTAAAGCATGTTGTCACCGATAACATATACGTTCTCGTGATCAACGCTTCTTAAATACTCATCAACTTCGATACGGCCTCTTCCGCCGCTCTTAACCTCTTTTGCCATGGAGGATGTGATCTCTGAACTCTCGATACCTGCGGTCCAGATAACGGTTCCTGCCACGTGCTCGGTTACATCGTCGCCCTTCTTGAGCTTGATGAAGTTCTCACCAACACCTACTACTGAAGTGTTCATAACAACTTCAACGCCCATCTTGCGGAGCCTTCTGTCTACCTTGTTGGAAAGCTTCTCGGGAAGGATGGGCACGGGACGTGAAAGACCGTCCACATCAACGATGGTTACGTCTTCTCTATTAATATTGAATCTCTTGCAAAGAATAGGTGTGTACTCGGCAAGCTCACCAACCATCTCAACACCGGTGAAGCCTGCTCCGACAACGTAGAAGCTAAGGAGCTCTTTCTTCTTTGCGGGATCGGTTTCATCCGCAGCAAGTCTGAAGCAGTCGTGGATCCTGTCGCGAAGCTTAACCGCATCGTCATAGGACCAGAGTTTGTAGCTGTACTGCTCTGCGCCTTCAACTCCAAAGTATGTAGGCTTGGAACCTGCGGCTACAACAAGATAATCATAGCCGTAATCAGCATTCTTGCCTGTAACAACATTCTTCTCGAAATCTACCTTTGTAACGGTATCAAGAACAACATTGACTTTCCTTCCGGCAAAGATCTGATCAAGGTTCATCTTGATGCTCTCTTCACCTACACGGCAGGCAGCCACTTCATGGAGCTCTGTAAGCATTGTGTGATAAGGATGCTTATCAATAAGAGTGATCTCACATGAATCAATCAGTTTCTTTTTGCGAAGCTTCTTTTCCAGCTTCTTGGTCGCCAGCACACCGGCATAACCGGCGCCGATAACAACTATTTTTGTCATTGTTTCGTTTCCTTCTTTCTAAACGTTTCAAATCAAGCGTTGCGCAATGAGTATTGATATGATATCATATTTAATTGCGCACAACAAGTTAATATTCAAATTTATTTTGCAAAATTTTTAGTAAAATTTAAACTTATTTTAGTGAAATAGAGGTTAAAAATGTTTAAAAGATTTTTGAAATATGTGGAGATCACCACAAAGATAACCAGTCTCTTTGCTTTTCTGAATACATTGCTGTTCATTATATATCAGAAGCAGCCGGTTAATGTTCCGCTGATGACTGTGTTTTTTATCGCTATGTTTATATTTGATCTTACAACAACAGCCATCAATAATTACATCGACAGCAAGGATTACCCGGAAATGCTGCCAATACCCAGAAAGAGTGCCTTTGCAGCGATCATGATAATGCTGGGCATAAGTACTGTTCTTGGTCTTTACCTGGCCTATAAGACAGGCATTGTAGTCCTTCTTCTCGGTGCCTTTTGTTTTCTTCTTGGAATCTTCTACACCTTCGGACCTATTCCGATCTCAAGGATTCCACTTGGTGAAGCTATCTCAGGAGTGGCCTATGGTATGTTCATTCCATTCCTCATGTTATATATTAACAACCCTCTTAACTACATTACCCTCGGCCTATCCTGGGATACAATTCTATTACAGATAAATGTACGGCCGTTTATTGAGTTCTTCCTGTTCTCGCTGGTGACCACCTTCACCACAGCCAATATCATGCTGGCCAACAACACCTGCGATATTGAGAAGGACACAGCAGTGGGAAGACTTACACTGGCACATTATATCGGAAGGAAGTGGGCAGTAAGGCTCTACGCCCTTCTCTACTACGGAACCTACGTATCCGTGGCACTGATGGTGATCTTTAAGATCCTTAATCCCGCAGCACTTATCTTCTTCCTGTCACTGCCCATTGTAGTGAAGAACATTCACACCTTTAAGAAAGAGCAGATCAAGGAAAAGACCTTTATCACTTCAATAAAGAATTTCATAACAATTAACGCATGCTATGCCATCTCCATTCTGGCAGCAACAATTGTGCAGGGAATCATGGCTTGATATATTTTGCTCCCATTTAGTTTCCCATTAAAAAATGCTCGGCCGTCTCACAGCGAGACGACTGAGCATTTGTCTTTCATGATGTTATTTATGTATTCCTTATTTAGTCTTTCTCCGATGATGATCAGGACATTTCTGCTGCTGACAACATCGGTCACGGTAATCTTTCCGGAAGTGGCATTGATCTCAACCTGACTGCCATCCCCTGTATCTACAAATCCCTTGACTCTGATAACTCTTCCGGCTTCCTTACTTTCAAAAAGATCCTTCGTTATCTTTTCAAGTTCATCCCTGCTCATCTTCGGATCAAAATAGAAAAGCGGTGTAAACTGCTTGTCCTCTATGGGGATCTTCACGTATGACGCATGGCGATAGCCGCAGGTCCTCAAAGCTTCATAATCATCGGCTGTGTAGTCATCGTAGCTCTTGGCCACAAAGTCTTTTCCCCGGTCAAAGGTCTTTCCGCCAAACTCTGCCATGATCTCGTTGACCTTTGCAATCACCCTGTCGCAGTCGGTATCCTCAGTGATCTTGGAAATAACCAGCTTACCGGCGTTTGCAATCTCTGACATAAAGACGTAGCGCCTCATGTCATCCAGTTCGAACAAGGACTTTGCATCCACCAGGGAAATGACGCTTCCTATTTCATACCACCGGTCCAGCGGTTCATCGTAGAGCACATCAAAAAACTCATCCACGTCATAGATACCCGAGGGCTCGATGATAACTCTTGTATAGCCGCTCATGCCCATGGATATCAGCTTGGTGCGAAAGCGCCGCCTGTGGGCTTCCTTTCCGTCGCCTCCCACGATCATCTCCAGATTGCAGTTATCCGAAAGAAGGTCCTGAAGCATGACCATATCTATATTCACCGCACCGTAGTCGTTCTCGATAATGCAGATCCTCTCGCCCTGATCAAGAAGATGCCTTGCGTAGTTCTTTATGAAAGTTGTCTTCCCGGCTCCCAAAAAGCCTGTAATAAGATCAATCTTTACCATCGCAGTCTACCTTTCACCGCCGGTCATTTCTGCAGGAATTCTTCAACCTCCTGCCATGTCGGCATCACTGAAAGGGCTCCGCGCCTTGTGGTTATGATGGAAGCTGCAGCATTGGCAAAGGTCAGGCACTGCTCAAGCTGCTGCTCCGATAATATTTTAATTCCGCATCTTCTGACATAATCGATGGCGCAGGCACAGAAGGTATCTCCGGCTCCTGTTGTCTCGATGGTATCCGGATTTATGAAGCCGTCTCTTTTTACCACCATATCCTTGTAAAGAGCCATGCTTCCGTCGGGTCCCAGAGTGGCAAAAACCAGCGGGATATTATATTTCTCCTTGATCCTGCGGGCGCCCTCTTCAACATCGGAAATACCGGTAAAGAGCTCCACCTCATTGTCTGAAATTTTCAGGATATCGCAGCTTTCAAAGCCGAAACGCATAGCATCCAGGGCCTGTTTCTCCGACTCCCACAAAGGTGCTCTGTAGTTGGGGTCAAAAGAGATAAGGGCTCCGCTGTTCTTAGCTATATCAACTGCAAGTCTTGTGGCTTCCTCCACAGAAAACGATGTCATGGACAGTGTTCCGAAGTGGAAGACCTCTCCATTGCCAATGATATCTTTTACGCTGACAACATCATCTGCGGTGAGCATCATATCTGCTCCGGGCTTCCTGTAGAAGGAGAAATCCCGATCGCCGTTGGGAAGCTTGTTTACAAAGGCAAGAGTTGTGGGTATCTCAGGATCCACCAGAAGGCCTGACACATCAATTCCCTGCTTTTTAACACGCTCTGTGAGCATTCTGCCAAAAAAGTCATCTCCAACCTTGCCAACGAAAGCCGTGTTGTTGCCAAGGTTCTGAAGCATTGACAGAACGTTGCAGGGAGCTCCGCCGGGATTGGCCTCAAATATAGGATTTCCCTGGCTGCTCTCGCCGTTGTTTGTGAAATCAATAAGAAGTTCTCCAAGGGCTACCACATCAAATCTGCTCATGTAATGTCATTTCCTTTCCAACTCGTACATTTCCACATCCATAAGCAGTTCGCCTGTTGCCTTAAAGCTGATGCCCTCAGCCTTGATGTCCGTTAAGATCACCATGGACATAACCTGCTCACCGTCGTTGATAAACAGTTCCATGCTGTATCTGTCAAGAATGAGCCTCAGCTTGATATCTCCGCCGTTGTTGGCAACTCTGCATCTTCTCTGATGCACGATGGCACGTCTGCTGCCTGAATGCTTTCTGTCTATTTTTACAATGCCCTGCTCCGGATCGTACTCAACAGTAGAGTATGCCTTGCCGTTATCCGCAAAGCGAACCTCGAATTTCCTGTAGGAAAGGTCCTCTCCGGTGCTTCTGACATTTATTGTCATATCTATACATCTGCCCTCTATACTGGACAGTGAAGCGCTGTCAGATATAAGTACATTCTGTCTGCTGATTCTTTTCCCGTAGTAGTTCTCAATCTCTCTGACAGGTCGCTGAATAAGCTTGTTGTTGTGAAGGGTGATCTCCCTGGGGAAGCTCATCTGGCCGAACCATGGGAAGTCGTCACGCCTGATGCCGCAGGTATCCCAGTTCTGCATCCAGCCGATCATCACTCTTCGTCCGTCCTTAGTAAGTATTGTCTGAGGTGCATAGAAATCTATGCCGTAGTCCACAGCCTGGCAGTTCTCCTCACAGAAGTTCCCGTTTTCATCCAGGCTTCCGATGATGCAAAGAGTTCCGTTGCCGTTGTGAAACTCCAGTTCCTCGGGAAGCATGTCCTGGGGGCTGGTAAGCAGGATCTGCTTGCCCTCAAGAGGGAAGTAATCCGGGCACTCCCACATGGCGCCGAATCTGTGGTTGTTCTTGATAACCGTTTTGTCGTAGGTCCACTTGAATCCATCATCGCTGACATACTGCAGGATCTGGCCATCCCTGTCGGGAGTCTTGTTGCCTACAACCATGTAGTATCTGCCATTTTCTCTCCAGACCTTGGGGTCTCTGAAGTCGTATTTGCCGGCTCCTTCGGGAAGCATCTCCGAAGTGATAACGGGATTATTTCCGAATTTCTCGTAGTTAACACCGTCTCCCACAGCAACGCACTGGGTCTGATACTCTTTGATCTCTCCGCTTTCTTCCTCAACCTTGTTGACGCCTGTATAGATAAGAAGCTGCCTTCCGTCCTCCAGCTCTGTTGCGCTGCCGGAAAAACATCCATCTTTATCATACTCCTCATCCGGAGCCATTGCCACAGGAAGATATTCCCAGGTAATAAGATCCTTGCTCTTTGCGTGTCCCCAATGCATCGGTCCCCAAACCGTGTCGTAAGGGTAATACTGGTAAAAGAGATGGTATTCTCCCTTATAGCTGCTAAAACCGTTGGGATCGTTCATCCATCCGCATCTTGGTGTAAGATGAAAGGCCGGACGCTGCTGTTCCGGTATGGTCATCTCTTTTTTTACTTCATATTCCCTTGCCTTGTCTAACTTGTTACTCATAATTATTCCTGATCCTCATTTGCCAAACATTTAAAATAAACCCGTGATAAAAAAATGGGGAGGAGATCCCTCCTCCCCGGTAATACTTAATTATTTGTAGAACTCATCAAGATACTTCTGGTAGATTGAAAGGTAATTCTCAAGACCGTAAGCATCTACCTGCTTGAGGTACTCATCCCACTCGCTGTCTGTAAGACCGTTCATAACGAAGTTACTTCTGCTGGTGTTGATGTAGCTGATAAGATCCTGCTGGATAGTTGTAAGCTTCTCTGTGTCATCAGCTGTCATGAATACGTTGGGATATACATACTCGCAGTTCATGTCGTCTGTGTAGTACTCCTTGATCCAGTCGAGACGATACTGAGCATCGTCAGGGCATGTAACATATACGCCGTAGTACTCGTCAAGGATTGCAAGAGGTCCGCCTACAGCCTCTGCCTCACGAACTTCAACAGGTGAAGCATCGCCAAGAGGTGCGTGCTTGAGCATCTTCTCGCCGTTTGCGTTCTCTGAAAGCTCGAAGATATCGAACTCATCATCCTCACCATAGGTTCCCCAGTTGTTCTGAGGTGACTGGAAAGGATCGTACATAAGATCAAGCCATGAGCATACGAATGCAGGGTTGTCGCACTTAGCTGTAACTACGCATCTGCCTCTGTCAAATCCTGAGGTAAAAGAGCCATTCATGGGAGTTACGTTCTTAGTATCAGCCTGAAGTGCTGCAAGAGGAACGAAGTCCTCAAGGTTGTCGATGTTAGCAACGTCCCATGTGAAGCAAACACCGTATCTGTGGGATTTTCCCTTTGCTACGTATGTGGACCAGTCCTGAGTAAAGCACTCGGGATCGATAAGTCCCTCTTCATAGAGCTTGTGGAGCCACTGCATACCTGACTTAAAGCCTTCCTGTGTAGCTGTGCAGATAACCTTCTTGTCGTCTGTTACAGCAATGTGCTGTCCGATATCGTTGTCACCGTAGCCCTCGCCGAAGCCGTTGATAAGAAGGCTGGGATCCTGATCGTTCATGATGCAGCTCATGGGGATGATGTCACCCTCGATGCCAAACTCTGCCTGAAGGTCTGAAGCGTGATCCTTGAAAGCCTTAAGAACTTCTTCAAACTCATCAACTGTAGTGGGTGTCTCAAGTCCAAGGAAATCAAGCCACTTCTTGTTGATATATGTGAAGTTATTACCTACAGTCTGAATAGCTGTCTTGTTGGAACCAAGCTGCTCGATCCAGGGAAGTGCCCAGATGTGTCCCTCTGAATCCTCGCACATTGTGCGGTACTCAGGATACTTATCAAATACTGCCTTTAAGTTAGGCATATTGTTGTCGATGTACTCCTCCAGAGGAAGGATAACGCCCTGATCAGCATATCTGATAAGATCTGAATTGCTGAAGCCTGCATTGAATACCATGTCTGTAAGGGTATTCTTGTTTGCCATGTTGAGCTGGATCTTGTCTCCCCACTGATCGTTTGAAATTGCTGTCCACTCAACATGTACGTTGGTTGCCTCTTCAAGTCTCTTGAAGATGGTTCTCTTGTTGGGATCTGACTCAGTTCCTGAAGGATAGCTGATGGTACCTGTTATGGTAACCGTTTTCTCCAGGGGAAAGCTAAGATCCTCTGCTGATACTTCGGCAGCCCCACTGCCTGTTGCCCCGTTGCCGCAGCCTGTGAGCATGCTGATGGACATAGCTGCTGCAATGGCTGCACTCAGTAACCTAGATGTTGTCTTTTTCATTTTCCTCTCCTTTTTTTCTCTTTGTTGATTATGATTAATCCTTGCTTAGCAAGGAATTCATGCTCTGGGATTCTCACTAGGCTCGATAGAACCTCGCTAGGTGTTCTCAGCAAGGAAGTTCTGCTCTCACTACGTTCGCCAGAACACGTTCACACCAGGCTCGATAGAACCTCGCCAGGTGTTCTCAGCCCTTTACCGATCCCACCATGATTCCTGAATCAAAGTACTTCTGGAAGAAGGGATACATCACTACCAGCGGAAGGCTGGAGATGATGATGGTGGCATACTTAAGAAGTTCCGCAAGCTGTGCTCTCTGAGCTGTACTCTGCATATCCGCGATCATTCCGGGATCGGGCTCGTTCTGAATAAGGATTGCCCTCAGAACCAGCTGCAGCGGCTGCTTGCTTGCTGAGTTAAGGTAGATCATTGCGTCAAAGTAGCTGTTCCACATTCCCACAAACTGCCACAGTACCAGTACCGCGATCAGCGGTGTACATACAGGAAGCAGGATCCTGAAGAAAAATACCAGTTCATTGGCGCCGTCCACATCTGCTGCCTCCCGAAGCTCTGTGGGAATTCCCTTGTAATAGGTCCTTGCGATGATCATATTCCAAACACTGAAGGATCCGGGAAGAATAACCGCCCACATGCTGTCCAGAAGTCCCATGTTACTGATAAGAAGGTAGGTGGGGATCAGTCCGCCACCGAAAAACATTGTGATGATGAAAATTGTGTTAAATATCTTTTTTCCCTTAAAATCATCCCTGGACATGGGATAAGCACAAAGCAGTGTAATAAATACCGAGATAGCCGAAAACAGTACAGAGTACAGGATTGCGTTGAAGAATCCTGTCCAGATCTGGGAATTGGTCATGACTCTCTCGTAGGCTGTCAGCGTCCACTTGCTGGTGTCGAAGACAATGCCTTTATTCTGAAGCGTGATAGGATCCATGAAGGAGGCGATGATGATGTAAACCACCGGTCCTACGATCGCTGCAACGAAGAGCCCCAGAAGTACATATCCGGTCAAAAGAAATATCTTGTCCCCAATGGAAGCTCTTGCAAATTCACTTTTTTTAATATTAAGTGCCCTTTCCATCTGAGTTCCTCCTTATAGTCCCTGTCCGTCGTTCATCTTCTCAACTATCTTGTTAACCGCAACCAGCAGGATAACGTTGATGATGGTGTTGAAAAGTCCAACGGCTGTAGAGTAGCTGTAGTCTCCGTTTAAGAGACCCTTTTTGTAAACGTAGGTCGCTATGATCTCAGATGAAGCCAGGTTCATGTCCGACTGAAGTGCGTATGCCTTCTCGAATCCGATACTCATGATGTTTCCTGCCTGAAGGATGAACTGGATCACTACCATATCCTTTATGGCGGGCCATTCAACTGCCTTGATCTGCTGCCAGATGTTGGCACCGTCGATCATGGCCGCTTCCTTGAGCTCCTTGCTGGCATTTGAAAGAGCTGCGGTGTACATGATGGATGCCCAGCCGGCTCCCTGCCAGATGCCGCTTATGATGTAGATGGGTCTGAAGGCGGCGGGTATTGTAAGGAAGTTGATGTTGCTGCCAAGCAGCATGTTCAGCGGTCCCGTTACTGACAGGAGGATTCTCACCATACCGCAAAGTACGATGACTGAGATAAAGTTTGGCATGTACAGTACCAGCTGAATCTTCTGTTTGATCTTGCTGCTGGCTATTCGGTTGAGAAGAAGTGCCAAAATGATTGGCATCGGGAATCCCCAGAGAAGTCCGAACACACTCAGTTTCAAGGTGTTCATCAGATACTGAAGGAAATCCGGCGATGAAAGAAACTGTTGAAAGTACTTAAGTCCTACCCATTCGCTTCCTAAAATTCCTTTAAAAGGATTGTATTTCTGGAAAGCGATCAGTATTCCCCCCATGGGCAGATACTTAAATACAATCGTAAGAATAAGGGCCGGTCCCAAAAAGAATACATACAACTGCCAGTGTTGTCTTATATACACCAGCGTGTTATGTAGATTGTTGTCCTTTGCTTTCGCATTCATATTGCTCCCCTCTTTTACATTTGTAACATTTCGTTTGCGTATGTAAAATATACCACGGGTGAAATAATGTGTCAACAGGATAGTTTTACATTTGTAAAATATTCTCTTTACATTTGACACATTTGATTTTACATTTTATAATGAAAACGGTGCTTTTTGATGTGTGGAAAAAGAGCACACAGTCTATATAATTTATCGGAGAAAAATCATGGCTAATAAAGTTACCCTTCAGGATATAGCGGACGCTCTTGGCGTTTCCCGCAATACAGTTTCAAAAGCAATCAATAATACGGGAGTTCTGGCGGAATCCACCAGACAGAAGGTTCTTGAGAAGGCTATAGAAATGGGATACAAGCAGTTCTCCTATGCCAATTCGGTTTCAGAGATCAGGAATCCTTCCGTAGCCAAAGCAAAAGCCTCCGGAGAGATAGCTCTTTTCACCGGAAGCTTCCTTAACAATTCTCATTTCGCATCCACCATGCTGGATAAGTTTCAGCATGAGATATCCATATTAGGGTACAGCCTGACGATGCACAGGGTTGACGAGAACAATGTGGCAGACCTTAGCCTTCCCATCTCTTTCAGGCCCGACAACACCAAGGCCATCGTCTGCATCGAGATGTTCAATCATCCATATTGCGAGATGCTCTGCAGCATGGGAATCCCGGTGCTTATGATCGATGCCCCCGTGGCCAGCTACTGGAAGCCGCTGAATGCGGACATTCTGCTGATGGACAACTTCTCGAGCATCTACACCGTCATAAATGATATGAGCAAAAGAAATATCACTAAAGTCGGGTTCGTTGGCCAGGTGACACACTGCCGCTCCTTCTACGAGCGTTTCATGGCCTTCAGAGAGGCGCTGTACATCAACAACCTTAGTTTTAATGAGGATTACTGCCTGTCTGAGGTTCATCCACACGACGCCAACTACAAGGAATATCTGTACAAGGCTCTTCAGAATATGAAAGAATTACCGGAAATGTTTGTATGCGCCAACGACTTCGTGGCGCTTGATCTTCTCTACGGACTTAGAAAGATGGGCATCGAGTGCCCTAAAGATATAAAGCTGTTTGGCTTTGATGACTCACCGGAGTCCAAGATCATGACTCCTTCCCTGTCTACAAGCCATATTCACAGCCAGATCATCGGCTACTCAGCTGCAAATCTTGTGATATCCAGGATTGAGCAGCCGGATCTTAACTACAGGATTACATATACGGAGACGGATCTGATCTACAGAGAATCGACAGAGTAAGGGTCTTTGATATAATCCGAGACGGTGCCCAGGATTGTCTGAAGATTTGCAATATCCGTAAGTACAGAGCCCATCTCAAGTGAATGGTTGGCATTATCCGTTATATAAAGCGGAAGGCCCAGTTCTTTGCATCTATCCACTGCAAGCTTTGTGTCGCACCAGGGATCTGCGCTGCCGTGGAAGACAATGGGGCGGTCGTGATCAGAGCCGGAGCCGCCATGTAAGACAATGGAACGGTCAAAATCTGAGTTTTCACTGCCGGATGATGCGCCGGTTGTTTTATCGTCATACTGTGATGCCAAGGCATTCCCTGCCATCAGCAGATCAAAGGTCTGGGGTACCGGCGTAAACACAATCTGCCTTGCCCCTGTTTTGTTCTGCTCATTGTAATATGCCGCAACCGCGGTACCTATGCTCTTTCCTATAAAAAGAACATCTCCGCATTGATCGAGCTTCAGCGGTGAAAGCTGCTCTGTGGCCTGCTCTGCCGCAATCTCGAAGGCATTCTTCATCCTGCCTGCGTTTTCTTTTATATCCCCGGGTTTATGCGGGAATTCATAAGTGATCTCAACGATAATATAACCGGCTTCCCTTGCCAGTTTCCTGGAGTAATACAGAAGGGGCTTGTCACTGTGGTATCCGATACCCGGGAAAACCACTGCAATCTTATTGCTTCCGACTATAGTCGCCAGGATTTCTCTGTTCTCCTCAAGCATATTGTAAATGCCATCTTCCGAGAGAACACCCCTTGCTATGTCTTTTGGGATTTCTCCACGCTCATCTCTTTCGAAGTCTCTTTTCCACAGGGGAGATTCGTAGTATTCTTCAAGCCTTCGCACATTGGATTGGAGTTTAAGATATTCCTCACTTTTTCCGGTCTTGTCGGATTGCCAGGCATCCTGTGCCTTCAGAATCCTTGCGAAGAGCTGCTCCATTTCTATGATGTGCTCGTTATCAGAATTCGTCCCCATACTTTTTATACCTCTCCTAAAGTGATGGCTCTTTTACCGGGGTATTTGCTCTTGTCCGGGCGGGATTGCTCCTGTCCTTGGCGGGACTGCAAAAGCTTAGTCCATGTACTCCCTGATGTTGAGGGTCTCACCGTTCTTCTGCTCATCATCTATGATTCCGGGAACCTGCTCGGTTACATATGCGTCGCCGGTTGCGGGATCAATGTAATAGCGAATCAGCGCTGCTGTGTAGGATCTGTAAAGAACCACAATCTCGCCGGCATCGTTGGTGGAAACCTCCCAATAGATGGTGTAGTCATCGGAATTCACCATATCCTTCAGATCCGGCTGACTTGCAAAGCAATAATTACGCACTGCATTAAGGGCCTGCTCCTCAGTGATGGCTCCCTGAACTGTGTCTGTGGCCTGTGTTGTGTCTGTGGCCTGATTGGCGTCTGCTGCGGGCTCTGCTGCTGTCTCGGCGTCCTGTGATGTTTCTTTTCCCTGGTCTGCATCAGCTGCGGGCTCTGCTGCTGTCTCAGCGTCCTGCTGCGCCACTGTCTCCACCTGAAGGCCGCTTGTTTCCTCACTGTTTGATCCGCATGCAGCCAGGCCAAGAGCCATGCAGCATGCCAGTACGATTACAATTTTCCTTTTCATAATATACTCCTCCTTAAACTAATCGCAACGAATTAATCATACTCTATTTTGGGGAATGTAAATCTAAAAGAATTATGAAATCAGTGATGGAGGCGGGAACGAACCAGAGCGTATCGAGCGCTCAACCATACGGAGGGCTGGGCGGCGTGACGGCAAGGCGATTGCCGTGGCAAGGCGATTGATGTGGCAAGGCGATTGCCCTGGCAAGGCGGCTGCGGAGAGGGTGCTGAAAGGGTCGGTGTACTCATGTAAGATGTGATTTCGCTATTATTTGGCATGACCTTAAAATATAGCGAGAAAATCAGGCCTTTTTCGCTATATTTAAGGAAACATTAAAAAAATAGCGAAGGAAATCAAGAAATCCTTCGCTATTTTTGGGAACTATTCTGAATAATAGCGAAAACCGGACATTTTTCTCGCTATTTTTTTAAGTGACTTGATATTATAGCGAAACCGGCTTCGTGTCAGAAGACCTGTCTCCGAATATACATTTTCCGGCAGCCCACACGCCAAGGTACATCAGCAGGATCACTGCCAGTGTCAGCAGGGCGTAGCCCACAAGATACCCGGGATTTCCCATGAAAGATGAAAGCCAGGACAACGGACTGCCCGGAACCGGCCAATTGACAAAGAAGTAATTGCAGCCAAAATGCTTGTCAAAGGCATAGATTGGCGGCACTACAACGCACAGGAACAAAAGCACGCAGTGAACATGCCGGATGGATGGCGACACTTCCCCGGTAAGCCACAGAACAACAGGGTAAAGAATCAGCAGCCCATGCCAGATGTAGCTGTAAATATTCATGAAGTTAAGAACCGGGTAGTACACCGTCCAGTCTGCAAAGATAAGGGCCGTAAAAGACGCCGGCATTATAAGGATGAAGGCAATCTCGCCAAAGACGTCCCTTACCCACTGCCACAGCGGGCGCCGCCGGGAACCAGCTTCCCGCAAAAGAAATACGAATATCCCGATACTGCAAATATGGAGCGGGAGGTATCCGATTCCAAATCTTCCGACAGAAACCAGAAAGAGATCCTTGAAAACTTCCAAGCCCACCATAAAAAGAGGAATCCCCCTGAGGATCCGTGCTCGCTTTGCCGCTCCAGGCCCCATTATCCACCGGGCCAGAATCACAACAAAAAACAGGGTGATTGCCACACTCAGAAGATGGGCCACACCAAATAATGGGTAGCCCATCCCTGCAGGTATATCATCCTGTTGTTTCCAGAAATATTCAAACATCGCGATTCCCATCAGACCATTGCTGCTGCCAGTTTGGGAAGAATACCAAGATCCGCCGGCAGCCAGTCGACGCTGTCCAGTTCATCTTTCTTAAGCCATTTCGCGGCTTCGTGCTCTAAAAGCTTTAACTTCCCTTCTTCCACGGTGGCCCAGTAGCAGTTCATGTGAAGATGGAACTTCTCATAGTCATAATCTATAACGTCAACAAGATCATGAACTACTATTCCTGCTCCAAGCTCTTCTCGAATCTCCCGGACAAGAGCCTGCCGGGGAGTCTCCCCTTCTTCTATCTTTCCTCCGGGGAATTCCCAGCCATCCTTATAGTCGCCGTATCCCCGCTGGGTCGCAAATATCTTTGTCTTTCTATCGTAATTGTCACAGATGATTGCTGCGACAACATTAACCGTTTTCATACCAAAGCCCCGCCACAAACAGATTACTCTCAGATTTCGATCAGCTCATACTCCTTAACTCCAAAGCCCAGTCCTGCTGCGGTGTCGATGGTGTGCTCACCGTTTCTGGTCTGAACCCTCTCAAGGAAGTGATCACGACCGGGATCATCTGCCTTATAGATGAGATCCATGCAGGCCCTGTCAATGGCCACAGGATCTGTTGATGCCAGAATTCCCACATCAGCCATGCAGGGGTCCTCGGCAACCGCGCAGCAGTCACAGTCAACGGACAGGTTCTTCATAACGTTTATGAAGACCATGTTGCCCTTGAAGTAGTCGACAACTGCAGAAGCCGCTTCCGCCATGGACTCCAGGAAAGCATCCTGCGGAGGAAGGTCTCCCCAGACAACGGTCTGTTCCTCTGCCTTTACATATTTGCCTGCAGAGTGGATATTTACCTTGCCTGCTGTTGATGCGCATCCGATGGAGAGCTGCTTCAAAGCTCCGCCGTAGCCGCCCATGGGATGTCCCTTGAAGTGTGAGAGCACCAGCATGGAATCATAGTTTGCAAGGTTCTTGCCCACGATATCACTCTTTAAATGCCTGGGATTTGCAATTGGAAGCTCAATATCCGGGCCTTCCGCATCCATAAGATCAACGGTAAAGAAATCGTTCCAGCCGTGCTTCTTAATGAGAACCTTATGCTTGTCAGTGTAATTTCTCTCTCCGTCATAGGCGGTATTGCACTCAACAACAGTTCCGTTTACATGCTCAACCATGGGTCTGAAAAACTCAGGTTTTAAGAAGTTCTGGTTTCCGTCCTCGCCGGAATGAACCTTTACAGCCACTTTGCCCTCAAGCTTCTTGCCCAGTGTCTCATACATTTTTACAACCTGCTGCGGTGTAATAGTTCTTGAAAAATAAACCTTTGATACTGATCCCATAAGTGCCTCCTTCTTCAAAAAATCCAGTCATTACAATTAATTATAACAGCTTTCCTTACATCCTGGTGATGGCAAATTTGCAGACATTTACGGCAGTACGCTGAAGCTCAGCCCTTGTAATGCCATCTTCTGATCTAAGACTGTCAAAAAGATCCCTGTCGAACTTGTACTTCTGATTGACCGGTGTCATGTTACCGGGCATCAGCACATCAACCTGAGCTCTTATGCGATATGCATTATCCTTAATACCGGGGAATTCCGGAGATACCGCCTTTCTCATCCACCAGTCGGTAATGACATTTCCCTCGTAGCCCCATTCTTTTCTTAGCACAGTGGTAACAAGGTCGTAGTTATAGTGGCTCCATACGCCATTCACCTTGTTGTAGCTGGTCATGATATTTCCGGGATTTCCAAGCTTTACGCAGTATTCGAAATTCTTAAGATATATCTCCCTGAGAGCCTGCTCTGACACCCTGCTGTCGTTGTGGCTCCTGTTAAATTCTTGATTGTTGCAGGCAAAGTGCTTGGGACAGGCAACGGCGCCGCCCTTCTGAATTCCTCTTACCACTGCTGCCGCAACGTGTCCCGAAAGGAACGGATCTTCGGAGTAATATTCAAAGTTTCGCCCGCAGAGAGGATTTCTGTGGATGTTCATTCCGGGAGCAAGATTAACATCAATTCCGAAATGCATAGCCTCCTGCCCGATGAGCTCAAACACCTCTTCTATCAGCGCCTCATTAAAGGAACATGCAATGGCTGTTCCGCAGGGAAGAAGCGTTGTGAATCTTCTCACACGCAGTCCCGCAGGGCCGTCCGCCGTGATAATGGGCGGGATTCCCTTGCCGCGAAGTGCCTCTGTGATTCCGCCGTAGGCCCCGGCATTTCCCTCTGTTCCGAGAGCCGAGCCCATTGCGCCTTCGCCTCTTCCTATATCGCACAGTTCCTCATCGGAAAGCTGGGCAATGAATTCCTCCATGGTATGCTTTCCGTTCTTTACATCCACCAGCTTAATGCCGCGGTCCCCTGTCTGAGCAATCTCTTTTGGCAGATCCGCAAGGATCCTTTCTCTTCTGGTCGCCTCGCTTATATCAAGGCACTGCTCCACGCAGGTATTCTCAGGAACCTCAAAGCTGTAGATCTTCTCGCTTCTAATGCAGTCGGTTCCTGCAAACACCTTGTATTCTCCGGCCTCGAGGACAAAGGCGTTCTTAAATCCTGTCACTCCCTCTTCATCAAATGACGCGAAGTTTTCCCGGTCAAAAGAAACAGTGACTTCGCAGGACTCTCCCGGTGAAAGGAGCTTTGTCTTGCCGTATCCCACAAGCACCTTCTTTGATTTCTTAAGTTTTCCTTCGGGCGCTTCCACATAAACCTGAACCACCTCTTTGCCGGGGAAGTTTCCGGTGTTGGTGACGGTACACTTTACGCCTGCGTCAGATGCGCGCTCAGCCTTGATGCCAAAGGTTGTGTAGGAAAGGCCAAAGCCGAAGGGATACAGTATCTTCTCGGGAGCAAGGCTCACAAAGTGGCGATAGCCCACATAAATCTCTTCCGCGTAGTCGTTGTATTCTTTGCCGCCGAAGTTATCTGCTGAAGGATAATCCTTGTAGTTTCTTGCGATGGTATCGCTGAGCTTGCCGGAAGGAGATACCTTTCCGGACAGAACATTTCCAAGAGCATTGGCATTTTCCTGTCCCAGCTGCCATGCATAGACAATGGCCGACAGTCTGTAATCCTCGGTAAAAGACAAGTCTATTACATTGCCGCAGTCCATGATAAGAATCGTCTTATCAAAGGCCTTTGTGACCCTGGACAGCATGTCCTTCTCGGTGGCAGTCAGATAGTAACTGCCCTCCTCAAGCTTGTTCTCGCGGTCCTCGCCTGCTGCCCTTCCGATGATAACCATGGCAACATCGCTTTCTCTCTTCGCCTCTTCTACAAGCTGATCTGTCAGGGGCATCTCCTCATAAAAATAAGGCCAATGTCCCCAATATCCATGGTCCGCCTCATTCTCCTCAAGCCCGCACCAGGAATCATAGACAGTCTTCAATTTCTCGTTGTAGGAAATCCCTGCATTCTTAAGTCCCTCGAAAAAAGATATCTCATAGGGCGGATGTACATCTCCGCCGCTGCCGTATCCCACGTAGAACCAGTCGTGCTGCACTCTTCCGAATACCGACACCTTTCTGCCTTCAGTGATCGGAAGCCCCCCGTCATTTTTAAGAAGCACGATTCCCTCACTCGCCAGCTCTCTGACCTTTTCGGGCATACCCGGTGTGATGTAGCGCTTTCCGTCTGCGGTGTTCTCGTCCTGAGCAAGTCCGCTGCCCATGACCTTGTCAAAAAACATTGCTATGTTTTTTTCTATTTTCTTACGAAATTTACTCTTAGGCATATTATTTCCTCTTGGCTAACTGATTAAGCCTGCTCGTACATATTTCCGTTTGCTGTTACTTAGTTTGATTCCGCAAGTGCCTGTGCAATTACATCTTCCATTATATCTTTAGTCATGGCACCCGGTATATAGCCAAGAACATTTCCGTCGGGATTTATCAGGAACGTGGTGGGGAAGGCCGTTATGTAGTAGGGAAGCTGCAGCGTTGCGCCTTCATCCATAAGAACGGGATAGGTGTAGCCGTTCTCCTCCATGAAAGCAGCGATTCCCTCAGCATCTTTCTCCTCTCCCATGCCGGGGAAAGCAACTCCCAGGATCACAACCTCAGAATCTTCCTGCTGTGAATACTTCTCGTACAGTTCCTGGATTGCAGGCATCTCCGCTCTGCAGGGCGGGCACCAGGTTGCCCAGAAATTAAGGAATATCACCTTGCCCCTGTAGTCAGCAAGGCTGTGGGTGTTGCCATACTGGTCTGTCAGAGTAAAATCCGGTGCAGGGATAAGGTCGGTGTCATCCTGCGCTGCAGTATTCCCGGAGTCTGCGGCTGTTTCAGTGTTTTCGGATTCCGAGGCAGTCTGGTCCTGAGTTTCGCCGGTATCTTCCGCTGACTGAGCTGTTTCTTTTCCCTGAGCATCATTCGCGTTGGCATTCTCAGCGTCCGCTGATTCTGCTGTATCCTCGCCTGCCGTCTGCGCTCCCGCAACCTCCAGCTGCGCGCCGGAGAACTTTGAAAGATACCCGGATATGCTGTTGAGACGCCCTGTAAACATCAGTATTCCCATGAGGATCATGAGAACGGCGCCGATTTTGACTGTGTACCTGACAACTCCCCTGTGCTTTCCGAAGAATTCAAGAAGTGAGGTGGTGAACAGTCCCACCAGAAGGAAGGGGATGATGTAGCCCAGGGTGTATACCCCGATCAAAAGAAATCCCACAGAAGCCGAGCTTGCTGAAGCCGCCATGATGAGCACCGAGGACAGCACCGGTCCGATGCAGGGGCTCCAGGCGAAGCTGATAACAAAGCCCATAAGAAGCGCTGTCAGGGGCGACATTGAGAGCTTGCCAAGATCGATGGGAAGCCTTCTCTCGCTGCCAAGGAGGCGGCTGTCGCCGAACACGCCTAGCTGATACAAGCCGAACATGATGACAATTATTCCGCCGATCCTCACAAACAGGATCTGGTTGCCGCTAAAGAACCTGCCCAGCACGCTAAGTCCCATTCCCAGAAGGAAAAAGGCAAAGCTTACGCCGATTACGAAGAATACTGTATTTATCATGACTTTGGCTCTGTCGTAATGTCTTTTCCCCTCTTCGTCCTCCTTAAGGGTTCCGCCGGAAAGATATCCCATATAGACAGGAAGCAGGGGCAGTACGCATGGTGAAAAGAAGCTGAGCAGTCCCTGCAGGAATACGGTAAACAATGTAACGTTCATATGAAAAACCTTTCTTATATTGCCATTAACTGTGTTTCATAGTGCACTAATTCATTTTGTGCAATCTATTATAGCATAAAATTAACTTTTTTATAGCGGTACAATTTTCCTGTATAATATTACAAAGAAAATACTTTTCGGAGGGAAGAAATGAAAACCAGATCTCACAAGATACTCGACCATCCCATTTTGGGATACTTCATTCTATTTGTTTTTGCATTGATATTTATGAATTTGGGCACCACGATAGACCTTATGATCGCCCGGTTTATTCCGGGGTACGGCACTGAACTCGTAACCCCGGCAGGAACCACAACCACTGCAATTGGAATTGGCGCAGCCATAGGCGCACTTGTAGCGATATTTATTTACATGCTGTGGTTCAGGCCTGATTTTCAGGACATCCTGTCAGGTAAGGGCTTTGTTAAGGCTCTTTTGATGATGCTTCCGGCACTTCTTATCCACTATGTGGGCAGCGCTGTCAGTATGATAACCTTAGGAACAAGCAGCGTATTTCTGGCACTTCTGAAAGCCACCGCACCCGGCTTTGGTGAAGAGGCCATGTTCCGCATTCTCGGGGTTTCCAACTACATGAGAACAGCTAAGTCCGAGAAAAAGATAATGACCATTTTCTGGCTCTCCTCCGTATTCTTCGGTCTGTTCCACCTTACAAACATCTTATCCGGAGCAGACATCGCTGCCGCTCTTATTCAGGCCGTCTATGCCATAGGCATCGGAATGATCCTGGGCGCCGTGTATCTTAGGACCGCCAACGCCTGGGCTGTTATTCTCGCACATATGAGCCTTGATTTCCTGGAGTTCTGCCGCGGCGATCTTGGCAGCACCGGCGGAATCATGACAGGCATGGGAATAGGCGACTGGATCACCGTGGCCGCTGCAATTGTGGCTGCAGTGCTGGCTTTAAGGCTTGTAAGCAAAGACAACCGCCCGGCGATCATGGAACTTTGGAACAAAAAATGGAACAAGGAGGGATCTGTCTGACCCTCACCTGTTCCACTTATCATTACTCAAAATATTGCATTTTCTCGACAACCTTGATCGGGCTCTTTACCAGCCCTGC
This sequence comes from Butyrivibrio sp. FCS014, assembly GCF_000526935.1. GTDB lineage: Bacteria > Bacillota > Clostridia > Lachnospirales > Lachnospiraceae > Butyrivibrio. The sequence goes on along the minus strand of NZ_JAHA01000007.1, from coordinate 392,959 downwards.
AAAGACCTGTGCATCGGATTTCTTGCCCACTATGCTTCCGTAGTGGGTAGGGATGACGTACTCAGGTCTTATTATATTGGCAAGTTCCGCCGCTCTCTTGGCATCCATGGTGTAGGTTCCACCTATGGGCAAAAGAGCTATCTCGCACTTAACCTGTTTTGCCTCCGATGTAAGTCCCGTGTCCCCGGCAATATATATGCGTTTGCCGTCAACTCTCAGGATATATCCGACCCATTCAGCTCTCTTGGGGTGGAAGGGCTTTAACGTATTATAGGCGGGAACTGTCTCAAGCTCCAATCCGCTTATCTCGCGATAAACCCCGGGCTTTACCCCCACCAGCTCTTTTACCTCATGTCCTACTTCCCCGGCATCGTCGATCATGCTCTCGGGGCAGACAAGCACTGTGGAAGATTTGATGACCTTGCGGATATCCTCCACGGAAAAGTGATCATAGTGCTGATGTGTGATGAGTACAAAGTCTGCGTCATGGGGCTCTTCCTTCAAGTGGAAAGGATCAATATAAATTGTGCCCACGTCGCTTCTGATCCTGATGCTGCTCTGGGTAAATACATCGATTCTGTCTAGCATATAATCCCCCTTCTGTCACTTTCTTGCGGTTATCAGTACTTAAATGTGAAGCTGTATGCCTCTTCAGGCCCTACAATGGAGCCGTCTGTCTCTGCCACATAAAATGTGGAATCAAAGATGGAGAAATCTATGGTTCCTGCCACATTCCCGTCATCGCTGTTAAATCTAAGGACCTGAACTCCACCGGGATAATCATCTGTTGTTGCCCATCCCTTGATTACCTTTGAATCATCGATGTGGATCAGAATATCATAGGAGCCGTTCTCCATGCCCTCTGTAATGATAAGGTAATGGTCCCCGTCGTAATCGCCGTAGTAGCCGCAGGGTGTGGAATCCGGAAGCTCAAAGGCCACATCATCATTAAGGTCCGCCAGGGTACTTGCAAGGCTGAATGCCTTCTGCTTGTATCGCATTGCCTCATTGTAATTATAGATCATGGCGTAGATTGAGCCTTCCTTGTAGGTTTCGCTCATCTTCTCCGCCATGGAAGGCACGTACCTTTCCCACTTCTCGTAATCAGGTTGAATCTCGCTGTAGATCTCCGGGTCTTTTTCCTGAATCCTGCTCAGGAGGCTAGCCACTTCTTCCTTCCAGACCTGCGTACCCCATTTGGAAAGAAGGTTGATGCTGGTCTGATCGGGAGCGTTCATGCGAAGCTCGTCATATTTGTCGTAAAGTTTGTTAACACTTACAAGTTCGGCGGAAAGAGATTCCGAAGAAGCTACGATATCGGCTATCTCGCTGCGGATCTGCTCTGTGTAGTCATCCCCGGCATTTTCCGAAGTGCAGGACTCGGTGGTGACTTCGTTTCCTGTTGCTCCTTCTTCGCCGGATCCTGCGTCGTTTTGCCCGGCGGTATCTGCAGTCTCTGTGCCTGTTTCGCTGCTTTGTCCTACCTGCTCAAACATGGAATCCTGCGCCGGTTCGGAGCCTTTGCCGCATCCTCCCAGCACAAACACGGCAGCCAGAGCTGCCGCAACTAATTTTCTTTTCACAATATTCCTCCTCAGTTCTTTTCCCTCTTCTATGTCGGATGCGCATTCCTTATGCACCCGGATAGACTTACTTATAATTATACCACGGAAAAGTACCGGAAAAGGGATGTTATGCTACGGTCTACTAAGAAGCCTGGGAAGTTATGCTACCTCCCGAGCAGGAACAAGCTCTTTTGCGCCATCTTCTTTGGCTTTCAGCTCCTTAAGCATAACTGCGGACATAATAGCAGCGGCAATGATGGAGCCGATATCCGCTATGGGTGCAGAATACAGTGCGCCTTCCACACCCAAAAACATGGGAAGCACAATAGCAAAAGGAACGCTCAGCACAAAGTCTCTGAGGAGAGACAGTCCCATGGACATCACAGGCTTACCCAGCGCCTGCAGGAATACGCTGATTGATTTCTGAAGACAGGTGAGGACTATCATCGAAAGGAAGAGCCTGAAGGACAATACCGCAAATTCGTTATACAGGCCGTCTTCGCTTCCAAATATTGAGGTGATCTGCAGCGGGAAGAACTCAAAGAGGATCAGAGCAACGGTGCCAACTACGGTTTCAGCCTTAACGATAGCCATAAAGATCTGTCTGACCCTTCTGTACTCTCCTGCTCCGTAGTTGTAGCCGATAACCGGCTGAGATCCTGCTGCGATGCCGATGCATACTGAGATAACGATCTGGAATACCTTCATGACGATCCCCACAACTGTAAGAGGAATGTCTGCGCCGTATTTGCTTCTGGCGCCGTAGACAACAAGGACATTGTTCATAACGCCCATGATCACAACGATCGAGATCTGAGTAAGGAAGCTGCTGATTCCAAGGGGCAGGAATTTTCCGATGATCTCAGGGTCAGGGAGAAAGCTCTTTTTACTGAGCCTGACTGACTTGGCTCTTGTAAGATATGCGATCCCGCAGATAGCAGTAACAATCTGGCCTGTGATTGTGGCAAGTGCAGCGCCCATCATTCCCAAGCCCAGAGCGAAAATGGCAACCGGGTCCAGGATCACATTTATGATGCAGCCCACAAGTGTAGTGATCATGGCAAACTTAGGGCTTCCATCGGCTCTGATGATGGAGTTTAATCCGTTTCCAACCACGAAGAAAGGAATTCCGATGATAATAAAATTGAAGTATTCACTTGCGTAGGCAAAGTTATTCTCTGTGGCTCCAAAGACGTAGAGAATCCGGCTCTTGAATACAGCAAAAAGAACTGTCATCAAAAGGCCCATGCCAACGAGCAAAGTGACTGCATTTCCCACACTTTTGTTGGCGCTCTTTAAGTCTTTTTTGCCCTGGCACAGGCTGAGGAATGCTGCGCATCCGTCGCCGATCATAAGAGCAACGGCAAGTGAGATTATTGTTATGGGGAAAACCACGTTTGTTGCGCCGTTCCCAAGATATCCGATTCCGCGGCCGATGAAGATCTGGTCGACAATATTGTAAAGTGCCGACACCAGAAGGGACATGATGCAGGGTATCGAGAATTTAAGCAGAAGCTTTCCGATCTTTTCTTCTGCGAGATATTTGTTTGCGTTCTGATTCATTTTTTACCTCCAAGCACAAAAAAATACGCATGCAAAGGCCTTCACTTCACATGCGTACAGTTACAACCCGGCCGCCCGATACAGGCAGCCAATATTATGTTTTCGTTTATTTCCAGGTTGTATTTTAATGATTTTCAGAGTTCTTCGTAATAGTCGAATTTCACAAAATTAATGGATTTTTCGCCGCCGGCGCTTTCAATTATCCACAACCAGTGAATCTTCAGGCAAAAGAGACAGCTTCCGAACCACAATTTATAAGGCTGGATTTGGAATCCTGACCTTATCAAACCTGTTGAGAACTTCGATCATGTCATCCTCAAGCCTCTTACAGGTATTGGCTTTCATATCCTCGGGGATGCCATAGAATGCCTCTGCCATGCCGCCCGCAATACAGGTCAGGGTGTCGCAGTCACCGCCAAGTGACACCGCAGTCCTTATAACATCCTCAAAGCTCTCTCCTTCAAGGAAGGCTGTGATTGCCTCCGGCACCGTCTTCTGGCAGGATTCATTGTGAAAATACCCGGGTCTTATCTCATCACAGGTGCGGCTTAAGTCATAACCGAACTCTTTTATCACATATTCTTTTATCTCATCCTTAGTAGCCCCTGTCCTTGCCATAAAGATGACGGATGCCGTTGCCTCTGCGCCTTTGATCCCCTCCGGGTGATTGTGAGTCACCTCTGCGGTCCAGCGGGCAACTTCCCTGGTCCTGTCCAGGTTGTCATAGAGCCATCCAACCGATGAGACCCTCATGGCCGAGCCGTTTCCGTAACTGCCGTAGGGCTTGGGATCCGGGCCAAAAAGCCAGCGGAAGAACCTTCCGCCATAGCCCGCGTTGGGATAGCGATTTCCCCATGCGCGCATCTTTTTAACCAGCGCCTCTTTTATCTGTTCTTCACCGGAATCCTTCCCGGCTTCCATGATTCCGTCCGCAATCGCGATGCTCATAACGCTGTCATCAGTGAACTGAACCCACTTGTTCCACATTTCAAATTCCTTGCTCTTATCACCCCTGTCAAACTCATAGGGTGCTCCAACCATATCTCCTAAAATTGCTCCGTACATAAATACCTCCGTTCTGCGCTGTCTGTCCCGACTGAGCTGTTTCTTTTCTCCGGTGTCTCTCCCCGGGCTTAAGTCGCTTACCCGAAACCTGCCTGTTTTCTTGTTATGAGATGATTATAGGAAAAAAGAAAAGAGAAGTGGTCACCTGCGAGGCGACCTGCTTCTCTATGGTCTCATGAAATGCTGCACTCGTAAGTGGCCCGCTTTAGGGGTTACATCTCTTGCAGGGCTTGTACCCCTTCTCGATCAGCTCATCTCTGCTGCCTTCAAAGTACCACTTATTCTTCTCCTTCATATCCGATACGCTGCTGCAGCCTGGATAGTGGAACTTCTTAGTATTCTTATTGGCGATGTATGCGGTTCCTGCGGGAACATCGGATGCCTCATTACCTGTCGAAGATCTTACTGATCCATTCCCGGAATCTCCGCCAGTTATCATAAAAGAATTCGCATCAACCGTCTTTATGGGTTCAGGCGCAATCTTGCTGCTTCCGTTGGTATAATTTATCTCAATACCGGGCTGCACGTTGTAGCAGAACACGTTAAAAGAGATTCCTTTGCCCTTATCTTCAACGGAGTAGGCCTCAATCTGAATTCCGCTGCAAAGAAGGTTCTTGCCTTCAAATACAGGCGTCACCCTGTACATTACATGCTTGCCGCTATCGGTGATATATTCGGCAACTGCGTTCTCATAGGGAAGCATGCCTTCAACATTCATATATCTTGTGCCTGTGATCAGGTTCTTCTCGTTGGCATTTTCTCCGGCCAGCTGGTATCCAATCATATGACATCTGTTGAAAAGATACGGAGGATCTGAATCTACAATTCCGGGATACTTCTTCTGTCTCCAGCCCGTGGGGCGAACATCGCCGATTGCCCCGCGCTCCTCTGTAGGCATAAGGTCTTTGCCCAGGCACGCAAGCGCAGGAGTGCATCTTCCCAGCTTGTCCAATTCTCCGTAGCTTTCAAAGGACTTTGTTGTAATCTCATCCTTGGAAAAAACAGGAACATTCTTATTGAGCTGCACAGAGGCTTCTCCGGCATATTCAGGGATCTCGGGCAGATCACCGCCTACGGTATTGCCGGCACTGCTGCTGATGCTCCTAAACAGAAAGCCGGAGGCCATCAGGCAAACGGCCAGTATGAGAGCAAATATCCTGTTTGCAAAACGGGTATTATTCATGCTCCTTGTGATCATCATCTTCTTCATGATTTCGTCCTCCGCGAGGGCCTGAACAGCCGCAAACACTTCTCAGTCTATATATTCCCAGGTCTTCTGCACTGTATCTATTCGGCAAAACTCTTGATTACCTATTGATACTCCGCTTCTGGTGGTGGAAAACGTATCCACAGTGATCATGTTATCCTGAACCAGAACCTTGTCAACAGGGGTGTGCCCCACGACCTGAAAAAGATCCTCCGGGAACATGCCCATAGCCAGATTGCCGTACTGCGGCCGAACCCAGATAGGCGAATTGTTCTCCCACAATTTGTCGTAGTCACACTCATTTATCATATCGATCATGCAGTCCGGATCATCCATCATATTGAAATACCAGGCTTCGGCATATTCTCTGGTAAGACCTGCATGGGAAAAAAGTGTGTTGTCCACCCGGTGGATTATGGCAAGATTCTCAGGGGCTTCCAAAGCATCCCGCAGTTCCTCGAATTTGTCGCACACAAGATCCGCGGCTGCAAGGGAAAATCCCGGGTGATCATACTGGCTCCAGATGTAGGAAAGATCGTGGTTGCCATAGCACCAGAGGGAATCGGGATATCTTTTGGCAAAAGAGATAGCTGCTTCCAGGGTCTCACCATACAGATCCACGTTGAATTGGCATCCCCAATCGTCCACCAGATCTCCTATAAAAACTGCTCTTTCGCAGTCTGTTGTCTCCATTATATCAATAGCCTGGCTGAACATCCACGGTTTGAGATGAACATCAGGTATTACAAGCACTTTACTCATATGACTCCCTCCTGTTATCGGAATCCTGTGCTCCTTAGCTGAGTACCAGATTTGCGAACAGGTCTCCCATGCAGAAACTAAGGTGCTGTGTCTCTTCTTCTCTTGCTGTTCTGTAAAACTCGTTGAGCTCGTAGTCGGGATCCTGTTCAAGCTTGGCAAAAAGGAGCGCCGTATTGTAGGCATCTGAAAACCCGTCATGGGCTCTGCCTTCGGGAATAATATCAGAAGCAATAAGGGCCTCTTCAAGTTTGTAGCAATGCTCACGTTTCATCTTACGGCCAAAAGTCTTCTGGCAGTCGATCCAGTTTGCGATGACGATCTCAATGCGCTCATCCTTGATACCCTTGGCTGTCACTTCGTGAAGGATCTGCATGGGATCTGATGTGCTCCAGGATACACATCTGACATCATCGCAGGGAAGCCACTCCAGAAAATCCAGTATAGCTTTTTCAAAGCTGGGAGCTGTCATCACGTCGCCCTGGGATATACCGGTCATATTCTCGATATACCAGTCTATGGAACCGTATTCAGGTCTTACATAAGTATTAAATTCATCGATGATCCGGTAGTCCTCGTCCAGAAGAACCGCACCGATCTGTATGGTCTCTTGGCGGTATTTATATATGGACTTGTTGTATCCCTTAGGTACTTTACACATCTCAAGATCTATGACAGCGTACTTCATATAGCCTCCTGTAGTTTCGAAAGTGTTAGGTTGATAAGTATTCTATTATATATACCCATGAGAATACATTTTGGTTTTAGTGAATAAAAAATTCTTATTTTTCCGCTTTGGCGCCTATCCGTTTTGCGCTTATCAATGTCACATATCTTACCAAAATTGCTGTCCAAATTATAGTCCTCATTCTCAAAATCAGTCCGGCCACAAAAGAGAAGGGAAAAGCCCCCATCCTATATGCGGATGGGAGCTTCCCAAATGATTCCCCTATGTTAAATCTCTCTCCCGTCGACATCTATCACTTCAATGTCATCGTCTTTTTTGTTTATCCTGAAGTCATTTCTGTTCGCCGCCAGGTACAAGAGAATTGCTATCACGTCGTCAACAGGTCCGGGTAAAAGATCTGCCGGTGAAACCACGTAGATAACAAGAACTGCGAGAATCAGCCATTTAAAAAGCTTACTATCTCTCATGTGCAACCTCCCTTCGAAACAATCGGTAATGCTTGATCCTGATTAAAGTATAGCCCGGAGCAGGTCAAAAGATACATCGCGGATGCCGCGACTTTGGCGACATAATTCACTTTTTTCGCGAATTAAAAAAGGGCGCCCGCCGAAGCGATCGCCCAATAAAATCCGCCATCAGAAATTGTTTCCGTTCCAACCCCAATCGCCTGTTCCGAAATAGCTGACATAAAGGTGATCCGGTGCAATTCCGAGAATATCTCCGTAGATTGCAGTCAGCTCCTGAGTCATTTTGCCGCAGGCATCAGAGGATGCGCCGCCGTATACTTTGACATCGATGTAGGCTATGGGCTCAGAATTATCGCCTCTGAAGTACATAGGCACATCCCCCTCAATGGCCAGCATCAGCCAGTTCTCGCTCTTACCCGGCAGTATGGAAATGGCCTGTCCCAGGCGCTTCTTGAGCTGGGTCTCCTTCTCTTTTGATACAGTTACGTTAGTCTTGGTTGAAATAAATGGCATGAATACTTCCTCCTTTTTCTATAGATACGCTTTAGCGCCGCATGGCCTGCGCCTGCGCGGCTGCATTACTCACTTTTCGGTTGGACTACTAACTTGCTCACTTTTCTGTCGCCCGGGCCTTCACCATCTCCAGCTCTTCCGGATGAATGCAGTGCTTGAAGGCATTGGCCCTGACTCCCTCGATGCATTCGTCCAGATTCATCCAGCGAACCGCGCTCACCTCTTCCTCCTGAAGCACAAGGTCTTTTTCCTCAACATCGGCCCACAAAAGGAACACCTTGGTGAACTGCCTGTCATGGTACTCCTCGCCAAAAAACACATCATCCCAGATGATCTTTCTGTCCCCGCAGTAAATAAGGTCTTCTTTGGAGGCGGTAATTCCCAGCTCCTCCTTGAGTTCCCTAACCGCAGAACCCAGAAACTCCTGTCCTGCAGTGATATGTCCGGCGCTGGATATGTCGTAACATCCGGGAAAAGACTTGGTGTCTGCCCGTTTCTGCAGAAGTACCTCCGGGCCACCGGCTCTTTTTCTGAGGATCCATACGTGGGAAGTCCTGTGCCACACTCCGTTTCTGTGGGCGAACTTCCGCTCTACGGTCTCCCCTGTGGGGTTCCCGTTTTCGTCGACTATATCAAGATATTCCATTTTCGAGATCACCTTTCTTAACTGCTATATATCATAGGCTTAGCGGGCCACGGCAGGTCTGCCCGGATGCAGATCCACGGCGGCTTCCTCACACCAGTTTCTTTATGGCCTTCTCCCCTGCAATAGGGTAAAGATCCATCATATGCCGGATGATTGCTTCACGGGATTGGGCAGGGCTTTCGCTATACCGGCTAGTCACGTGTTCGTAGCCCCAGATGGACTCGGGCTTACAGTAGATCGCGATGGGCCAGCCGTAGTACTGGCCTTTTTTGTTCTTTCTCTGGCGGAACTCACGAACGCAGAGATATGTCTTCATCTGAAGATCCGAGAGGGTGCCCTCAAAGCCCTTCTCGCCGCCCTTACCAAAGCCGGCCCGGGCCTTGATCTCATTGGAGTATATCTCGCTGTCGGTATCAAAAAGATCCATTATCTTCTTCTGGCGCCTTGAGGCTTTCTCGTCGTCCCACAGGGCATCAAAGTCATAGCCGTCCCGCCTGTAGTTGGCAAAATAAGGCAGCCATTCTTTAGAGATAAATCCCGCCTTCTTCTCGAAGAACTTCCCGTAGGCAACCTTGCCGCTTCTTGCTATCACCTCGCGCCACTCCCAGGGATCCACCTCCGGGTCGCCGCACCACCAATAGCCCGGCACTGTACGCTCCTCAAGGGAGAATCCCGGGATATCATTTTTGAAAAGAGGCAGAAAGCCCACCTCGTTTATGTAGTTGATCGCATCCCGGACGCTGTGCAGACATTCAGGGTCGTTCCAGTCTACGCCGTACATGATCCAGGTTCCGTTTTCATTACCCATCAGTCTTCTCCTACAAGATGAACAATCTCAGCTTCGTGCCCAACGGCCGGAAGGAATTTCTCAAAAATGTCCGAAGTCTTCAGCTTAAGGCTCGAGGTGTTTACACAGGGGTGACATCCGATGAACTCTCCGGCCTTGACGTCTTCGTCAACGAGGAGCCTTACGCCGTGGTCCTTATCGTTCATCAGCCCCATGACGCTCACCGCGCCGGGCTCGATGTCGAGATACTTAAGCATGTCCTCCGCTTCCGCAAAAGAGAGTCTGGCTGAATTGATCTGATTGGAAAGCTCCTTGGTTTTGAATTTCTTATCCCCGGGCATAAGAAGCAGGTAAAAAGCGGTTTTCTGCCTGTTACACAAAAACAGGTTTTTGCACATCAAAGTTCCCAGAGCCACATCGATGGCTTCGCAGGCTTCCATGGTCATGGCAGGCTCATGGTCAACACGCTGGTATTCAATGCCAAGCTTATCAAGAAAATCATAAGTCCTGATCTCACGATCAAGTCGTCCTTCAACGTTTTCCGGCCTTCCGTTCAAAAGTTCCATTGGTGTTTCTCCTCCCGATACTTGTCCATATCTGTCATGCCCTCTATTATAAGCGCAAACAGGCTCCGGCGCCACATAACATCGCGCCGAAGCCTGCCACGGAAATTTCTTTGTCTATGTCACTGTATCTTTTCGGTTCTCGATACCTGCCGTGATCTGCCACACTTCATCATCTCTTCCCGCGTGCCTTGTAATCCCTGTTGATATCCTCTGCCCAGCCGCAGCCATCCAGTTCCTCCTCGAGGTCACGTGAGGTGCGTGCCATCATAACGGAGCATACAGCCTTTGAAACTCCTTCGTACAAAATGCCGGTCCCCACACCGTCACTGACATAATTCACCGCTCTGTCCCTCCGGATGCCGAACTTCTGCGCCTCAGCGTAAGCATCTATGTTGGCTCCGATAAAGATGAACTCCCAGCCATATTTCTTTTGCTGCTTCTTAACCATCTTCTGAACCTTCTCACGGGAGTACCTGCTGCTGGCGTTCTCCATTCCGTCCGTGGTTATGACGAAAATGGTCTTCTCCGGGCGATCCTCCTCCCTTGCGTACTTGTGGACGTTGCCGATGTGGTGGATCGCGCCGCCAACAGCGTCCAGAAGCGCTGTGCAGCCTCTTACGTAGTACTGCTTGTCCGTCATCTTCTCGATCTTCTCGATGGGAATGCGGTCGTGGATCACCTCGCACTCGTCGTCAAAAAGAACTGTTGAAACCAGGGCCTTCTCCCCTGTCTTTTTCTGCTTCTCCATCATTGAGTTGAAACCGCCGATGGTGTCTGCCTCCAGGCCTCCCATGGAGCCCGATCTATCCAAAATGTAAACTATCTCTGTTATTCCTTTTCCCATAATCTTCCTGCCTTTCCAAGCCTGTGGCTTACTGTTTTTCAACGCCCGCTGCAGTCAGGCTTCCTTGTTTGTAATGTCATAATACTTTATGGGAAAAGAAAAAAGGTCGCACGGGAGGCGACCTAAAATTTCTATTTGGTTTCCTTTGAAAGCGGATCAAGTCCGTAGTCAAAAAGCACCATATCTATCTTCATAACGCTGTAGTTCTCATGTTCTATGAAATACCTGACAACGGCATCCGTCTGGGAAATCGGTGACAGCGCATAGCCTGCAAGCCCAAGAAAATCCACCGCTTCGTCCATGTTCAGGCGAAGGCCTACCGCCAGCGCCAGAACCTTTTCCTTGGAGGGTTTGACCTTGCCCTTAAGGAGCTTTGAAAAATACTGCTTGTTGATATTGGCAGCGGCGTAAACCTCTGAGTTCTTGAGGCCTTTTTTGTTTATGAGCTTCTGCAGGTGCTTTTCAAAAGAGTCGGTGTAAATATCCTTGAGCACATCATCCAGGGACGCTGAAGAGTAAACCACAGGTGCAGCCGCGCCCACAAGCTTTTGCGCCTTCGGCTCCGGCACGCCTGCCGGCTTCGACGCTTCAGGTGCTGCCGCGCCCGCAATCTCCGGTGCCTCCGGTGCCGGCGCTGTTGGCCTGACATTCTTTGGTGCGGGAGCTTTGGGCTTATCATACTTGGAATCTTCATCTTTCAAACTCCTGCTATACAGAAGCCTGTCAATCCATCTGGATTTACCGGAGGGCGAGGCTTGATGATGGGGCTCCGGCCCCGCAGCCGCATTGTCGTAGCCGCCATAACTGTACTCTGCCTCCATGGCCGCATCGGCATAATCATCATCGATGAGGCTTCGAACCTCTTCTCCCAGCTCACCGGAGATCCTCACGGCGCTTTGGTTGAACACCACCAGGTAGATCTCCATCTCGTTTTCTTCCAGGAACCGGGTAAAAGAATCTACGGCTATTTCCATACCAAGCTTTTGCGGAAATCCGTAGCACCCGGTAGCAAGAAGGGGAAAAGCAATGGACTTACACTTGTAGTCGGCCGCAAGCTTAAGAGACTTGTCATAGCACTGCCTCAAAATCTCCGCTTCGCCCTTGTCTCCGCCTTCCCACCATGTTCCGATGGCGTGAATAATTATCTTTGCATCAAGGTCAAACGCCGGTGTCGCAGCCACCATTCCGGGCTCAAGTGGTCCGATCTTCTTTCTCTCCGCAAAGAGCCTGTCCATGCCTGCCGCATTATAGATCGCGTTATCGACGCCATTACCGATTGCCACGTCGGGATTTGCGGTATTTACAATGGCATCTGCCTTTACTTTTGTAATATCATTCCTGATTATCTGAAACGGCATCGAACTCCTCCTCCGGCAACCTCGTTACAAACTTCTTTTCGTCCCTTTCTCCAACAAACCAGCCAAACTGCTTATCATCTCTTATTCCCACTTCTTCCACACTTCAGGCTGATAGCCCAGGGTGGACTGCTTCCCGTTTCTCACAACCGGCGTCTTGATGATCTGCTGGTTCTCAAGAATCTTCTCAAGCTTGTCCTCATCTGCAATGTACTGGATCAGCGCCACTGCATCTTTATCTTTGGCATCGGGATTAACCATGTTCATGAGCCCGCCGTTGGCGCCTGCCACGGAAGTCAGCTCGCCCTTACTCATGCCCTTCTCCTTCATATCAATGAACTGATATTTGATGCCCCGCTCCTTGAAAAATCGCTCGGCCTTTTTGGTATCATTACATTTCTTTGTTCCGAAGATCTGTATATTCATACTCTTTTCTCCATCTTCATTTGTGATATGTATTTATTCTTAAACTTCTAGGGTTCTGCTTTGGTTCTTCCTTCCGATCACTTCAACCCACATCTCATTTTCTCTGCCGGGCCTGTTGTCCGGTCCCACCTCATTGCACAGGATCTCAAATCCGGCGTCCTCAAAAAGCATAGCCACGGTCTTTTCATTAAAGTCGGAGAACTGCCGCTCGCCCCGCATCACAGTGCCATCGCCGTACTTAAAGGAAGCATACATCACTCCGCCATCCTTAAGCGCCGCGTTCATCTTCTTCATGATCCCCGGAAGCTCGGCCATTGGAACATGAAGTAGGGATGCGCTGGCCCAGATCCCATCGAATTCCCGGGCAAAAGAAACATTTTCAAACCGCATATTTGCCACTTCCAATCCGGTGTAATTCATAGCTCTTTTGCACATCTCTTCTGACGCGTCGAAGGCCACAACCGTAAAGCCTTCATCGAGAAATGCCTTGCTGTCTCGCCCGCTGCCGCAGCCGGCATCCAGCACTTTGGCCCCTTTAGGCAAAAGAGCTGTGAACTTCCCTCTGGGCTGCGACATATCCGCATTGACGCTCCCCTCAAAGAAAGCATCCGCGTTTTTGTTGTAATAATCTACATTATTCATGCTGTCACCATTAAACCAGGGTCACGGACATAGCTGTCCATGCCACACAATATACGTTATTATACATCCTTCCGGGGGGTATCCACCAGATTTCAGGTTTTTCCAAAAGCTGCGTTCTGCTATAATAAAAACCGTTATGGAAAAAATACGACAGACTCAGGTTAAAAGTTCATTACTGCTCCTTCTTGCATCCATCGTCTGGGGTGCTGCGTTTGTTGCGCAGTCCGTTGCAGGGGGAAACGTAGGAACATATACTTTCAACGGAATAAGATTTTTGATAGGCGGCGTATGTCTTCTGCCGCTATTAAAGGGCCACAATATGCGCCCCTCAAAGATTCCGGCGGGCAAGCTTCTCGGCGGCATTATATGCGGAGTTGCTCTGTTTCTTGCTTCAACCTTTCAGCAGGCAGGAATCGCCCTTGGGGCCTCTGCCGGAGAAGCGGGATTTCTTACCGCCTGTTATATCGTGCTTGTACCTATACTGGGAATTTTTATAGGGAAAAGATGCAGTGGCTGGGTTTGGCCTGCTGTTGGCATAGCGCTGGCAGGGCTCTATCTTCTGTGCATAGCCGCCGGAGAAAGCTTTTCAATATCAACCGCTGACCTGGCGCTTCTTCTTTGTGCGCTGCTGTTCTCTGTACAGATATTGTGCGTGGATCACTATGCTCCCATAATGAGCCCGGTCGCTCTTGCATGCGTGCAGTTCTTCGTAAGCGGCGCAGTTTCCATGATCGCAGCGATATTTTTTGAATTGATCCCGAACCCTTCCGCATGGATAGCAAGTCTTGCTATACCTTCATCCTGGATTGCGATCCTGTACACAGGGATCTTCTCCTGCGCTGTGGGCTATACACTTCAGGCTGTTGGCCAGAGGAACCTTAATCCCGCACTGGCGTCACTTATAATGAGCCTTGAGTCGGTATTCTCAACGATCTTTGGATGGCTCATCCTCAGGCAGTCCATGACAGGAAGGCAGCTGTTTGGATGCATCCTTATATTTGCCGCCGTTCTCCTGGCACAGATTCCCAGAAAGCAAACTTCAGACCTGTCTTAACAGGTCTTTCTTTTTTAATCCGTTATTTTTGCAGGATCTTCTCCAGCCGGAATGAGCCATGAAAATATATGCGGACCTGGGGAACCTGTATGCATCCGCATAGATATCCTCAATGGATGCGGATCTGCTTATTGCATCCCCCAATACCCCCTTTTGCAATTAAATTCATCCATTCATATTCGCGATGGTCGGCAGTACCTTCTGCTCTATGAATTCAACTCTGTCAAAGATCCTGGGCTTGAAGGTGCCCGTCATTCCAACAGATACATTCGTCTCTTTGTTTACGTAGATGATATTTCCGCTGTCGCCAATTGCCGCATAAACCTCTCTGTCATCATAGGGCTTATACCACAAATATCCATAGTTCATGAAGCCAAATCGCTCACCAAGCTTAACGTGCGGCGACAACATGTCTTGCAGATACTCTTTTGAAATTATTCTCTTTCCATTATACAATCCTTCGCCCAGCACCAGCGTACCGATCACCGCCATGTCTTTTGCCGACATGCAAAGTCCCCAGCCGGCCGTGACACTTCCCTGAGGATCAGAGTACCACTCATATTTCCTGGGATTCTTGTTCATGAAGAAGTCAAACTGATCCTCCTTGGAGCTGTCGCCATGTGGCATGCGCTCCGGGAGTCCCAGGGGCTCAAACAGATTCTTATTGGCAAAATCAATGCACTTCTCTTTGGCTGCCCGCTCAATTATTCCGGCCAGGATTTGAATGCCAAGGGTAGCATACCTGAACTCGCCGGTGATCCCACTGCGGCCGCCAAGATAATCAAGCACAGCCAGAGTCCAATCCTGCGAAGTGCACACTTTTTTCCAGGGCTCCGACTTCCCTTTGTACGGAGCAGTCATGGTAAGCAGGTGTCTGATGGTAACGTCATATATGGTTTTCTCCCCGCGCTTTACAGAATAATCAGGGAAAAAATCCATCACCTTCTGATCAACACTCCTGATGAAGCCCTTGTCCAGTGCAATTCCGGCAAGCAGTCCCATGATGCCTTTTGTAACAGAATTGACGTTCATCGCGTCCAAAGTCTTAAATCCGTGCCAGCAGTCATCATAGGCTGTGTTTCCGTCTTTTATCGCATATATCTGACAAATATTGCTCTCATTTCCTGTGCTCTCAGAAATGTACTTGTGAAGTTGTTCTTTGTTCATCAAAAAAGCCTCCTCTTAGGAAAGATTCGGACGTCCTAAGAAAAGGCTAATGTAATTAAAAATTGTTTTCAAGAAAAATTTTTGTTCCTAAGTAAAGCTTACTTATCAGCCACCAAGAGTCTTGCTTACATATTCTCTTGCGCCGGCCTCGTCGAGCTCAACTGCATCATAAACCTTACCGGTTGTATCAACGATGATACCTGTTACAAGATCCTCATTGAAGTAGTAGCCGTATGTTCCGAGGCTGCCCTCGATCTTAGCATACTGTCTTCCATCATCGGTAGTTGTATCCTCTGTTGTGTACATTCCGTAATCAAGGCTGCCATCTTCGTCGTAGATATAGATGATATCGCCGTTCTCATTTCTGAACATTGCAATGTCGATTGCCTTGTCAGCATCGTCAGCGGTCTTAAGTCCGCCCATGAATGTCAGTGTGTCCTGTACGTTCTGGATCTCCTCTTCAAGATTGGGCATTTCCTCAGCAACTTCCTCGACCTGCTCTGCTGCGTCTTCAACCTGCTCAGCAACTTCCTGTGCAGCAACCTCGCTTGAATTTCCGCAAGCTGTAAGTGATGCTACCAGCATTACTGCACATGCTCCTGTAACGATTGCCTTCATAACGTTTGATTTCATTTTCATTTCCTCCTCGTATGTGTTTTCACAACGTTCATATTGTAACTCGTTATTGCAACAAAGTTTCTTAAAAGATTATTAAATCTCTGTTGCACAACTGATTATTTATACGAGGATAAAAAATGTGTGGCAAAAAAAATTTGATTTTTTTGAAAAAAAATTTCGAGCCAGCGCCCGAAGCTACTTCCCGCCCGTCTTATCCTTAAGGATTGCGTCCCGTATAGCCATAGCCACCACTTCATCCGGAGCTTTCCTGATTGCCTCAGCCTTGGGATTGGTCTTTAATTTTATCTCCGCCTTCTTGGTGGCAGGCGTAAGGCTTTTGTCGGAATCTCTGTTCATGCGATTTACCTCATTTTTCAAAAGTCCCCATTTACCAAAGTGTTTCTATTGTCCAAACCTGAATTTAGATTTCTCTTGTGTTGTCATGATTGACCGAGAGCATGTGAATTGAGCCCTTTCCGACGCAAAGTAATCTACAAGCTAATTGAGTCGGTAAAATAACCCCCAAACTTAACGTTATATCGACAAAAAGCCTGTTTGAGCACTTGATTGTCGTGATAACGTTTATGCTTCGCGCATTCCGTTCGTTTTTTCGCAAATATTTCCGACGCAATGCCCATAATTGACAAATGCGTCGGGAACACCTTGTAGAAATCATCGAAATCTTGTAATCCAGCCTCTATCATCTATTAAACTACCAGATGTAAGTCTGATTGGATGCTTCCATTACCAACACAAATGTAAACAGGGATTTTTAAAAAGCACCGGACAATTTCCCCGATAGCACGATCATCAGATAGATCAAAAGAGCTCCCGGCTCATCCCAGGTTGCTATGGCAAGAATGATGCCTATGATCCACAGGATCGCCGTAGTTTTCCCCGATGATTTATGGGCTCTTGGCATCTTCTCGTAATAGTCCTGATGCTCGTAGTTCTCGTAAAAGTATCTGTCATCGTCATTGTTCAGCCAATCGTCGTTCATGCGAATCCCCCACTTCTTATGACACGTCCTGATTATCATGACTCTACATCAAATACCATAACTCTCCATTCGGCATCTGCATCACATCTCCCGGAATGGTCCCGGTCTCATTCCCGTCAATATCTCTTACGACGGTACCCTCCCAATACCTGTAATCCGCTCCGTCTCCCTCTTCGTGCCATCGGTTAAAAAACAGCTCTTTTCCATCCCGCATGAAGAAAGAATCATGGTCATCCATTATGAAACTTGTCTTCTCGGGCCATAGGATTTCAAACTCATTTCCACACTGCCTTGAAAGCGTGGGCGGAGTCAGATGCAGCTGCAAATTATAGCAGTCCTTAACGGAAGAGAGCGGCAGTTCTGTATGTACGCTTACCTGATAATCGCTGCAGTCGAATCTCAGAATCCTGATCAAGTCATGCGGGAAGTCGACATCAATCATATAGATTCCACCTTCGAAAAATACCGGACTTTCACTGTAATGCCCTTCCGTCTTCGGCACAGGAAAATAAGCCTGTCCATCCGGATAATGGACAAGGCACAGCTTTCTGCCCTTCACGATCTCGCCGTCGCGAAATATCTCCTCAGCCTCGTAAAGGTCCCCATGCTCATAATCCATCCCAAAGTACCACTCGCTTGTAGCCCCGGGAACCGGCTGAATATATGAAATTCCATCAGTTTCTATCGTCTTCATTTTCAGTCACACTTTCTTCACAACATTTTTAATTTACTTTAAGGTTGCGGCGATAAGATAAGTACATCAAGAGGAACGAAACCTCTTGACCCCCTCATAAACACCACTTTTTTTCATAACACACAGCCCTCCGAACCCCTTCGGAGGGTCCTCCCTAAAACAACGCCGCAGCTTGAAAGAGCTACGGCTTTATATATTGGAGATAACAATATTTTATTATAAAATTTACCGCATCACCAGATAATTCAGCTTTTCAGCTCTCTGCAAATCTCAAACAGCGCCTGCTTAAAGGACTCCTTGGTGACCTTCAGCTCGCCGGAGCGGCTGCGGGCGTCGATGGCAAGGGGCATGCCTTCGGTGCTCTTGCACTTCTCGATGAGGCTGCTCCAGTCGCCCAGATTCTGGACCTTGTGAGGGCAGGCCCCGAGGATCAGGGCTGAGTACTTGTCGAAACTGATGCCGCGCCCGGTGAAGCTGCTGATCTTGTCGTAGTCAACCATGAAGTCAAAGTCGTCTTTCTTGAAGCCGTAGGTCTTGGCAATGCCCTGCATTGTTCTTTCATCCATAGCGGTGGCGCCAAGGACCAGGATCTTGCCTCGTCTGCCAAGAAGGTCGTGACCGGGTGATGGTTCTTTTCCCTCAGAGGCGGCGGGTGCGGCGGTGGCGCTGAAGTTGCGGATGTCCACAAGAGCCTGCTCCAAGTCCTTGTTCTTCTGCTCCAGCTCAAGGAGCCTCTCCTTGTCCTCGTTTGATTTCTTGAGTTCGCCAAGGAGCTCGTTAATGTAGCTCTGCATGTTGTCGATGGTGTCAAGAAGCAGGCTCACAGTTATCTCCTCACCCTTGGTCGTCATGTGGAAGTCAGGAATTTCAGGCTCTTTAGGGGCGACGTGCTCTTCCGGGGCTGGCGCGGGCTCTTTTGCCAGATCTTCAAAATTAATGCCCAGATTGTTGATGAGGCTCTCGAATTCGGAAGTGCCGGCGTCGCTGTTGCAGAGCATGATCAGGTACTCCTGCTCGTTGTCTATGTGACGGTGGTGGCGGTCCGCGATCTTGTTGTTGTACTTGTTCTTGAGATTGGCCAGGTTCCGGGCAATGTCACGGGAATTGCGGGGAAAGTAGCTTTTGATATTGCGGGCGAGGGCGTCCATGGTGCCAAAGTAGTGACCGTGGTAGCCGCCGCAGCTGTCGCCGAGGAGTGAGATCATTATGGAGTCGCCATTCGGGTCCGTGAAGCCGCTGTCGAGCCAGAGGTACACGGTGTCACGGTCCGGTTGCATTTTGCCGGTGCATTTTTGGTCTATGTAGAATTTGGTGGCTTTTTCGCTGGTAATGAATTTGCGGATGGTCTCCGCGTCAGAGATGGGCTGGCCGCTGATCTGGCGGATGCCGTTTATTACGCCGTCCATGTCGTCGATTACAATGCCGTTTTCAATGATAAATTCTCTCATAGGGACACCTTCCTTTCAGTGTGTTGGGTGGTTGTTTACCAGGGTTACTCTCCTTGTATTGTATTTTTGAGGTAGGGATGGTTTTGTTGATTGTAGTATGACAGTTTTAGTGTCCTATAAGATGCCAGAATAGGGGAACGGATGTTTTGGAGACAAAAATAGGGAGAGCTATGCGCTCTCCCGGTGGTGATTAAAGTATTTTTTTCAATTACAGACCCGTTAGCTGCTCACACACGCAGTTTCAGCATCACTGTTTCCCGGCTTCTAATTCCTTTAACTTTTTCTGAAGCTCAGCGATCGTTTCGTTGGCTTCGTCCAGCTGCTTGTTAGCTTCGCTCAGCTCTTGCTTTAAGTCAGCGATCAGTTCCTTCTGGTAAACCTCATGGGCAATAGCATCCTCCCTGGCACGACACTGCTCAAGAATGCTCATGTCTGCATTGGATAAATATATAGATTCTGCAGCGGAACTCATTGATGGGTTGTCCTTCGTAATCATCCTGATTTCCTCCCACGTTTGGGCTTTGAAAAGCCTGGCCCAGTCATAGACATGATTGGCCTTATCCTGCTCTGTTGCTATATCTGTATGATTTAATTCTATCACGTAGAGATTGAAATTGTTAGTATACAGATAGTTATCTATTTCTCTCTGTTGACAAAATCCCCGTTTCATTTAAAATAATCAATAACTTAATTCAAACGGCGCCTGTTGCTACCGAGTAACAGGAACAACGTCATTTCCTTATCGTCAGGTCTTAGCAGATGAGGAAGTGGCGATTTTTATTTTCAGGAGGTTTTTTAGATGCAGTGGATCATTCTGTTTTTAGCGGGATTATTTGAGATCGGGTGGGCGATTGCCATGAAATATTCGGATGGGTTCACAGTTCTTTTCCCATCTGTCATTACAGCGGTGGGATACATTGCCAGCGCGGTGTTTCTGTCAATGGCGTTGAGGAGCCTGCCACTGGGCACAGCCTACGCCATGTGGACCGGAATGGGCATTGTTGGAACTACGGTTCTTGGAGTTTTTCTTTTCCGGGAAAAACTGACCGCGGCACAGGTCATCTGTGTTATGCTGATTTTGGTGGGAATTATCGGCCTGAAATTACTTGCGAAAGAGTGAGGTTAAGCTATGTTCAGAAAAATGAGAAGATTTGGTCAGCAGATCTCTGAGGAGAAATGCATAGAGATTTTGAAGAATGAGAAAAGAGGCGTTCTCTCTGTCATTGGAGACGACGGATATCCTTACGGAATGCCGCTGAATCACTGGTACTGCGAGGAAGACGGGAAGCTCTATTTCCACGGTGCCATGGAAGGGCACAGGATTGACGCCATAAAGGCATGCGACAAGGTCAGCTACTGCGTCTATGACGAAGGCTACCGCAAGGAAGGCGAGTGGGCGCTGAATATCAACAGCGTTATTATATTCGGGCGGATGAAGCCGGTGGAGGATATCGCAAAAGCGGAGGCGCTTTGCAGGAAGCTCAGCTACAAATTCACTGATGATGAAGAGTACATCGAGAGAGAGATTAAGGGATCTTTGGCGCGGACATTGTGCCTTGAGCTTACTCCTGAGCACATGACAGGAAAGCTTGTGAACGAAGCTTAAGTTTTGGTCCCATGACTTACGTCCCTTGGGACCATTCCGGGGAGCGTTAGTGTGAGAAGAGCCACTCGGCAAAAGAGCCATCGGCCATAACCGCGAAGTCGGCCTGGTGGAAGCCGGTAAGGGCGCCTGCTGCCAGCATTTCCTGATCGGTAAATTCGGTAAGGGAGGCGTCGGGGGAGCCCATGGCATTCAGGGTGGACACTGCGGAGCGGCTTACCTCCACGGGAATGACGTTGTCATTTGTGGCGTGGGCAAACCGCACCGGAATATCCTTTATCTTAGAAAGCTCGGTTGTTGAATTTCTTGAATAGGTAAGCGCGGGGCACATGACTATGGCTGCCGCCACGCTTTCCGGGTATTCCTCCATATACTCCACAGTACAGAGGCCTCCGAAGGAATTCCCCATAACATAGACTTTTTCCGGATCAACTTTGCCGTCACTTATCAGTTTATCCGAAGCCTTTTTTAACTGTTCATACAGTTCTTTTCTGTTCGATTCCGATAAAAAAACATCATCCTCGATCGAAGGTGCCATTAGATAGCAGGGCCTTTTTGCCTGCGCGGCATCTGAAGTGAGAGTCGAAACAGTCACGGTATTGTTGGCATTATCAGCCTCTCCGAAGCCATGAAATACAATGACAAGAGGCAGTTCTTTTCCCTCATTGGGAGTGAAGAGATTATAGGTACTGTCGCTTTCCTTCGCTCCGCATCCGGATAACGACAGCATTATTAATGCCACTAATAAATACCGTAGACTCTTTTTCATCCCTTGTCCTTAACAATCGCCGGGATCTGGGAAACCAGGTTGTCGATGTGCTCGAACACACTGCTCTTTGTGGTGCCGAGGGCATTTACTCTGTCAAGCTGATTTACCAGATCATCGTACTTGGCGTTGATATCGCTGAAGCTGTTTCCAATCCTGATGAGCTCGTCGGAAGCGGTATTTGCGGTGTCGGAAATCTCCTCCTGTACCGCGTTGGCTCCGTTGGCGCTCTCAATGATCTCAGCAAAAGTATCTTTGGTCTCATCAACTTCCTGAAGGCTGCGGTCCATGGCGGCAATTGAATGCTCCATGCTGGCGGAAAGCTTCTCGCTCTCCTGCCCGGCGGCATCGATGCTGGCATTAACCTGGCTTATGAGCACCTTGATCTCATCCGCCAGTTCACGAACCTCTGTGGCAACAACCGCAAAGCCTTTGCCTGCAGCACCTGCTCTTGCGGCTTCGATGGAAGCGTTTAGGGCAAGAAGGTTGGTCTGAGTTGCGATTCCGATAATCTGCTTCATGTAATCGGAAATCTGATCAACGGCACTCTTGAAGTTCTCGAAGCCCTGAGTCATCTCGTCAAAGCTCGCTCTTACCTCATTGGAACTGGTCTTAAGTTCCTCAACCTTATTCTGGGCATTTTCAACACTTTTCAGGATATTGACCTTAACATCCTCAAACTTGGAAGCGCTGGCGTTGACGCCTTCAAACATCTCGTTAAAAGCATCCATCTGCTCATGAAGCTGAGCATTGCTCTCCATTACGGTATTGACCGCAACTCCCATGTCGTGGATCTCAGTCAGTGAATTAAGCTCGTTCTGCACAAGCTCTTTTTGGAAAGATTTTATTGAATTTGCAATGTAAACCAGAGACTCCATCTTGTCGGTGTCTGTAGGAGCCGGAGCCTGCGTCTGCTGATTTACCTGCACTTCACTTTTTTTCTTAAAAATATCTGTAAGCATATGGTATCTCCTTTTTTATTCAAAGACAACACAGGTCATTGTCTGGTTAACGAACTGGGCATTGTAGTGCTCACCGAATCCGATGAGTCCGCAGGAGGTTCCGAGGGACGCGATCTTGCCAAGATATGAATTCAGCTCGCCCCTTTCCTTGAGAACCAGATAACGGAAAATACAGTTCACGGAATAAATTCCGGAGATCTTGCTAAAGTCTGCTTTGATCTTGTTCACCGTGGACTGGGCAACTTCCATGGGATCGCGCATCTCCAGAAGAGTCAGGATATCCGAGTCGTTGGCCTGGCGGTAAAGAATCAGTCCCGATCCGGAAACGTCCTTGATGGACATGATGCATACGTCATCGCCGATCATCTTTCCCAGAGGATTCTTGAAGGTCTGGTTGATGATCTCCTTATCACTTTTGGTGCCGGTGAGGTCCATGTAAACCTGCTTGGCTGAGCGCCCGTTGAGCTCGCCGAGATAATATTTAGCCTTATCTGTCTTTGAGCATATAAGCTGCTGGTTGCTGTCCTTGGGAACGTAGATGTTCTCTTTATAGGTCTTTACCCGGCCATGTTCGTTGCGAACCACAGCATAGGTCATGCCGTCCTTGTAAATCTTACCGTTGCAGGAAACCTTGCCGGCATCGCCTGTTGCTCCCATAACCTGGAGCCCGTATTTATCCACGAGACCGCGCAGTGTAGTCAGCACCGCAGCATCATTGCCTGTACAAAAATCAATGATCGCAGTGTT
The DNA here is from genome assembly GCF_000526935.1 of Butyrivibrio sp. FCS014. GTDB lineage: Bacteria > Bacillota > Clostridia > Lachnospirales > Lachnospiraceae > Butyrivibrio. The sequence continues at coordinate 369,807 of NZ_JAHA01000007.1, read as the reverse complement.
CTCTCTGCCCGGCCTTACCTTCTCAATGTCTTTTTCCAACCTGGAGATATGCCTTGCGGGCATGGTGGACACTCCCTCCAGAATTCCTGCGGTAGCCACAACGCCCTCTGAAAAGGCCATAACGGAAACACCCTTCTCCAAAATCGTCGCATCATATCCCATGCCAACACAGCCGATGCTGGGAACACCGGGATAGAGCTGCTCGATATCGGCCACTGCCTTGTCGAATCCGTCCTCACTGCAGGTAAAGACAATGAGTTTGGGCGATGACAGGCCCCTGACCGCATCTTTTACGTCACCTGATGAGTTCTTACCATAAAACATCTTCATGAAGCATTCTCCTTTACTGGGTTATTGATGCGCATGTATCTATACTCCGGGGCATAAACATATCCTCAGAGCACGTTTCATCTAATTAATTTTACGTTAACGGGCAGCTTAAAGCAATTCGCAAGAACATTATTTCATTAAACTTTATATTAATTTTTCATAAACTTGTTTTACCCGGAAAAAGAGATTTTTTCGAAATCCGGGTGATTACATGGCACTGCGCCTGTATAATAGGCATATAATAGGCATATGGAGGTGATCGTTATGAAGGTACTTATTATAAACGGAAGTCCAAGAGTGGGCGGTAATACATCTATGGCAGTAGATGAGATGGTTAAGATATTTCAGGAAGAAGGAATTGAAACAGAAGTTGCACAGATTGGCAACAAGGACGTACGAGGCTGCGTTGCCTGCGGCGGCTGCGAAGATACAGGCAAATGCGTCTTTGATGACGTCGTCAATGAACTGGCTCCCAAGTTCGAGGCAGCCGACGGACTGGTTGTAGCTTCACCTGTTTACTACGCTTCTGCAAATGCAACACTTATAGCATGTCTTGACAGGCTGTTCTACAGCACGGATTTTGACAAGACCATGAAGGTGGGCGCCAGTGTCGTAGTAGCCAGAAGAGGCGGATGCTCAGCCACCTTTGATGAGCTCAACAAGTACTTTACCATCAGCAACATGCCCGTTGCTTCCAGCCAGTACTGGAACAGCATCCACGGAAGCGCCAAGGGCCAGGCCGCAAAGGATCTTGAAGGTCTGCAGACCATGAGAGTTTTGGCAAGGAACATGTCTTTCCTCATTAAGAGCATTGCTCTGGGAAAAGAGAAATATGGCCTCCCGAAAACTGAAGAGCACGCCTGGACGAATTTTATAGAAGACTGACAGGCTTTGCCGGGGTGCGAAAACTGTGCCGGTGGCGCACGAAGCCTTTGCCGGGGTGCGAAATCTGTGCCGGTGGCGCACGAAGCCTTTGCCGGGACCGGAAATGTTAAATTCGTATTGTATGGGGCAATACTTTGTTATCCAAATTAGCACTCTCGGTTGACGAGTGCTAATTACGGTGTTATAGTATGTGTAGAACAAAGGAACAGAGAAGACCGTTAGGACTTACAGTTTCCTAAGATCCAAACCCTCCGTCCCAATGCTCATTAACAGTTAACCAATTGTTTATGTGCAAAGGAGGTAAGCATTATGTTAACACCCAGTATTTTTGAAGAAAATTTAATAGATGATCTTTTTGGATTCCCTTATATGAAGGAATTCGATGACATGCAGCACAACATGGAGCGTAAGCTCTATGGACGTAAGGCATCAAGGATGATGAAGACCGATATCCGTGAGAAGGATGACAACTACGAAATTTCTGTTGATCTTCCGGGCTTCAAGAAAGAAGAGATCACAGTAGAACTGGACAACGGATACATCACAATCAGCGCCGCCAAAGGTCTTGACCGTGATGAGAACAACAAGAAAGGCAAACTTATCCGCCAGGAGAGATACGCAGGCTCCATGACAAGGAGCTTCTACCTCGGCGAGAACGTTGAGAAGGGCGACATCGAAGCCAACTACAGGCACGGTGTTCTTACCCTTACAATTCCTAAAAAGGCTATGGAGAAGAAAATCCCGGAGAAGAACCTGATAGCCATTGAGGGATAAACGGATTACAACTTAATGAGAGGATGCAGCCGGTGCGATGTTTGCACCCGGCGCGATGACATGAAATTAAAGCTCTCTCCCACGATGCAATAAAAATACCCTGCCACGATCTTCCGGCTTAAGAAAAAGCCGGTGGTCATGGCAGGGTATCTTATTGTACATTTTTTCACTCATTTTGCAAGCATCTTTTTATAGCTTCCGTGGGCAACCAGCTTTCAGAAAAGCCATGATCATCAGGATATAGCAGATGGTCTTTGGAAGCATAAGCATTCCCAGCATAGGCACGATCCCTGCGCCGACTGCAACGGGAATGTAAAATGCAAAGGACAAAAGAATGTAGATCCAAAGCGGCCTGAAGGTATTGTCGCCAGCTCTTTTTACAAAATAGATGTAGCAGATGATGGCGCCGAGAGCCACAAATGGAACGTTCCTTATGATGCCCCAGGTCACATCGCTGCTGTTTGTAAACCATCCGTTCTGAGGGAAAAGACACAGCACAACCCGGATAACAGCTAAGCACCAGATCATAATTGTCAGGGTCCTGCTGCCCTGCTCACCGTAGTATCCCTGCCACACGTAATAAAGAAGCACATAGAAAACCGTCATGGTGATGGAAGTTACAAGCTTTCCTACGCCAAGAGGTGCGGTCATATCAAGATCCGTGAAGTAGTTAAGTACCCTTGGCACCAGGTGAAAAGCGTCGCCGCAGCCAAGCACCAGAGCGGCGATACCCATGAGCTTTTGGGTCTTGGTTTTTGCACGGCCAAGGATTATGCAGCCGCTGATGATGGCAAATAAAAGATAAAGTATATCGAATGAAGACTCTCCGTATTTCATATACATGTCCTTTCCTGTGTGATGCGCGGCTTCAGCCACGTTCCGCGCCGATGAGGTGCGCGCAGCCTGCGCCTTAGAACATCCTGCTGTCGCCCAGCACCGGCACCTTGCTTGCAAAGAAGGAAAACTCTCCGCTGTCCAGAAGGTTGCCCTCGTCGTCGGTCACTCTAATGTCAAACACCAGGATGTGCTTGCCGGTCTTAAGCTTCATGCACTCGCAGTAGATGTATTCCGTGTTCACTGCGGGTAAAAGGAAATTCAGATTCGCCGAAACGGTTGTGACATAATATCCGCTCATGCTGCCAGTGGCGCCGGCCATGGCGTCCACTATGGACAGAAGTGCGCCACCGTGGATGCTTCCGTAAGAATTGTGAAGGCGCTTGTCGCATTTGATCCTGGACTTGCTGTAGGTGGGGCTCAGCTCCAGGATCTCGAATCCTATGAATTTGTTAAACTCGTTTGCATATAGTTCAGCAATCATTTTCTCCCTGATCGCATTTTCTTTCTCATTGCGTGCTTTTCGCATAACTGCGTAATTCTCCTTAGCTTTTCTATTCGTATAATGGGGCCGGGATCTCTATTCCCCGACTGTTCCGTGCTGCGCCGGGCGCCTTACTCCGCTACAAATCCGTAGAAGAACATGTACCCTGCCCGGTAAAAGAAATTGTCGCCCATGAATTCACGCTTCATGGAATCGTAGTTCTCTGCGAGCCAGTCCCGGGCGTCCCGGTAGGACAAGTTGTCCGGCTCCTCCTTGACGAGGGCTGCGTACTCACGGGGAACGTAGGAGAACAGCGCCTCGAACAAAGTGCCCCTCTCCTTCCTGGTAAGGCCAACCGTTGAAATGCTGGAATCCACAAGGACGATGTCCTCCAGATAAGCATCCAGCATCTGGGCATATACCTTCCTTCCGGCGTAGAAATCACCGGAATATTTATCGTAGTTGATGAGCTCAAGGATGTGCTCGAATCTTCCGTCTTCATCGGGGTAGGCCAGGGCACAGTCGTGGTCGAACTCCCTGACATACACGATCCCGCCGGGGTTCATCCTGTCCACCACCTGCTTAAGCTTTTTCGAAGGATTGTTGGAATCTCGAAGGATCAAGGTAAGGTCCACAAAATCAAATCCGCGGATCTCATTGTCGGACATGATCTGGTCCATCTCATCCTCAAAATTGCTGTGCTCCATGTTGCCCACATAGAAGCGGTTTGCACCGTCGTTTCCGTACTTTTCATTGGCCTCTTCGCACTCCTTCTCGGTGTTCACAAGGCTGTAAACGCGGGCAAATTCAGGCCTGTCGTACTTCTTCATGTAGGTGTCCGCATCGTAGACTGCCGGAGCAAAAAGAGTAAGTCCCTCCTTGCCCTCAAGAAGCTTATCCCAGATCGCTTTTTCCGTCTTTTTTACAGATTCATAATCCTGGGAGATACGCTTCCGCTCCTCAGGAGACATGCCTTCTGCGTAAAAGAAATTTGATACATTTCTCTTCTTGCGAACACGCAGGGCTTTGCCGTTTTCATCCTTAAGGGCCTTGATGATATCGTTTATGGCAGCGTTAAACTGCATGGGATTGTAGTAAACTCCCTGGTAATCCAGAGCTTTTTTTACATTTAGGGGAAGATCCCCGGGGGTCTGAAACTCCGGGCTGAACACGGGAATAATGTTCTTCTCGAACTCGACTGCGTGCTCGATCTCTTTTCGAACCCAGTCCCCCTCATTCCGGCAGCGGTCAAGCGCCCCGGGAGATAATATCAGAACGAAGTTGTCCGACCTTTCTATGTTGTTGAGGATCTGTGTGGGGAACTCCCCGCTTCCTATAGAGTCGTTGTCAAAAAAGGTTGTGAAGCCCTTCTTGTTCAGCGCCATTTTCAGGGACCTTGTCAGCTCCAGTCCGCCATCCCTTCGATAGCTGAAAAATATATCCACTTAGATTACCTCCTTATCAACATAGGCCTCAGCCTCGAAATAGTCTTCAAAAACCTTTATCTCAATTTCCTCATCCTCAGTCCTCGGGCGATACATGAAGACATGATGAGGGTGTCCGTAGTTTCGCACAAAGTTCTCGATGAACTCCTCGCCGTAGTACTCGGTCATGATCTCCTTATCATCCACCGTGCGGGCGATTATCTTAAAGCCCAGTGCATGGCTGTAGGCCTTTACAAGGTCATCATTGTCATCGTTCACGATGCACACCAGCTTGGTAACCTTCTGTAAAAGAGGCACCACCATTGAAAGGAACCCCTTCCAGGGCTCATTGGAATACAGGGACACAAGCCAGTTGCTCTGGGTTATGGAAAAGCCCGCAAGCCCGTCCTCGGTCAAAAAACATTCATCATCCCCGTAACTGTTCTCCTCCGGAGGCGCGGTGTAGTCGCCGCGGAAAAGATATTCCCTGTTAAAGGCAAAGGCCTTGTTGAAAATATCGCTGCTGACTCTAAGAAGCGCAACGCTCTCGTGCCCTTCGGGGTTAAGCATCTGCACAAAGTCTCCCTGTACAAAAGACTTAAGTTCTTCCTTTGCCGCATCGGGCATCGTATTATATTCATGCCAATAATCAATATCAGCCATTGGTTCCTCCTTTGGAAAAAGACATATCATCTAATGCCATCATTAACTAATTGTACACCACAGCAGGATTTACAGAAATAGACAAACCAAAAAAAGAGCTGACCTACAGTCAGCTCTCGTAATCATCTAAAAAGTGATGTCTCACACCGTCTTTCTTGTAGCAGATAACGGTGTCCAGATTTACATTCTCAACGCTTGCAAAGATGTTGGATTCCACATAGGGGTTTGTCTCCTTGAGCTTTGCGATGAGTTTCTTGGTCTCCAGCCTCTTGGAGGAAGTGGTGCCGTCCTCGTGGCAGGTGGAGCAGGTCTCGGTGAAGTGGCAGGCGCATTGCAGGAAATGCAGGTCATTGTAATCGCGCCATGCGCAGATGTCAGCCTCCCTTACAAAGTACAGAGGTCTTATCAGCTCCATGCCCTCGAAGTTGGTGCTGTGAAGCTTGGGCATCATGGTCTGGATCTGTGCTCCGTGGAGCATTCCCATAAGAATGGTCTCGATAACGTCATCGTAGTGGTGTCCCAGGGCGATCTTGTTGCAGCCAAGCGCCTTTGCTTTGCTGTAAAGGTAGCCTCTTCTCATCCTCGCGCACAGGTAGCAGGGATTCTTCTCAATGGTATCCACCGCATCAAAAATCTCGCTCTCAAATATGGTAACGGGAATCCCCAGGGCCTTGGCATTGCTCTCGATAAGCGCCCTGTTCTCCTTGTTGTAGCCGGGATCCATCACCAGGAAGGTCAGCTCAAAGTTGCACTGCCTGTGCTTCCGGATCTCCTGGAAAAGCTTGGCCATCAGCATGGAGTCTTTTCCGCCTGAGATGCAGACTGCGATGTTGTCGCCCTCTTCAATAAGGTGATACATCTTGCAGGCCTTCGCAAAGGGTGAAAAGAGCTGCTTATGGAATTTCTTCCGGATGCTGAGCTCGGCCTTTTCCCGCCTTTCCTCAAGGTCTCCAAATTCAGAAGCCTTGGCGCACACGTAACCTGTGTAGCCACCTGCAAGGCTGTAATGCTCTCTGCCCTCAAGAAATGCGATGTCTCCGAAATCCCTTGTCTTTCTGCCGTAGTCACAGTAGAAAATAAGGGTCTTATCTGCGGGAAGCGCCGCTATATCTTTTTCCACCTCTTCATATTCGCGGTCAAAAGAAACAGCTACTGCCCCGGGCATCATGCCATAGTTCCTGGCGGATTCATCCCTGATATCTATCAGCAGATAGCTGTCTTTGTCTAATTTTTCAAGTTCCTGTAAGGTTATTTCTTTCATTTTGATCTTTCCCATTAACCTGTCTGTTTCAAACTACAGATACATCATCCCACATCAAATACGTGAGGATGACATCTTATATCATTCTACACTATGCGTCAATGGGGACCTGAAAATCAGCTGACCTTGCTCCTGGGTATCACGTAGGGGTCGCCGGTTGCAGGGTCTTTGATGATGTCGCTCTCCATGCCGTAGACCTCCATCATAAGCTCAGGGGTGATGATATCCCTGGGGCTTCCCTCAGCTATTAGCTTGCCCTTCTTCATGGCGAAGATGTGGTCTGCGTACCTGATGGAGAGATTTATGTCGTGAAGTATGGCTACAATAGTAGTCTTTTTTGTCTTGTTGAGCCTTGCCAGGCAGTCCAGGATCTCCACCTGATAGGCAATGTCGAGGTATGTGGTGGGCTCGTCAAGGAGCAGTATGTCCGTGTCCTGAGCCAGCACCAGTGCTATCCACACCCTCTGCCTCTGGCCTCCGGAGAGTGAATCAACGCTCTTGTCCGCAAGATCTGCGATGCCCATGGCCTCCATGGCATCGGAAATGGCCTTGTAATCCGCCTTTGACAGCTGCCCAAAGAGGTTCTGGTAGGGGAACCTTCCCCTGGCCACAAGATCCGCAACGGTTATGCCTGCCGGAACTGTTGGAGACTGGGGCAAAAGACCTATCTCCTTCGACAGACACTGTGTGGGAATCCGGTAGATGGATTTTCCGTCAAGACTTACGTCGCCGCTTTTGGGCTTAAGGAGTCTTGCAAAGCTCTTTAAAAGAGTGGACTTTCCGCAGCCGTTCTGTCCGATGAGGACGCTGAATTTTCCCGCGGGAACGGTGATATCAAGGTCCTTAAGTATCAGTTTTTCTTCATATCCTACGCTGATGTTTCTTGCGCAGAAATCATGGGTAAGTGCGAATCCGTCCATTATATTTTTTCTCCCTTTTTATTGAGGTTAAGAAGCAGCAGTAAAAGATACGGCGCTCCCAAAAGCCCTGTGATCACGCCAACAGGGTACTTGGCAGCAAACAGATTTTTTCCCGCAAGTTCAGAGGCGTAGACCAGGATGGTGCCGATAAGTCCGGCCACAACCATGGCATTTTTGCCGTTCTTTGTGCACTTGCCGGCGATGGGACCTGACAAAAATGCCACCGAAGCGATGGGGCCTGTGATAGACGCGGCTGTGGCGCTTATCACCAGGGCGCATACCATACAGCAGATGCGAACCGCTGACAGCGGAACTCCAAGAGTTGTCGCATACTCTTCTCCAAGCTGCATCATTCGAAGGTATCTGTTGCAGATAAGAAGCAGTGCGCTTCCTATTATGGTGACAAAAGAGATTGAGAAGGCGTCACTCATCTGAACAAGATTAAGGCTCCCTCGAAGCCACCTTAAGGCCGTTGATACGTCATATTCCGAGCCCACAAGGAGCATCCAGGAAATAAGGGCATTGAGCACCGCCTGCATTCCTATTCCTATGAGGATCATCCTGCTGCCGAAGAAGTGTCCCTTCCCCGACAGAACAAATATCAGTGTGGTAATGATAAGGCCTGCTGCCACGGCAACTATTGAAACAAGCGGTCCGCTGATCCCAAGGATCAGGATACAGAATACCGCTGCTGCCGAGGACCCGGCGGAAACGCCGATGATATCCGGGGATGCCAGAGGGTTTCGCAGAAGATTCTGGAAAGTATAGCCCGCGATACCGAAGGCAAATCCCGCAAAGCCACCAACTATGAGCTTTGGAAGCCTTATGGTCTTGATGTTGTAGGCCGCTCCTTTGCTCCCGGAACTTAAGAGGGTAGTCACCACTTCTTTTAACGAATAATTGGTGTTACCCAGGGTCATCATCATAACGCCCAGGGCAGCTATGATAACCAGTAGTGCCACAATACATGCGGTGTTCAGGCGGTCATGTTTCCTGTATATATTTTTAAGATCAATTTCAAGGTTATTTGTCATATACTCTTAGCCTTTGTTCTGCAAACTATCCAAATGAAAACCGGGGCGCCAACGATGGCAGTGATGATGCCTACTTCCAGTTCTCCTGGCCGTCCAAGGACTCTTCCAAGGACATCCGAGATAGTAAGAAGTCCGGCGCCGCCGATGGCTGACATGGGGATCACAAGTCTTAGGTCACTGGCGAAGATCTGGCGGAAAACGTGAGGGAGCATAAGGCCCACAAATCCGATGGGTCCTGCAAGAGCTGTAACTGCGGCGCAGAGGATAACTCCCGCCAGGGCTGAAACCAGTCTTACAACTCCCACTTTTACTCCCAGGGAAACCGCCATTTCATCCCCAAGGGCCATGGCGTTAAGGGGCGATGCGCAGATGATTGCGAAAACGCATCCCACCACCAGGAAAGGTACAAGAAGTCTTATGTCTTCCCAGGTTGCTCCGCTGATGCTGCCCACCTGCCAGAATCTGAACTGTTTCATGACCTGTGTGTCAGGAAGCATGATGGTGTTTACCAGGGCTCCAAGGGCCGTGGAAACCGCAGCTCCGGCAAGAGCAAGCTTCAAAGAATTGGCTCCCCCGTAGCCTACCGAGGCAATCCCGTACACGAACAGCGCGGTCAAAAGAGCTCCCGCAAAAGATATACCTATTAACCTGATGCCTGATGAAATGTTGAGATAGGCGATGCCGATGACCACAAACAGTGCTGCGCCGGTGTTAACACCAAGGATGCTGGGATCGGCGATGGGGTTTCTGGTGATGGCCTGCATTAAGGCCCCCGATACCCCCAAGGCAGCGCCGGCCAGAATCCCAAATACGGTCCTTGGAATTCTGGCTGCTATAACTGCTTTGAAAAAGTCGTCGGTCAAATTGCCTGTGAAGTATCCGGCAATATCACTAAGGGGAATGTTCTTGCTTCCGTAGGATATGGACAGAAAAAGACTTATCAGGACAAAAACTATTTCAATTGTAAGTGCAATAAATATTCTTTTATTACTGTATTTTTTCTGCTGCATCATTCAAAGCTTTCAGATAATCATCAATTGCATAGGGAATGGAAAGTACTGTGGGTGTGCTTGCTGCTGCAAGGACATCGTTGGAATCAAGAAGTACAAATGCTCCGTTTTTAACAGCAGGGATATTTGCGAATCTTCCGTCTGCCTGCATGGCTCCAACAAGGGACTCTGTTCCGTAGGTGATGATGATATCAACATCGCTTAAAAGATCTGCGTTCTCTGCGCTGACTGTGATGGAGAAGTCCTGATCGTTGGTGATAAGGCTCTTTACACTGTCAGGGGTAACAAGACCAAGGTCTGAAAGGAATGCAGCTCTGGGGTCGTTTCCTGTGTAGATGTAGAATGTTCCAAGGTCATCCTCTGAAAGCCATGCAAAAGCTACTCTCTTGCCTTCAAGGCCGGGGTACTGTGAAAGCTTATCGGCGATGAGTTTCTCGGTTTCTGCCACCAGCTCTTTTCCCTCTTTCTCAAGACCAAGGGCTTTGGCGTCGTTTATGGTCTCTTCCTGCCATGTGGTTGTCCAGGCAATCTTGGGATAAGCCACAACCGGTGCGATCTGTGAAAGGCTGTCGTACTCCTCCTGACTGAGTCCTGAGTATGCTGCAAGGATGACATCGGGATTGCAGTCTGAGATGGCCTCGTAGTCCCATCCGTCTGTGTCATCGAAAACGTTGGGTGTCACACCTGCATCCTCGAAGGCCTTAGCAGTCCAGGCAAGGAGTCCGTTCTCATCTCTGGGTCCGAAGTTCGCCTCGGAAATTCCCACAGGGATAACGCCCAGAGCAAGAGGAACATCGGGGTTTCCCCAGGCAATTGCAACTACGTTCTCAGGTCTTTTCTCTATTACTGTCTCTCCCAGGCCATGCTCGATGGTGAGGGGGAAGACGTCGTCTGCTATTTCATCCGTAACTGCTTCTTCTACCAGGGCAGCTTCGGCCTGTGTATTATTTACTGTAACTTCTGTAGCAGCTCCGCAAGCTGTTGCTAACATGCAAACAGAGGCTGTGAGTAGTGTTGTGATAATTTTCCTTTTCATTTTTCTCTCCTTCTTGTTAGCATTTGCTAACCATGAAATATTCTCACAGAACTCTGATATTGTCAACAATTAAATTTTATTTGATGGATTTTTGTTTGGAATCAAAGGAAGATCATGAGCATCACAATGGCAAAACCGATGGTGAAAGCCAGGGCTCCTCTGTCATTGTCCTTCTTTAATGCGATCTGGGGAATCTCCTCGATGGTGGTGTAGACTAAAGCTCCGCCTGAAACCGCCATGATATAGGGCAGGAAGTTCGGGAAAAGAACTGCCAGCACCACGGTGATAATACCAAAGATCGGGATTGGCGCACCGGAGATCACTCCCATGAGGAAAGCCTTGCCGGTCTTTGTGCCGGTTTCCCTAAGCCACAGTGATACATTGAGGGCTTCGGGGATGTTCTGAAGCGCGATGGCTACTGCAAGAACCAGGGCAACCGTTGAGGATATCCACTCCGTCTCCATGAAGTGGGCAGCATAAATAGCTCCCAGAGCGATGCCTTCGGGAGTATGATGAACAACTTCCTTGAGAATGGCCTTGATCTCAGGCTTCAGCTCGCTCTCAGGGCCCTCGGTGATATCGGAATAAACGTGGGTGTGAGGCACAAGCTTATCAAGAAGGATCTGGAGTATCACGCCAAGGCAGAAGCTTATTGTCACAGGGATAATGCCGTTTTGCGCGTTACGGGTAAGACCGTTAACAGCAGGTTCTATCATGCCCCAGACAGCCACCGAGAACATGACTCCAAAGCCGCATCCGGCCAGGATTGCCCTCATGTTGTCAGAGACCTGATCTTTTTTGGCATATATGATAAGTGAACCGAGGAGTGTTCCGATAAGGGGAATGAGCATTCCGAATATGGTCTCGGTGTCAGAAAGGGTGTTGGCGCTGTCAAGGTGTGTTATCAGGGAGCGAAGGCCGATGAATATCAGGATCGTTCCGCCCATGATCTCAGAACCTGACTTGTAGCGGTCTCCGAAAACACTGCCGATCTTAACGCCGATCATGGAGATCACAAAGGTGATCACGCCTATCACAATTACCGCGAAGATAACGTTGCTGATGCGGCTTGCTTCAAAGACCTCTACAGGCACAGCAACGAAGGTGATGCCCACCGCAAGGGCATCGATGCTGGTGGCCACTGCCATCATAAACATCGTCTTAACGTCAAATCCGGGAGGGGTTTCCTCATCAGGGCCAAGAGCTTCCTTGATCATGTTGCCGCCTATAAGGGACAGCAATATAAATGCGACCCATGGTGCCACAATGCTGATAAATCTCTCAAATCTTGAGCCCACAAGATAGCCGATAAGAGGCATCATTCCCTGGAAAGTTCCAAACCATACTCCGCAGAGCAGATATTCTTTTTTGGTGAGCCTGCCTGCTGACAGTCCCTTGCAGATTGATACCGCAAAGGCGTCCATGGCAAGACCTATTGATAAAAGCAATAATTCAATTAAACCCATTTATATTCTTCCTTAATCTATCTGACTGTAAAACACGACCGCAATCAGATCTCGTCGGCGCTGTGTACCAGCTTGGCTTCTATAGAAGCTGCACCCTTTACATACTCTTTAAGCTTCTCGGCTGTCTTGCCGATTCCGCTGCCGCCGGATGTGGCGAAGGCGATGACTTTTTTCCCTGTCCAGTCGTAGTCCTTGCAGAAGGTGTAGACAACTCTTGGAGCAGCTGAGTACCAGATGGGGAATCCAACGTATACAGTGTCGTATTTATCAAAGTCCTGAACCGTTCCTACAACAGGCACATCCTTCTTGCCAATCTGCTCCATGTTGCATCTTGAAAGGGGATTGATGTAGTTGATATCTGCCTTTGTATAAAGATCCTTGGGGACTATCTCGAAAACGTCTGCTCCGATCTTAGCTGCAAACTCCTGCGCCACTTTCCTGGTTGTTCCTTCAGCGCTGAAATAAGTAACCAGTGTGCTCATTGCCTATGTCTCCTCCTTTATGCCTTGTTTTTGTGCAATAAAAAACACCTTTGAAAACATTACGGATTTTGAACAAAACGATTGTATCATATCCGCACCTGATTTCAAGAGGCCTTCCTGCCTTATCTTGAGCGCTCAAAAGCAGTCACATCTTGTATCCGCAGTCTGCTTTCTCGGGTCCGTCAATGCCGGACTCATAATGAGCTCTGAACTCCATGTTGATCTCACGGATCTCCTTCTTGCCGTCGATATAGTCCTGATACATTTCCGCAAGTCCCGCCATGCATCCATCGCAGGAACCGCTGATGTTGCCTATGGATTCAGCGACTATGCGCTCCCGCTCTTCTTTTGTTGTATCTTTGATCAGAATTGATCCCATTGTTGTTCCTCTTACTTCTATTATTCTTCGTTGAACTGAGCCGCGTGCACCGGCGCGGCGTATACCCGTGACACGACATTTGTGCCCCGCGTACCGGCGCGGCGTATACTCGTGGCATGACATTTGTGCCCCGCGCACCGGCTTCAGTATATTTTCTCGATTTGCCCCTCGATCCCATACATTCTCATGAATTCATCAAGGTCACCGCTGCCACTTATGAGCATAACCTCCTCGAAGGCCCCGGTGTGAATATCCTGAAATCCCGCAACCTGCTCGCCATTGCAGATGCTGGCCTTGATCACAGGACGCAGATTCTCTTTATCATAGGTTTTCTTAGCGCTCTTTTTCTTAAAAAACATAGCTGCCCTGCATCCTTCCCGGCCGCCCGCGGCGGCACATCATACGATTGAATACTGCATAAGCTCATACTTGAGCTGCGTGCCCTCAGCAATTCCCTCAGGCAAAAGAGCTCTCGCAACCAGCTTAAGATCCTCAGATTCTATATCTGTTCTTTTCAGATTGGCGTAGTCGCCGTCAATGCTAACAACCACATAGTACCATGTTTCCATATATATACCTCCTGCCGCATTTCTATGTATCATTTTACAAAAATGTTTCTTTTGTACAAACCTGAATTCAGTTTTTTCTTGTGTCTAGTAAATGAGGTCTGATCGCGCGATGAGCATGTGAATTCAGTTTTTTCTTGTGCCTGGTAAATCCAGATTTGATTGCGCGATGAGCATGTGAATTGAGTTTTTTCTTGTGCCTGATAAATCCAGATGTGGTTGCGCGATGAGCATGTGAATTGAGCTCTTTCCGACGCAAAGTATTCTACAAGCTGATTGAGTCGGTAAAATAACCCCAAAACTTGACGTTATATCGATAAATAACCCGTTTGAGCGCATGGTTATCGGGATAGCGTTCTCGTTCTGCACTTTCCATATGTTATTTCGTCAATATCACCGACGCAAAGCCCCATCACAGACAATTGCGTCGGAACCCCCTTGTAGAAATCATCGAAATCTTGTCTTTTCTCCCAAAAATCAGTATTCCAAGCCATCATCAAACAGTACATATTTCAAAATATGCTCCCGGGACCAATCAAATCGCAGATCACATTCCGCAAACCAATCAGTATCTTACATCAAAAGACCTCTCGTTGGGATCAGGTTCCAGTTCTGTCCGCTCTATGCTTGATATATCAATGAATCTGCCGCTGCGAATAGTGGCAATAAACTGATCTATCGCCGCCTCATCCCCCTGGACCTCGCAGGTGACAGAGCCGTCATATTCATTTTTCACATATCCTGTCAGCCTGTGCATGTTTGCGGCGTGCATGGCCGTGTACCTGAAGCCCACGCCCTGCACCATTCCGTAAAAGCACAGCCGGTATCTCTTTTCCGTCATTGGATCATCACCCTATCTTCCCAAGCTGCATTGTGCCTCATCTTGAGGTCGGCCTACCGGCCTTTTCGGTCGCTTTGTGCCTCATCTTATGATCGGCCTGTCGGCCTTTGCGGTCCTGCCCACAAGAATGTATGTGATCAGGAACATCATTGCGACGAAGCCGAGGAAGAACCAGTTTCCATCCTGGGCCTCCATGGTAGCGATGTAGTCATATGCCCCGTGCAAAAGAGCCGGCGCCACAACCGCAACTATCCTCATGGTACGGGAGGCTGAAGATCTGCCTCTGTAGTCATATTTCTTGGCGATGCCGTAGAAAATGCCCATGAACACGCCAAAGCACGCATGCCCGGGGATGGCGGTCACGGCTCTGATAATAGCGGTGCCAAAGCCATACATCATGACATAGCTGATGTTCTCCCAAAGGGCAAATCCCAGAGAGACAAAAACCGCGTAGACAACGCCGTCGTACTGGCAATTGAATTCTATGTTGTTCCAGGTTTTCCGCTTCATCATCAGGTATTTGGAGCTTTCCTCAGCAAAGGCCACGATGCCGAAATACAAAATGATGTTATAGAGCGGAGATTCGTAGGGCACTGTCAGATCCAATATCACCGACAGTACGCGCTCCTCCACAAGGGCGATCAGCGCAGAGAACACCCCCGCCTTGATCAGCTCCCATATCATGTGAGAGCTCTCGTGCTCCAGCTTGTCGGAGCGATACACCTTGATCATAAGAAATATCGCCGGAACAGCTGCTGCCGCGATAAGAAGTCCATGATAAACAAGATATGGTGCTACAAGAAAGTAAAACATGTCGTTGCCTCTTTTCCCTAGTCTTATATTTGTCGCCTGTAATCGGCTGATACCTCGGCAAAAGACCTCTCGCCATCAATGTACTCCTTGAAGGCAAGCTCAGGGTCTTTTCCGTGAAAAACCTTGCACAGACCGCACATGTCGCAGTCTGAAATACAGGGATAACGCTCTTTGATGTAGGCTCTGCGCTCTTCAGCTGTAGAGTCCTTAATTTCAGGTGCCAATGTCATAGTCATTTTTCCTTAATGGGCGCACTGCTCCCGGTGAATCCGTATCTTTTTCGCAGCCCCGCCGCGCCCGGCGAATCCACATTTTTCTCGAAGTCAGTGAATCTGTCTGTCCTGGCGGTATTTCTCCATGTACTCCATGTTGATCTCGCGGATCTCTTTTTTCCCGTCGATGTAATCCTTATAGATTTCCCACGGGCTTCCGCCCCCGAGCCAGCATGAGGAACAATTCTCACATCCGCCGCCGCAGTCCAGAGAATTTCTGATTATCTCTTCCCGTTCTTCTTTAGTAGTGTCTTTGATAAGAAGTGATTTCATAGGCATCTTCTCCTGTTCCTTTTATTATATCGTAAAAATCCCCCGGCGCCATATAGGACGCCGAGGGTCTGATGCAAAATCTCAATATTTAGATTTCAATCACCGTATAGGTATCGCGGACCTTCTTGGATTCATAAAGAGCCTTGTCGGCTGTTCCGATCAGGTTGCTTACGAGCTCGGTTCCGAAGGCACCGCCAAAACTCATGGTTAATCTTACTTCAGGCTTGTCGTCCAGCGTTATCTCTTTTACCGCGGACCTGAGTTTGGCAAGCTTGTGTTCCAGGTGTTCTTTGGTGATATCAAAGAATACCATCATGAATTCATCGCCGCCGTAACGGATGACCACATCGTCTTTTCTAACGGACTTGGCGAGCAGCTCTGCAACTTTCTGGATCGCTTCGTCGCCGCTCTGGTGACCGGCGGTGTCGTTGACCTGCTTGAACAGGTCGATATCGGCCATGACTACTGCGTGGCAGGGCTCAAATATCAGCTTCTCATCCAGGAATCTTCTGTTGCGGATCTTGGAAAGGGAATCTATGTATATTTCCGCCTCGAATTCGGAGATCATCTTCTGTTGAGCCAGATTCTGCAGCTTGGCGTCAGTGGTATCCATGCAGCCGTAGACCAGGTGAGCGATGCTTCCGTCTTCATTGCGATCGCCGACCATAAAGACGCCGTTGAACCAGCGGTTGGCGCCCTCACTGTAAAACTCCAGGCTTGAGGAGCCGAATTCTTCAACTGCCGCAAGAATAGTATCTAAGTTCAGCCAGTCGTAGAGGTTTTTGCGGAAACTCCCGGCAACCGAAGAATCCACGTTGTTTTTGAGGAACTGAAAAGCGTCCGGGTCCTTGGGAACCGCTTCAACATATTCATTGGTACTGATCATGCGGTAGCTTAAGTCTTTGACATCAATGAAAAGGGAGAAATTGAAGACCTTGCCAATAGCCTCAATGATCTTGACATGCTCCTCACGCTCTATCTCGGCTGTGATGTCACGGTAGCACCCCATATAGATTTCCAAAGAGCCATCCTCAGGGCGCCTGATGAATCTTCCCGCTCCGGTAACCCAGATGATGCTGCCATCCTTCTTCTGCATGCGGTAGGTGGCATGGGTGATGTCCGGAAGCTCCCGGTGCATTTTGACGGAATCCCAGAACAGCTTAACAATGTCATCGCGCTCTGCCGGAACAAGGGTCTTCACCCAGCTGTCAAACTCATTGGGAAGATCCTCCAGTCCGTCGTACCCCAGCATCTTTCTGGTCTCGTCGTTGAACTCAAAACTCAGCAGCTTCTCATTCCGGTCAAAAGTGCAGACAAACATACCTGCCTTCAATCCCTTGGCAAACATGTCCTCTCTGAACCTGGCAACACGGTATTTGTTGTTTGCCTCTTCGATCCTTCTGTTGCACTCGTAAAGGAGCTTCTGCTCTTCCTCGGGGTAGGCAGACAGATCAAGCAGCGGCGTAATGTCATCTACAACAACACTAGCCTCAGCAGCGAACTTTCCTACACCTTTACTCATGTTATCCACTATCTCTTTTTTATCCATCAGAGCCTCCAAATCCGTCATTTCGTGAACTATATTTCACGGCTCGCGAATATTATCCCCACATACTATTGTAACAGCAGTTTTGGAAATAGCCAAACGATATACTCTTAAATTGATAGACACAATTTCGCAATCAAGAAGGCCAGCGCCTCTGCGCCTGAGATCGTCTGTGCCATGATCTGAGAAAGGACTCAGATGAAATTACTTATTTGCTAAGCTTCCTCAGCATTTCCATGGCCTTCTCGTAGGACTCCCGCATTTTCTGCGGGGTGTTGACGGTAATCCCCAGAGCCCTGGCCTTTTCAAGCAGGGCCTCGTCATCGCTGATGAGCATGAAGATATTGCCAGCGGAGCCCATCACGCTGTCAGCATCAGCAGGCAATATCCATCTTGCACTTGCTCCGTGCCTTTCGCAGAGCATGGATACCTGCCCGGTAAGCAGCTCATCTTCTTTAGTTTGAAGGCAAATAACTATTTCTTTTTCCATATTGATTCCCTTGACTACCGAACATATATTCGATACAATTGTGCTTGGTGCTACCAGTACATACGGTAGGCGGTTAGTCCTTATCCAGAGGACTGTGACCTCTGTACATATAGAAATCTCGTGTGAGAAATCTTTGTTGGAGGTACTTGCTTATGCTCACCATCAGTGACCTGATTGCAGTAGTTGCACTTTGTGCAACGTTCTTTAGTCTTGGTTACATGTTTGGCAAGCATGATGCCAAGACACAAAAATAACCGCCCATTGTCCCCCACAGACTGAGCGGTTATTCACGTAACTAATCATTAGTTGGGGCTAACCGTCTACCGGTAGCGCCTTTCTATTAACATATTATCATTACCGCCCATTGTCGTCAAACTGAATACTTCTATTCTAATCCAAGCATTTCCCTGATAAGATTCCTGTTGGACACCGGAGTATCCGCAAGGTCTGCCGGTATGGTCAGCTCAATTGCGACATGAATTCGCTCTTTACCGCGGCGGGCACTGTCTGCTTTCGTCACGTATGCACGAGCATCCACCTTTGGGTCTTCCAGAAGCGGAAGCACAACATAGTAAAGTTCATCCTCATCGAAGGTTATGCTGCCAAGCACTTTACCCGAGACGATCTCGCGAACGATGGCCCTGTCTTCCTGTAAAAAGATATCGAGAAGTTCCCCGGGGTGTATTCTGAATGCGCCGCTACCGAATGCGCCACCACCGGTGGCATCTGACTTGATGAATCCGCTGAACGAATACACCTCTTCCCCGCCGTTTCTCTCATCTTCAGCGACACCATTGCCACCTTCGTCCGCGCCTGCTTCGCCGGCGGCGTTTCCTTCCCCGCCAGCTCTTTTCCCCAGCTTCCTAGCTGCGTCAGCGGGAAGAACGTACTCCTGCATCATGAGATGGAAAACATTCTTAACCCTATTCGGATCCATGGCCGCGCCGGTGTCAGCCATGGCGTCGCTATCCGCCATCACTTCCCTGCAGGCCTCGAGAACGCTCTTTGCAAAAAGAGAAAACTCCTCCATGTCCGGATCCCAGGCAAATCTTCCTCTGGCCATCTTCGAAGGCGGAAGCGCCTCGTCGTAAATCCTGAACTGCACAAAAATGTTCCGCTCCGCAAAAGCCTCTTTATTCTCAAAGGCGTCCCAGGTGAACTCATAGGTCTCGTAGACGGGCATCCCCTCGGATTCCCTGATCTTGTTGTAGGCCTCGATGACAAGCCGGATCATCTCGTCGTCTTTGGGATCTCTTTTCCCGGTGGGGTCCGAGTCCGGGTGGTACATGATCAGGAGCTTCTTGTACTTCGCCCTGATCTCTCTGTCGGTATTCTCTTTGGATACGCCGAGTATCCTGTATGCTTCCTTAAGTGTCACGCTTTAATCCCATTTCCGGAGAAAACTTCGTCCCATTCCTTTTTGTATTCGTCGGCACTTACGCAGAACGCGCTCTTGAGAAACGGGTAATATTCCTGCGTCGTGACGATCCGCGAGCCCTTCTGCTTATTGCACTTCTTGCACAGGGGAAGAAGGTTCCTCTCGTCGTCCTCGCCGCCCCTGTATTTAGGTACACAATGCTCGATAGTCACTTTTTCAAAAGAGATTTCTTTGCCGCAGCGGGCACAGACTCCCCCTGTCTTCTCCGCGATGATCCGCTTAATAGCCGCTTTCTTGCGTTTTTGTCCCCTCATATGTCACCCCCATAGCTTGCCTTTCTCCGGGCGCAATCAGCCCGGTGTCCCCGGCGCAACCAGCCGAAAACCCTAAGCACAACCTGCCCGGCGGCCCCGGCGCAATCTCTCAAAACGCCCTTACGTAGCCTACTTCCGTGTACACCATCCCGTGCCTGCCCCGCTCCGACTTCATCAGGGATATCCCGTTCACCCTCGCGGGCTCACTCTCCTGAAACTCCGGCAGAAAAGCCTTATCCCTGGTGCACTCGGCCCTCCGGATCAGCGTCACATGGGGCAGGAACTTTTTCCGGTCAAAAGAGATCTCTTCATCCACAAGAGCCCCTCTCAGGCGCTTCACATAGTCCCTAAGGTTTTCATTCTCCTCGAAGTCCGCAAAAAACATATCTTTAAAAGGCCGATATCCGCTGAGCTTAAGTGAGAATGACCTCAGTGGAACGCTCTTCATCACTTCCACGATCTGCTCCGGATCATCATTCTCACCAATAAAAGCCAGGGTCATGTGGAGGTTCTCCCTGGGCGTGTAGCTGCCCTTAACCCCGCTGCGCCTAAGGTCATCCTGAATCTCCTCGAGGGAATCCAGCATATTTTCATCAAAACAAATGGCAATGAAAAGTCTCATAGGGTATACCTCATCTTTTAAAAACTCAACGTGCTCAAATTTACACCTGCTGCAAATTTCTCGTACATATCTATTTTTCTTTTATACATCTCAAGAATACCCCCCTTGGGGCTCGTTCTGTTTTGAAGCGGCAAAAGAGCTATGTTCTCCCTTTTACCCAGCTTGGTTATATTTCCATCTTGTCCAATCTGAAGCATCATCACTTCTTCATTTTTTCGCATCAGGGTAAACATTGCCATATCAATCATCACCACCTAACAGTTCATTTTCATATTCATTCTCCAGTGACATCCAGGCGTAGTCCGACACAAAGCCGCTTGGTACATCCTTCTGCTTATCCAACTTCTTGATTCTTCTTACACCATCAACAATGTAATCAATTTCGTAATGACCATCACTGGACAAAAGAAGCCTGCCAGAAATACCATACTCATCACTGTGCGTAGTTTCAATAAAAATTTCTCCTCTGTCACGATAGATGGCTTCCGTTATAGCTCTGTTTACAAATTCACCCATTGTCTCGCCAACAGATTCAGCATGCGCTTTGATGAAATCCAGATTCCCTTTATCTGTGCGTACTCTGATCTGATCTGTGGAATTAACATATCTTCGTGTAGCTTCTTTTTGTGCCTCAGTATAAATTGCTCCCATATCATTGTCCTCACGTTAAAATATAGATACACTATATTTGCAATTATAGTGTATCTATATGTACTCAAGAAGTCAACTTTACAATTCCAAACCTAAAAGGCTGCCACATTTCTGTGACAGCCTTGGATAGATGTATATTTACTTCGCAAACTTTTTTCCAAACTCTTTTGCAGCTTCAATTCTGCCGTCGATGTTGAGCATGTGGGCGTAGAAATAGTCGTCGCGCACCGTAATGCCCTTGCCTCTGAGAATCTTCTTCAGGGCCAGCACCGTTCTCCTGGACCAATTCGAAGTTGTAAAAAGAACTATCTCTGAAACCGCATTGGGATCAAGCGCCTCTGCGTATTCCTTGAGCTCGGGTGCCATGATATTAGCGTAGGGAGCCCCTCCCAGGAAAAGGATGTCCGCCTTTGCGGTAAGCTTTGGCTCGTCCGCTATGCTCACAGCCTTCACTCCGATGCCATCAGCTATGGCTTCTGCAATCCTTCTCGTGTTTCCGAATTTTGTTTTGGAACAGTATCTTACTTCAATGTTCATTGTTATTCCTTTCAGTTTGCTTTGCATTTATGACCTGATGCGGCTTCGAAATTGTACCTTACAATTCCCAGGTCCAGTTTGGTAAGCGGGCCAAAGTTTGCCTTTATGACCGCCTCTTCCCCTTTAAGATCTATGAAAAATTTCTGCTGGTTCATGGCTGTGGGTGCAAGAAGTGCAGCTTCCACGCCTTCCTTAAACCATGAAGGCATATCTTTTTCGGAAACTCCGCAGAGTTTCGATAGCTCTTTTGACCTGTGGCTGGTTCCGTTGGTGGCGCCGTAACCTATGGAGATTACGCAAACTATCTTCTCGCCGGAATCCACGTGAGCCTTGCATTTGCCCTTGCCGTAGGTTCCCGCAACCCAGCAGGTGTTGAGACCAAGCATCTGAGCCTCGAGGACTATCTTCTCGCCGTAGTACCCGGCAAGCTCATCCAGGTCTTTTAACTTCTTGGAACCAACCAGGGCGATATAGTTGTTGACCCCGGTGAAATTGCCGTAGTGGCCGAGCAGGGTGTCAAAGCACTCGGGATCGTCGGTGATCAGCTGAATGTTGAGGCCGCTCTCCCTGTTGCATTCCTGAATGAGGGTCTCGAGGGATGTCCTGACGTCGCCCATGATATGGTCCGGGGTGTACTGCCTGACGCTGTGTCTTTCTCTAATTGCTTCCTTAATGTCCATCGCAGCCTCCTTATTTGATGATGTAGGCGTCAACTATTTCGCCGACATACATGGTGTGGAAGTCTCTGTTGGCCATGGGATAGGTTCCGTCCACGTCCGCGGGATAGGTCTTTTCCCTGATGTCTTCGGGAATCTTTGACAGATCCTGGTCCTGCGCATACAGAACTTTGCATTCGATAGTCAGAGGGTACTGCTTAACGCCGGGAGTCTTGATGGTCTGCCCATCCTCCAGCTTAAGGCCTGCCTCTTTTACCTTGTCGATATTAAAGCCTGACTGCCATCCGCAGATCTTGTTGATGGTAGGATCGGGGTTCTCGAGGGGAACGCTGATGGTAAACTCCCCTGCCTTATCAAGCTGCCCCTTGGTGAATCTGCCCTGGCGGACATATACGTGGAAAGTGGGCTTATTCCAGAGGGTTCCGAGGTGTCCCCAACCTATGACCATTGAATTGAACTTGTCGGCGCAGGTGTTTAACAGGATTCCCTTGGGAAGTGCCTTGGTTATCAGGTTTGCGTAATCAGTTATGTTTACTTTTTCTTTCATTGGGTGTGGCCTCCTTGGGGTGGGTTTCCTTCTGTCTCGTGAATTGATTTTGAACAATATGATTGTATCATAAACGCATTTCAATTCAAGGGGGCGTTTTATGTGTGATCGTGCGAAGAGCATGTGAATTGAGCTCTTCCGACGCAAAGCATTTTGTATGCGGGTTGCGTCGGTACTTGCATGCTAGTCGGTAATGTCCGACGCAAAGTACTCTACATGCTCGTTGCGTCGGTCAAATAGCCCCAAAACTTGACGTCATATCGATAAATAGCCTGTTTGAGCGCACAGTTGTCGGGATAGCTGTAAACGGTAAAATAAATTCCATAGCCAGCGGCATTTAAATTTCCATAGTTTCGGCATTTTATTTTCCATAGATCATGCTTCCAAAGATATACTTTTCTTTGGAGGTGAAGAAAGGTGAAAAGTTGGATGATCTATGAAAAAATTCAAGAACTGAAACGTCACAAACTAAACAAATCTCAGACCAGTAAAAAACTTGGAATTGACTTCAAGACAGTCAACAAGTACTGGGACATGCCACCCGATGACTTTGCTATTGCCAGACAGAATGCCGGATGCAGGCGCAAGAAGGCTGACATCTACAAAGACTACGTTGTCGAATGCCTTCAGAAATATCCGGATATGACAGCAGCTCAGATCTATGACTGGATCAAAGAGCAGACCGGTAAGAAGGATCTGGAGTTTCAGGAGCGAGCTTTCAGAAACTATGTTGTATCCATCCGAGAAGAATACGGGATTAAAAAGCCTGAACATTCCAGACAGTATGAGGCAACAGAGGATCCCCCATTTGGAAAACAGGCTCAGGTGGACATGGGCGAGATCATTCTGGAGACGGTTTCCGGTCGGAGTAAGAAGGTCTACTGCTTTGGAATGGTGCTCTCCAACTCTCGTCAGAAGTATGCTTTATGGAGAGAACGTCCATGGACAACAAGAAGCTTTATCGAGGCACATATCAAGGCGTTTGAATTCTTTGGCGGAAGAACTCAGGAAATCGTTTATGACCAGGATAAGGTGCTTGCAGTCAGCGAGAACCATGGGGATATCATCTACACAGACGAATTCCAGATATTTAAAGAAACAATCGGATTTGACGTATTCCTGTGCCATGGTGCGGATCCGGAAAGCAAGGGACGTATCGAGAACATTATGTCCATATAATGGTGTAAATTGAAAATTAAATATAAAAGAGCCATGAATGCTCTCTCCTGATTTAAAATGTTAAGTGACCAAACAAAACAGTATAAAGGAGGCAAGTAATCATCATGGCTCAAGTAAATATTACATTAAACCATGAGGAATTGGTAGCATTATTAGGAGGAGACCGAGAAGAAGCGTTCAAGCATCTTGTCGAGAAAATCCTCAATGAGGCTCTATTAGCGGAATCCACAGCCCAACTGGGAGCTGAAAAGTACGAAAGGTCTGATAACAGGACTGACCAGCGCAACGGTACAAGAGAACGTGAACTAACCACCAAGATAGGCACTATCGTCCTGGAAGTACCGCGCCACCGATTATCACCCTTTCACACCACTCTTTTTGAAACATACCAGCGTAGTGAAACAGCCTTGCTCAATACCATGGCAGAAATGGTCATCATGGGCGTTTCTACGCGTAAGGTGAGTAATGTTATCGAAATGATATGTGGCAAGGAATACTCCAAGTCCACTATATCAGAGGTGTGTAAGCGACTTGATCCAGAGATCAAAGAGTTTCAAAACCATGATCTGAGTGTTCATGATTATCCTTTTATCATGGTGGATGCCACATATTTTAAAGTACGTGAAAATCATAGGGTTGTTTCAAAAGCTTTATTCATAGCAGTAGGTCTTACAACTGATGGCAAGAAAGAAGTCCTATACTTCAATGTATATGATGGCGAAACTAACGATACATGGCTTGACTTCTTCAGCCACCTGAAAGCCAATGGTCTTAAGGATCCACTTATGCTCACTTCTGACGCCCATAAATCCATTCGATACGCAGCGTTCAAAGTGTTTCCTAATACACCGTGGCAGCGTTGTCAGTTTCACTTCACTAAAAACATCCTTGACGCAGCCCCAAACTCACAGAGACCCGGGCTTGAAATAGAGTTAAGGCAAATGTTCCTGGCTAAGACCCTTACTGCTGCAAGAAAAAAGCGCGATGACATCCTGTCAGACTACTCTGATGTTGCTCCAAAGGCGATGGAACTGCTTGACAACGGATTTGAAGATGCCATGACGGTATATATGTTGCCAGAGAATACATGGCGCCACCTGCGTACATCAAACACAATAGAAAGGCTTAATAGAGAGTTAAAACGCCGTTCCGATGTTATACAAATATTTCCGAATGAAGCTTCATTATTACGTCTCATGGGCTCGGTGCTTATAGACCAGAATGATATCCTACTAATGAAACGTACAAGTTTTGGCCGGAAAGCTTATGAAAGCATATCTAATGAAACCCGTATCAAACTCAAAACCCTGGCCTTTGAACAGCAAAAGATTATGGCCGCATAACAGCTGCTCAAAGATCTGGAGCCCGAGGTAATAAAGTAGCCACCCTGCCAGCGGCAGGGCTTGTCCTTGATGCCCATAAATCAGAATGCTAAGCTGAGAAAACCGATGGTGATGCATATCAGCTGCTCATGAGTCTATCGCCGTCGGTGATTGACATACAGCGTTCTGATTTATGGGTGTCAAGGATGGCGGACACAGCCACAACATTTATATCAGGAATCAATTTACACCACATATAGGACTTGACCATCGAGAACGTAGTAAAGTACTTAAAATACGGTTTTGCTGAACACAGGATATTTAAGGATATAGACAGTTTTAACGAAGACTGTATCGCCTGGCTTGAAAGAACCGGAAATGCCAAGGTTCATGAGACAACAAAAAAGATACCGGCAGAAGTGTTCGCCCTCGAAAAGGAATACCTCATACCAGTATCTGAGTACAGTTTTGAAAAACCTGTCAACGAAAGTATAACCTATCAGGTCCGCAAAGACAACGTGGTCCTTTTCCATAGACGGCGTAAATTTACTGTAGGATTCGAAAGGGTAGATTGCCCCTGTGATCAGTTCAGATGTTCAAACCTTACTCATTATAGCGCCTGGTTGGAGGACAGTTCAAGGCTGTCATTCTAATCCTTGGTCTGTAGTCAAGCAGATCAAGGATAGGTGTGCGCTCTGGCGCACTTTATTCAAAGGCAGAGGCGTCAGCCTCTGGCTTCCTTTTAGAACAGTTTCCAGATGTAGTTATGCATTCCGATGCTCATCCACTTCTTCAGCTCTGAACTAAGCTCTACCTGTATGCTATCGACATACTTTCCCCACGCCGGATGGGAATACTGTTTTTCTCTTACATGCGCTACTACAGTCTCTACTTCTTCTGCCCCAGCAGCCTTAGGCATTACTGTCTTCTGGTAACGCACAAGTTCCAGCATATCCCTTTTGTTCCATGTATAGGCACTGAGTCTTGCCATCTTATCAGCGCCTTTTCGACTCCAGCCCATTGGAGTCATGCTCATTCTTTTTGACAGGACATGACTGACATGACCTTCAGTACTACATCCAGGAATCCTCCTGTATCTAAGCCTTGTCTTGGCTGCAGACCAGTTATCAAGTATATAATCAGCGCCTTCTTGCACACGTTTCATTTCCTTGTCGTTTGAGGCATGATATTCAAGCATATCTACCACAGACAGGAAATCTTCCTTACTTCCATCCTTGATCATTTCACAGAGAAGCTTTCTGGCATC
The DNA here is from genome assembly GCF_000526935.1 of Butyrivibrio sp. FCS014. Lineage (GTDB taxonomy): Bacteria > Bacillota > Clostridia > Lachnospirales > Lachnospiraceae > Butyrivibrio. Next base: position 343,530 of record NZ_JAHA01000007.1, on the reverse strand, counting down.
ATCAGCACTATCCATCAAATGGTTTGTCATCTTTATCAGGTATTTTTTGAGGTGGAACTCGTCCATCACATATGTGATGCCACTTATCCTTTTTCCCCCAGCCTTAATCCAGGCTCCACCATCTGCTCCTAGGTATATCCTCTTTATGCTGCTTATGTCATAGTTGTTGTCAATATATGTGTAGACTTCATCCCAGAGTTCACTGTTTGCTTTGCCTTCATAAGAACCACAGAAGAAATGGGCATTAACAAGGTGATGTCTTGTACTCTTGGGAGCATCCTTTTCAATGCCCTCATGAACATAGATAAGCTTGTTTATCATTCCATTGAGTTTTCTTCCATACTGGTTGACCTGGAGATCCCCCTTTTCCTTCTGGAACTGAAGCGACACATGATCTTCATCAGCCTCTATATACAGATACTCAACCTTGCGTTTTCTGCCTCTTCTTTTCTGTTCCTTGGGGAACTCGAGAGCATGTATCTTATCCTTTACAGTCTCTTTGCTGACCTCATCAAGGATGCTTGCTGCTTGTCCACCTTTACGATAAGAGGTCTGAACGCTCTCTGATAAGAGCTGTGCTATGGCATCTTCTGACATCCTTTCATGAGGGTCAAATGAAAGCATGTCATCCAGTAGATATCTGCGTTCTCCAGTCACCTTGTTCTTAAACAGTGTCTTGGAAAACATAACCTTTCCAATTGAGGTGATAAGAGACTTCTCGTCAGTCCTTACCACTTCCCATCTTTCCTTTCTCACAGGACTGTCTTTTAATATCTGGTTGCAGGTTGTAAGGGTTTCAGAAATGTAATCCAACGCCATCTGAAGCGCTTCATTCCTGACCTTGTATATGAAACCTGCAAAGTCTCTCGGATCCTCTGAAAAATCTTTTGATGCCTTCTGAAGATTTGGTACTCCATTCTCAATAAAATGCTGTATACTATTTAACACAAGGGGACTCCTCCGTTTGGTTATTTTGGCTTGGACACCGTAAATAACTATATCACGAAGGAAATCCCCTTTTTCAATTAATCCTACAAAAACTTTACGCTAGCTTTTCCATAGCAACCGATACCGCGTACCTAAAGGAACTTATTCCAAAGGCAAGAAGGTATACATGATCACAGAAGGTGGAGAAGTGTCCATTGTTGATGCGTCGACCGGAGAGATATATGCAACACACCCGATATCCGCAGGGAAAGGCGAGCTCATAGGCTCAACCACAAATGACTACCGTGAGAAAAGCCAGTCTTTAAAGGAACTTGAAGCAGATGTTCTGTCGAGGTTCATGGACAGTGAGTCTGCCAGTGAATTCTTTGAGAAGCTGTATCACCAGAAACGCCGGTACTATCGAGACCAGCTTCAGATAGTAAAGAGGCTCTTTACAGAATACGATGGACAATTCATAAACCGTGCCCTTTCGTATTGCCTTGAAAGAAACATTTACTCCGCTGTTGAACTTAAATCAGCTACTGCATATCTGTTCAGTTTTGAAGCGGACAAGAACAAAACAGAAAAACCAGGAAAGGTACAGCTGCCAGAGAAGTACAGAGGCGGCAGCCCTGAAATACGCGATCTAAGGATATATGAGGATGCGATGAAGGGAGGTGCCATGAATGGATAAGATACAGACCTTAAAGACTTCTGCCAGAAGCCTTGGGCTGATACATACAAGAGATGCCCTTGATGAGGTGATCCATACAGCTGAAACTGAACAGCACAGTTATCTGGATTTCCTTACATATGTCTTTGACGGAGAGATACTTTACCGCCAAAACAAAGCAAGGGACAAGCGCATAAAGGAGGCAGGATTTCCCTATCCCAAATATCTCAAGGACTTTGATCTGACCTTTTGTAAAGTCATAAGTAAAAAGCAGTTCAAGCAGCTCACAGAGCTTACCTGGATAGATGGGCTATACAACTTAATACTTTCCGGTCCACCCGGAGTTGGCAAGACACATCTTGCGATAGGGCTTGGATATCAGGCATGTGAAGACGGCTATAAGGTCAGCTATACAACCATGCAGTCACTGATAAAGGTCCTTCGTACTGAAGAAATCGACAGACATGCTGGAGTCAAGCTAAGAAGGATACGTTCATCAAATCTTCTGATAATAGACGAGGTCGGATATCTTCCCATCTCTGCAACTGAAGGGAATCTGTTCTTCCAGCTGATATCAGAGCTTCAGGAACGTACCTCGATAGTCATTACTACCAATAAGGGGTTTGAAGAATGGACCGAGTTTCTCGGAGATGCAGCACTTGCTACTGCCATTCTGGACAGGCTTTCATATCAGTGCGACAAGATCCCTATGAATGGTAAGAGCTACAGACTTGAGAACAGGAAATCATTTTTAAATGAAACCGGAAAGGATAAGTGAATATATGAGAAAAGAACCAGAATACCAGGCTATGCTTGAAGAAGAACTCAAAGAATATCTGAAAGACACAAAAATGACACCCAAAGAGCGTAAAGCTCTGCGTGAATGGGTGGCGGCAGGTCACAGCGTTCACGAGAACAATGCCATGGCTGTGTGCGAAGGCGGATATCCAATAGATTTCCTCGACATATACCGTGAAGAGGAAGAACTGAGACAGGTAACAAAGGATATGAGCTCTGAAGATGCCAGAAAGTATATGATGGATTATTACGGATACAGTGATGACTCCAGAAATCATGCCTCAGAGCCTTTGGACGATATCGACTTTTCCAAGTTAAAAGGCAGGGATCTTGACTTCATTTTTGGTAATTAAGCAACAAGGGCTGCCGTTTACGCGGCAGCCCAAGAATAAAGACAAGTATGGAAAATAAAATGCCGCTGGCTATGGAATCTTAAATGCCGCGGATTCGGGAAAATTAAATGCCGAAATTTCGGGAAAAGTACTTGCCGGTTACAATAGCGTTTTCGACCCACACTTTCTGCATGTTATTTCGTTAAAGTCACCGACGCAACGCCCCATCGCAGACATTTGCGTCGGAACCACCTGGTGGAAATCATCGAAATCTTGTAAGTCCGCCGCAAATACCCAGTTGCACAATCTGCAGATCAGTCTGTATCAGCCACGGTTATGTATAAAACTCAAATTCGCATTATTCTATCCTGCAGCCCAAATCTAAAATAGGCAAAAAAATTACTGTATGAATTGGAAATCGCAATCCATACAGTAATAATTCTCCTCCAATAAACTCATCAATAGATTACTTCACAAAAAAGAAAAGCCTCCACCCCAGTGCAAACCTTAAACTCCGGGAATATACGCCGCAAGCACAGCCAGCAGCACCGCGGGCAGCATGTTCGCCACCCTAAGCCTCTTACCCCACACAAGGTTAATCCCCACGCAGAATATCAGTATCGATCCCACCAGAGACAGAAATCCTACAGCAGTATCCGTCATCAGGGGCGAGATCAGCTTCGCGATCAGCGTTATCGAGCCCTCAAACACAGCTATTGGAATCGCGGAAAAGACACATCCCTTTCCCATAGACGACGCCATAACTGCAATGATGATAAGGTCCAGTACGGACTTAACCGCAAGAGTTGAGTAATCTCCCAAAACTCCGTCCTGAATTGCCCCGACAATCGCCATGGCTCCTATGCATACTGTAAGTGAAGCCGTAACAAAAGCATCCACAAACATCTTATCCTTGCTGTTGCCGGTCTTTACCTTAAGCCACTCTCCAAATCTCTCGAAGCCTCTTTCAATCCTGAGGAGCTCTCCGATCAAAGTTCCGATGGCCAGAGTAAGAACCACCAGCATTGCCTTCCCGCTCACAAGGCCATCGCCCTCTATGGAAAGCATTCCCTGCATCGCTCCGGCTATGGCAATGAACAGTACGCTGATTCCGCAGGTTTTGGTAATTGAGTCCTGCTGCTCTTCGGTAAAAAGATTCCCCACAAAGCGCCCCAACAGGCCGCCTGCCAGGATACACACAACGTTGATTATCGTTCCAAGCCCTATCATTTTCCTGCCCCTTCAGCCTTTAAGTAATCTGCAATCTCCTGAATATCTTCTGATAGGAGCACTTTCTCGAAATACTCTTTTCTTCCGAATTCCGCATTAAGCACGTTGTCCAGCACTGCCTTCAGCGGCCGGTAGTAGCCGTCGGTATCGTAAAGAACGATCGGGCCACCAATTATTCCAAGACTTGAAAGAGACATCACTTCAGTAATCTCATCCAGGGTCCCGATTCCTCCGGGGAGAGCGATAAAAGCATCCGCCAGCTCGATCATCTTGGACTTGCGCTCCGCCATTGACTTCGTCTCTATGAGCTCAGTAAGGCCCGTGTGTTTCCTTGCCTGGATAATGGCAACGTCAGGAATGACGCCGATAACTTTGCCTCCGGCTTCGATGACCGCATTGGACACCGCACCCATGAGGCCTTTGCTGGCTCCTCCATATACAAGTGTATGGCCATTCTCACCTATCCACCTTCCCAGCTCTTTGGCCGACCGGATAAATCGTGGATTATTGCCGCTACTTGAACCGCAGTAAACTGCTATATTCATCTTGAATCCCCCGTCATGAAGCCTGTTCTAAGGCCATCTCAGAATTGATGAGATCCTCATTTGCAGCCATTGCCTGAAGTGTCATGGTAAGAAGCTTGTCCAGTTCCCAGCCAAGCTGCTCAGCGCCGCGCTCGATAACTTCTCTTGAACAGCCCGCCGCAAAGCCCTTGCTCTTGTACTTCTTCTTGAGGGACTTAAGCTCCATGTCCTTGGTGCTCTTTGAAGGTCTCATAAGAGCTGCTGCCCAGATCAGGCCGGTAAGCTCATCCGCAGCAAAAAGAACCTTCTCCATCTCGTGAGTCGGCTCCACATCTATAGTCTTGCCGCATCCCACAGTGATCCCGTAGCCATGGGAACATACGGAGTGGATGATATCATCGCCAACTCCGCCTTCCTTAAGAAGCTCCGGCGCCTTAAGGCAATGCTCCTCGGGATACAGCTCAAAATCAATGTCATGCAAAAGGCCCACGATTCCCCAGTGCTCAGCTTCTTCCCCATAGCCAAGCTCCTGTGCATACCACTTCATGACAGCCTCAACAGTCAGTGAATGCTGGATGTGAAACGGGTCCTTGTTGTACTTCTTCAGCAGCTCGAATGCTTCATCTCTTGTGATCATTTTTTCTCCTCCCAACAAAAAATCCTTTAATACACTTCCTTGTCCTTGCGCTTGTTCACCGTTGGATTTCCGGCGTTTATCCTCCCGTAGCAGGGACAGGTCTCATCGTGGTCATTTATTATCCCGCAGGCCTGAAGATGTGAGTAGATGGTCACTTCCCCCACGTACTTAAAGCGCGCTTTTTAAGATCCTTACTAATAGTCTTGGAAAGCCCGCACTGCATGCACTCCAGCATCAGGTGTTCAAACATCTTCCTGTCGTCATGCACGGGAACTCCCCACTCGTTGTCGTGATAGATCTTGTTCCTCTCGTTAAAATCAGCCCAGCCGCAAAAGCCCATCGTCAGATTCTCCTTGTCCATTCCTTTTAGGGAAAAGAGCCGGCGGCTCCCCCAAAAGTGTCCCAAAAGTGTCATAAGCCTCACGCTTCCTCCAGGTACCTGACCTTTTTGCCATGGGCAATGGCATAATCAATCTCCGACCTTGTGCTGTCGCCGATATAACCGTCCTTGTTGATCACGAAGATCTCGTCGGACATGTCTATCTTGCGCTTGTGTATGTCGTCCAGCATCTCCTTAGTTTTGGTCATGGTTCCTTCGTCCATGTTTTCCCAGACTTCGGAATCCCCGGAGTGGCCGAACAGCCCAACGCTGATGACTATATTACCTTCCAGTGTCAGCTTCTTTTGCATCTCCATGAACTGGTCTTTAAAGCGTGTGCTTCCGCACAGTGTTATTACAGGGTAGTTTCCTTGCATGGCTTGGTCCTTTACTTGTCAGTATATTCAGGTCTGAATGCGATGGCATCATCACTTCAGCAGTTTAGAAAACTCCAGAGCCTTTCCGATATCCCCATCAACCTTAAGCTTGCCGATGGTAAAAGCAGCAACAGGATCAAGCTTCCCGCTGATGAGCTTGTTGAAATCATCAGACTTCATGCTGATCGCGCAGTTCCTGTCATGATAGTCATAGGGCTCAACATTTACCTTGTGGTCCTTGACCTCAACGTAGAACACTCCCGGGTCGCAGTCGGTAAGGTTTACCTGCACCGCAAGGAAATCAACGCCTGAAACATCGGCAGTTTCTGCCATTTTGCGCACCTTGGATAAAACTGTTTCAAACTTCATGGGGTACCTCCTTTGGAATTCTCATTAGTCACAATCAAATATCGCCTTGCTCTCGAGCCTGTCACCGTAAGTCGCCTTCCACTGTCTGTGAACCTCAGACGCATCAAATGCCTCCAGCCCCTCAGGCGACAGATCCATCTCTATCATGATGCTGTATCTGTTGTCCCTTGTGCTGTTTGACTTATGGATGGTCACGTTCTCAACGCCATCAAGGTCCAGCGTCTTTTGGAAAAGAGCCGTGATCTCCGGAAGGAGTTTTTCGGTATCAGCTCGGTCTTTGAACTTTGCAATGATGTAATGTTTCACTTCTTTGGCCTCGCTTCGCAAAATGCTTTTTTACATAATAATACCTAATGGGGGATAAAGGAAGAGCTCTCTTCCGGGGGAAGAGAGCTCGGGAAATAATTCATATTTAATTAGTATGCTTCCAACATCTTCTGTGCACACCTCGTAGTTACCTCGATGTAATACTTGGAATCCTCAGTAGACATACTGTTCGAATCGTACTGATCTATCTTTTCTGCAAAATCAGAATACTTCTGCATCATTTCGCCATACTCGCCCAACATGGAAACCATATTATTGGGATCGGAGTTATACTTCTTCATAAACTCAACATACTGATCCACAAATTCTTCGTAACTATCCAAAAAAGCTTTCAGATCAGGATCAACACCGCCTGTCTGCTCTTTCTCCTGTGGCTGATCCTCCTGACTCACTTCAGTTGCTTCCTCTACTTTTTCAGTCGAAGCTGCCTTGTCTTCATTAACAATTGTGGACTCTTCCGTTTCACTCTTACTATCAACAGTGACGGCTGATTTTTCTTCCTCAGCAATCAACTCTTCCTCATTTGTTGTGGAGCTTGAAGCATACTCTTCAGGCGGCATTGTAAACAATCCATACTTCTTTGCCTGGCTAACACCAGCAAAAAGACAGAATACTGCAAGTATAAGTGCAATAAACGTAAAGCCCTTGAGCTTGTACTTCCTTTTTAAGCAGAAGACAGCTCCTGCGATAATTCCTGCTGATAGGATAATCGTCAGAATAGCCGGATCTGAGCTAAAATCTAACACAGCAAGAATCAGGAGAATGATTCCAAAGAATTTTCCAAACTTATCCAAACCTGATGGTTGTGGCTCCTGAACAGGAGGCTGCGGAGTATAAGTAGTCTGAGGAAAAGGTACCTGTTCTCTGCTTTGCTGTTGTACATTTTGCGTTTCCACAATTCTATCAGGTGTAACACTACTTCCCACCGGTGTTCCACAATTAGGACAGAACTTTGTTCCATCCGGCACTTCATTTCCACAATTCATACAAAAAGCCATAATAAGCTCCTCTCTTTCTCTTATTTACTATGATAGGTTATGAGAATGTTTGCATTCTTAGGGAAAATATCTCCCTCCTCAAATTCTCCATTTCCATTGATTGTTATAGTTTCAACCTGACCATTCCTTCTCTGGTTAAAAAGGCCAATATCTCCCAACGGTAGTAAATTAACATTGGTAAAGCCGGCACTTCTAAATATCATTGCCACGCTATTATAGTTTTTCCCCAAACAATACAGCATCTGCGCTGTGATAGTCGCATCATTGGGGCTGACATATTTGGACCTTTTCTTTTTCCTGTCATCACTCTTTATGTAAGTGAACATCGCAATATATGCTCCAATCATTATTCCACACATACCTCCGACAGGAGCAAATATGCAAATGATAGCTCCGATAAGTACAAATGCTAATGCTACACCATAAGCAATCAATGTAGTTTTTCTTCCCCGGTTATTCTCTTTTTCCTCAAGTTCCAGTTCACGAAGCCTCAGGATACGCTCTGTCTCAGCTTCTTTTATCCTGGCTTCATCAATATTTCGATAAATATGCTCATTATCGTTGTGGACCATGACCTTGGCTCCGCAATAAGAGCAGAAAGCAAATTCCCTTGAATCATCTATTGATAGCTCAGCCCCGCAATCCGGGCATTTAACGGATACAAAGTGAATTGCCATATCCTCACCTCTCTTCTTTCTCTCCCGGTCGTATTACCTTGTAGCCATATGACTCAAGGGCTGCAATTACTTCAGGAGTAATGTTCACGTTAAAATCTGCGTTTTTCATACCTTCCCGTTCAATGATCCTATGAAGATCGTCTACGGAAACATCCATCACTTCTGCAATTCTTCGAAGATTATCTCTATCCGGCAGGCCACCATCAGTCTCCCACTTAGCTATTGCTGATTTCGATACTCCTACCTTATCTGCCAGTTCTTCCTGTGTCAGTCTCATATGTTTTCTTCTTGTTGAAATATACTGTCCTAAGCTCATTCGTGCCCCCATTAAAGCAGTCTCCTATTTTATGGTAAGTACTGTATTTTCCCTTATCAAATTACTTTTTGTTTACGCTGCGTAAGCTTGTACCGGATTCCTGTAAATACCTTATCAATTTGGGCAAAGAAAAATCCCCACCAAAATGGTGGGGAAATCATTGTCTGTTCATTCTTCAGTTGTAAGTTTCTTGAGCCCCTGCTTAATCAGCATCTCATCTATCTCATACATATCAAAAATACGGTTGTTTACAGCAACTATTATGCATGCATCTCTGGGATCCTTTGCATACAGTTCGCTGAATCCATACAGCTTCAGCGCTCTGTTAGTCTCATCCCAATTAAAGTGTCCTGCCAGACAAAGTCTGATGATCAGATCCCTGTCCTTAGTGTGTTTTTCCATGGTAATTATCTTGCTGCCATAAGATTCAGTGACTCCGGCAAAAGAATAAACATCTTTAAGCTTGATGTTCTTCTCATCCAGGACATCCTTCATATAGTAATAAAAAGCCTTCTTCTCGTCAGCCATGTACTTGCTGTTATCCTTAAGATATGAATCAAGTTGATCCGGCTTCATGTTTTCAAGAAGATCATTTAGTTCGTTTGTAGATTTCTTTTGCAACGCTATTTCCCCATAATTTCTAAAAGTGCATCGTGCAACTCTTTTGCTGTATATCTGTCTTCAGCATTAAGGCTGATGCAGCGCTCGATTATATTCCATAGTTCGCCGGTTACACGTTTTTCCTTAGGAAAACAGCCGGTAACCATAACATTAAGAAGCATTCCAAGCGCATAAATATCTGCTTTAGCCGATGAAGCGGTCAAACCATAACCAACCTGTTCAGGAGCCGCATAGTACTGGGTTCCCATGTACTGCGTATCATCTGTCTTTTCTGGGTCGTACCATTTTGCTACGTTCATATCCAAAAGATTAACTTCGCTGTCGATGGTAATAATGATGTTGGATGGCTTTACATCTCTATGGATAATTGGCGTTGGAAGATTATGCAGCTCATCCAGAATATCGCAGATATACAGAGCTACAATAACAGCCTTCTCTTCAGATAATGGACCTTTCTCAAGAATGTGCTCAAGATTCTGACCAATAATGAACTCCTCAATAACAATAAGGCAGTTGCTACTCTCAAAGATATTGATAATACGAGGCATCCGCTCAATAGGATGCTCCATGAGATAAGAATACACACTCTTGTTGTATATAGTGAGAAGTTTCTTTATGTAGCGTTTACCTGTTTCTCGATGCCTTACAAGAATAATGTTAGCTTTCCCTTCGATAGCCTCTTCTTCCTGATACATTGACAGTTCCAAAGCATCAGCATCGGACAAGCCTCTGTATGGATTGTTCTTGTCCGCCTGGAATTCATCCTCGGAAGCGTATAATTCGCTTACATCAATCTTATTGACATGATTACATTTAGTACACTTCCATTCACCGCAATCTTCTGAGAAGCCAGGCTGTTCATTCATAACAGCTCCACATTCATCGCAGATCCAAACAAGGTCACCTTCTACTTCAGGATTTATAAGCATCTGGCCACAGCCTTTGCATTCCCAGTATTTAAGAGATTGGGAATAGCCTTTCTGTAGAGTGAGGTTGGCATAACAATGAGGGCAGTACTCATAATAATTATCCTGTGACTTTTCAGAAATATCTCTATATTTAAATCTATTTAGCATTCCATAAAACAATCCCATATCATACCTAATTATCCAAATGCAGATTTAAAAAAATCTTCGTTACGCAGTAATATTGGGATATATCGCTTTAATATCTCATAGTATTTGTACTCACAAGTCTTCATCTTGCTATAAGTTTGAGCCGGTTTGTCATTTAGTGAACCCAAAGATCTTGCCTCATTCGCAATAGAATTAATCTCCCCAATCATAGTATTGTAATTACTTGAGCTTTTCTGTTGTTCAAACAATATTTCCAAATGTTTGTTAATCTCATATATCAAATCTGGATTACTATCATTAGGATTACTAACAACAAATGGTATAGCTGTTTGGGATCCAAAGATCTTATCAGCCTGCTCACTATTTCCAGACGCATAATCAATATCTATTCCTGGCTGCACATTATAACAATAAACGTTAAAGCAAACTCCTTTTCCTGCATCCTCTACTGAAAATGCTTCCATCTGCACACCCGATGCGATTAGATTGTCACCTTTATAAATAGGTGTTACTCTGTAAACAACGTGATTGCTTGTTTCCTCAATATAGTTAGCCACCCTATCTTCGAAGATCCCCATTGTGTCATTTAAATATCTAGTACCAGTAATCAGATTATGCAGATTATCAATGCCACAAAAGCGTCGCGCAATAACGTGACATCTATTATAAACGTCGCCTGCACTCACCAAATCAGGATACCGCTTGTTTTTCCATCCAGTAGGATCAGGCAAATTGGGACGAGCTCCTATAAAATTCATGCTTTCCTTGCCTATCGTAGCACAAGCTCCTACACAACGCCTAAGGCTATCTAATTCATTGAGCTGTAGAATTTCTTCCGTACCAGTTTTCTGAGCAACAGAGAACTGGGGCTTATTTCCATTCAAACTCACATAAGCCTGTCCACTAAAAGCATCTACAGATTTTCCCTTTATGTTTACCTCTGTATCATCCGGATCATCTGACAAATAGTCTGATAGGATGTGAGAATAATATAGAAATGCTGCAAAGCTATTACATTTCCCAGACTCACTACCAAATAAGTTATTCAATGCGCCAAAATCGAATACTTTATTAACCGTATTTTGTAGTATTCTCTTTCTATTGGAACGGATTTTTTTGTTTGCAGCATAATCATACTCCCAACTGATATGTGAACAATCATTTAGAGCATTACTATTAATATTTATATCGCTTATATCTGGCACTCTACTTACTTTAGTTAACTTTAAAAAATCAATCTTCTCCTGACCCTGATTATCAGACTGTTCGCAGCATAAATACAGTGCATTCAGTAGCATTTTCACTTTATCGTTTGCATTATAGCTAGCAGCTTCATCCCCAAACAAAATCTCTGTAACATGATTATTGCACTGATTTTCGTCACAAGCATATACTGTAGACGTGCAAACAACCATCAAAATGACTGCTAAAGATAGAGCCCAAAATCTTCTCATGTTATTATTTCCTTTCAAAAGAAACACCATTTATTACAAATGCTTTCTTGACAGGAACTACATCATAAGAAAAAACAATGGTATCATTCGGTGATTCTGCAACTGGGATAACTGTAATTGTGATTTTGTCTCCTGCTTGGTATTTATGTGCCTTCCCTTTTTTGCTCTTAAATGTAACAGTATATGCTGAATAATCTGATTTTTTTGACCTATCTACGTTACTGATTTCCCAATCATCCAGTTTTTCCTTACTATTTCCATTAACCGTAACACTAACTTGAGATTTATCACAAATACACGTTACCGGAATCATAAATTCAGCTCCATCAAAAAATACTTCTACATCTTCAGCCTTTATCGGAGGAACATTACTTGTATAACGGAACTTGTTATCTAATACTTTTGTCAGGAAAAGATCACTACCACCCTCGTGCAAAAGACTATCTATTTTATTCTTTTCTTTTTGATCAATACCTATCTCTTTAGCGATTGCAAACAACATATCGCAATTTAAATACAATGCTTCACTTACAGGAGGAACCGCTACTTTACGCTCCTCTTTAATTAGTTTATTATACTGTTTTACTTCTTCTTTTTTCCTCTTATTGGCGCCTTTGTCTGCTTTTGCCTCAACAATTGGAGATGTATAAGAATTATTAAGTGTTTTCTGCTCATCCAATAATACTGTGACATTGTAATATGCTCTGTCATAAGCATTTTTTAAATCTGCCTGATCCTTTGTCTGAGCATATAAATCCAAATATATCTGAGCTGTAAAATACCTCAAAGCCCAATCTCCATCTTTAGTATTATCTACTATCGCCTTACAATACTTTCTAGCTATATCAATGTACTCTTTTTTCGCTTTTGTTTCCTTAGCAGCAATTATCGCCATAGGAAGGGTTTTTGCATAATCATCATCTTTTCGAGTTATTTTCGCATAGATTTCCTCATATTGATTAACCGCTTCTAAACATTTTTTATAATCATTTAAATCATAGTAATCTTTTGCTAGTTCCAACCAATAGGGACCAAATTTTTGGTACGTTTTCTCGTTTGCCACTAACCAATCTATTTTTTGAACCCGGTTAGTTTTTTTAGACCATTCTACAAAGGTCATAACATCAGTATCTCTTACAACATACTCATCCGGAAGATCATACTTACGCACCATGTTACACATATAATTAAATTGTGCAGTTGTACTCTTTTGTAACGCTTCTGTCTCAGCATCATCAAGCTCCCACCCCTCCTTAATAAACTGGAGTTCAGCCTGGTTTGTAGCCGCTTGGTAGCTCGTTGCCGAATCCACTGCCATATATACAACCGATGCCGCAGCCTTTAATATACTTCCGGATTGAACAGCGCTTAACAACCCCATGGGATTAGGGATTGCTTGTCTAAGAGCCTGTGCCTGGTTCTGCTCGTAAATAAACTGCAGCCTATTTCTTTTAACATCAACCATTCGATACTGATCTATTGTTCCCACTAATTGATTTATCTGAGCCTGTGTATCAGAATCTACTGCATTTAAATTGGTATCATTGTATAAGGAAGTTCTAGCAGACTCCAAGTATAGCTGATTTCCTTTTGATGTATTAATTTCTTGTGTAAGCACAGTCATATAGTTAAGCATATTTATAGATGTTAACTGCGTCGGAGTAAGCGAATTTTCCGCTTCTTCCTCTGCCTTCAAACGTTCTTCCTCAGCTTTCTTTGCCTCTGCCTCTGCTTTTAGCCGTTCTTCCTCTGCCTTCTTCGCCTCCTCCTCTGCCTTTTTTGCCTCTGCCTCCGCTTTTAGACGCTCTTCTTCTGCCTTTTTTGTCTCCTCCTCTGCCTTTATACGATCTTCTTCAGCCTTCTTGGCTTCTGCCTCTGCTTTAAGGCGTTCTTCTTCTGCCTTAGCTTCTTCCTCTGCCTTTTTGGCTTCTTCTTCAGCCTTTCTGGCTTCCTCCTCAGCCTTTTTGGCTTCCTCTTCGACCTTTTTAGCTTCCTCTTCAGCCTTTTTGGCTTCTTCCAAGTCTATACTCGAATCAGTTTCTAATGATTCCACAGATTCTTCTACTATATCCTCTGTCTTAACGCTTTCCTGAGAAGTTTCATTTCCACAGCCAACTAAAGTCGAATTCGCTATTGCTATAGAAAGAATTATTGACAATGCTTTGCAACCAATCTTCTTATTCATAAATTCTGCCCTCTAAAAGATTTTTGGTCCCCCAAAAACCATTTCTTAATGATGCATCTAACAACATCTATTATCAATACATATCTCATATATTTGAATCATTACCAAGTATTGCTCTTTACCTTTTTTGTGTTCTTAAGATCTTCGAGCGTAATGGTCCTATACTCTTCTACCGAAATGTTATTCAATATGGGATTAAGCCTATTCGCACGCATTTTTATAACTTTTTCAAAATAGTTCCTGACATCACGGCCATTAGCATAGTCGTCTGACCGATTCTCATATAAGTCAGTAAAATACTCCAAAAGATACTGTTTACAATCCTCCCCCAAAATTAGATTCTGACTACTGCAAAGGAGATAGAAGATTTCTCTTAGCTGTTCCGGTGTGTAATCTTCAAAACTTATGTACTGATTAAACCTAGATTTTAATCCGGGATTTGAACTTATAAACTCTTTCATCAGCTCAGGATAACCTGCAACAATAACAATAAAATCATCCCTATGATCTTCCATTGCTTTTAGGACAGTATCCACTGCTTCTTGCCCAAAATCGCCCTCTCCTTTTCCATGTGTAAGAGCATATGCTTCATCAATAAACAGAATTCCGCCCATAGCCTTATCGATAGCTTCCTGCGTCTTAATTGCAGTCTGGCCAACATAACCACCAACCAATCCGCCTCTATCTACTTCCACAAGCTGTCCTTGTGATAAAACTCCCAACGCCTTATAAATCTTAGACAGCAACCTTGCCACTGTTGTTTTTCCCGTTCCAGGATTCCCGTAAAATACAAGATGCAAAGAAAGCGGTATTTTCTTTTCTCCAAACTCTTCCCCCTTCTTCTGTAGTTTAATAAGGTTGATAATTTGTTCTACCTCTTCCTTTACACCATCAAGACCTATCAACGATTGTAGCTTTTCCAAAAGTTCATCTAATGACTCTTCTGACTCCGCAATATCTGTCGCTTCATCTGAAGAAATCTTTTCATCATTCCCATCATCATTCGGCGCAGTTTTCGACTTTCTAGAAATACATGATTCCACATTATCTTTGCCAACTTTACTATGAGGGACAGTTATATTACTTACCCTTTTAATAAAATCCATATACTTATCTTTATCTATATCTTTCTTATCAAACTTACTGAAAATGTAATACTTACCAAGGATTGTAAAAAACATGACTATATCACTGACACGGCCCCTTGATGCTTGTAGAGATTTGTTTGCGTTAGGACATTCTATATTCTCCTTTCTAGGAGTCCAATCGGTCTGTACGTAAATCTTACGAAAAGCTTCAAAGCGCTCCCATCCGTCATTCAAAGAAATATACATGATAAAGTCATAGATATCCTGAAGGAATTCCGTCAATTCAGTATTTCCCACAGCCTGCTTGGCTCTGTTATATGCATTCTTTACATCTATATCCATAACTACTTCCACCTTTTCATACTGCCAATGCCACCTGTTTCATGGTGTCCTGGTATATTCTAACCACATCAGGATTATCCAATGCTCCTTCAGTCTGCTCGAATGCCTCTTGCACACCTTCAGAAACAATTTTTCTAATATATTCTGTATACTCCTCCATCATATCTGAACTATCCAGAGTCTTAATCAATGTCTGATTATCCTCCACATCTTCTGCTAACTCTTTAACCTGATCGTAAAGTCCAATATAATAAACATCTGCTTCAATAGTGCTTAGATTAAGGTCAAATATGCCATGATCCTGAATTTTTCTGACAAACTCATCTGATGATATTCTTTCAAAAGCTGCCATCCAGTTCGTATGTGAAGAATGCCATACTTCGCCGTCCCCTATCGCTTCCTTGTTATTAAAATAATACAGTTCATCAAAGTATCTCAACGACACAGATAACATCGAGGCAAGAGAATAAATGGAAAGAATAATGCCATCTACATCTTCAGTCATATCCTGTAAAAACACATCAATTAGCATATTCAAAACATTATACTCATCATCGACCAATTTTCTCATCTGTTCCTCAGTGTAAAATTTCTGAGTTTTCCTTGCGTCAAGCATGTTAGAATGCTCTGACAGTACTTTGTTAAATTCATAATCAGTCTGTATCCCCTGACCTTTCTTAACAACACTCATAAGCTGATTAAGCTGCCCAGTCATCTTATCCAATTTGTTATACATAATCTTAAAACCTATGCACGTTGCGCATAGATTTGCCGCGCTCAAAATAAGTCCCAAATACTGAAGCTTGGTAAGATTGCCAACAGCTTTCAAAGTATTTTCTGCTATAGCATTATTCTTATTCATCAAGTTAACAGCATTACGTAAAAGCTCTCTTCCCTCACCCTGAGGTGCAATATTGAGAGCCACCTTCTGAAACTCCTTGAATTTTTTCTTTTTATTCCTTATTGCAATCTCCATAATTCCCTTATCATTAAGAAATTGCACTAACTCTTCTATAGAATTTATATTGAGTATCCCTGACATATTAGTATTCTCCGATAATCTCGTTGCTCTTTATGTAATAAAACATAATCATCGTTAAGATAAATGTTGCTGTATCTGTGCAATACAACTCCGAAAGATCAAACATCGTTTTTTTTCCAATCGGTAAGTTCAAACCTCCTGGTTTTTCAGCTTTCATTGCCGTTATGATACGATCAAGTTTTAAGCATGTAGGCGAAAATTCAAAATCGTCAATTTCTTTTTCTTCGGCATTGTCTATAGAAGCCATATAAAGGCACATCATAATCCTCGAATAATCCATCTTCTGTTTAATCGTCATGCTACGCGAATTCTTTATTTCGATAGCACGTTCATAATACTTCCTTGGTCTGGGAGTAGGTAGTGGAACTGTACCTTTCTTGGTTGCCGGTTCCTTTGGAATTAATCTTTTCACAATATCGTCCCAATCCGAAACATACTTCTGAAATATCTTGTCAAAAGAACTTCCTATCTTTAATTCTAGCTTTTCAAAATAATCACATACTTTTTCAGAAAATATGTCCTGAGTGATTTTTTCTTCTGGCACAAATGTAAAAACCAAGTATTCACCCAACAGCTTTTCCTTAAGTGCCATAAACTGTTCAGACTTTATTTCATTTACTGTTTCTTTTACAAAATCCTTGATTTCCACTTGAAATCCTCCTTGTACGCATCATTATGATATGCGTAGTCAAAATAAGGGGACTTGAGTTAAGCAATTGCTGTTTCCTCGTAGTCCCCAACATATATAATTATAGCAAAGTTGTCAGTAATATTCCTGATTTTATAGAATATTTACTCTTTGCAGAAGTTCTGCAAAGAGCTCTCACAACTGATTTTATCAGCATCTCATATTATTCAAAAGACGTCCGTGAATTACTTTTTGATTACCCTACATAACCATTTCTTTTAACAATCTTAAAATAAATATTTCCAGCAATATTGCGCTCCCCCAAAAGTGAGTATATATACATTTCTTACATCAGCACTATCTCCACAAACACCCCCGATACAAATGCTCAAATGATCAACCTCTTCTGTCCTTGTGGTCTCATAAAGCTCATTAAGTCTATTATCAGAATCCGTCTCTAGCTAAAATAATGCAAAACACTATAATACAAATCTCTTATGTAACTCCAAACATAATCCTTTGCAAGACATAGGAGGCAAACCACCATAATCAATAATAAAATTAAAAATTCTTTACCTTCTTTCTCTTCACGCTTTCTATTGGAATATGCAACAAATCCAGCTAGTCCCAAGCCAATTAGAAATCCCAGTCCAGTCCCCCCGTTATCTGGCACAGAATCTGACTCATCATTGGCGTCATCATCATAATCTTCATAGTCGTCCTCTTCATAGTCATCCTCTTCATTGTTAACAGTAGTAGAAATTCTATTGTCGTTATCTTCGGCCTCTTGTATACCATCATTTAATTCACGTATCTCTTCATATTTTTGATAAATACTATATTCAAGCTTCTTTATTTCTTTCTCTGCTTGCTTTCTAAGTTTTGCTTTTTTTCCAATTAGCGCTAATTTGTTAGCTTTCTTTATCTGTTCATCATCTTCTATCTGTTCTCTTAACTGAGCAATCTCAGCATAGAGAGAATCTATTTTTCTTTGAGCATTTTCTTTTTCTTCTTTTTGCAATTGTTGCTTCTTTTTTTTGATTGAGTCTTCTCCAAACACATAAAGAATAAGCATAAAAAAACCTGCCAGTAAAAGAAAGGTTCCTTCAGACTTACCCTCAGAAATAAACAACCCTCCCCCTAAAAGCATTAAAAGTGCCAAAAAAATGCAAAATGAGTTGGCAAAAGACATAATCATTAAGTTTGATTCGCTGATGTGACAGCTTTTACGTTTTTTATTCATCACAGCAGTCCCTATACCTCTAGACATATACACAATGATTTTATCGAAATATTGTAAACACCTTTTTAACAATGAATAAAAAAACACATAAATGTCGAAATCTTATTTATGTAAAAATGTAGATCGTTTATATGCTATCCCTCCAGATCTTGTTACTGAAGCTATATTAAATTAAACAATTAATCCCAAACTCCACCAAGGGGTTTCTTGTGATAGATTTGATTGGGTTCGGTAGGGGAGCGAATGTGAATTGAGCTCTTCCGCCGCAAATGCCCAATACAGATAAGTGCGGCGGAAGCGCCTTGGCAAAATCATCGAAATCTTGTAAATCCGCCGCATATATCCAATTACGCAATCTGCTGATCAGTTTACACATCATCTTTTCCATTATCCAAAATAAAGACAAACAATTATAGAAAAACAAGATTTTTTCTTCCAAAACAAGTTGTCTCAACAAATGTTGTCTACAAAAATCAGCCATTTTAGACAGCTTTATCCAGTCTCACTTTCCTTCAGATAAAACCTCAGAATACAGGCATTCAAATCGCAAGACAATTAAATTACATACCCCTAATTTGCCTTTCTAATTATTTAGAATCACATTATTGTATGCTATTCTTTCTGTAATTCACAACAATTTAATTTATCATTAAAGAAATGGAGGGAAATGGCTATGAAGAAGCGCGAAAACTTTAATTACCAGATTGAAAGTTTCATCGAGAAACACAACGGAACAATCCAGATTGTATTCTTCATTTTGGTTTGTTTTGTAGGTGGAGTGCTCTTGTTCTTTGGTGCGCCGTGGGGAGATGAAGATTCAGCAAAGAACACGTCAATTTTGTTCAGCATTATTCTTACTCTTCTTCTCGCCATCACAGTCGAGATCATCCTGCTCCAGATCAAAGACTCCTCTATGCAGAGGAAGATTAACTCCATCGGTGAAGTAGTAAGACAGCAGGCTGAATTTACACATATTTGGAATAAGGAAAACGATCTGCTGCCCTTCTTCGAAAAGGCCAAGAATGAATTGTTCATTTCCGGTATTGTGATAGACAAGTTTATCGAGAAGTATTCAAGTGAGATCGACAAACTCCTGGAACGGAATGTCAAAATCAATATTTTGCTTGAATCTTCTGATGAGATCACACAGGCCGCTAAGTTCCTGAATGGATCAGATTATGACGATAACAGTGAGGTTCTTTTAGACGGCAGGATTAAGAAGACATTAAAATATCTCAATGAAAAGATGAAACGCTATAGCAAGAACGGGTCATGTAATCTGATCGAAATACGCTCAGCAAAGGCCCCCATCATTAATCCTTCGATCATTGCTTATGATTATTCAGACAAATACGACTTAGCCACGAGAAGGACCAAGTTGCAGACTGCACCTGAAATGTCTGTAAGATTCTACATTCAGGGTGCAGATGGGGTTAACAGTGCAGTAAAGACACATCCGACGCTGCTGATCAACAGTAATATCATGCCGGAGCAGTATGATGAATTCATCAAGATTCTTAATACTATGTGGTCTTCTTCAAGCCCGACAGAAATGGCAATGAGTGAAATTCAGGATGCTCCTACTCCCATGGCTGACCCTGTCACCACCTGACCATGAGGCCAAGATGGGGGCGCTTCTCATCAGCCTAGTCAGCAGCAACTTGGAATCATGCCACATGTGACGTACTCCCTAAAATAAATAAGATCAGGAGCAAACCTCCTGGTCTTATTTATTTTGCAGTTCTTAGTATACTGTATCCCTGATCTAACACTGTATTGGTTGCTGCGGTCGGGCGAGGGGGATGTGAATTGAGTTCTTCCGCCGCAGCTATCCAATTACGCAAACTGCAGCTCAGTCTGTATCATCCATGATCATGTATAAAACTGCAGTTTTTAAATATAACAGAGAATGATAAACCGGAATTGTTATGACTGCTTCTTTTCCAGCGCCTTTCCATACATGTATCTTCCGGTCAGAAATACGCACAGTCCAAAAACAGCGGATATCATCATAACCGCATATCCCATTCTTGTTATCTCGCCTTCTTCAGTTCTTAAGTCATTGTTTTTTCCAAGTAGTTTGATCATTATTCTTCCCCTCTGTAAACTGTCGATTTTTCTCAATCATCGCGATTGAATGCAGCTCTTTTCCCTAAATCAGCACCCCGTCGAAGTGATCGATCTCGTGCTGGATTATCTGCGCGGTGAAGTCCTTGTACTTTCCGTGCTTTGGCCGGAAGTCGCCGTCCAGGTAGTCCACCTCGATCTCTTTATACCGGGTGCAGGGGCGGGCGCCGTCCAGGGAAAGGCAGCTTTCTTCGGTCTGATACGCGCCGGTTTTGGCGGTGATCACGGGATTGATCATTGGGAAAAGAAACGGTCCCATAGCCACAACTATGATCCGCTTTTTGACGCCTATCATGTTGGCGGCCATGCCCACGCATCTGTCCCGGTTTGCTCTCAAAGTATCCAGAAGGTCCTCCACAACCTGCCTGTCCGCCTCGGTTGCGGGCTCTGACTTTTGCTGCAAAAAGAACCGGTCCTTCACTATTTCTTTTACCATAAACATTTCACCTCACAAAACCATGAACAGCGTTCCAGCGCCGATCAGTATGCACCCGATTATGGACTTCGCCGTAAACTGCTCATGCAGGAATACAAATGCAAGTATCAATGTAATAACTACACTGAGTTTATCTATCGGAACAACCTTTGATGCATCACCGAGCTGTAGAGCTCTGTAATAGCAAAGCCACGAAGCTCCGGTAGCAATTCCTGACATTATCAGAAATATCCAGCTCTTTTTACTGATTTCGGAAAGCCCACTCTGCGCATTAGTCAGAAAGACCATTCCCCAGGCCATAACAACAACTACAACTGTCCTTATGGCCGTTGCCAGATTCGAATTCACGCCATCAATTCCGATCTTTGCCAGTATAGATGTCAGTGCAGCAAAAACTGCTGACAACAAAGCAAATATGAACCACATATACACTCCTTCTTTGAGAATCCATATTAAAATCTCATTCCTCACCCGTGGCCAAAATCATAGATATCTGACCACCTTCGCCAGCTCCTCCGCCAGGGTTATGTGCCCTTCCGGGGTCAGGTGCAAAGAATCCACCTCAGATGGGTAGATGTATTTTGCTGCGTCAAAGAAGATGCAGTCCTTTCTCTCTGCCACTGCCCTGAAGAACTCCGGGAACCGCTTGGATTCCCCGATGGAGCCCTCATCGAAGGCCCCGTAAAATGCGGAGGTTCTGATGTCTTTGCCGATCTCCGGCGGCGAAACCAGTATTATCTTCGGCACAAACTCCTGTTTTTCCGCGGTAAAAGACTTAACGACATCCACCAGTTTGCCGGCACTTTCAGCGATCTGCTCCGCCGTCAGATGGAATGTGAGCTTGAGGTCGTTGCTCCCGAGCATCAGGATCATAATATCTATGGGCCGGTGGGAATACAGGCAGGGCAAAAGATAATCCATCCCGTTCTTCCAGCCGTCTATCGGGTCGTCGTAGAGGGTGGTCCTGCCGCTGCAGCCTTCCTCTATGACGTTGTATTCGTCGCCCAGGATCATCTGAAGTCTTCCGGGATAGCGGATTTCCCGGGGATAGCGGGTGCCATATCCGGGCATGTAGCCGTATGTATTTGAGTCGCCGTAACATAGAACGTTTTTGATCATTGGTGCTCCTTTGGTCTTGGCCCATTTTGGTCCCTGGGGACGAAGTCAAGGGACCATTTAGTGTCCGAAAGTATTGCTTGTGAAATGGTCCCTGGGGGACTGAGTCAAGGGACCATTTAATGTCCGAAAGTATTGCTTGTGATAGCTGCCGCCTTGGCTGCAATGGTATTGGTAGCAACATAGAGGGAACCGGTAGGTGCTACAGGGCTCATCAGAACTTTACCTGTTCCGCGATATACATTAACAAGACCTTCTCCGCTCACTGCAGAACCGATGAGAGTTTTGGTGGATCTCTCCACAGTAAACTCAAGGTTGGATGACCAGCACACTGCCAGGTTACCATCAATCTTTAACGTATCATTATTGAGCTCCACCTCAATGAGCTCACTATAGGGAACATTGCTCTCAAGGGCTGCGATGCCATTTCCTGAAAGACTTAAGTTAAAAAGGCCTTCTCCTCCCAGGGCAGCTGATGAAAGATTCTTTCTGGAGACAACCGAATTCTTTACAGAACCGGAACATGCGTAGAACATGCCGTCCTCAATTGTGATTCCTGCGCCCCAGGATGCCACATCAACAAGTACAATGAACTTATATGTAGGCTCCAGGACAAGCCATCCGTTTCCCACATACTCGGGCTTAACCGCTGACTCTTTTGTAACAGCGCCCTTTACCATCTTTCCGAAAAGATCGCCTACGCCCTTAACTCCGGAAGTCGCCTGAACATTGCCGGCTGTCCACTGCATTGACCCTGCCTGGATTATCGCCGTATTGTTGCCGTCAAGCTCAATTGCAAGCTGTCTCCTGTGAACCCCCATCTTGCTCATGAAGTACTCCGTCGTAGCATTCGCAGGAGATACACTGGCGTCCTGCATATACTCCAAAACATGGAAGTTCCCCATGTTTGCAACAAATCTTCTTCCCTCGTTCTCAAAGTTTCTGATGTTCATTGCATTTCCTCCTTTATATCAATTTGTATTGGTTCTGTTTTTATGATTGGCCAGTCAGGCAAAATAATACCATCGCCTAATATAGCGGGTTTTGGTATTACTTTTTGAAGCTCTTCCCCCGGTTTTAGAGCATTTAAGCGGCTTCTGATAATACTATGAGACATATATTGGGAGTTTGGTATTACTTTTGTAATACCAAATCACATATATATGCATGTTGGTATTATTTGAGCCCAATCTTCCAATCTTCCCAATCTTCCAATCTTCCAGTTCCTAATAAAGTCCCCATCTTAAAGCTCGACCAAGCTCGCCCCAAGTGGCTCAGCCCCTGCCTCAAGCCTCAATATATCTTATACCTTATCTTCTGCTCGTCAGTCAGCTCCGCGCCCTCGAACTGCTTGTAGAAGAAGTCCACAAGCTCATCCACAGAGCGCACTTTATACTTGAAAACATCGGCGCCGTCGGAGCAGATTGCCTCGTTAGCGGACGGGATAAAGATGTTGCCTGTGGGAACGTAGTGCAGGAAGCCGCCGTCGTTAAGGTCAATTATGTACATATCATTACTATCGCTGATGGTAACTGTATTTGAAGCCGCATCATGATCGACATACGAAATATTCTCCATCTGCACATCGGATATGAAGGCAAACTTCTCATTCTCCAGATCATATACTTTGAAAACCATATCCTGCCCCTGCAAAAACAGCAGTTTCCCATCCTCGGAGAACTTGACCAGGCTGCTATATTCACTGCCGTAATAATCAAATTTCTGAATTGCTTCGCTCTTGTCGATATCGATAATGCGCATCTTTCCATCACTGCAGCTGGCCGCAACGTACTTTCCATCCCTGCTTACGCCAACATTTCTGATCGCATCATCGCCGGCAAGTACCGTCCACTTGCCGTTTCCGATTTTCAGTTCCAGTAACTCACCTTGATTGCCTTTGCCGATGACTCTTTTGCCCTCATCAACCAAAGCGCATTTATATAAATAATGTTCGAATCCTTCATCTACGAAGTGGTACACCACGCTGTTTGACGCAAGATCGACCACATAGTAATCCGGGTGATCATAATACAAAAGATATCTGCCCTCCTCACCGATCACCAGCTCAGGCCAGCTAAGATCACCTGAGAAAGTAATTTCCTCTGTCTCTCCGGTGCTGATCGTGTACTGATATATCGCCATGCCATCCCTGAAGATAACGATCGTGTCCTCATCCTTATAGAATGCATGGTCAAAAGAAATATCATCATAGGAAATGTTGTCGATTTCCCGTCCACTTTCAGTATCATAGACGTGGATATGCCAGGTTCCGTCTACAACCCCCTGATAAACAGCGGCAAGAAACGTCCGACCTGACGGGCTTGAGGCCATATAGTAAACATCATCTTCGCATTGACCATAATCCACTCTGTCAGGATCCGGCAAAAGAGACATCACTACCAGGTTAGGTGTGTTAAGATCTCTGGAAACGAGATGTCCTTTCCCAATGTAGTAATCCCGCATCTCGTTGGATGTAAAGTAAGAGATTTCCGGGGTAGGATGTCCATCTACGCTGCTTACATCCAGTATTTTTCCATCAAAGGTTCCCACCAGCATCATGTCCGAAGTATCCATCAGAGTTACTCTTTCAATATCTGAAGAAGCCGTATAAGTCAGCTTTGTCTCTCCGGTGTCAAGATCCAGATTAAACAGTCTGGTGTTTGCTGTTACCACAAGGTCTTTTTCCTTCCTGTTATCTCTCTCGTAGATTCTTGAGCTGATGGTTACATCTGCAAATATATAGTTTCCGTGGTAGGTTCTGTTAAACTCTAACTCCTTGCAGAAGATCTCTTTTCCTGTATTCATGTCAAACTTCTGCACATATATCCGGACAGGACCGGAGCTAAGCTCGTAGCCGTTGTCAGTGGAAACAACAGCAAGATTGTTATCCGCGGTAAAAATGCAATCCATAACAGATTCTTCTTTTACGGCAAATTCAGTATTGGCACCGGTCTCCATATTTAAAACATTTAATGTGGTGGGATCTTCGCTGTCGTACTCCCACTGATAAACCAGAAGAAGGCTGTGATCGGAGGTAAAGTGTGCGTGGTCTACCGAAAACTTTTTTCCCTCTTTTCTATCAAACTTCCTGACAATACTTCCGTCAGAAAGGTCGTAGATCTCCAGCGAGCCGTCGGCAAAGGTATCATCCCTCACCACCACAGCATATTTGTTCATACCATCAATATATGCATCGTCAGCGCTTTCATCCCCAAAATTCACATCATAAACGGTATTTCCTTCTTCGTCGAAAGCCGCCAGGTACTTTCGGGAAACAACTATCATGTGGCCATCATTTTCACCTACGGCATACACGTAATTCCGATCACCCTCTATGAGTTCGGGATTTCGCTTCAAAATGCGTTTGCCGCTGGTAAGGTCCCACCAATACACGCCATGATCGTCATCATAAGACACAAGCCTGCTGCCCTCATTATTGATCATAAAATCGCGAAGCAGCAGATCATGCCTCAGGATCTTATCGGAGGTGATCATTTTCCCCGAATCATAAGAATCCGTGGCTTTCTCCAGGGCATAAATGCAGTCGCTGACCAGGGGCCTGTCCTTGCCGTTTACGGGAAGACCTTCCATGGCCAAAAGACCTGCCGTCTGCCTGTCACCCGTTTCCAGGGCATCAATAGACATTTCCGCCAGTACCTTTGACTCTTTTACCAGCATCTTCTGATAGTTCTCGTTGATTCTTTGGAGATTGTAGGCATTATAGATTGCAAAAGCTATTGAGAGCGCTGCCACGCCGGCGATGATGGCCATGCTGCGCCTTACGATGCGCTCTCTGTGACGCTGCTTAAGATCGTCGTAGTCGCAGCCAAGGATTGCTGCCACCAGACGAAGTGACTCGGATTTGATTTTCTTCTGTATCTCGCGTTTGCTGTCTCCTCTCACATCCGCGGCTAGAGGCTCAACGGGATTTCCCTCATCGTCCACAAGAAGCTGCGGGGGAAAAGACTCCGACGGCTCGCCATCCGCAAGAACAGCCAGAACATTGTCCCTGCCATGCATTGCGATGAAGGTATCGATCTCCTTCATGACCCAGTAGGACTCTTTGGTCTGCGGGGTGCAGATAACAACAAGATGCTCCGACTCTGACAGCGCCAGCTCGATATTACTGCCAAGCTCGCTTCCTATCGGCAGCTCCTCCTGGTCTCTGAAAACCCTGTTGATTCTCTTCTTGCCGGTCTCCTTCCGGATCTTCCACGGAATCCTGCTTGTCTCCAGCGCCCTGTGGATCCCCTTTGCCACAAATTTGTCCTTCTCAAGATGTCTGTAACTGACAAACGCATCGTATTTCATTTGCACACGTCCCCCCAACTGATTGAATACGCCAAGAATAGTTTATCATTAAACGCAATAAAAATCAGAAGGTATTTCAACCATTAAATAATCCCTAGGGACGGAGTCAAGGGCTCAATATATCTTGTACCTTATCTTCTGCTCGTCGGTGAGCTCCGCGACATCGAACTGGTCGTAGAAGAAGTCCACAAGCTCGTCCATGGAGCGCACCTTGTACTTGAACACATTGTAATCATCATGACAGATTACTTCTCCGCTGCTTGGAATGAAGACTCTTCCTTCGGGGATGTAATGCAGGAATCCTCTGTCATCCAGGTCAATTATGTACATCTCTTTGTGATCACTGATGGCAACCGTATTTGACGCTTTATCATATTTGACATATGAAATTTCTTTCATCTGCACATCGGAGATAAAAATGTATTCCTCTTTGACCACATCATATACTCTGAAAATCATATCCCGCCCTTGCAAAAAGAGCAGTCTGTCATCCTCGGAAAATCTGATCCCGCTGCTATACTCATCTCCGTAAAAATCAAATTCCTGTACTGCGATGTTTTCCTCAGTATCAATAATACGCATCATTCCATCGGTGCAGCTGACTGCCACATATTTTCCGTCACGGCTTGCACCAAAGCTTTTGACATAATAATCGGTGTTGTATACTGTCCACTCGCCGCTTTCAAGGTCCAGTCCCAGTGCTTCATCATCAGTGTTTTTTCCGATGACTCTTTTCCCGTCATCAACCAAAGCGCATTCGTAAAAATAATATTTCCGTTCCTCATCTGTAAAATGATTCACCACGCTATTGGACGCAAGGTCAACAACATAATAATCGTGCAAGTCATAATACAGAAGATATCTGCCGTCATCGCTGACCACCGTATCAAACCGGTCAGATTCATCCAGGAAACTGATGTCCTCTGTCTCTCCGGTGCTGATCGTATACTGACATATTGCCATATCATCCCTGAGCATGATGATCGTGTCCTCATCCTTATAGAAGGCATGGTCAAAAGAAACATCATCATACGAGAAGCTACCGAGTTCCTCTCCTGACTCGGTATCAAAGACGTAAACAAAATATGATCCGCCTATAACGCCCTCGAAGGCATTGGCAAGAAACGTCCGGCCTGACGGGCTTGCGGCAATATAGTTAACAATATTACCATCGTAGAGGCTATAATCTATCCCCTCGGGATCTGGCAAAACAGACATCACTACCAGGTTAGGTGTGCTAAGATCCCTGGATATAACATGGCCTCTTCCGATGAAGTAGTCCCGCATTTCTTCTGAGGTGAAATAAGTGATCTCCTGAGTAACTGAGCCATCTTTGGCGCTTACATCCAATATGTTTCCGTCAAAGGTTCCCACCAACATCATTTCAGACTCATCAAACAATGTTATTCTCTCAATGTCTGAGACCGCTGTGTATTTGAGCTTAATCTCGCCGGTGTCAAGATCCAGATTATAGAGACTGGAGTTTGCTGTTACCACAAGATCTTTTTCCTCCCCATCATCTCCCTGGTAGATCCTGGAATTGATGGTTACTTCTGCAAAAACATAAGGAGGATAATAGGTTCTGTGCAGTTCCAATTCTCTGGAGAAAATCTCTTCTCCTGTATTCATGTCAAACTTCTGTACAAATATCGGGCAAGGATCGGGGCCAAGCTCATATCCTCTGTCAGTGGAAACAACAGCAAGATTGTTATCCGCAGTAAAAATACAATCCATAACAGTTTCTTCTTTTACGGCAAATTCAGTATTGGCGCCGGTCTTCAGATTAAGAACATTTAAAGTGGTAGGATCTTCGCTGTCGAACTCCCACTGATGCACCAGAAGGAGGCTGTAATCGGAGTTAAAATGCGCGGATTCTACAGAAAACTCACGCTCTCCTTTTCTATCAAACTTTCTTACAAGGCTGCCATCAGTAAGATCATAAATCTGGAGAGACCCATCCGCATAGGAGCTGCTCTTCACTACAACAGCATATTTGTTATTATCATCAATATAAGCATTGCCGCAGCTTTCATCGCCAAATTTCACATCATAAACAACATCTCCGGCTTCATCGAAAGCAGTCAGGAATTTGCGGGAAACAACCACCATATTTCCGTCGTTTTCGCCCACAGCATACACAAAATTCTCACTGCCTTCTATGGTTTCCGGATTCCGTTTCAAAATGCGTTCGCCGGTGGTAAGGTCCCACCAGTACACGCCAAAGTCATCGTCATAAGAAACAAGCCTGCTTCCGTCATTATTAACCTTAAAATCCCGCAGCTCCAGATCATGCTTTAAGATCAGGTCATGGACAGGCAAATTCCCCCGGTCAAAAGAGTTGGTGGCTCTCTCCAGGGCATATATGCAATCGCTGACTAAAGGCCTGTCCTTGCCGTTTACGGGAAGACCTTCCATGGCCAAAAGACCTGCTGTTTGTCTGTCACCTTTCTCAAGGGCATCGATAGACATTTCCGCCAGTACCTTTGACTCTTTTACCAGCATCTTCTGATAGTTCTCGTTGATTCTTTGGAGATTGTAGGCATTATAGATTGCAAAGGCTATTGAGAGCACTGCCACACCGGCGATGATGGCCATGCTGCGCCTTACGATGCGCTCTCTGTGTCGCTGCTTAAGATCGTCGTAGTCGCAGCCAAGGATTGCTGCCACCAGACGAAGTGATTCGGATTTGATTTTTTTACTGATCTCGCGTTTGCTGTCTCCTCTCACATCCGCGGCTAGAGGCTCAACGGGATTTCCCTCATCGTCCACAAGAAGCTGCGGGGGAAAAGACTCCGACGGCTCGCCTTCCGCAAGAACAGCCAGAACATTGTCCCTGCCATGCATTGCAATGAAGGTATCGATCTCCTTCATGACCCAGTAGGACTCTTTGGTCTGCGGGGTGCAGATAACAACAAGATGCTCCGACTCTGAAAGCGCCAGCTCGATATTACTGCCAAGCTCGCTTCCTATCGGCAGCTCCTCCTGGTCTCTGAAAACCCTGTTGATCCTCTTCTTGCCGGTCTCCTTCCGGATCTTCCACGGAATCCTGCTTGTCTCCAGCGCCCTGTGGATCCCCTTTGCCACAAATTTGTCTCTCTCGAGATGTCTGTAACTGACAAACGCATCGTATTTCATTTGCACACGTCCCCCCAACTGATTAAACGAACTAAGAACAGTGTACCATTAAATGGAGGAAAAATCAGAGGGGCTTTTGGCCCCTGGAGACGAAGTCATGGGACCATAAGCCAAAGAGAACCGTCCCCGATGGCTCAATATATTCTGTACCTTACCTTCTGTTCGTCGGTCAGCTCCGCGCCATCAAACCGCTCGTAGAAGAAATCCACAAGTTCATCCACGGAGCGCACTTTATACTTGAACACACCGGTATCATAGGAGCAGATTGCCTCACTTCTGGCAGGGATGAATATTTCTCCTCTTGGAATGTAATGCAGAAAGCCTCTATCATTCAGATCAATAATATACATACCATTATTATCACTAATGGTAACCGTATTTGAAGCAATATCATGATCAACGTATGTAATAGCTTTCATCTGCACATCGGATATGAAGATGTACCCCCCTTTGTCCAGGTCGTATACCTTGAAAAGCTTATCCTGCCCCTGCAAGAAGAGCAATTTGTCATCCGCAGAGAATTTGATCAGACTATAATGTTCATCACCGAAATAATCAAATTCCTGAACTACACTGTTTTTGCCGGTATCGATAATACGCATTTTTCCATCGATGCAGTAGGCTGCAATATATTTTCCATCCTGACTTGCCCCAATATTTCTGACAAAGTAATCGATGTTGTATTCTGTCCATTCCCCGTTTTCAAGATCCAGCCCGAATGCTGCGCCATGATAATCCATGCCAATAGCTCTTTTCCCATCATCAACCAAGGAGCATTGAGAAAAATCATGTTCGTATCCTTCATCAACATAGTGGTATATCACACTATTGGACGCAAGATCAACCACGTAATAATCATGATAAATATAATCCAAAAGGTATCTGCCATCCTCGCCAATTACCGAGCTAGTCCAATCAAACTCATCTAAAAAAGTAATCTCCTCTGTCTGTCCGATACTGATCGTATACTGATATGCGGAGACATCGCCATCCCTGAATATGACAATTGTGTCTTCGTCCTTATAGAATGCATCCTGAGAATAAGCAATATTATCATACGAAATGTTTGTGATTTCCTGTCCGCTTTCGGTATCATAAACGTGAATATAACTCTTTTCATCTGTATTTGTCTTGAACGTTTTGACAAAGAACGTTCGTCCGGACGGGCTTGCGGCTATCTGTTCAATATTATACTCACACCTGCCATATTCCTCCCTGTCTGGATCGGGCAAAAAAGACATCACCACCATGTTAGGTGTATAGGAATCACTGGCTATCAGATGCTCTTTTCCATAATAGTAATCCTTTAATCCTTCCGTAAGAAAATAAGGATCTGTTGTGGAAGAATTGCCGGTTGTGCTATGTATTTTCACCAACCTTCCATCGATGGTTCCCACCAGCATCCTGTCTATATCATCAAGCAGAGTTATTTTTGCAATGCAAAAGGGAGCTGTATATTTTAACTTTATTTCTCCGGTATCAAGATCCAGATTAAACAGTTTGTCACTTGCTGCTACCACAAGTTCTTGTCCCTCTTCATTAAGATACTGATAGGTTCTTGAACCAATGTGTACACCTGAATGCGCACCATATTTAGAATATGATACACCGTACTCCAATTCCTTACAGAAGATTTCTTCTCCTGTATTCATGTCAAATTTTTGTACATATAGCTTAATAGAGTCGATTTTAGAAGAAGCAACCACAAGGTTGTTGTCCACTGTAAAAGCACAATCATTAACATATTTTTCTTTAACATCAAATTCAGTCATTTTACCGGCCTTAATGTCTATAAGATTTAAGATTGCAGGATTGTGGCCCAGAACCTCCCACTGATGAACCAACAAAAGGCTGTAATCCGAGTTAAAATGTGCACAATCTACATTAAATGATTTCTCCTTTTTTTGAGGATATTTTCCAACAAAACTTCCATCAGATAAGTCATAAATTTCCAGTTGGCCGTCGTCATCATATGCACCTCTCACCACTACTGCATATTTGCTCATATCATCTATATAAGCATCGTCACACTCTTTATCCTCAAAATTCACATCATAAACAACATTTCCTTCTTCATCGAAAGCTGTCAGATATCTTCCGGAAACAACTACCATATGTCCGTTGTTTTCCCCCACAGCATACACAGAATTCTTACTGTCCTCTATAACTTCCGGATTTCGTTTTAAAATGCGTTTTCCGCTGCTTAAGTCCCACCAATACACGCCGTTGTCGACATCAAAGGATACAAGCCTGCTTTCATCATCATTAACTCTAAAATCACTCAGTGGCAGATCATGTCTTAGGATTTTATCGTAAACAAGCTCCTCCCCGGAATCATAAGAATCCGTGGCCTTCTCCAGAGCATAAATGCAGTCGCTGACTAAAGGTCTGTCCTTTCCATTTACGGGAAGACCTTCCATAGCCAAAAGACCTGCTGTCTGCCTGTCTCCCGCTTCCAGGGCATCAATAGACTTTTCGGCCAGTACCTTTGACTCTTTTATCTGCATCTTCTGATAATTCTCGGTGATTCTGTGTAGATTGTAGGCGTTGTAGACAGCAAATGCTGTTGAGAGCGCTGCCACGCCCGCCACAATGGCCATGCTGCGCCGTACGATGCGTTCTTTGCGGCGCTGCTTAAGATCGTCATAGTCGCAGCCCAGGATTGCTGCCACCAGACGAAGTGACTCGGATTTGATTTTCTTACTGATCTCGCGTTTGCTGTCTCCCCTGACATCCGCAGCAAGAGGCTCAACGGGATTTCCCTCATCATCCACAAGAAGCTGCGGCGGAAAAGCCTCCGAGGGCTCACCATCTGCGAGTACAGCCAGAATGTTTTCTCTGCCGTGCATCGCAATGAAGGTATCGATTTCCTTCATAACCCAGTAGGAATCCTTTGTTTCCGGCGTGCAGATGACAACAAGATGCTCCGATTCAGAAAGAGCCTGCTCTATATTACTGC
Organism: Butyrivibrio sp. FCS014; assembly: GCF_000526935.1. Lineage (GTDB taxonomy): Bacteria > Bacillota > Clostridia > Lachnospirales > Lachnospiraceae > Butyrivibrio. The sequence goes on along the minus strand of NZ_JAHA01000007.1, from coordinate 311,203 downwards.
CAAGCTCGCTTCCTACCTGCAGTTCCTCCTGGTCCCTGAAAACCCTGTTGATTCTCTTTTTCCCGGTTTCCTTCTGTATCTTTCTCGGAATCCTGCTGGTCTCCAGCGCCCTGTGGATCCCCTTTGCCACAAATTTGTCTCTCTCAAGGTGTCTGTAACTGACAAACGCATCGTATTTCATCTTCAACGTCCCCCCAACTGATTAAACGAACTAAGAACAGTGTATCACAATGGTCTCCGGGGACGGAGTCATAGGCTCATTTTTTCCATATAAAAAATGGTTACAGTCCATTGAACTGTAACCATCTGTAAACTCTGGTCAAAAGAATCTTCATTTCACCGGGACGCAGTGCTTATCATTTATCTCGCACACCTTCTGCACTCGTCTTCTGTATTTCTCCTCCATGAGAGGCTCTGTTGTCAGCCATGTCTTCACAACCTCCATGGCCATCAGTCCTCCTATGATCTTCGCCCCAAGGCACAGAATATTGGAATCAGTGTGTTCCCTTGCAAGAGTGGCACACAAAGGATCCTGGCACACAGCCGCGTAGCACCCGTTTATCTTGTTAGCAATCAGCGCACTTCCGTATCCGACACCATCGCAGAAGATGCCTCTGTCGCACTCTCCCCTGGCAACCGCCAAAGCAGCGGGGTAAACAAAATCCGACAGGTCACAGGATTTCTCATCATACGTGCCAAAGTCTATGACTTCATATCCCTGAGAAACGAGATATGCCTTAATCTCTTCTTTCATCTGAGTTCCTGCATGATCATTAGCCATTGCAATTTTCATATCTGTCACCTCCGATTTTCTGATCTTTTGGTCAAAAGAAGCCGAAAGGGCAATATACTCTCTCGGCTGGATTATCATTCATGTGGCCTGTATTGTTTTAGCTTTTCACGCACGCTGCTTCGGCATCGACCTTGGAAAGGAGCTCGTCGATGGTGGCATCATTGTAGCCAAAACTCTTCCTAAGACGCTTGCGCGTTACTTCAATAGGAATGTCATTTTCACGATCGAATCGAATGTTTTCCAACGCTGCCTCTTGCTTGGTCTCTTCAATCCGCTCATTCGCTTCGCTCAGATCCTGCCTTAACTCAGCGATAAGTTTCTTCTGATAGGCTTCATGGGCAATAGCATCCTCTCTGGCTCGACACTGCTCAAGGATGCTTATGTCTGCATTTGATAAATATATAGATTCGGCAGCGGAACTCATTGATGGGTTGTCTTTTGTTATCATCCTGATTTCCTCCCACGTTGTGGCTTTAAAGAGCCTGGCCCAATCATCGATATGATTGGCTTTATCCTGCGGTGTTGCTATATCTGTATGATTTAATTCTATCACGCAGAGGTTGAATTTGTCAGTATAAGGATAATTGTCTTGTCTGACGGCAAATGTAGTCCCAGCTGCAGTCTCCGCATATCTTCCCTCGGATCCCCGCATCTATGATCCTTTCCTTTACCAGAGCAGTAAATTCGGCAAAAGAGACATCACTCCCCGCCGCGATCCCGCAAGCTTTCAGCACTTCCTCGTCATACCTTTTAACTTTCTCATCAGTGGTACATTTGCCGCCTTTATTGTTGGGACAGTTCTCGCAGACAACGTCCGTCTCTACAAGAAGTCTTATTTTCTTAGAAGGATCTTTTTCCAGCTTTTGGATTATCCGCCCCATATGATCGGTAAAATCCTCACTGTATCCTTTGCCCTCATAGAATTGAAAGCACATCCCATGATGTGGCCTTAGTATATCAACATCCCGTGTAACCTGCTCTTCCACAACTTACTCCCCTACAATTTCCTTTATTGTCTTCTCTCCAAGCGCAAGGATCGCGTCGTCCAGCACCGCAAACACGATATCAATGTCATACTCCCTGCTGCCGGTCAAAAAATCATAGCAAGCCTGTACAGCCTGCTTCCAGGCCAGGTCCTTCGGATACCCAAATATACCTGCCGAGATCAGCGGAAAGCCGATGGAATGGCATCCGTTCTCCTTCGCCAAATTCAGCGACTGCTTATATGCGCTGTACAGCAGCTTTGGCTCGTCATATTGCCCGCCGTTCCACACAGGTCCAACAGCATGGATGATGTATTTCGCAGGAAGGTCAAATCCGGGCGTGATCACAGCACTACCCGTCTCACATCCGCCAATGGCTCTGCAGGCTCTTGTCAACTGCTCAGATCCCGCCGCCCTAAAAATAGCGCCGCAAACTCCACCGCCTTCCCACAGCCCCTCGTTGGCCGCATTTACTATAGCATCAGTGTTCAGCTCTGTTATTCCTATTATCTTAACTGTTATACCTCCCATAGTCCCTTACCTCCGTCCCCAGGGGTCATTTGCAGTCAACAAATTCCATCTACACTAAAGTATATCATCCCCACCGCCTTCTCCAAAAATGAAAAATACAGTGCGTTATCCTCCGCAATAAGTGATTTTAATAGAATCCCTTTAGCCTTAAGATATCATTAACCAAAGCACACCCACACCTAATTAAAGATACGGAGGAACACCCATGTATGATATGAGAACAAGAGAAATACAGGAGGCTATTGAGGCCGCTGACGTGGCACTTGAGCATCTTGAGAGAGCAAGAAGAAGCCTCTCCAGCGCAAGTGGTTGGGGATTGTTTGATACTCTTGGCGGCGGATTTATCAGCGGCCTTATAAAACACAGCAAAATGAGCGATGCGGAACATGAAATTGATCTGGCCAAGAATGCACTGGCAAGATTCTCCAAAGAACTCAGAGATGTAGATGGCTATTCATCTGTACACATTAATGGCTTTCTCACTTTTGGAGATCTTTTCTGCGATGGATTTTTGATGGATGTAATAGTCCAGTCGCAGATTGGCAAAGCTAAGCGCGAGTGTGAAAACGCCATAGATCAGGTTACAAATATACGAAATGACTTACAAAGGATGTTGTAATACCGATTTTATGGATTCTTTATTATTCAGAAACATTTCAAACACACAGAAACGATAAGCTGTTTATATCGGTCAAAAGACATTCGCAGATACCGATAGCAAATATAACATTATAAAGGGGATTATAGAAATGGGAGTATTAGAAGCTGAAATAGCAGAATATGTCGGAAATCACACACGAAGATTTGGATATCCACCAACAGTTGAGGAACTTGTATGTACATTCGGTTTCATAAACATCATGAGATCAATGTTCTATGTGCTCAATCTGTTCAGGATTGGAATGATAAGAAATTCGCTGTTCTTTGGAACAAGTGATTTAAGACTGATCTCTGTAAAAACAAAATAACCATACATTTAGGGAACTTCTTCGCAATATCTCAGCGGAAAAGTTCCCTAAATTATTTCCTTAAACAAAACCAATAAATAAGAAATACCTCAGTATCTCCAGTGTCAATATCTAAAACTCATTGACTTTTCTATCACCATTTGTTAACCTTCAGGTGAAGAAATGGGTTTAGTGTCCGGTAAGTTCTTTATGAACCGAGGGAGTTGCTCGTTTCTTTTTTTGTCCAAAATATCATAATGAATGGTCCCATGACTCCGTCCCTAGGGACCATCCCAGCATTCAAACCCCCTCCGGCGCATCAATCTCAACGTACCCGATCTCATACTTTCCATTCCTGTAGGAAAGATCAAATCCAAGACTCTGACCGCTCCTGGGAAGCGGCTCCACGAAGCATCTGATGGCGGGGGACTCCCCCTCCCTGATCTCTGCCCAGTACACGCTCCTGAGTTGGCTGGTGCTTTCATCCGTCCACCAGTAATTTATATAGTCATCATCTACCTCTTCGCTTCTGGAAAGTCCCGCTTCCTTTATCGAATATCTGATCACAAGACCTTCCGGCTTTTCATAATCTATGGTAAAACATTTAGCTCCATTTTCTCCGCCGGCAAGCGGAAGCTCCACCTCGCGGTAGCTGCCGGAAGCATCCTTATCAAAGAGCCACATGTCGCCGAAGGATAACGGATCTGTGCTTGTATCGTAGGAAAGGGTAAAAAGAATCTCCTTTTGCCCGTCTCCGTCAAGATCACCGCCCTGGACGTGCGGAAAGCCTGTCTCCCATCCTTTGGGCACCGTGAGCAAATCTCCATTACCAAACTCTACCGTGTAGATAGCAATCTGCTCTTCGCCATCCCACTCGCGCTTTAGTCGGTCTATCTCGCCGTCGCCATCATAGTCGCTGCTTATAAAGTCATCCTGCCAGAAGTATCCATCGCACTCATCAACATATCCCTCAAATTCCCAAAGCACAAATGGGGATCTTTCCTGATCTTCTGCCTCAGACTGCGCAGCGCCGGCATCCTCTGCTGCCTTACCGGTCTCCGCCACAGCCGCATTCTCCGCTGCTTCACCGCCTTCAGCCTCAAACGCACCATCTGCCGTTTCACCACTCTCCGCCACAGCCGCACTTTCTGCCGCTTTATCACTTTCCGCCCCGCATCCGGCAACCGAAAACATCAGCGCAAGGCAAATTATAATAGCAATATTAGTCTTCATCCTCGTCATCCCACTCATCAGATGCTCCCCTTGTCCCCCAAAATGGTCCCTTGACTCCGTCACCATGGCTCAATCGCACATATACACATCAATAAAAATCTCAATCCACGAATCCTCCGGATCAAGGTGTTCTCCTATATCCCCGCCATGAACAATCCCGAATAGTTCCTTCCCGGCATCCATCAGATGATAAAGAACTTCATTCTTAACCCTCGGAATATACCCAAGCTTCTTCCCCTTGGGATCAAGAACAAGTATTGCCTTCTCGTCATACTTATTCTTTGGCTCCAACAGAAGACTGAGCCTGTCACCCTTCTTTAATGCCTTAGCCTGCTTGTAAATGGTTTTCACATGCATGGCCCCGTTTATCATGGTATTCATCAAAAAGATATCCCTGGAAAACGGAAGGCTCGTATCTATGCCATTCTTACTGAGTATGCTTGATGTAAGAGCTGCATTCTGAACACTAACAAGCTCCTTGTTTTCTCCCATAGGCTACCCCTTCTTTGCTTTACGCTTCCTGGCTTCTTTGTCGTTCTTCTCAGCCACTTTGCTGAGCTCAAGGATCTTCTCCTGAAGCTCTATTATCTTCTCTGCGCACTGCCTGTTATACTCTTCCAGTTCTTCCTGCCTTACCCTGACAGCCTCCTCATCGGCAAGAAAATCCTTCTCAGTGTAAGGGAAGCTGTTCTTGATCTCATCAATATGAGCCAAAAGAATCTCGACCTTTTCAGCAAGCTTATCTCTGAGTTCCCTAAGCTGCGCCAGATCATCAGGATTATCACCATACTTCTCGGTTATATCTGTATCATCAAGCTGATCTGCTATCTCACGAAGAGTCTCCAGGTCACCTTCCGCATAAGCTTTCTGAGCCTTTAGCAAAAGAGCCTTCTCCTTCTCGGTAGCATCCGGATTAGCGTCAGGATGAAGCTTCTTCATGATCATCCGGTAAAGACGCTTCAGCTCTTCCTTCGGCGACTCATGCACAGTATCACTGTCCTTGCCGGAGCCCGCATCCTCAGCCTTCTCCGCGTCTTTGGCCTTCCCTTCACCTTCAGCCTTTTCCGCATCCTTGGCTTTCCGCTCTTTCTTAGCCCTTTCTTCGTTCTTCTTATCCTGCTTCGCACGACGTTCCTTGTACTCCTTGTCGCGCTTCATGTCCTCTGCCTTTTTGTTCAGGTCTTCTTCATACTGCTTGTATTCCTGCTCGACCTTCTTCTGGACTTCCTCATACTTGGCTGCTTCCTGGCGGTTGATGGCAGCCTGCAAAAGCTCGATGGCTCTTTTCAGCCGTGCAATCTCAAGCCTGTAGGCCTGCGCCTGGTACTCCAGGTTCCCGACCTTCTGGTCATAGTCTGCCCTCAGTTCAACGCAGATGTGATTCTCCAGATCATCAATCTCTTCCGCAAGAGCCGCCAGCTTCAGTTCAAGCTCAAGGATCTCCTCGATCAGCTTGTCATATTCACTTACAACCGGGATGATATCCGCATTTACCCTTTTCATTCTCAATCAAACTCACATATAAAGCCAATATTTCCGGCAAATTCAGGCGAAACATCCAATACCTTATCCGGAGCATCAAAGATGTATATCATACCATCCTCTTCAAAATATTTAGCTAGTCCTACTTCCCTGGTTTCATAAGGGAACTCGCTCTTGTCGTAATCATATCCCGGAGAATTATAGCCCCAAAAGTCATACATACTTGGCATTACTTCCTGATAGGAGCCATCCTCATTGATCCATCTGAAGCTGCAGAAAGTTTCCCCTACCCATTCGCTGGATCTGTAACCGACAAAGAACGCCTTATCGGTGTATCCTTCTTTTTTAATAAGGTCAGATATAACCTTGGCCTCATCAGTGCAGGTCACCGTCGCCAGATATCCGCCTTTCTCAAGGCAGAACTTCTGAGCATCACTCCAGGAGCAGTCCTGTATAAATAATTCATACTTATGATCTGCGGAATACCACTTACCATTCTCAAGCAGATACAGGAACTCATCATAGGAGTAATAATTGTCCGGATGTTTGCCCTTATCTACATCATAGTACTCAGCTACATGAGCATTAAACTCTTCTTCGGTTACAGTCTCCTCTCCCCATTCATAGGTCAGTGTATAGGGGTAATTCTCATCTTCCCCCATCTTATCGTAATCTTCCTCAGATACATACTTAACTCCGGAAGCTATTTCCGAGAACACCCCGTTTTCCAACTTCGTGATGCTAATCGGGTAGTAATCCATATGACCTGTGTCAGTATAAATAAGACCGCTTTTTTCAATATACTGAGATCCTATTCTTGAAAGATACTGATCTACGACTTTGCCGTCATAGTAAGTAACAACCATCTGGCCACTTGCTTCTACCCCGGTATCAATGAAGAGTTCAGGAATATCATCATCGTCCAGATAGATCAAAGTATAGGAAAGTTCACTTCCGCCATCGGCAAAAGAAATATATTCCGCTCCGGTCCTTAAATACTCAGCATATGCTTTGCTCCATTCAGGAATATTATCCGGAGTCAGCTCATTAGAAGGCTCTTCCGAAACTGCCTCACTTGCCTCGGCACCTGCTTCATCCACCACGGATTCATTCTCAGCAGCTGAAGTACTTGCCTCCTCTGCAAAAGCGACTTCTTCCTCCACATCCAAAGCAGGCTCCTCGGGCGCCTGCATCGCACATGCAGATAAGATAATCGGACATAGTAAAGCAGCCATGCAATAGCTTAATCTTCTCATTTGGTTATCCTCCTCAAAAAGCATCCGGTAAAATCCAAACTTTAAATTTCATTCCGGTTCAAAGATAATACGATTATCCCGGATCAGAAGTTTTAAATCCTCCCCGGTGTCCCTTCTTTGGGAAAAGAACCAGTGGCTGCTTTCAAGTCCCGATCCACCCTTTACATATCATCGTCAAAGTCGTCGTCATCCTCAAAGTCGTCATCATCTTCATCGTCCCAGTCATCAGAGGAACGTTTCTCCTCCTCATTAAAGATGGTGTCAAACAGCACCTGGTCATAAGCTCTTCTTGCGCTTTCCTCGAAGATACTCATCTTCCCATCATGATTAAAATCCCAGCGGTCACTGCCGCCATCAAAGTTCTCCATTCCAAAATGATGATAGTCGTCAAATGTATGTGCCATAATCTTATTCCCCTTTCTGAGATGATTTGATTATGCCCGAAATGAAGTCCTATAATCCTCTCTTGATCCCACACAGGCGTTCTACCAGCGATACACATGACCTTGGGAAAAGAACCTGTGGCTAAGTTCTTCATTACTGAAATGCATTTATCAACGCACCCAATCCCATAAATACCGCACCAATAATAATCAGATAAAAGCCAAGCTCCTTATTAACAATTCCCGCCATGATTCCCATACTATCCATAATTTCCATCCCTCAAAAATAACATTCTTACTGTTTTAGTTTGTCAACAAATCCCTTGCTTTTGTCATTGGCAATCAAATGCGTTTTTAATGATTCTATTGCTTTTTGGTTATTAATTAGTGTTTGCAGCTGTCTATACGCTTTTTCTCTCAAAATCTTTAGTCTATCAATCTGATTTATCCCTTGTCTTATCAAATCTGCGTTAGTATCTTCAAGATTTATCAAAACTACAAGTTCTTCTGCAGATGCAAAATCACGAATATTCGGGCTCATTCCCTTTGTCCCTGTCTCATTTCTCCATTGAGCAGCAGTTTTACCAAACAAAGCCATATTTAAAACATCTGCTTCAGATGCATACGTATATGACATTTCCTGTGGTGTGAGTTCAGGTGTAATTAAAAACTCCTTAACAGCATCCGTGTGTATTCTATAGTTTATTTTAGATAACTCTCTTTTTACGTCCCATCCGATGGACAAACGCTCTGATTCATCTTTTTTAAGCCGCTGATAGTCGGTAATAATGTAGAGCTTGAACTCTGGTGATATCCACGACGCAAACTCAAAGGCAATATCAGAATGTGCATAGGTTCCACCATTCTTGCCTGCCTTTGATATTATTCCTATAGCATTTGTTGCTTCTACCCACTGTTTGGTGGTAAGCGTAAATGCAGCTTCTCCCGACTCGTATTTAAACCTACCGAATTCGGTAGGTTTAAAATTTGGATTATGCAACTGCTCCCATAATCCTAAAAAATCTATAGTAGACCGATTTCTTAGCCAATGGCTGATAACAAGAGCAGCTTCTGTAGGATTCTTCTTTTTGGCTATATCAGTCAGGCATATATATGCATCTTCATTGATAACATCTCCATAAACCCTTATTTCCGTTCCGTTTGCATTTATTATTTTATTCTTCATTTTCCACTCAACCTCTGCATTCTACTCAACGATTGATTTCGTAGCCCTTTGCTAGTAACATACGGACTAACCCCTATTTGATTCTTATAAAATGAGAATAGTGAAGTCTTTTGCTTGTTAGATTGGTCTGTCACGTTATGCAAGTGTTGATGATAGGGAACATACCAATCTGTTCCCCTGCGCACTATTGATGCATCATGACTCTTAACTTCTATCGCGAAACAAAAACTCTCAATAGATATCTTGTCAATTTTTTCCTCACCATTTTCATAGTACTTTAATGATGGGGTGTAATTTTTAAGTTCTCCGATCACAACTACATCTATGTCTTTTACTGCTTGTCCCAATATTGTTGCGTTTGGGTATATTACCACCTCACCAATTACATTTGCCGGAAGGTCCTCTAGTCTTGACTGACTTAAGTCTAAATCTTTAAAAGGGTCATAAACTTCCCTTGTCTTCAAACGCCATGTTTATCGGCATTCATCCGGACAACTTCCAGGATGTACTTAGCTCTTTTCTCCTGCGGAAGCGCACTGTACTGGTACAAAAAGAGCTTTTCCATTATCTCTCTGCGGCTCTTAACGCCACAGTTTCTGATCTTACTGATCTCTGTTCCGCCGGCAATGGCCTCTGCCAGATCCCCTATGGTTCCGTAGCCGGCTCTTTTCAAACTGTTATATGCTCTGACGCTCAGGTCCAAAGCCTCAATTGGCGTCTCGCTCATCCTGGAATTCAGGTAAATGTTGAAAAAGAACTTTCCGCCCTTCTTCTCATGTACCCGCTCCCCGGTTATCTGCTCGATTATCTGTGACAGTGTCTGACTCTGATCTGCGCTCATATTCAATCCCTCCGTAAACGTCCTTGATAATCTCCCGGACCTGGCGCGCATGGTATTCAACGATATCATCAATGCAGGCCTTTTTGATTATCTTGGCCAAGTAATTGATCTGCTCAAGAGAATCAGATACAGCAACAAGATGAATATGATTTTCCTTGAGAGTGGTGTAGATCTGACGCACATACACTGTTCTTGTGGCGACATATTCCAGCACCCGGTCAAATCCTTCGGGCGTTGTAATGATATCGATCAGCATCGTTATCTCATCATCTCTCTTGATGTAAGTGTTATACTGGCGGATGATCCCGGCTTCCTTGAGCTTTGCAATCCTCTTTTTGGCAGCCACTCTGGAAATTCCCAAAGCATCACCGATCTCCTGATAGCTCTTGCGGGCATCACCTTTGATCATATCCAAAATCTGCTTATCTTTTTCATCCATTCGCTTGCTCCTTATCAGTGTCGACTCTGATGAGCTGATTATATTTGGGAAAAGAACCTTCTGCAATAGCAAGGGTTACGAAACGAAACTTTTTCAGTTTCATCCCGTAACCCAGTGTTTCTCATCAAACGTTTCTCATCAAAAGAACTTCTTCCCTGTTTTAGCCGTTTTAGCTAAAAGATATGGCTTATTAAGTATTCTCCTCTCATGTTAAAATCCAATAATATGCATTTTCTCTCCCGGAGAAAGCGCTAGTTCTGTCCAACCTCTTAAGTCTTTTGCTTCTTTTTCGTGGAGCCACTTTTCATACCAGAAATGTTTTCCACAGTTATTCAGATAATATAGCAAATCACATTTTCCATTCGTACTTTCTCTTACCATCTTAAAATATTCCATAAATTCATCGAAAGTATTAAAGCCAACAATCAGATCTGCAGCGTCTAGAACAGCTTTCCATTGATCATATGATAATTCATAATCATCATATACATCATGTTGCTTGCAAATAACCACAGATATAGCAAGACTGAATAGTATGATATCATCGTCATGTATGTGTAATGAATATTTTCCACCTTCAGTCACGAAATCCACAAAGCAATTGTCTCTATGGTCACGATACTTATCTCCAAACCAAAATGTAGCGCAACTGGATTCAAACCCCAATTTCTCATCATCATGTAAATCTTCCCAGTTGAACAATGCACTTTTCAATTGCTTAAAGGGGATCTCCAGTATCTGCTTATTACTGTCAATAAGTGTAACATCAACAAAATCGAGCTCAGGTTCAATACAGATACCTGTTTCATCACTCAGCCATATGATTACCGATCCAACCAATTCTCTTTTTTCTCCATTTGGAAACTCACATAAACACATTGGATCCTTTTCTGCTATATATGTTGCCACCTCAACCCTGTCAATCCTCTTTCCTATACATGAATCAAATATGATTGATGCTTCTGCATTCAAAGAGTTACAGCCCGGTTCTATATCCCATGGTATACAGTTCATGCTAATTCTAAACTCAGGTTCCTGTGGAGCATCTATTTCCAAGTGATCATGATCATCAAATTCGATAAGTAAAGGCTCGTCTAGCTTAGCGTATCGTAAAAATGGAAGATCCAAAGGAATATTATGATATTCCGATTTCTGCTGGCGTTCTTCCTCTGAAAGATTCTCCAACCTGTTATAGGCACAATCCTCTACCCAATGCCTGACCAGATTATAGGCATGTGACACAAAGCGAATATCTCTGATTACTCGACCATTTAGGTTGAGATTTTTGATTGTTGCTGCAATTTCAGCTTTATCAACCATATATGGTGCAGACCACTCACTATTATCAAACTTATCATCCGCAAATATGTTTTTACCATTTGTATAATATGTTCCATCTAGCATATCTATCACCTCTAACTGATTTCAATTAAGACTTATTAAATGTTTCTATGATGATATTCTGCTACAAATGCTATCCAATAAAACTCATTTATTGGTAAACAGAGGTTCTAAAAACCGAGGTATTTTCACCCAATTTCCCACACGACCGTCACAGTATCAGAAACCTCGATATCATCCGGCTCGATATTCATGTCAAATGAACCAGTACCATCGGGCATAGCTTTACTACAAATCATATCTCTATGCATTGGAGTGTACTCAAACTGAATCTCGCCCCAGGAATAATCAATGTTCTTGATGCTATTCAAGTTCACCCCTGCTGCCGTAGAAAGTACTTCAGCTTTAGCTTTGGCATCAGCTACGGCTTTGCCGAGAAGCTCATTCTTGGAAGCTTCAGGATCCTTAACGGTGTAGCTGAGTCTAAAGTCCGGATGAATGTCTTTTGCGTTAGCGAGTGCATATAGAATCTTTCCGAGTCTATCGTTGTCGGAATCAAATTCAACCTTGACCATATGCTTGAACTCATATCCCACAAAGCGCTCTTTCCAGCTCTTGTCCCTGGCCTGATAGCTCTCATATCTCGTGTCCACATTGAACATTAGAGTCTTAACGTCAGTTCTATCAAAGCCTTGTTTCTCCAGGATGTCTTTCAACGCTTCTGTGTCCTTTGAAGACTGCGTAAGAGTCATCGCATATTCCTTATTCTGACCCTCAAGGGTAATTGTGATTCTTGTCATATCAGGTTTTATCTTAAGATTGCCTTTGCCGGTTACTTTGATTATTCTTTCGTTTGTCATATTCTTAGACCTCCTTATTACGGTTTCATTTGATGATCTTATGATAGCATTTGGAGTATGAAAAAAGGTCGCATTACTGGCGACCTTAATCAACAGAATTGCTGAATTTTCTGAGCTTTTAAGCCACTTTTATTAGATTGAGATTCAAAACTTATTGGAAGTAAGGAATTATAAGAAGGTTCCTGTACTCTTCTCTTGCAGCATGTACCGTCTGAAGCAATTAAAAACAATTAAAAACAATTAAAGAATATGAGATTAATTAAAAACAATTAAAAGTCATCATCGATTATTTTGGTCTTCTTTGATCTTCATCCACAACAATAATAAGGTTACTCAATGCTCTCGTATATGCAATGTATTTCTCATTTTTAGACATTTTTCTTGGCACAACAAAGACTCTGTCAAATTCTATTCCCTTCACCTCATCAACATACATAAGAGATATATTACCGCCTTCTATCTTATCCCCTATTACCTTTTGTACGTGACTGGGAATGGCCTCCATATTTAGAAAATTACGCTTTCTGATCTTTCTAGGAACTAAAATAGCCACTCTTTCAGAGCCTAACGATAGATTAGATATCTCCTTCTCTAATTCTTTACGCGCTACTTCCTTGACTTGCGTGTCATATTACCCTTGACTTATATCTTCATTCCAGTCAGCAATTCTACTTGCGGTCAATGCATCTGCGAAAACTGCAAGTGTCACCATAATGACTATGTCTTCATTTTCTGCAGAATTGTACGTAATCTGTGTTTCGCTTTTTTGTATTTTGGATGAAATTGTGGCTATCAGATTGTTTTCAGAATCATATAGTTCATGTGAATCTAACCCTTTTTTTGCCAAATCCCAATTAATTGGTTTTATAACATAGTTTTTAACCAATACTCCAGATTTAGGTACAAACGTGTATTCCTCTCCATTTCTTAGCCGGATTTTCTGATTCCTTTTATTGGTAATAATATTCGAATCCTCGATTACTTCCCCAATAAGTTTTCCAGATTCATAATATGCTCGGACATGCTGCTTTTTGTCACTTTCTTGCCCGCTGGCATAACAATATTTGTTTCCACTTTTATCATAAAATGCATATTCGTACCGTTCTATGTACTGGCATTTCTTCGTTTGTACTATTGCATCATATCTTAATGTCAATTGACATGAAAGCTCTGGTTTAATCGCATTATTATATCCGTTTTCATTTAATACATTAGAAACAGTTTTGAAAAATCTCCCTAATTTAGAACCCATCTAGCTGTCCTCCTTTGGTAAATTTATATGTATAAATGCATTGAACATATCATCGCAGCAGCGATGAGAATCCCGTTATAAACCAGATATGGTGCTACAAGGAAATAAAAGTATGTCGGTTTCTCCTCTGTAAAATGAATTCAATAAGTCCATATTTTCTACTTAATACCTGTTAACGCTAATCCCAAGGCATCTCATAATCTTCAACTCATCAAGCGCATCATTATAAGCGTTATGCGTTTCCGTATAGTCCGCCACATCAAGCATCCTAAGCATCGGTTCCACACCATAGCCACGCTTTAATTTGCCATTGCTATAGCAATCTGCGCCGACAGGAATTGCAGAATTATAATTCCTGTTGGCTGCTATCCTCATTATATCAAACCAGTCATATTGGTGAAGTTCAGGCAAGTGGCTTCGGTCAAAACTTGCATTATACGCGAATATGCTTGTTACACCGTACCTGTCCAGCAAATCTTTCAGGTCCCGTATAACCTTGTTCCTATCATTTGTAAAATCAGCATCAACATAATCCAGCTCATCCGCATACATTGCAGGCTTATAACATGCCGGTTCCACAATATAGTATTTCCCATCCACCCTGGTAAAAGAGCTGTCGTCAGCAATGACAACTCCTATAGACATTACCTCATTGCTATATGTTGTTTCTGTATCAATCACGGCAAAATGCGCCATAATAAGCCTCGTTCTTTCGATTATTTTCTTCTGCATGCAAAAGAGCCAGTGGCTGTTTTCATGGCATATGCATACATCAGTGTTTCAGTTCACTAAACCTATTCCTATGATACTCCAGATACTTCTTGTTCCCTTCTCTAAGACTGACCTTCATGTCCTCTCGAATATTCATGAAAATTCGATCATTACTACTTAAGCTATCTGAGATCATAATCTTTCCATCATCATCAAAAGAAATTAAAAACTGGTCAAATAAAGCATCATGATTAGGGCACAGTAAAAATCCATTATCAGGATCAACTCGCTCTGCCGGTTCACTTTCGCTCCATGGCTTGATGTGGCTTGCTGTCATAAGCCTTGGGTCAGAAGCGCCACATAAACAGCATTTCTTATAACGCAGCAACAATCGCTTCCTGAATTCACTCTGGTTCAGGCGCGCCTTGATCATTGCAACTCTTTCTCTTCCTTCAATACCGGATTTCTCAAGGCTTCTTTCAAGATCCTCATCTTCTTGTTGAGCCTTCTCGCGATACTTCAGCTGATCAGCAACTTGATTTACAAAATCAGTTGCACCCGGTATTTTTTCAAGCTTTTCCTCCATTTTAAAAGAGAAATCATCTGGAGCAGCATATAACGTCCACACGAAAGAATGCGCATCCAACAATGAAATCTGATTCTCCGGGAATGCTTCGATCAGCTTTTCCTGTATCTGTCTATGCACGTTCAAAAAGACTTGATAATTATTCCATGAACAATACCGCAGGCAATCTCTATCAATATTTAACTTTCTAAAACGATCCCCATGCAGTTGGCTCGAACTCTTTACCGGAAGATACTTTGTATCATCCTTTAGAAACATCAAATATGAAAACACCGGATACCATCTTCCAAAGAAATCACAAGCATCTTCGAAAGCTGTAGCATCGTCATCTCCCTCATACAAATTAAACAAAACATCTTCTGCCAGAGGAAGGTCGGTATTAGCTTTCTCCTTAAAATTCGTGACAGAATGGAAATTGACAACAATGTTTTGACCGCTACCGTCTTTAGACTGCAGTCCTGCGACAACGCAATCCAGAATTCTTCCTGAGCCAATCATGCTTTTATCCCATGTTTCAAGTCTCAGAGCATCATGACCATTACGGAACAATTCTCGTTTAAATCCTTCATGCATCTGCATATAGCCAGAATAGAAATCCACGTCTCTTCCGCCTTGCTGGACCGCAATATACCTGGCAAACCAATTGATAGCTTTCTCTAGTCGCTCCTCATCAATACTATCTGTCTCCGCCAATTCTATTACCTTCTTTCCATTCTCATTTGATATCCATTATTGCATTTTATATATCATTCGGTCCCATCCGTACACCTCACTCATATCCTTATATCCGGATGGTGGCACATTATCGCTCACTTCTATCGAATCACCAAGCCACAATCCTGTACAGGAATCTTCATCAGATCCAGGAAATGCCATCAAAAGCGGTAACGGATTAATCCTTGTGCTCAAAACGCCATCCCTGTTTGTATATGTCAGTCTTGTCATTTCTATATCAAAAAACTCCTGCTTGGTGTGGTTAATTGTATATCTGTAAAAAGCAGACTTTCTCTCAAATAAGCCTTTATACGGATCTTCGCGGTCAACTCTGTAACAATTGTTCCTGAAATCATTAAACTTGATCATGTACTCAATTTCATGACGAACCTCTTTTTCAGCCTCTTTAAATAGCCCGGAAACACACTTATACTCCTCCGTCACATAGTCCGCATCATATCCAGACTCTCCCCATGCCTGCCTTTCAGCTGAAAGGCTTCTCAAAACAGGGTTTAAATCTTTCTCAGTGATATTGCTCTGATCTCCCAAAAAGACGATTGAATCTCCTCTCCAATCAGTAGATAAAAGATTATACAATGCCCCAAGAAAATGATTCCCCGCAAAAGCAGACTCATGAAGCTTATTTCCCAAATTAAAATCATTCGGACAGATGTATTCTTTTCTATCTACATTCACCCACTCGTAGTATTCTCCCATCGTCTTTCTCCATGTTAGTCTAAAAGGCCATGATTTCTGATCCTTGCACGAATTGCTCCGGTCATGGCTTAGTTATATTCATCCCAGTAGTCTTCAGCAGCATCATAGGCCTCATCTTCATCATCATAATCGTCTTCATAGTCGTAGAACTCTTCATACTTGTCATCAGCAAAATCCTGAGCTGACTTGTAGCTTTTTGAATCATATGGATCATAGGTCTCATGATAAGTACTTCTACTCTTGTTGGTGGAAGTATTTCCTAATGGAGTATCCTTCTTTTGGGAAGCATATCTTTCACCAAAGTCTTCAAGCTCACCATTAAATGCTGAGTACTCATAAAAGGACTTAACCTTTGTGCCTCTTACTGTAACTGTCATCGATCCATATGATGGAAATGTATAATCCTCTTTGCCTGCCATAAACTTAAAATCTGTTTTGTGATGCGTATAAAGAGAAATACCACGATATCTCATTGAATCGAATTGCTTATTTTCATTGAAAACCCTGCAATAATCGCTATTATTATATGCCGCATATACATTGTTACGTATTTCATGCATTATCCTCACGCATACTTCGCAGCGTTTTCGCATGGATAATTCTTCAAAGTTTTTATCCATATGTATTATCACTTCATCAACTGTAGTGTGATACCAGGTTTTGCTTAAGTTATCGTCATCATACATTACTCGAACGCTAACTGAGCCAACATAATCGCCATTTTTAATAGTGTAGATCATAGAAGGATCAGCACTGTCTCTGTACTCTTCTCTTGCAGCATCCAGCTGGTCATAGAGCTTATTTTTTCTATATTCGTTAACTACTACTGCTAGAATGATCAAGAACAGAGTGGCAAGTATGCTGATTACTACTTTTTTATTTTTCATCTATGCTCCCCTTGATCCCACACGAACATTCTTGTCTCGTGATACCAATGCAAAAGAGCCAGTGGCTGCTTTCAAATTAAAAATCATCTTCAAAGTCGTCATCATCTTCGTCGTCCCAATCATCAGAGGAGCGTTCCTCTTCCTCACCAAAGATGGTGTCAAACAGCACCTGGTCATAAGCTCTTCTTGCGCTTTCCTCGAAGATACTCATCTTCCCGTCATGATCAAAATCCCAGCGGTCATCTCCGCCATCAAAGTTCTCCATTCCAAAATGATGATATTTATCAAATGTATATGCCATAATCTTGTTCTCCTTTCTGAGATGATTCGATTATGCCCGAAATGAAGTCCTATAATCCTCTCTTGATCCCGAACAGGCGTTCCCTGGTGATACTTGTGTCTTTGGGAAAAGAACCAGTGGCTGCTTTCGTGGTATCTACATTCATAAGTGCTTCAGAAAAGCAATTGATTACAATTAAAGATTACTGGCACGCCTTATCCTGTCGCCATCTTAATTATAACAAAAACTACGTTGCCAATTATTCACAACGTAGTTTTGTGTTCTCATCATTTGTTTCAAATATTAGCGTATTACTCTTCTATATAAACTGACGCAATCTGATTATCAAATATATATCCTGTATCATACAGCATATACAAAGTCTTATTTTTTACATCCATCCTTTTTTCAAACGCTATATATACATTTGCAGACATTCCAGGAGCAATGGATTCTATATCATAGATATTAATATATCCATCAACTTTATCATTGTATGCCCAGGACGGATTACTGAAGAAATAATTATCTGCATATCCCGCCATGTTATATCCAGTCAACCCATAATCAATTGCCTGATTAGAAGTATTATCTATGGTAAACAAGAACACTTCCAAATAACTATCAGTAAATAAACCATTATCTGTTATAGATTTGTGACCCATATAGGTTATTTTATAGTCCCCATTGAAAATCACATCTCCAACATTTGTTATCGGCCTTGTACTGTCTGCTTTAATTAACGGCGTGAATACAAACGGATCATCTGTAACCTGATTATTTCGTACTACCCAACTAACCTTGTCATCATAGAAAACCTTTAGTTCTCCCCATCCTTTTGGCACTTCATAATTAACACATGCCATAGCCTGCGTACCACTATCCAAATCATAATTATGGTATTGCTCGACACCATCAACCACTACTTTTATATAGGTCTCGACGCCATCAACTTTCATCGAATCAGCATATCCGGTTAAATCGCTGTCCCAAAATGTCTTTCTTTTTGTTCCTGCATTTAGAACATCAAAGAACATAATAATAACTTCATTTCCAGGCTGAACATCTGCATCTCCTAAGGCCGTAGGTAAATAATCCATCCTTTTTGCATATGCTAATCCAACATAGAAATCTCCAACCTTAGTTATGTCTCCAATCGATAATGTATCACCATCTGTAACAGTAATATCACTCACTGCTAAATTTGGAGTATCCGGTTTGTAGACTGTTTCATTTACTACCGGAATTGCCACTTCATCATCCTCTGTTGGATAATCTGTTACAGCATCTGCAACTAAGTCTTCTATACTAGGTGTATCATTAACAGTTTCTTTTTCTCGTGTTACAACAGGGGTACTTTCATCTGAATGGATTGAATCATGAAGCATGTCATGAAATGCTGGGACTTTTGCATACATGGCAATGATTAATGTTTGAGCCAACAAAGTTCCTAAAAATCCAAATAATATAGCCTGTAAAATCTTCATTCTTTCCTCCTTGAAAACATGAATACATCTTTACAGTCACAAACAGCTTATTAGGTATGCTAATTGTAAGGCTTTGTCAGCATGATTGAAACAAAATGTGCATAAAAATAAATAAAATTTCTATTAACACCAAGGGGGGGGCAAAACAGCGAGAAGCGTCAAAAATGAGCATCTTTTTTCGCTCGTACGACATAGAATATTTATTCAAGAGTAATTGTGATTCTTGTCATATCAGCTTTTGTCTTAAGATTCTTATCCAGTTCTATATAAGTCTTATCTGTTCTCTCAGCGTTAGAGGCCCTTACTTTTTCCACTCATTTTTTATAGTGTATTCAATGCATCAACAATCTTCTCCTTTTCCCCACTCTCATTAGTCCCCAGTCTTACAAGCTTCAATCCGCACTTTTCAAGTATATGATTCTTCTTGATATCTCTCTCATGCTGTGCTGTTCCAGCCTTATGATACTTGAATCCATCTACTTCAATAGCAAGTACCGGTTGCTTGCTCATCCTGTTATAAACCAGGAAATCCAGGTGTGTTCCAGGATTATATGCATATCTAATCTCTTCAGCATCAAGCTTAGAAACATCCCTTACAACCATCGATAATGGTTCAAAGCAAGTAAGTGCGTAGTCAGGATAATTCTCCAGAATATCCTGAATCATCTTATATGCAAGATTCTCAGAATCATATTCTGAAACTCTTCTGTGATTTCTGAGATACTCCCATCGTTTCTCCCTATACTGACCATAGAGATAGTCAAATACCGAGTAGATCTTGCTATCAACAACCTCCATCTTGTTATATTGAATGTATGATATGAGATCTACTATATTGCCACTCTTTTCCTGCTCGTTTCCGGATACGACAACAATGAGCTTTTTCTTGGCTCTGGAAACAGCGACATTTAGCAAGTTTGGATCATCTGTGAAATCCTTAATTTGATCATCTACTGTTGAAAGGATTACGACATCCTTCTCACGTCCCTGATATTTGTGTACTGTGGCTACGTCAATGCCCGGAATCTGTCTTCTAATCTCGTTAACCTGTTCATTGTAGGGCGCGATGATGCCAATATTCTCTAATGGTTCCTCCAGTTTGGGAAGGATCTCCTGTTTAATGATATCTATCTGGCGCTGGTTGTACTTGCCCCTGGCATGATTACCTTCAACAGTTTTAACTGCCATAAGCGCCGTGCCAAGATTATCATCCTCAGTCATGACAACAAGCTCGTTATCATAGAACTTCTGGTTACAGAAAGAAATTATTCTTGGATGACATCTGTAATGTTCCTTTAGTAGCGTACTGGGTACATTGGGAATAGCTTCCACTATGCTCTGCAAAAAGCTCTTATGCGCAAAATCATAGGCTTCAGAAATGTTATAGTTAGTTCTTATCAAATCAGCCCTTTGCATATTCTCTGAATTAACAACATTAGGAAGCTGCTTTAAGTCTCCGACTATGACTGCATTGTGTGCACAGGATAATGCAAGAGCTCCTGTTGCAATATCTACCTGAGAAGCCTCATCCATTATTACGTAATCAAACTCAACATCAGCAAGATTCAGACTTGTTCTCGCTGAAAATGTAGTACTTAATACGATCGGATATTCCTTTAATACCGCTGCAGAATTCTTATAAAGATCTTCACCGGAAAACCTTACTCTTTCTCCGTTCCACTTATATCGTCTGGCAATAATGTTCTTCACAAAGCTTAATGATTTGTCCTGAAGCTGTTTATCGTAATCTCTGCATTCTTGTACCAGAGCATCTTCACTTTCTTTTAACTTAGTCTGGCTTTCCTCAAGACTACGCTCATAGTACATTCCCTGAAGTACAGTAATAATCTTGGAATACTCCTGCTCATAAAAATCCCAGTCAGCAATGCCATAGACTAAAACACTTTTTAGTTTTGTCCAAAAAGTAAGCTTCTTGTCGTTATCAGCTCGATTCTGTACTTCCTGCCATAAACGCATCAGCTTATCCGAACTAAGCTTCCTTCTGATCTTTACGGCTTTATAGTCCGCACCGGTCTCTTGAACAAACTCATCAAAGTGCTTCTGCTCTATCTCTATTGTGTACTGCTCTTCTTTTAATTTAGCTATAGCTTCTTGAAGCTTATATACATTCTGGAGCCTTTCCGCCAAAGTATTTATTTCATTTATAGAAACCGCGTCATCTTCACTGATAATCCAATCAGATAAATCAGGATATCTTCCAGTCTGCTCCTGTACAAAAAGTTCTTTATTATCGAAGCTCCCCAATGGTGCAACAAGAAAGTCCATCCCATATTTCGCCTGGGATAGTTTCTCCATCACGTTCAAAGTTGCTGCGTTATTGTTTGATACCACAAGAACCGACTTGTTCCTGATTATTAGATTCGCAATGATATTTAGAATTGTCTGCGTCTTACCAGTTCCTGGAGGCCCCTGAATTATGCTTATCTGATTCTCCATAGCATTCTTAACTGCCTGAAACTGGCTCTGATTACAGCCAAATGGAAAAACCAAAGGTCTGGGATTATATCTTTCGATACGCTTAGATGGTTCAAAGAAGTTCGCTAATGCAGAGGTATCTCCGATAAAATATACCTTCTCAAAACGCTTACTTAAGATAAGCTCGCCCTTATCATTCCTGAGATTACTTAACTCCGACACATCCTTAAGATAATCAAAGAGATTTGCGGATTTCTTATTTACCAGGCAATTCTCTACTATCCTAAGCTCACTCTTTTTGTAATCCTTTGTAAAGCCATCAAATACAATATGCCAATACAGCTCACTACCACTTGCGAATTGATAGATGCATTTTGCACCATATAGCTTTTTCCCTTCAGCAGTCCTTATTACATAATTCTCTGGATTCAATACAGAAGGGTTACTCAAAACAAGAACGTTGCCCGGCATGTACGAGTATGTTCTTCCGTTAGTAAACCTGATATCAAATTTATTTGTGGCTGGATTCTTTACACAAGTATCTATCCGACTTGTTTCAATTTTCCCCTTAGCCACTATCATGTACTTAGTGGAGTCGATCATTTTTTATCTTTCCAGACACGTATACCATGCTCTATATAATGCCGCTAGTCATCATGTTTCAAGGTGATTAAAAGAGCCATCGCATCTCACGATAGCCCTTCAAAACATTCATAATTCCAACCTTACATACAAGACCTGCCGAAACACTATATATTATGCGGCCTTACTTCTTCGACACACCCATTCTTACAATAAATATCCACCTTGCTAACACCGTGATATTTCCGGACGCTATTACCTCTATAGGAACTCCCCGTGCTTCCACCATTAGAATAACGCCACTCGTATTTCACCCTATCATTCTTTAAAAGGCTCTTATTGTACCTTCTCCCCATTATTTTAAGCATCTCATTTTCACTCATGCCCAGGCTGATTTTTGCAACACGATTTCGTCGTCCAGCTTTTACAGCGTATTTTGCCAAAAGAATAATAGCCGCAACAATAAGAAATATAGCCAAATACATAAATAAGTAATTACCCATATAAAGTCTCCCCCTCAAAAACTTCTGCCCAGTTAACACATACTCTAATGATTAGCAAATGCACTATATTATCTACACTACCAAGTAATTAGCTATTCCGCAAGAAGAGAGTAACGTTAATGGCTGTACAACAGTCGGGAATCTGATAGATTCCTACATTCATAAGAAAACGAGGCGCTTCCATGTTCTTGGATAAGCTCCTCGTTCTACGTTACAAAAATCAATTATGCAAATATTATAGTCTTGTCGCAGCTAACACCAACTTCTTCAAAGATATTTACTACTTGTCTTCAGGCTGTATTTACAACAGCTTCACATTCCATCTTGGTCATATCGTTACAAACAGTCTTAAATGACATTTCTTCACCTAACCCTTAATAGCCCAAAATCTCATTTATACTAACTATTCCACGATCATAGTTAGCGACTGTTTTATCTACCCTATTTTTCAAATTCTTGTTTCGGTATGTAATACCAGAAACTTCAAATCCATTATCTGTCGACAATTCAAACATTGTCTTTGCACATTGCTGTTTACGCACACCATCCCACTCAATTTTCTGTAATTGATTTCCTGTATGCTTTTTCTTTCTTGTTTCATAAATATTTACATTATGAAAGCTGAATTGCGCTTGCCCAATCTGTGTTATAACAAGATTAGACCGTTTTTCTCCCTGCACATCAAAAGAAACACCTCTTATATCAATCGCTTCAATAACAGACAGATAATACCCTAGCTTATTCTTAAAGCGATAATCTATTTGCGCATCCTTTTGCTTAACATAAGTATTGTTTATATGCTCTCCTTTGTTGCACGCTCACAACTGTTTTTTTTGATTGCTGGCATTGTTATGCGGACGCCGTTTCTCACAAATGATACTGTTTCCATAAGGCACACTCTCCCTTCACTGTACCTTTATATTATTCTTTTCTCGGCCTAGGGAAATTAAAAAAACTGTGCGAAGTTGAAACAAATGACCGATTTCTCTCTGAATATAAGTTTTTCCAATTTGAGCTAGCATTTCTGCAGTATCCATCATTTTGGTATATATGTCTTCAACACTATTTACGACAGCTCAAACTCAGATTTATGACTAATTAAGTATTCTGTAGCTTTTGGTTCTAACCGATAATATGCTTTTTGATTGCAAACGCTGATACAAATTAAGTTGCTTCCAGAACGTTGTACCAAATTGTAGCGAGTAACTAACGGATTATTCTTATATCTTCGGTCAGGACCGCCATCCACCTTTCTATGCATCCACTCTGTGTATGGTTCACGCTCAGTCCATTCCTCTGTCACCCGAACAATTCTAAATCCGTCAGGGCTTAGGCATGCTATGTACTCTCCTGTTCTCTTATCAAAACAATAGATTGCTTCACTGGTAATACAAAACCACCCATCTCCAAGTTCTACACAAATAGGCGCTGGGTTTATAACTACACTATCTATTTTTTCCTTTATAGACCAATACGGAACAAAAAGCTTTCTGATATCTGATGTTACATATTTTCCTACGCGCTCCACTGTTCTTACTTCTCTCAAATACAACATAGCATTCTCAAAGTCTCTGTATCGATTAGTACGTTCCCACGTCACAATATATGTGGCATTCTCCAGTTTTTCGCCAATCTTTTCCTTCGTAGTTTTCAGAACTGCAATTAGTGATTTCATCTCATTTGTCTTAAATAGCTTTAAACGCAATGAAGAAAGCTCTTTTTGGACCATAGCTTCCTGCTCTATAGTGTTTTTCCTATCCTCAATAAATTTTTTTATTTCTGCATCTCTACTCCTTAACAAATATCCCGAATAAATATTATCCAACCCCAAATTCAATCCATTATTCTCGCTTTTCTCTTTGCTATTATTATCTTCTTTGGAGCTAAATACACAAATAAAGATCATTGCACAAAAAATAAAGAAGACTGCACCTAGCACCACCAAGCCAATAGAACCTTGATTATCTGAAACCGCGCTTGCTAATAGAACTAAGGCGACACAAATCATTACGCCTCCCCCAAAAACGCCGGTGCCTGAGTTATTGTCCGCTCTTATTTCATGATTATTACTTTTTTGCCCATATAGATTTGAATTCTGTAATATTCCCGCATCACTTATCGTATTCCTATTGCTTCTTACCTTCTGTGATTGGCGGCTATAAAACATATAACTTCTAGCAAACCTTGCTCCCGGCCTGTTTCTTCCTGATCTTCTTCCATAAATTCTCATTTAATACCACCTTAAATGCTCATTATTATTCACTATTGTTTTATCCAGCTATGCAGGTTCAAAATTAGATTTATGCTTCATAATATAATCACGCTCTGAAGGTTCAACCTGATAAGAAATTCTTTTATCAAGAATCCTAATGCAAATAACATTACTACTAGAACGATGATATTCACTATAACAAGTAGTCATAGGATTGTTCTTGTATCTACGATCAGGGCCACCATCAACTCTTCTATATGTCCATGTTGTGTATGGTACCTTTTCTGTCCATTCCTCTGTTGTTCTGGTTATTCTATACTCCTCTGTTCCAACGCAACCTTTGTATGCTCCCGTTCCTTTATCAAAGCAATATATTGCATCACTAGTTATGCAAAACCAATTATCACTTATTTCCATGCATACTGGCTTCGGTCCAAACTCTATAAAACCATTTTTTTCTTCGATATATTTGCACTGAATAAATAAACTGCTTATGTTAGAATCTCCCAACTCTCCTCTTCGAATTACAGCCTTAACATGTCTCAAATATTCCATGGACTGTTCAAATGATTTGTACTTACTTGTACATTTCCAAGTCACTTTACAAATCTTTTCATTTAATTCCTTTTCTAGTCTTTCCTTCTCTCCGATAAGTTCCTCTATCTTAGTTTTAACTGTCTTAGTCTTGATCAACTTACTTTTAAGTTCTGTAATTTTCATTTCAATATCACATTTTTGCTGTAGAATAGATTCTCTCTCACTGATTATTCTTTTAATCTCTGCATCTTTATCTTTTAGCAAAAAACATTCTGGCACATTAGAAACAGTCAATTTACTAATCGTACTTCTCTCCTGCGTCAATCCACGCCTTACTTTGATAGTATTAAGCTTATTCTTAAATGAATAGATAGAATAAGAAAACAAAAATACACAAAGCCAGAACAACCACCCCAATTCATGATTGCCTTTTACTTGAGCAACTATACTGAAAAGAACTATAAAGAATAGAACGACCATTGCCAGGCAAATGGCTCCCAACTCTGAATTATCTCTTTCTTCAGGTGTTAGTGAAGCATACTCATTGCGGTAGTAATCCCAAGTACTAGTCTGTGGTGCATTATAATTCTTTCCACTTGCATTTTTATTCCTTTGATTCTGTCTGCTGTAATACATATAGCTCCTGGCAAACATTGCGCCAGGCTTATTTCTTCCGGATTTTTTCCATAGATTCGCATAATCTAATGCTACAGATGTATGCCTACAGCTTTCAGTTCAGCAAGTAAAAACTCTTCCTCCTTGTTGATGGTATTCAAAGTATATGGTATCTCTATCAGTTTTATTCCTTTTTTCAAAGCATATTCTCTTTTCAGCTCATCATTTTTCTGCTGCATGGGAAAACTTGAAACTCCAAATTCCTCAGAAGGAAAATAATGCTGCTTCCCCTGACATTCAACAAGTGCCTTAAGCTTACCGGAATCATATATTCCAAAATCATATCTTAATAGATTTTTTCCCCCAGCTCCTAGCAAATCTTCAAAACTGATTTCTGCAGAATACTCTATTCTATTATCTACTAATATTTTTATTGTTCTCCACTGAAGGGAGGAAACTGGATGACAAGCACATTTTGCTTTCGAATAATATCCATCATATGCCCAAGGGCCGTATTCATCATTTCTTATTTCAAAATCCTCATATTTAAAAAGCGACTCTTTTCCGCATAAATGGCACCTACTCCTATAGGTTTTCGATAGTCTTACCGTCATCTTGTTCTTGTATTCGTAAATGGTTTCTCCGTCTGGTCCATCCCCGATAATTTCAAGCGTATCATGGCACTTGAGATTTAATTGCTTGTCATAATACTTGTCAGGTACACGTTGAGCATTACTGATCTTTTTTTCACGTTCAATCAGTCTCAATCCACAGCCATTCTCTAGCATCCATTTCTTATGCTCTTTGCCAATAAAACCTGGTTGCCTTAATCTCGCTGAATTCCACTCTGCATCTGAAGGATTTATGATATCGCAATATTTATGGCGTTTCGACAAAAAGAGCTCTGGTGTAACATAATGTGTCTTCCCACATTTGCACTGGCACTTATATAATAATTCTTTTGATCGACGCAGTTCAGTTCTAATCCAATGATCAAAATAATCAACCGAATCCACATTGCCATTATGTGTTAATTTCCAAGTTCCGTCTATAAACTGCTGTTTCTCTTCTTCCCAGAGTTTTATTTTCTCAAGTGCCTCATCTTGATTATATGTGTTTAAATCACCCACAACAGTAAGGCATCCATTTTTTGTACCAATACTAATACTATCCTTAGTAACCTTCATAAAAAACTCACCTCAATCACAGTCAAACGTATGCTTGTAACCATAAGTTGTCCTCATTATGAATTCAGATGCATAAAAAGCTCCTAATACCAGTAAAACAATTTTGTCTCAATCATAGATAGTGATATGCTGGTTACTGTTGTAGTATTTAGGATAACAACCATTAAGGTGCTCAATTTCCACGCACCTCAAAATCAATGTTTCTTATTAAGTCTGTATCCCACAACTGAACCTATAATACCGCCCATTACATGAGACAGATTGGATATGTTGTCCTTAAGGAACACGCCCTCATAAACCTGCTGTCCCAGGAAGATTACTGCCACTAAGATAAAGGTCAGCGGAATCTCTCCGTTCTTGAAGCTGGTAAAAGAAGTTAGCAGAATGAACGCAAATACTACGCCGCTGGCTCCGCACAAAGCTACATTTGGGAAAAGAATGTAGTTCAACAGTCCAGTAACAAGAGCTGTTATTACAATTACCTGCAGGATTCTTTTAGATCCGTACTTTTCTTCAAGCATTGGTCCAAGTAAAAGAATGTATGCTGCGTTTCCAATGTAATGTTCCCATCCACTATGTCCCAGAACATGGGTAAAAAATCTCACAAATGTCAGCGGATTTGTAATCGCTGAATGATAGGTCATAAACAGCAGCTCATTACTCTTTCCCAGGGTAACAAATCCAAGGACTAGAGCTGCCAGGCTTACAAATATAAATCCTAGTACTACGGGAGAATTGAAAGTTATCTTAAGCTTTTTCATGTTTAATTACGCCATCCTTTTCTTAATCTCATCTATCAAAGTTAAATCTGCGGGAAGCCATTTAACTGAATCAATTGTCTCAACATCAAGCCACTTGGTGTCCTCAGCCTCTTTTAACACCAAATCTCCGGATACAATGCTGCACCAATAGCATCGCATTGACAGATGAAACTCCGAATAATCATATTCGATTGTGCTAATATACTCATCAACGCTAATCTCTGAATCAAGCTCTTCCCAGATTTCCCTTACCAGAGCATCCTCAGGACTCTCCCCCGGCTCAACTTTGCCTCCAGGAAATTCCCACCAGCCTTTATAATTTCCGTATCCTCTTTCCGTAGCAAAGACTCTTTTCCCGTCTCTGATTAGCGCAGCTACTACATTTATTGTCTTTCTGGAAGTCTCCATAAATGCCTCTTTTACCCAAATAATCACTCATTCAATTATATTAAAAAAAACACTTCCATGCTATATGAGTCATGGAAGTGCTATCTATGATAAATCCCCTGCTATTTTTTACAAGCGGGTTGATGTAGTGAGGAAAGGCCATCAACAATTTGGGATGACCTTTGTGTGCTATGAAAGTTTCTATGAAAAAGTGTTGTGTGAGGTTCAAGAAATGTAGTTCTTCTTGATGTATTTATGATATCATTCGAACCTTAAAAGAGCCTTAAGTGATTTGACCGAAATGCATTTTTGAGGGTCCGCCAAAATTTCACGGAATTCCAATAA
This sequence comes from Butyrivibrio sp. FCS014, assembly GCF_000526935.1. GTDB lineage: Bacteria > Bacillota > Clostridia > Lachnospirales > Lachnospiraceae > Butyrivibrio. The sequence continues at coordinate 282,729 of NZ_JAHA01000007.1, read as the reverse complement.
TTTAATACCACGTTTAGAAATATTTCAAAGCAGTCATGTTACAATAGAACCACTCCATGTAGGGAGCAGTCGAGCACCTACATATCATAAGAAAACGGAGAGCGGCCATATTCTTGGTTTAGCTCTCCGTACTACGTTATAGGTATATTAAGCAATCAGTATCTCATAAAGCTTCGGCGTCAGATACTTCTTCAGAAAACTTTCCACATCTATCTCCCCGAATCCACCATAGAATTCCTCAGCTACACCACCAGCGATTGCTCCGAAGGTATCAGAATCACATTCCAAGGAAAAGACATTTCTAAGGAATGATTTGTAATCGTCACTCTCATAAAAGCACCTCATTGCTGCAGGCACTGAGCCCTGGCAGCTTTCATTCCACTTATATCGAGGCCTGATTTCATCAAGGCTGTACTCAATGCTGTACTCGTAGTCTGCCTTAGGATACTGCTCTATAACATAATCGTAAATCTCCTGCTTGCTCTTCCCGTTTTTTGCCATCCATATGCAGGTTGCAGTTACAACCGCTCCCTTGATGCCTTCAGGGTGATTGTGTGAAACAACAGCTGTTGCCTCAGCCATCTTTTGCATCTCGTCGTAATCATCGAAATGCTCACCCACAAATGATACTCTCATTGCAGATCCGTTACCCCAGCTATTATAAGGCTCATGATTTTGTCCGTTAATCCAGTTATAAAATCTTCCGCCATAGCCACAGAATGGATAATCTCTACCCACAGTAACCATAGTTCCACGAGGTCTTTTTTCTCTACCAATGCCGTCTTGATTGCCAGGCTCATTACGGAATCATCCGTGAAGCCTACCCCCTTGATCTGATAAAAGAGGTACATTCTTCCAATCCAGATTCTTTGGCCTATCAAACTCATACTGTGCTCCTAGTATATCTCCCAGAACTGCTCCTTTAATCGCCATAGATTCACCTGCCCTTTTTATGATTTCTTCTCTGCATTCATCTGCACAACTTCCAGAATATATTTAGCTCTTTTTTCCTGGGGAAGTGCACTGTACTGGTATAAGAAGAGCTTTTCCATTATCTCTCTGCAGCTCTTGGAGCCACAGTTCCTGATCTTACTAATCTCTGTGCCATCGGCTATTGCCTCTGCCAGTTCTCCGATGGTTCCGTATCCGGCTCTTTTCAAACTGTTATATGCTCTGACACCAAGGTCCAAAGCCTCTATCGGCGTCTCGCTCATCTTGGAATTCAAGTAAATGTTGAAAAAGAACTTTCCGCCCTTTCTCTCATGTACATGATCCCCGGTTATCTGCTCGATTATCTGTGACAGTGTCTGACTCTGATTTGCGCTCATATTCAATTCCTCCATAGACGTCCTTGATAATCTCCCGGACCTGGCGCGCATGATATTCAACAATATCATCAATGCAGGCCTTTTTAATTATCTTGGCCATGTAATTGATTTGCTCTAGAGAATCGGATACAGCAACAAGATGAATATGATATTCCTTGAGCGTGGTGTAGATTTGACGCACATACACTGTTCTGGTGGCGACATATTCCAACACCCTGTCAAAGCCTTCGGGAGTTGTAATGATATCAATCAGCATCGTTATTTCATCATCTTTTTTGATGTAAGTGTTATACTGGCGGATGATTCCGGCTTCCTCAAGCTTGGCTATCCTCTTCTTGGCAGCCACTCTGGATATTCCCAAAGCATCTCCAATCTCCTGGTAGCTCTTTCGGGCATCGCCTTTGATCATATTCAAGATCTGCTTATCTTTTTCGTCCATGCATTTGCTCCTTATCAGTGTCGACTCTGATGAGCTGATTATATTTGGCAAAAGAAATTGTGGCAATAGCAAGGGTTACGAAACGTAACTTTTCAGTTTCATTCCGTAACCCCAACAATCGTAATGTGAAATTTTAAATTCCGCTTTTTCAGACGTGCATAGGTAAAGTGGAATTTACTTTTTCATTTGACCCATCTAATATCTAATCTAATATCTAATCTAATATCCATCTAATATCCAACGTCTAATCCGTCTAATCTCTAAGCTCTAAGCTCTAAGCGCAATATAATAAAATCATCCTACGCTTAGCCAAAAAAATCCCTCAAATAGCCTCTGAGCTTATCGTCAACCGCGTAAATATAAGTTCCATATATTCCTCTAGTCATCAAGGTAAGATAAATATTGAGAATATATTTCTTAGAATCATTATCCCCCTTGATTTTTGTTCGATTATCCTTTAGTTCTTTCTTGTTAACCTCTATACAGCCCTTCTCAACATCATAATAGACTTCTTTTCCAAAAATCACTCCCGCATAATTCAGATCAAATCCCTGAACCTTATGAATACTGAAAATAACATTATCCCTTTTATCTCGCCTTCCACTTGCCCATTTATATTTTATTCCATCTATCTCTATATCCTGAGTTGATGTCCACCCTGGCCCTGTAACAACTTTGCTTAATTTCTCATTTTCACTGTCCTCGTTATGATCTCGTATAATTTCAAACAAGTCTTCAATACTATCCACTACTTTTGTTTCATAATAAGTGAAGCTTTTGTAATATCTCATACTTAAGTTACTTGATTCTAGAATAGATTTAACATACTCATAATACCCGTTCCCACCTTTGCACCTCATTTGTGATACCAGCTCAATAGTTCTATATGTAATTGGTGCGCATATGGTCTCAAACCGCTCTTTGCTAATATCAGTTATACGAATTCTCTGACACTCATCATAAAACAAAACCTGGAGTCTGCTACTTCTTATAATCCAATCCAACTCAGTAAGATCCTTCTCGGTCTTAGTTAACTCATCTCCCATTAATTGACGATTAAGCTCATCATATCGGTTGGCCGTCTGTGCCATAGGAAGATTTTTCCTCCAATAAAGCCTATGGGCTTCATCTACAATCAAAAGATCATATTGGGATGATACAACCTCCTCTGGGAACAAAATCATAGATTTATTCAATCCATCAATTGAATCAAATACAACTTTCATTGTAGTATTTAATTCCCTCATAGGTACCACAAAACCAATCTTTTTGATCCCATAAAGTTTTTGGCTTATTTTTTGTAAAAACAGTTCATCTTCAGGCGAATCAATGCTTCTCCAAACATTCTTACCCAAAGATATATCCACCAAGAGTTTTACAAGATAAACTGCTAATATAGTCTTTCCTGTACCTGCTCCTCCAATAACCTTAATCAACGACTGTTTTGTCGCATTATTAATCTGACTAAGCCTTCCCAAAATATCATATACTGCGTTTTTCTGTTCATCATTTAATGTTTTGTATGGAGAATACTTAAATAATTCGGAGTTTTCAATCTCCTGAAGGGTTTCTGTAACAATGCCTTTTCCCAATAATTGTTGCCAAATCACTTTGAAATCATCTGCATAAGCCTCTTTATAAAAATAATTATGATCATCTACTCCTGGATTGGAATTTGTCAAAGTAATAGCCTGATCTGCCCCCATATACTTAATCAGAAATGCTTCTAAATCCAAAATAACAGACTTATTAAACGTCTTATCACTAATAAGACAAATATTCTTGAACTCATCAAACTCTTTTTCAGCAATATGCTCTTTTGTCCTGCGTACAGCGTCAAGCGTCTCACCAACATAGGCCTTCTTGTCGTTATACCAAATGTAAACAACAGGCCAATTAGTCCCATAATTCCATTCCTTTATATTGGATACCATGTTTTCATCACATGGATAGCTAACTATCGATGTCATAATTCTCCTTTATAAAAAGTGAATCACATTTCAAACTATTTACGCATAATCAAAGTCTAACCCTATTACCCATATGGGAGTCTTTATAATGTTCTTATTTTCCTCTATAACCTTCAATGCTTTAGCATAATTAACAGTATTGTCACTAATCATTTCTTTCAGCTTACCTGTTGCTGCCACATATATGTAAAAGTCGATTCCAGGATTGTCATCCGCGTTCAACAGCCGAAATAAATCCCTATAAATCAGTGCCCAATTTCCAAATTGAAATTCGCCGGCAACAGTCAAATGCTTTTTTTCAATAACATACTCTATATTTGTATCAGAAACATTACATCTAATCTCATCAACAGTTTTCTTCCATTCTCTTTTACCTACGCCCATTTTCTTATTCTGTTCATATATTTTCGAATCACCATTAAGAATCCCTTTTGCGCCTAGATAATAGTTATATATCCTTGCAAGATTATATTCCTTGTCATAAATAGAAAAATCGAATCCCTCCATTCCTTTGTGATAAAAGATTCCATCTTCAACATGAGTCTCTCCATTTATGTCAGCAATTACTTTAATCAATCTTCTTAGCTCTGTATTTATACTTTTGGCATCGATTCCTTGATAAGCACCTTTTCCTTTTACTCTCCTAGTTTTAAAAGATACTTGAGCATTTCCACATAATGCTGCTCTCATGTTATCCTCAAGTGGATACATGGAATTAAGTATAATCTTACCATTATTAATAAAAGATTCTTCTGCTATTACGAACTTCACATTCCTCTTATTACTCATTTATATTACCCATATCCCATAAAAATATTTGTAGTATACAGATAATTATATCCCATATACACTATGGGGACAAAAAAAATAAGGAGTTGCGATATGCAACTCCCTACATGTAATCAATCTTCATTATCAATTATACGAGATAATTCCGGCTCCATCTGATTTATCAGATTAACCACGAGAGCATTACCCATCATAAACTTGCGCTTATTCACTGGCATTTCAATTATCTCTCCGTTGACAAGGCACTCTTTGGTCCAATCAGAAGGAAATCCCTGTATTCTTTCCATTTCCACTGGAGTAAGTAACCTTATTTCTCCAGTCTGCTTATCTCTGACAATGTGCGTTGTCCTACTAAACGAGCCTTCGCTTGTAAGCATTGTTCTTGCAGGCTTATCATACTCATCAATCATAGGGATAGCTCCTTCAGAGAACACATACTCATGTCCATTTGCTGCAGTACGGCATAGTTTTTTAGCCCCTTTGAGATACTGCCATGTCTGTCGTTCTTCCTTGGAAAGCTTCTCTTTTGTCTCATCACTATGTGTCACGTTCGGGCTTGTATAATAGAGCTTTTCTTTTGGAATAAAGAACTGTCTATCAACATCCCCTGTCTCCATGATATCTCCCAGGGTAATCTGAGGGCCATTATATTCAGGTACTGTCTTAGCAGTATATATTGTGCCATCCAACATCATTCCGGAGTTTTCAAATGTGAAACTGAACGACTCAGAAAGCTCTCCGATTCCTTTAGGAAGTTTTCCTATCTTTACATACTTAGCATCTAATGGTGCTACTGGAAAACTTGTTGCAAAGAAACCACCTGTAAGAATCAACTTGGATACGCTATGCCTATGAAGCTCATCTCCATGCATAGAAACATAGTTAGCATATTCAAGCATCCTCTTAGCGTATTTAGTATCGTTTCTATAAGCAAATATAAACGTACGTCTCCTACGCTGCTGGTAACCGTACTCGGCTGCATTTATGACTCTCCACTCAACTGTATAACCAAGATCCCTGAAGCAAGCAAGGATAATGCCAAAATCACGACCACGCTGACTAGCTGGACTCTTTATCAATCTATCAACATTTTCCAAGAGAACAAAAGGCGTATTCTTTGCTTCGAGCATATCCCTGATATCCCACCAGAGAATCCCTTTCTTTCCTTCCAATCCCTTTGATGTTGCAAGTGTTGAAGCGACTGAATAATCCTGGCATGGGAAACCACCTACCAATAGGGTATGATTTGGCACTTTTGATTTATCTACAGCATTGATATCTTCATTTGTAGTATCATTACCCTCAAGATCAAGGCAGGTTCCGAATCTATTGACATAACAATCATGTGCCCATTGAGTTTTCTTATCTGCTGGCTCCCACTGGCTGAACCATACAGTCTCCCATTTTTCAGGCTTTTTCGCGTCTTCGATAGAGGATATTGAGTTCAGACCACATCTGAATCCTCCAACTCCTGCAAATAATTCGCAAACTTTTTTCTCCATACCGAATATGCTCCATTCCAAATAATATAATAAAAATCTTACCACAGAACAGTGATAGGATCAACATTTCTGACAAAACTCCAATAATGATGATATCACAGAAGATGAATTTGATCAACTAGAACAGTCCCCTCTTATCATTCTTTCAATTCATCCTCAACCTGATCAAGAATATAAGTGTTATTGAGCCAAAAACACTGTTTTGGATATTGTCTACCATCAGGAAGTTCGTATGTATCTTTCGCATTCTGACCATGTGGCCTCACATGGCTTACTCGATTTTCAGACGCCTTAGGGAAATTATTCTGATATGCCCCATTGACCTTTTCGAACTTGAGCCCTTCCTTTAAAATCTGAACTGTCCTTTCCCATACTGATCTAACCTCAATTTCAAGATCCTCATATGGTATGTTCCAAAACTGAGCACCTTTGAGTCTTAGTGTATTATCAGAATCAAACTTATAAACGACAAATAAGAATCTCGTCTCCCTGAGATAATTACCAAAAGTGGAGTTTTCCCATTCTTCTTCAATGAGTTCCTTAAACTTAAATGTAGGAAATGACATGCTTTCTTTAATCTTATTGTTGTTTCCGATACGGATTGTTTTAACAACCACATTTGCTTTTTCAAATTCAGCAGCATGATTTCCCTTTATTCCCAATATCCTATATGCCAATAATGCTTCCAGACTCTTTGGCTTCTTAGACGCATCTATATCGTATTTTACGCATAAATCCTCTACTGAATATCCAGCAAGGGCATCAATTTTATTAACTACGTAATCCTCAAATGAATCCACTGACTCATCTTTGATAATTGGCTCATAAGTATCTTTGCCAGGAACAATGTAATTGTTCAGCACATACGTCATATAGGAATTCTTAAAAGCAAATGCTCTTGGCTTAGCAAGTTCATCACTGAACGGTTGCTTCCTTCTGTTCGCAGAAGTGGCTGCTTTGGGTGCTGCACCAAGATACATCGTATCTCCTTCGGAAAGCTCATGTGCTTTACCTGCTCTTATCTTGGATACGATTATTTCGTAATCATGCCGTATTATCTTAAGATCCTGTTCAGGTGGTGTAAATAACTTAGCATATCCAATGTGATAATCAAGATTATACTTTGCTTCCTGCATATAAAGATAATATACAAGAAGGATAAGTTTTGACTTATTCCAGAAGTGGCTATTATCAAAGTCCTCATCTACAACCGTCATATAATCTATCATCGTGAGAATGAGTCTTTCTTTTGCAGCAAGGGTCCCATTTTTATTTACCTTATAGGGAGTGACCTTCAATTCAACTCCAGCCTCAGGAAAATCTGCCCTGGCATCACTATTACAAGAATAATGAAAAAAGCACTCCTCGATTATCTGCCCTAGATTTCCTTTATTGCGCTTTGCTTCTGCCACATCAGTTTCTCCGTATGTGGCTCCTTCCTCCCTAAGATTGTTTTCATCATCGTCCATAATCTGACGAAAAGATTTTCCTATAAGTTTCTGCGCATAAGCCTCTATAGATTTTGGATTAGCTCTGTCATAATCATACTCAATACTGAAATCCATAAGTTACTCCTTAATAGTTGCATATCCATCCTGAGAAATCAGATAAATCTTCTTTGCCGACTCCTTGAGAACTTCTTTACGTATTACCAAGTTAATAGGTCTTTCCGCAAGCCTTCCAGAATACATTATCTTGACCTCATCATTAATCTTTTCCTCTTTCTGACTAGTATCACCTTCGTATAATTTTCTTAAACGTTTTGCATATTCTACCAGTCTATCCTTTCCGTATCCAAAACTTTCAATTCTTTTTCTGAGCTCAAGTTTTGGAATCAGCATTGCTTCAACTATTGTAAAATCTTCCTTTCTCAATACACCGATATCTTTTCTGACCCATGTCTTATTTTTCATCTCGCATTTTATATTAGGCCATATAAGCATATAGTACTCCGTCAACAGTTCATCATTTATGAACCATCCTTCCACTGGCTCTGCATGGTCTCGTTGAATCGAATCCAGTTCAAATGCAAAAGTCGGAATCATAGCATTGCTGTAATATAACGAAGACTTTTCATCGATATAAATCCGTTTGTCATCCGCCTCTATGCAAACGTCAATTCCTTTAAGCTGAGATTCCTTATCTTGCATCCTTGCAAAGCGCAATGGGTTTCCGTCATTGGTATGCATCCTTGAATAAAGGTATTCATCCATAAAATCAGCTAAACTTTTCTCAGCTTTTATATCTTGATAGCGCAAAGATTCAGTCAATATCTTCTTCTCCTAGCTTAGAATCAAAAACAGCTTCTTCGATAACTTTAATACATTCATCAGTCTTCTTTAATATGTCTTTTCCCCAAAAATGAATCACAGTCCAGCCTAATCCAAGTAATGCAGCATCCTTTTCTTTATCCCTGCTACGGTTTCTTTCTATTTTCTTAATCCAGTAATCAGGATTATTCCCCTGCTCAAGCCTGGGTTTCATTATTTCCCAATCTTTACCATGAAAGAATTCTCCATCGCAAAATATTGCAATCTTGTACTTTGTAAGAGCTATGTCTGGACAGCCGGGAATCGATTTGTAATTCTTCCTATACCTATATCCTTTTTTCCATAATGCTTTCCTTAAAACAACTTCAATTTTTGTATCCTTACCTCGGATTTTGCTCATATTATGCGATATTTTTTCAGATGTCTCGCCATTAAATCTTGGTTCTTTCATGTCTAATTATCCTTCATTTTTCATCATTTTTTATTATCGCAAAAAAAGCTGGCCCCATCAAACGGAGCCAGCTAACCTTATATCACACCATAGATTTTATTTAATTGTATAGATACTTTTCTCTTAACATCTTCTCTAGTCATTGTATCCAAAAGTTGTGTTCCGCCCAAGCAATTCAGATACTTATCTGCTTCTACAAAGTGGTATCTTCCTATTTTTTCCCCTTTATCCTTTCGTTCCTTGATTGCATCCAATATTCCAAATATCAATTCTTTATTAGATGCAAAACTATTGGATGAAAGAAGTACTATAAGCGAAGCATAGGCATTCTCACAGACAAAATTTATTGCATCATAATGATCTGTCCCGTCTCTGTCATAAAGAAGAAATCCAGTCCACCATAATCTAGATAAGCAATTTACAAAGCAGCTCCTCTTCGTACCACGCATAAACAAGAAGGAATTCATAATGTTTTGTTTATCGCCAGATGCCAATTCTTTCTCTCTACGATATCTGACATACTCCCAAAGCTGGCCAAATAGCATACCTGCCCACAATCTCTCATCCGTAGCTATAGCCGGGCTCAGATCTTTTAGCGCCTCATATAGTATTTTCACATTTTCTCTATCAGTAACCGCATAGTCTCCCTCCGTCACAAGACCGAAATCACTACACTGGATTTTAGATTCCTTTAGCCATCCTTTTTCTGAAAACTTACTTAAAAACCATCTATTAGTATCATCATTAAAATGGTCCTTATAAACATCATAATTTAGTTTTATATCATCTATAGCCTTTTGATCCAGATACCTTAAAACCATACAGATTATTCCATCCTTTCACTTCTATCCTTTAGTTCTTTAAAGCTCCTTGCAATTGGATCGGAAAAAATCTTTTGACACACTTTTAGCAAAGAATCATCTTCTGCTGATATGTTTTCAAGTTTACAGTCGTTCTTTTCTAACAGATTCTTGATTACCTGAAACCAATGCTTTGATGAAAACTCATCGTCGTCTTTCCCTTGGTGCATCCTTTGTAAAACAATCAATAATGCCGGCAATAGTACTAGACTAAATGCCGTAGATTTAAACCTATTCCGCCCCAAGTTTCTATATTGCTCATACACTTCTTCTGTAAGCCCTATTATTATGTGCTCATCATTGTCTGTATTAACAGCTATAGAACCTCGTTTATCATCACTTAGCTTTTCAATTGTTATAATTGATGGAAGCGAATCCAAATTCCTATCATCATTCTTTATTTTAAAATCTTTAGCCGTTCCCACAGCAATTATTTGATGTGAAGACAGATTAAATGATTGACCCGCATAATCTGGATGAAATCTTTCTGATGAAAAATCTTCGATATCCTCCAACAGCACAATAAAAGTACGTATTTCAATAACCTTCGACACCTCAGCACTGTCTATGCTAAAACTCAAATATGGTTCATATGTTTTTTTGGCCATTCGATAGCATGTCAATGGGCATTCAATATGCGCTACATACTGTGCCTTCCTATCTTCTATCAACTTTTTGATTCCTTTATTATTTAGCTTAAAGCTTAAATCACCACATATTTCTGAAAACTGGGTTTTCACGTCATAGTCTACTGTAAATGAAGACTCTGTATAATCATCTCCATAATCATTAAGAATAGGATATGGGGATAGACTATTTTTTATTCGCATAATAATCAACCTCCATCATGCAATAACCTTCAAAATCCACTTTTATTTCCATCAAAACCGACTCGCCCTTTTTCATATTATCAAGAATAATTGAATTTCCTGATATGCTTGCCACTGTTGTAGACTGGGTACCTAAAATAATCTTTGCTTCTTTAATCGGCAAATCAAAATCGCTCTGTTCGCCAGAAATAGAAAATAGCAACTTTCCTTTTGGAGCGTCAGATGGAGTAATCATCCTCAGTGTATATATTCCATCATCTGCATTCTTACATATAAGCCTTTTCTTAACGCTAATTTCCTTAAACGAGGATGTTTTTCCAGCGCTCTCACCCTGACCTTCTCCGTCATTCGGTCCTGGTTCTGGTCCCGGATTTGGCCCTGGCCCAGGTCCTGGATTTGGTCCTGGTGGGGTAGGTCCCGGATTTGGGCCAGGAACTGGTTGTTTTTCTCGGCTTCCGCCACCCTCGCCAGATACCATCTCATCTATATCCGCCAAATCTAAAGCTTTTGATTTGGATTTGCTGGGCGTCTTATCACTTACATTCAGGGCAAGCACTCTCGTACTCAACTCGTTTTTCTGAAGCTTTTCTTCTTCGCTTTCTATCGAATCAGGAAGGAAATCGCTTGCTCCTATAGCATCCATAGAAGTAGTGTTATCCTTAGCAAAGCATTCTATAACACAACCTTTAATATATTTTTTGAAATCAGTTAGTATGGCTGTATATTTCTTAGTTTCTCCTCTGCATCTACCAGGTTCCCAAGCATCGTGCGAAGGCACTTCCATCTTTTTAAATGCCTCATTCATATTATCTCCATCAATTATCATGACCCCTGAAAACTCAATCGAACCACTTATCCGGTTTTGCTCTAATATGCGCATTCCTGCCCGTCTTGTTATAAGAACTTTTCTATTTAATCCTTCAGATTCTTTTAATAGTAAGGTGCATTCTCCATCCTTGAAGCCGTATTTTTCTCCATATACTTTTGAATCCAACTTGATTTCTTTGATTGTCGGATCATTAGAAGTCAATATATGATAATAATCCAATAATTCTTTCGCCTCATCAGATTCATATGGGTTAATGGCCGACATATATCTTGGAAGACTTTTATTATCAATTATTTTATCCTGTACTCTCACAATTAGTTTCCCTTTTACAATAGAAACCAAGAAATCGTATAAAACGGCATCTATAAAAGTCTTTTCAAAATCATCAACATCATGCATGCCTATTACATATATGTCAGTCCCAGAATTCGTTCTTTTGTAGCTAGCATCAAAAGCAGCCAACTCTGGTATCGCTACAAATCTATTATCATCAGAATAGTAGCATGTACCTGTGGTCCACCCTCCTACAGACTCATCTTCAAATGAGACTAGTTTTGCGACACCTATATTTGACAATAATCCTCTTGTATCTTTCGAAGAATAGAATACTGTTCTTAAGTCTGAACACGCAAAAGATGCAGATTTACCTATTCCAAAGCTTCCGCCTGACCCTTGTCCTTTATTAGAAGATCCGCTTTCTTTTACTAGACGACTCCAGCTTGTTCCTTTTTCACAAGTATCTGTACCTTCTAACCCAATAGTATTATGATCACTTATCCTTAATATTCTTATGTTTTCAGACGATATCACCTTTTCTGCTGCTTCAAAGAACTTATATGCATCAGGCTCAGTTACATTACTTTTCTTACACTTAATAATTGCATCTTGTAATGTATCAACATCTGGAATAGCTTCTCTAGACACATCAAATAAAACAAATTCCACTTCTACTGGTTTATCTGACCCTGGCAAAATCGCATCTAGCGCATTCTGTATATTCTCACGCACCAAAGACTTATTCATATTTGCAGTAAAAGTTTCAATGCCTGCATCGTTTATTCCTACGATAGTAGAATTATTATTTGATATATAGCGCCATTTCTTCATAACTCCACTCCTTATAATTCAAATTTTTTGTTCTTCTGCTTAGCCTGATACTTTGCTTTAGTAAGCCTCAGTTCATTTTCTATTGCCGAAAAGATTTTTTTGATATCTTCATCACTATATTCATAGTTAGATTTATTAGCACAATTTCCCAACAGGCGAAGTTGATCAATTATCTTATTAGTCCTTCCTTCTGCCACCCGTTTGAAGCGTTCGCTTTTCTCTTGTTCTGTCGCCATAAAATACCCTTTCCATTTATGCACTACATTTGCTATTATTAGACAATATTTTTCATATATTGTCAACATATAGCGATGTTTACAAAGCAATAATCATAAATAACACATTTAAACAAAATACTCTTTACATCAATTATTATCCTTTACACAAAGATATATTTTCAATAAAGCTGTTCTAAACATTTTATTTTCAAAATATAATCAACCACAGCTGTTTTTCATACAAAAAAACAGCTAAAGCGAAAATATCGTTTCAGCTGCATATATACTCATTATTCATCTCTTATCTTTGTGTGACAACCGCAATGTCCGTCCCCCATCATTCCCACAGAGTAATGTAAATTTTCACATTTTGTCCTTGTTTTATAAAATACCGTAAACAATTCCTTGACATCAATAGTCACTCAAAGTATGATAATCATTCTTGCATAGCCTTAATTCCACTTACTAAACGGGGAATCATACAGCAATAAATAAACAATTGCTAAACATCCATGAAAATATTGTAAGAAAGCTATTTATTATTATTAAATATAGTAGAATAAAAGACAAAAATATTAGGATGGGTTTTTATATGACAATTAAGTATCCAGAAGATTTATATCCAAAAGAAGTACTGATCAAAGCCTCTTACAGGTTCTTAGATCATTCCTACATTCATATCGATAAAAAAGACGGCGAATATATTGTAACAATCACTCCTAAAGATGGCTCAACTCCTATATCTGAGGGAGACTTTGATAACGAAATGCTTGCACAGGCAGCTCGTTATGTTATATCAACGCGCACAAGAACAATCCGTGAAATAACATTGGGACGTGCCATGGCATCAACAATCATCGAAGGGGAAGCAGATATTGATGACGGAGCAGATATTCAAGATGTTGATAATATACTAAAGGATTGGTTTGAAAATGAATAATTCCGTTGCACTGACAAAAAAATTCTATGACAAGTCCTCTATCCTTGCGGCCATTGCCGCATATAAAGGATTTGCTAATATAAAAATGGATGAAAACCACGAGTATTACATTTGCACTGTAGTATCCAGCAAGCCTGATCCTCAGCTTGTATTAAAAGAGTTTTCAAATTATGTTTTAGGACTCATGAACTTATGATTATACTTCCATTGACCGCAACAATACTTGCTTTAATTCTGGGAATAATTACTTCCATAACTGACATAAGAGAAAATCGCATCAGCAACAAAATATTACTCATTTTCGGAATAGCAGGAATTGCATTAACAATCGCACAGTACATATTAAAAACAAACATAATATGGGGAGCTTATTTTATCAATCTTACCCTTGTAGTTGTATTCTCTTTGATTCTATATATATTGCACATTTGGGCCGCAGGAGACAGCAAATTGCTTTCTGTATTAGGCATTCTTTTACCAGCCAATTACTGTATGCTTGCTGGCAATCTTGTTCCCTGGGGAGTAATAGTAGTTGCTCTTAGCTTTATTGTAAGCTTTGCTTATCTACTATTTGAATCGATATGGCTCTTCATCACTCATAAGGGCAATTTTTCTTTTAAAAATGTCACTAAGAATGCCAAACAATTTTTTATCGCATACATAAGAAATATCATCTATATTTCTTTTGCACTAAAGCTTGAAAACTATTTCGCCAAAGACTGGTTTAACAACCATGGGTGGGCTATTTTAGGAATCAACATAAGCTTAATATTGTTGATTTCCTCATTCGATTTCTTAAAAAAGCTTCCTGCTGTTATTACTGCCCTTATCCTTTCCGTAGCATTATCTATATATACCGGCGAATGGTTCTTGAGTATTGGCAGATTAAAATACTACCTTCTCGTAGTAATAATCATGTTACTAAGACTAATGATAAGCGAGTATAATTACGCAACCATTCCTACTTCTGAAGTCAAAAAAGGAATGATTCTCTCAAGTTTCACTACTATGTTCATGTCTAGATCCAGAGTAAAAGGATTACCCGGTATTTCCAAGGAAGACATGCGCAGCAGACTTACTGCCGAGGAGGCTGAAGCTGTTATAAGATGGGGAGAATCAAAGAACGGCCTTAAAGAAGTTCAGATTGTCCGTAAGGTGCCTTACGCAATCTTTATCTTTAGCGGACTACTTATTTACACTGTAATATGGGGTATAAGCAATTGGCGATAATTTTACAAGGATTCAACGGATCAAATTATATATACAAACTATCTTTCAGCAAAGAACTGGCTGATCAGTATATAAGCGCTGATTTTAACACTTTTTATGTTGCTGACTCTCAAGCTACTCTCTTGCCTGAGAATATATCTTTCAGTTTATCAGAAGAAGAACTGAATTACTTGATTAGTCTCGGTGAGAATGCTTGCATAGAGATTAACAACAAGAAAATTGCCAGTTCATTTGGGATGACCAATGACAACACCTTATACATTACAGATAAATGTAACTCCAACTGTATAATGTGCCCTATGGCAGAGCCTGCCAGAAGAGATGGCCATACTGTTCCATTCGAAATACAGGATGAGCTTATAAGATATATGCCATGTAGAATGGAGCATCTTACAATTACCGGCGGAGAGCCATTTATTATCAAGGAAAAAATATTTGATATCTTGAAGCAGCTAAAAGACGGAAACAAAGCTCAGTCCTATTTGCTTTTATCTAATGGACGTGTTTTTTCAAGCCATGAATATTGCCGCAAATTCGCAGAAGTTGTACCTGAAGACTTTCTGGTAGGAATACCGCTACATGCTCATGTCGCAGAAGTCCATGATACCATATCACAAGCCAAAGGAAGCTTTCTTCAGACAACAGCTGGGATCAAGAATCTTTTGGCAACTAAAATGGTTTCTGTAGAAATCAGAATTGTTGTCAGTAAGCTGAACGCTGAATATCTTCCTTCCTTGGCCAAATACATCTGCAAAAATTTTCCCAACATAGATAGTGTCAAGATTATGGGCATGGAAATGCTGGGTAACGCCCTTGTTAATAGCGACAAAGTATGGATTCCATATGAAGAAGCATTTGAAAACATGCGTCCGGCAATAGATATTCTTGTTGAGAACGCAATTGATGTAGCCATTTACAATTTCCCATTATGCTTTGTTGATCGCCCTTATTGGAATATATGCGCACATAGTATAACAGAGCACAAGATTAAATATGCTGATGCTTGCAGTACCTGTAAAGAGAAAAATGCATGTGGAGGAATGTTTACCGGAACGGATCGCTATCTGGCCAATTCGGTAAAACCAATCTTATAATGATAAATTATTTTAATTTCAAAGAATTTGAAAACGAATACCTTATAACCAATGATTTTGGACGTTATGAATTCATTGACAAAAGCTCATTGAAGACACTAGTTACAGGCAATGCAAACGCTCTGGAACCAGCTCTTCGTGAGAGCCTCACGGAGAAATTCTTTTTGACAGGAGAATCTAGGCAGGCTTACCTAGAGAAAAGCGTTCCGTATTTGAGAGATATGAAATGCCACCTGCTTCAATCGACCGGACTCTTCATATTTGTCATGACTAATAGCTGTAACCTTAATTGTGTATACTGTCAGGCTCAGTCTGAAAACAGTTCCACAAAAGGCTTAATGAGCAAAGAAATTGCTGAAAGGGGTGTAGAAATAGCTCTTCAATCTCCTCTCAGCTCTATAACTGTGGAATTTCAGGGCGGAGAACCACTTTTAAATTTTGAAACGATAAAGCATATCATTGAGTATGCAGATTCAAGAAAAGGAAATAAGGAGATTGCCTACAATCTCGTTTCCAATCTTTCTCTTCTAACAGATGAAATTGCTGATTATCTTTCTGATCACAAGGTTCAAGTATCTGTTTCATTAGATGGAAATGAGCTTGTTCACAATTCCAACAGACCTTTTCGCCAGGGTGGTGGCGGATCTTATAGCGCAGCTATACGAGGAATCAAAATGCTCAGAGACCGCGGAATAAGTCTTGGCGCCATTCAGACCACTACGCGTTTTAGCTTGGATCATGCTAAGGAAATTGTTGATACCTACCTTGAGCTTGGCTTCAATAACATATTCATACGACCACTTACCAAACTTGGTTATGCAAATGACCATTGGGAGAAAATTGGATATACACCAAATGAATTCTTAGCTTTCTACAAAAGAGCTCTTGATCATATTATAGAGATCAACGCTAACGGTACTGTTTTCAGTGAAGGCCACGCAAATATTTTCTTAACAAAAATATTGCATGGATATTCAAGCAACTACATGGAGCTTAGGTCCCCTTGTGGTGCTGCTGTTGGTCAAATTGCTATTTATTATGACGGAAATATATATACTTGCGATGAAGGACGTATGGTTGCTGAGATGGGGGACCCGGCTTTCAAGATGGGAGACGTTTTTACTTCAGACTACAACGCCCTTATTGATTCAGGTGTTTGTAAAACGGTTTGCACAGCCAGTTGTCTCGAAGCAATTCCTGGATGTTGCGACTGTGTTTATCAACCATATTGCGGTGTCTGTCCAGTAATTAACTACGCTGTTGACAATGATTTATTCGCAAAGGCACCAGGCAATAATCGTTGCAAAATTTACGCAGGTATGTTAGACTACTACTTCGGTATCTTACATAAAGATGATAAAAATGTTATTGATATTTTGGAGAGGTGGATACAATGATGGATGAGAATTTTAATTTTCCAAAGCTTGGAAAGAGCGTAGAAAACTACTTGTTTGATGAAGAAGGTAATATTTCAAGAAACAAAGTCTTAGCAGTAGGTTCATTAGTAATCCTTATGAGTATGCTTTACTCAATGGAAGTATTTGCAGGACATCGTTCACATTCATCACATAGATCACATAGTTCACATTCATCTGGTAGCAGTTATAGTCATTCATCACATGTTTCACATCAATCTCACCAGTCACATGTATCAGGATTTGGACACAGCTCAGCTCATAGCAACGCTGCAGCTGCAACCAGTAACAGAGTTACAACTAAAACTACCACTACTGCTCCAGCAGTTAAGGCAACCGTAATATCCGCCCTTGAAGCATACCCTTTAACATCTGGTTGGGACTGCATCTTTAACGCAACATATTACGCAGAGCATAATGCTGATGTTGTTCAGGCAGTAGGAAACACTGCTGATGCTCTTCTTCAGCATTTCAAGGACTATGGCATGGCTGAAGGTCGTCAGGGATGTACCGAATTTAATGTAGATTACTACAAAGCAAACTATGCAGATCTTGTAAAGGCCTATGGCACTGACTTAAAGAGTTACTATATCCATTATAAAGATCTTGGTAAATCTGAAGGACGTATTGGTTACACAAAACTTTCAAAATAAATACTACGAGCAGCCTAATCTGGCCAATGTCATTAAGTTAAGGTGACACTATAAAGATCTCTACATCAGAAATGATGTAGGGGTCTTTTTTTCTGAAAAAATGTTGACATAAAAGCTAAAAAGTGCGGCCGCTTTCGCTACTGATTTTATTTAGAGGTAGCGAAAGCGGCCCTTGAAATTGTAAGCATAATTCTCGATTTCAAGGAGGTGCACATGAAACCCAAACAACTAAAAAATCTTTTGATGTCAAATATTCGTAGAGTAGTGAAAAACTCTAAATTGTATTGCGTCAATCCAGAAAAGGATTTTTCACGCAAAAGGAAACTTACTATGGAGAAATTGATCACAGGCATAATCGGAATGCAAAGTGGAAGCCTGACTAATGAATTGATAGATTTTTTTAATGCATCGTCTGATGTTCCTACTGCTTCAGCGTTTTCGCAACAACGTTGTAAGATCAGTCCTAATGCTTTTCTGAAAGTATTCCGCGAGTTTTCTCATGAAATAACCAGTACATTTAAAGAAGAGATTCATTTATTAGCGGTTGATGGTTCCAGAATTCAAATAGCTACCGCCCCAGAAGATACCGACTCATTTTATCCTGGCTCAAATGGCCAAAAACCATACAACTTACTACATTTGAATGCGCTGTATGATCTTAAGCATTGTATCTATAGTGATGCTATTATCCAAAAAGATAGAATAGCCAACGAACATAAAGCTTTTGCAGAAATGATAGATAGATCAAATATACCAAAAGCCATTGTAATTGCTGATAGAGGCTATGAATCTTATAACAACATGGCTCACGTTCAAGAAAAAGGATGGTATTTTCTTATTCGTATAAAAGATTGTAAACGGTAAAATATATTCCATAGCCAGCGGCATTTAAAATTCCATAGTTTCGGCATTTTATTTTCCATAGATCATGCTTCCAAAGATATACTTTTCTTTGGAGGTGAAGAAAGGTGAAAAGTTGGATGATCTATGAAAAAATTCAAGAACTGAAACGTCACAAACTAAACAAATCGCAGACCAGTAAAAAGCTTGGTATCGACTTCAAGACAGTCAACAAGTACTGGGACATGCCACCCGATGACTTTGCTGTAGCCAGGCAGAATGCTGGTTGCAGACACAAGAAGGCAGACATCTACAAGGAATACGTTGTAGAATGCCTTCAGAAATATCCAGATATGACAGCCGCACAGATTTATGACTGGATCAAAGAGCAAACGGGTAAGAATGAGCTGGAATTCCAGGAACGAGCTTTCAGGAACTATGTTGTAGCCATCAGAGAAGAGTATGGCATCAAAAAGCCTGAGCATCAAAGGCAATACGAAGCTACAGATGATCCACCCTTTGGAAAACAGGGACAGGTCGACATGGGAGAAATAAAGCTTGAAACTCTCTCTGGGCGCACCAAGAAAGTGTACTGCTTTGCCATGGTGCTCTCCAACTCCCGTCAAAAGTATGCTTTGTGGAGAGAACGTCCCTGGACGACGAGCAGCTTTATACAGGCTCATATCAAGGCATTTGAATTCTTTGGCGGAAGGCCCCAGGAAATCGTCTATGATCAGGATAAGATACTTGCAGTCAGCGAGAATCATGGGGATATCATCTATACAGACGAGTTCCAGATATTCAAAGAAACAATCGGATTTGGCGTATTCCTGTGTCATGGAGCCGATCCGGAAAGCAAAGGACGTATCGAGAACGTAGTAAAGTATGTAAAGCACGGCTTTGCTGAGCACAGGATATTTAAAGATATAGACAGCTTTAACGAAGACTGTATCGCATGGCTTGAAAGAACCGGAAACAGCAAGGTTCATGAAACAACAAAAAAGATACCGGCAGAAGTGTTCGCCCTCGAAAAGGAATACCTCATACCAGTATCTGAGTACAGTTTTGAAAAACCTGTCAACGAAAGTATAACCTATCAGGTCCGCAAAGACAACGTGGTACTTTTCCACAGCAACAGATACCGTGTGCCTAAGGGAACTTATTCCAGAGGCAAGAAGGTTTACATGATCACTGAGGGTGGAGAAGTTTCAATCGTTGATGCTGCGACCGGTGAGATATATGCAACACATCCGGTATCTAACGGAAAGGGCGAACTCATTGGATCAACTACCGATGACTACCGCGAGAAAAGCCAGTCATTAAAGGAACTTGAAGCAGATGTTCTGTCTCGGTTCACTGACAGCGAGTCTGCCAGCGAGTTCTTTGAAGAGCTGTATCATCGGAAGCAGAGGTACTACCGTGACCAGCTTCAGATAGTCAAAAAGCTCTTTAATGAATACGAGGGCAGATTCATAAACGGTGCACTTTCGTATTGCCTTGAAAGAGACATTTACTCCGCTGTTGAACTTAAATCAGCCACTGCATATCTGTTCAGTTTTGAAGAGGACAGGAACAAAACAGAGAAACCCGGCAAGGTACAGCTGCCGGAGAAATACAGAGGCGGCAGCCCTGAAATACGCGATCTCAGGATATATGAGAATGCCATGAAGGGAGGTGCGCTGAATGGATAAGATACAGACCTTAAAGACTTCAGCCAGAAGCCTTGGGCTGATACATACAAGAGATGCCCTTGATGAAGTGATCCACACAGCTGAAACCGAGCAGCAAAGCTACCTGGATTTCCTTACATATGTCTTTGACGGAGAGATACTTTACCGTCAGAACAAGGCAAGGGATAAACGAATAAAGGAGGCAGGATTTCCCTACCCTAAATATCTTAAGGACTTTGATCTGACCTTCTGCAAAGCCATAAGCAAGAAGCAGTTCAAACAGCTCACAGAGCTTACCTGGATTGACGGGCTATACAACTTAATACTTTCCGGTCCGCCCGGAGTTGGCAAGACACATCTTGCGATAGGACTTGGATATCAGGCATGTGAAGACGGTTACAAGGTAAGCTACACAACCATGCAGTCGCTGATAAAGGTCCTCCGCACTGAAGAGATTGACCGACATGCAGGTGTAAAGCTTAGAAGGATACGTTCATCAAACCTTCTGATAATAGACGAGGTTGGATACCTCCCCATCACTGCTATTGAAGGGAATCTGTTCTTTCAGCTGATATCAGAGCTTCAGGAACGCACTTCGATAATCATTACTACCAACAAAGGATTTGAAGAATGGACTGAGTTTCTCGGAGATGCAGCGCTTGCAACTGCCATTCTGGACAGGCTCTCCTTCCAGTGTGACAAGATCCCCATGAATGGTAAGAGCTACAGACTTGAGAACAGGAAATCATTTTTAAATGAAACCGGAAAGGATAAGTGAACATATGATAAAAGAACAAGAATACCAGGCTATGCTTGATGAAGAGCTTAAAGAATATCTGAAAGAGACAAAGATGACAGCCAAGGAATGCAAGGCCTTGCGTGAATGGGTGGCGGCAGGTCACAGCGTTCATGAGAACAATGCCATGGCTGTGTGTGAGGGCGGATATCCTATAGATTTCCTCGACATATACCGTGAAGAGGAAGAGCTAAGACAGGCAACAAAAGGCATGAATCCCGAAGACGCCAGAAAGTATATGATGGATTATTACGGATACAGTGATGACTCCAGAAATCATGCCCCAGAGCCTTTGGACGATATCGACTTTTCCAAGCTAAAAGGCAGGGATCTTGACTTCATTTTTGGTAATTAAGCAACAAGGGCTGCCGTTTACGCGGCAGCCCAAGAATAAAGACAAGTATGGAAAATAAAATGCCGCTGGCTATGGAATCTTAAATGCCGCGGATTCGGGAAAATTAAATGCCGAAATTTCGGGAAAAGTACTTGCCGGTTACAAAGATGGAAAAACAGGAATGAAAGAGGGTTATGACCTTCCAAAGAAACCAGAATACGATGTACCTATATCCATGAATTTGATACGCCGACAAAACAAAGAAACCAAAGAGTTATACAAGGACAGGAATCATTATAAATTTATAGCAGCCACTTCGACATTTGATTATCTTCCATCAAAATCAAGAAAAGCAGATCCAACACTTAGTTATAATCTTAGATTCCGGATTGTTCGATTTAAGATCTCAGAAAATGGCTATGAAACGGTACTCACTAATCTTGAACCAGATACATATCCGCCAGAAAAGCTAAAAGAATTATATGCAGTTCGCTGGGGAATAGAAACATCTTTCAGAGACCTGAAATATACAACAGGAATGCTGGATTTTCATTCAAAAAAGGTGATGTGCATCCAACAAGAAATCTACGCACATCTTATAATGTATAACTTTGCTGAAATGATTACCTCGCACGTAGTCATTGATAAAAAGCAAAGGAAACATACATATAAAGCGAATTTTTCGGTTGCAGTGCATATGTGTAGATTGTTCTATCGAGGAAAGGCATCATCACCTGATTTGGAAACCATTATATCAAAAAATCTAGTTCCTATAAGGCCAGATAGACATCGGGAAAGAAAACTAACTGGCAAGATATATCATAGTTTCCTATACAGAGTAGCATAAAAACAATAAGCTGCATAATTTTATTTTGGCGGAGAAAATCCGTCTATTTGCTATGCCCTAAAAAGAAGAAACTGAGGATGAAGAGTAAAATACTTCATCCTCAGTCTGTTGCCATTTTTGTATTGTCATACTAACTTAATGACATTGCCTAATCTGGCTGCTCTTTTTATTTCTATTTCGTTACAAAAAGTCAGCCAAAGCGAATTTCTCGCTTCAGCTGCCTATCTGTACTATCATCCATACTCATCTGCTTATTCAAGCCTACTTTTTCCTGACGAATAGTCAATCACTACCCCCGGCTGCACATTATATACAAAAACATGAAAGTTTACCCCTTCTCCTTTATCTTCAACAGAATAAGCTTCTATTTCTACACCTCTGGCAACCAGCTCATTAAGCTTAAAATATGGGGTCACCCGGTAAAGCACATGGTTTTCTGAATTATCAAGATAATGCATTACTTTCTCTTCCCAAGGGAGCATCGCCTTAACATTCATGTACCTCGTACCGGTAATGAGATTCTTCTCATTGGCATTCTGTCCAGTCAGCGCATATGCGATCAAGTGACATCTGTTATAGAGATATGGAGGATCTGAGTCAACAACACCTTCATATTTGGCCTGCTGCCATCCCGATGGCTTAATCTGCCCAATCCCTTCGCGCGCCTCTGTAGGCATCATAGTTCTATCTAGCATTGCATAAGCAACTCCACACCTGCCCCATCCATCCAATTCACTATAATGCTCTCCTGAAATATTATCTATATCCCATGAGTTAAAGGATGGTTTACCATCATTTAAAACACTGTAATCCGCCCCATCATACAGCGGTATGTCATCCGGATCCCTATCAACTATACTTACAGATCCCTGAGAATCATAAATTAATGATTTCCTTGCTAAATTCTTATATAAAAAACCGCATATTTTAACAAGCACAAGTATAGCCAAACAGACTATAATTGCGCATAATACTATTCTTTTCTTTTTTTCCCTGTATGCCAATCTTTGCCTTCTAGTGACATATGGTGTATAACGTGTAGCCATATAAAACCCATCTAATCATTATCTCTGACCTGCATCTAGTAAAGCTTGCTTAAGTTCTTCTTCAAGCTTTACCATCTCATTTTGCGCATCAGCTCTTCTTCTATTGCCTTCTTCGTGAATTTTAACAACTTCATTTATTGAAGAAATAATATCCGCGTTAACTTTTCTGAGAGTGTCAATATCTATAATATCTCTCTCTGAAGCCAACGCAGCATCTATCGCCCCCTGTTTTAGTGTTTCTGAGTTCCGTCTAAACATCTCATTGGTCATCTCATCCAAAGCACTTTGAGCATTAAGAGCATCTGTAGTATGCTGGATACCGAGAGCAACTACCATCTGATTTCTCCAAAGCGGAATGGTATTGATAATATCGGACCTTAACTTGTCTATTGTCTGCTGATCCGAATCCTGAATTATTCTTATCTGCGGTGCTTGCTGAAGAGAAACAAGTCTTGTAACCTCTAAATCATGGACTCTCCTTTCAAATCTATTGCACGCTCTTTCGTAATCCCTATATTTCTCAATATCCAACTGATCCTTAGATAATTCAGCTTTCTCTCTGAGTTCGATCAACTTCCCATTACGCGCATCAGACAAAGCTTTCTTTCCAGCAATAATATACATAGTTAATTCTTGATAAAATTCCAGATTCAGCTTATACATCTGGTCGAGAACATAAACGTCTTGCGTTAACACCTGCTGGTGATGTCTTAAATCTTTTTCAATCCTCTGAATATTTGTTTCTACACTTTGAAAGTTAGATACCAAATAACTGAGTTTCTGTTTTCCTTTTTTAAAGATAGCAAATATACCCATTCTGTCAGGAGTTGTTGTTCCTTCTATAGCCACTTTTAATTCACGCAAACTTTCTCCAACGTCACCAGCATCTTTCGTCATAGTTCTTTTAGTGATATTTGACGAAAAAGTAGATATTCCTTTTTGTGCTCCTGCACCATATGAGTTCAATAGCTTAATATCAGAAACGTCTATCTTTTTATAAAACTCATCCACCTGTTTCTTTTCTTCAGCTGACAACATTGATTCATCAATTGCGCCCGCTGATGCCAAATTTCCAGAAACATCACTTGAAATATCTTTTGCAAGAGAAGGCTCCAGTGCAGTTAAATCTATAGTTCTTTCCTCTGAATCCAAAGTTAATGTAGGCACCTTTGTATTTTCAGCATTTGTCAAATTATCCATTACTTATTTCTCCTTTTCCTTCTTATATTTTATATTCCGGTTTCACGTAACCATCTTGTCCCATCATGCTTTCTACTGCTTTTGCTTTCGCTGTCAAGTTAATAGAAGCATACATGTATATTTCATCTATTTTACCATTGATAGCTATTACTAATCCTTCAAGTGCAGATACTATATCAGTCTCTTTATCATGAAGGATTCTCCATTTCAAACCTGCATCCACATATTCTAAATACGTTTCTGTCAGCCTAAGAATTTCGGGCACATAATACTCACAAAAATCATAAATATCCGGATCATACACTTCCTTATATTTCTCCATTGATTCTTGTAGAACAACCATTCTTTCTATCAAAACTTTATACTGATCATCCATTTTTCTTGTAATCATACATTTTCTAAGCATCTTAAATGCTTCTAAAAAGGATGATAAAGTTTTCTCTTCAATAAGCTTATCATAAACAGCTTTATCAAGTTTTGGCTGTTCTTCAACTTCCTGATTTAATCCATCCGCCAAACGAACTCTTGTCCCACCTTTTTCTCTCAGCTGTCTAAACAAAGATCCTGATCGAGCCTTAGACGTATCAATTGTATATTTCCTTTTTTCTTGAGAGTGTTTCTTGTCTACTATTGGCGCCTTTTCCTTTGGATCTTCCTGTTTTTCTTCTATTGTCTCTTTAACACGCGGTTTCTGGCTTATAGTA
This sequence comes from Butyrivibrio sp. FCS014, assembly GCF_000526935.1. GTDB lineage: Bacteria > Bacillota > Clostridia > Lachnospirales > Lachnospiraceae > Butyrivibrio. The sequence goes on along the minus strand of NZ_JAHA01000007.1, from coordinate 257,367 downwards.
AGTCTTCTTATCTCCACACTATCCCCAAGATCCTTCGGTCCCCAGCTGACATCTGCCGTAGCTCCATTTACTGCGACAACCACTGTCCCCGTGCTGAGTAGTCCCAAAATAGAAGCTTGTATTTTAGTAAGCCGTTGCCCATCATCCAACAATACATGTGACATCTTCATAGAATCCGGTATCAATTCCTTATGTCTGAACAAATACAGCGCTTGATCCAATGCATCTACTTGATTGTTATCCTTTAGCATTTCGCTATATATAGAGAAAATCTGAAAGGCAATGACTCTGTCTGCTGGGTTCATTTTAATAGCTTTATCGCGTTCACTATGATCAAGCATCAAATATCCATCTATATCATCTTGATCAATATTCATTCCTTTTATCCAATCAAATTCTTCAAGCCACAAATCAGCATCAATACTATGAAATCTATGCCTCCCAAATTGTGATTTATGTTTATCCAGCGCTTTCTCAGCAGTCTGTACTCTTTCTTTTGAATCAATCAAATTCATATCAGGAGCTTCTTTATCAGCAACTAACTCTTCATAAATACTATTAACATACTGATTTAACTCTGAAATAGATTCAAAAAAAGCAATCTTATTATTTTCTCCTACACTTCCGTTTTCAAGAAGTTTGGCATACACTCTCATAAGGACAAGGCTTTTTCCAGTCTTACCTTTTCCCTCAATTATCAAAGATCTCTTACCAGCATTGAGAACGCACCGTGTCTGCTCTTCTGTCAATATTAATTTATCACAACTTGCATCAAGCGGTTTACTCTCCACCAATCATTATCTCCTTTGTTATCCCTCTATTTTCCTTGTCATATTGTTACTGTATAGGATTCTATCAACATCGCCCTGCCAATATCCCTGATGTACCTCTCTCCAAAAATAGTTTTCGTGATGGAATAAAACAGAACGAAGCTGCGCATTATTTCTATTCTGGAACCATTTCTTAACCTGGTCTTCAAATACATCTTTCTTGTAAATATAGATTGGCCCCATGGCCTTACCCAAAAATTCAGTCGCAACATACTTCCCCATATCCATTACTACTGAATTACTACGTTCATACTTAACAACTGACCTAAATCTATATTGCTTCCAGAACAAGCTGCGCTCATCCTTACCAAAGACCTCATCAATAATCAATTTATTGATCCAGTCTGTATACTTGGTTACCAAATCTGCAGAAACGCCCTCTAGGAATTTTGAAAACTCACTGGTTCCTGGATTTCCCACTTCATCTAGCAGGAATCTTCCAATATCATCAAACCTTTCAAGCTCTTTAAGCTTGAATTCAGTAACAAAATTTACTACAAATTTCTTCAGTGATCCATCCTTTTTACTTGCATATTGTTTTACATATGAAAGCAGCTCTTGCTTGGATATCTTCAGGTAAACTTTTTTAGGACAATATGTGTATAACAAAAACTTCATTTCCCACAGCAGCTTACTCCCATAACGCAAGTTCCATGGTTCTAAAATATCCTCCAGGCTATTGTCTGTTTCAATTATTTTTTCTTTTACTATGTTTCCAAAGGTTAAAAGAACATCGCCACGAACCAACATCTTACGAAAGTCTGGCTTTAACGAAATATCCAAAACACTACCAAAGATCTCATCGTTGTCATTAAGCCACTGATAAATAAATGCGTTGCACTCATTGTTTTTAAAATGATCCTGCCAAGTAGTATATAGAATCTCAAAGTAACGTTTTTCTGCTCTATACGTATATATTGCAAAAAGATTACTCATATCCACGTCATAGTAATTTACAGGAATATAAGAAGAAATCATGCTTATTTCGCCGTTACTTAGAGCATAAGCCTCTCTTTCAAGGCTATCTTCTCTTAACGAAACCAGCCTAGTAATCAGATCAAGTAACTCTGAGCTTTGCTCATCGATATGAACATCGTTTGATTTTTTATGCTTCTGTATTATCTCTTTTTTAGAATTTATCAATTTATTAGGAACATATAAAAGCATTTTTCTTTCCCTTAACCATCGCTCAGGATTTTCATCATCTCATCAATCATCTCTTCATCAGTAAGCCTAAATTTAAACTCAACTCTTCGAGATGCAGCCATATCAACACTTCCTTCTTCATTGTATACCGGATCACTATATGATCTTCCATTCGCTGTAAGTATTGGCCTTACTTCCTCCAGCTCATCAGCACCAAGCACAGTACTATTATCCATTACGCAAAGCCTTGCAACTGATAATGCTCTTTGCTGAGAAAGCTCAAGATTATGCATATAATCACCATTAGTATCCGTATGGCCTTCAATGATAATCTCTGAAATATAATCTTTAAACTCAGGCTTCAATAAAACTCCAACGTATCTTGGTAAGAAATCCTGAAGGAATTCTTGTCCAGACTGCTTGATATCATATCTGTCTACATCAAACAAAATGCTTGAATCTAATGTAATAGCTCCAGTAGCCGGATCAACTGACACCTTGAGATCAGAACCCTCAAACTCTTGTCTAAGAGCTGTAGCCAGGTCTGCTCTAACTCCAATAACTTTATCAAGTTGTTCTTGCTGGCTTTCCATTACCTTCTGCTGTTCTTCAAGCTGCGTTCTCTGATCCTGGAGCTCCTTCTCTTTATCTTCGTACTGTTTTTTTGCCTGCAACATTGTAAACGAAATAATCAGGACAAAAACAAGCAACAAAGCCGCCATCATATCAGAATAAGAAAGCCAATATGTCACTTCTTCTGATTCATGTTTTTTCTTTCTTCTATACATATCGAATTATCCTCGAAAACCACCATTTCCTGTTTCAAATGCTCTTTGACGTTTCTTTATATCTTCATCAAGTATTTTTACAAAAGCATCAACTTTATTCTGTAATTCTTCAAAGCTCTTTTCCATACCGGCATATGCAGCGTTAACAACACTAGGCACTCTCTTGGTGGTATCATCTACCTCTGAAATAGTTCCGCTAAGGTGATCCGTGATTTCAGCCAGATTACTATCAAATGCTTTGAATGTTTCTGTAAGTGATTCTCCAAGTTTCTCGTTCAAAGTAGTAATAATCTTAGATAATTCCTCTGAACTCTTCTTCATCGAAGCCGAATGATCATCTGAATACTGAGCCATCTTCTCAAGCTGTTCTCGTGCAAACTCTGCTATCTGCTCGTTATAATCATAGGCCTGCGCAGCCAACTGCTCCATATTATCCTTTGCTTCCTGACTGAGTGTTTTCTCAAGCTCCGAAAGATTTACAATCTGTTCTTCAAGGTTAGTGGATACCTTAGTAGTAATATCAACGATTACTCCCTGCTGCTTAGCCAACTCCTCCATATTCTTACTGATTGAGTCATCAATCTTACTCTGTTTTTCCATTTGAGCATTCAGTGACTCCTGGCACTTATTAAGATTAGTCTGATATTCCTCAAGCTTATCTATGTAAGCGGACATTTTCTCAACAGTATTGTTTGACATCTCATTTATTCTATCTATGTCTGTTGACATCAAACCAATCTTTTCAAGAAGTGCCTGCGATTTTTCATTATTCTGCTCCTGCATTTCACAGGTCTTTTCAATAATCTCTCCAAGATGAGTAAACTGGTCTCCCAATGAAGTGTTCATTTCATCAACAAAGGAATTTACTATATTTGATAATCCTTCCGTCTGTTTTTCACTAACATTATCAGCAAATGCTCTAAAAGTTTCGCTTATGCCAGACATTGCAGGTGACAAAGAAGCATTCATCTGTCTGCCAATCTCATCTGGAAGCTGTCGAATTAAATTGTGAATCTCACTTTCATTTGTGTAAACTGAATCCAAAAGGACATGACCGTCATATATTTCAAGGAAATCATTCAGATTTACCATTGCTGACCCTGAGATGTATTTATAAATCCAGTTAAAAGCTAATGAAAAAACCATTCCATATACTGAAGTATGGAATGCAATCTTTATACCTCCCATAAGAGGAGCTATACTATCTGAAATCTCTGCAGCACTTCCAGTATTGAACGCCTGAAGTCCCAAAGACAATCCAATAAAAGTTCCAAGGATACCTAATCCCGTCATTAGACCAGGAACAAGATTGCACAATGTCTTGTTCATTATAGAATTCAAATAGTCTTCATTTATAAAATCATCTATCTTGCACTTGTAGCTTCCATTTGTCAACTCAGAAAAACGCTTACTCTCAGAAACAAACTCGTTATACTTAGTCTTCAAGCTCTCAACATGAAAGAGTTCGTTACTATCATTGCTATATTTTTCCCATAAAGATTCACCATTGTTAAAGTCTTCCTTAATCTTTGTCGTTGCAGATCCGATTTCTCCAACGATGTTAATGACTTTAATAAACTTTATTGTGCAGTACAAAAATGATGCACCAACTATCAAGAACATCACAAGATTGATAGCAATACTTTCAAACGCCGCCAATGGCTGCAAAGTATGGTATGTTGAAATAGACAAAGTTATGCATATAGCTAACATTGCAAAATAAACCGACCATAAAACCAGCAGCGCAAAATACTTCTTCATCTTCATGTTATTCAAAACCTCACCTATTACTTATATTTTTAAATTCATATTTAACAAATGCCTACTAATAAAAATGCAGCGCTGATATGATACCACCAATACAAAATTTATGTAATACTCATGTATGCTCCTTTGCCGTAAAATAAGGGCTTCAAAAGAAATTGTATTTCTCTGAGCCCCTACAACTATGTTCTTTCTTTTCAGCTTGTATGTACCATTGCCATTATATCACGCAGCTCGTTATAAGAATATACTCTTGATCATCCCTATTTCCTAACACGATAGCTTAGCTCAACATCACCATTTTCATCAACCTCAATTTCCAAATGATTCTTCACTTTGCGTTTTATAAAACTGCTTATTTCCTCATCAGTCATGCTAATTCTTGTTCTGTATAACACATCGCGCATCATAGTGTTAAGATTTAATTCCAGAGACGCTTTAATCGACCTGGCCAATTCTTTCTGAATTGCATCATTTTTGATATCTTCTGCCCCTCCAGCATAAAAGCTGTCAATGTAGCAATAAAAAATATCATTCTTCATGAGTTTGTCCTTCAAAGCAAAACTACATTTGTCGTGTTCAACCATTACCAGGAATTTAGCCTGTGGAAGTTCTTCCATAAGTCCCCAGTAATCAGAATCGCTGGATACAAGGACAAATGAATCTACATTATTGCTGTAAAACTCCTTGCAAGTCCTTGCAGTAACCTTAACATCCGCCAGCGACTTGTTATCCTTAAGTCGTTCTATCATGATATATTCAACCGGGATACTAATATATGATCCAAGTAGCTCCCAGGCAGATGCCGCATGCACATCATCAAATAGAATGATCTTCTCAATTTTCTCCAAGCGCTCTGGTTCAAGGTTTCTGATCGCAGCGCAAAGACTATATGGATCCGAGTTTTCGCAATCTACTATAAACACACACTTATCACTGTTTTCTATAAATGTATAAATGTTTGCTTTAGTCTTGTCACTCACATCCGATACAAGGCTTAAATTTTGGAATTCATCGCTATTCCATCGATAAAGTAGGCTAACAAATTTCTTGTCATTAAGAAGAATATTACCTTCTTCCTGTGCCGGCCAATTTAGATACTGTCCATAAGGATAATAGGTCATATTCTCATAAAAGAACGCCGCCGCTTTCTTTTGCCCTTCCTCTGAAAGGCCATCTGGCATAATAAATATCTCAGATAAATAATCCCAATTAATCCACTGCGGAAACAAATCCCGACAGTTATTTATCCTGTTCTTGATATTCATATTTAAATTAGCCAAATATGGAGTAGGCTCTTTTAAATGTGCGTATATATCAATACCGTCATCTGACAATGTCTGCATAGCGTCAATAGACATATACTCAGGCATGCCAAGTATACTCCTTCCCTCTTGCTGAATGCCCTGACATACTTTCAGGAAGTTATGCTCAAGCTGATTTCTAAGAAGGCACAAGTTTCTAACTATCCTAGCTCTCTTATCCAGCTCCAGTTTCTTGAACACTTCCATTTTGGGCGGCTCATGGTCGTTTTCAAAGATTCGCTTGTTCACTCCAAGCAAATAAGCCACCTTAGAAACAATATCGTACTGTTCTCCGTATGAAAAGCCTGCTGTCTCATTTATTCTTGCTATAACCTCAGAAAAATCTACATCCATAAAACCTTCATCCTCACTATTATCCTACTCATTGTGATTTCAAAATCCGTTCTATTCCGAATATCCGCCATAATCAACCATGTCGTCATCATCTTCCACATACGTCTTATCTTTCTTATAGTTGTATACATACCACCCTTTATGAAACATATCTTCAAAAGAAGGTATATACGGTATTGTGTCTATTGTGGTTCCGGTTTCTTCATCCACGTAATAATCATTACTCACCGGGCACATATAACATTTGCTGATATGTGGAATCTTGCCGTAAGAATCCAAGAACACTGCCTCCGGGGTTCCCTGCCAGTCTTCTCTTTGGAAATATATCTGCTGACCTACCGGCCATTGCTTCATTATGTCGATCATCTGCCCAAAAGTTACCGGTGTTCGAAACGCTTCTGTCAGATCTTCATTACTGACATAGACTCTATATTCTCTTTTGCCAAAAGCATTGGTCCCATTTAGGCTGCAATAACCTTCAACCTGAGGTACCTTTGCCTTAGCCTCTTCAAAAATACTTGTAATGTAATCAAAATCATTTGAACTGATATGCAATTCCATGATGCTTTCTCCTTCAATCAAGTTTGATGAACAGATAGTTGCCAGATTGTTCTCTTGCCTTCTTGTTAATGCTGCAAGCAATTGTTTTACGATAATAGTAATTATCATTGCTGATCCATTTCTTGTCCTGTAAGCAGAAGAACCTTCCATTACCATGCGCGGCGCACTTGTCGCATTCAAAACATTTCATCTTAGGTCATCCTTTCGTGTTCATGGGTTGTCTAACCGAAAACTTGATATGCGCATATCGTTTCGATGATGTAAATTTATCACCTTCCTTGTGCAATGTCAACAATTTTATGACCTTTTGACATTATAATATTTGTGACTTTTAACCTTTTGGCATTCTCCAGTTTTTATGCAGTTTTTAACCTTTTAGCATTTAAAAAATCCCCAAAATATGCATTGTGCAATTTGCACAAAATCAGGCCGCAGAATCATATTGCACAGCCTGTTGAACATCAATTATTTTTCTCACGTTTGCAGTTAGTCTCGTCCTCGTCCCCTTCCTTTTTCTTTTCCTCCAGTTCCTTATTCAACATTTCTGTTATCATGTAATCCGCTGCATCTAAATGGCCGTTTCTGTTCCAGTCAAGCGACATCTCTCTTTACCTCTTACTTGTCATCCATCTCATCTTCAAAGTCAAGCCATGCATCAAGCCTGTCATCTTCTCTGTCGCAGCGTAACTGATCCTGCCTGCGGTCAAAGTCTCTGCGCTCTTTCTTTGTCATTGAGCTTGTAAGCTCCTTGTACTGCTTCTCTGTTAATCTGACATCTTTATCTCTTTTTCCAAAGAACATATTGTTACCTCTCTTTCATTCAAGGCTTCCGTCGCGCTTGCAGATCTCGTAGAACTCGCAGGTGACGCAGAAGTGTTTGCAGAATCTGTTTTTCCTGTGAATACATTTACTGAGCCAATACAGCAGTCTTTCCATGGCATATCCTCCAAAAACAAGCTTTCATTATGTTCATAGCTCTTTTCCCGGGTTCTGTTATACACATGATAGAGAATTACGCGTCCAATAATCACCACTCAATGGATTCGGACATTTAAAAAGGCTGCCACATTTCTGTGACAGCCTTGAAGCTTCCATATGCCTGGTATCAGCCGCTTATGTAATTACTGTAATTGTACTACGTTTAGAGCAATGCTGATTCTATATTAGAGAAGTCTTTCGCATGCTGCTGCAGCATCACGTTCTCCGTCATTCTCGTAGTTTCTTGCAGCAGTTTTTAAACGATCCTCAGCGCGGTATTCGTTACCGGACTTCAGGGCAAAGATTGCATCTTCAAGCAGATCTTTGTTTGCGCTGTTAAGAACCCCAATTCTGTCGAGCCAGTTCATCAAAGCTTCGATATCATCAATACTTCCCTGCATATTTGTTCCCCCTTTTTTCATTCCCTCACCACATAGATTTAATGTCGCGCGGTCAACTATACGTTTGTCTGTTTACTGTTATGTCCGGTTGATGCCGCGGAAACTTCTATTTCATTATAATGGCGCAATACATTGTTTACAACACGTTATATAATTAAATGTGGTAACGTAAAAACGAGAAAAGGAATGGGATGAATTTATGAACACACTGATTGCAGCGGATAACAACTGGGCGCTTTTGTCGATACTTTTTTTGTCCGCTTTTCTGGCTATCTATCTTGAGCAGAAATACAAATGGGCTGCGAAGCTTACGGGAGCAGTGATCGCGTTGATCATTGCGGTAGTGCTGACAAACCTTGGGGTTATTCCGACTTCGGCTCCGGTATTTGACGACGTTGTCTGGGGATATGCGGTTCCTTTGGCGATACCGCTGCTTCTTTTGGATGCAAACGTGATAAAGATATGGCGGGAGACAGGGAAGCTTCTGGTGATATTCCTTATAGGCGCCGCGGGGACCTTTGCGGGGGCCCTGGTGGGAACGGCTCTTTTGTCGGGGCTTGTGGAAGGACTTCCCGGGGTGGCTGCCATGATGACGGGTTCCTATATCGGCGGAGGCGTAAACTTTACTGCAATTGCTGATGCCTTTGGGGTCAGCGGAGGGCTCATCTCTGCTGCCACCGTGGCGGACAATCTGAATATGGCCGTGTATCTTATGATACTTCTGGCTATAGCTTCAAGTGTCTTTTTCCAAAAGCATTACAGCCACCCGCATATAGATGAGGTGGCAAAGAGAGGGGCTGATAAGGAGGGCGAAACCCTTGCGGCAAGCTACTGGGAGAGGCACGACATCTCCTTGAAGGATATAGCTGCTTCTTTGGCCTACGCAGCCATTGTGGTTACTGTTTCAAAACTTATTGCGGGATTTCTTTCCGGGATTATTCCCGAGAGCAACGGATTTTTGAAGATGCTGAATACTTTCTTCGGAAGCCAGTATGTGTGGATCACCAATGTTTCCATGGTGTTTGCTTCCTTCTTTGAAGACAAGGCAAGGCAGATGCACGGCGCCAAGGAAGTGGGGACCTGGCTTATCTACCTGTTCTACTTCGTCATCGGTGTTCCGGCCTCCATTGTCATGATCATCAGGAATGCTCCGCTTCTGTTGCTGTTCTGCTTTATACTGGTGGTGTTTAACATGGCTTTCTGCTTTGGGTTCGGGAAGCTGTTTAAATTTGATCTGGAGGACATCATCCTGGCGTCAAATGCCAATATCGGCGGACCTACCACTGCTGCCGGAATGGCTATTTCCATGGGCTGGACAAGGCTGGTTGGCCCGTGTATGCTGGTTGGGACTTTCGGCTATGTGATCGGCACATGGCTGGGCATTATCATGGGTTCGATTTTGGGGGCATGAGGATGGATAAGAGATTTGTGGAGATTGCAGAGGTGGCTGCCGATGTGATCCTGGAGATACGATACTATTCGACTTTCAATTTCATAGGGGATAGGATAGACGGTTATCTTGAGCCGACAGCTCTTTTGACAAGGGAAGCTGCGGATGCGCTGGCGGCTGCCGCCGAGGAGCTTAAAGAGAAGGGGTACCGGCTTAAGATTTATGATGCCTACAGGCCTCAGAGGGCTGTGGACCATTTTGTGAGATGGGCTAAGGATGTAAGCGACCAGCGGATGAAGAAGGTCTTTTATCCTGATGTGCCAAAGGAGAGGCTCTTTGAGCTGGGGTTTATTGCGGAGCGCTCCGGCCACAGCAGAGGGAGCACCGTGGACTTGACGCTGTTTGACATGGCCCGGGGGCGTGATGCGGATATGGGCGGATACTTCGACTTCTTCGGGGATATCAGCCATTATGAGCATGCTTCGCTATCGGAGGCGCAGCGGGCGAATCGTGCACTGCTGCGGGAAGTCATGGTGCGGGCCGGGTTTGCGCCATATGAGTACGAGTGGTGGCACTTTACGCTGGCGGATGAGCCGTATCCGGATGAGTACTTTGATTTTCCCGTGATGAGAAGCGGAGATTTAGGGGAAGAATTGTAAATGAAAATTTTTAAGCGGTTGTTGATTATAGTGATGGTTCTTTTGACCGGAGTATTATTGGTGTGTTCCTGCGGATTAGAAAAGGAGCGCTATTCCAAATATGAAAAGGGCAGCGTTGAATACTACATAGAGGAGCTTGGCATCGACCCTGAGCAGTGCCGGATCGAGAAGATCAGTGAAGAAGGGGAATCTGATGTATATGAGGTGAGTACGGATTGGTATCAGCTTGGGGAAGAGGTTGTTTTCAAGGTGTTCCGGACATCGAGTACAGATACGATAGGGATGATATCAGTTTATTGGGATGATGATCTTAAGGAGAATCTTTTTTATGTGCTGTATCCACAGGAGCAATGGCCAAGGGTCCTGACAGCTCACAATGGGCATTCGCCGGATTTTGAAGTTGATCCCATGAATTTTTATGAGGATATTGAGGCGGTGATGGAGACCACGGATAAGATTGCAAAGGTCTATGAAAGTCACGGGTTTTCGAAGGATATGATGATCAGGTTCCGGGTGCAGGGGAAGTTTACTGACACTAAGAGGCAGGATGGGGTGACGGTCAGTGATCTGTACACGGGGGAGATTCCAAGGGAGCTTATCTATCAGGCGCTGTTTGAGTACTCGCACCTTGCAAACATCAATGAAGCCAATATTGGTGAGTTTAATTCCGATTATTACAGGAACAGGATGGAGAAGTACTATCTGTCCTGGGCTATTGAGGAAGGGCTCGTGGATGTGTACTCTAAGTTTCCGTATGAGGAGAGGAAGGACGTTAACGGGTTTGAGTCCAACAGATACTACTACGCGGTGATTGACGGCATGGCGACAGATGAGAGTGAGGAGATCTTTGCGGATTACAAGGGGAATCTTTCCTATTCCGCATTTTATAAGCTTCTGGTAAGGCAGGGGTATCCGGTTGAGGGTGACTGGTATCATTATTCTTTTACCGGGATTGATGGGAAGGAATATGAATTCGGGTATGACCAGTGCATATTGCAGGCGGATCCGGTGAGCTGCGCGGAGGCAAGTGAGATTGACTATGCGCGGACGTTTAATAACTTTTATTATGTCTGCGATGGGGAGAAGATGATTTTCCCGTGGCTGAAGCTGGAGGATCGGAAGTTTAACAGGGCGAATATACACTGGGATCCGGTGGTGTTTACAGATATGATTGGGGAGATGACCGGGCTTGAGGTGACGTCGACGTATGAGAAGTGAGGGTATGGTGTGGCAAAATGAGCCCTGGGGACTTAAGTCATAAGACCATTTTGAGATTGGGGCTGTGGATCTTTATATATGCCATTGACTATCGAATGTACGTTCTGTATAATCACCCTTGGTGCTACCAGTAATCACGGTAGGCGGTTAGTCCTTCAATCGGAGGACTGTGACCTCCGTTAATATAGAAATCTCTTTCGAGAAATCTTTTTTGGAGGCACTTGCTTATGCTCACCATCGGTGACCTTATCGCAGTGCTTGCACTGTGTGCGACTTTCTTTAGTCTTGGTTACGTGTTTGGCAAGCATGATTCGGGTATTCAAAGTTTTTGAGGGTCAATCATTTTGAGGGTCTAGTTTGAGGGGCTGTCGTGAGGGGCTACTTTGAGGGTCTGGTTTGAGGGTCTGGTTTGAGGGTCTCTTGTGAGAATAAACAAAACCAGGGTTAATCAGTTATTGAAACTGACTAATCCTGGTTCTTTTAATGAAGGGATATGAGACATTTTTTCACCTGTCTTTCATATAATGTGTTGATCATCATATGAACACAAGAGACCCATATTCGAAATACGTCTTGATATATAGAAAAAAAGAATTCTCAGACTAAACGCAACACCTATAGAATAGTGTGCTTTTAATCTGAGAAATATGCGTCTAACTAAATAATTTACAAAGCTGCTTTTCACATTCTTTTTTCGTGATTTCTCCTTGCTTTTCCGAATACATCCATTGGTTTGTCTGCCTGAAAAGACAGATGGAGATCTCCAAGTGCATATAGTGCCATTTATTCACCACTATTAACAGTTTTTTTCTTAATAAGCATAGCAACAGCCAGGTAAACAACTACTGCAATGATCGCGCCCGCAGCAATATAGCTGTATTGGTTCTCTAGCATCTTTTCAGCTCCGAATGTATAGATAAAGATATGCGGAAACCTTGCAACAAAAGTGATCAGGATCCATTGAATCACATTTTCTTTTGAATAAAAGCCAAGCCATGCATAAGTATCTTTTGGCAATGGTAAAAGCATGAACAGAACATGTACCAATACCGGATTTTTATTTAGAACAAGATTTTCAACCTGTTCCAATTTACTTTTGGGAAAAAGCAGAAGCAAAAAATCTCTTCCATATTTCTTTCCCAAGAGGAATGCAGTTGTGTTTGCCATAGTTGCAAATATATCACAAATGATTGCTCCCTTAATGCCTCCAAATGCAGCGCCAGCAGCAAGATAAAACGGAAGTCCTGGTATGCAGTTTGAGAGTGTCTGTAAAAAAACAAAAAAGCCAAATACTAATAGTCCAAAGATGCCTCTGCTTTTAACAAATTCTTGAAATCCATCTGCATCACCAACAAAAGCAATCATAGGTTTTCCAATTAAAAAGTAAATACCAAGCAGGAAAAAAGCAACAAAACATACAATCAGGATTCTCCGCTTATTATTCTTTTGAGATTTGTTTGTGGACTCTGATTGCATCGCATGTCCTCTCCAAAATGACTGTATATGTGAAAATCATTCGAGCCTATCTGTTACAAGTTCTGCCCAGGCCGGCACAAACCCTGAACCGATGGCAACCTTCTGGGAAGCGATATGTCCCATGGAAGTACCGTAATATGGAAGCCTTCCCTTATCAAGTATCTCATTTTTAAGAAACGCAACAAGCATCTTTCCTATGCCCTTCCGTCTTCCGTTTGGCTCCACATTTATGCCGATCTGCCACATCATAAGGGCCATCAAGGTCCTGCGAAACTGAATTGATGGATTGCTTTAAGAGATACGTGATCAAATATATGAGAGCAAGAACTGCCACTGTGGCAATTACGCTCAGAATGTATTTTTTGTTTCTATTCTTCCTCTTCTTCGTCGCCATTAGAAGATGATTCCTTATCTCTTATGCTATCTATTCCGCTTTTGATTGTTTCCTTGATCTTAGCCTTAACTTTTTTCTTGGCCTTCTTCTTAAGAATCTTTAGGATGATCAGAAGGATGATGAGCCCCAGTACGCCGAGAATAATGAAAATATTATCCTTAAGCATTTTTATGGCTTTTTCACGTTGTTTCTTCCTAATGTATTTTTCTATACGTTCTTTCATGAATGCATCCTCCTTGAAATAAAGCCCAAATCAATAAAAAAATGGAGCATACGGGACTTGAACCCGTGACCAATAACGTCAAACTCCGCATTTTTACTTAAGGTATAAAAAATTAATCCAACTTTCAATCCAACTTTTCAGAGTGCCATCAGTTTGACCACGCTAAGCCAATACTCCCCTGCTTTGTTTTTGATCTCCGGCAAGAAGGTCTTCCCGATCTTATCCAGAGCATTAATCTTTGCCCCGACCTCATCATAATTATAACCCAAAGAAGTTAACTTTTGTCTTCGAATATTTCCCTCGCCATACTCACCGCAGCAGATTGGCCTGAGCCGTGCACTCCTCTTCGGTTGCACCTGTCAAAAGTTCTGCAGGCACACCTGTTTCCGTTGCAACCTTTGCCTTAATGGTCCGAAGCTCAGCATCTTTCTTGAGTGCTGTGAGTTCTTTTTCCAGCTTCTCAGCTTTCTCCGTAGCTTTCTGAAGCTCTGTTTTGGATGCTGCCTCAAGCTCATCAAACTTAGCCGCCTTTTCTTTGAGCTCCGAAAAGCCCTCATACTTCTGGCGCTCTCTTGCGAGCCTATCAGCTACAACCTTATCGAGCTCGGCCTGTGTAAAGCGTTTCTCCTCTGCAGGCATTATGTCCATATAATGGTGTAAATTGAAAATTAAATATAAAAGAGCCATGAATGCTCTCTCCTGATTTAAAATGTTAAGTGACCAAACAAAACAGTATAAAGGAGGCAAGTAATCATCATGGCTCAAGTAAATATTACATTAAACCATGAGGAATTGGTAGCATTATTAGGAGGAGACCGAGAAGAAGCGTTCAAGCATCTTGTCGAGAAAATCCTCAATGAGGCTCTATTAGCGGAATCCACAGCCCAACTGGGAGCTGAAAAGTACGAAAGGTCTGATAACAGGACTGACCAGCGCAACGGTACAAGAGAACGTGAACTAACCACCAAGATAGGCACTATCGTCCTGGAAGTACCGCGCCACCGATTATCACCCTTTCACACCACTCTTTTTGAAACATACCAGCGTAGTGAAACAGCCTTGCTCAATACCATGGCAGAAATGGTCATCATGGGCGTTTCTACGCGTAAGGTGAGTAATGTTATCGAAATGATATGTGGCAAGGAATACTCCAAGTCCACTATATCAGAGGTGTGTAAGCGACTTGATCCAGAGATCAAAGAGTTTCAAAACCATGATCTGAGTGTTCATGATTATCCTTTTATCATGGTGGATGCCACATATTTTAAAGTACGTGAAAATCATAGGGTTGTTTCAAAAGCTTTATTCATAGCAGTAGGTCTTACAACTGATGGCAAGAAAGAAGTCCTATACTTCAATGTATATGATGGCGAAACTAACGATACATGGCTTGACTTCTTCAGCCACCTGAAAGCCAATGGTCTTAAGGATCCACTTATGCTCACTTCTGACGCCCATAAATCCATTCGATACGCAGCGTTCAAAGTGTTTCCTAATACACCGTGGCAGCGTTGTCAGTTTCACTTCACTAAAAACATCCTTGACGCAGCCCCAAACTCACAGAGACCCGGGCTTGAAATAGAGTTAAGGCAAATGTTCCTGGCTAAGACCCTTACTGCTGCAAGAAAAAAGCGCGATGACATCCTGTCAGACTACTCTGATGTTGCTCCAAAGGCGATGGAACTGCTTGACAACGGATTTGAAGATGCCATGACGGTATATATGTTGCCAGAGAATACATGGCGCCACCTGCGTACATCAAACACAATAGAAAGGCTTAATAGAGAGTTAAAACGCCGTTCCGATGTTATACAAATATTTCCGAATGAAGCTTCATTATTACGTCTCATGGGCTCGGTGCTTATAGACCAGAATGATATCCTACTAATGAAACGTACAAGTTTTGGCCGGAAAGCTTATGAAAGCATCTCTAATGAAACCCGTATCAAACTCAAAACCCTGGCCTTTGAACAGCAAAAGATTATGGCCGCATAACAGCTGCTCAAAGATCTGGAGCCCGAGGTAATAAAGTAGCCACCCTGCCAGCGGCAGGGCTTGTCCTTGATGCCCATAAATCAGAATGCTAAGCTGAGAAAACCGATGGTGATGCATATCAGCTGCTCATGAGTCTATCGCCGTCGGTGATTGACATACAGCGTTCTGATTTATGGGTGTCAAGGATGGCGGACACAGCCACAACATTTATATCAGGAATCAATTTACACCACATATAGGACTTGACCTCTGCAGGAGTTTCTACGGTTGCATTGTTTTCCTGATTCACAGTTTCTGACATATTTAATTCCTCCATTGAGTAGTTTTCCTCGTTTAAGGCACGAGTTGCCATTTTTATGCAACAAAAAAGCAGGGGTGTTATCCTTGATATGTACCCAGAATCCTGGACACATATTTATGAACTAGGCTGAACACATGGATGCTATCCTGTATTGTACAGGTGGCATCCATTTTGTTTTTGCCTGAATTCTTTTGTTATTGTAGTAATCTATATATTCTTCAACAGCGTTTGAGAATTCTTCGAAAGAAGCATACTCTTTCTCATAGCCATAATACATCTCATTTTTTAATCTTCCAAAGAATGTTTCCATAATACAATTATCATAGCAGTTACCTTTTCGTGACATAGATTGGATAATGCCATGTTCTTGTAAAGCATTTCTATAATAAGCATGTTGATACTGCCAGCCTTGATCAGAATGTAATATAAGGCCTTCAATTGAAGGAAATTTACCAAAAGCTTTATTTAACATTCTCTCTATCTGCTCAAGATTAGGACTCATAGATAAATCATATGAAATGATTTCATTTGTATTCATATCTAGAACTGGCGATATATAACACTTTCCCCATGAAAAGTTAAATTGGGATACATCTGTCGTCCATTTTTGTAAAGGCGCAGTTGTACTAAAATCTCTATTTATTATGTTATCAGCAATCTTACCCACCTCACCCTTATAAGAGTGATATTTCTCTTTCGGTCGCTTACCAGCCAATCCAGATTCATGCATGAGACGCTGAACACGTTTATGATTTACTTGGTATCCACGATTTATCAATTCCTGATGGATTCGCCTGACACCATATCTGCGTTTATTCGATTCAAAAATACTTTTTATTTCTTTCAGTATATCTTGATTGCGTTCAGCCACAAGGTCTTCCTTACCAATCTCAAAATAGTAAGTCGATCTAGCTATATGCATAGCTTTAAGTAGATGCTTTAGTTTGTATCCGTTTTCCCTGAGCTCTTTGATGATTGCTGCTTTTTCGCCTTGAGTCGCGCAGCTTCCTTTTCTTCTCTCAAGGCGATCTCTTTTTTTATTACTTCGATTTCAGCTTTCATGTATTCGTTTTCAGCTCTTAACCGAATTAGCTCTTCGTACTCAGATTCATTGGGTTTTGGAGGTTTTCGCGTTCCTACTTTTTTCATATATGGGTTCTTTGATTTACGACCTTTCTGTTTTGGTATAAGACCATTATAACCATATATCTTATACTTGCGGACCCATTGATAAAGCTGTCCATCAGAAATACCAGCTGAAAAAGCAACACTTTTGTTAGACTCACCAGCCAAAACACGTGCAACTAAGGCATAACGTTCCTCTGGAGTCCATTCCTTATTATGATTTTTATGTCTTAAAGCATCTGAACCACACGCTTCTTCAATTCTAACCCATTCTCGTATCTTATCATGAAATCTTGCAGTCCCTATTCCATCTGGGGTGTCAGGATATTCACCACGATAATACATTTCCACACATTTTCTTTTGAATTCGTAACTATAGCGCATAAAAATACCCTCCTTACTGTTTTGTCCAGTAAAGAGGGTACATATCACCTCTGCTCTTTTCTTACCGCTGATTATTTTCAATAAAAAAGCACCTTGATCATTTAGACCGTGGTGCTTTACTCTTCTTCATTCATTTCTTTGCACTTTTCTTCTTCTTCCTTGATTGCCCTTTCCAACTCTTCCAGGGACATATTCTCTATTTCCTCTGAAATTCCATCATAATAGCCGTACATATTATAATTTCCTCCAAATAATGCCAAAGTCTCTAGCAAACTGCCTTAATGTCAACTCATATGCTTCAAGCTCACTATATCCTTGTTTTTTATACTTGTCAACGGTCATATCATACTTTCATGTGGTGGTCCCGAGGACGGAGTCATGGGACCATTTCGCTATATTTGCAGGTCACATCAAAATATAGCGAGAAAAAAGTGGCTTTTTCGCTATATATAAGCATGACCTCAAAATATAGCGATGAAAATCTTAAAAAGTATCGCTATATTTCCGGGTGACTTCAAAATATAGCGAAAATAGGCCATTTTTTTCGCTATAAAACAGGGTGATGCTGAAATATAGCGAAAGTTGGAGATAGATGAGAGACGACCAAGAAATAAGTATGGTCAATGACAGCCCTGGGGGATGAGCCCTGGGGGCTAACTCCAGGGGCCACGCCCGGGGCCGGCACCGATGGCCGGCGGCGCGGGGCCTAGTCCTCGCTGTCGCCGAGGCCTTCGTAAAGCATTTGGTTGTATTTGGCGTTGGCTTCTTCGGCGGCTTTCTTGTCGTGCCAGCGGTCTATGTCGCTGCAGATGGCAAGCATCTCGTCTACTACAAGTTCTGCTGTCCCGGGCTTTACGTTATAAAGGTAGGCCAGCATTCTGTCTATGGCTTTGGGGCTTCCGAGCTGCTTGGCGATCTGCTCGCCAAGTTCTCCGGGAAATCCCAGGTCCTTTATGGCGGATACAAGCTCATTGCGCTTTCTTGACCATTCCATTTGTTTTTCTGTCATGTATATTTTCCTTCTAGGCTCTTTTCCCAAAAGAAGGGTCAAAAGCCCTTTCTCTCTCTGGCTTTCCGGATCAGTTCTTCGGCTTCGTTGAAGGCTCCGGGGAGGTACTCTGCCTGCCACTGCTTGCCTTCTTTTTCTTTGCGCTTGATCTCGGCCCAGGACTCGTGGAGCTCGTCCTCGGTGGCAAACTTCGCATCGCCGAATACATGAGGGTGTCTTCTGACCATCTTGTCGGAGATGGCGCAGGCGACGTCGTCGAAGGTGAAAAAGCCTTCCTCCTCGGCCATCACGGCGTGGAACATGATCTGCAGAAGGAGGTCGCCAAGTTCCTCTTTAAGGTTGTCGGCATCTCCGGTTTTCTCAAGGATGTTGATGCCGGCAATGACTTCTGCTGCCTCCTCTATGCATCCGGGCTTAAGGCTGACATGGGTCTGGGCCTTGTCCCAGGGGCATCCGTTCTCACTTCTAAGTTGTTCAACTATTGATTTCAGTCTATCGATTTCGCTCATTTTGATCACCGCCTCTTTTTCCATTGTATTCCATTTGGAGGTTAAATCAAACGTTCTTGCGGCATATATAGAGCAGGTGGTTGGTGTTGCCCAAGAGCTCCCGCTTCTCGCAGAAGTGGAGGTACCAGTCAAACAGCTTGTCGAAGTCCTCGTCCGATACGGCAAAGTCCGCCCTGTGCTCAATGGGCTCAAGAAGGCCGTCCACACCGGTGGTGGTGATCCACGATATATCTTTTCCCGTAAAGAGCTGTTCAAACTCGGTGATGTCGTATCCGGTAAAGAGCTGCTCCTTGAAGTGACGGATGCCGTAGTCCCCGGTGAAGTTCTCCTCCTGGCCGGAAGCCCAGTTTGCGTAGAAATAGTTGGAGTACATTATGGCGTAGACCGATATGAAGGCGAAAAGCATGACGCCGCCGGGCTTGGTGACCCTGATGGCTTCGTCGATGGCTTTGTTCACCTCATCTTTTTCGTACAGGTGGTACAGCGGGCCAAAGACCAGGGTGACATCGAAGGTGTTGTCTGCAAGGTCCTTGAGGTTTGTGGCGTCGCCCTGAATGGCGCGGATATTGGGCAGTCCTTTGCTGTGGTCCCGGAGTACTTGAAGGTTCTTTTCCACAAGTTCTATGGAGGTTACGTCCATGCCTTCTTTGGCGAGGGCGATGGAGTATCTGCCGGTGCCGGCGCCGATCTCCAGGACCTTGGAGCCTTTGCCGGCGTATCTGTGGATGTAGTTCATGGTGGTGGCGTATTCGAGCCTGCCGTGGACCGACCTCTCAAGGCGGCCGTCCTCTTCGTACTGGGTGTAGAACTTGCTGACGATCTCTTCTCTTGTGGCTCCATCGGTGATCTGGTTTATTCTGGTAAAGTATTCCTTGTCGTTTTCGTGGTGGATGTAGGCGCCGTTTTTGACCTGGACGCGAAGGCTCGCGGGGTTGTCTTTGTTAACGGACATGTAGACTTCGTGGATGCACATCTGACGGGCTTTTTCCAGAGTCAGCTCAAGGCCTTTGGTGGCGTATCCCTTGCCGCGGTACTCCTTTGAAATGCAGTAGCCGATGTGGCCGGGGCCTTCCCTCAGGAAGTCATTCAGGCAGTGGCGAAGGTTGAAGACGCCAACGTAGGTGCCGCCGTCGGAGAGTACGTAGGTTGTGTCGGGTACGAAGCCCTCCGGCAGCTCTTTTCCCATGGACCAGTTGCGCTTCTTCTCGATCCACTGAAGGAACTGCTCGTAGTTGTAGCCGTAGACATTGTTCATGTAGCCGTTCTCGTTCTCCGGAAAGGTCATGTAGAGCTCGTAAGTTTTTCTGTAGTCTGAATCCTGTACCCTGATAAGTTCCATACTGTCTCCTCCTCGAAAAAAAGATATAAAAAGACTCATCGAACTCTTTCGGGCTCGATGAGGTTAAATACTTATTTAGAAAGATGGGGCGTTTTCTGAAAATTATTAGTTGATAGTATAGTTGACTGACAACTGTATGTCAACAGAAGAAGTCATGGGGACGGTTCTTTTGACTTGTAGTGAACAATAAGTCAAAAGAACCGTCCCCATGACTTCTCAGATAGCACCAAGGATTGTCCTGGCGTTATCTATACGCTCCTGAGTTGGAGATTCCACGCCTTCAAGGCGATAGGGAATTCCAAGCTCCTGATACTTGGGAACGCCCAGGGTGTGGTAAGGAAGAACCTCAACCTTTTCTACAGATGACAGTGTGTCTATGAACTCTCTTGTGCGGCGGAGGTACTCGTCGTTGTCGCTTCCGCCGGGAACCAGCACGTGTCGGATCCAGATAGGTATACCCATAGCCGATATCTCTTTTGCCATATCAAGGATATTGGCGTTGTCGACACCGGTAAGCTCCTTGTGAGCCTTAGCATCGATGTTCTTGATATCAAGAAGAACCGTGTCGGTAAGGCTCATCAGTTCTTTCCATTTGGAATAAAAAGGTTCTTCACGAGTGAAGGGCTCGCCGGCTGTGTCTATGCAGGTATTCACGCCGGCTGCTTTGGCTTTCCGGAACAGTTCCAGAAGAAAATCAATCTGGAGAAGGGGTTCGCCGCCGCTTACGGTGATACCGCCGCCATTTTTCCAGTAGGGTTTGAAGCGGAGTGCCTTCTTTAAAAGTTCGTCAGCCGTAAACTGCTGCCCCTCGCCTTCCTTCCAGGTCTCGGGGTTATGGCAAAAAGCGCATCGCATTCTGCAGCCGCTAAGGAATATGAGGTATCTGACGCCGGGTCCGTCCACGGCGCCAAAACTCTCCAGTTTATTTACATATCCTATAACTTCACTCATTAAAAAACTCCGATAAAACTAAATCCGAACTCCGGTAAAATACCGATAAAACCGGCCTATCAAAGTGCCTCGTGGCAGGTACGTGAGATTACGTCCAGCTGCTGCTCTCTTGTAAGGTCGATGAACTTAACTGCGTAACCTGAAACTCTGATGGTAAAGTTAGCGTACTCAGGCTTCTCGGGATGCTCCATAGCGTCGATGAGCTTCTCCTTGCCGAATACGTTGACGTTGAGGTGGTGTGCACCCTGGTCGAAGTAACCGTCAAGTACGTTTACAAGGTTGTTAACACGCTCCTCTTCTGTGTGTCCGAGAGCGCCGGGGTTGATGGTCTGTGTATTTGAGATTCCATCAAGGGCCTCTTCGTAAGGAAGCTTTGCAACAGAGTTAAGGGAAGCGATGAGGCCGTTTACCTCAGCTCCGTATGCAGGGTTAGCTCCGGGTGAAAGGGGCTCGCCTGCGGGACGTCCGTCGGGAAGAGCACCTGTAGCCTTACCGTAAACAACGTTTGATGTGATGGTAAGGATTGAGGTTGTGGGCTCTGAATCTCTGTAGGTGTGGATGTGACGAAGCTTGCCCATGAAGGTGCGAAGGAGCCAGATAGCAATCTCGTCTGCTCTGTCATCATCGTTACCGTAGCGAGGGAAGTCACCTTCGATCTCGAAGTCTTTGGTGATTCCGTTCTCATCACGGATAGCCTTAACCTTGGCATGCTTGATAGCGGAAAGTGAATCTACGCAGTGTGAGAAACCTGCAATACCTGTAGCAAATGAACGACGTACGTGTGTGTCGATGAGGGCCATCTGGCAAGCCTCATAGTAGTACTTGTCGTGCATGTAGTGGATCATGTTAAGTGTTCCAACATAGAGGTGTGCAAGCCAATCCATCATCTGATCGAACTTCTGCATAACCTCATCGTAGTCAAGGTACTCAGCTGTGATCGCCTTGTACTCGGGACCAACCTGCTCTCCGGACTTCTCATCAACACCGCCGTTGATAGCGTAGAGAAGGCACTTGGCCAGGTTAGCACGTGCGCCGAAGAACTGGAGCTCTTTTCCCGTCTCTGTTGCAGATACGCAGCAGCAGATTGAATAGTCATCACCCCATGTAACACGCATTACATCATCGTTCTCGTACTGGATTGAAGATGTTGTTACAGAGATCTTGGAAGCGTACTTCTTGAAGTTCTCAGGAAGACGGCTTGAGTACATAACTGTAAGGTTGGGCTCAGGTGAAGGTCCCATGTTCTCCAGTGTGTGGAGGAATCTGTAGCAGGTCTTTGTAACCTGGTGACGGCCATCCAGACCGATACCGCCAACCTCAAGAGTTGCCCATACGGGATCTCCGGAAAAGAGCTGGTTATAAGATTCAATTCTTGCGAACTTAACCATACGGCACTTCATTGTGAAGTGGTCGATGATCTCCTGTGCCTCTTCCTCTGTGATGATGCCCTTTGCAAGGTCACGGGTGAAGTAGATATCAAGGAATGTGGAAACACGGCCAACTGACATAGCAGCACCGTTCTGAGTCTTGATCGCTGCAAGGTAACCGAAGTAGAGCCACTGCACTGCCTCTTTTGCTGTAGCCGCAGGCTTGGAAATATCGATGCCGTAGATAGCAGCCATTTCCTTCATGCCCTTAAGAGCATTGATCTGATCTGTGATCTCCTCACGAAGCTGGAAGTCGTAGCGGCGCATACCCTGACGGGCTGTTGCTGCGAAATCTGCCTGCTTCTTCTCGATGAGGTAGTCGATACCGTAAAGAGCAACTCTTCTGTAGTCGCCGACGATACGTCCACGTCCGTAGGTATCGGGAAGACCTGTGAGGATCTTATTGTGGCGGGCCTTCTTCATCTCAGGTGTGTAGATGTCGAAAACGCCCTGGTTGTGTGTCTTGTGATATTTGGTAAAGATCTCGTGGAGTCTCTCGCTGGGCTCGTAGCCATACATTCTGCATGACTGCTCTGCCATTGTGATACCACCGAAGGGCATGAAAGCTCTTTTCAGCGGCTTGTCAGTCTGAAGGCCAACGATCTGCTCGAGATCTTTGGTTTCCTCTGAAATGTATCCTGCGCCATGTGATGTAAGAGAAGATACGATGTCTGTATCCATATCAAGGACGCCGCCCTTTGCACGCTCCTGTGCCTGAAGCTCCTGAAGCTTGCCCCAAAGAGTGTTGGTTGCTTCTGTAGGTTCTGCCAGGAAGGACTCATCTCCGTCATAAGGAGTGTAGTTGTTCTGGATGAAGTCACGCACGTCGATGTTGTCTTTCCAAACGCGACCTGTGAAGCCATCCCACTGTGTGAATTCGTGATTAGCCATTATAGTTCCCTTTCTAATAAAAAAATGTGGCGTAATATGTGTTGGCCGGTGATTTGCTAAAAATCCCAAATGGCCAGTACATACTATACCACATTGCTGTCAAAATATTAACAAAATAAATAAGAAGATTTATCATTTGTAAAAAAAGCCGAAAAGAGCCGGAAAATCGCGCCATTTATCGGTTTTTTCAACAAAATGGTCCCCGGGGACCACCAGGGACCACACGGTCCTTTATTCCTCCGGAATGCTGCCGTAGGCGGCGACGGCTTCGTCCACGGTCATGGTGCCGTTGCCGACAGCATAGATGGCTGCACGGAACTGTCTTACTGCCGGGTCAAGAAGGCCCGTCTCTTTGTCACTGAAGCTCCGATCATCCGGTATATCTGCGATCGCAGAATAGAGTTCGTCGGATGAGAAATCATCGGTGGGCGTGATAAGGCGCTTCAGTCCGGCCATGTTGTTAAGCTCTTTCTTACTGATAAGAAATCTCATGAACTCATTGGCCATGTCCAGATTCTTGCTGTTCTTGTTGACGGAGAAGCAGATGCTGATGGAATTGATGAAGTATCCGCCTTTGTCACCTGCAGGAGCGGTAAAGAATCTGTATTTGAAGGGGTTCGCTGTAAAGGCATCGGATTTGCTCTCTCTTTTGGCTGTTCCCGAAACCACATCACCTGCAGCCAGCATCATGGGCACATCGCCCTCAAAAAATCTCATGATGACCTGATCGTATTCGTCCGATATCTCCGCCTGGCACTTTGCAACATCGATACAGTCGGATTTAACAAATTCATCAAGCCTCTCCAGAGCAGGGCGCATCAGCTCTCCCGATCCGGGCTCGAAATTGTTAAGGGCGTCAATCTTATCATTGTTCTTTATTACATTGTAGGCATACATCGGATATACAAAGTTATTAAAAAGTCCCGATCCGCTGAACCTGTCTGTTCCCATGACGGGGGACTCATAGCCTGCTGCCTTAAGCTTCTCGCAAACTGTCATCAGCTCCTTGAAATTCGTTGGAACCTTAAGTCCCTCTTTTTCAAAGATATCCATGTTCACCAGCATTCCGTAGGAAGTGGTAAAAACCGGCAGCATCACAACATCTCCGGAATCCGTGGTCCTTATCAGCGAACTTCTGATGCAGGAATAATCGATACCAACGGACTCATCGGATAAAACCTCGCAGGCCGCAAACATGTCGTCGTACTTTTCATTTCCGATCATGGAACTTTTGGTGGTGAAAATATCCGGCGGCTCGCTGCCCACAAGAGCACTGGAAATGACATTGCCGTAATCATCCAGCGATACATACTGCAGACTTGCATTGGGATAGTATTCGTAGAAGCGCTCAAACTCTGCCTCAAGGGACTCAAAGTTGGAATAGTCGCCGGCAACAGTCAGCGAAAACTCGGTGTCCTTATCATACTTCGGAGTAAAAGGCACATCCGCGCTCTTCCCGCTGCCGCACCCCTGCAAAAGAAGCATCGAAGTCAATCCCAGTGTCAATAGCGTCCTTACGGTTTTTCTCATAAGCATTACCTCCGATCAAAGGTTATCATTATCAGCATCCGGCTCATGCCGCCTATCCAGGGGTTCCAGAGCCCCTGCCAGCTGTCTGTACTCTGAAAGCAGCTTCGCAAGCTCTTTTCCCAGAGTCTGTGTATCGCCGTCATTTCCGGCTTTCTCAAGCCTTGCGGCCAGTTCTCCAAGCTCCAGTGCGCCGATGGAACGGGACGAACTCTTCAGGGCATGAATCTTAATGGTAATATTCTTTAAATCTCCTTCTGCCCAGTATTTTTCGATCTCTTTGGCCTTCTTTTCCGCGCTGTCCAGATACATTCTTAAGGTCTCCACGTAGTCCTCGGCATCGCCGCAGTAGTTGAGGCCTGCGTTAAGATCCAGCGCCTTAATATGGAAAAGAAATTCCGGAAGCGCCAGCTCGTCTTCGCCATCCGCAGCAGCATCAACGGCACCATCAGAAACAGAGCTGCCGCTTTCGCCGGGGCCACCCAAAGCATCACCTTCGCCATCCCCGTCAGCCGACATGGTCACCTTATCCTTTGGCAGATACTGCAGAAGCATGGATTCCAGCTTCTCCACATCGATGGGCTTTGTGAGATAGTCGTCAAATCCCGCATTTGTGTACATTTCACGCATACCGGATATGGCATTGGCGGTAAGACAGATCACCGGAGTCAATATATTAGAAGTATCGGTCATTGTCTTCATCTCCTTTAGGGTCTCTATACCGTCTTTATCCGGCATCATATGATCCAGGAAGATGACATCATAGTGCTTCTTAGTAAAAAGAGCTATGCCCTCATCACCACTCTGTGCAGTATCGATCTGAAGTCCTGTGCGCTTTAGCAGGTTCACAAACACCGTAAGATTGACAGCTGTGTCATCAACCACAAGTACTCTTGCGTCAGGTGCCGTGAACTTCTCCCGGTAATTCTTGCGCTCCCGGAGCGAATTTCTGAAAGCCTCCTCAAAGTCTCCTATAGGATCCCAGCTGACAACCTTCTGCTCCAGCTCAAAGGAAAAAACGGAGCCCTTGCCGTATTCGCTCTCGACCTCAAGACGACTCCCCATCATATCCAGAAACCGCTGGGTGATCGCCATACCAAGGCCGGTACCCTCGATATTTCTGTTCTTCTTTTCCTCAATACGCTCAAAAGCAACGAACAATCGGCCAAGGTCTTCCGGTTTTATGCCTATGCCGGTGTCTGCAACGCTGACCCTTAGCCTTACTGTATCCGGCTTATCCTGAAGCCTGTCTGCATGGATTGACAGGGTTACCGATCCCTGATTGGTGTATTTTACGGCGTTTGAAAGAATGTTGATGATGACCTGCTTGATCCTGATCTCGTCTCCGTTAAGGGTCGAGGGTATGTTTTTGTCTATATCGGGGGTAAAGGCAAGGCCCTTGTCCTCTGCCTTCTTTTGCACCATGTTTACAAGGTCATTGAGAAGGGAAGCAAAGCTGTAATCCACGTTGATCAGCTCCATCTTTCCGGCTTCTATCTTGGAGAAATCCAGAATGTCATTGATGATGCCAAGAAGCGTATTGCCCGCAGACCTTATGCTCTCAGAATACATTCTGATACTGTCATCTCCTGACTCCCTGAGAACCATCTCATTAAGGCCCAGTATGGCATTCATGGGAGTACGGATGTCATGGGACATGGTGGAGAGGAAATAGGACTTGGCCTCGTTGGCCTGATTGGCCTGCTGGGCAGCCTCAGATAGCCGGTGATTATAATTCATCATTACAGAGGAATTGAATATCAAAAGAGCCAGAAAGCCAAGGGACGCTATCCCAAGAAGCAGCCAGTCTATCTGGCGGTTAGCCACCAGGTCTTTTGCCGGAATATAAGCAAGAAGGACCCACGTAGACATAGTCTCCAGGGGTGTGTAAGACAAAATGCAGTCCTCACCCTTGAAGTTCCTGATTGCCATGCTGCCTGTGCCGGTCGCTATCTCTTTTGTCACACTCTGATATTCATCCGCTGTAGCGGTATTGTAGGACTTGTAATACTCAAAGAAATTGCTGTTCTTAAAGGATTTGCCGTGGACCACATAATTGCCGTCCCTGTCGATGATGCTTATCTCCACATTCTCGTACTCGCCCTTGAGGAAAACAAGCTTCTGCTCGAGACTGCTTATGGGAACAACGCGCATCAGGAGCCCGTTGTGCTGCCCGCCTTCGTCATCAAGAACAGTCACATAGTTAAAAAAACCAATGGACTGAACACCGTTCAGGGGATTTGTGTAGGCACGCGTAATATTGACAGCACCGGTGGAATCAGCCTCGTCGTTGATGGTGTCAAAGATTTTTATATTCTTGTAGGAAACATTATAGACGTCGGGATCGGATACTTTGGAATTGGTTGAGATTCCTTCCCTGTTCGGAGTATCAGCAAGGATCAGGTGTGCCTGGATCTCGGGAGTTGTCTTGGCCTTCCTTATATAGGCTATAGCCTCATCTAGGGTCATGGTAGCGCCTTCCTGCGCAGAATGATTGATATACTCCGCCCATGTATCGCAAAGATGCTGCTCATCCTCAAGGTAGTTGGCAATAATCTGATTGGTGGTCACGGTCATCTTTTCAAAGGCGATGATCTCGTTTTTGTTGCTCTCCGTAGCCTTTGTATTCGCATACCCGATGATGAGGATCAGAATGAAACCCATTATCAAAAGATTTATTGTTATTATCAGCCCTCGTTTCACCCTCTGCCCTCCGGTTTGCAGTAAAATAAAACGGCATGGTGTTAACAATATAATATCACAAAATGTGCACCAAACCGTTTTCAAGGCAGAAAGGTTATACTTTTTTCAGATTATCCGGATCTTTTCCCTTATGCGCAAATATCAGGCGGTAAACTATATTTTCTCTCGTTTTAAACTAATACGGAAATCTTTCTAAAATTTTCATTAATGTTAATGTCTATACGCTTTTATTAGTGTAAAATTTTGTTGTATAGTGACAATTTGCACATGTCGGAATATTCTCGCAGGAGGGAATATGCAATCAGAATTAGTAATCAAAGAAAACGAATTGCTCGATCCATCGAATTATCCTGAAGAACAGCGCAGTCTGGTTGAAGATTTTAATGCCCGGATCAGTCGTCTGACCGGTATCATTACAGGAATCGGAAAAGAGTATCATACGATCTGGGTCGTAAATTCCAATACAAAGAAGATGTATCTGTACCGCTCCACCGGAGAGAATACCAATCGTTATGCGGTGGAACTGGGACTACGGTTTGATAATTATGACCGTTTTATCGAAGAATACGTAGACCGCTACGTAGTAAACAGCATTGAGAGCATCCAGCGTGATGTGAAAATGGATGTGGTATTTTCAAGGGTCAAAGACGGAGATGTGTTTACCCTTGATTATATGCGTCTTAGTGATGACGGGAATATGTCCTATCATCAGATGGCATTCGCGCTTGCCGGGCAGCCCGGAGAAACTGATGATTTTATCCTGGCATTCAGGGACATTGATAAATCCATTCGCAAGCATATCGACGATAAGCGCTATTTAAGGGAACAGCTGGATATCGTGGAGACCTTAAGCCGCGACTACTACAATATCTTCAAGATCAATCCCAAGACAGGTGATGTGGTGATCTTAAAACTTGACGGCTATGTCACAAAAGGTATGGAAGGTGCCGGTGATAAGGTATATCCCTACGACGTACTTTATAAACAATACGTGAAGGATCGCGTGTATTCCGAGGATCAGGAGTGGATGTATGATGCCATCTCTCTGGCCACCATCAACAGCAAACTTGCAGAGAATTCGGAGTACGTTTCCAGTTACCGTGTCATGGATAAAGGCGAGGTCCACTATTATCAGTTCACATATATCCTCATCAACGCCAATATTCCCAACAGCGATATGCTGGCCGGTTTCAAAAACGTAGACGACATTGTGGCATCGGCAAAAGAGCGCCAGAATCTTGAGATCCTTGCCAGCACCGATATGATGACCGGTATTCTGAACCGTGGCAGCGGCGAACGGAAAGTTATCGATGCCATGGCAAACAATAAAGCGGGAATGCTCTGCCTTCTGGATGTCGACAAGTTTAAGGAGATCAACGACGAATTAGGGCACAGCGTGGGCGATAAGGTACTTCGCAAAATTGCAGATGTGCTTAAGATCACCTTCAGGGATGAAGATATCATCTTCCGTCTGGGCGGTGATGAGTATGCCGTATATGTTATGAATCTTAATGACGAAGAGTCCGGCAGAGTTGTAATGGACCGGCTCTTTAAAGAAATTGCCAAGATGGATATTCCGGAACTTGAGGGCAAAAAAATATGTGTCAGCGCCGGTGCCGTGTTCTTTATAGGCAGTGAGAAGCGCTCCTTTGAAGAGCTCTACAAACTGGCGGACAGCGGTGTATATGAGAGTAAAAAGATAGATGGAAGCGCCTTGAATTTCCGGTAAGCAAAAGGACATGCCGCATCCGGAGAATCTGATAGCAAGGTTTTTTAATTATGGACACTAATTATTTCTATTTTGACGAAAACAACAAGGAAACCAAAAAACTCACCCAGCAGGAATACCGTCAGCTCCATGACGGAAACTATGCTGCGGCTCAGACACAGGAAGATAAGAATTTAGCCAGTCTGGACTATTTTCATGGAATCCGTGCCAAAACAAATGCCATTCTTCCTCAAAAACTGGAAATGGAGTTTGTTGCAGGCAAGACCTATAAGGACAAACTGACTCCTGAACAAAGGCTGCATAGTTTTAATAATCCGCAGTCCGAGATATACAAAAAGAATGAAAACGCCCAGAGAATTCTGGATGCACAGGAAGGTATTCCGATTCAGGCAGATAAGCTCTGCGCTTCAATGGCCAAAAAGCGCCGCGTCTCAAAGAACGATCTTAAGCCCATTGCACTTCTTTACGGTAAAAGTAAGACCAAAAACACTTCCCTGACCAACGCATGGCTGAACAGAACAGCAGATCCAAAGCAAATGCTTAAGGAAGTGTTAAATGCATTTCTGGGTATTTCTTTTGATAATCTTGACCTTTCCACAGATAAAAAACTTTCAAAGAATGCTCCGTTCCTGGAATCTCTTTGCATTCAATACGATTCGATCATAGGGATCCTTACGGATTACAGGGATATTTATAATCAACTGAATGATGAATCAAAGGCGATGGTCGAGAAAAAGATAGGCGAAGCAGGCGGCCTTGTAAATTACTATCGTCTCATGAAGGTTGTTCTGACCAACCCTTATTATCTGACCCACGAAAACAGAGAGCTTTCAGTTAATGCAGGGCCGGGCGACTCTGCAGAAAAGCGCAGACTGAAAAGCCAGCTTTGGCTCGCCAAAGGCGGCTTGAAGGCCCTGACCGAATACGGTGTTAATGAGCTGAATAAAAATCTCGAAAAACTATGCGGCAATCTGCAGACAAGTATAGTTACCGATGAGCAGCTCAAAGTGCAGGACAAACTCATAGAGCGTGACGAGGAAATCCGGCAATATGGCCTTTCAAAGCATTTAGATAAGGTTGATAAAAACAAGCCAATCGGGGAACAGCTCGGGAAGAACGAGAAAACTCTTTTCCATCGGGCAAGGAAAGGTATCAGACCTCTTGAACTTCCGGACAAAGTGGAACAGGCCGGAAGCTCTGTTACATCGATTCTTGATCAGCTGCAGTTTATAGAAAGTTTTACCGCAGATAAGATCGATCACAAAAACTTCTACTATCTGGAGCACAATTACAGGGATATTGCAGTCGTGGATCAGGTGGTAAGTTTAAGTGCGCCTCTTATCGAATTGAAGAAGGCAGTTCTGTCTGTTTGCAATATCACTGCAGACGGCTTTATGAAGACCTCCAAAATTACTGCAGCAAAGCGCAAGGAAGCACAGCTTAAGTATGAATCTGCCCTTTCAGCCTATAAATCCGGTATGCGTATGGTGGATAAACTCCGCAACGGTAAACTAATGCCGGAAAACGCCTCTGCTATGACAGCGCTTGTAAAAGAATCAAATAAGGCAGGCCGCAGCGATCTTAAGTTAAAAGACAAGGTAACTGAGAAGGAAAAAGAAGCTGTTCGTGAGAAGATCAAGGACATGATGCTGACTCTGTCAGGCGATAAGTTCTCTGATTATTCGATCTATGATAATGCCCAAAAAATCATGCAGCTCAATGTTGAGCGGCAGACTATCCTTGGCGATGCAGATGAGTTTTTCAATTTCAAAAGCGTTGCTTTTCAGGCTGAGTATTTATGGATAAGCAGAAGGCGAAAAGATGTTGAAGAAGCTCTCACGCAAAAAGAGCTTACTGATAAAGAGATAAATGATCTGCAAACTGAAGTGAAGGAACTTGTTCCCCTTATCGAAAAGAAGGGGGAACTTCAGGCTACAGTATTAAATGCACAGGATAGGCTGCAGAGAATGCGCTTAGGCGTTGAAAAGGACAATCGTAACCTGGATGATCTGAAGGCCACGGCATCACATTATCTTTTCCAGGAGGAATGGGCCAGAAATTCCAACAGAA
Organism: Butyrivibrio sp. FCS014; assembly: GCF_000526935.1. GTDB lineage: Bacteria > Bacillota > Clostridia > Lachnospirales > Lachnospiraceae > Butyrivibrio. The sequence continues at coordinate 225,921 of NZ_JAHA01000007.1, read as the reverse complement.
AGCAGGATAGCTGGAAGAAACAATTCGTAAGAAGTTTCTATTCCGGAATCACAAGGTTCTTCGGCTGGATCTTCAGTAAGCCCAAAACCAATGACCATGGCAAAGTCAGGTATCAGGAGTCCAAAAACAAGCTAAGTCAGCTTCCTGACGGTATTGAAGCCTTCGGAAATCAGGGCGTTTCACATACCATAACCCACGGAGACGGAACCGTAGCTCCTGTTGTAGAACTGAATAAGTATTTCAAAGATCCAATGAAGACGGCATTGGCTGATCATTATGCCGGCATCCGCCAGCACATGGCCGATAATGAAGATTATCCCCCGTACCTTAAGGAGGCGGTAGAAGCTCTTTCTCACTATACGAAGGTCCGTGGTATTGTCAACAGCGATACCTTTGAAATGGAACATGCATTTCTTGACACCTTCAGATCCGGAACCGAACAGATGATGTCAGATATCAAAACCATGGCAAAATATCCGGATCTATGCAACACCATCATGAAAGCCTACAAGGATCTGGGCAAACTGGGTAATGGTAATCTCTCCAGTTTCATGAAGGATGAGGAACTTCGGCTCGTAAGGGAGTCCAAATCCATTTACACCAAAGATACTTACACAGGCAGCGACATGAAGGAAAGTAACATGCAGTTTCTGCCTCTTTTCCCGCATGAGCCCAATCTTAATGATATTAAGCAGGGAATTACCGGGGATTGTTATCTGCTGTCAGCTGTACAGAAGGTTGTGTTTGACAACCCGCAGGCAATCAGGGATATGTTTCATGATCTTGGAGACGGGAATGTCGTTGTAAGGTTTTATGCGCCATTTGGTAAAGTGACTGATTCTAATGGCATTGAGGCATTTAGAAGGATAGATGACTCGGAGAAAATAAATAATTACAACCTGCGGCCTGTTTATGTAAAAGTCAGAAAGCAATATGCCACGGGCGATGCACAGAATACTGACTCAATGTGGGTGCAGCTTCTGGAAAAAGCCTATGCTGCAGCAGGATTTAACGCCGGGGTCGCTGAGATTGCTGAAGACGGTGAGCTTCTTAACATGAATAAAGAGCTTACGGATGGTAAAACAAGAGCTGCTCTTGCCCAGCTGACCGGTGAAAAATATCAAACGACCTACACCAGCAAGATGGCCACAATAACCATGGAGCAATCGGAAATCGAACGCAATACAAAGCGCAAGACTATGCAGATAGCTCTTTTGACCAGAGGAATTGACGCAAAAGTCGGCAGCATGATTTACTTCCATTTACAGGCTCTCAAAAAGCAGGCGATAGAAAGCGGAGAACTTGATGTCAACTTTGAAGAGAAAATAATACGTGAAGCAGTACGCAAAACTTTAACCGAATTTACTACCAATAAGGAAATGGAAGACTTTGAGGACAAGATGGCTAAGCTAAAGGCCACAGGAGGACTGACAGACAAAGATGTAAATGCATTCATCAGTACCATAAAAAAGCGTTATGACAAGAGTGAAGAAAGAATAAAAGCTCTTACCAACACCATTATCAGGAACATAAAAACTCCCGGCGAAAAGGTGAGCAAGGTCCCTCAAGGCTATATGTCTCTTAAAACCATTAACAAAGAGCTCGATAAGCTTTTGAAGCCCAAAAACGCCGGGGAACAGGCTAAAGGGGAACAGGAATCCCTTAAGAAGAAAGTCGATAACATAATCAATATGAAGACTAAACTGATCAATGATCTTGGACCCAACGATGAAGATCAGAACAAGGCTTTGCAGAATTCAGTCAAGAACTATATGATGCTCAATCCCGGCAACATCTATACTCAGGACGAACTGGCCATCCTTCGGCTTGTGAGAGAAGAGACCGGGAAAGGCCGGGCTTTGGCCATTGAAAACGATGGCCACTGCATGAGTGCCCTCGATACGAAACTGCACAACGGGAAGTGGTTTGTTCTTATAAGGGATCCATTCAATGTTTTCAGGGAAGAATATAAGACCGTAAACGGACAGATAGAAAAGTCCGAATATGCCCTCGGATCTACGCTCACTCAGCATTTTAAGATTCGAAATCTTTCCCGGGATCTGAAACAGGGGTTCCTGGGCACCTGCTGGTGGGAGCTCAAAGATGCCGCCAAGGCTATTAAGGAAGTCCACACAAAGGTGGAAGAAGAAAAATGGTGAAAAAGAGAGCCCGACCTTCACGGCCGGGCTTTCTAAATTCACTGAAGGAAGCTATATTTCAGCGCAAAAAATCATCCTTGGTAAAAATGGGTATAATGTCAATTTCAGCTTCATCATAAGGATGTATCTTTTTAATCTGTTCTACTATCCGTTTGACATCCTCTCTCTTACATACTAATTCTAATCTTACTTCATCCTCGAAACTTCTTTTATTCTTTTCTCCAATGTATGGATTTGCCTCCCCTATAGGCATCCATGTTGATCTGACATTTGACCATGACACACAATTATAGTAATTGCCTATTTTATTAAGGTTTTGATCAAGTAATCTTTCGATAATTTGATTGGAGTCGCTTTTCGGAATATAAACGACGATTTTGTAGTTTTCAAACATTTCAAATAAATTATTATCCATGTTGAGTTACCTCTTTTATCCACCCCAAATAATCTTCTGTCCCATCGCTTATATCGACTTTAATCACTTCCGGAACATCATACGGGTGTAACTGAACAATTTTCTCCTTTAGATTCTCATACAAGTCGTCTCTTGTCTTAAATAACACCAGAACTTCTGAATCCTTGCATACCTTGCCATCCCAGAAGTATCTGCTTTTGATGGGAATGTACTGTATACATGCTGCAAGTTTATTCTTTATGATCTCTTCAGAAATCTTATCAGCCTGTTCTTCTGATTCAAATGTTGTTAGTACTATGCAAAAAGTTTCCTCATTCTTCATTTCTATTTGTCCCCTCCAAAATCCATTGTCCAAATGATACACTCGTATTTATGATTGGAAAGCACAATATCTCAGGGCAATCATACGAATGATGTTCTAATATGTATCTTTCCACCTCTTCATAAAGCAAACCTCTGGTAAAACATAACAGTTCGAATTCATTTTCATCGCATATTTCACCCTCCCATCTATAAACTGCCCTATGCTCTTTGATTTGTCCGGAAACTATTAATCCGTTTGCCAATAGCATCTTTACCATGTTATAAGCTTCTTCTTCTGATTCAAAAGAGGTTTTAATCATCACATACTCATATAAAACCAATCTTTCTTTTATACGTCCTGCGTTGATTGCTTCCTTTTGTTCACTGGGAAATGGATTATCTTTAATGCTCTCGCTTCCAAGAAAAGCCAATCTTTCAACTTCATCAGGCAATGTATCATAGGGATATTCTATTTTTTTAATCAGTGAATAGGAAAAAGCATAGTTCTCAATTTTATCAACTGTTCCACTAAAACTTATGCACTTTAATTGAGAGTTTGAAAATGAGTATCTCCCAATCACACGAACCGTACCGGGAATTACGTAATACCCGCGTTTAGAAGCCGGACATTTTATAAGTCTTTCACATGCTTTGTCAAATAAAACACCATCTATAGACATAAATGAAGCATTATCAGAGGCAACACTTATGTTTTCGAGAGATGTACACTCCTCGAATGCTGTTACGTCTACATTAGCGATTTTCGATGAAAAACTAATTTGCTTTATTGAATTACAGAACGCAAAGGCCTGTTCTTCTATTTGTTCCAATTCGTCGGGCAGCTTTATACTTTTTAAGTGCTGACATCTATAAAATACCCTCTTCTTCAGAACCTTGATTTTTGGTGGAAGTTCAATATAGTCTAATTGATTACAGCGTTGAAATGCACTTTTTTCAATCACCTCTAATGTGTCACAAAATGCTACCGATTTAATCAAGGTACAATTACTAAAAGCATTTTCAGCAATAGTAGTAACCCCATCAGGTATCGTGATATGCAATGACTGTTTTAGACATTTGACAAGAACATTTCCTTCAATTTCAAAATCATCATCCTTGCTATATACCGCATCCTTACTAAGAAAACGGGTTATCAGTTTTTTTAGATGATCACTGTTCTTATAATCAAACCTTGGTAGTCCATTAAACTTCGTTATATCAATTATAGCTTCCGGAATATTATCAGGAAATGCCATTAATTCGCCCAGAAATAAGGGGACTATATTTTTCTTATGTGTAAGGGCGTCTTTTACTTCTCGCAAAATCCAATCATCTTCATTAACGCACCTGTCAAAAGTATTTTCTCTTACAAGAAGGATGAAATTATTACAGTTCTCTATAGCAACTCGTATATCCTCACTATAATCTCCATTTTCCAGACTGTTATAATCCCAAAAAACCTTTATCCCACAACGTGTAAGCTCTTCATATATACCTGATGCATATTGTTTGTCATCTCTTCGATAACTCAGAAAAACATCATATATCTGCATATAGGTCTTCCTTAAGATAAATCATAAAAAGTACAAGCTTTACTACAACACAAAGTCTTTTTCCATACGGATGCTACTGCTTAAATTATAGCAATCACATAAGAAATCGTAAATTTTATCATTAAGCATCCATCGCAACATGCATCAAATTTACAGACCAAGTTCCTTACATAGGGCGTCGTATCGCTTCTGCTCTTTTTCTTTTACAGGCTTTGATGCATCCTTGAAACAATGATCGATAACGTCGGCGTCCTTGAGCAGTTCATCCATAGGGCCGTCTATCGCAGCCTTATCATCGTGGTGGTAGATTGCCGAGCAGATGATATCAGTCTCCTCCTGAGTAGTGAGCTCCAGCTTTCCGAGTATCTTTCGGGCAAGCTCCGCCCCAAGATGCGCATGATCGTCATACGAACCGGTCTTATAAGCATGCATGTCATGAAGCATTCCGGCCATAGCGGCAAGCTCGCTATCAAGCCCTCTCTTTTTGGCCAGAATCTGCGCAGCCAGTGACACACCATACAAATGAGCCGCTGCGCTGATGCGCTTATCTTCATCTTCAATCTTGTTAAGTTTCTTGTCTACGTAAACTCTCAGTTCTTTTAACCGACTCACTGGGTTCACCTCCTCTTAAAGATGCTCCATGAAAATCATTGGATGCGCAGTGCAGAACGGAGTTTCGGCCATATACATCCCAAGAGTGTCGTCATTGTCATCCATGAGAACCACTGATTCCGGTGGAATATCCGGAAACAGCTCTTTTACCTTGTTCATGACAATCTGCGGCTTCTCTTTGGCTTCAAGAGCATAAAAGCAGTGCGATGCAGGAATGCCATAAAGCTTCTCCACCATCTCTGACTTCCAGGCTTCATGGCCGTGCGGCTCTCTGGATATGCAAAAGAGTCTGTTAACATCATGGCCACTGATATAGTCGTAAAGCGGCTTAAGCCTCTTACAGTCAGCATAGATATTTACATCCCGAAACTCCGGTGTGCCATCCAGCTCATGGTGCGCGTGGTGTTTGCCGTAATTGTAGCTGGTAAGTGTCCCATCGATATCGAAGAACACGACCGTGTCAGGTTTGTGCAGTATTTCCCAAATGTCGCTCATTGTCCCGGTCCTTCTTCTGCCTATTACTTTTTGAACAAACTGCCTGCCAGGTTCTTGAGATCGCCAAGATCAAGTTTTCCATCGGCTACTGCTGCCTGAACTTTCTTGATATCGTCTTCGGAAACGTCAATGTTGGCTTTCTTGAGAAGCTCCACTCCCTGCTTAGGATCAGCCTTTGCGATCTGCGCCATAAGCTCTTTGTTTCCATTGATTTTTTTGATGATTTCAGCAATGTCTCCCATTTTGTACCTCCTCCAAAGTTAATTGTCATATCAAATAGATTATACCACTTAACCGTCTATATAAATTGCTCAAAGGTTTCTGTCTGACGCCAGCAGAATACAGTTCCACCCCATAGGGCAGTTAATTATTCTGGTATTTTTAAAGATATTCTTCAGCACCGCCTGAGTCAGGTGGGTCTGCATTGATATGACGTCAGGTTTTTCATTGATCATGTTTAGTGCAAGTATGCCTTCGCCGCTCAATATCTGCTTAGTCAGCTTTAATACTCCCTCGGAAAAGAGCTCTCGCGGCGGCCTGTTTCCGTTGAATGCATCGAAGACAATGAAGTCGTACTGTTTCAGCCCTTTTCCGTTTAATATCGTTGCGTTTGCTGTTGCTGTCTTGGATATGAATTCCGCGCCGTCAGCGATGCGAATCTTTACTCTCTCATCCTCTTCAAAAAAGAAATACTTCTTAGCAAGATCGATAAACCTGCTGTCCTTCTCGACCACATCTATATGTCCTTCCGGGATACAGTTTAGATAATACCTGGGAAAAGACATACCGCCACCACCGATAAGCAGCGCATTCCTGATTCCCTCATGGAAAAGAGCCAGCTCTTTTAAGGTCTGCATATAGAAAAACAGCGGATCACTGTCCATGCCCTGATCCAGGTAAATTCCGGATTCCCGGATGTCATCAACGTAAAGGACTCTGACAGGCCGCCTGTTTTCCATGGCATCTTTGATGGAAATAAGACCGTCTTCCGATCTGTAGATGGTCTTGGGGCTGATATAAAGCCGAAGCTTGTTTAACAGGGAAATATCTGATATTGTCGCCATGTTCTCCGGGTCCTTTTTTACGTCTCCCTCCAATATGCCATCATCGAATTGAAAAAATCGTATTCTTTTCAAACAAGCCAATTGCAAAAGCCATTTTCATGAAAAGAGGCATCTTCTCATAACTACGGAAGCTGGTTCTATTCAACAATTCGTCTAATGTAAGTTCCTCATAGTAGCCATAAGGGTTTGCCACAGTGATTTTATCATGGGGAATATCTGCTCCGATGATCAAGGAATAGTGCAGTGTCCACTCATCCCCATACAAAGCCGCCCACTCGAAAGGAACAGGTTTTCCCGAAGCCAAAGTGTCATACATGATATCAATGAACTCAGTGTTCTTCATGTACTTGTGAATTTCTGTTTTGTATTCGGGAAACTGCTTGTTCATCTCCTTACAGAACTTGTTTCCCGTGGATGTAACTACGGTTCCATATTCATCATACAGACTGTCTTCTGTTACAGTTCCTCCATTCCATGCGGAGAACATCTCAATGACAGCATAGCCACATGAGACATGCTGTTTAATAACTTCTACATTATCGATTTTTAAGGCCTTCTCATACTTAGGGTCTGTAAATACTGATGCGTAATCATCCTGAGTCAGCACTGTCCTAACGCGGCAGACAAACAAAGCTATGAATGCCACAATGATTATTCCGCATAAAACAAGGCCTAAAATTTGAAATATCCTTTTCATTGAGCCTCCATTTTGATAACTGCTCGTGAAAGCTATACTATCCAGTTGCTGGAACTCAATAGAGTTCATCAGTGGTGGCATCCGCCATGTCCGCATGAATGTCCCTCGCCATGCTCATGTCCGTGATGATCGCAGTTAGCTTCACCGCTTGCATCAAGAGTTCCTGCGATCAAAGCATCTACAGCATCATCTGTACTTCCGCTTACACCTGCATAAAGCTTAATTCCGGCTTCCTGAAGTGCTCTCTGGGCTCCTCCGCCGATTCCTCCGCAAATAAGGGCATCAACCTTTGCGATATTTAAAATTCCTGCAAGTGCGCCGCAGCCCTCTCCGTTTGTTCCGAGGATCTGTGAATTTACGACTTTGCCATCCTCAATATCATAAACCTTGAACTGCTCTGTTCTTCCGAAATGTCCGAAAACATTACCATTGTCATAAGTAGCTGCTACTCTCATTGAATTATCTCCTTTTTCATTCATCCTAACTTTTAAGAGATTTCTCTCCCTGTCAATTTCGACATTTCCTCCGGTAATGGCAAGTCTCCTGCCTTCAACAATAGCAGTGATGAGCTTCTTCCTGGCATTCTCATACATGGCAGTCACCGTGGTTCTGGCAACCCCCATCCTCGAAGCGCATTCTTCCTGATTAAGCTTCTCATAATCCAAAAGCCTTATGGTCTCATATTCATCAAGAGACAGCAGTATTGTTTCTAAGTTTTCTGCCTCTGTTTCCTCGGGAATAAAGCTGTAATAATCCGGGAAGCGTAATATTCTTCTGCTCTTGGGCGTTCTTGGCATACCTGCTCTCCATTAATCAAAATTGACATATGTCAGTATTTAATATAGTTCCTTTTCTGACATATGTCAATATACGCGTTTTTACTCCGCCAAATACTCTTTTAATGTTCTCCATCCGAAAGTAGCACTGGTATGCTTCATTGTGCTTCGCCTGTTATCTCTTTGGCAAGTTCCAGAATTTCAAAGGCATATTTTTCCTTGCCCTTTTTAAGGAGCATTTTGTATAAAGGATAGTTGATGATACAGACAGCAGCACCTACTATTCCAAGAAGCACCCCAATTACCATGAAAATTACTCCTGTTCCAAAGACGCTAAGTCCAAAGCACATCCCTGTTCCAAAGATCAAAGTCCCAATGAACTACCCTCACCGGCTCCACGTCGGAAAGGGTTTCTGTTATGCCGCAGGGCGGCATGAACCTGCAGGATGCTCTACGCAGCCTGCAGAACAGGGCATGTCCACTATGCCCCTATCCCATTGGTTTACCTTTGGGAATACTTTCCTTAAGATATTTGCAGCTCCATTTATGTCTGCATTTGTTATTGTACCATCGTAGTGCCTGTAAAGTCCTCTGTGTATCCGCTTTCCTGAAAAAGCGAAGTTCTCTTTCGCATTCCTTTTATACACAGGGATATAGTCTTTTGCAAGGTAGTCTGCCTTTGATGTGTAGCTTTCTTCCGTAAGGACAAACCTTATACCATATTCAGCAAGTTTGTATCTGAGCATGTCTGCAAATATCAGCATTGGTATCTGCACAAAGTTCTGGTTATTGACATGTCCAATACCTATTTCCTGCTTCTGGTATGTATTATGCCCCATCACAACTATGTCTACGTTGTTATCCCTTGCATAGTCTGCAAGCTGTCTGCTCACCTTATGGAACTGATCCTTTATCCTCCTGTTCCTCTTTTCAGTAAGAGCATTCATCTTCCTTGTCCTGTACCTGTTGTTACAGGTCATGGCACAAGAAGAGAGCCTTTTCATCTCTTTGTTGTAAAACTGGTTGATCGACTTGATCACCCCTCCCTTTATCACAAATGGTCTTGCACCAAAAGTGTTGGCTACAGCCACCATGTTGTCTGTCCCGGGATCTATCGACATTACCCTCAGGCCTTTAATATCTTCTACCTTGGAGAGCTCAGAGAGGATATCCTTATCAGCCAAAGGAATTATCCCTTTATCAGCTACGGAAAGAACCACATCCAGAACAAAGCTGTTTCCGCCAGGCTTTATACGTACTTCCTTAAGAGTTATTTCTCCAGGTAGCTTGCCAAGAGACAGCTTATCCTTTGTACCCGGAAACTTAAGGCAGCCATCCTTGATCCTGCAGATCTGATTAGTCAGGATGGCTGTTTTGAACGAGCCCTGTGACATATATCCCGGCATCCTGGGACGACCGGTGAAAGCCTCGGGATCCCTGCCATATGCCTTTACAGCTTCAAAGAAAGACTTATAGTCCCGCAGAAGGAGCTTTAATATCTGCTGATTAGCCTGAGACGGCAGGGCATAGTATGACTTATCTCTTGTTACCTTTAGCAGATGATCAAGGGCATTATATGAGAGCCATTTGCTGTCCCCGAGATATTTGGTCCCGGAAAGATTCTCCCTTACAAGTCTGTACACTATCATCTGATTCGGAAAAAGAGGCTTAAACTCGGCCATTGAATCAACCGATGACGAATACTGCCTTAAGATGAAATTTGCCCTGTTGTACAGAACGGCAGATGATCTGCAGATATCCCTGCAGTAGTCATAGAGTATGTGGTTTTTGCTTATCCTGTATTGCCTTGTTCTGTACACGGTTGTAAATTCCTTAGTAGTATTCTATAGTAAGTATTATAGCATATATTTCAGAAACAGGCAAACATCTGTTCTATTTAGATGAAGGGAAGTTTTATGGAGAAATCAGTATCAAGATCAGAAAACCTTGACGACTATAGACGAGGTTCACATTCCGTATACAAGCTTACTTACCATGTGATCTTTGTGACTAAGTACAGAAAGAAAGTGATCACAGATGAGATCGGTGATTTCATGAAGGATTACGCAGCTTACCTCTGTGGACGCATGAACAGTGAGCTCATTTCAGCAGAGACAGACGTAGATCACATGCATCTTTTGATCTCCATGCCACCTGATGTGGCACCTGTAAAACTCATCAACTCATTAAAATCGCAATTATCCAAGGAAGTAAGAAGCACATATAGAACACATGTAGAAAAGTATCTGTGGGGAGATTCTCCCTTCTGGAGCGCAAGTTACTTTTGCGCTACCACCGGGAGCGTTTCACTTGATACTGTTAAGAAATACATTGAAGATCAGCGAACGGAAGAACACAAACGCAAATACATTAAGACCGGGAAGTACAAAAAGAAAAGCTAGTGCGATTCATCCCGCAACCGACTTCATCGGAAAGGGTTTTCTCGCACGTAATTTATAAAAAAGTCATCTGACAGTTTTATACGCCAGATGACTTCAAAATCGTGTTTTGTTGTGATCAACTTCCGCAATGGATCTTAATTGCCTGGAAGATAAACTCTCATCACTCCACACATGAACTTCAAAGCGATTCGTTAATTACTGCTTTCAGAGTCTCCGATGACTTCATCAATGCCTCTTTTTCCTGCTCACTAAGTCTGATCGGCACAGAACCTTCAACTCCACCTCTTCCGACAATTGCAGGCATGCTGAGTGCAACTCCATCAATGCCGTTTTCACCATGCTGCATGCTCGATATAGGCAAAACTGATTTTTCATCACGTATTATAGCTTCACAGATACGTCTTACACTCATGGCAATTCCGTAATAGGTAGCACCTTTTTTCTCAATGATCCCATAGGCGCTGTTCTTAACATTTTCAGCAATCTCTTTCATGGCTTTTTCATGTTCGAAATGCCCCCTCATCTCACAGAAATCATGAATTGGAATCCCTGAGACATTTGCACTGCTCCATGCTGCTATCTCACTGTCCCCATGCTCACCTATAATAAATGCGTGCACTGAACGGCTGTCCACATTCAAATGTTCACCCAGAAGATATTTGAATCTGGCTGTATCAAGAACTGTTCCCGAACCAAACACCCTGTTTTCAGGAAATCCACTGAACCTGACTGCGGCATATGTAAGAATATCAACCGGATTCGCCACGATAAGAAGTATTCCATCTTTGTTGTACTTTGCAATCTCAGGAATAATAGACTTAAAGATGCCTACATTCTTTTTAACGAGATCAAGCCTGGTCTCACCGGGTTTCTGTCCCGCACCTGCCGTAACAACTACAACAGCAGCATCCCCTGCATCTTTATAATCACCGGCATATATCTGCATTGGCTTTGCAAAAGGAAGTCCGTGACTTATATCAAGAGCTTCCCCCTCAGCCTTCTCTTTATTCACATCTATCAGCACCATCTCGGAAAAAAGCCCGCTTTCCATAAGGGCAAATGCTGATGCCGAGCCAACAAATCCACAACCTACTACTGCTACTTTTCTTTCGTTTAATGTTGCCATAGTGTGCCTCCTTATCTTCCATTATATTAAGTATAAACTCATTTATCTGAATCTTACGCAAAAAAATGTTTATTGGGAAATTTAATCAAGTACCTCTCCGTTACGAGAGATGGTTACAACCTGCCAGGGAAGGAACTTTCCACTGTTCTTAATAGCATTCTCTGCGGCCCTCTGGAGTCCTCCGCAGCATGGAACTTCCATCCTTACTATGGTCACGCTGGCGATATCGTTATTTGATATGATTTCTGTCAGTTTTTCTGTGTAGTCGCCATCATCCAGCTTTGGGCATCCTATCATTGTAACTTTGCCCTTCATAAATTCCTCATGCATGTTTGCATAGGCGTATGCTGTGCAGTCAGCTGCAATGAGGAGTTTAGCCCCATTATAGAAACCAGCCTGTGTTGGAAGAAGTTTTATCTGGCATGGCCATTGCATTAATCTTGATGGATGAGTGCTCATTCTTGAAATCATGTCCTGACTGAGATCGTCGTTGCCCTGAGAAGCACTCTGAAGCTGCATAAACCTTGATCCCGGGCATCCATGCCCGGCGGCATGTTGTTCCATTTCATTCATCATCTTGTTCTCGCACTGATGTATATCTTTTACAATTCCTTTCTTTTCCTGCGCTGCCTTTACAGCTGCTTCATCATAAGCAGGCGCTTCCCTTTCTTCAAAAGAGATCGCTCCCATAGGACATCCCGGTAAACAGTCACCAAATCCATCGCAAAAGTTCTCTCTTACCAGCTTTGCTTTTCCGTTCACAATATCAATAGCCCCTTCGTGGCATGCACTGGCACAAATACCACATCCATTGCACTTTTCTTCGTCGATCTTTATTATCTTTCTTACCATCTTTAAACCTCTCTGTTCTTAGCTTTAACCTTGTTCTGATGGTGTCAGTATAATATACTATTCATAACATGTATGTTGTTTAAACCACATTTTGGGAGAAATATTTTATGAATCTTGAAGGTATAGAAAAAAGCAGACTGTTCCAGGGAATGACAGCAAAAGAGCTATCCTCGTGCCTTGACTTCCTGTGTGCAAAGGAAAAGAGATTCCGAAAAGATGATGTGATCCTCCACGCCGGAGAACAGACTTCCAAAATAGGCATGGTGCTTTCTGGTAGTGTTACTGTTGAAAGCAATGACATCTGGGGCAACCGTACTGTATTAAGCCATGTGGGAAAGAACCAGTACTTTGCCGAGACCTACGCTCTTCTTGGCGAAGTCCTTTTGGTGGATGTCAGAGCAAATGAGGAAAGCCGCATTCTCTTTTGCAATATAAAGAACCTTCTTGAAGATAGCAAAAAGAGCTCTCCCTGGAAGGAAAAGCTCCTTAAAAATATACTTATCATCTCATCACAAAAGAACCTTATCCTCTCCGGACGAAGCTTTTATACTTCTTCCAAGAGCTGCCGCGGACGCCTCCTGTCATATCTCAATGCCATTGCACTGCAGTCTGACTCCAGAGAATTTGATATTCCATTCAACAGACAACAGCTTGCTGATTATCTGAACCTTGAGCGCACCAATATGTCAAAAGAACTCTCACGCATGCAAGATGAAGGGCTTATAGAGTATAGGAAAAGTCATTTCAAGCTTCTTGTATCTCGTTGACAAGACCTATTATAGGTTGTCATGCTTTTTATATACTTCCTTTGCAAGGTTAAACACAGCCCATGCCTTCGGCCATCCGGCATAAAAAGCAACATGTGTAATAACAGCAGCCATTTCCTTTTGAGTAACGCCATGATTTTTAGCATTCATGATATGATACTTTAAGCTACTGTCAGTTATTCCTTGCGCCATTAGTGCCACAACTGTAATGATACTCCTTGTCTTTACATCAATGTCCTGATTATTCCAGTTCTCTCCAAATAAAACATCATCATTATAATGCGCAAAATCCGGTGCAAATTCTCCAAGCTGTTCTCTTCCAGCTGTCTGTACAATCTTTTCGCTCATATTCCTCACTCCTTCTATTCAGGTCTTACATCCTTATTATTTTGCTCTTTCGTGGCACGACTACCATCGTCATTATAATTTAAGTCCTCATCAGGCACCCTTTCTTATTTTCTTATGAAATCTTTATCCCTATTCCATGCTAATAGTTATTGTAACATCGCCATTTGAAAGCAACTCAGTCATGCCAGCCTCATCTTTATCAGATATGTGACCTAACCGTGTGTATGACCAGCTATTAGACCCATAGAACACAACCATTTGATTCCCTGAATAAAGAACTATATCCCCTGATGATGTTGTCGTCTGTTTGTCATTTCTTGGAAGACTCTGACCTATAGATCCCACCTGCTCAAATCCGCCATACATTGACATCTGAATTATGACATCGCCTTTTTCAGCCATATTTCGCAGCGCGTCTACTGCCTGATTATTTTCCCAATCTACATTTACTTTAATATCACCAATTTTCATTATCATAGTTTTTTCTCCAATACCCGTATCATCAGAAGAAGTGTCACTCTCAACAGCTTGATTATCAGTTTCTTCTGTGTGATATGTTTCTACGTCTTCTGATAAAACGATTTCCTCTGTACTTTCTGCTTCTATATCTTCTGATTCAGAAATGGCAGCGCTCAAATCATAGTTTTCATATGGTGTCTTAGTATCACCTGAGCATGCGCTGGTACAAAGCATCATGAACACACAGAGTGTCATCATAATCAATTTCGTTTTCATCGCAAACTTCCTTTATTTTAATGTTTTTCCAAACTCATAGGCTTCACTTAATTCCTCTTTTTTACCTGAAGCTTCGCCCATATCACCTATTCCTCCACAGAATAAGGACCCTGAGAATTCTGCCTTTCCAAAACAGTCAACCCACCCTTGGAGTCCACTAATTGCCTTTTCAGGTACGAACTCTTCATCCTCAGCTGCAACAGATAGCATATATACATTCCTGAACTTATAGTCTGAAGGATACAACGGATTGAGCCTATCCAAAAGAGTCTTCATCTGTCCGCTCATCTCGTAGTAATAGATTGGTGTTGCAAAAACCAGGGTATCTGCATTCTTTACTTTTTCTGCAATTTCAACAGCATCATCTTTAATGATGCATCTCTGGGTGTTCTGGCAGGCCAGACATCCTATACAGAAACTGATATTTTTCCCTTTCAGGCTTATATGTTCCACATCATGACCTGAAGCTTTTGCTCCCTCTATAAGCTTTTCCGTAAGTATATCGGAATTACTCTTTGCTCGAAGACTTGTAGAAATCACTAACACTTTACTCATATCATCCCATCCTTTATTTCAGATTCTCCTTAAAGAAGCTCTCCAACTTGTCATAAGGAATATAATCCTTATCTCCGCCATCATATAGATCTGTATGCACCGCATCAGGGATTATCATTAGTTCCTTGTTATCAGTATACTTGCTGTCTTTGATCATATCTGCATAAGCATCCTTTGAGAAATAACATGAATGAGCCTTTTCTCCATGGACAAGTAATACTGCACTTCTGATCTCATTGCTGTATTTAAGTATTGGCTGATTAACAAAGGACTCACAGCCGATTACATTCCAGCCACCATTGGAATTAAGACTTCTCTTGTGATAACCTCTGTCGGTCTTGTAGTAGTCATAGTAATCTTTCACAAAGAAAGGGGCATCCTCAGGAAGTGGATCTACAACTCCGCCGCCAAGCTTATACTCACCTGCCTTGAGGTCTTCAAGTCTCTGAGCGCACATGGCAGTCCTCTTCTGATACCTTGCTTCCTCGCTGTCCTCGGAGTCAAAATATCCCTTGGCATTTACTCTTGTCATGTCATACATTGTCATAGCTGCAGTCGCTTTGATCCTTGTATCAAGAGCTGCTGTGTTTACAGCCATTCCTCCCCAGCCACAGATACCGATGATTCCAATCCTGTCAGGATCTACTTTTTCATTAAGTGAAAGAAAATCAACTGCAGCCATGAAATCTTCTGTGTTGATATCAGGAGATGCCATATATCTTACGTTCCCACCGGACTCTCCTGTAAATGATGGGTCAAATGCTATTGTTAAAAATCCTCTCTCTGCCATTGTCTGAGCATAGAGACCTGAACACTGCTCCTTTACTGCACCAAAAGGTCCACTTACAGCAATTGCAGGCAGCTTTCCTTCCGCATTTTGGGGAACATACATATCTGCCGCAAGGGTGATCCCATATCTGTTTACAAATGTAACTTTACTATGGTCTACCTTATCACTTTTCTTAAATGTCTTATCCCACTCAGTTACAAGGTTTAATTCTTCTTTTCTGATCATTTTTACATTCCTCCGTTTTTATTACTTTTCTTTTTGGATCTGTCTTATCAAAAAATCCATGTTATCTACTTTTTTCTGGCTGTCATGAAGCTCATCCATCAGATGGCACCGGCATTTTCTAAGATCTCTAAGAAGTGTATCTGTATCTCCTTCTTCATACATCTTTTTCATAAAGCTTATTTCTTTCTCATCACAGCCCATGTCAGTAAGGCTTTCAAGAATCTTTTTGGTATCCATCTTTTTTGCTCCTTCTGATTTCATAGTAAATCCTTGACCGGGTTTTCGCTAATGAATAAAATAAATATCATGATATTCGTTTTTGGAATAACACCTTAATCGTCAACTTTATGGAGGTTTTCATGGAAATAAAAAATCTCAGATATTTTCTTGCAGTTGCAAGGGAAGAAAATATGTCAAAGGCTGCTGAGCAGCTTCATGTATCACAGCCTACTCTTTCAAAGACATTAAAATCATTAGAGGAAGAACTTGGGAAGAAACTGTTTGTAAGGCACAGTTTCAGCATTTCGCTTACGGACGAAGGGATGCTTCTACGTGACCGTGCTCAGGATCTTGTGGCTATGTCAGATAAGATAGAACAGGAATTTAATTCCCTGGATGATATAACAGGTGGGGATATTTATTTTGGACTGGCCGAGAGCTATCAGATAAGATATCTTGCCAGAGAGATCTATAAGTTAAAAGAAAAATACCCCAACTTCACTTATCATATAACCAGCGGAGATACTGAGCAGGTTACTGAAAAGCTTGATAAGGGCATTTTAGACTTTGCTGTACTATGTGAAACACCTGACAGTAATAAATATGAATATGTAAAATTTCCGGAAGCTGATGTGTGGGGAGCTATCATGCCTTCATCTCATCCCCTTTCAGACAAAAAATCCATCCGTGTCTCTGAGCTGATAGGAGAGCCTCTATTTGTTTCAGAGCAGAGCTGGAACAATGAGATCAAAGCGTGGGCGAAAGACAGATATCAGGAACTTAAGCTTGAAGGCTCTTTCAGACTGTCCTATAACGGCTCTGTATTTGCAAGGGAAAACCTTGGAATACTTCTTACATTTAAAGATCTGATAAATACCGAAGGAACTGACATGGTATTCATACCTCTTTCACCGGAACTGAAATCAGAGCTATATCTCATTTGGAATAAGTATCAGACCTTTACTCCTATTGCTGATAAGTTTCTGGAGCAGATAAAAAGGGCTTTCAAGTAGTATGTATGAAGGTCATAGTAGCATATCCTTATAAGTGGTCTCTCGCTAAATCCGTAATATTCAATTCCCATGGGAACTGTGATGAACTTCCTGCGGAACAACCTTGCCTCATCTTTAATAGCCGTTCTTCTTTCAATGTCGTAATACTTACTCAAAGCTCTTTTCTTATTCAACCCATCAAACTTATGAACAGCCCTACAAGAGCTGCAGGAATCAGTGCAAACACCAGCCCCGGGAATATAGCCCCTTTTAAATGGAACCACTTCTGATGGTAAGCCTTGTCCATGTGCTCTGTTCCTTCCAGCCTGAACATTTTCATATTTGCAAATAATACCCAGTCCAGAAAAAGTGTGTCATAGGCTCCAATCCAAACCATGAGCCCAAAAGCGATCGCGAATCCCTGCCAAAATGTAACTGCCCCGGCAAGCTTCGCGCATATGGTAAGAATTACTGTAAACATGATTATTCCACAGGACTTCGCCAGTACTACCTTTTTTGATTTATATGAAACATCCACTCTTTCATGTGTTTTGAAGTATTCTTCTTGAATATCAGGCGGGTAATTATGGATACATGCCGGACTGTACATTTTTTCCCCGTGAAAAGACACAAAAAGAATTGTTGTAAATAATACTGCAAATACTATCGCTTCAATTACCAATACATACCAAACCATGTTACCTGCTTCCCTCCCTCATAATACGACCATCATAATCCCTGCCAGTACAGCTGCAATAATAGGATTGCCTACAATCGTAATCAGCCACTTCACAATCTTCGTCTTTTTGGGGATGTAAGGCCTTAGATCTTCGGTTCCCGGAATCGTCCAGGCTTTTGTATGCTCCACCCAATACCAATCAATAAAGAATCTGTCGAATAGTCCTTCTGCCATTGTCATAGCATATATTTGGAGAAATGGCACTATAAATCCTCTTGCTCCATTGATGCCATAAACTGACCACAGCACAAAAGCAATCATCACTGTAAGTGTGCCTATCTTGAATAATTTACAGTTCTTATCGATCTGTGCCTTTGTTATAAGTCCCATCTCTACGACGCGATCCTGTACATCTTTTTCATATAAAAAAGCTCCCTGTTCTGTTCCATTTGCTATAACAACAACGCAGGGAAGAAATAGTATAAAGCAAACCACAATGCACTCTAATATTAGAACCATAGTCACCCCCATATTGCATTTTTCATACTTCCAAATAAAAGATCTTATTTTTCAAAACAATGTACATATCCAGGCTGCAAGTGCTGATGCTGCCGGGAATATGATCAATAGCTTTAATAACTGACTCTTGATGTTATATCCATACTTTCTATTCGCATACACACTTTCCACCTCAGGATAGTAATACTGGAAAAAATGGAACTTCATGAGCAGGAAGTAGTCAAAGCAGATCATGTCATAAAGCTTGTAAACAGTGAATATAAAGACAAATCTGAAAAAGAACTGTCCAAACGTGTAACCACTCCTGAAACCGTCCCAGATTGAGATAAAGCCTACCCCCAGTATCATCAGAAAACTAAATATCATTAAAGTCCATCCGATTGTCCTGGCGCCGTAGAACAATTCTTTTTCCCTTGGCAAAATAGCCTCCTGCGCTTCTTTCGGTGCTGAAGAAAAGAACTTCTTATCCTGAATAAATGCTACGGCAGAAAACATCATCAGTGTTATCGCCACGCAAAATATTATTGTCAGAAATATAGTTAGAATCATCTCTTATCCCCCTGCCTTATGACCTTCTCAATCCCCCTCACAAACTTTTCCGGCTTAAATGGAGCAGCTGTAAAGACACGTCACATTGCTCAGTCCGTTCAGGTTCAGCCATTCTTCCAGTTCTGCTGAGATCTCTTCAACACTTGTGAAATCACTCTTGTTGTCAGGGTCATACCCCGGAAGTGCAGGAATTATCAGATGGTATTTCTTTTCCAAAAGCGGAATCACATACTCGAAGTAATCCCACATAACCACGGACGGATGTAGCAACACTATGACCTTATCATTATCTTTTCCAAATTCATGTATCGTCATTTTTCCTATCATTCCTCTCTTTTAAAGGTCACAAAGATGAGCCCTGCAAACAGAGCACATAATACTGCTCCTGTCAGCATCCATAGGGATAATCCATAATCAGTATTTGAAAGGATTCCATATATTGAAATAGGGATTCCAACTAGTCCGCCCAGCGACAATGCTCCAAAGCCCCTGTGCAGCCTTGTCGCTGTAAGGATGCGATTAAGCCCTGCCGCCCTCTCACTAATTAGTTCCAACACGCCAATCATCATGAAAATTGCTACTATGACAGAAAGTACGACATACATATTCGCCTCTTGCCTCAAACATTTCACTGTACAAACGATCCATATTATCCAGCCTGCATTCCCCGGCAAATCATATATCATCCACTTAGCTGTGGATATCTCCGTTCTATATATCCCAATGCCAGGTTTCCACGGGATGCATCTGTTTACGTTTTTCTTATACTCAGCGTACTCCTCACCATATAAATCCAAAAGCCACTTCTCTTCCGTTTTTATAAGTGCAACTGTCATAATAATCCAGTCAACAATCGGAAAAAGCAGCAGCCATGCATTATGCCACATAAGGGTAATCCCAGATAGCGCAATCCACCAGCCGCTGTACATCGGGTTCCGTACCCATGAATAAATGCCATTGGTCTGAAGCCTGTTCTCTGTTATAGAATCATCCATATCTGACCGGACAGCTCCTATATACCAGACACCGATTCCCATTATGATGAGTAATGTACCAACCACTCGGAAAATAAGTATCCATGAATCATACAGAATTCCTATCTTAAGCACATAGCCAAACAAGATAATTCCTATTACATTGACCATAGCAATTCCATAAACAATATATGGCCCGACTCCAAAGAGAGGGAGTTTCTGCCCTTCCTTCATGTAGTTCTTTAACATTTTCTGATCACCTCATCATGACATGCAGGCCCATCTGATAAATCCGAATGTCTGATAAACTCTACATGCCGTGTAAGTCCCGAATAGGCTCTTGTATCTGTATTGCAGAATATTTTACAAAGCTGTCTTATCCCATAGGTTTCAAACATTTCGACATACATACACTTTGAAATTCTATATTCTACCTTGTCTCTGGTGACATTGAAATAATCATAGGTTATGCTGCCATCAGTCATTCGTTTTTCATGGTCGCCGATATTCCACTTTCTGGCAATATCAAAACTGTTCGGAAGTGCGTTGATTATTGCAATTATCACATTGAAAAATGTCCTTCTTGCTTCAAAACCAGCGTTTATATAATCCATGATATCTGTGTCAGAAAAGCCAAATTGCTTTAGTTCCAGACACATTGCAATTACCGCATATACATGAAGCGTACTTGTTGATGGATAAACATTGTGTTTCCTGAAATCATCAGAGGCATACATCTTAGAAAGTCGGACAGCGTATGCTTCAACTCTGTCATCGACATTATTAAGTCCAGTTTTTTCAATGGCCTTTCGATATATCTTTTTATAGGCTTTTATCTTTCTGTCCATTCCTTATCCTCCAACTTTACTGAGGATTCGCTATCTTATCAGGCACAATCCAGTAATCACAGATAAGTTCCTTTATACTTCATCATAACCGCACCATCTACTCCTTATTTCTTTGCAATGACTGTAATCCACGGTTTACTCTCATGATGATCTGACTTAACCTTTGAAAAACCCGCTTCTTTCAGAGCCCCTTCGATTTCTTCTACTGTATGACACTTCATGCCATCAATGATGCTCTCAAACTGGAGACTCGCCTTATCAGTTCCATCAGACTCATTTACAATCATGAAGACTCCACCAGGCTTAAGTGCCTTGTTTACCTCTGAAAAGCATTTCTCAAGTCCCGGCCAGAAATAAATGGTCTCAAAAGCTGTTGCAAGATCATACTGTCCATTCATGTTCAGATTAGAAACGTCGCCCTGCTGAACCTTGCAGCGTCCCTTCTGTATCATGTCTGTGTTGTAAGCTGCTGCTTTTGCAACCGAAACATCTGAATAATCAATCGCCGTAACCTTTGAAGATGGATACTTCTGTAACAGCTCATATGCATTTCTTCCACCACCGCATCCAACTTCAAGAATTTCTTCCGGTGCAATAGTTTTTAAATGTGCCATTCCCCAGTCGGCCATCTTCGCGTGCCCACTGTTCATGCCATTGACCATCATCTGTCCCAGGAAACCTTCCGGCTTTCTTGTCTGACTTACAAAGTTTTTAAAAAGTCCCATAAATCATTTCCTCCCCATAAGAATCGCAGAACCTGTAAGAGCCATCCAGGTGGACTCCCACTTGCTCATGAACATACCGTTAGTAGTATCAACAAGTTTTACTTCTTCGTAGCCCATATTTTTAAGCTTTTCTACAAAGCTTTCCATATCTCCATATTTTGCCTTGGACATAATATCGTGAATAGCAAATGTTCCGCCCTTCTTAAGGGTCCTTAGTGTTTCAAGAAGAATCGCCTGTCTGTCCTTACTTGGTATGTTGTGATATACATAGTTGCTTGTTACTGCATCAAAAGTCTCATCTGCAAAATCAAGCTTACAGGCATCGCCCTGCTGAAAAGATGTGTTATTTACACCTTCAGCAACAGAATTACTTTCGCAGAGACTCTTGCTGAATGAAGCATACTCTTTACCCCATCTGTCTATACCAATTATATGAGCGCCTGGATTTTTCTTTGCACAGGCAATACTTAGAGCCCCGCTTCCACATCCAACATCGAGGCATTTACCGCCATCCGGGATTTTTACATAGGATGAAACACCTTCTATTATCTGCTTAGACATCTGACGTGTTCCGTTATAGGAAAATGCCCTGTACATCAGGTACATCCACAAAGATATCAAGGCAAACAGCACAGTTAAAATCAGCAATACCTTTCCCACTATTGAAGCCATACCTACGATTACTGTAACAAAGCATATTGCTGCAGTAATTCCAATCGTCCCAAGTACCATCCCTTTAGGCATCCAATTCTTGTAATCAGCCTTCATCGCCATTCCTCCTATGTTTGATCATATCTATCCTCTCAATTACTCCGATATCTTCCAGCACATTTATCATGCGGTATACCGTAGCTACTCCCACAGAAGAATCTTTGCTTCGTACAATACAGCAGATATCCTTGCAGCTGGCTCCGTCATTATCCGCAATGACATCTGCAACTATCATTCTCTGTCTGGTTATTCTCATACCGCTCTCTTTTAAAGCCTCAACAATCTGCTCATTATTCATCATGCCATCACTTCCAGCCAAACATTATTTCGTTAGCTTCAACTAACCCATTCTCAAAAGAAAATCCCGCACTAACCGGGTGTTTTAATAGATATTTAATATCATGAAAATCATTATCAGTTATCTTAAATGTTAGCATACGCTAACTCCATTTTCAATAGTACTGCAGTATTTTTCTGTCTCATCTCCTATCCTTATTCAGCAAGATCTATTGCCCCACTCATCAAGGAACTTTAATATTAGCTTAAAGCTGTCCTGTCTGGCCTCCTCGCACTCTTTAGAATATTTTTCTCAGCCGGAAGCATATGATTCAGAGCACATTTGGCATAACCGGACATTTCATCAAGCCCGTCAGCAAGTGCATGGCTTGCTTTATCATATATACGCCATTCAACTCGATATTGATAAATATCTGTATCGGTTATTTATCCTTATCAAACGTGAGAAAACTTATCAACGATAAACCTCGAAAAAGAAGTTAGCATATACTAACTTCTTTTTCGTAAGCATTGTAGGAATCATATTATATTCCTAGAAAGGATGAGAAAAGTATGAATAAAGTTAAAGTTGCCCTTTTTGGTTCCTACGGTTAGGGAGATGGCCAATGGATGAGAGACTGGCAGGACAGGCTGGTTGCTGCAGGCGCATCCATCATTGGTGGTGATGGCGTAATTACGAACAATGCTCCGGATGATGATGCCGTTTCACAATGTGAGGATCTTGGAAGACAGCTCGCACAGGCGTGAATCTTTGCCCTTTAAAAGGCATTGGTACAAACGCCAATGCCTTTCTGTTTCTATTCACGTTATGCAGCATAATACATGAAATATACAGATTGTTAAAAATCTATAAGTAAATTGTTCTGAAAGATAACACGCTATCACATCATCCCGACAAACTTGAATTTATATAATTCTATAGCGAATAAACCGCAACCCCTACGATTGCTGATAAACAAATCAGTGCGATAGGATTTAATCCTTTTTTCAGAGCTTTTCTTGAGCCAAAATAGATTAAAGCAATGAGCCCCGTAAGAGCCGTTGTTAATACATCTATGCTGTACCTCGGCATCAATCCACAATTCCTAACTATCATAAAGATACCCGTTACAAGGATAATCCCTATAATACATGGCTTTAATCCGCTAAGCGCAGCTTTTACATATCCATTCTGGAGAAAATGATTAAGTACAGCCATCAATAGCAAAATGATTATAAATGCCGGTAAAACAACTGCAAATGTAGCTATAGCAGCTCCAAGTAAACCGCCTTTTTCGCTTCCAACATAGGTAGCCATATTCACCATAATTGGCCCAGGTGTACTTTCACTTATGGCAATCATATAAGAAAGCATCTCATCATCCAGCCAACCATGTGCCATAACAACATCTCGAATAAGCGGTATAGCTGCATATGCTCCACCAAAAGAAAATAAGCCTACTTCAAGAAATCCGATAAATAAATCAAAATATATCATTTCTCTTCGTGCTCCTTTCCTGTGCTATTCTTAACAACAAATACAATGATTCCTGTTAGAGCAGCGACAAGCATCAGTACCATGGATGATATATTTAACGCAAAAACATTAATTAGTACCATGGAAACCACAGCAAATCCTAACATAGCAATTTGCATGGAAGCTTTTTTCATTTTCTTAAACATCTTAATCGCAGCATCTACAATGAGAATTCCAACAGCTATCTTGATTCCTTTGAATGCGTTCGCGACCCAAGTTATCTCCAAAAAATGATTTAAGAATTTTGATATCAAAAAAATGATTATAAATGACGGTAAAACCATGCCAAGTGTTGCCGCAATTGCGCCTGAAAGTTTTCCCTTCTTATAGCCTACATAAGTTGCGCAATTAATTGCTATCGGTCCAGGTGTCGATTCAGCTATAACTGTGACTGTCATCATATCATCATGTGTTATCCATTTTTTGTTTTCCACGCATGTATTCTCTATAAGAGAAATCATCGCATAACCTCCACCAAAGGTAAACATACCTATCTTGGCAAAAGTAAGAAATAATTCTATTAATATTGGCAAAACTACGCCTCCAATTTTAGTAAGTCTATTCTCATAGACACAATACCGTCATCACATCCTATTTCTTCAAATCCCATGCGTTTGTACAATTTATACGCAGTTTGCATTACACTTGGCTTTGTTGTAAACACCACTTCCTCATACCCAAGTTCACGTCCTTGCTTTAGCATTGCATTAAGAATAATCCTTGAATATCCTTTGCCACGATATTCAGGTCGCACAAACAGCCGCTTTGCTTCGCATTTCTTTTGATCAACTTTTTTAATAGCAATGCACCCTATTGGTTCACTATCTTCATATCCAACAAGAATTGCACCGTTTTTGTAAAATCTTTCTAAATCTGCCAATTCCTTATCAAAGGAAACAAAACAGCCTTCTGCGCCTTTAATCTGAGAATACTCAGAAAAAAGTTCTTTGATAATTGTATAATCATCTGAAATTTATCGCTCAATCCCTAATATGTGAGATTTCATTTTGAAACCATACTTCTCATACAAATGAATCGTCTTGTTACCATCAACCACTTTTACTTCGATATGTCTGACATTATTTTGGTCAAACATTAGCATAGCCCAGTCCATGAGTTCTTTACCAAACCCTTTTCCCCGGAATTCTTCCTTCACCATCAAATAGTCCAGTTTACCGATTCCTCCTATAATATCTACTTTGCAGAAGCCGATAATCCGGTCTTCAATTTCAGTGACTGCAATATAGGATTTTTTCTCTCGTAATGCAGCCTCAAATGATTCCAGGGTCTTTTCATATGGATTTAAAGGATAAAATCCTTTGAAATTCACAGAAGTTGTATTGTGATAGTCTGATAACTCACGAATACAATCGTACAGTTTGCTTACCTCGTTCGGTGTTATTTCTCTCATACTATTCCTCCTACAGATTCGTCAGTACCATACATTCTGTAGAATCAGTAAAGCCCATACTTTCATAGAGTGTTCTTCCCATTGCGGTTGCATCAAGACTGATCTCCGTTGCACCTTTTTCCCATGTTTTCTCGATCAGCATTTCAACCATTTTTCGCGCTATTCCCTGACGACGGTATTCACTTCTTGTGTAGACATTCATAAGATGGGCTCTTTTTCCTGTAGGGTGCGCAAAGGTTGGCATTATCCTGATAAAACTCATGGATGCACAACCAATAACTTTATCTCCGTCGCTAGCCAGAACAGTCATCTGATCTCCATTTAAAAAGTAATCACGACTTTCATTTATCACTTCATCTGAATGTTCATATTTTTCTGGTAGGTTGTTCACTACCGTAAGCATCTCAAGGCGAATACTCATCAGACAGTCTATATCATCTTTTGTAGCAATTCTTATATCAATCCTTTTCATCTTCTCCTCTTGTTCACAGTCACTCCATACTTCCTTTTGCACTGTTGATAAGTCCCAGGAGACCTTTTTCTTTTATAAGGGCAATACCCTGGAATTCATCTCCGAGAACTATCAGATTGTCGCCTGTTCTTATATCGAAGATCTTTCTTGCTTTGGCAGGAATGACGATCTGACCCTTATCTCCTACTTTGACCATTCCAAAGATATGTTTTCCTTTTGGTGGTATGCCATATCCCAGGTTGTCCGAATCAGTCTTTTCATACGAGATAAGATCGTCCATGGTTACACCAAAGAGGTCCGCCAGTTGCTTACACCTCTCTATATCCGGAAGTGACTCTCCGGTCTCATATTTTGAAAGCGTCTGCCTGGATACGCCTATTTTCTCGGCGATGTCTTCCTGCGACAGATTGTTAAGCTTTCTTAATTCAATAAGGTTATCAGCAAAACTCATTCTTTCTTCTCCTTTTTAATTCCCAGAACACACCACCTTATGAAAGGTATGCGGCTTACGATCTCATACAGAAGGTAGGAACCTGCAAATGCTGCTATTGCAACCAACAGGTATACGATGACAGGAGCAAGGGACGGACATAATGTATGCAGATACCATCCGCTGACCGCGATCATCAGATAATGGAACACATAGAGGCCCCATGATTTTCGGCACATCCACCTTGAGAAGGCATTCTCAAAATTGCCCCATTTTTTCATGAAGGCAAGTACACCGAGTGTTCCAAACCATGCGTATACATTGCACATGATTGTATCCAGAACCACGTGATCCGGATAAGGCTGACCTATATATAAAATCACGAAGGCTACGCAGGATGCGAGGGCAAGAATGCTTAATAACAGCCAGCTTTCGCCAAGTCGATCCATCACTTCGTCATGGGACAGTACAAAGTAGCCAATCAAAAAGCCCAGTCCGTAAATACCGAATCTGTATACCACTATTATCGGTGTGTTAAGTATCTGCGCTGCTCCGTATACGGGTATGACAAGAAGTATAAGTGTCAAAAGATTTGCTTTGCCGCATATATTATAGAATCTGTCTTTTTCAATCCTTCTGATCAGTACCAGTATCAGGCTGAAGAGCCAAAGCATCTGAATGTACCACAGCGGACCTGATCCGCTGACTGCCATTATCAGGAAAAGGATTGGCCCCGGTACGTTGTTTATGGAATTAAAAGCACCGGACATCAGCATGTTGTAATAGCCAAGAACCCAGCCGAAAACCAGAAGGCCGATTGTTGATGGCACAAGATACTTTCTCGTCCTTACTCTGATGAATTCCTTCTCTGTTCGCTTAACCAGTTCATAGCGGGCTGACATGCCGGATACCACAAACAGAAGTAACATGAACCAGGGATATACAATGTACTGATACGTATCCTGAGGCTGATGCTCACTGAAGGGACCGATGATTCCATGCTGTGTAACGCCGTTGAATATGTAGATTACATGATAGATGACAACCAGCACTACTGTTATCCAGCGAATATTATCCAAATATACCTTTCTCATTTTTCTACCACCTTTGCTAAACATTTTAACATTTTTCTCAATCATAAAAAAGCAAGCTCCGCCTGTCTACCAAGCGAAGCTTACATGTAGTGCTGTATTTTGTTAAATTTGGTTGCGAACTCACAGTTTTCTCAGGAAATACATTTACATTGAATGTATCGAACAGATCCTCATCTTCTTGTTTATCGTCAGAACGCCCCACGCCTTCCGATTTGCAGGAGATGCAGGAGGAATGAATATACCTTCTCTTATGACGTTGCTCTCTATCCTGCCAAGGTTCGTGATGCAATGGCCGTCGCGCTTTTCATAACCGAACATCTTGCTGCCGACAAATTTGCCGGCCTTGCTCTCAAAACCTCCAAGAGTCGATATTGCTATGGCATCAAGAAGTTCCGGATCCATATTGAAATAACACGAAAGAACGAGCATTTCCTTATCAGGCTTACTCATGATGCGCCTGACTTCATGGTCTACAGCCTTGGCAAGTTCCATGATCTTTGAACTTTTCTTCTTAACCACCACTCCGAAGGCAGTAGCATAGTTTCCAAGAGCACCTTCCTTATAGTTTTTGATCTCATTCCTTATGTCGGAAGCTATGACCACCTTATCTGTGCCTGCATCGATCATCATCTTGGCAACAAGATAGTCATTGAGCGATACCCCGTTTTCCTTGCACATAGCAAGGAGCGTATCAAGTTCTTCTTCGTCAATATTCTTTATTTCGCGCTTTATATCCTGTTTCGAATCATGATCACGTTCAAACTTAAGGTACTCTTCATAGCTGATCTTATGCCCTTCTTTACGCCACTTCTTATTGGCATCCTTGATCAACACCTTGCTGATAAACCCAAGGTCGCTGCCACTCGGAAGGTCATCAAGACTTTCCATAAGCTTCTCGTCAACCAGATGCGGCTTAACACCGTTTGCATAATGATCAGCAAATTCTTGCACCAGCTGAAGAAGTCCTCTTCCGTCGCAAAGAAGATGATGAGTTATAAAAAGAACTCTCGTCCCGCTCTCCGAAGGATAAGCAAAGACCTTAAGCAGTGCTTCCTTTTGAACGTTCCATCCTGCTAAAGATACCGCCTCATAATCAGCCTGCCAGTTATCGTCTGCTTTTTTTATCGTTACCGGGATTTCAAGCTCCGATTGCTCCTCATAATATATCCTGGAACTTCCCTGCTCCTCAGCAATCAGACTTCTCATAAGCAGATGAGCTGATTTTAGAACATCTATGCTCTCGATTATCCCGTTCGCATCAAATTCTGCCCCAATCTCCGCCACGATGCCAAAGTGCATATTCGGACACATATAGTGCGCCCTTTCCGTATATAAGTATTTTCTGTCTGACATGAGTTTATCTTTCCTTTTCCATGTTTGCATTCAGCCCAACGAATCATATTCTCTGTCAGTTTCATCTACGAGTATCTGTCGCAGTCTATTACAGGACAGATCATCTGAAGGTCATATGGTTCCTTTTCAGCAAGTTCTTTTATAGGAATGCTTGCCAGACCACTTCCCATTGCTCTGTAAAATGCAATCGTCTCCTCAGAAGGACAGGCAGATATGTACAAAGCCTGTGCACCAGCTTTTATTGCTTCCGCTTTTCCCAATTCAAATAATCGTCTGCCAACACCTTGGCCCCTGCATTCAGAAGATACCTGCATCATATCAAGAATCATGTAAGGACCGTTTAGTTTCTTTAATAGCCCAATAAAGCCAACAACTGTATCATTTTCTAATGCGATGTATGTAATATAATCATCACTGCTTATTTGCTTTGCCACAGAACGCTTTTGGCTTAAGTCCCAATCTTCGGTATATTTGCATTCTACTAATGAATATTCTCCGTCTATTCTTCGATATACTTTATTTACATTCTGTTTTCTGTTATATGAATCTAATGCTTCTAAACAAAAATTTGCCTCTGATAATAATTCGATTTGTATCAAATGATAATTCCCCTTTCATCACTCACATTTCTTAATATAATAAATGAATTCATTATCCCGACTCACTTCCACATATCCCAGCTTGGTATAAAAGGCGTTTGTTCTGACATTCCAAATGGGCGTATCTAATACAAATTCCTTTACATTTGAAAACATTGTCTCAATTTCCTGCATCATGTAGACTCCATAGCCTTTGCGATAATGCTCTGGGCTTACAAAGATCCTTCCAATGTTCAACTTGTCTTTTTCCAAAAATAGAATCGCACCGCCAACAATTAGTCCATTGTCCGTGAGCATATACAAATGATTTGTTCTGGCCATCTTTGTGTGATAAGAAACAGACATATATCCAGGTGGCCCACCAGCTGACGGTGCTCCAACCTGAACATCGCTATCAAAAGCTCTTTTAGATATTCCATTAAGTGTCAAAGCATCAGAAGTGCTTGCTTTTACAAATTGTAAGCTCATATCTTTACCCTCTTCTTTTCATCATCAGATAGCAGTTAATCCCATTTTTATAAAAATCAGTTAGTTCTCCAACAGACTTATATCCCAGATTTTCATATAATTTCTTTGCCCTCGGGTTAAAATCATCTACAGTCAAAAAATATTTTGCTGAAGGAGAATCAGAAGCATTATCTTCAAAATACTTCATCAGCTGTCTACCGATACCATAACTCCTGTATTCTTCCTTTACAGCAACAATATGAAGATAAGGGTAGCTTCCAAAAACACCATTTGTCATGTAGTAAATAAATCCTAAACATTTCTCATTTTCATCCAGTGCTACATATACGTTTTTTTGTTCCACTGCATATGTAAGCATATTAGTTGCCTTTTCATGATTGCTAAAATACGCTCTTCCTAAATCAGAATTTTGCAAAATGTCTATGCAGCTATCAAGATATTTCATATCTGCAAGTTGAATATGTATATCCTTTTTCCACTTACGCTCTTCACACATGAAACTTTACCTCCGGCACCTTCGTCAAAATCGAAAACTATATCAAGCGAGTTCAATTGACTCCCATTGAAGATAGGTTGAGGAGTCTTTTCTCAAATCAATAACGTAATCCATACCTCTGCCTTTTATGACTGTCACAAACTTCGTCATTGGGCTACTCTCTTCTCTGTAGTGAATTCCAAAAAAAGTTCCTTCTTTGGGCATGCTATAGATTCTTGTCTCCCGGGCATTGAAACAGGCAGTGTTTTCATCAAAAACATATTCCAGAGATCCACGGTTATCAACACGCGAATGGAGCCTATATATTTTTACTTTTCCAAATATTTCTTTTATCATCATATCCGCCTCAATATAAATCTGTATACTTTAACACTTCCATCCATTTCTTCAGACTGGATATCAAAGCCGCATCTTTCTGTATAGAATTTTACGTTTTGACTTTTGTCCACAGGAGTTACTAATGTAAATGTCTTCCAATCAGAATAATGTGTTATTGCAAATCGCATTGCAGTCGTTCCTATTCCTCTTCCCTGAAATTCAGGAATTACACATAAACATCCAACTTCATAATTACCCGCTTCCAGCTCCCTGCATGAAATGACGCCAACCGGTTTACTTTCATTAAGAATTATGAATTTAGGATAATCAATTATTGACTGCTCCATCTCTTCTTTTGTTCTACCATACGCCGGACATTCACCATACTTTACATAATCATCAAAAAACGCAGCGTTATATATATCTACAACCAACTCTGCATCAGACACCTCAGCATTTCTGAACTCAATCATTTTTTATTACCCCTCTTATTTCTATACCCATCCATCCCGGATATCATCACATTCAGTGATATCTCAAAGCTCTCTTTCAATGATATTGGATTTCCAAAGGAATTATGAATCTGAAGCATAATAAAACCTTCAAGAAAAGCCCTGTATGTTCGAAGCAAGTGATTAGCGATCTCACGATCTATCCCTAAGCCATCTGTCTGCTTGAAGAAAAAAGAATATAATCCTTCTGTGGCAGAAAGTAGCGTGTCATCTGAGTATTTGTTATACCAGAGCATCGCTTCAAATACGCCAGGATTCTCCATTGCAAACTTATAGAACTTATTTCCGTACTCAAATAGATTTGCTTTTTCATCTGAAGAATCAATTCCTCTGACAACATCTTCCGATACAGTTTGCCAACCATATATCATAAGATCTCTGTGCATATCTTCTATGGTCTTCATGTGGTTGTACAATGACGGCTTCTTGATTCCTAAATATTCTGACAGTGTAGTAACCGACAAGTAAGACAGCCCCTTTTCGTTGGCCAGTTCTGCAGCTTTTTCTACTATTTCTTCTTTAGATAATCCTGTTCTTGGCATAACATCTCCTAATCAAAAATAACTAACATTGTTAGTTAATATTATACTAACAATGTTAGTTATTTCAAGTATAAAGTGCAATATAAATTATCTTGTCAAATCGGAATTTATATAAGCGTATAACCTCTGAACCCGCGCACGGAATAGTACGAATCCGCCCCGTTATGGAATGTGAAAACCCTTCCGTAACGTCGTTCGCAGAACAATGCACCGCCCTTGTCGCGAATATCATCCGGCGTAGTGATCCAACTTGACGTTTTCAAATCAAATTCCCCGAGACTTTGCAGTCGGCGATAGAGTTCCTCCGTCATGATCAAAACGCCGATTTCTTTTGCTTTCCATTCGGCGCTGCCTGACGGCGGGTTTTTAGCACGCCCCTGTAATGCCTTTTCGTCATAGCACAGGCTTCTGCGACCAGAAGGGGACTCCTTTGCGCAGTCGCAGAAAATTAGCTTTCCCGTCTTTTCGTCATAGCCGATGGTATCCGGTTCTCCGCCGCTCTCCTCCATCCTTCTCAAAACATCCATGGAGTCCTGATGCTCAAGCAAACGTTTCTCCACGTCAAGCCAACTCAGTTCCATATGAAGATTCTTATTATCCTGAAACCTCGCTTTTAATATTTCTAACATAGTTTTCCCTCCAATCCCCGATTTGACATGCTTCAAGCAAGCGACAATTCAATTCATACAATGCTGTTTTATTGGAATCCCACGTCAGCCTTGTTATAGCTTCATCGTAAGTCAACCACTCAAAGCCATTATGTTCACTCGAAAGTACTATTTTTGAACCGCATTCAAAGCCAAATGTATATTCTGGAATTACAATAGTATCGTGCGACCACAAATCCCTGTGCTTTTTTGAAATGACATTAGCAGGGATATATGCCATCGATGTCAGCGGCAAAATATGTCCCGCTTTAACAGATGTCTCCTCATATATTTCTCTTGCTGTGGCTTCAATAGGCTTTTCATCATCTTCACCGCCGCCAGCCACAAACTGATACTGGTCGATGTCTGAACGATGTAACACGCAATATTGCAAATTCGGTTTTAATCTATATGGAATTGCTAATATCTGAAATGGCGCTCTCAATAAAATTACCTCCACAAACTCCGAATTTGTCGAGCTCTTTATCCTATAAAAGAGCCTTACAAATACCGATTTCTAAAGCTCACATACCATGATGAATTCCTCATCATTTTCATTCATGATCCTCGTCCAGACAGCCCCAACTATTTTTCCGTCGTGGATTGCGACGAGGCAGTTGTCTCCAGACTTTGTACCGAAACCATCAGTGTATACGCGCAGCTCCGGTTTCTCTACAATATCTCTCGAAGGCGGCTCCACACCTTCCGGAATGAATATGGCTTCATATAAAAAGTCTTTGAGAAGGCCGAGTTCATTTTCCCGAATACAACGGATCTCTATTGCGTTCTTCATACCATCTTTACACCTTATTTGGAATAGTTCTCAAAGCACCATTTTGCGATCCTTATGATCAGTGCTTCCGGTAAAGGCTGATCATAGGGGATCCGTATCGTGCCCTTGCTTACGTCATAATCGGAGAGTTCCTCCGTAAATACAGCTGTAGCCTCATCACCGGGATAAATGCCCAGATGTTTCTTTGATGCTGCGAAATGAATGATATTACGACCTTTCCAATAAGTGGGCATCGACCAGGAGATCCGTTCCTCCGCGTCCGGCAGTGCATCACGAAGGATCTCCCGGATCTCCATTAATCTGGGCTTATATTTCTCATCCTGGGCAGCAATGTATTCATCAATATTCTGCGGTTTCACACAGTAATGGTCCTGGTTTTGTCTGCTGAACTCTCTGCCGCATTTCGGACATTTCCATGCCATGGCTTCACCTCTTCAAATCTCGATTTGTCTTAGTCTATTATCCTGAAATATTATCTATAAACTGATAAATTGCGAAAGGAATGCGGCTGTTTTCTAAAAGCTTTAGTTCCTCATCACTATATCTGTATTTCTCCACGAGAATCGCTTCCTGTATCAGATAAAAACCATGTCTCCAAAACTATTTTCTAACGCCTATATCATACGCCCTTTCAAACTCTTCCACAGGCATTGGTTTGAAGAAGAAATATCCCTGCATTTCACGGCAGCCGCTGTCATTCAGGAGATCAGCTTGAGCTTTAGTCTCAACACCTTCTGCAATAAGCTTCATCCCGAGAAGCTCCACAAGCTTTATCACCTGCGTAATGATTATCCGGCCTTTCTCCATGTCCCCGGTTCCAGTCAGGAAGTGAAGATCCATTTTTATCCTGTCCACCGGAACCTCCTTGAGCATATGAAGAGACGAGTATCCGCTTCCAAAGTCATCCATTTCAACCTGGAAACCATATTCGCGCAGTTCCGAGGTGGTTTTTATCAGAAAATCAGGTCGCTCTACATATGCAGTCTCTGTTATTTCAATCCTGAGCTGGTCGGAATCCAGACCATATTTTTGAACCAGCTCATAGAAGACTCCTGGAATATTCCTGTCTTCGCTGATATCTGAGCGCGACAGATTTACTGAAACTGAACGACGCTCTCCCAGATCATTCCATCTCTTCAGATCCTGGCATACTCTTTCCCATATGTATTTATCAAGGTCAAAGATAAGTCCGGTTTCTTCCAATATGGGTATAAACAGCCCGGGTGAAATCCAGCCTCGTGTTGGATGCTTCCAGCGACAGAGTGCCTCCGCTCCACTTATTGTCCCTGTCATGTAATCAATTTGTGGCTGATACCATACCTGTATCTCGCCTGTATCAAGAGCTGCCTGTAAATGACCGCTGATATCGACTATCTGCTTACCTTTTTCCCACTGCTCAGGATTGTAAAACTCGTATCCTGATTTGTGGGTGTCTCTGATCTTTTTCTCCGCCATCCTTGCGAAGTCAAGCATGCGGTCAACGTCAATGTTCTTATAATCCTCTGGTGTTAATACATATACTCCTGTGCATAACTGAAGTTTGATTTCCTTACCCCTGTCTGTAAAAAAATTCAACAGCGGCTCAATAACTTCTTTTTCATAGACCTTCATGCCTTCATCGTCTTTTATCTTGCGGAGAATGGCAAAACGATCTCCAGTAATACGTCCTATAGCTTCTTCATCAGAAAGGGCAGCCATAGAACTCTCCGCCCAGAATCGCAAAAGCTCATCTCCCGTCCCTCTGCCAAGTCTTTCGTTTATGAATTTGAAATTCTTTATATTGTTAAATACTAGGAGATACTGGTTATCAGGATAAAAACGCAGGAGTTCTTCTGCTCGCTTTTTAAATCCTTCAAGGCTTAACACTCCTGTGAGCGAATCTTTCTCTATCAGATCACGTAGCGTTTGTTCCTGCTGTTGCGAAACATAACGTTGTTTATGAACGATAAAACCGATTAGAAAAGTAACCAGAGCCGCAACAAGAATAAGCAAAAACCTGTTTTCATAGATGAAATCCCCAAAATTATTACGGTATAGGTGCCTCGATGTGTAATCCAAAATGATTGCCTGCCTTCGGGGATCTTCCAGTTTGATGATTTCCTTGTCTAAACGTTCTATGATCTCTCTGCCTTTTGGAGTGTCAAGTGTTCCTGCGCGAAAGTCCATGGAAAACATGTTTGCCGGTTGAACTTTAAGATTGGAATAGGACGGCTTCTGCAACACATAACTCCATACATAGGAATTATGCAAAATTGCATCTATTTTACCGGCTCGTAGTGCCTTTACACTATCTGTCATAGTATCATAAAGAGTAATCTGTATCCCTGGATAGAGCTCTTTTACCGTTTCTGCTACACCTGCCAAAGAACTCAGCATTCCAATATGTATTTTATTCAGTTCAGGAAGATTCTTACTTCCATCTGTGACCATGGTAAAAGGTGTCTGCATGAGGTTCTCAGTAACAACAGTTTTCTTGCCAGACAAACTTGTTATCGCACTTCCAAAAGGCATAATAATGTCATAATCCGGATTATCCAACGCTTCCTTATTAGTTTTTTCTGTAATAAACATAAAAGAAGCGTTATACCCAGCTTCTTCTGCTACAACACGCATTAGATCAACACCTATGCCTACAGGTTCGCCCGTGTCAGTATCCAAGTAAAACAACGGGCATCTGTCAGCGGGTATGCCAATGATCAAAGTATCCGCGTCATCCGATTTTGAAACGGCTGAAGCCGATGTTCCACATTGTAAAATGGCAAATATGCAGATGATAAAGATTAAATATCGTCCGATAATACGCTTCACTTTCATAGTGCACCATTCCTCAACCAGAATACTTTTATCGAAAATAAAAAAGGCATGGAGACAGAAAATATCCCCATGCAACTTCATTATAACATTTTTAAAATAAAAAATGTGTGAATCTACTTGTTCGCTACGATTATTCCAAAGCGAAGATTGTTCTTTTGATCCATGTTTCTACCAGCCTTATGTCATTTAAGATATTTAGTCAGTGCAAAAAGATTTCTCTTTGCATCGTTATAGCCCAACCAGTAGAGATTTCCCAGCTTATCCATGTCGCCCTCTACTCTTTTTACAGTTACGGGCTCAGAAGGTGCGATTACAAATATGCGTCCATCTTTCTCCAGCTGGTCAATAGCATTACATTCGTTGTTATAGTCTGCGTTCATGGTCATAAGTTTTTCTGCAAATACAGGGTTGTCTTTATAAAACCTGAGCGCCATTGTGTTTGAAGTTGAGGATTCTTTTTTTCTGTATCCTCTTTCTCTTGTCTTGATGACCACTATGTTTTCATATCCTTGTTCCATGGCCCATTTATATGGGATATGGCAGCTGCATCCGCCATCCAGGCACTTATGGCCGTCAACATCAACCATCGGTGAAACATACGGCATTGATGCAGATGCCTTTATGGCCTTTAAGATATCCCTGCACTTACCCTTTTCAAAGTACATGGTTTTACCGGTATCACAGTCTGTTGCAACGGCAATGAACCTTCGTCTTGGATCATAAAATGTGTTTTCATCCAGTGCATCCAGCTTTACGTTTGGCTGGATTGCAAAGTCGATGTTAAGCGGACTGTGGGCATGAAGCATGGCCTGAGCACCAATATAGTCAGAATCATGCCTGAATTCCAGATTACATCTGGCAGACCTTCCGATTTGCCCGGAAGCATAATTAAGTCCTGCCATTGCACCAGCGCTTACTCCAATAACACACTCAAAATTGAGGCCGTTTTCCATGAAAAAATCCATAACCCCCTGGTTGTATAATCCCCTGAAAGCCCCACCTTCAACAACGAGGCAGCCTTTTGTAAGCTGCCCTCTTGCATGCCCCATAGGTATATCGTTCAGTTTTTCATAAACTTTTCTTCCCATGCTCATTTCTTTGCCATCTTCCTCATTAGCATACTCCACTAAAATGTTTTTTATTGTTACTCGATTTTGTCTGTCACAAGTTCAGCCCATGCAGGAACAAAACCTGCGCCAAGAGCAACCTTCTGAGAGGC
This sequence comes from Butyrivibrio sp. FCS014, assembly GCF_000526935.1. Taxonomy (GTDB): domain Bacteria; phylum Bacillota; class Clostridia; order Lachnospirales; family Lachnospiraceae; genus Butyrivibrio. The sequence continues at coordinate 188,850 of NZ_JAHA01000007.1, read as the reverse complement.
TATATGCCCTATGGATGTTCCGTAGTAAGGAAGTCTTCCCTTACTAAGTATCTCATTTTTAAGAAGTGCAACAAGAATCTTTGTTCCTTTACTGTTTTCATTTTGATAGTCCTCCTGTCTCTTGATGAACCCATCGTAGTCTATGACGGAACGTAAGAGTCAATAGGTTTTTAATCTTTAATCTGTTTCCATGGTCTTACTTTGCCGATCCAGCCGTTCTCATTCCAATACTTAAAATCGGTGTACTCAGGATTCTTTTTACCAAGGCTTGTCTGCAGCATTCTTACCATGTAGAACTTTGTTTTCACCATAACATTTGTATGAGCCGGTTTATCATAATTTATGGCATGCATTTTTCGAGCGACACTGCTCAGCTTCTTTTGAAATGATGCTTTTCTCTTGTCCTCGATCTTGTCCCAGTCAATTTCGGACATCAGCTTGAAGCTTACTACTTTGATGTCCGAAATGCCCCACCAGGAAAGGCTGTCCTTAATATCTTTTGCTGTGGATCTTCCACCGGCCCCCAGGCACTGTGTGATTATCACCGCTCGCTTCCCGAACATTTCCTTCGCCGGACGGTGAGGCATCCACCTGTAACCGAAATGGTCAAGCATAGCCTTCATTGCGCCGGTTGTATGGAAAACATACGCGGGTGATGTAAAAACAAGCAGATCCGCTTCAAGCAAGGATTTCTCAATCTTCTGCACCTTCTCGGCATCCTTACAACGCTTCTGATCATTCCTGAAGCACGCAGTACATCCTATGCAGAAACCCGGACCATCCTTGGGAAGATAATATTCCGTGATCTTTGAATCGTCTCTGAACTGCTCTAAAAATATTTCCTTCATTCTGTATGTAACACCGTGTTTTTCGGTTCCGTTTATCACTGTGATCTTCATTTTGGTCTCCTCGGCGATCTCCTCTTATTATTCTGCATGTTTTTTTCATCTCTCGCGTACAGTTTATTAAACTGCCGAACATGCGCTTCCATTGTCTTAAGTGCCTCTTTCTCACGCTCTGGATCCCGATCGCATATGGTCAGAAGCATGTAGATCGGCGCGTAAAAATGTAACGTCATGATCTCAACATTCTCGGTCTGTAATACACCCGATGAAACCATCAGGCCAAAAAGCATCCCCTGATATGAAAGCGGATCATCCACATACTGCTTCATATATGCAGCTGCAAGTTTTTTATCATGAAACTGTTCAATGGTAAGCATCTTGCGAAACCGTCTTGTATAGTCATCATGCAGGAAATAATCTTTACTTGATGCCATCTGCTAACCTCTTTATCTTCCGGGATATCATTTCAGTGACATCACATAGATCTGACAGGGATTTGCCTCATCCCAAAGGAGCGGTAAAACTTCGAACTCCTTGAATCCACAGCTTATGTAAAATAAATTTGTCCTGTCATAATCCTCATACACGCCCATCTTCACAGTCTTGACCTGCATGAACTCATATCCTTGCAATCTGGCAGTTTCTTTCGCCCTTTCTACCAGTTGCCGGCCAACACCATTTCTGTGATGTTCTTTCAAAACTCCCATGACAGCCAGTTCAACAGTAGCCTTTCCCGTTTCTTTTAAACAGAGGAATCCGACAGCCTCATCATCTTCTTTCGCGGCAAAAAAAGTCCAATCAGCGCTACCTGAAATGTATTCTTCTCTGCTCTCTTCTATTCCAAACCAGTCTGTGAGAGCTTCCAGAACTTTTCTAGAAATAGCCTGCTTTTCTTTTGAATTCTTAATCTCTACTATCATCCTTTTATATCCTTTTCATCATTTCTGCGTTTCATCCGGATAAATCTGCCAGCCACTCATATTGTCCATTCAGTCCATTCTATGTGGTTGTATTTCATTACATCGTCAGCCCTTTTCATACCAATTTTCTCATAAAAACCTACAGCATCTTCATTGGCAATCAGATATATGGCTATATCCTTTTCTCCACCGGCAATTTCATGTGCAGTCTTCATGAGCTTGCTTGCGATACCTTGTCTCTCATAATTCCTGTCCACCCCAAGGTCTGTCACATACAACCAATAGCAGAAATCTGTAAGCCCAAACAAAACCCCAACAATTAGGCCTTTATCATTACGCGCAATCAGGCTGATGGAAACATTCTTGACAAGCTTCCTGATTCGTTCTTCAAAACGCTCTTTTGGATATTGTGACCCCAAATCCGTCCTCTTTAAAAAATCAACATATTCCTCAACGGTAATGCGTTCTTCCGCAATATGAATCCAATCTTTTTTCATCATATATCTGTTGCCGTCATCACGAAAAATCTTATAGCCAAGCCTTTCATATAAACGAAATGCTTCAGTATTAGATTTTTCAACATGAAATAGAATGTGCTGTATACCAATTTCTTGTGCATAGGCCTCTGCTTCGTGGATTAAAGCACTTCCGATTCCAATATTGCGATACCTTTCTGTAACAGACAAATCATCAAGATATGCATAATCTGCTTCTTGCTCATGATGAACTTCTATTGACAAAAAAGCCACAACAGATTCATCCTCTGCTACCAGTATCCGTTCTTCGCCATTTGTCCAATAACGATTCAAATAGCCTGATTCGTAGCCCTTCACATCTTCTGTATGATAAATTGTCTGCAGCATCTCTGTAAACAATTCACGAATTCTCTGTTCATCTTGAGGAATTGCTATTCTAATCCTATACCCCATTTTTACTCCTACGATAGTAAGTTTTACCGGAATTCAAAGTTTTATTATCGTCGCAAGCTTCTTTCTTCCAGAAAAGAATGGTATTTTCAGATACCCTTTCTCCCACGTGCAATGAAAGTGCCATACTCCTTCTGCAGGTCAATGACACCATCTTCCATATGTGGCTCCAACATACACAACATCTTATCCTTTTCCATAGTACCAATTCCGTGAAGAGCCTTAAGACTCTGAAGATACTCTACAAGATCATCTACTTTTGTGATATGGAGTGAATCCTGGTATCGGTGCACCTCGACATCCGCAAACTCTTTTCCCAGAATTGCGCCTCCATTCTGAAGAGTGAAAAGATGGTTAGGATCGTAGTTTTCGCCAATTAAGCCAAACCACTCCGCAATGATATCGTTAAAATTGTGCTCGCCGTAAGTAGCGCTATAGAACACGCCTTCGTCCTTAAGAACTCTTCTGATCTCACTAACTGCTTTATTTATGTCAGGTACGTGATAGAGCATCATGTTAGCAATTACAATGTCAAAAGAGCTATCTTCATAAGGGATGTTCTGAACATCAATCTGCTTATACTCTACATTCTCTCGCTCTCCTACATTCTTCTTGGCAGTCTCAAGCATGCCTTCAGAAAAGTCAGAAAGAACAATCTTATCGCACTTTGTTATGAGATCGTCGTGTCCAACCCACATGCTACCTGTTCCAGTGCCAATTTCAAGAACCTTCATACCTTCTGTTATCTCATAATTTGATACAAGCCAGGGACCAAAGCCCATCCTGTTGGTTGAATACATATTGTGGAAATTCAGCCTGATATCAAGGCTTTTAGATGACGCGTACTGTTCCTGTACTGCGTCTTTGTCATTACTGCTACCCATTTTCATACTTAGTTCTCCTCGTGTCTAATGATAGTCCCCGAAAAATATGCGCCTATGCCATTCTTCCATTCAAGCCATCTCTGTGGATCACAGCTCTTTGGCGAATGATACGTGCCCTTCTAATTCGGTATAGCCGTTCTTTTTATAGAACTCATAAGCAGGAACATGAGCTTCTGTCTGTAAAAAGATCTGCTTCAGCCCTAGCTCTTTAATTGCCTTTTCTATTTCTGACAGGAAAAAGTTACCGGCTCCTGCGCCTTGCCTGTCAGTTCTTATACATAGTTCATCAATATAGTATTCAGTCCCTTTATACCAGTGTTTTATGTAGCCCAAGGACATACCGATGAGCTCATCACCATCATATAACCCATATGCAAGCGAATATCCCTGTCCAATCAGATCATCTATATAACAATCCAGCTGATTTTCATCAGACCAGTCATCGTTCCAGGGTTCGATTGTAAAAACACTTACAAACAGCTTTTTTATTGCTTCCTTTTGCTCAATTCCTATTCGTTTAAGTTCCATCTGTCCCCCCTCAGCTTATCCGCTGTATTATCCCCGCCACATCAACTCCTTCAAAGCCATCGATAACTTCTTGCCTTAATAGTCCATGTGTATCTGAAAGGATTCCTATAAGCATGTGTCCTGATCTCTCCTAATTATCGCTCGCAAAAGAACTCTATTACTCCCCTTGTCCAAACATCTTTTTCAGACAACTTATGAATAATCATACCTTGTTTCAGACAAAAATAAAATAGCCCTGGAATTTCCGACGGCGTAAATTTACTGTAGGATTCGAAAGGGTAGATTGCCCCTGTGATCAGTTCAGATGTTCAAACCTTACTCATTATAGCGCCTGGTTGGAGGACAGTTCAAGGCTGTCATTCTAATCCTTGGTCTGTAGTCAAGCAGATCAAGGATAGGTGTGCGCTCTGGCGCACTTTATTCAAAGGCAGAGGCGTCAGCCTCTGGCTTCCTTTTAGAACAGTTTCCAGATGTAGTTATGCATTCCGATGCTCATCCACTTCTTCAGCTCTGAACTAAGCTCTACCTGTATGCTATCGACATACTTTCCCCACGCCGGATGGGAATACTGTTTTTCTCTTACATGCGCTACTACAGTCTCTACTTCTTCTGCCCCAGCAGCCTTAGGCATTACTGTCTTCTGGTAACGCACAAGTTCCAGCATATCCCTTTTGTTCCATGTATAGGCACTGAGTCTTGCCATCTTATCAGCGCCTTTTCGACTCCAGCCCATTGGAGTCATGCTCATTCTTTTTGACAGGACATGACTGACATGACCTTCAGTACTACATCCAGGAATCCTCCTGTATCTAAGCCTTGTCTTGGCTGCAGACCAGTTATCAAGTATATAATCAGCGCCTTCTTGCACACGTTTCATTTCCTTGTCGTTTGAGGCATGATATTCAAGCATATCTACCACAGACAGGAAATCTTCCTTACTTCCATCCTTGATCATTTCACAGAGAAGCTTTCTGGCATCATCAGCACTATCCATCAAATGGTTTGTCATCTTTATCAGGTATTTTTTGAGGTGGAACTCGTCCATCACATATGTGATGCCACTTATCCTTTTTCCCCCAGCCTTAATCCAGGCTCCACCATCTGCTCCTAGGTATATCCTCTTTATGCTGCTTATGTCATAGTTGTTGTCAATATATGTGTAGACTTCATCCCAGAGTTCACTGTTTGCTTTGCCTTCATAAGAACCACAGAAGAAATGGGCATTAACAAGGTGATGTCTTGTACTCTTGGGAGCATCCTTTTCAATGCCCTCATGAACATAGATAAGCTTGTTTATCATTCCATTGAGTTTTCTTCCATACTGGTTGACCTGGAGATCCCCCTTTTCCTTCTGGAACTGAAGCGACACATGATCTTCATCAGCCTCTATATACAGATACTCAACCTTGCGTTTTCTGCCTCTTCTTTTCTGTTCCTTGGGGAACTCGAGAGCATGTATCTTATCCTTTACAGTCTCTTTGCTGACCTCATCAAGGATGCTTGCTGCTTGTCCACCTTTACGATAAGAGGTCTGAACGCTCTCTGATAAGAGCTGTGCTATGGCATCTTCTGACATCCTTTCATGAGGGTCAAATGAAAGCATGTCATCCAGTAGATATCTGCGTTCTCCAGTCACCTTGTTCTTAAACAGTGTCTTGGAAAACATAACCTTTCCAATTGAGGTGATAAGAGACTTCTCGTCAGTCCTTACCACTTCCCATCTTTCCTTTCTCACAGGACTGTCTTTTAATATCTGGTTGCAGGTTGTAAGGGTTTCAGAAATGTAATCCAACGCCATCTGAAGCGCTTCATTCCTGACCTTGTATATGAAACCTGCAAAGTCTCTCGGATCCTCTGAAAAATCTTTTGATGCCTTCTGAAGATTTGGTACTCCATTCTCAATAAAATGCTGTATACTATTTAACACAAGGGGACTCCTCCGTTTGGTTATTTTGGCTTGGACACCGTAAATAACTATATCACGAAGGAAATCCCCTTTTTCAATTAATCCTACAAAAACTTTACGCTAGCGGAATTTCCAGAGCTATAGATATTATCCCTCATCTACTGCATTCTAAGAAAAAGGAATTACATTTGATGGTTCGTGTTGCTGTGCAATCCACAATGACAGTTTCTGCTGCATATTCATCCAGCTTTCTGCTAATGTATTAGTCGCCTTGCTTATTCTAATCGCCATTTCAGGACACAACAACACGTCTCTGATTGCCGCAACTTTTGTTAGGAACCCCTCATTTTCCTTGCCATAAGTTTTTCTCTTGTTTTTGTCAAAAATGATAGTCAAAAGCAGCAACTATATAATAAACATCTCCATCCTTACAACGACGCATTAACTGCTCAGGGCTCTCAAAATCTCCATAATCACTGTAGAATTGCAAAGCACATGTATCATCCATTACACACTGCAGCTTATATAGCAAATAATGGATATCTCTGTCTTCACTATCCAAAAGTTTTTCCAATGTAAGAGCATTGCTGAATTCTTTTAAAGCCTTGCGATATCTTTTATAAACGCCTTTCATGAATTTTTCACGATTTTTAATGGTCATCTTGTACTGCACAAAGTTGTCTTCAGGATAATCCTCATACTCCATTTTCATGATCTCTGTCTGAAAAAATTCGGAGTAATATCCAGAAAAATAGTCCCTTGCTTCATACTCAAGATTCGTTACACCACAATAATCATATCCCCGGCGCTCTATCTGACTCACTGAAAAATAGTCATCGTCAATGACATCGTTTTCCGAAATCGGATTATCATTCAAAACAAAAATTGTAGAATGCATTATTTGTTCCCCTTATCTCTGATTGGCAATTCTAGCCAGTTCTCGCTTAAATGCATCGTAATTCCGACTGTCCTTAAGACTGCAATAAACAGCAAATTCTATATTTTTGAACATATACAGATAGTCATTAATCACATTTGCTGCAGCTCTGGCAACAACCTCCGGTTTATTCTGAAATGCTCCACATCCAAATGCCCCCAATATAACTACTTCATCAGCATTAGCCACGGCAACATCCAATATTCTCCTTAGCCTCTTTTCATGAAGCTCAAGTAGATCTTTATCTGATATTTTCACTTTTTTCGTTCCATCGCTCTTATTATATGGATTGCTGGGGTTGTCCCTAAGATTAGGAGCAGCACATGTAATAACGTCAACCTCATACCACTGAGTTTCTGGCATGGCAACAGGAGCTGCTGTGTCTGTTTTAAACACTACAACTCCCGGAGTATATATAATGTCATCATTGTGAATTGGATCAGCTGCATTCCTGTGCGGTGCATAAAATCCATTCCACATCTCCTTGGTATTAAGCATGCTGTACAAAGTCGAGCATCTGCACAGACATTCTTCCTGGGCTGTAGATCCCTTAACTACTCCACCGCCCGGATTTGTTGCTGAAGCAAAATTGTGAACAGCAACCCTCATCCCCTTATATGCACTTGCGGCTTCAACAGTCCTTTTCTTTGAGACCACTATCTTTGCCGCTTCGGCATACTTATAATTTTCAATTGAAGGTACAGCATCTCCCTCCAGAATAAGCTTCTGATTCTCAAATGCCAGTCTGATAGATTCTCTGAGTCTATCGTTTTCTCTGCACATCTTATCCGTATCCTGGAATATTGCTACATTTTCATCTCGTCCCATTTAAACCTTCCTCTCATTTTCTTATTTACTTATCTCAGGATACTCCACAATCAGTTTTTCAACATTTGCCGGTGCAAGCACTGCCATGATATCAGTGATATCCTTATCGTTACCGATTGCTCTGAATCCAGCCCAGGCATATGGTGAATCCTTTATGGTCATTGCTACTGCTTTCCTGTCATGATCGTATTCTTCGTAAAGTCGTCTGGAATATAGCATCATGTCTTCTGTTTTATGCTTCATCTCAGCAAACTGCCAGTCATAATACTTTATGATATGCGCATTAGCCGGGAAGTCTTTTGCCAATTTTGAAAGATCCTCTCCATTGCAGAAAAGTTCTGACATTCTCTTTGCTGTGAACACTTTGTTCGTGGATATTCTATGCATAGCGACGTATGACGGGGATTTTATCTTGACCCTGTTATGCTTCCCATCAACCACAACAAAGCCCTCATCCTCTATCTCGTCGCCCTTATTTAGCGCAAGAGCAGCATCAAGACACTCATTCATAGATTTTAGTGCAAAGCTACTGGGTCTCCTAAATTGCAGAAGCTCTGTATCCAACTCTTCTCCTGTAAGATTATTTCTTGCGGTCAAGAAGAACAGCTCAGTCATTTCATATCTGACAACAATCTGAGTAAGCGGAGAAACAAGCTCAAAAATATAGGTATAGTCTTTATTCAGTTCTTCAAAATGAATCTCATTTACGTTTTCCGCACGGGCAATTATGTCCGCATAAGTCAGTTCCTTATACCCTGGAATAGCTGCATCCTTAGCATCGCAGGTAGAACTTGTTGAAAATCTCCATGCATCCTTGTACCAGAACAGCTTGATCATGGATCCATCTATTTTTTCCAATACCCTGGCACTGTTCCAATCAATATCTGCAGCGTACTTTTCCTGCACATTAAAAAACTTATCAAACGGCCAGCAGACCACTACAAGCTGGGCAACGTCAATTATTATTCCCCTTGCCTCGCATACCAGTGGATCAGAGAAATCTGCCTCTGACGCATACTTGAAGCACACCAGATCTCCGTCATGGTTTGTGCGTATAAGTTTTGAATTCAGTTTCTCTTCCCAGGTATCCGGGTTGTTTTTTATAACTTCTAATAGTTTTGACTTCATGTCTGTGTCTCTTTATTAATCCATTTCTTTTCCTTCTTCTCAACAGCATGGTCAATTGTGATTCTGTGTATACTGTCGATATCAGACAAAATACCATCTTTTATCAGCTTTCCCAGATTGACCGGTGTGTATCCACATACATTAGCTGCAAGATTGAGATGTTTACATCCTTCTTTGTACATTTCCATATTGCTATGATCGTGGCCATGAATGTTAAGACACCACGGCAGACCATATACCGGTTCATGCGACAAAAGAATCTTATCAGCTATAAAAAGAGGTCCGGCATATATCTCGTCAAACACCCCTGTATACTCACCTCTTCTGTCATGATTGCCAAGAAGCAGGATCTTTTTTCTGACCCTGAGCTGTTTTACATACTCAGGCTTTCCAACATCTCCAAGGCATACAAATGTATCATTTTTCATGATCACAGAATTTAATATTCTGACCTGTTCATTAGGATCTATCCAATTGGGATCCATTATTTTACAGTCATCATCATCAAAGTGAGTATCAGACAGGATATATACCGATCCATTTTCTGACCAGTGCCTGAATGGTTCATACAATGTAGATATCATGCTCCCTCCATCTATGATTACTCATCATTCTTCATAAGATACTTGTTGTTTATTACCTTCATCGACAACGGTCCGCTAAGTGTATATGAATGAACCGGCTCTATGGGACGGATTACTATTCCTTCTCTGGTAGTTCCGTTATAACCAATTCCTTCTGCCCTTGCTAAAAGAGCTGCTTCGTCAGGATACTTTGCAAGAAGGTCTTCTCCTTCTTCTTCCACCGGGACCATATGGCAGTGAACGTATTCACAGATTTCCCTTAGCGTTGCCAGATCAGTTCTCTTGTCATCCATTTTTGCTGTAAACACAAACCACTCCGGTTTCTTTAACTTAAGCCTGTTCTTCTGAATTCCTTCACCGCACCATTCTCCCTGAAGAACCAACGTGCTAAGCCCTTGCTCATCTGCATACTCTTTCATCTTCTCAGGTATTCCTGCGGCCTTTACATGCTCAACAAATGCAGACTTTCCATCATCCTTATAAGTGAAGTTATGCCCGGTAAAAGAGATTTCTCCGTCCCTTACACCTATTGAATGGCTTGATCCATCCATCTTTGTAGTTATGTAATATGGAAGCCCCTTGAACTCGTTTAGCAGTTCAGGTGCAGACTGTATTCTGGTCTCATCAGTCTTAGGGATATATCCCGGACGATCTCCAATCATAGTTCCTCCGGATCCTGCACGCTCAGGCATTTCCCATTCACGAACGCCAAGGATCTCTGTAACATCCATTCCTTCCTCCAGTGCCATTCCCTGAAGCTTTGACAGTTTATCTATTCCTAGACATAGCCCTTGGGATATCTCTCCTCTGAACTTCATGGTCTTAAGCCTGAATCCTTCTCCCATGAACTCATTGTTCTTATAGGAACTCTTTCTTAAAAACTCGAACTCATCACATACAGGCAGAAAAGAGTCTATCTCGAAATAGACCACCATATCTCCTACATGAAATTCATCTTTTCCACCGACGCACTTCCATCCAAGTACCTGAACAAGTTCCAGTCTATCCGCATCCGGTATAGGCATGACTGCCTTGATTTTCTGTATTGATGCTAGTTTTCTCATCCTTTCTTACCTTCCTTTGTTATTTTGTATATCCGACTGTTACGGCGAGGCCCGATAGGTGGGCCCCATCTGGTTTTCACACCACCTCCGGATTAATGTGACGGTGCACAATCCACATGAATAAATGATATTCCCCTGAACGCTGATTGTCAGTCGACTCGTGGTTGATAAAATGTGGTAGTCGCGGGGACAGGTCGCAGGCATCCGGGGGATGCCACGCTTGCGACTCCGAGCACTGCGCAGGGAACCTGCTATCACTTGGGATATGAGCCCTGTATGGTCATTCCGTTCCACTCCCCCGCAAAGGCCGGATGAAGGATGTGCGCCCTCCTCTGATGATTACAGGTCACCTGCATCGCTATCTATGCTTATCCGGCGTGATGTTTCAGTGGACCGCACGGGAATCGAACCCGCCGTCTCTGGTATGCAAAACCAGCGTCACCCCATTGCGACTTCCGGCCCATGGCGCAGAAGACCGTGCCTGTGGCCTTCTGCTATATTTATTTGTTTGTCCAGAAGTAAGAAAGTGCCTGCCTTCTCCTTCTGAGAGTGGATAACCGGTTATGATCCGGCACCTTCGGTTTGGAAGACCGATATGCTGCCAATTGCACCACATCCACGTATTTTTGTATTAAAAAAGGATCCATCCAACACGGACAGATCCAAAAATCTACAGTTTATTCCGATGCCACTATTAACCTCTAACATCGGACTTTACAATCTGTCCTGATATATTTTTCTATTCCCCATGTTGGTTCTGATGATTCTGAAATGAGCGCACTAATAACAAACGTATCAGCTGTAAAGCCATACGCCTTTGTCGCGGTTGTGCATGTCAAATTAGAAATCATCATCTGTTTCATTGAAAGTTTTTTACCTTGCCTTTCTATCTCATCACTAAATCTGTTTAACAAAAAAGGAAGCGACCGCATATTTACATTGATGTTTGCATCAAAATAAATAGGACAGGCACTTCCTATGTACCTACATTAGCACCTGTAATATGAAATGTAAAGCTCTTTTTTACAAAATCACGAAACATCAAATTTCTATCCGTTCTGAAACTTTGCCTTCATTTACATTAGAAATTGCAGCATCCATCACATTTAACGTGTTACTAGATATAGAAAATTCGTCAGTACTATGTTCTTCAAAAAAACTCACAATCTGCTTAGCTGATACCGGGAAAAAGTTATTGGCATCTACACCAACATCATATCTTCTCTGTCCATCATACCTATTAGTCTCGTTGTACTCCATACGTGCATGGATATGTCCATGGAGATGGTAACCTCCGCTACCCTTTTTAGGCCAAGATAACATTGGATAATGCATTAAAGAAAAAGCGTTCCCATCTACAGAGATTTTCATAAAATCCTGAATATCTGCAAAAAGCCGCGGATCATAATTCTTATCATGGTTACCACGAATAAGATATTTCTTTCCATTCAGCTTCTTTATCAAATTATCAGCGTCTTCGATTTTCATATGATGACAGATATCTCCAAGGATATATACAGTGTCATCTTTTTGGACAACAGCATTATAATTCTGCATAAGAACTTTATCCATTTCCTCAACAGATTCAAATGGTCTGTTCTGCATTGTTATTATTGCCCTATGTCCAAAATGCATATCTGCAGTAAAATATATCATCGTATCAGTCCCTACTTTGCCTCTTCGAATTTCCTCGTCAGAGTATCAACGATGTAAAGTTTCTGATTCCCGAAAGGATCCCCATTTGAGTAAGTCGAGAAAAGATCCAATGTCAGCACTCCACAAGCATCTAGCGGTTCCTCTACGGGTGTATGACCCACTACCTGATACAAGAGATCATCCCTAAACATCCTGTAAAAGTCAGCCTGAGGCCTTGCCCATATAGGCGAACTATCTCTCCATAGTTCCTGTTTTCCCATCCGATTGATCTTTGCAAGGATATCTTCAATTTCTTTCATATGATATCCACACGTCTGAAAGACAAAACTCTCCGTAAGACCGGCATGACTGAATAACACATCATCAATTTTATGGACAAATCTATAACGTTCTTCAAGAACACGTTCCAGTCTGGTAATGCCTTCAATAGCAGTTATCCTTGCCTGGACAGAATATCCAGATTCCATGGCATCCCAAAGATAAGATACATCGTGATTACCATAGCACCACAATGACTGATCATGCTCTTTGCCAAATTCAGCAGCACGATCCAGCGTCTCTTTATATGCGTCTAAATCATTTCCTTTCCCCCAGTCATCTACCAGGTCCCCGAGTATTACGATGTCGTCGTAGCTGTTCTCATCAACTCTATCAGCCACATCAAAAATCCATGGCTTTAGATGCACATCAGGAATCACAAGTACTCTGCTCATTTCAAAAAATCTCCAATTATTCCATCTGTTTCAGTGCTTCACTAATATCAAGATCCTTTACATCCCACAGATCAGAATCCCCCAGCGCGTACTGCAGGATTTGTCCAAGCCTCATATCCGGATGCTTTTTCCATACGTTTGAAATAACTTTTAGGCATACTTCTATTCTTGCAGGATCCCTTGCTTCATCTTTACCTTCTATTACTTTTTCAAATTCCTGCCACACCTCTTCTTCGGAATATAGTTTCCCTTCTCTTATGGATTCTTCCGCCTCGTCAAGAGATTTCATAAGACCAAGCAGCGCGGCAGTCTTCCCGATTTCCTCATCATAGGGCTCAAGCTCTTCAAATAGATAATATGGGTATCCTGTGTGCCTGGGATGCTCCTTTATGTGAATGAACATCCCATCATGTCGTCCGCCATGAGGTACTATAGTATATTCCTTGCCAATCTCCAGTTCTTCCTCAGTAAAATAATTACCATCGCCAAGAAAATCATGCTTCCTTCCTATGCATCTGATCTTTCTTGGTGTATTGTCAAATGTGTTAAGATCCTTCGTCATCACAGGACGATTATTATCTGCTGTGCCTGCTTTATTGCCGCTTGCTCTATTGGCAAAAACATCAAGACGCCTTAAAAATTCGCTTTCTTCACAATTCCACAGTTTATCCTGGTCAGGAATCACATCCATCACAAATTGACCGAATCTAAGATCCGGATGATTCTCCCATTCTTCTGCTATTCTGTTTAAAAATGGCCGTATTCTATTCTTATCTCTCATCTTTTCTCAATCAAAACTTCCCATTTCTTTACAGCCACAGGGACTAAAAGATTATCAACACTTACACCCAAGAGGCCGCTGAGAACATAAAGGTTTTCAATCACAAAAAATGATCCTTTATGGCGCCATTTATTAACTGCCTGTGGAGTAATACCCAATTTATCAGCAATAGTCTTGTCTTTTAATCCCTTTGCTTTAATCAGATCGCACACCCTATTCTTTGTAGCTTCAATGTCAAGTCCTTTTACCCTGTCAGGTTCTTCCCAGCATGCTGTGTAATCCAATAGTCCCAGTCTCTGCCGAAATCTATTCATTTCAATGATCTCCATTATTTTTTCATATCCTTCATCCATAAATATTTTCCCTCTATGCCTACTATGAATGTAATCTTTTCATCAATCCCAAAGGTCCCAAAACCATTCTTTAAACATATCAATAGCTCTGTCCTTGCATTCGTCTCTATATTGGTCAAGTTTCCTACTTTCTTCAAAATATCGGTCTTCTATCTCTTTATATTCAGGCACATCTCCTGGATGATACAACCTGTACAAGCCCTCTTGTTTCTCCCTGGCAATTTCATCCTCTGTTCTTAGTTTTTGTCCATGCTTCCCATATTTTTCTCTAAATTCCTGATATGCCTTATGATAATCCTCTTCATATTTGTTTTTCTTAGTGCAGGTATCCTCATTCGATTCATTCAAAAGAAATATCATTTCCGACAAGATGTCATCCCATTTCTTCATACCTGCATTATCAACATCGTCTGATCTACCTGTACCAAACAATGCATGTTTTTCCTGTTTTTTCAATATTCATTTCGCTTCTTATACCATGTAATCAATAAACTTATGCCTTTTCTCATATATATTGTATTGGAGATTAATTCCATTGTATATAAACCCGTGGTTGATAAATTAGAAAATCGCTCTATCAAAATGATTAAATAATAGTCCCAGGAACGGGTAGCAGGCATCCGTGGGATGCCATGCTTACGACTCCGAGCTCTGCGAGGGATCCCATAACCTTCCGCGTATGAAGCGGGTGCTCTACCTCCCACGCTATCCTGGAATAGCGGATACAGAGTAAGCGCGAAATAATCCGGCGGATGTGAATGCGTCCCTCAATCACTCATAATGGATTTGAACTATAAACTACATTTTAGTGTGAACACTTGAACTTATGAACTTCATTTTGGTGTCACATGGAAAGGATAGCTTATGTCAGATCCCAAGCATTATCGTACTAAAGATGAGTGGTTCAAGCTCGTCCAGGAGTGCCGTAAAAGCGGTTTATCGGACGCTCAATGGTGCGCATTAAATGGTATCAGCCGTCATTCATTAAACACTGCTATCAAAAGGCTGCGGAAATGTTCTTATGCAATTCCTCCTCGCAGCTCTGATGATATATATGACCTGGCCATTCCAAAACAGGATGTGGTCAAAGTGGATATCGTTCCTGATATCCAGCCGCCACAGAAGATCATTCCTGAGGCGGCACCGCACATTGACAATTCACATATGATAGAGATAAGTCTTGGAGATGTACATATTTCTCTCTTCAACGGAGCTGATCCGGATCTTGTAACCAGGACTCTCTCAGCCTTAAGGAGCTTCGTATGATCGGCGATATAACAGCTGCAGATGAGATCTACATTGTCTGCGGCTACACTGACATGAGAAAGTCTATCGATGGCCTCTGTGCCATAATCGAAGACAAGCTCCACATGGATCCAAGAAGCAGGGCTCTGTATCTCTTCTGTGGGAGAAGGGCTGACAGGTTCAAGATGCTTCTTTGGGAGCCGGACGGATTCATACTGTTCTACAAAAGACTATCCGCCGAACAGGGACGATACCGCTGGCCAAGAAACAAGGATGAAGTACGCAACCTGACCTGGCGCGAGTTCGACTGGCTTCTCTCAGGTATCGATATAGAGCAACCTAAGGCCATTAGAGCCTCTTAAGGTCTGTGTATCAGTTTTTGTGCATAATTCTGAAATCGCCTTATATCGGATTAATTAGATGCCGGTTTTCAGATCACTTTGGCACTTTTACCGATATTAATTGCCTTGTAAGTCTGATAAAATCTATATATCAGATGTAAGGAGGCTGTCGTGGCGAGAGATTCCAAGGACCAGCAGCTCATTGAGCTGAAGGACACTGTGAAAGAACTGAATACCACCATCAGAAATCTCAACGCACACATTGAGGCTGCTAACAAACGCGAAGAGGAGCATCTTCTGAAAGAGCAGGAACATATCGAAAGAGAAAAAGTCCTGCAGGAACAGATAGATTACCTCACCAAGAAACTCTTTGGCAGATCAAGTGAGAAACGTGATGATTTTGAGGGACAGCTGAATCTCTTCAATGAAGCCGAAACTCTAAAGGCTGATCCTGATCCCGAGGAACAGGAATTCACCACCGTCGAGAAACATACCCGCAAGAAAAAATCCAAGATGTCTGATAAGTTTGCAGGCCTCCCTGTCCAGGAGGTTATTCTTGATGTTCCTGAAGATGAGCGCATCTGCGATGTCTGTGGCACTCCTCTTGAGAGGATTGGGAAAGAATTCCTTCGCAGAGAGATCGAATTCATTAAGCCAAGTATCAAGATCATTGATTACTACAGTGTCAGCTATGGATGTCCTAACTGCAAGATAAATGCTGAGGTCCCGCACATCGTAAGAGGACGCGACGGTCAGGCACATATGCTGCACGGCATGGCATCTGCCGGAACAGTTGCGTGGGTAATGTATCAGAAGTATGTTAACTCTCTTCCTCTTTACAGACAGGAAAAAGACTTCAAGATGTACGGAGCCGAAATCTGCAGAGGAACCATTGCCAACTGGATAATCAATAACGCTGAAGAGTTCTTCAAGCCTATGTGCAATTACTTCCAGAGAAAGCTTGTTGCCGGAAGATATGCAATGGCAGACGAAACGCCCGTACAGGTGCTCAAAGAACCAGGGCGCAGGGCTGAATCAAGGTCGTACATGTGGGTTTTCCGTTCGGGAGAGTTTGATCCGGAGCAGATAGTTCTGTTCCACTATTCTCCGACACGGGCGGGAGATACTGCAAAGGAGTTCCTTGAAGGATTCCACGGGTACCTTATGACTGACGGGTACAGTGGATACAATAAGCTCAGGGACTGCACGAGGAATTCCTGCTGGGCGCACATAAGAAGGTATCTTATAGATGCCATTCCCAAAGGTAAGGAATACGATCACAGCCAGCCGGCAGTACAGGGACTTGCCTATGTCGACAAGCTCTTCGAGATGGAACGGAAAATCCATGAAAAGAAGGGCTCTGATTTCGATGCCATAAAGAAGTTCCGCCTTGAAAAGGAGAAACCTGTACTTGACGGTTTCTGGAACTGGCTTGACTGCCAGACTGCAATAAAGAATTCCAGAATGTACAAAGCCCTTGTTTACATCCAAAACAGAAGACCGTTCCTCGAAACCTATCTTGAGGATGGTGGCTGCAGTTTCAATAACAACACTTCCGAGAGAAGCTGCAAGGCCTTTGTTACTGGCCGCAAGAACTGGCTGTTTTCAGACTCAGTTGATGGCGCAGAGGCAAGTGCTCTTACTTATTCCATTGTTGAAACAGCTAGGGCAAATGGTGTTGATGTTTATTACTACCTGAAATATCTTCTCATGAAGTGTCCAACATCTCTTACCAGCGATGAAGATCTTGAGAAGCTCTGCCCGTGGCATCCTGAATGCAAGGAAGCTCTGGATGAACTTCACAGACAGCATCAGAAAGCAATCTTCGACGCAATGTAATCTTTATCATATGTGAATTGTCAAGGTGCTCCAGTCTCTATGAGGCTGGGGTATATTTTATGGGCAAAAGCCCTTGTACCTGTTAACATGCATTGCGGGATAGTGCAATCCGCCGGATTATTTTGCGCTTACGATACAGAGGGACTTGAACCCACAACCTCCCGGTTAACAGCCGGGCGCTCTGCCAATTGAGCTATGTATCCAAAGCTGCGGTAGCAGGACTCGAACCTGCAACTTCCTGAGTCAGAGTCAGACGCTCTACCAATTGAACTATGCCGCATTGATGCTGCTGGTGGGGCTTGAACCCACGACCTTCGGTTTAAGAGACCGTTGCTCTTCCAACTGAGCTACAACAGCTTAGTGCTGCCTATGGGACTTGAACCCATGACCTACGGTTTAAAAGACCGTTGCTCTTCCAACTGAGCTAAGACAGCATAATGGGCCCGAGTGGAGTTGAACCACCTCGCAGGGATTTTCAATCCCCAGCTCTACCAATTGAGCTACAAGCCCTTAGAGACGTAAGTGGGAGTCGAACCCACGCTCGCGGAGTTGCAGTCCGCTGCCTTTCCAGCTTGGCTACTACGTCTTAAACTGCGGCAGAAGGACTCGAACCTACAATAATCCTGAGTCAAAGTCAGGCGCTCTGCCAATTGAGCTATACCGCACTGTGCAGTCTTAAGCGACTGCGATTATGTCATCAATAGGAACCTCAAGATAAACTGAAAGAGCCACAATCCTATCTATACTTGGAAGAACCTCTCCCCTTAAGTATCTGTAAACAAGTGATGTGCTTGCTCCGAGGTATTCTGAAACCTCAGATACTGTATGACCACTTTCTCTGATCAGCTCCCTGATCCTTATTCCTGTTCCTTCGATATCTATTACCGGATAATCCATTTCTCTTTTCCTCCTGAATAATTGCATTAAAAAATCCACCTAACGCAAGTTAAGTGGATCTAGAACTACTCTATTCTTAATGCTCAGGATTTCTTCGGATTATCTTTTCCCGGATCCTGGACCATCAACCACCAACTTGCAATTTGCATAACTAACATAGCACTTCTGATTTTTGCAGAACTGCATAAACTGTTTGTTATTAAATTGCTTGTTGATAGTTACGTAGTACATTCTTAAATAAATCCTCTTAACTTTCTGCTGCTCCCCGCAGCTCCATATCTTTATTCTGTTTGTATTATCGTCCTGTCGGACCAGTTTGTACAGTGTCATCAGATGACACGACGGCGTAAATTTACTGTAGGATTCGAAAGGGTAGATTGCCCCTGTGATCAGTTCAGATGTTCAAACCTTACTCATTATAGCGCCTGGTTGGAGGACAGTTCAAGGCTGTCATTCTAATCCTTGGTCTGTAGTCAAGCAGATCAAGGATAGGTGTGCGCTCTGGCGCACTTTATTCAAAGGCAGAGGCGTCAGCCTCTGGCTTCCTTTTAGAACAGTTTCCAGATGTAGTTATGCATTCCGATGCTCATCCACTTCTTCAGCTCTGAACTAAGCTCTACCTGTATGCTATCGACATACTTTCCCCACGCCGGATGGGAATACTGTTTTTCTCTTACATGCGCTACTACAGTCTCTACTTCTTCTGCCCCAGCAGCCTTAGGCATTACTGTCTTCTGGTAACGCACAAGTTCCAGCATATCCCTTTTGTTCCATGTATAGGCACTGAGTCTTGCCATCTTATCAGCGCCTTTTCGACTCCAGCCCATTGGAGTCATGCTCATTCTTTTTGACAGGACATGACTGACATGACCTTCAGTACTACATCCAGGAATCCTCCTGTATCTAAGCCTTGTCTTGGCTGCAGACCAGTTATCAAGTATATAATCAGCGCCTTCTTGCACACGTTTCATTTCCTTGTCGTTTGAGGCATGATATTCAAGCATATCTACCACAGACAGGAAATCTTCCTTACTTCCATCCTTGATCATTTCACAGAGAAGCTTTCTGGCATCATCAGCACTATCCAT
The DNA here is from genome assembly GCF_000526935.1 of Butyrivibrio sp. FCS014. Lineage (GTDB taxonomy): Bacteria > Bacillota > Clostridia > Lachnospirales > Lachnospiraceae > Butyrivibrio. The sequence goes on along the minus strand of NZ_JAHA01000007.1, from coordinate 169,387 downwards.
CAAATGGTTTGTCATCTTTATCAGGTATTTTTTGAGGTGGAACTCGTCCATCACATATGTGATGCCACTTATCCTTTTTCCCCCAGCCTTAATCCAGGCTCCACCATCTGCTCCTAGGTATATCCTCTTTATGCTGCTTATGTCATAGTTGTTGTCAATATATGTGTAGACTTCATCCCAGAGTTCACTGTTTGCTTTGCCTTCATAAGAACCACAGAAGAAATGGGCATTAACAAGGTGATGTCTTGTACTCTTGGGAGCATCCTTTTCAATGCCCTCATGAACATAGATAAGCTTGTTTATCATTCCATTGAGTTTTCTTCCATACTGGTTGACCTGGAGATCCCCCTTTTCCTTCTGGAACTGAAGCGACACATGATCTTCATCAGCCTCTATATACAGATACTCAACCTTGCGTTTTCTGCCTCTTCTTTTCTGTTCCTTGGGGAACTCGAGAGCATGTATCTTATCCTTTACAGTCTCTTTGCTGACCTCATCAAGGATGCTTGCTGCTTGTCCACCTTTACGATAAGAGGTCTGAACGCTCTCTGATAAGAGCTGTGCTATGGCATCTTCTGACATCCTTTCATGAGGGTCAAATGAAAGCATGTCATCCAGTAGATATCTGCGTTCTCCAGTCACCTTGTTCTTAAACAGTGTCTTGGAAAACATAACCTTTCCAATTGAGGTGATAAGAGACTTCTCGTCAGTCCTTACCACTTCCCATCTTTCCTTTCTCACAGGACTGTCTTTTAATATCTGGTTGCAGGTTGTAAGGGTTTCAGAAATGTAATCCAACGCCATCTGAAGCGCTTCATTCCTGACCTTGTATATGAAACCTGCAAAGTCTCTCGGATCCTCTGAAAAATCTTTTGATGCCTTCTGAAGATTTGGTACTCCATTCTCAATAAAATGCTGTATACTATTTAACACAAGGGGACTCCTCCGTTTGGTTATTTTGGCTTGGACACCGTAAATAACTATATCACGAAGGAAATCCCCTTTTTCAATTAATCCTACAAAAACTTTACGCTAGCAGATGACACTTAAGTGGGCAGGGTGAGACTCGAACTCACGGTGTTTCCTTGTCAGGGTTTTACAGACCCCTGCCTTCGCCACTAGGCATACCTACCCGGAGCGTTTGCGGAAGGATTCGAACCTTCGGCACAGTTTAGCCGTGCTTCGCTTTAGCAGAGCGATACCATAAGCCATCTCGGTCACGCAAACATAAGTGGGTGGAGCAGGAATTGCACCTGCGGTGTTTCTAATGTGGGAGTTTTACAGACTCTTGCCCTCGCTTCTAGGCATACCCACCCATAATAGCTCCTGCGGGACTCGAACCCGACATTTCCAGCTTGAGAGGCTGACGTCCTTACCAATTAGACCAAGAAGCCACAGTGATCCCAACGGGACTTGAACCCGGTATCTCTGACGTGAAAGGCCAGCGTCCTAAACCATTAGACTATGGGACCATGCGCAGGCGCTTTCACGCCCGCTAATCTATATTCAGTTCATGCGCTTAGTGAATAAAGCCATTCCCCTTCAACTACGATAATGTCATCCATAGCAACACCTAAAACAGCTGCTAATACGACTAAATTGTCAAGTGTTGGCATGGCAGTTCCGCGCTGCCACTTGTAAATCGCCTGTGGAGTAGCAAAACCGAACACATCCTGTAAATCCCTAACAGACATACCGGCTGCCACTCTTAAATCTGTAATTCTCTGTCCCGTAGCGACCATATCGATCGTTGGAATATTCTGTGTCATTTCCGACTCCTTTCTGGCCAATGGCCAAGTACACGAGGTGGGATTCGAACCCACATGCCTTTCAGCGTCTGATCCTAAGTCAGGTGCGTCTACCAGCTTCGCCACTCGTGCAAGTTTTGGGACTGCTGCGTCCTAGCTTCGCGTCGTCCGAATGCGTAGCTCGGCCTCCCCCGGAGGCCACGCATCCAATTACACCACGAATCTATAGCGCAGAGCCTGGGATTCGAACCCAGATATCCGTGAGGAATGTCGGTTTTCAAGACCGATGCTGTACCAATTGAGCCAACTCTGCATTTTAGGCAAAATAAAAAGCTACCTGCCTCATCTAAGAGGTAAGCAGCTGCTAAACATGTTCATCTATAAGCTCGGATCCTGTCTATCACGATTCTGCCAAAACAACATTTTCTCGCATTTGCCTATCCTTAAATGAGCGCATGAAATTAAACATCCACTCTGATTTACTCTGGAGTGATGATTCATAACATTCGCTATAAAGGCAATAATTGCGATTCATTGTTGTCATGTCTCTTTCTTTTCCTTTCCGGGAGCTCTTATCTGCTCCGCTTATCTCTTTCTATATCGTATAGTAACACCGGTATCTTTAGTTGTCTATTAGCCTTGTAGTATAAGGCCGCGTAAATTTACCTACGGAAATAAAAGGTTAGAATCCACCAAAGAAGCTCTGATAAAAGATCAGGCTTTTGAAATATTGGTTTTATATTACTCTTTTGATTTCCTTATGGCAACCCTACGCTTAGTCCTCTTGTATGTTTTTGAGCCGAGGAAATATGTATGTCAAGGGCATGCCTCATAGAGGTGCCTTGCACCCTTGACATACATATTCCCTCAGCTTTCTGGTTGATCAAGAGGACTAAGCTAAATAGTGCATCTTCAATGCCTTATAATCCAGCGATGTGATGATTGATGCATAGCTTCTTCTTTATCTCTGATGGAAGTGTTCCCTGTATAGCAGCCATATACTTACCAAGTTCATAATGCCTGTTCTTTTCAGATCTCATTACCTCTGTAGGTGAGAAATATGACATCTCATAACCTACAGCATCTTTCAATTCTTCTCTTTGGAACTTGGCTAGTTCGAGCATATCTCCACCGTTGTAGAAGTATGCTCTGAGCCTTCCCATTTTTCCTGCTCCACGCTTACTCCATCCCATCGGTCTTGAACTCATGCGTGATGATAGAACATGACTCACATGTCCTTCAGCGCTGCATCCCGGAAGTTTCCTTCTGTTACTCAGTCTGACTTTGCATGGCATCCAGTTATCAAGGATATATTTTCTTCCGTCTTCAATACTCGCAGCCTGCTTTTTATCTCCGGCCTCTAGATACTCTTTTACCATGTCAACGTATGAATTAAAGTCATTCTTAGTCTTATGCATGATGATTTTTCGGAGGTCTGAAATAGCATCCCACTGGCTATCTCGGAGATGGCTGGTAATCTTTCCCAGGTACTTTTGCATGTGGAACTCGTCCATTGTAACTATGACTCCGGAAACATTTTTCTTTCCAGCTTCAATCCATGCACCACCATCGCCATTTATGTATATCTTCTCAATACGACTCATATCATAGTGGGTATCTATATATGCGTAGATACGCTCCCAGAAGGCGTCATTTGTCTCGCTGGTACTGTCAGAACAAAAATAATGAGGATTAATAAGTCTATGTCTCTTGCTCTCCGGGGATTCATTTTCAATGCCTTCATAGACATAGACCAGCTTTTCTATCATGCTGTTATACTTATAACCATTTTCACCTTTGACCAGGTCGCTTTTTTTCTCTTTGAACTGGAGCGATACATGGTCCTCATCAGCATCTATGTACAGGAACTGTACGAATTTCTTATCTATTAACGCTTCATCTTCAGGCGGAAACTGTAATGCATGTATTTTCTTCATCACGGTCTGTTTGCTAACTGAATCAAGTATGCTTGTTTTTTCTCCACCTTTTCGATATGAAGTCTGAACTGTTTCTTCTAAAAGCCTTGCTTCTGCATCCTCTGTCATTCTCTCATGAGGATCCATACCCATGAGTAAATCTATGATATAAGAGCGCTTTCCTTCTTCTTTGTTCTTGAACAACGTCTTATTGTAATTAACGTTACCAAGGGATGTTATAAGCTGTTTGGACTCATGTCTGTCCACTACCCAAGAGAGCTTTCTCATCTCACTTTCTGTGATCATCTGATCCAGATATCCAAGCGTCTCCTCTATCATTCTTATACCAGCCTTATGAAGCTCATCTGTCAACTTAGTGATGTAGGATGCAATATCGGAGGGATTCTTTAAAAAATCATCCTCAAGCCTTTCAAAAACTGGTACACATTCCTCGTTAAAATACTGTATACTTTTTACCATGGAGAACACCTCTGTCTTTTATAGTTTGGTTTAGTCGCCTTTAACTTTATCAGACTTTGGTGTTCTCTTGTATTTTATTTAATCCGAGTGAAAATTTACGCTAGCTGTAGTATAAAATCTTCCCTCTTCAGTTCCATCTCAATAATATTAAAAGGCTCTTTTTCCGTTACCTCTTTATCCTTGAATCCAATCTTCTTGTAGCATTCATGAGCAATGTCATTGTTCTCAAACGCACCTATGGTAACAACCTCAGCATCCATAAGTTCAAAAGCGTATTTAAGGCCCAGGCGAAGCATTTCTGCCCCGTAGCCCTTTCCTCTGATGGTATTATCTACAATTACCCAGCCGAATCTAAGGATCCTGTTATCGCCATGGATGTAGCGGATAATGAAATGCCCTACTACTCTGTTCTCATCATCTATTGCGATCCAGGGATAAAAGTTGTCTAACTCTTTGCAGTCGCCATTACTCTGTCTGTACTTGTCATCAATAATGCCTGCGGTAATCGGGAACTCTCCAAAATGATCTCCGCCCCACTTAACAAATACATCCTCGTCTTTTATCCATTCACTTATCTTTTCAGCATCACAGCTCTTATATGGTCTAAGTCTCAGCATAATCCCAGCTCCTCAAAACCTCGTTCCGCACTTAGGACAAAAATCAAAGTCCTCTGCTGTCTCGTATCCACACTGTCTGCATCTCTTATAACCGGTCGTGAATCCTCTTCCGCCGCTTACCTGAGTCAGATGACTTGGCAGAATCTCCACTTCTTCGCCCCTTGCGATCATCTTACCAATCTCCGGATCAAGCTCATAAACAGTTCCGCAGCAGCTGGTCTGCACGTAGTAATGCTTATTCCACTTTAATGTAGGTATAAAGAAAAGAGACAGCACTGTATATGTCATGAACACGTTAAAGCGCCCATATTTTCCGCAGATTGCGCAGGTTATCAGCTGATTGAACTCAAAATCATTCCTGCCATCTGTAATTCCCATGATAAAAAACATCTACTTTTTCACTCCATCCTTAATAATGTACCCTCACAATCTTTGCCCCAAATGGGAAAAGAGCTACTCTAGCAATCTTAAAGAACTGCTTACCGAAGGGTATACCGATAATAGTAATGCAGAAAATGCAGCCAATCACCGCGTTTGCAATCGCAAGTTCAATCCCGGAAAGACAGATCCAAAGGATGTTAAGAAGCAGAGATACTGCCCCGCCTTCGTCCACAATCTCTTTTCCAAAAGGATTCAGTGATATTGAAGAAAGCTTAAAACACTGGAGCCCTACAGGAATACCTACAACTGTGCAGCACCAGAGAAGTCCTACAATCCACCATCCCAGGGCACTAAGCAGCCCTCCGCATAATATCCAAATCAAATTACCAAGAAATCTCATAATCAATCTTCTCCTGTAACAACTTCTCCAGTCCAGTCTATAATACCGCCAAACTCAAACACATTTGTGTAACCCATATCAAATAATTTTTGCGAAGCTTCCTTACTACGTCTTCCACTTCTGCAGTAAACAAGAATAATCTGATCAAGATCCGGTAATTCTTTAGGCTGCGTATCAATTATGCTCTCGTTTGGAATGCATATAGCTCCCGGAATATGCCCTTCATCAAACTCATCCTGGCGCCTGACATCCACGACCACATGGCCATCTTCAATATCCATCATTAGCTTCGCCGTCTCCTGGTCAATCTGTGTGTAACTATTCTTGTCATTCTTCGAAGCAAGAAAAACAGATGTTGGACCATCCGCACCACCGATAATTGTCACATCCGATTCAGTTTTAGCTCCGCAGCCCGCAAACACAAGGGCAAACATTAGCATAGCTACGATAAAAATCTCTTTTCGTCTCATTGTATCTTTTTCTCAGCCATTCTCTCTTTTATTACCACCACAACAGTTCCAACTGCGGCAACTGCAAACGCGATAAAGCCATAAACCATCATGATAGCCGCACCAAAAATCGGAGTCTCAGGATTAGCGCTGACAAAGTAGTAGTAATAATATGTGTAAAGAATCATTCCCACTACGGTGGATGCAACAAGCATCAAAGAAGAAATCACATACTCTTTCATGCTTTTGGCAAGGAACATATTCATAACTCCAAGTGCAACAATTATTATCAGTAAATGCCTGCTGATTAGTGTTCCTCTAAGCTTATCAACAATGAAGAACATAATAAGCGGTATCAAATTCAGCCATTTGAGATATCTCATAATCCCATCCTCATGCTGACAACTCCGTCTTTCTCGCCAACTTCTTCAAAACCCATACGCTTATACAGCTCGTATCCAACCTTCATCACTTCAGGCTTGGTAGTAAAAGTAACTTCCTTAAATCCAAGCTCTTTTGCCTTATCAAGCATGGTATTAAGCATTACTCTCGCATAGCCTTTGCCGCGAAATTCAGGCTTTATGAATAATCTCTTAGCTTCACAGGTTGCATCATCAATCTTCCTGATGGCAATGCTTCCAACCGGGGTCCCATCCTCACTTCCAAGAAGCAGCGCTCCGCCCTTATAATACCCGTCCAAATCAGCTAGTTCCTTATCAAAAGAAACAAAGCAGCTCTCCGCACCTTTTATCTGGGAATATTCTTTGAAAATCTCTTTTATAACTTCGTTGTCCTTACAGACCCCAACATTAAACTCTGACATCATTCATACACTCCTCTCGTTTATTATGCAGGATAAAATGGGCACTTCTCTCTTATACACTGCTGATTCTGGGAATAGAATTCACATTCCTGCTCCTCGTATATCAGCTTTACATCATAGTGCTCATTCACATATTTTATTCCATTCTTAAAAGCAATCATGGCATCTCTTTTGCAGCAACGAGGCCCGTTTATCTCCCCAAGGTCGCTGAGAGCCGCCGATGTGAACCGCATATGATTTCCCCAGGTACCATCAACAGACAAAGGCCCAGTTCCATCAATTATGGAAAGAGCTGCACCGATTGATGTTACAGCACCGCAGACTCCCCAAAGTCCACACATTGCTCCAGGCATCCTAAGTCCTTCTCTGATCAGCTTTTCAAGGGCTTCATCAAGATCTATGTCGCCACTCGCATTCTTGAATGCCACCAAAAGACATGCTCCATCAAGTATGTGGTGTTCCGGTCCGTGGATACTCACATACTCCTTCTTTGCCATTCTCTTAAAAATGGCAACAGGGCTTGTACCCTCTTCGTTCTTTATATCATCAACAATAAGTCGGGCTTTCATTTCCATTTCATTCATCAGTTTTCACCTTACTATCTTGCTTATAATTTTCCCAACTTCTTCATCAGCTGTCAGGTCATAGACCATCCTGTAACAGTCAAGGGCCTGCTGTGTGTCGCCAGCTTCATCAGCCTCCTGTGCTGCTTTGTAGAGAAGTGCCAGTGTAACAGGATTCGCCTCGGTTGGAATATCATTTTCCTTCAGGATCTTCTGTATCTGGTCAAGATCTTTATCAGCCATCTTTTTGCCAATAGCTTTCTCAAGGAACTCAAGCTACGCATCGGCTTGCTGTGAATCCTCGAAGTACTTACTGTACAGATAACATGCTGCAGCCACCTCAGGTTTGTACTTCTCCAGGTAGTACCACCCAAGATTCCTGTAATAAGCTGCAAGCTCAGCTCTGGTGCAGCAGTAATTGTAAGACTCTGTCGTATAGGAATACTCCCCCTCGGAGTCGCCAAGCTGCTTGCAACATAGGATTATCCCAAGTATGGCTTCCATATCCACAGGATTCTCAAGATGCGCACTTAGCCACTCCTGCTGGGCCTTCGCGTAATCCCCGGAAAGAAGCAGCTCTTTTGCCTTAGTCTTGTGCGGCGTCAGAGTATCCTCTTCTGAAATTTCATATTCATCATCGCCCAGGCAGTAGTATTCATATAAAAAGACCTCTGAAATGTGCCTGAGGCATACATTAAGCTTACTCATGATCTCATATTCCCCTTAGTTGTCAGAGCAGACTCTCCATCATTGCTGCAGCTTCGCCAACGATATCATTGCAGGTACGCCCCGTACCTGATCTCCTGGCTATCAGCTCCTTGCAGAAAAGAGATCCGTTCTTTTCAAGGAACATCTGCTCATACTCCTTGGCCTTATCTATACCAAGCTTCTCAAGCATGGCAACCACACTTAAGTATCCGCCACACTTTCCATCGATGCTTCTGGGCGCCGGAACAAAGCTCTTAGCTTCAGCTTCTGACATCCCAAGTTTCTCTGCCATAAGGTTCAGGGCTGTGCTCTTTCCTGAGCCATTGTTTCCATACAAAATCGTTATTTCAGAAAAAGACAGCTCCCGCAGCTCATTCTCTGCGAACACCTCAAACGGATAGAACGAGGTATAGCACGTTCTTCTTATATAGTTTACAAACTGCTCTTCATTTTCCACTCCTGGAAACTTAAATGAGTCAATATATCTCATTTTAAACCTCAAAATCCAGGCAGCTTCTGATCTTGGTATAAGGTCTTACCTTAGAATCAGCCACTGCTACGTGCTCAGGATGAACTGAATATCCCTTAAGTGCCTCTACGTTCTCAAAAGTTGAATCCAACATAAGGTCTGCATTTGAAGACTCAAGGCCGTTGATATTAACCTTGATATCAACGATTCCAGGGACCTTGCCCTTTAATCCTTCAAGGCCTTCCTTGATTCCCTGCTTAATTGTCATCTTTTCTTCTGCAGAAAGTTCATCCTTAAGTGTCCATAAAATCACATGTTTAACCATTCTCGTTCCCCTTATCCTTTCCATCAATTCATTGTTCCGCTCAAGCGCATCATAAATTCCATCCTCAGAGAGCACTCCGCGCTTCAGATCTTTTGGCAAACGTCCCTCTTCATCACCAAATATCCCCATCTCTGCATTCGCAGGCATAATCAAAAACCGGGAACCACTGAAACTCAGAATCTCCTTTCAAATACAAAGGATGTCTGGGATTCCCCCATCTGGTCGTACTTCCAAGGTGGTACCACTCAGCCTCTTTTATCGTATCCTGAATGTCATAAAGCGTGTTGCCAAGATAATCCCTTGAATCAATGAGATCACCCCAGGCAGCCCAAACCTTATCGATGAAGTAAGATTTCTGAAGAGCCTCCAGAACCTTGAGATTCTTCTCGATTAGTTTTTTGTCCGCCTTGGCAGGCAGATCGTCGGGGTTCGTAGCCCTTAGCGGGTAAAGATTCGCCATGATCCAGCCATCACAGGTAGGATCCTTTTGAACAAACTTCCGCACTCTTTTAATAGTGGGATCCAAATTATTTTCTCCCGCTGATGCCGTGCTTGGATTAACGCCAAACACAAGCATGTTCCTTCTCCCAGGTTGCCCTAGAAGATATCTTTCCTTCTCATCTCCGAAATATAGCCATCCGCCAGGAATATCATCCTGCCTAGCAAGCCATGCCGGAATATCTTCAAGCATTCTCTTATCTATTCTCATCTATGATCAGTCTCCCCTAACCCAATACTTCTTGTTAAGCTTATGCCATCCTTTTCTTGATCTCATATCCAAGAAATTCCCATCAGCCTTTATAATTCCCATATCCTCTGGCTGTCGCAAAGACTCTTTTGCCGTCTCTGATCAGCGCAGCTACTACATTTATTGTCTTTCTGGAAGTCTCCATAAATGCCTCTTTTTCCCAAATAATCACTCTTTCAATTATAGTAAAAAAAATACTCTGATGCTATATGAGTCATCAGAGTATCATCTATGGTAAATCCCCTTAATGTATCTGGGTTGTTTGAGGGAGGAAAGGCTGACTACTTATTCGGATCAGCCTTTTTTTGTGTGTTATGAAAGTTTCTATGAAAAAGTGTTGTGTGGGGTTCAAGAAGTTTTGTTCTTCTTGATGTATTCATGATATGATCCGAACCTTAAAACAGCCTTAAATGATTTTAAACAAAATGTGTTCATTTCTGGATGCTCACCTCATACCAATATTCTCTTGGCCAAGAAAAAACAAGGAAGCATTTGGCTCTTGCCTGCTCCCTTGTCCATCATAATAATATCACGCCTAAAATGGTCTTCCATAATCAATCTATACTCAAACTATACTCAATTTATACTCATTGTATACTCAATCTATACTCACTTCAGTTTAGCTCCATCAGAAAAAGCATTGCCTACTTTCTCACCAATTCCAACGTAAGCATTGTTAAATGGATCAAATGCTATAGGTCTAAGCTTTTTCATATCAACCTTGCCATCTGTAATCACGCTGTCATCCGCACTTACATTTACGATCTCGCCAACAAGTATGCCGTCTGTGAAGCTCTTTACCTTACATTCTAAAGCAAGAGGGAGTTCATCGATGAGAGGTGCATCCACAAACTCACTCTTTGTTGCATGGAAACCGGCTTTTTCAAATTTATCAGGAACCTTCCTGCCGGATTCTATTCCTACATAATCACATGCAACAACCTGATCTTCAGTAGCCATACTTACAGTAAAAGCACCTCTTTTAGCAAGATTATCAGTAGTCTTATGCTCTGAAAGGCTAATAGATATCTCTTTAAAATCTGTTGTGATTCCCCAGGCAGCATTCATTGCATTGGGAACACCGTTCTCATCATATGTTCCGATAATAAGTACCGGGTGTGGGTACATAAGTGGCTTTGCTCCAAAGTTTGTTCTGCTCATTTCTCTGTCCTCCTCGTTAATCTAATGATGTGCGCCAACTTTAACTTATATTCCGATATAATGCTCATTCCAACAAACTGGAATTGTTAGCACTCTGTCTTATTGCACCGGAGGCATAAAGCATAAAATGCAATCGCCAGAAACTGTGATACCACAGACACAGTGACAAGATACACAGGATTCAAATCATACAGGGCACCGAGAAGCCAACTGCCCAGAAACCACGCAATACCAAATCCTGTCTCAAATATTCCGAAACCGGTGCTTCGCATGGAACGCGGGACGATTCCGCTGACAGCTGCTTTCATAATACTTTCCTGCGCACCCATTCCAATCCCCCACAGAATTATCCCAGCTCCGATCAACCAGGCATTTCCAGTCATAAAAACAAAACATGAGAAGAATGTGCTGCATAGTGTGGAAATGATCAGAGCCTTCAGCCCGACCTTATCATAAAGCCAGCCAAAGAATAGTGCAGCAAAGGCATCCACAGCCATTGCCCCAGCATATAACAGGCTGAGCATGGATTCATTAAATGCTCCGGTATTAGCCGAATGAAGTGTGATCAGGGTGAAGTCTGCAAAGCCAAAAGCAAAAAAGCAGATGGCCGCCATGAACAGAACAAATGACTTCCTGAATTCAAAGCTTGCCGGTTTATCTTCCTGCTTTTCAAAGATCTCCGGATCAGGGTATCTTATCTTTGCTGTCAAAACAAGAGCTATGGTGATCATTGCAGGAACAAGCAGTATCGCAAAAGAGATCCTATATGTTGTAAAAAGGTCGTCTGTACCTTTTACAAGAGCTGTTACAAAAATCAGTATCGGTCCGAGAAACGCGCCAAGCTGATCCAGAAACTCCTGATAGGCAAAGCCTTTTCCGGTTCCGATCTCGCTTGCCGCAAAGCTTACCAATGTGTTTTTGGCAGGCTTTTTTATCGCTTTTCCGATACGCTCCAGGATCACAAGACCGCAGGCCCAAATCCAGCCATGTTCGGATACGAGTGCCAGTGCAGGAATCGCCAGAACCTGTATTACATAGCCTGTGATAACAAATGTCCAGTATTTCTTCGTTTTATCTGCTATAAATCCGGATATGAGCCTTAGTGAATACCCGCACAATTCTCCTATACCGGACACAAATCCGATGGTTGCAGCGGATGCCCCTGCGAGGTTCAGATATTCGCCCAATATGCTTCTGGCGCCTTCATGAGTCATGTCCGAAAACAGACTTACGATTCCCATCAGGGTTATAAATGTTATGGCGCCAGACAAAGCCCTTTTTTTATCCATGTTCTACTCCACTAATCCCGATTTGCTTATTTCATTATCCTGAAAGTTATTCTATACTAAGATTCTTCTTGCTTTCTGATTACAGCGGTATCTTGAACCTCCCTAGGCAGCCACTCTGCATTCACATAGTCGAGTGGGATTACTAACTCCTGCATCTTGTCTTCTGAAACAGGCCTCTTTATATCATCCGGCAAATAATCAAGACCCACTTCACGCAGGCTTAGGATACTGTCATAGCTGCAACTTTGATTATAAGATTTTTTCTTAAGCAATTCCAGAGTATGCGCTATTTCTTAATGACACGTATATCTGACACTGCCCTATGCCGCATTTTTACTACAACAGAAAACCGGAGCCAAAATTTTTAAATTTTGACACCGCATTCCTACAAAAAGACCTCAGCACTTAGCAAGCGTCCTAAGGCTGAGGTTCATTAGATATGGTACTGATGTTTATGGTTTTTTGTGTACGCGGGAGCTATGTAACCCCCCAGGGGGCTTGAAAGTCCCGGTCCTAACATGGTAACCTTGGCTCTGAAGTGAGGTTTAAAAACTATGGAGAAAATAAATATAGCCGGACACGAACTTACCTCCGGCAAGACGATAAAAGATCATATACATGTCGGCGGAACTGAGATACACATTCCCCACATCATCATCTGCGGAGAAAAGCCGGGCAAAACCGTTCTTGTCACAGCCGGCATTCACAACGCAGAATATGTCGGTATTCAGGCAGCTATTGAGCTCTCTAATGAGATTTCTCCCAAAGACCTTTCAGGAAATCTTATCATCATCCCCTTAGCCAACAGGTCAGGTTTTGAAAACAGAACCATGTCCCTTGTTTATGAGGATGGCAAAAATCTCAACAGAGTCTTCCCGGGAGACAAGGATGGTTCAGCCGCCGATCGACTGGCAAGCCTTCTGTTTGATGTTTTTATTAAAAACGCTGATGCTTACATTGACCTGCATAGCGGAGATGGATATGAGACTCTTATCCCCTACGCATACTACGTGGGAGCTTCTCCTGCCAGTGATATTGCAAAAAAGATGGTAGACTGCGTCAACGCCTCCTACTGCGTAAAGAGTACCTGCACCACCGAAGGCGCCTACAACACAGCCTCCATGGCCGGAATCCCCAGTGTTCTAATAGAACGCGGTCAGCTTAGTCTCCTTCCAAAAGATGAGGTACAGGCAGACAAAGAAGATGTACTGAACATTTTGAAATTCCTTGGTCTTATTGAAGGAGAGTACAAGACATATCCCAAGACAGAACTCAGAGAATTCAGTGATGACGCCCCATTCACCGGCTGCTGGTATCCAGAGAAAAAGGTGGGAGAGAGATTTTCAAAAGGTGATAAATTTGGTGAGATAAGGGATTACTTTGGAAGGCCCCTTCACACGGCCATTGCCGACACTGACGGAGTTCTGATCCATCAGTGCTCATCCCTTAGCATAATCAAAGACGGCCCCATGGTGACCTACGGTATAATTCAAAAACAGGATGCATGTTGAGTGCATCCTGTTTTTTTCATCTCTTAACGTATGTGAATGTTGAAGCAATTTCTTTGCTGTCATAGATCCCCGGAATTCCTTCAGCAAGTGGAGTCCTTGTAACGGCCATATACACACCCTTTTTCTCCACTGAGAAGAATATCCTGCCTTCCTCATCTGTGTTCAGGATTCTCTCAAAATACTCTTTTCCATCATAGAACACCACAACAACAGTGGATCCCTTAAGCGGGAACTTGTCGTGAATAAGCTTTAAATGGAGCACATCGCTGTCAGCTTCCCAGGGATCGGGAACGAAGCTTACTCTGGACTCATGGATAAATTCGGGAGTCCCCTTCTTATCTCCAACAGTTATGTTTGTCACATATATCTGAGGATAGTTCTTGGCATCAAGAATATCAGGATATGTCCTTCTGTCGCCCTCATAATACACGTCTTTTTCATCTCTTACATAATTGTTGTCATAGATACACATAAGGGTGTAAATGCCCTCAGAAACTGGCGTAAAGCGAAGCTCATAATAGTCTCCCTGCTCATCGCCCGGACCCTTAACCGGTGTTATTGATATTCTGTTGCCTTTTTCATCTGTGGCAAAGGCTCTTATCTCATCAAGGCGAAAGAATCCGTCAGGTCTCATGTGATGTCCCCATCTCATTATTCCGCAGACTTCTTCCCCCGGCTCATATACACTCTTGTCAGTGATTATCCAGGCTTCGTGGCCATATACCATCATATCTGTAGTATCAATTCCTCTTCTCATCTCAAACTCCATTCATATTATTAGACTAATGCTTTCTGCGCCTTTACCAGAAACATCCTGTCAGGCATATAAAACTGGTCTTTCTCGCTATAGAGTCTATCTCCCGCCCCAAGATCAGTAACTATATTTTCATAACCGATTTTTTCAAGACAAGCCTTGTCCCACTCCGGTCTGTCCAAAGTGCTGATAGATAACATGTGGTAAATATCGTGGCACTCCTTTACCATGGCGTCGGTCACATTTTTGTGGGCAAGGTTCTGCATCTGATCATAGTGATGAAATCCCTTTGCATACTCCGCATCATACACAAGCAGCATTCCTCCCGGCTTTAACACTCTGTGCCACTCCATGTAGGCTTCCACCGGATGCGGAAGTGTCCAGACAAGATTTCTATTTATCACCAGGTCAAAAGAGCTATCGGCAAAATCCAGTTTTTCTGCGTCCATAACCATAAGGCGCGCCTTTGCTCCATGGCGCGAAAGCAGCTCTTTTCCCTTCTCTATCATCTCAGGCGTAAGATCCACACCGGTCACGTCAAAATCAAAATCCGACAACACCATTTCGAAAAAGCCGGCTCCGCATCCAACATCCAGAACGGACAACTTATCATCAGCTGAAAAGTGTCTAAAAAACTCCGCCTGCCACAGCTGTTTTTTCTTGCTGTGGATCTCCTCGTGCTTGTGCTCACTAAAGCTCTCAGCTCTCTTTGACCAATAGGTCACAACTTTATCTTTGATATCTTCAGCTTCCTCCTCAAAAGGAATCTGCATAAGTTTAGTCATATTACTACGTATACCCCAATTATCTTTCTAATACTAAGTTATTCGATCAGATTATCGAGTAGTTCTTTTGTATACTCATGTTGTGGATTCCCGAGGACTCTGCCGGTCTCTCCCTCTTCCACACACTCTCCGTTTTTCATTACCATTATCCTGTCGCACAGCATGCTCACCAGGGCGATGTCGTGGGAGACAAATATGATCGACACCCCTTCTTTTTCCCTCAGCTGCTGCAAAAGAGCTACTACCTGGGCCTGAGTTGTAACATCCAGCGCACTTGTTGCCTCGTCGCACAAAAGAATCCCGGCATCAGAACACAGCGCCCTTGCAATTGACATTCGCTGGCACTGTCCTCCGGACATGCTTCCTGCCTTTTTCTCCAAAAGACTCTCATCAAGCCCAACGGCCTCAAGGATTCGTGACAGTTTTTCATGGCCACAGCCCTTTGTAGCTTCCACAACGGCTTTTTTCATCTTCATTCTTGGGTCAAAAGACATCTGGGCATCCTGAAATATCATCTGCAGAAAAGCTCCGGCAAAGGCCGGCGACTTACCTGTATACTCTGTTCCCTTATAATAAAGATTTCCACTATCAGGCTTTTCCAGGCAGCTGACATGACGAAGAAGGGTGCTCTTTCCACTTCCGCTCTCGCCGACGATTCCAAGGATCTCTCCATTTTTCAGGAAGAAACTCACATCCTTTAAGGCCTGTAATTTTTTGCCTTTATCAACGTAACTTTTATTTAGATTTTTTCCTTCTAAAATTATATCTGAATCCGGCATATCAGCTCACCTTCAGTCTTGGTACGGCCTTCAAGAGATTCTTTGTGTAATCGTTTTGCGGATTCTCCAGGATCTCTTTTGCAGGGCCATACTCAAGCATCCTGCCATTTTTCATGATTCCAATGTAATCAGCCATTTTAGATGCAATACCCAAATGGTGGGTAACCATCAGAATAGTAGTGCCCTTTAGTTTGTTGATCTCAAGAAGCTGCTCCACAACCATCCCTGCAGTTTTAACATCCAGGGCGCTTGTAACTTCATCGCACAATAAAATCCCCGGTTCCAGGAGCATTGTTGTGGCAATGGCCATACGCTGGTTCATGCCTCCTGAAAGCTCATAAGGCCTTGATGCAAGCGCTCTTTTAGCATCATTAAGTCCCAGGATCCGGAGCGTCTTCTCAACTTCATCTATTTTAAAATCAATGTTATTGCTCTTTAGCGCCTCCATGATCTGTGCCTTGTAAGTCCTTATGGGATTAAAAGATCCCCCGGGATTCTGAGGCACAACGCCAAGCAAAATGTCTTTTGGGGTCTCTATACTGCCGTTTGTTACAGTCACACCTCCAAAGCCATGAATAGCCTTCAGAAGCGTAGATTTACCGCTTCCGCTCTCGCCGACGATGCAGACTCTTTTACCTGCTTCCACCTCAAAAGAGATATCATTTATAACATTCTCATCACCGTAACCGGCAGAGAGATTGCTTATCCTAAGTATTGTATCCATGCATTAGTCCTCATCTCTGTATTCCATGACGCAGTCCCCAAGATAGTTAAATACTATGATGGTGACTATGGTGGCAATTGCCGGATACAGCACAGCCCAAGGTGCAATCTGTATATACGCCCTGGATTCATTGATCATTGATCCCCACTCAGCAGTGGGTGGCACAACTCCAAGCCCCAAAAAGGACAGGCCCGAGATACCTATCATTGTGGTTCCTATCTGCGTAAGGGCATTTGTAAGAAGTGGTGCTATTATATTGGGAAGTATGTGGGCCATCATTATAGCCGGCCCACTCTTTCCCGCCAGTTTTGCAGCCTGCACGTAGGGGCAATTCTTTATGGCAAAAGTATGACTCCGTGCAAGTCTGGCAAACCCGGTCCACATAGTTATTCCCAGCGCGATCATGGCGCTTGAAAGTCCTCCTCCAAGAATGCCCGCAACCGCGATGGCTACTACCATCTGAGGAAATGCCAGCATAATATCGGCAATCCTCATCATAATTTCATCCAATATTCCGCCATAATATCCGCTAAGTACTCCGATAAAGCTTCCAAGGATGAAAGAAATCGCAACCAATATAAATGTAGCTGCTATAGTTGTCCTTGCTCCATATAAAACTCTTGAAAACACGCATCTTCCCAGGTTGTCTGTTCCAAACAGAAATTCCCCGGACGGAGCTGACCTTATGGCTGATGCGCTTGTAGCATATGGGTCGTTTGGTGCAATAACGCTTGCGAAAAGAGCTATAAGCACCAAAAGAAGTGCAACACCTGCAGATACAATTACTTTTATTCTGTTAATCTTTTTCCGTTTATGGTTCATTAAAAAGACCTCGGATCCAAAAGCCTGTAGGTAATATCAACTATCAGATTTATAACAACATAGATTGTTCCCATAATAAGCACAAAGCCCATGATCACAGGGTAGTCCCTGGCTGTTATGGAATCCATCACAAGTTTGCCGATACCCGGCCATCTGAAAATATTCTCAATAACAACGCTGCCTCCCATCAGGGTTCCGATCTGAAGACCGATTATCGTAAGTATGTGTCCAAGACTGTTTCTAAGGACGTTGTTGATTAGAATAAATCTGCCCTTTACCTTTCTGGACTTCATCCCCACAACATACTCTTCCCCAAGCTGATCCAAGAGCTCGCTCCTTATCTGTCTTGTAAACCTTCCCGCCATGGGTATTGCCAGAGAAAGTGCAGGCAGCATAAGTCCTTTGATGCTTCCATCTGCAATTACAGGAAAGACCTTGATATGTATGCAAAACAGATACATCAAAAGTACTGATATCAGGAAATTCGGAAGAGAATTACCTATAAATGAAAAGAGCCTGACGATATGGTCTACCAATTTTCCCTTTTTGACCGCTGACCATATTCCCAGTGGAAAAGAGATTATAAGCGCCAAAAGCAGACTGGTTAAAGCCAGCCCACATGTGTTCTTAAGCCCTTTTATCAGTTTTGGCGCAACGGGAAGATCATCCTTAAAGGAAACACCAAAATCTCCTCTAAGAACATTCGAAAGCCACTCCGCGTACCTAACGATAAAGGGGCGGAGGAGGCCAAGCCTCTCCCGCTCCGCTTGCAGTATTTCTTTTGTGACCACCACACCCTGGGAGGTGAGTCTCTTTTCCGCAGGATCACCGGGAGCCAGATACATTATGCCAAACACAAGAAAGCTCAGCACTAAAAGTATCATGACAAGTCCCAGAATCCTTTTAAGTATTTGTTTAGCCATTAATGTCAGTCTCTGCGTCTACTCCATAGAAATCGAAAGGAACATACTCAGCAAATCCGCTTACGCCCTTACGAAGAACTGTAGTGTTATTGAAAAGTCCAACATATCCAAATGCATTGTCATCTATAGCAATCTGAACGATCTTGTTGGCAAGCTCTGCTCTCTTTGCAGTATCTGTCTCAATTCTGAGCTGCTCAATCATGCTCTGGCATTCAGCACTCTCAAATCCACCTACATTGTAGTAAGCTCCGTCTGCAAGAGTTGAGTCGATGAAGTAAAGAGGATCACCTGACTTATCAGCGATCATGCAGTAAAGAGCAAGATCAAAGTCAGCGTTTGCAATGTAAGTAGCATCCGGATCTTCCTCAACTCTAAGTGTTGAATCAATACCAACAGCCTTAAGCTGCTCCTGGATCAGGATTGCAAGAGTATCAAGAGATCTTGCTGCATAGTATGCAATGCTGATGCTGAGCTTATTACCATCCTTCTCGTAGATGCCGTCAGCCCCAAGTGTATAACCATCGGCCTCCAAAAGCTCTTTTGCCTTGGCAGTATCTACTGCAGGAACATTTACCTTACCATAAGCAGCTGATGTTGAGAATGGTCCGACTGCTGCAGATACTGTACCTGAAAGGTACTCTGCAATCTTGTCCTTATCAACAGTGAGATTGATTGCTTCTCTCACAGAATCATCAAGTGTATTCTCATTGAGAATGTAGAACTGGAGACGTGCACCGGGAATTGAAACTACATCGTACAGATCAGGGCTCTGGTTATAGACCTCAAGAGCTGCTGATGAAACGCTGTTGTAGCAGTCGATCTCGCCGCTCTGCATAGCAAGGAGCTTGGGATCATCCTCCTGCATGTAGTAGAATACAGCGCCGTCAAGCTTAACATTTCCGCCCCAGTAGTTTTCGTTCTTTGCTACTGTAACATCTCCCTCAGGGATAAACTCTGTAACAACAAACGGGCCTGTGCATACAGGTGCGTTGTCAAAATCTGTTGTTGCATCAAGATCGATCATTCCGCACTCAGGGCTTGCAAGGTCGTTCTTAAGAGTAGGGTAAACTTCCTTAGTATCGATAACGATTGTCTTGTCATCTGTAGCAGTCATTTCAAAATCGCCGAGATAAGCAAATCTGCTGTTCTCTGCAGCAAGACGCTGAAGGTTTCTGATTACCATATCAGCTGTCAGAGGGTTTCCGTTCGAGAACTGAACTCCATCATTAAGTGTAACAGTCCATGTGCTGCCATCTGCAACTGCGTCCTTAGCAAGGCATGGAACAGCACTCATGGTCTCGTCGAGCTTAAACAGTGCCTCTGAAACTCCATAAATTGATGTGTACCATCCGTAGTACTCCTTATGTACATCAAGACTTGGATAAGCAAAAGATGCTGCAGTGTGAAGAATCTTTTCACCTGTAGCTGTAGACTGACTTGCGTCAGCTGTCTGATCATCAGATGTTGTTGCCTGTGTATCAGCAGATGCCTCAGATTCTGTTGTCTGAGTTTCTGTTGTCTGAGTTCCTGCACCGGAACCACAGGCTGCCATTGATAATGTCATGGTTGCAGCAAGCAGTGCTGCTAAAAATTTTTTCTTCATAATATAGTATCCTCCATTGTGTCTGAATCACCTCACACAATGGAAAGGATAGCATTGTAAAATCCGCCCCACAAGCCCCCTGGGGGGTTATTACTACGTTGGTTATAGTTTTTTAACTTGATTTTGAGACGAAAAAGCATCATACTCATTTCTTAGCGTTATTAACTAGGAGGTATATATATGGATACAATTCAGATACTCAGAGATCTTTTTATCATAATCGTCATGGCAAAGTTATTCGGACTGATAGCCAGAAGACTTCATGCGCCACAGGTTGCCGGTGAGATCATCGCAGGTCTTCTCATAGGTCCAACACTGCTTAATCTTGTTAATCCCAGTGATTTCCTGTCGGGCATGGCCGAAATCGGTGTGATTCTTCTGATGTTCAGCGCCGGACTGGAAACAGATATCGACAAACTCAAAAAATCCGGCCTGAAGGCAACAATCCTTGCATGCACAGGTGTTGGAGTTCCGCTTGTTCTTGGAACGCTCCTGTACATGGCCTTCTATGGCTTTGCAGCTCCCGGATCAACCGAGTTCATAAAAGCACTCTTTATAGGAACTATTCTTACAGCTACTTCCGTGAGCATAACAGTTCAGGTTCTAAAGGAACTTGGAAAGATTTCCACAGAAGTGGGAACAACAATTATGAGCGCCGCAATCATCGATGACGTAATAGGAATCGTGGTTCTTACAGCTGTTCTTGGTCTGAAAGATCCAAATGCCAATCTTGCAGCTGTTTGCTTAAAGACCGTAGCCTTCTTTGCGCTTTCGGTTGTTGTGGGAATTATCATCTTTAAGATAATGTCAAAAGCAGAAGCGAAATGGCCTCATACCAGAAGAATCCCGATCATGGGTCTGGCACTTGCCTTTGCAATGTCTTATGTTGCCGATAAGTACTTTGGAGTAGCTGATATCACCGGTGCCTATGTTGCAGGTATTATTCTCAGCTCTCTGGACAACTCCGAGTATATAGACAGAAAGATGGACATAAATTCATATATGTTATTCGGCCCCGTATTCTTTGCAAGTGTAGGCCTTCAGACAAACCTAAGGTCTGTCGACATGACAATCCTTGCATTCTCGGCAGCATTTGTTGTCGTTGGACTCCTCGGAAAGGTTGTCGGCTGTGGCATCGTTGCAAAGCTCCTTAAGTACAACACCTCTGACTCGTTAAAGATTGGTGTGGGTATGATGACCAGAGGCGAAGTTGCACTTATCGTAGCTCAAAGAGGTTTAAAAGCTGATATCGTTGACAGCAGATACTTTACCGCAGTAATCCTGTTGATAATATTAAGCTCAATTCTGACACCTATAATATTGAAGGCTATATATGCCTCAGATGACAAAGCTAATTCTCCTGCCTGAGTTAATCGACTGTAGAACTGATATTGTACTAAAATAAAAAGGTCCGCTTTCTATTAAGAAAACGGGCCGTTTAATATCAGTTTTAACAAGCAATGCTAAAAGCATCCCCACACATCATATCTTTTATCATACTGGCAAATATCTACATCCATATCAGCAATCTCATCAGCATACAGCCGAATAAGATCACTAAGGGTCCTACGAAAAGCCATATTACTTGTCCTTACCTTCAATCCAATAATTTACCAAATGCAAAATGGTATTTATTGTAATGCTATCGAATCTTTAAATTCCGGTTTATTCTTCCATCAAGGATTATGTATTACATTTCTCTTTCCACTATTGGCAGTTCCTCTTACTTCTTCGTGGTAAAAGTAATCTACGATTGTTGGATGTCCTTTCTCTACTCTCTCATACGGAGTTTCATTATCAACAAACCTGCAATCATACTTTTTAGCCAGCTCTTCTGCTTTCTTTTCCAGCGCTTCAAAATAGCTGCGGTTCTTTTTATTATAGATTTCGTCATACAGCGGCACCAGATCCGGATGTTTATCGGAAATGTATTTCATGATATCTGCCTTAAAACCTCCGCGAAGATTCAGATTCTCAAGCCATACAAGGTCACACTGATCTTTTGTCCTGTCTATGATTGCTTCTATATCCGTAATCCCCGGGAACACGGGTGAAATGAAGCAAATTGTACGAATGCCTGCCGCATATACCTCTTTCATTGCAGCAAGCCTTCTTTCTATGCTTACTGCCGCATCCATATCATCTTTAAACTCTTCATCGAGAGTATTGATTGACCATGATACTGTAAGTCTGCTATTTTCATTGATCTCTTTTAGCAGATCCAGATCTCTTAGTACAAGGTCTGACTTTGTGCAGATAAGTATGTCCGCACCACTGTCCTTTAGTTCTTCCAGAAGTCTTCTTGTATTTTTATATGTTTCCTCTAGCGGATTATAACCATCCGTAACTGTTCCAATGATTATTTTCTGGCCGGCATACTTCTTTGGATTCTTTATTTCAGGCCAGTCTTTCACATCCATGAAAGTTCCCCATTCCTCCGTATGCCCTGTAAAGCGTTTCATAAAAGATGCGTAGCAGTATTTACAGGCATGGGGACACCCCACATAGGGATTCACCGAATATCCTCCAATAGGAGTATTCGATTTTGTCATTACACTTTTTGTTTCTATATGATTTACTTTGATTTCTGGTTGTTCCATATCCTCTGTTCCTCCAGCACTTTGTTAAAAGCATCCGGCATTTCCTGTATCATTTCTTCTCCCATAATCGGAACAAGATCTTCTTTCCAGAATACAGGAATGTTCAGTTCATGAGCCTGTTCTGTCAATGAATAAGCCCACCCGGGATCTGTTTTAACAGTCCTGCTCTTTGCACCTGTCATGGTTCCCACCACAATCCAGTCAATGCCTGTAAGATCAACCTTACCCGGATCATCGAACAAAGGCTCAAAGGTAACATGATATTTTTTTGCCTTCACATTGCTCCGCAGTGCATCAATACGCCATAACTCAGACTTTCTCGTAACTGTAACGCCAAACCATGCATTATCAAGATCTGTTTCAAAAGACAGAAGATCCGGTCGTTTGGTAAGAAAAAGAAACTGGTGCTGAGGATTCTCTGCTATCTTTTTAAAGACTTCCTCTCTCCATTCCTCATGCCAGCCCGAGAGATCGCTCATGCCGGTCAGCAGAAAATTCTGCGGCTTCTTCTTTTCCATCATACGAAGCTTTCCTTGAAAAAACTGTGGCTTTTCAAAATCATCTATGATGTGATAACGCCTCGTATTGTTTCTGGCATAGCAGTACGGACATCCAACAGTACACCCTATAACAAGATTCATGTTCTGAATCTGATCTTTAATACAGATACTCATTTGTCACTCCATTCCTCAAGGTTTACCCTGATGCGGTTAAGATACTCTTCAAACTGAAGAATCTCTTTATCCGTAAAATCACGATAATAAATATTCCCCATCT
The DNA here is from genome assembly GCF_000526935.1 of Butyrivibrio sp. FCS014. GTDB lineage: Bacteria > Bacillota > Clostridia > Lachnospirales > Lachnospiraceae > Butyrivibrio. The sequence goes on along the minus strand of NZ_JAHA01000007.1, from coordinate 146,032 downwards.
CATTTGATACGGAGTCATAAGCTTCTTTAAGTTCTTTGGCTTTATCCGTGAGGAACAGAAGAGTTTTTCTCTTATCAGCTTCATCAGTTTTGCGGCTTATCAGTCCGTTTTTTTCCATCCGCTCAAGCATGGTTGTAAGTGAAGTAATTGCAAGTCCGCTTTTCTCGGAAATAATTTTAATAGGAACACCATCTTCCTGCCATAAGACATAAAGAATCCTTCCCTGAGCTCCGTTGAATGCATCAATGTTTTTTTCTGCCAGTATCCTTTCAAATATACGATCACCCAGCTGTTTTATTTTTGTAACAAGAAATCCACCATTTGTCTTCATAATTAAATACTCCTATATCGTAGTTTTATACTACGATATAGGAGTATTTTTGTCAAGCACACATATCATAACTTCCAATTGCCAACTCATTAAAAGAGCTTGAGTCTGACGGACTTGTGGAGAGAAAGCAGTATGATGAGATGCCCGTAAGAGTAGAATACAATCTTACTGAGAAAACAAAAAGCCTCATCCCCATTCTCCTTGAACTGAAAAAATGGGGCGAGGACAATCTATAGTTTTAGCTATAAGTTTCAGCTCTTGCATACAGTGAATATTTATAGAGCATATCACCATCGCCATTTGCCCGGACACATGCTCCCAGTGTTTTTTTCATCATTTCATCCTGGGCCGCCACTTCAGAAGGAGTACCACAGACAACAATCTCTCCGCCATCCAGCACGCATATCCTATCGCTTATGGAAAAACTCATGGGAATATCATGTGATGCTATAAGGATTCCTGTCCCGGACTTTTTGAGATTCTCAAGTATTTTACATATATGCAGCTTGTGCGGAATATCAATGTCTGAAAGCGGCTCGTCCAAAAGCATATATCTGCTTTTTTGGGCAATAACCATCGCCAGATAAGAAAGCGTCCGCTCTCCTCCTGAGAGATCAGAAACCTTCTTCTGTCTGTAACTTTCAAGTCTTACCATTTTCAGCGCATCTTCAATTGCTGCTTTATCCTCAGCGTTTAATGTATGAGAAAAATCGCCAAACGAAAATCTACCATGTGAAATCAGCAGTGCAACACTCATATCTACAGGCAGAACCTGCTGTGGAAGAAATGAAATCATCCTTGCACGCTTTTTAGCGGGAAGTCTAGACACTTCTTTCTCGTCAATAAGTACATTCCCTCTATATTCAAGTTGTCCGTCAATTGTTTTTAAAAGTGTGGATTTTCCACTCCCATTGTTGCCAATAATTGATACTATCTCCGATGGTTTAAGGGCAAAACGATCAATATGAAGTTTTTGTACTCCGCCATATCCGGCAGTTAAGTTTGTGAGTTCTATCATCAGATCTGTCCTTTTACTTAATTCTCTTTTTTCGTGATATTATCATCAGGATAAAGAACGGGGCACCCAGGATTGACAGAATCATTCCCACTGGAAGTTCATAGGGATAGAATAAAGTCTTCGCTAGAGTATCTGCAAAAAGAACCAGTGCGCCGCCCCAGACTACACACAAAAGAACCTGCATTCTCGATCTTTCCGTCTCCATTCTTCTAACAAGATTGGGAATTATAAGTCCCACAAAGCTGATCAGTCCGCAACTGGTAACAGCAGCAGCGGACAAAAAAGCTGCCAGAAAAACACACAGATATCTGTAGGACCTAACTGAAACCCCCAGTCCCATCGCCATCTCATCACCAAGCTTAAACAGTTCCATTCCCGGTACAAGAAACAGTGCGCCGAAAGTTCCGATAACTACACATATCGTTGTCAAAACTATGAGCGGCATTGGTATACTCTGAAGGGACCCCAGCTGAAAAGCCGCCTTATCCGATACAGAATCGGGTCTTAATGTAATTATCAGGTTTGTGAATGCGCTCATCATTGCAGAAACCGCAACACCGGACAGGATCATTGTACTCTTTCTGCTTCCTGAATAGACAGATATAAGAAGAACCAGAGCAATCGAAACAATCGCTCCGGCAAAAGAAAATGCCCCTCTTAACAAGGCGCTGCCGTGAAGCAGGCATGAACCCACCAGGGCAAAAAGCCCTGCTCCACTATTTATTCCCATAACACTGGGAGCAGCAAGCTGGTTGTTCAAGGCTTCCTGCATTAGAAGTCCGGCTACAGAAAGACCGATTCCGCAGAATATTCCTGCAACGGCTCTTGGAGCCCTCACCCCTGAAAGGATAAGAAATGCGGTTTCATCTGCACCTTCCCTGCCAGTCAGAGCCTGTAAGAAATCAATAAATGACAAGCTCGCATTTGAGCTAAACAAAGCCAGAACAATCGCCGTAACGAGCAGGAAAAGTCCCACAATCATCCACTTATTCTTTTTCCAAGATGTCCTTAACATATTTGTACGCTTCATCCCACCTAGCATTTGGTTTGTAGTTAAAAAGATCTTTAGGAAGAATTATCAGTTTATCCTCCTTTACAGCTCTAAGCTCTTTAAACACAGCCTGGCTTTCAAATTCATCAGCAAAACTCTGCGCTGCCTTATCGTCATCTCCCATAAATACAACAAATATATAGTCAGGATCCTGAAGCGCAATCTCCTCAATGCTTAAGTCATTAAGTGCACTGTCATCATCTGCAATATTGTAAAGGCACAGATCATCCATGATATTACATGCGAAATGATCCTTCTTTAATGCTTTAGTTTTTGTGGCAGAAGCCTTGATACAAAGATAAGATGTTCCTTCAAACTTATCCCCCACTTCCGAAACAATACTGTCTATCCTTTTCTTTACTTCTGTGACATTCTTTTGATAAAGGTCGTCTCTTCCATTCATTTCCGAAAACATGTAGATCACATTATCGTAATCCTCAAAAGAATCCACAGTTATTGCAATTGTATAAACTGATAACTTATCCAGCTCAGCCTTAAGCTGTTCATGTGCCGCCAGCTCTCCTGAAAGAAGAACCAGATCAGGCTTAAGTGACAGGATTGCTTCTGTGCTTGGTTTTGATATCGTTCCAACACTTTCAGCTCCATCACTCAAGCCGTCAAGCTCAAAGGCATCCTCGGTCACCCCTTTCAGTGTGCCGCCTGATATGAGCCACATGTCCGCTATAGATTTAGACAGCGCCACTACACATTCATAATTGCTTTTCTGTATGCCCACAGTGTCATCTTTTTCCTGGGAATTCTCCGCATAAGAAGATGCGCAGCCACTCATAAAAGTGGCTGCGATCATACATAACACACTGATTACTGCTATTTTTTTCTTAACCGCCATACTTAGCATAGTTTTTTCCGCCCCAATAGATTCTGTCATTCACTTCTGCCTTAGGTCCCAGTTCAACCCCTTCAAAGATCCATTTCTTGAATTCCTCAAATCCGGTCCTGTCTACTATGTAGCCGATATGCTCCTTGTGTTCAACAGCATTAGGGTCAATATATTCCTCAATATAGGCGTATGTGTTTTTGACCATCTTAAGGATGCTCTCTTCATCTGCCCACTTGATAAAGTCCTCAGCAAGCCTTGGATTCTTTTTTCCTGTCCTTCCAAGAAGAACCACCCTGAAATAGTGCTCCCTGCTTCTGGTCCAGGCCCTTGTGGGGCAGTAAACAACGCATACACCGCAGCCTATGCACTTGTCTGTATCCCTTACAACCTTGCCGTTTACCAACTGCAAAGCACCTACAGATCTTCTCTTACAGTAATCAACGCAGGCTCCGCAGGCAACGCATCTGTCCTTGTTGTACTGGGGCTCCGTCATTCCAATGATTCCAAAATCCGCCATCCTTACCTTGCCGCAGTCGTTAGAACATCCGGTAAAGGCAATCTTTACATGTCTGTCATTGGGGTAGATGTTGTTTTCCATCTTCTGGGCAAAGGCCGTAGTATCATAACAGCCAAAGGGACAGAGCCTCGCACCGGGACAGGCTATCACATTTCGAGTTCCGGATGAAGGATAGCCTTTACTCTTTTCCGGCTGGTTAATCCTGAGGGCATCAATAACCTCCTGCACCTCAGCATTAACTTTGTCGACGTCCTCCAGTTTTATCCCCGGAATCTCAATACCCTGTCTGTTAGTTATATTGATAACGCCAGTGCCGTACTTCTCTGCAATTTCCACAACCTTGGCCATGGAAGCAGAATCAATCACGCCACCCGGGATACGGATTCTTGAGGCAGTCTCACCTCTTACCTTTGAGTATCTGAATGCATTCTTTTTAAGCTTTCCTACATTAACATCTAAATTTGCCATATCACGCCTCCTTAATCCACAAAGTCTTTTGCAACTTCATAGCTGAACACAGGGCCATCAAGGCAGATGTAGTGATCATTTACACGGCAGTGACCGCACTTGCCAAGGCCACAGCACATCTTCCTCTCGTGTGATACAGTGATGTTTGCATCAGTAAATCCCTTTTTCTTGAGCTCTATTATAGTAAATTTCATCATTGGAGGCGGGCCTACCACAACGGCTCTGGCCTTTGAAGGTTCTTTCAAAGGAAGCCCCTCAATGTATTTGGTAACAAGTCCGATGTTACCCTGATAACCTTCAGGCGCCCCATCAACAGTAAGCGTGAGATTCAGCTTAGAATCCCAGGCCTTTAGGTCATCTCTAAAGAGCATGTCCTCCGGTGATCTGAAACCCGCAACAACATATTTATCCGATGCATCAGGCATATCGGAAAGAGCCTGGATAACGCCTCTTACGGGGGATACTCCGGTTCCGCCTGCAACAACTACAACTTCGCAGTCTCTATATAGGTCAACGTCAAAGCCATTTCCGTAGGGGCCTCTAAGAAGAAGTGACTGCCCTTCATATCGCTCAAATACTTCATTGGTAACCCTGCCAACGCGGCGGATTGTCAGGTCAACAAAATTCTCTCCGATGCCACTGACCGAAATAGGTGCCTCTCCGTACTTAGGAATTGAAACTTCAAAAAACTGTCCGGGCTTTACTTCGCCCTTAAACTCCATCCTGAAGGTATACTCCTTCTCGGTGTGCTTTATAACTTCCAGGATTTTAGATGAAAAAGGAAGATATGGATTCAGAGTATTCATGAGTTCACCTCCTTTTTAACCGCATCGTTTACCTTGTTTATGATATTGGAAAAAGAGATGTACTCAGGGCAGATGTCATCGCATCTTCCGCAGCCAACGCACATCTGATAGCCAAATCTCTTCTTGAAATCGGAGATCTTGTGAAGAACCTTAAACCTCATCCTCTCTCCGTTCTTTCTTCTGTACTGACCTCCTCCGGCCACATCGGTGTAGCCATCAACCATACAGGAAGCAGATACTCTTCTTCTCTCTCCGACCCTGCCGTTGTCTGAGTAAAAGACATCCTGCATCGTATAACATGTGCAGGTAGGGCAGACGAAGTTGCATCTTCCACAGTTAATGCACCTGGTGGTGTACTCATCCCACAGATCGTCAGTGATGATCCTGCCCGGTATCTCATCAGGGATCTCAACTTTAACTTCATTTTCTGTTACAAATCGCGGAGTTACATCAAGCTCTTTTGCTCCTGCAGCAGCTTTAAAGAAGCTATCAAATTCCTTATCAAGGACATTTGAATGAATCTCACCGTCAATCAGATCCACAGAAAAAGCATACCCTTCCTCAAATTTATTTGAGTCCATGGATACACAGAAGCAGTTATCATAGGAATGGCCGCAGCCGATAAGGACAGGCTTAATCAGGTCTCTGCGGCGCTTATAGAAGGGATCTTTTGCGAGGCCATTATCAAGATAGATCTGGTCAAGACGTTTTAATCCGTTCAGATCGCAGCTCCTGCCAAATATCAGCACTTTCTTTTCACAAAGATCTGCCTCTTTTACTTCCTCTTCAGTGAAATACAAAAGCGTCTCCGAAAGAGGCGTAAGAAACTCCTTTGACGCATAGTCTGACTTCTTCTCCAGCTCAATTTCAGATGCATCTTTTATCTCATCATAGATTACGCAGTCCACGTCAGTGAATCTGCCTGCGCCTTTTTTGAGGACCGGAGCAAAGATGCGGTAATCTTTAAGAAGAGCGCTGACTAGGTCAGAAAAGCTCTCCTTATTAAGTACATAGCCCATAAAAACCTCCTTCCAAATAATTGCTTTATGGCCTCTTGCCTTTCCCGAGCAACATCCTCAGGAAGTTTAGAAGTACATATCCAACCAGCATGGAGGTCAGGAATATCTGAAGACCTGACAGCTGGGTCAATGCAAAACCTGCGTTTTCACTTCCATGACCATTTAGGTACGCAGCCATCTTGTTTGTTGCCACTATCCCTATTGCCATCGGGAAAGTAAGCCCTGCGAATCCCGGAGTAAAATCAAATGAAAAGAAATCCGGGAGTTTGATGATAATAAACAAGAGTGATGCCAAAACGCAAAAATATAAAAAGTACAAAAGTACCTGATTAGGAGCTTCATATACATTTAACAGGCTCACCACACAGAGGCTGCAAGGCGCCAGCACAACCGGCATGGTGTGATAGACCTGCGGCTTAACCGGCACCTTGATGAGTCTTACTATCATTACCGGAATGAGAATCAGATATATGATTATGCCGTACACAGTTATCACTTTTAAAAGGCCTGTCATGTTCATGGCACCGCCCGTGACACAGGCCACCATGATTCCGTTATAAGTAACAAACCAGCTGGGCACGGTGGTATTCACATCTCTTTTCAGGATCACGTTTCTGATAGTGAAAATGCAGATATGAACTGCATGGATGATAATTGCTAAAAGCCATATCCATTTTCCAAATGCCATTCCTTTCTCAAAGAAGAAGCTGCCAAGGATCATGAGGCACATGGTAAATCCCGCATAGAGACTGCAGGGAACCGTCTGCTTGTACTCCTCTATGCATGTTGATGAGCAGAGAATGATTTTAAAGATATAAGCCAGCACAACAGCTGTAGCACATATCATTATCAGCACTCTAAACCATGTATAGCCCATACCTCCATACACATTTCCAAGCGTGAGCGTTCCCACAAAAGTCGGAAGAACAGGAACCGGAAGCTTCTTTAATCGCTCCTTCATCAGCACCTCCTTTCATCAAAGGTCATATGCAAATTCCAGATTGGTTCTCTCATGGAAAAAGTCTGAGTAGTCAATCTCAAACAGTGGCTTCTTAACCTTCCTTACGTCTATCTTTCTGGCGATCATCTGCTGAAGGACACCGCCATAAGCAAGATCTCCCTGCAAAAGAGCTCCAACAATAATTCCATCCTTGGAGACAACCTTTTTGTATACGCCGTCCTTGTCATAAACATCAACTCTGTAGGTATCGTCAGGCGGCGTTACTGTTCCCAGAGACATTGTGTGTATACCTAAAAAGCTCATGGTAGATTTGCTTGCGAAAAAGTCAGTCATCTTCTCTTTCTTGCCTGCCATGTTTGCCGCTGCCACCATTCCCTCTTTTACTGCAACAGGCCAGATAGGACTTGTACCTGACACATCACCTGCACCGTAAACATCAGGATCGGATGTCTTACCGGTCTCGTCGTATACCAGGCCGAACTTAGAAAGCTCAAGTCCTGAATCCTGCAGGAATTCAACGTTGGATCGGACACCGGCTGTAACCACGAAATAATCGCAGGGAAGGACTTTTCCATCGCTAAGCTCTATTTCGTAGATCTTTCCATCTTTTACATGAACTTCATTCACTCCAACGCCGTAATATTGCTCCACTCCGTTTTCCTTAAAGGCATCAATATAGGTCTTAGCTGCCCTCTCATCCAACTGCCTGTTGAGGAGCCAGCCTGCAAAATCAACCAGTGTAACCTTTACTCCCATGTGAAGATAACCGGTAGCACAGTCGATGCCAATTAGCCCTGATCCCAGAACCACAATATTCTTGGCGGTCTTTGGCACCTCTTTTAGCACTTCGATATCATCTATGTTCCTGAAGCCAATGTAGTTATCAGCTTCGGAAAGCCCCTTGATTGGAGGAATGAAGGTATGGGATCCCGTGGCAATAAGGAGCTTTCCATACTTAATTTCCTCATTCCCATCAAGAACCAAAATATGTTCCTTTGGACGGAGAGATATTGATTCTCTCCCTTTCATCCAGTTCACATCGTAAACTTTGTCAAAGTCTTTCTCTGCAAAGTTGAGCCTCTCAAGAGTTCTTTCCCCACACAGATACTGGTGGAGTATGCATCTTGAATAAATGTGCTCATCCTTGGAAACAAGAATGATCTCTCCATCCTTATCTATTTTCCTGAGTTCTCTTATGGCGTTAATTCCTGCGGCAGATGATCCAATAATTACGTATCTCATTCCTTCACCTCCTCAAGAGTTATTGCGTGCATAGGACACTTCTCAACACACATGGGCATAGGAGTTTTGCCGTCCTCGCTCCTGTGAACGCACATATTACATTTCATGATCTCTTTCTGATGAATGCTGTCATACTTAAGTATTCCGTATGGACAGGACATTATGCACATGTAGCAGCTTGCACACTGGTTCTTGTCATATTCAACAAATCCGGTATCAGGATTCTTGTGCATTGCACCGGTCATGCAGGTATATGTGCACTCGGGTCTGTTGCAGTGCCTGCAGAAAATTGGGGCAGGCGTGGTCTCGGAATCAATTACCACTCTGTTTCTGGCATCGCCGCTCTCCGTCTCGTGACTGACCACGCAGGCCGTCACACAGGTAAGGCATCCAATGCATTTATCTCGGTCAATCTTTATTCTATACATTTATCAGCCCTCCCTTGCGATCTTTTCAAATCTGCAGGTTCCGCCCTTGTAGTTAGGCTCCCTGGAATACTTGTCATAGCTGGACGGCGTCAGCGCATTGCATTCAATATAATGAATTGGCGCATAAAGCTCGCCGTACTGAACGTTGTCTGATACCTTTACTGCAAATATTGCATCTTTTCCATTGGAAGAGAATACTCTTATCTCATCCATATCATGAATGTCATTTTCTTTAGCAAGCTGAGTATTCATATAAAGATAGGCTCTCTTTAAGGAAACGTCTTCAACAAACTTTACTTCCTTGGTCCTGCTCTGAGTGTGCCACTGACCAACAGAACCTCTTCCTGTGTTGAAAACAAGCGGGAACTTGTCAGTCACAGGAATCGGATTCTCAAGAGGTTCTTCATATATGAACTGCGCTTTACCTGATGGTGTAAAGAACTTACCGTCGGCATAGAGTCTTCTCTGCTCATCTGAAAGTTCTTTTTCATGACCTTCAGGATACGGCCACTGAATACCGTGCGAATCCGTCAGGTCATCCCAATGAATACCTGTGAAATCACATCCCTTTCCTCTTGAACATTCCCTGAGAAGATCGAAGCACTGTCTCGGGGTCTCCCATTTTGCTATAGCTTCTCCCATTCCAAGAGCCTTGGCTACTCCCAGGATGCACTCATAATCTGAGATCTCATTCTCGCCTCTGTCAAGGACTTTTCGCATCGCAGACAGGCGCCTCTCCATGTTGATATAGGTTCCTTCTTTTTTGATTCCGGGAACTACTGGGAAATAAACTGTGCAGTCCTCAGCGCTCTCTATTGTGTCGTAGATATCCTGAACCACAAACAACTCAAGTTTTTTTGCAGCCTCTGCAAAGGTCTCATTATTGGTCCAGCTGTGTCTTGGGTTGGTGCAGAGGATCCAAAGTCCCTTTATCTCTCCGGCATTGATGCCTTCTATGATCTTGTTATATGGAATCGTCGGCTTCTTCGCCATAAGCTCAGGCGTTATACCAACAATGTCGGCAATTCTCTTTCTCTCGGCCTCATCAGCAAAATCACCGCCTGCAAACAGACAGGTGGTATTGGAAAAGAGCCTTGAACCCATAGCATTGCACTGACCTGTTATAGAATTTCCGCCCGTACCAGGTTTACCGACATTTCCTGTCAGGAACGCCAGATTCATGATGGACTGGGCAGTTCTTACTGCCTCATATCCCTGGTTGACACCCATGGTCCACCAGAAGGAAACTGCTTTTCCGTTATGGATAAGTTCAAGGAGCTCTAAAATCTGATCTTCCGAAAGCCCTGTTGCCTTGCTTCCTCTCTCCAGAGTGAAATTCTTTACGAACTCCGCAAACCCTTCGTAGCCTTCAGTATGGTTATCAACGAAGTCATGATCCACATAGTCTTTTTCTATTATCAGATTTGCAAGTGTATACATAAGCGTAAGATCGCTTCTCCACTTCAGCGGATAGTGGTAGTCAGCGTTCCTTGCAGTCTCTGATTTTCGCGGATCAATGACAATTATCTTCGTGTCGGGAATCTTGTTGTTTCTTACTCGCTGCCAGATGATAGGATGCGCAACCACAGGATTTGCCCCTATGAATATGATCGTGTCAGAAAGTTCAAAGTCGTTAAGAGTATATCCGGGGGCATCATAGCCGAGAGTACCCTTGTGGGCAACAGCTGCTGATGCCATACAAAGTCTTGTATTTCCATCCACGTTGGTCTGAAGGAAATTTCTCATAACATGACCAAAGATGGCAAACTCTTCCAGAGTCAGCTGACCGGTGCTGATACCGGCTACACTCTCCCTGCCATATTTTTCCTGCAACTCCTTTAGTTTATCTGCAACATATTTAAAGCCCTCTTCCCAGGGTACCTCTTTAAAGCTTCCGTCAGCCTGCCTGATCTTCGGGAGCGCATTTGGCTTAACTGTTGTCTGCTGCTTGCTCAGGGATAATCCTTTGATACAGGAGAACCCATCATTGACGGGATATCCTTTCGTTGGAACTGTCTTGATGATTTTTCCATCTTCCACATAGAAATCCAGATTGCAGTCGATGGCACAAAAATTACACGTAGATTGAACCTTTTTGACCATTTACCTTCTCCTTTAGACATACTTGTCATAACTATAACCCACCAATCTAATCATAACATTTTAGTCATTCTTCGTGGGCGTTCAGTCGTTAATTTATAGATTATTTACAAACCAATATGGTATAATCAGTTTGTAGAAAATCTCCGAGCTTTTAAGCCTAAAAAGCTTTAGTCTTCATGGCTTTTAAGACGCAGACAAATACTCTGCCGGGGTGCAGATGGAAACAGAAGCGCCTTCCTTATTGAAAAGGAGAACATAATGAAAAAAGCTGATCTCAGAAGCCTTATTTTTATGGCTTTATGCTGCGATCTTGGTTTGTTTGCCAAAAAACTGATATCTCCCGCAGCAAATTTCATAACTGAATTTCTTCATATCCCAGGTGGTATTGCCACCAGCTTCTCCCTACTGTTTTTAGTCATAGCGGCTGCACTTATGCCATTTCCTTTCTGTGCTACAATCATGGGCATTGTCCAGAGCCTTCTTGCATTGTGTTTTGGAATGACCGGCAGCATGGGCGCTCTTGCGCCTATCGGCTACATCCTTCCTGGAATCATGATTGATCTGGTTTTCTTTTTAGCAGAGAAAACTTCCGGTCGACGCGATAATGGAATACTGATTTCGTCTATAATTGCTTCTATTACGGCTTGTCTTACCGCAAACTTCATTGTGTTCAAATTAAGTGGAATAGTTCTTTTTGTATATGCACTGGTTGCTACCACAAGCGGTTCCATCTGCGGGCTTTTGGGAGAGAAACTTATAGAAAGGCTCCACCCGGTCATCGGTCCAGATAAAGCCACCGCAAAAATACCATATAAAAACAAGGAGACAACATGAAGAAAAAAAGTATTGTTATCGTCATCATTCTGCTAGTAATTACCTGCATTGCATCTGTTTTCTATTTGAGGTCAAGAAATGATGCGCCAAAAGGGAATCTGGCTATTATTAATGGGGATAAAACAGTTCTCATTGACCCCTTTAGCGGGAGCCTGGTTTCAGTAAAGGGCATTACCATAAATGCCAAGGGGCAGGAAAAGGATGTAGATGAGATCGGAATATCACTAAAGGATTCCATTTCAAAATCAGGACTTGATAAGGCCGGTTTCACAAAAGCCCGGGTTGTATCATCAGATGAATTTGCCGCTGAAATTTCTTTTGACGAAATAAACGAAGATGGTAAAGCTTATCTTGCAAAACAGCAGGAAGACGACGGAAGCACCAGTGCAAGACTGTATGTGTTCGGTGACAGCGACTCAAAACGTCAGGTGAAGAATGTTGTGAGGATTGAACTTTTAAATGAATGAGTTTGACGGAATTGTTTTGGCAGGCGGAAAAAGCAAAAGAATGGGAACGGACAAGTCAGAAATCATTCTTGATGGAAAGTCCTTCCTCCAGATACAGACAGATAAACTAATAGACCTTGGTGCCGGCAGGGTCTATGTTTCTGGTAAATCTTCTCCTATCCCATATGCCCACCACATAATGGATATAATACCTGACATGGGCCCACTGGGAGGTCTCTATTCCTGCTTTTTGGAATGTAACTGCAGCAATGCACTTGTACTCAGCGTTGATGTTCCGCTTATCTCAAGCCAAACATTGGAGAGCCTTCTAAAGAAGCATTTCTCCGGAAATTTTGATGCCACTATTCTGTCCCATGATGGTAAAGATGAGCCGCTCATCGCTGTTTACAAAACAGATACAACAGCTATTCTAGAGAAACTTATTGCACAAAAAAAGCTGGCAGTAAGAGCCTTTCTTGATAGGCTTACCTGCCAGCATTATGAGTTTATGGGTGATCATCAGGAGCTGATCAATTGTAATTCGAAGGATGATCTCCGTCTGCTTTCCATCCATAATGCAGAACCACATATCCTTAATCTCATCTCCTGTTCCTTCAAAAATTGATACACATATTTCTGCATTTATTTAGATATCAGATAATGATACTTTTTGTTCTGAGTAAAGAGGAATCTGGAAGTTGGTCCGCATAATCTTGATGTCAATATCTGTAAGTGGCTTGATCCTTGAATCCTTCCCAACTTTTACCATGATTGCACTGCCGACAAGATATCTTGCATATCCCGTATCCATTATGCTGTTCCCGGAAAAGCACAAAAGATAATCATCTCCAATAGGAGCTGCATATCCATCCTGTCCTATCCCATCAAAGATTCTGTCCATCTCATCAGTATTGACTGATCGGAAGTTTTCGTCCGTACCAATAACAAGACCCTTTCTGATATCTCCACTTACATCCGCCATAAAGTTACCAGGGAACTTGATGATTCCATCTGTAACCGGATCAAGTTCAATCTTTATCTTAAGTTCCTCCATCGCTTTCACGCTGCCTTTCTTAGTTTCTTGTGTTCATCCATGATCTTGGCCATGCATGGAAAACAGAAAGTTGTTCCATTTCCATAAGGGCATGGAGTTTTGCAGTTATGCGGTTTTAACCCTGCCACTGGGATCGGATCCCTTGTACCCTGAAAACTCTTACCACCACTGTATTTGTCTCTGTTGTATTGTGCTGACATCTCTTTATCCCCCTCATAAAAAGAAATACTTTCTGCAAAAATGGACGCCGGTCCGGAAACTTTACAGACCAGCGCCCATATGATCAGATGGCTGCTTCGCCCTTGGACTTACTGCCAATATCAGCAGCATCCTTCTTAGGTGCCTTTGAAGCCTCTTCCTTAGCAGCCTTAAGCTCTCCAAGAAGAGATTTCTTCTCGGCTGCCTTTTCCTCTTTTGCTGCCTGGCGCTCTACGAACTTCTCACCAAGCTCAAAGACCTTATTCTGCGCATCATAGTGATACACGTTATCAGTGAGCTGGTCAGCAGGATCCACTGTGGTAGCATTGACCTCTTTTACCATGTTCTCCAGGCTCTTGAGATCGAAGTTACCATTGTCAGGAATAATCAGAAGTTCGTGTATAGAACTTGGCAAAATGAAAAAGCTCTGATTATTAACTCTCTCAGATGCCTTCTCCATAAAATCGTTATATGCCAGCACTCCGGCACCATGTACGTTTCCTTCTACAGATGCAACAAACATCTGCTCCTGCTCAGGTGGAATGTTAAGACCAAGCATCTCAAGGTCCTCAACTCCCATCTGCTTTGCAAGCACCTCTGCCATTCCCTCGATGACAAGAGGTCGAATCTCAGGTGCGTTCTTAACAGCGTCCTCATGAAGCTGCTCGGGAGTGATGCCGTAGTTATCAAGCATCTGATTGGTAACAAGGATTGTACCGGAACCCTGTGAAGTCTCACCGATCACAAATCGGTAAACAACAGCCATGTCCTCAATGTCCTTATGAGGTACTGTCTCCAGGAGCTCAGCGTTCCTCTCTGCAGAAACAACTTCCATGGCAAGAGTTGATTTCATCTTGTCATAATCAGTGAAGGCATCGATGTCAAAGTCCGGTCTGTTCTCAAGAGCAGTTCCAGCAACTTCTGTAGCGCCTGTCACGATAGTGTCATAAGGTCTGCCCTCTTCGTAGTCCTTGTAGAGTGAATCTACGTTAAGGTTTACACCGATGACGCCATCCTCAGGCTTTACAGTGAGTGCTTCGTAAGTTTCATTCATCTTGTCGATCTTGTGACTCTCTACAGCAACCTCTTTTCCATATCTCTCGTAGAACTGCTCCTTCACATCATTGGCCAGATTCTCTTTAAATGTCTCAAAGTCCATTTTTAATTTCCCCTCTCTTATCCAAATGTTTTAAGGCATGAAAAAACACTGTGTAATGACATCCCTGTCAAAACACAGTGCTTCATTTCAGGTTATTCTTTTGCAAAAGAAATACGCCCCGCGGTATGTGAAGCTGTGCATCTCATATCACTTGGCGCATTATAATAATATCATGCCTAAAAAATGATAAAAAGGTGAAGTTAGGGGCGAAAAAGGGGCATAAGAGGGGCAAATCGGGGCACTGGAAAATTTCATAGACTATGATTACTCCAAATCTCGATTCTTTCTCAGTTATACCGCAAGTTACTGCTTCTTTGCTTCTATCTTTTTAGGGTATCATCCAAAATTTCTTTTCTCAGTTCAGTAAGCCAATCTGAGAATGCAACAGTATCAAATGCATATGTTTTATTAAGCTCATACTCGTTTTCTGACCATGTATCTATAGGAGATTCATTGTGCTGTATAAGAGCTTCGAGCTTATCAAGAGACTTGTATAGCTTTGCTTCCTTAGTTTCCTGCGCATCCATCTCTTTGTATAACCCGGCGATATCTCTGGATAATTCCTCCGGCAGTGATTGCACCCATTTGTTGAGAAGCAAATCCTCAACTTCTCTGTCATCATCTGTTTTGATAAAGGTTGGAATATCACCAGTAAAGCATTCCCCAAGATCATGGATGAGGCACATGTCTACAACTTTATCCATATCCAGATCCGGAAACTCATGCCTTAGAAGAAATGCCATCAGCGAAATACGCCAACTATGTTCAGCAACACTCTCTGTCCGCCTTTTTGTAGTAGTGCAATGGCGTGGCGTATCTTTCAATCTCTCAGCAATGTGTAAAATATCCAGGTATTCTCTAGCGTTCATACTAATCCTCCCAAGTAAAAGATTTACCCTGCCAGTTGCATAACCCATGCCAGGATTGCCGCAAGTATTGGAAATCCGATCAAAGGCCCAATCCATTTAACCGCCAGTGTTTTCCCGTGAATATAAGGCATGAGCTCCTCTGTTCCCGGGATATTCTTCCTTCATTTGCTTTCAAATCACCTATTTGTTGCTTTAATCGCGCCTAAGCAATGTATCCTTACTACGCGGTTACTATCTGTCTCTGACATTTTCTGTAACTGCGTAATGTATGGCCTGACAAACTCCGGTCTGCGTTTACCAAGGACCCGGAATATCTCAGGTGCTTCCATTCTTACCTTATCGTCCGTATCGTGTAGAAGACTTTCAAACACAGACATATATCCTTCATAAATATCCGGTGTATTTGTAGCAATGTTTTCAGACGCCCAGATGAAGCTCAGCCTGACCTTTGGATCCTCATCAGAAGCGAATTTGAACAAGTCCTCCCAGTATTCCTGAATCAAATAATAGTCGGCTCTACCTATCCTTCCTAGCGCATTAACCGCTCTTTCTCTTAAAAGCGGCACCTGGCTATCGCAAAAAGAAACTATCTCTTTAACATAATCTTTTACTTTCTTTGGATGTTCAAGCCCCATCTCACCAAGCAGCCATAGGGCCTTTGCTTTAATTTTTTCAGATTCGTGAGCAAGAAGCGATGACACATACGGAATGTTTTCTTCCCACCTGCTCTTATCCTTTGTTAAAACTCCAAGTTCCTTATACAGCGCTGATTCGTTCACCCCATCTTCTCCCTATATCAATCTTCATTCGATATAACGCCAGTTTCAGCCTAAATAAAAAAAGCAATACCGCAATTTACAGGAAAAATCTTTTTAAAATACCCCACTGTCATCACAAGCCATTGATCCTGAACAATTATATCAAATGCCTTCATGATATATAGCAGTATTACAAATCGAATAGTAAGCTTCCGGAAACCATAAGTTCCTTAGCAGCAAGTCTTACATCCTCCGGAAGAAAACGTAATACTAACGCAACGACAATTGTTTTTATCATTTCAAACTACTCCAAGTTGCTATTTTTTCTTTTTATATCCACAATCGCAATATGGTCCGCCGGATGCGAGAGTATATTCTCTAGCAAAAGTTGAGGCGCCTCCAAATTCGCTCATAGTGTAGTCAAGATGGCACATAGCAGGAACCAGCTCAAATAATCCGTATTCTTTCATGAGGGTACAGATACCACACTTTGTGAACCTCGCCTCATATCCGCTTCCATCCTCATAGGGCAGGTACTCCATATTCCAGGAATAAGGATTTCTGTCAGCCGCTTTTAGAGCCGCCGTCTTCTTCATTCCCTCAATATCTTTATCTGTGAACTTCTGCTTCCCTCCCAATTTGCAGAATGCTTTGGTCGCAAAGTTTGTCATGGCGTGCTCATAGTATGTGGTTGCCTCGGCAGCCGTTGGTTTTCTGTCCATACTAAGAAATACAGATGTCAGAATGGCGCAATTTACAATATTCGCCTTGAACCTGTCGCCTTTTTCAAATTCAGGGAGCTTGCTAATGATCTCTTTGTATTTTGGCTTTGCCTTTGCCATAATCCGCTTTGCCTCTTCGGGGCTTTTCTTAAGGTCATTTACAAGTGCCTTTTGAAAAGATTTTTTGTATAAGAGCCACATAGCCGCCGGCATTCCACTATACTTCATTTCTCTGAATCCTCCAAAAACTCTACCAATCTTTGGGCGTAGACCTTCGTATGTTCATGAAGCATCTGGCCATGGCCCATTCCTTTAAATACCCGCTTTTTTATCTGGGGGAGATATCTCTTCAAAAGCTTCGCACTCTTTACTGGGTATGGTTCATTTTCTCCGTGCCAGAACACGACTGGATTATGATAATCCTTTATTCCATCCTTTATCGTATATGTGTAGCAGGACAAGGCTGCATTACCAACAGATTTAAGAGATACTCCCTTATAAAGCGTATCTACTATTCCACTGTTTCCTTTTCCCATGATGCTTTCCACAAGTGGCTTTGGAACATGGATATTCTTTTTGATGCTCCATATAGAGCCCTGAAACAGCCATTTGAATGGATATGTCATTATGCCCATCTTTATTACAAATGCCGCATCCAAAACAGTTCTGTCTACTTCTATATTCCCTCTGCTGATTAGTTCCGTTGCGACGGTTCCTCCAAGAGAAAATCCCAGAAGGCCGTAGAGTCTTCCACTGAGAGTTTCCTTAACATATTTTTCGATTTTCTGAGCTGCATCGCTTACCGAAACAAAGTTTCCCGCTTCACTTCTTGAGTGACCATCCAATTCGCAAACAACCACATAATAATCTTTCAGGTACGGAAGTAACGGATCAAAAAGATCCGATGTATTTGCCATACCATGGATCAGCATAAGCGATCGTTTTTCCTTATCCCCATGTGTCAGAAATCTCATAATCGGACACTTTTCTCCTTATCTTTTGTTAGGCATATCGCACAGACCAGATACATAACAAGCCATCCGAAGGATTCTGTCCCCGAGTCCAAGCCTTCTGCGATAAGATTCAAAAGCTGGCCAAATAAAACACCGAATATCGGGCAACAGATTATGAATACTTTCTTAACCGGAATAAGTCCTTTCATAACCATACCAATCCATCCGATTGTTACTAGGAGATCGCAGGTGATAAATCCAGCTACCATTGGAACAGCTATGCTCTTTAGCACCCTTACTGTCATTGTTGCAGCTGTAGGAATATCTCCCGTCGCCTCCATGCCAGCGTTAAAGACTACCGGAAGCATGCAGATTCCTATATGAATAAAAGCAAAATACAAAATCCCGCTCCAATTTGCCACCTTAAAGATCTTATACAGCTTGTATGATTCCAGCTTATAGTTTTCTTCCATAACTCTTAGAAGTTCTGTGGCAGCATAAGCAAACATGGCTGCACACAAAAAACCAAGAATGGATGAAACAGCATACCTCCAATCCGGAGCAACATTCCAATCTATTCCCAAATATGCATCAGGATCCGAACTCGTACCTATTGTTCCAAAACCAAGCAAATAGTCACCAACTATGGCTAATACCATGGCATAACATCCAAACATAATTCTTTGCTTTGAGTTCATTTTTAAGATTCCTCCTTAAAGGCTACCCTTATGATCTGCATGTTCACATATCTGTCGCAGAAACTGATCATCATCTTATGTAAAAGACCTACATCCTTATAAATATCCCTATATCCACGCATGTAGCTTCGAGCCGTAACCGCCTCAAAATCCGTGCACCAGCTTTCAATTTCAGATTTATCCTCTAATGAAAAGAATGCGCTGACATCAGATATTCCAGCTTCTTTAAGCCATGTCTTCGTCATCATCTTTGCCCCGCGACTATTACAGGAATCAAATACAATTACGCCCCCTGGGAATCTCTTCGCCAACTTGCCTAATAGTTTTCTTACATCTTCTTTTCTGAAATAATAAAACACACCCGATGCGAAGAAAACAGTTCCTTTTGAAGCATCAATCATGTCCATCCATGAATAGTCATTTAAATCATATCCAATATTGCTTTCTCGTGCAGCTGCTGGTAACAGCTCATTTCTTACCGCAATCACATCTGGCATATCGATATTGTACCCTATACATGAACCGTTATCACACTTATGAAACGTATCATCCAAACCGCATCCCAAATTCACAACACTTGCATCAGGGTGATTCTTTAAATAATCTCTCACTTCCCAAGCAAGATCATATTGTCTTTGAGCTACTTCCAATGCGCCAAAAAGCCCGACACCGCTCTCCATTCTTTTGCCCTTTACAGCGAAATCGTAATCCAACATGTTGCATATTCGCTCAGCTTCCTCGTCCTTGAAAAGCTCTGGAAAATGCTCTGAACAAACCTTTCTTCCATAAAGCGGAATAATCAGTGTCTCCTGAACTGTATTTTTCTCAATGTGGTATTTTTTTGATACGACTTCCATCACGGAATACTCCTCCAGAGATCAAACTATTTCCATCTTAAAATCACACAATTCACCGCCGGAACCTATAGTCATTGTCCTGGTAAACCTCATCCCCGGCAGCTTTCCATACATATGAACATCATTCTCGCAAAACAGAACATTTATTTCCGGACATCCCAGTTCCGTAAGATACTTATGATACGGGCACTGAGTGATATCCATACGGAAGCAATCCTTTTCCTTTGGATAGAACACATTTTTAAAACCAGATGCTTCTCCAAACATTTTATGGCTCAGTGTATCCCACATACTTAAGAAAAATCTCCTGAACCCTGGGATCTTGCAGCACCTTGCTAATGATTGCCCCATCTTTTCTGATCTGATAGCCATAACCTGCTTCATCACATCATAAGCAATGTCAGGATTTTTCTCCTTCATAGAAAGATATATAGCCGCCGCAGGGAAGATAAAGGAATCTGTGTGTGCACTGATACCCTTTGGAAGACTCTCATGCTCAGAGTACATTTTGCATAATCTTCTATGAGCATTTTTCCATATCTTTTCACTCTCAGATGCTGAAAATCTTTTTTCAATCTCAGCCTTGAAAGCCTTCTTGCTTTTCATTATCCTAACAGTCTTTTTCTTTAATTCTTTCTCTGTATTCATTGCTTATCTCCCGCTCATTTTACTCTATGCTATTGAAAGATCGTACATATCCAAGCTGCAAATGCCGAGGCAACCGGGAATATAACAAGTAGTTTTAACAATTGACTCTTTATGTTAAATCCATACTTTCTGCCAGTATAAACACTATCCACTTCAGGAAAATAATATTGGAAGAACTTAAATTTCATGAGCAGAAAGTAGTCAAAACATATCATGTCGTACACCTTATATACAGTAAAAATCGACACAAATCTAAAGAAGAACTGCCAGAAAGAAAAACCGCTTCTGAAACCATCCCATATAGAGATCACTCCAACTCCGAGTATCAGCAGAATACTGAACACCATGAATGTCCAGCCTATTGCCCGAGCACCATAGAACAGTTCTTTCTCCCGAGGGATTATCACGTTCTGAGCTTCCTTCGGTGCTGATGAAAAGAATTTCTTATCCTGTATAAATGCTACTGCAGAAAACATCATCAGCGTTATCGCCACACAAAAAACTAACGCCAGAAAAATAGTAAGAATCATCTATTACTCCTCCTAAAAGACTAAAGTCACGATACCTGCAACTATTGCTGCTCCTATAACCCATACAAGTGTCAAAAACAGTCTCTTTTTCAGCATCTGCTTTATAGTCTGAACATAAGGTATGTCTTCGCATCCGGGAATCACCCAAAATTTACTGTATCTAACCCATACCTCATCGATAACGATCCCGTCATACCAGTTCATCACCTCAAGGAACAACAGGGCGTGCAGATATGCTGCCTTGAAATCTGATACGTTATTCCATAATCCTATGATCAGCACAAGGGTTGTCAGCATGACGATATAGAATTCCGTCATGAATATCTTTCTTTTTCTATTCATGGTCTCCCGTGTAGTAAGACCAATCTCTATTGCCCTGTCTTGTACCGCCTTGGGATAGAAATACATCCCGTCTATTGCGCCTCCGCGAACAGAAAACCTGACCATCAACGTAAATATAAGGCAGTATATGACCAGTTGAAGTATTATCATCTAACGATTCCTCAGTTCCCATATATTCTGTGCAGTT
This sequence comes from Butyrivibrio sp. FCS014, assembly GCF_000526935.1. Classification (GTDB taxonomy): domain Bacteria; phylum Bacillota; class Clostridia; order Lachnospirales; family Lachnospiraceae; genus Butyrivibrio. The sequence goes on along the minus strand of NZ_JAHA01000007.1, from coordinate 124,992 downwards.
CATCCCATGACGGCATCTGTTCCTTCAATCGATTCCAAACAGAGCATTCTAATTCCTTTTGCAAGCTTTTCAGGATAAAACGGTGCAAGTCCTCCGTGTCCTAAGTCCTTAAATCTGACAAAACGAGATCCGGGAAATGCTTTTCTGATATATGCAATGTCCCATTTTCTTGCCTTTTCTTCAGCTTCTGCGAACCAGTATTCAATGAACGGGCAATTAGTTTTCACATGATCCGGCATAGAATAGTTATTTGCCGAATCAAAGGTTCGCCATATTGTTTGATAGCTTATCATCTCAAGAACTTTTGCCTCATATCTGATGTCATCTTCTGAAAGCTCATCTGTTGAGAATGCTTTTTCAAGCAATTTGATTCCACCAATCTTACCCATGGAGATCATTGCAAAATCCTTGAGTGCAATAATTCTCGTAACTAGCCAAGGCATCTGGTATGGTGTGATACCACCATCAATTACAGCATGGTTAAAATAAATCTTTCCGTTCGCCAAAAGCTTTGTAACTACAGCCCCTCCCATTGAACAGCCATATATGCACTCAACTGTGGATATTCCTTGTGCACCTAGCCAACTCTCCAGTTCCTCTGCTATCTCTTCAATACTTGTAAAATCACTTGCGTTTTCAGGATCGTATCCCGGAAGTGCCGGAATGATAAGATGATAGTCTTTTTCCAATAGCGGAATCACATATTCAAAATAATCCCACATCACCACAGCAGGGTGGATTAACACTATTACTTTTCCATTTTCTTTTCCGAATTCATGGTAGGTCATAAAGTATTCCTTATTTTTGAGACATTTTATCAACACCAATCAACGACGAATACTCGCTATACACCAATATGTTAGCACTTGCTAACCCTAAAATAAAGACATAATTGCAGTTTTTATGCACATCCATTCCACTGCCTTGTTGATAAAAATTCTCACACGTTAGCTGCCTCTACACTCCCTTCGCTGTTTTATAATTAATTAGCAAATCTATTAACGTACATTTCCAGGTACAGAAAGGACTATCTATGATTAATTGGAGCACAATAGGAAAAGTGGCATGCGGTTTCGCGCTTGGTACAGCAGGAGTTAAGCTCCTCTCCAGCAAGGATGCCAAGAAATGCTACACACATATAACTGCTGCGGCGTACAGATGCAAGGATACATGCCTTGAGACCTACACTAACATCAAGGAGAACTGTCAGGATATCAGTGCTGATGCAAAGGAAATCAATGAAAAACGCTATGCTGATGAAAGAGCAAAAGAAATAGAGGATGCAAAGGCTGTTCTGGCAAGCGCTGAAGCTGAAGCCGCTAATGCATAAGACATAAGTAAGCTTAGATGAAAGGCATACTATGAATTGTAAAATATTGCATGAAAATGGGGGACGTATGCGTGTACACATTGCTGTACGCCATATGTCTTCTTTTGAAGCTGATAAGATCCAGTATTATCTCTCCTCACTTCCTTTTGTAAAAAAAGCTGATGTAAATGAACGGACTTCAAATGCCATAGTTTTCTATGACTCTTCCTGCAGGAATGATCTGATACAGGCGTTTTCTGAATATAGTGAGAGAACAGAGATTACTGTGCCCGAACATACAGGCAGGGAACTCCGTATCGAATACGAAGACAGAATGTTCTTCCATATTGCAGGCAAGCTTGTCCGCAGATTCATCATTCCATTGCAGATAAGAAGGGTGATCATATATCTAAAGGCTATCCCTTACATAATTAAGGGGCTCAAGTGCCTGCTCTCCGGAAAGCTTGAGGTTTCTGTTCTTGATGCAACCAGCATTGCGGTATCACTGCTCAGAGGCGATCATGCAACAGCAAGCAATGTAATGTTCCTTCTTGAAATGGGTGAGATGATGGAGGACTGGACTCACAAAAAGTCCGTCGATGACCTTGCAAGGGCCATGTCCCTGAATGTAGACAAGGTATGGATGCTTTCTTCTGACGGCCAGGAGGTCCTTTCAAATATCTCTGACATAAAAGAGAATGACAGGATAGTTGTCAGAACCGGCACCATGATCCCCCTTGACGGTGTAGTACTAAGCGGTGATGCTTCCGTAAATCAGGCAGCCATGACCGGTGAATCCGAGCCTGTCCACAAAACAGAAGGCTCTCTTGTATACGCCGGTACTGTTATTGACGAAGGTGAGCTTGTCATAACCGTACAGAAGGCACAGGGGCAGGGACGATACGACAGGATTGTAGCTATGATAGAGGAATCCGAGAAGCTCAAATCCGAGTCAGAAGCAAAGGCTGCACACCTGGCCGACAGACTTGTTCCCTATACTTTTGGTGCCACACTCCTCACCTGGCTATTTACCAGAAATGCCACCAAGGCCACATCAATCCTTATGGTGGACTTCTGCTGCGCATTAAAGCTCGCCATGCCTATTTCAGTACTCTCAGCAATGAGAGAAGCCGGTGATCACAAGATATCTGTAAAAGGCGGCAAGTTCATGGAGGCTGTGGCTGAAGCAAAAACAATAGTCTTCGACAAAACCGGAACTCTGACTCATGCCACACCAAAAGTTGCCAAGGTTGTTACTTTTGGCGAGAATGACGAAGATGAGATGCTTCGCCTTGCTGCGTGTCTTGAGGAACACTACCCTCACTCCATAGCCAACGCAGTGGTAAAAGCTGCAGAAGTCAAAGGACTTACTCATGAAGAAAAGCACACCAGAGCTGCCTATATCGTTGCACATGGCATTTCCAGTACGATTGACGGTAAAAAGGTATGTATAGGAAGCCATCACTACATCTTTGAGGACGAAAAGTGTATTGTTCCAAGTGGATTCACTGACAGGTTCGATTCTCTTCCACCTGAGTATTCGCACCTGTATATGGCTATCGGTGAAGAACTCGCTGCAGTAATACTTATCGAAGATCCACTTAGAGATGAGGCTCCTTCGGTAATAAGGAAATTGAAAGAGGTTGGTTTTGAAAATGTAGTTATGATGACCGGAGACAGTGACAGAACAGCCAAGTCGGTTGCAGAAAAGACCGGTGTGACAAGATACTTCTCTGAAGTTCTTCCTGAAGACAAGGCTGAATTCATAAGAAAAGAACATGAAGCAGGTAGAAAAGTAATCATGATAGGTGACGGTATCAATGACTCACCTGCTCTTTCAGAGGCAGATGCAGGAATCGCCGTCAGCACAGGAGCTTCCATTGCAAGAGAGATTGCAGATATAACCATCTCCTCTGATGATCTTGGAGCTCTTTTAACGCTTAGAAGTCTCAGTACAGAGCTGATGCGAAGGATCAACCTGAACTACAATTCCATTATCGGGTTTAACTCCTTCCTGATAATTATGGGTATGTTGGGTATCTTCACCCCAACCACTACAGCATTCCTACACAACGCATCTACCATTGCTCTAAGCATGAAGAGCATGACAAATCTGTTGGATGATTGACCAATAATAAAACCTCGTAGCGGCTATTCTCTGGCAACTACGAGGTTTTCTTTCTTTATTTCTTTATCACAGATATGACTTTGTAATCCAAAGTTCCTATAGCCCTTGTAATCATGGCGTCACCACTTCCCACATCTGTCCCATGTTTTGAAATCCATCCTGAGGCAGGCATCCTTTGCAGGTATGTCCATCTGAGTGGCTTCCGGATGAGCATCCACTGCATCCTGAACAACTCTTGGATGTGAACACCACTCTTTTAATGATACCCATGTTTTCAAGATATTCCATCTGTCTGGTGACATCTTCCTCACTGGTATGAAGTTCTATGGCAAGAAGCTTTGTGGTTCTGGCACGGCCATCTTTTAACAGTTCCAAAAGTTGTTCCATTTTACGCCTCCCTAGTTACATTTCTCACCAGATGAGCATTCCCACATGATAAGCAATAAACGCAAGCAAAAGAGATACTGCTGTGTAATAAAGCACAATCCTTCCTGTCCATTTTGCTGAATGTGTCTCCTGATATGTAGCCGCGAGGGCAACGACGCAAGGCATGTTGAAGGTCATGGCAAAGATAAATGCTAAGGCCTCCGGCTTTGTTACGTTCGCAAGAAGAACAGAACTAAGATTTGCGGTAGTTCCTGCACCACTCATAGCCTCTGTAAATGCTGTGCTATATGAACCACCACTATAAAGTGCACTTATGACACCGATAGCACCTTCTTTTCCAACAGCAGATGCAATGTAGGAAAGGAATAACTGCCATGGCATTCCGAAGAACTTTGTGACAGGCTCTATTGCTACACCGATTGTGTAAAGGATTCCTCCTGTTCCGGATGGAGAATAGCTAAGAAGCCAGAATACTCCGCAAACAAGTAGAACCACCTTTGTTACTCTGATAAATGTTTCCTTTGTTCTTCCGAATACATATCTGAAAAGAGCTCCCCACTTTGGTTTGTGGTACGGAGGAAGCTCCATGATCATTCCGTAGCGGTCTTCCTTCTGAACAAGCTTAGCTCCAAAGACTTTGGCCGTGACATACATGTGCAAGAGCATAGTAAGAAGGATTACAGCCACCACAAGAACTGCTCCTGGACCGAAGAAAATAGATGAAAGCATAGGAATGGTTGCCCAGGCTGCGCCGCAAGGCACTGCCCATGCCAGAGCGATCGTGAGAACCTTCTGTCCCCAGTTATCTATAACTCTTGCGCCCGCTGCGCCTCCCATGGTACATCCAAAGCTTACCAGGAATGGCATGACTGACTTTCCCTGAAGCCCAAGCTTACCCATGGTGTTGTCAAACACATAGGAGATACGGGCCATGATGCCCACTTCCTCAAGAAGTCCGAATACAAGGGTTACACCAAACACAAATCCCAACATCTTGAAAATATATGAGAATGACTGAATTATTACATCTGTAATGATGAGCATAACGAATTCAGGACATCCTATAGCTGATAATCCTGCAGTAATCGGAGCTTTAGTCATAAGAACCAGCTCGCCCAGAAACATGGGCGGAAGAGCAGGAACAAATGAAGCAATAAGACCTAATAGAACAGTAAGTATAACCGCAGGCTTTCCCCAGACTTTACTTGTATAGATACGGTCAAGTTTTCCAAGGGTTACCTTTACAGACTTAGATTGGATTGCACCGTCTATCACATCATCGATCCAGGCGAATTTGCAGCCGCCGACAGCCACAGCGCCCTGGGATGAATCTTTGATACTTTCAATTTCTGAAAAAACAGATGCATCCAGTGTATTTTTAAGCTTCGCAACAACTACCTTGTCATTCTCAAGCACCTTTGAAGCAAGCCACATTGAAGAATAGCCGGGAATAACGCCTTCAGGAATCAGGTTGCAGATTTCCTGAAAACCTTTGATACTCTCGTACTGTTCTTTTAGCTTGGAAACATCAAGCCTTGAGTCTTTCTTGATAGCCTTTTCAAGAGTTTTATAGAACTCGTCATAAGACTTCACATCTGTCGCAGAAAAAGGGATGACAGGAATGCCAAGCTTTTCCTCTATAGCCTTGGCATCAATCTTTTTTCCCTGATCGGCGGCTACATCTGCCATATTGAGCAATAAAAAGCATGGTGCATTTATTCCCGCATAATCAGCCAGCATGAAAAGGCTTCTCTGAAGCTGTGAACTGTCAGCAAGGATGCAGACAACATCAGCTTTTCCTGATGTAATAAAATCTCTTGTGATAACCTCTTCATCTGAATTGGCAGAAAGGCTGTAGGATCCCGGAAGATCCGCCACATTGTATTCTTTTCCTGCATAGGTAAAAGATCCTTCTTTTTTCTCTACTGTCTTGCCTGGCCAGTTTCCCACATGCTGGCGAAGTCCGGTAAGCGCATTGAATAAAGTTGACTTGCCCGAGTTAGGCTGTCCAAGGAGGGCTATAGTTGCAGCTGCACTCATGCTGTCACCTCCTCGACTGTAATACCACTGCACTCCTTACGGTTCAGTGCGATCATGGTATCTCTTGAATAAACCAGCATAGGTCTGTTCTTATCGTTCTTGATAACGCTAACCTTACAGCCCGGTGTAAGTCCTATCGAGGTGATACGGCTCATAAACCTTGTATCGCCTTGAATAGCTGTGATCACTGCATCTTTGTTTTCCCTTACTTCACTTAAACTCATAACACTTCTCCTCTCATATACTTTGTTTAATAAACTTTATTTCTCTGCCATTACAGTAATCCATGGCTTAGATTCATGGTGATCTGTCCTCACTTTTGAAAAGCCTGCGCTTTTTAAAGCTTTTTCTATCTCATCAGGAGTATGACACCTCATCCCATCGATGATCTTCTCAAAGCTCAGGCTCGCTTTGTCTGTACCATCTGATTCGTTTACAATCATGAAGGTTCCACCCGGCTTTAAAACCTTTGCCACTTCTGAAAAGCATTTCTCCAGTCCCGGCCAGAAATATATAGTTTCAAATGCAGTTGCCAGATCATACTTTTCTTCCGGAAGAGTTAGATTTGATACATCTCCCTGCTTAACCTGGCACCTTCCTTTATCGATCATTACCTTGTTGTATTCTGTTGCTTTTTCGACAGACAGCGGCGAGTAGTCAATTGCTGTCATATTTGCCGAAGAGTATTTTTCCATGAGTACCCCGGCATTTCTTCCCCCACCACAGCCAAGTTCGACCATCTCTTTGGGTGCACTGACTTCAAGATGTGATATTCCCCAGTCCGCCATCTTAGCATGACCACTGTTCATACCATTGATCATCATTTTCCCGAGAACCCCTTCCGGTTTTCTTGTCTGACTTACATAATTCTTGAATAATCCCATCATTGTATCCTCCTCATCACTCATTTTATTTTTTACCCATAAGAATCGTTGATCCACTAAGTCCCATCCAAGTGGCTTCAAACTTATTCATGAACATTCCGCTGGTAGTATCAACAAGCCGCACTTCCTCGTAGCCCATGTCTTTAAGCTTTTTGGCAAAACTCTCTATATCTCCGTATTTGCTCTTTGACATGATGTCATGGATAGCAAATGTTCCACCCTTTTTCAGTGTTCTCAGCGTCTCCAGGAGGATAGCCTGCCTGTCCCTGCTGGGGATGTTGTGATATACATAGTTGCTTGTCACTGCGTCAAAAGTCTCATCTTCAAATCCAAGCTTTGTAGCATCTCCCTGACCAAAAGAAACATTTGCTGCTCCTTCAGCTTCTGCATTGCTTTCGCAAAGAGTCTTGCTGAATGACGCATATTCTTTTCCCCATCTGTCTATTCCAACCATCTGTGCATTTGGATTCTTCTTGGCACATGCGATTGTAAGCGCGCCGCTGCCACACCCGACATCCAGTCCTTTCCCTCCATCAGGAATCTTCACATAGGCTGAAACACCATCAATTATCTGCCTGGACATCTGCCTTGAGCCATTGTAAGAAAATGCCCTGTGCATCAGAAACATCCAAAGCGTCATTAGCGCAAGAACTATAGTTATTACCAATAGTACCTTTCCAACTATTCCTTCCACGCCAAAGATCAAGGTCAATATAAGTGCCCCACCGGTAGCTCCCAAAAATCCATATACCATCCCATTTGGCACCCAGTTCTTATAGTCCGGTTTCATTACTTTTTTTCCTCCTCTTTTCTGATTAGTCATTTATATAAAGTTAGCATTTGCTAACAGCACATCAGACTTCATTCATGTTTTTACGATGCTACTCTTCATTCATTTAAAGATCTGCTCTTCACGCATTTAAAATACACCATAGAACCATCCACATGATATTCAACCTGAGAATATAGCTTATGAAGAATACGAAGCAGCTGATCTTCTGTAGGAAATGGCGGTGTAAACCAGCCCTTTTTAGATAGAATGTTCTTTACAAGCCAGTCTGTTCTCTTGGATTTACCCTTGATATAAAAGCATGCTACAAACATTCCACCTTTCTTAAGAACGCGGAATGTCTCCTTAAAAGCCTTCTTCTTATCGGGGAAAGCATGAAATCCATTCATACTCATGACTATATCCTGGCTGCCATCAGCAAGAGGAAGTTTTCCCACATCTCCCTGAATAAATGAGATATTCTTACAATCCTCAAGCCTTTTCTTTGCCTGTTCCAGCATATCGACGCTGTAATCAAGGCAGGTAATACCAGCTTTTGAAAGCCTTCTCCACTTCTTTTCTGTAAAAACCGCAGTTCCTACAGGTACATCAAGTAGTGTCCCGGAGAAATCATCTGGAACATAAGCAAGTATTTTCCTTGCTATTTCATTGTCATCAGTACCGCTCCAGAAAAAGCGAATGTACTGCCTGCTAAGGAAACTTCCCTGTGTCAGAACATCATCATAGATATTTTTTGAATCATGATAGGCGCTCTGGATTCTGTCAGATACAGGAACTGCCTTTTTTAGCCGTTCGGTTCTTGCCCTCTCTTCGTTATCTTCCCTCTCGTCATATCCATCATAAGGAGCATTAGGATCATGAGGTTTTTGTCTCTTCAAACTATTGCAGATCTGGTCTCTGTGCGCAAATACAAAATCCAGATCATCAGACCATCCTGTATGGCCTGTTATCACCTTCGGCCTGATACCCCTGTCGCGAAGTAGCTTCTCAAGCTTTGCCAGGGACTTCTTTGACAGTTCGTTATCCTCTGCCAGTGCGTTTATAAAACTGTAGCCGCCATCTGCGCCGAACCAGATCGTGTCTCCGGTGAAAAGATAAGCGTCATCTACCAGATAGACCATATGCCCCCAAGTATGACCCGGAACCAGGATTGCTTCCACCTTGATGTCCTCAATGTAAAACACATCGCCATCTTTAAGAAGTTTTCTCTCATTATCACTTTTAACCATCGGAAGCTTATACAGCCCAAAGATTACCTTGCGCCGCTTCTCGCCAGTCATATATCTATTTTCAATTTCACTGATATACAGTCTGGCATTCCTGAACAGTCCATCAGAGTCTCTCTCCACAGCGCCGACATGATCAGTATCCTGATGTGTTATCAGGATGTCTTTTATGCTCGATGGCTCTATATCAAGCCATTTCATCTTCTCTGCAAGCCGCTCATAGTTATATCCGGCATCAATCATGATTGTTGTGCCATTCTTGGTATAAAAGAAGATATTGGCAATCCATTCCCGGACACAAGCCACATTTTCATCAATCCATCCCGTATTCAGCGGTTTAAATATTTCTTTTCCGCGATACCCCCAGGACATTACTACTTTCTGAAAATTTGATGCCTTTTTAGACATAAAGCTCCTCCAAAAATCTCCCTCTTAATAGAAATACATTCCGCCTACTATCTCATTTCCCTCTGGTCATAATGAGCAGCCCGCCCATCATCCATAAATTACCAACGCTGATCCATGCTGCAGCAAGAGCATTGGTAATTGGATAATCTCCTACGACTCTCATTAAAACAATCCATGGTATCCCAATCATAATATTAAATACCCAGCACCACTTCGGTAATGGCGTGTTTCCTTTGATGAATGCTCTTATCTGAACTACTGCTGTAAGTATAAAGAAGATCAGAAATATCATTGTCGCAGGTAACAGGAACCAGATCAGAAATGGTTTCATGTTTTCGACCACAGTATCAGGATTCAATTGATAGAATCTCTTCAATAAAAAAACCGCCATGCAGCATGGGACATGCACTCCACATCCTCCAAACGCAAGGCATCCTATGAGCCCAGCTCTGTAATCATGTGCATTCTTTTCAGAAAAGGGCTTTATCATGCGATAAACAGCAAACCAGCACAGACATTCCAACGGAATCCCTATAAGCCCCAGAAGCGCTGATGCAATTATCCTTCCATCTGATACTAAAAGGAATCTTGCCCACATGGGTGGAAGACCGGGTACATCCCTGTAAAATGTTCCCCATCCCAGAATCATATCCGCTGCCAATACCATTAATGCTGCAAAACATCCAACCTTTAACAGATGCCTTATTCTTTCCCAATCAATTCTTTCAGTTTCTCCGCTAGTCATTCTGCTTTAAACTCCACCCGTCTACTTACTACAAATCCGTCCTTATCGGTTACCGTCTCATATTCGGATGCCAAGGGGTTCTTATCCCCTATTACAAGATAATCGCACCTCGAACTGTTTCCGCAGGTACCTTCCCTGACAAGCTTTCCATGTATTTGTGATATTCCATAAAAATCACAGTTACACATAAGCGGAAGTACATGTAATAACCCATATCTCTTTGCGATTTCAGCGTTAGGGCATTGTGTAAAGTAATATCTCGAAGCAAGATGTTCTTTATCATAACCTTCCGTTACATTTATGAAACCATCCGGGTACTTTAATATATCTTTCCTATCCCTGTCCCCAACCCTGGTAAACACATAGTTTATGAGCTTCATGTAAAATGGTTTATTAAGATCTACCACCTTACCCAGTTTTGTAAACGGCTCCATGAAAAGATTTTGTACGAAGTCCTGCAATTCTTCTATCTTCGGTTGATCTGGCAGGGCCTGATACAATGAAAAAATCAGAAAACCTCCATATATCGCTGATGCATGTCCGTTTTTCGCACCGCCATAATCCGGAAGTTCATTCAGAAACCGAAGATAGTTTTCCTGAAGGCACCCCCATATTCTTTCAGCCTTATCCTTACCATACCTTTCAACAAGCCATTTCTTCACTTTCTCGTTATATTTCCTGGGATATAATCCTTTTGTACTTCTACTAAAACCAGCTTTATCATTCATAATAATCATGTTTACACCTTTGTGATCACCGCAATAGCGCATGGCATTCTGCCATCAACTACTGTGTACTCCACGCCCTGATATCCCAGGTTCTCGAAGAATTTCTTGTAAGAATCAAGATCAAACTGCTGCTTAAAGTCTGCACCGAGCAGCGTGACAAACTTTACTGCCAGTCCTGCAGACTGTTTTGACTTATTGATGTATGTTGGGATGATTATCTTGCCTCCCGGTTTAACCACACGCCACAGCTCAGCAAAAGCCTTTCCCGGATCAGGAAGCAAATGGATCACGTTGCCCGCAACAACCTTATCAAACCATGAATCCCTGCATTTGATATTTGTGATATCTGCTTTTTTGAAATAAACATTATTATAAGTACTGCATTTCCTGGAAGCCTGTTTTAGCATTCCGGATGAAAAGTCTGTAGCAATCAGCGTCTTACAATTCTTCGCAATATAAAAACTGATAGCTCCTGTTCCGCAGGCACACTCCAAAACCTCATCGGTGCTCTCTATGAAGTCAGCGACTCTTTTTCCTGTGTCAGCGTATACCTTATGATTATAGATATTCTCAAAAAGATCATATAAAGGTGAAATCTTATCCCAAAACATATTCGACTAATATCCCTCTCTTGACGTTACTTTTGAGCAAAACTCATTATTGTATACGGAAGTTCTTTAACATACCCAAGCACTTCTTCTTTGCTTAGCGCTCTCTTGGCATGAATAACTGCCTTTTTATTTCCCAGATCGGCCTTTGCATAAATGCCCTCATTTCCGTTAAGAGCGTTCTCTACTCTCGTAGCACAGTTACTACATACCATGCCTTCAATACTCACTTCATAATGATAGTCGTAATGACTAATATTCTTATCGGCCACCTTCACTTTAGATTCAGGCGCTTCATGTCCTCCGCAGCATGAGCCTCCATGAAGAAGCTTTTTCTTCATCATGATTATTAAAAGAATTATTGCTGCGACAAATATAGCAGCTGCAACTATTGTCTGAATATCCATAGTCTGTCACCTCTTGAGACATTTTCTCAGTGATAAATATTGACACTGTAGCACTGTCAAATACAATGTTAGCATAAGCTAACTTAAACGTAAAGGAGGAAAGTATGAGTAAAATAGCAATTGTTTATTGGAGTGGTACAGGAAATACTCAGTCAATGGCTGAGGCAGTAAAAGCAGGTGCTGAAAGCAGTGGTGCTTCAGTCGATATGTTCTCACCTTCTGAGTTCAATTCTTCCCTCGTTTCAGGTTACGATGCAATAGCATTCGGTTGTCCTGCAATGGGAGCAGAGGTCCTTGAAGAAACTGAGTTTGATCCAATGTTCACATCAGTAGAAAACTCTTTATCCGGTAAAAAGGTAGTACTTTTCGGTTCTTATGGTTGGGGTGATGGCCAGTGGATGCGTGACTGGGAGGAAAGATGCAAATCCGATAACGCAAATCTTGTAACAGACAGCGTTATTGCCAACAATGCACCTTCTGATGATGATCTGAAGAACTGCTCTGCGCTTGGAAGAGCCATTGCATAAATCATTCTCAGAAAACAAATTGAGGCAATTATCATATGATTGCCTCAATTTGTTTTCGTATCTATTTTAATTGGCGACAACTATAAGCCTCACTCAATGTTCTTAAGCGCCACATCCAGTGGTATCCGTTTAATTCTCCTAAAGTCAATCAGTGATACGAATGCATATCCTATCAGCATATAGACTACTGACATCACCATCGATTCCCTGCTCATGAAGAATGCGAAATAACCATCCATCTGCATCAGGAATCCGGGGTATCGATTCCACCTATGATATTAAGCAGCGTAGACTTTCCGGAACCGGAAGGACCAAGGAGGACACAAAACTCTCCTTTTTTTACAGTAAAATTCATGCCCCTGAGGACATCCTGCCTGGCTTCACCACTTCCAAAGCTCTTTTTTATATCATTAATCTCAAGAAACTCTTTCATAACTTCTCCTCTTTATGCAGTTTTCATTCTCTGCCAATACAACTATACACTTTCTTTAATCTCATTTCTTTTCAGAATTTTCTCTGCTATTCCGCCAAACGACTCTACTCTGCCATTTTTTATGTACAATTCGTAATCACAGCATTTCTCTATAAGCTCCGGATCATGTGTTGATACCAATACAGTTTTCCCCGACTGCGCCAGCCCCTTCAAGAGCAGTCCAACTTTCATCATATGATCAAAATCAAGCCCTGAGGTCGGTTCATCAAAAAGAAGGATCTCTGCACCTGCAGCTATAGCAGACGCTATTGCAACCCTCTGCTTCTGTCCGCCTGATAGCGCCATTGGATGTGTGTCTTTATACTCAATTAGGCCAAGATTTTTAAGTATTTCATGGCATCGTATCTCATCCTTATCACTCATAGAGAGCAGCACTTCACTCTCTACACTGTCTGTAAAAAGCTGATGGTTCACGTCCTGCATGACCATATAGCTTAGCCCGATCCTGGCATTTCCACGATATACTTTTCCATCTGTTTCTATGATTCCTCTACAGTCCTTCTCTAAGCCACATAAACATCTAAGAAACGTCGATTTTCCTGTTCCGTTTTTTCCAACTATTCCTATTACTTTCCCCTTAGGCAGTTTAAGCTCAGGAATGCAGAGTTCGAGTCTATCTCCATCACTCTCCGCGAAATGTCTTTTTCTAAACAGATATGGCGAACTTCGATACGAGAAAAAGAAATCCTGCAGTAATATACTATTTGACATGCCTGACTCCGATGTCTCTTTTTCACTGCTCCTTTCATTAAAAAGCACCGAGAAATATGAGGGCACTTCCAATGGTCTTAGCTTCAAATTCTCTATAGTGGCAGTGTCGAGCTTCAAAAACTCTTCCTTACTCCACTGCTTCTTAATCCTGCCTTTGTCCATATATATCACGCGATCAAACAAATCTTTTAAATACCAGAGTCTGTGCTCAGAGATAATGATTGTTTTGCCTTGCTTTTTCCACTTAAGAATAATGTCATGGAGCTTTTCTATGGCATCACGGTCAAGGTTTGATGATGGTTCATCAAGAAGTATAATCCCAGGTAAAAGAGCTGCCACCGAAGCACAGGCTATCTGCTGCTTTTCGCCGCCGGATAATTCAAAGAGACTTCTCTCCATAAGCTTATCTATTCCCATCTCATTGATGATCAGTTCTTTTCGCCTCTTTATCTCTTCCGGTTCAAGGCCAACATTCTCAGGTCCAAATACAATCTCTCCATCTGTATCAACTGAGAAAAACTGGCTTCTCGGATTCTGAAAAACTGTGCCCACAACACCGGCAAGCTCATATAACGGAGTTTTTGAGATATCCCTTCCCGCAACCATAACTTCTCCCGTAAGCTCACCTTGATAATAATTTGGAATCAGACCATTTATAAGTCTTAATACTGAAGTCTTACCTGAGCCCGATGCTCCGCACAGCAAAAGAGTTTCGCCCTCCTTTATGTAAAGCGAAACATTCTGCAGTGATTCTTTTGCCCCTTTATAGTGAAACCTGACATTTTTAATCTCTATAATATTCTTCATCATTTCATGTATTTTGAGGCCACAAATATCACAGCCGCAGCAGTAAAAACGAAAATAAAAACGTAATCCAGTGCCTGCATTTTAAGCTGCTCTATACTGGTTCTCTTAACCTTTCCTCCAAGACCTCTGGTGATTGCCGCAGCGGACAGTTCATCACCAATATTCACGCAGGAAAACAAAAGAGGTATCATCCTGTACTCCACCATTTTCACTGCACTGCCTCCGCCCAGCATAACGCCACGCATTTTCATGGCATCCCGTATGGATGCATACTCTTCCTTGATGGTTGGAAAAAATCTCATCACTACCGCCAGGGAAATTGTTATTCCATCGGGCACATGCATCTTTTGCATTGCTGATATAAACTCATCTATCTTAGTAGTCCTGACCACATACCATGCGGTTATCATTGCAGGCATAAACTGAGCAACAATACTGCAATAGCCCACAAGAAATGCCGTCAGAAATCCGGTGGCTTGTGCCGTAAGATAGTAGAAAGTAAGCCCTAACGCAGCCAAATACAATACAAGAAAACGCAGCGCTGATGCATATTGTTTTTCCACTATCAAAAGAGCTATTGGAACCATAGTTATTGCTATCCTTAGCCCCCATAAAAAGGGCGTAGTTGCACTCATCATTACAACTGCCGACACAACAAATATCATATACAGTTTTGTCCTTGGGTCTAGTTTTAATTCCATTTATGCAATACCGGCTTTCTCAAAATGCTTTCTGACCACTGCTTTTCCAAGGAAAGCTCCAAGAAATCCAAATAACAAACAAAGGACAAGCAAAACTGCAATGGTTTTTGAATTGATAGCTCTAAAGAGACTGTCGCAATACTCAGCAGTGTATCCCCCATCAAGAAGATCCTGTCTGTATGATTTAGCGCTTACGATCACAGGAAAATAGTTAGCACAGATCCAAAGACAGAATATTCCATAGCTGATGGCAATCTTCTTAAAATCCTTATAATCTCCGCTTTTGGCAACGAAATCAGCTATCACTCCTGCCGCGATGATAAGTGGAGCTCCAAGATACCCCATCCCGGTGACAAACATAATAATAGCCAGAAGAACTGACATTATACTGATCATTCCAAACTTATCGATCTTTGTATAGAAAAGCATCATCGGAATGGCACCTACCAATGGGATCATCACCACGTATGATGCTACGATATAAGGGTGTATAAATCCGAGGATTCCACATGCAAACTCAACCACAAATAACAGTGCTGTAAAAAGTCCTACGGTAATAAAATCTTTAGCTTCCAATTTCTTGTTCACTTTTTTCTCCTCCACAACTCCTCTAAATTTCATGCAATCTTCCAGCTTACTGCCTGTTTTCTGCCGGTAATAAAGTTCTTATATATACCATCCTGTTCCATTAGTTCTTCGTGTCTACCCTTCTGGACGATCTTGCCCTTATCGACAACGATTATCTGATCTGCATTTCTTACAGTTTTAAGTCTGTGCGCGATCATGATTATCGTCTTTTGCTTGGTAAGATTCTCAATTGCCTGCGTAAGCTCTTTTTCATTCTCCGGATCCACGTTGGCTGTAGCTTCATCGAGGATGATGATCGGAGCGTCCTTCATAATGGCACGGGCGATGGCTATTCTCTGCTTTTCTCCTCCTGAAAGAGTAGCTCCGCCTTCACCTACTACAGTTTCATATTTATCCGGAAGCCCCATGATAAACTCATGGCATGCAGCTTTCTTGGCAGCTTCAATGACTTCATCCATTGTCGCCTCAGGCTTTCCAAAGCGAATATTATTGGCAATTGTATCTTCAAAAAGATATACTCTCTGGAATACAAAGCTGAAATTTTCCATAAGGCTGTCAAAGCTGTAGTCCTTAACATCCCTGCCACCAAGTGTAACCTTACCCTCCTGAACATCCCAGAAGCGGGCGATCAAGGAAGTGATGGTCGTCTTTCCACCTCCCGAAGGTCCTACAATAGCGGTAGTCGTATTCTCTTTTATATCCAGAGTTACATCGTCGATGATCTTTCGATTCTCGTAAGCAAATCCTACATGTTCCAAATGGATATCCCTGTTTTCAGGCTTAAAATCTGCGCCATCAATATCCATCTGCTCGATATTTAGGATCTCATTGGCAAGATCTACTCCCTTACCGATTACCTTGAGAAGCGCAGTGTAAATACCGCAGGTATCCAGTGATTCAAAGATCATGAAGGAGCTAAGGAGCATGACGATTGTATAAACAAGCTCCATAGTACCTGTCAGGTAGAAATACACAGATACGCCGGCAATCACTACTCCGATAAGTTTGCAGATAAGATTCTGTACTCCAACTGCCGGGATTGCTGCGATTTCAGCTGCTATATCAGCTTTCTTTTTTCTCTCAATAGACTTTTGAACTTTGGACTGATTCTGTCCTATGATGTTATAATTCCTGATCTCGGCAATGCCCTGAATATACTCAAGGATCACTCCAACCATCTCCCGGTCAGCAGAAAGCTTCTCATCAGCAACTCTTGCAACGCTAAGATTTGTCCACTTGTTCACCAGGAAAAAGACTCCTATGCCGGCCACTGATATAAGTCCAATCCTCCAGTCAAAGGCGAACATGAAAAGCGCAATAACTATAGTTGTCAGTCCGCCCTGAAGTACCAGCATTATTGCTCTTGTAGCAATATCACCGGTCTGCTCCATGGTATTTGTTGTCACAGAAGTGATATGTCCAAGGCTGGTATCGTTGAAATATCCCATAGGAAGATACCGAAGATGCTCACCTATCTCGATTCGTTTCATGGCGCAGGTATCATAGCCTGCTTCCGTCTGAAGCATATATGCAAAGCGGTTTATGACCATTTTGCCAAGAGTACTGACAAGCATGAGTCCGATAACTGTGAGTATTGTAGTGTTTGTAAGATTGTTCTCAAGAATTGCCTTGATTGCTACAAAAGCTGCAGGTATCTTCATTGCAGCAAACATTGCATCTATTACTCCAAGTACAACTGATTTATAAAACTTATTCCTGTTCTTTTCATTGCAGAAGTCAAAGAACTTTTTTACCATACTAAGCATTTAGGCCTCCTTCCTGGTCAGTTCCTGACCTGATGCATTCTCTATATCTTCATCTTTCGACATGATGTGAGCATCCCACATCTTTCTGTAAAGTACGCATGACTTAAGGAGTTCCTCCTGTGTTCCGCAGGCTTCCACGTTACCGTTATTGATCACGAAGATCTTATCAGCATCCACGATAGTTGAAAGACGGTGTGCAATCACAATAAGGGTTCTGCCCTGAACGAGCCTCGCTACACTGGCCTGAACCAGCGCTTCATTCTCGGGATCTGTATAGGCAGTAGCTTCGTCAAGAATTACTACAGGAGCATTCTTGAGCATTGCTCTGGCAATACAGATTCTCTGTCTCTCGCCGCCGGACAGATGACCTCCTGCTCCGCCAACCACTGTGTCATAGCCGTTTTCAAGCCCCATAATGAAGTCGTGGCATCCTGTTGCCTTCGCGGCATTTATCACATCTTCGTCTGTGGCTCCAGCTCTGCCAAGTCTTATATTTTCTTTTACAGACAGATCAAAGAGGTAGTTATCCTGCGCAACGTAGGATATCTGTCCCATGTAATAATCAAGAGGCAGTTCTTTTATATCGACTCCACCATAAGTGATGGTTCCCGAATCAGGATCCCACAAAGAATCAATGAGCCTGGCGATTGTGCTCTTTCCTGAACCTGAAGGGCCAACCATAGCAACAACTTCGCCCTGATTAATATCCATGTCGATTCCGTGAAGAACTTCTTTATCTTTGTAAGTAAATCTCACATTCTTAAGACAGATATCAGACCCCTGAGGCTTTTTGGTTATTGCAGCCGGTCTCTCCATGTCTTTTCTCTCAAGGATTTCAGTAACTTCTCCAAAGATTGTTCCCATCTTCAGGATGTCATCCATGTAAGAGAATGCGATCACAAGCGGTGTGATAAGTCCCGCAGACAAAATGCTTCCTGTTATAAACTTTTCCGGAGTAATAGCGCCATTCTTTACCAGTAAAAGACCTATCGGAAGAACTCCAAGGAAAGTTGCAGGCAAAAAGGCCATCATTCCAGCCTGAGGCCAAATGCATTTTCTCATCCAATCAATGAAGCAGTCCGCACCTTCTCTTGCAGCAACTACAAACTTTTCGTAGGAACTGCCTGTTTTACCAAAGGCCTTTATTACTTCTATTCCGTTGATGTACTCTACTGCAGTATCGTTGAGCTTCTTTGTCTTTTGAACAGAGACCTCATATCCGCCACGGCTCTTTATCATCATCACCGTGCAGAACACAAGACCAATTGCGGCTCCTACAAGGTTGCTAAGGCCAAGCCTCCAATCCAGAGTTAGCAGATAGATAAACATAACTGCAGGCAACAGAATATTTGCCGTGAACTCCGGAACAATATGTGCCAGAGTGGTCTCCATGGCATCTATTCTTTCAACTATGATGTTCTTGTAGCTTCCACTGTTATCATCGAGAACCGAGCCAAGTGGAATTGTCGCAAGCTTTTCGCAGACCTGCTTTCTAATTGTTCCAAGAACAGTAAATGTAGCTATGTGTGATAGGGATGTTGACACAGAATGCAGTGTCACTCTGAGAATCCAGCAGACGCCCATGATAATGGTCTGCGTCAGATAAAAACTCCAGTCTTTGTTTCCTGATAAAAGTTCTGAAACAATCCTGGCAATAATAAGATAAGGTGCAAAAGATGCAGCTACTCCAAGCATAGCAAGAAGTACACTTCCGACGAAGAACACCCTCTTTCTTCCGGCAAACTCAAGCACCCAGGATATAACACTTCTTTTTTTCATGATACCCTCCTCATATAAAGTTACCTAATGCTAACACGATTATAGTACGTTGTAGTCTGGTTAGCAATAGCTAACTTTTAGAGGGTTCAGTCTTCGACTTATATTCCTCTCTTGGCATGAATAACAGCCTTTTTATTTCCCAGGTCGACTCTGGCATAAATACCATCATTTCTGTTAAGAGCGTTCTCTACTCTCGTAGCACAGTTACTGCACACCACGCCTTCAATGCTCGCCTCAGAATCCCGTGAATGTCTTCTGATGAAGGTAATATTTGAAAACTGTCACTGTTACTCGAAAGCTTTTAGTTCGTATTATGGTGAATAATGCGAACCATCGAGGAAGGAAATTATATTCCAATATAACACGCCAACTTCAGCCCGAAACCGGAATTTATCAAGCGCTATTCCTAAACAGGCAGCTCGACAAACACCGATTTGTCTTTCTCAGTTATACCGCAAGATATAATTCCGAGATATCGTTTCACAGCACTTCCACTATTACCTTTATGATGCTAAAAACTCCCCAATCTTATCTCCAATCCCTTCAAGGGCCATTCCCACAGCCACAGCTGAGAAGCTTACAAGGAATGCCGCAAAAGACATTCCCAGAGCAATCATCACGCACTCCCACATATGCTGGCAGGCATACATGATGATAATTGCCAGCATGATGAGGTAGAACAGTCCCAAAATCACGCAGCCGATCTTTGAAAGAACACCTACCCAGGTCCTGATGAAGCAAACCATCAGGAACACCGGGAACATTATTATCTTCGCAAGTAACTTGATCATAAACATATTCAACCCTCCATATACTCGTCATCATCTGTGTTATTGGTTTCTTCCACGCTCCGGAAGTTATTCCTGGCGTCTTTGTTTATCACTGCCTTAAATTGCGCATCAGCTGTTGTTGATACGTTGTAAAGCATTGCCAGGAGATACTGCCTTGGATTTATTGGCGGCTCTGCAAGTTTGTTCCAGTTATCAAGAACGTCCTCGATGTGGAATCTTGTGAGCTTCATGAATCTTCCCTTAACCACATTGGTGCTCCTCTCTTCACCTCCAATGACCATTTTCTCCTTGGATGAAGTCAGGACATCAACCATGAGATCAGCTATTCCTCTGATAATCCCTGCGTTCCCAGGATAATTCCGGCAAAGAGCTTCCGTCTCGATATTTTCATCAACACACTCTCTATATGCCCATGCATCTTCATCCAATCCTATCCCATCAACCCTTTGTTTATTACTGTTACTGGGATAGATAGGGATGAGATTATTATTAATATTTTTTATATTTTTATTATTATATGGGTCCAAATTTTGAACGGGTTTAGATTCAAAATTCACACTACCCCCATCCAAATTCTGTACTCCATAGTTTAAATTTTGGACTGGTGTGAAGTTATCCACATCTGTAGATCCAGCAGATTCAAGGATTCTCTTTTTATCAATCGCTCCAAAAGTTTGTTTTTTGTACTTCTGCATATCGTTGATAAGGAAGTTTTTCACATAGAATCTTGAGACACTTCCTGGGCATCTTGTATCTTTTTCAATCATCCCTCTGGCCTCAAGGCTCTTAAGAGCTGTTATAGCTGAGCTTCTTTTACAGTGGCCAAATTGCTGTGCCATTTCCAATGAACAGTAGACATATGCTCTCCCCAGTTCATCATGTCCGCTAATATTTCCGCCCAGCTTCATTCTTTCAAGGAGGCTTGAATATATCAGAATCTCTGATAGCTTAAGCCCTTCATATTCCTTGTCATACAGAATTGCTTTGGGAACCATGAGAAAAGCATATGTCTCCGACTCCTTTCCATTGAAATACTTCAAATTCAGTTTTTTGATTTCTTCTTCCTTGTAACCCACTTGGATCTTCCTCCCATTTCCATATTATTGTTCATTTTCCTGTTGCCACTTCTCCAAAAGCCCCAGGATAACCATTTCTCTCTCCTTAGCACTAAAGTGTGGAGGGAAATACTTATCAAGTTTTTTCTCTGACAGTGAAACCTTTCTTGATGGCTTATTCTCTGGAAGTGCATCTCTCATAATCTGTGTCATGACTGTATGAGAAATGTTTTCTACATTCTCAGTATTCTTAAGTGCTTCTATCTGAACAGGCCTTAAGAAACCTGTCTCACTGTAGTATTCATAAATCCAGTTCTGCAGTTCTCTGTCAAAATGAGAAATATCGACAGCGGTATTTAAACCTATTTTCTTGGCATCCACTAAATCAAGAAGATCAGGAATAAGTTCTGTAAGGCTAATGTATTTTTGTACCTGACGGCCGCTTATGCCTGCTTCCTTTCCAACTGTGTCCCTTGCTTTCTTATTCTCATGTTCTAACTTGTGGAACTCGGTTCCACATGTTACTTCGTCCTCATATATAGCATCAAGGTCTTCATCATCTTCTGACTTGTGGAACTCAGTTCCACAAGTTAAGTCATTTCTCTTTCCCTGCTTTTTCAAAACGTCATATTTCATCTTGAAAGAAAAGGCTCTTTCACTAGGTAAAATCTCTTCTCGCTGTACATTAGAATCAACCATTGCCACAACAGCGGTATCATCATCCATTTCCTTGACAACAGCAGGAATCGTTTTTAGCCCTGCAAGCTTAGCGGCATGCATTCTTCTGTGCCCAGAAACCATCTCGTAACCGCCATCAGCACAGGGTCTAAGCATTACCGGAGTAAGAACACCATTTACTGCAATACTTTTTACAAGATCTTCCATACGACTATCATCAATAACCTTGAAAGGATGGTCCTTGAACGGTCTGATCTGACTAATCTGTATTTCTTCTGTAACATCTTTTGTAATAGGAGCACCAAGAAGCTCCTCAACTGACTCAAAATGTATTTTCTGTCTCTTTGCTACCATAATGCTCCTCCTTATGAATTCTTCATGACAACCTCTGTAAGTGTCGAATAGGCTGCTGCTACTTTTCCTTTGGGATCATATTCAAAAATGCTCTTACTCATAGCGCTGGTCTCTGTAGCCCTTACTGAAATCGGAATTTGAATTGGAAATACCGGAATACTTTTTCCATAAACCTCATTAACCTCTGCTATAATGTCTTTAGCGTAGTTTGTTCGGTTATCTACCATAGTTAGGAGAATTCCCTCAATCTCCAGTTTTGGATTGAGCCTGCGTTTTACTGTGTAGATAGTTTTAATAAGAGCCTGTAATCCTTTCACAGGAAGGAATGCTGCCTGAACAGGAACGAGACAGGTGTCAGCACATGCCAACGCATTAACAGTCATGACACCAAGTGAAGGCATACAGTCGATAACAACGTAATCATAGTTTTCTTTTACACTTTCGATATATCCCTTAAGAACCAGCTCACGGCTCATTACGTTTACAAGAGAAACTTCAGCGGCAGAAAGACCTATATTAGAAGGAAGAAGGTCTATATTCTCGCTATGACGGATTATTGCATAGCCATCAGGTATTTCTTCCTCATTTACAAGCTTTTCGATAATATCCACGATAGTAGGCTCCAGCTTATCCGGTTCCTGCTGTCCCATACATATGGACAGACTTGCCTGAGGATCAGCATCTATGACCAGGACCTTATTCCCCATATTTGCGAGGCCTGCTGCTAAATTTACTGTAGTTGTGGTTTTTCCCACACCACCTTTCTGATTTGCGATTGCAATAACTTTACTCATACGATTCTCCTTCCACCTCTTTAGCGAGGGCTTTTAATAATTTGTCTTCATCACCATCAATAAGATCTTCAACAATCTTCTGATGCTGTCTTAGATACTCTTCAAAGATGTCACGCCTTATCAGAACCTTTTTGCCGATCTTATAAACCGAGCCTGAGGCCCAGGCCATTCTGATAATAGGTTTCATTCCAAGTCCGTAATAATCCTGGGCCATTCGATACGACACCATGCATTTACGACTGAACATGACATCTTCATCATCCAAGTACTGGGAGAACTTCCAAATAATTCCGCTCATTTTTTACGTCCTCCGGTCTTTGTCATTTTAGGTGGCTGATGAAAGGTCTCAAGAAATCTCTCAAATATTTCCCTTTCAATGAGAACAAATCCATCAACCCTGTAAATTGCTCCAGCTTTATCAGCAAGCTCCAGAAGCTTCTTGTGCTCGATACTGTAAACATATTCTGCTTCCTTGTACCTGAAGAACTTCCTGCGAAGCTTCCTCACACCCCTCGTTACTTCATCTTTTCTCTCAATATCCATGTACTCATCAACAATGTTACTCATCCGATTGCTCCTTTCAGTTTGCAGGGCTAAGATCAAAGAATCTTTTGAGCTTTTCATAGTCGTAGTAAACAGCTCCATTGACCTTCCTCTGGGCATCACACTGTTTGGCAATAACACGAACAGTGTCTTCACAACAGTTAAACTTGAATACCGCCTGATCAATCCTTATATAATCAGGATCACCGAACTCTCTTGGCCTTTTAATTCTTCCCATGTCTTGCCTCCTTATTTTGTTGTTGATGAACGCCCTACTACATGTCATGGCTTCTGAGTAAACAAAAAGAGCCATCTTTGAATTTCTTCAAAAATGACTCTTAATTCCATTATATTTTATTTGCCAAATCACAAAACGTACTGTATTTTACTACATTGCACGCTCTATATGCTGTCAAATTTGCTGTCAAATATCATTTCAACTCTTGAAACCCGCATGAACACTGAGTTTTTTACTTCATGCTCTTAAGTGTCGGGAACAGCAGCACGTCTCTGATGGTAGCGCTATCTGTCAGCAGCATGCAGAGTCTGTCGATACCGTAGCCGATACCACCTGTAGGAGCCATACCAACTTCGAGGGCATTAAGGAAGTCCTCGTCGGTGTGCTCAGCCTCTTCGTCGCCGGCTGCTGCGTTAGCATCCTGAGCAGCGAAACGCTCACGCTGGTCGATGGGATCGTTAAGCTCGGAGTAGGCGTTGCACATCTCCCAGGTGTTGATGAAGAGTTCGAAACGCTCAACCTTCTCGGGATCTGTGGGCTTCTTCTTGGTAAGAGGTGAGATGGCAAGAGGATGATCCATGATGAATGTAGGCTGGATCAGGTTCTTCTCGCAATACTCCTCAAAGAAGAGGTTGATGATGTCGCCCTTTGTGTGACGATCCTCAAACTCGATATTGTGTTCCTTGGCAATAGCCTTGGCTTCCTCGTCGCTCTTAACAGCATCAAAGTCAATGCCTGCGTACTTCTTGATTGCGTCGTTCATTGTAAGACGCTCGAAAGGCTTTCCGAGATCAATCTCGTTGTCGCCGTACTTGATAAGTGTTGTGCCGCAAACCTTCTCGGCAAGATAACGGAACATGGACTCTGTAAGCTCCATCATTCCCTCGTAATCTGTGTAAGCCTGGTACAGCTCCATAAGTGTGAACTCAGGGTTGTGTCTGGTATCTACTCCCTCATTTCTGAATACTCGTCCGATCTCGTATACTCTCTCAAGACCGCCAACGATAAGTCTCTTAAGATAGAGCTCCAGTGAAATACGAAGCTTTCTCTCCTCATCCAGGGCATTGTAGTGTGTGATGAAAGGTCTTGCTGCTGCGCCGCCTGCGTTCTCAACAAGCATGGGAGTCTCAACCTCAAGGAAGTCACGCTCTGCAAGGAAGTTACGGATCTCACGAAGGATAGCACTTCTCTTCTTGAAGGTCTCTTTAACATCCTCGTTCATGATAAGGTCAACGTAGCGCTGTCTGTATCTGATCTCTGTATCTGTAAGGCCGTGGAATTTCTCAGGCAGGGGCATAAGAGACTTGGACAAAAGAGTCAGCTCTTTAACATGAACTGATATCTCACCGGTCTTGGTTCTGAAAGCAAAGCCCTTAACACCGATGATATCGCCGATGTCCATCTTCTTGAAATCAGCATAGGCCTCGTCGCCAAGGTCGTTTCTTGAAACGTACAGCTGCATGCGGCCGTCTCTGTCCTGAAGATTTGCAAAGGAAGCCTTACCCATTACACGCTTGCTCATCATACGTCCTGCAAGGGAAACGATCTTCTCTGCGGGGATGTCTGACATGGGCACTACAACTGCCCTGCCGTCCTCGTCTGTAGGTGCAACAAACTCAAGTGTCTCGAAGTTGTCACGAACCTCCTGGGTATGATGGGTCTGATCATATTTAACGATCCGGAAAGGATCCCTTCCCTGAGCCTGAAGCTCGGAGAGCTTGTCTCTTCTTACCTGACGAAGACGTCCAACGTCCTCTGCAGGTGCATTCTGCTGATTGTTCTGCTGATTATTCTCTGCCACGTTAATTCCTCCTGTGCTGGTTTCTGCTGATCAATGTTCACAGCGACATTGCTGTACATCTGCATCTTATTATTAAAGTAAAGCCGACGACCTACTCTCAGATCGCCGGCTCCTAAATCAAATTTATTACTCAGATCTCTCGATTCCAAGTACCTTGTACTTAAGGACGCCAGCCTGTGTCTCTACTGAAACTGTCTGTCCCTTCTTGGCACCGATAAGAGCCTTTCCGACAGGTGACTCGTTTGAGATCTTGCCCTTAAGGCTGTTAGCCTCTGATGAACCTACAATCTTGTACTCAAGATCCTCGTTGAACTCAAGGTCACGGATCTTAACTTTGCATCCGATGCTGATCTTGTTCAGGTCTACATCCTCTTCAACAACTACTTCTGCGTTCTTGAGGATCTTCTCAAGGGCTTCGATCCTTGCTTCGATGTCGCGCTGCTCGTCTTTAGCTGCATCGTACTCGGCGTTCTCTGAAAGGTCGCCCTGCTCTCTTGCCTCTTTGATCTTCTCGGCAACTTCTTTTCTCTTGACTACCTTCAGCTCGTGAAGCTCATCCTCATATTTCTTGAGACCTTCATAAGTTAAAATATTCTTCTTCTCTTCCATTTCCTAATTCCTGCCCTTCACAAAGTTTGAATCGCCGCCGTTTCGGCTTTCACTATATATTTATCGGTACTAACCCAACAATCTTTAGCTCCTTTTAACTTTGCTATTATACAGTCTATAACTGGGTGTGTCAACGTATGTTTTTACTCTCCCAGCATGACCTTTGCGCAGGCGCTCTTTAGGGACTCCATATCCGTCATCTGGTTTATCTCATTGCGGAATCTGGCGCTTCCCGGCATCCCCGTGGTGTACCATGACACGTGCTTTCTCATCTCCCTGATTCCGATGTATTCGCCCTTGTACTTAAGCTGCATGTCTGCATGCCTTATGACTGTGTCGTAAACTTCACGCTGCGTCGGCCGCTCACATGCCTTCCCCAGGGTAAAAAAGCTATTAATTTCCCGGAAGATAAACGGATTGCCCTGGGCTGCCCTTGCCACCATTACGCCGTCGCACCCGGTCTCCTCAAACATCCGCTTTGCGCTCTCTCCGTCAACCACATCGCCGTTTCCGATAACCGGCACCTTCAATGCCTCTTTTACCTGTCTTATGATATCCCAGTCGGCCTTGCCTGAATAGAACTGCTCTCTGGTTCTTCCATGGACGGCAACCGCTGCCGCTCCGCCCTGCTGTGCTGCCAGCGCGCACTCAACTGCGTTTACGGAATTTTCGTTGAAGCCCTTCCTTATTTTAACGGTAATGGGTCTGTCGGACACCTTGGCCAGCGCCGCAACGATTTCCTCGATGAGCTTCGGATTCTTCATAAGAGCCGAGCCCTCGCCGTTGCCCACGATCTTGGGCACAGGGCATCCCATGTTCACATCCAGAATGTCGTAGGGCCTATCCTTTATCATCTCCACGGCCTGTGCCATTATCTCAGGCTCGGAGCCAAAGAGCTGGAGGCTTACCGGATGCTCGTTCTCGTGGATCTCCAGCAGCATGTTGGTGTTGCGGTTCTTGTAGAGAATGGCCTTGGCGCTTATCATCTCCATGCACACCATTCCCGCTCCCATTTCGCTGCATAAAACACGAAACGGCAGGTCGGATACCCCTGCCATCGGTCCCAGTATTATGTTGTTGTCAAGAGTTACGCTGCCTATCTGCAGCTTGCCGTAGCCTGCCATAAATCAAAATTCCTTATCAAGGTAGTTCTGCTCTCGCTATCGCTCGCCAGAACAAGCTTCGCTCACGAAAATCAGAGACTATCTATCTCAGTCTTCGTCTCCTAATATATCCGCCGGATTCTCGTGAAGCACGTAGATCCTGTAGTAAAGACCCAGTGCCTCGAAAAGATCCTGTCTCTTCCTTCTTACTTCGCTTACAAGAAGTCCCGCTGTGATCTCGTCGTAGGTGATGTCCTCCTCGTCGGCATTGGTCTCGATTGAGATATTGCCGTCCTCTTCAAAGACGATGGTAAAGATACCGCCCGCCTCCTGGGTAAAGAGAACGCTGATGATGTTCAGCTCCTTCTTGATGCTCTCGGGGATCTGCTTGAAGATGGGGTTGAAGTAATACTTCTGCTCGTAGGCGTTGGCACCACAAAGCACCACTCTGCCGCCGGCATTTTCTTCAAACACCCTTCCCTTGTTGGTCTTCTGCATCTCGTCGATATGCAGGTCATCCCCGCTGTTGTCTATGTTCTGTTCAAATTCTTTTTTGTACTCGTCTTCAAATTCCTTAGCGCCCATAACTGCTCCTTTAAACCGCCGGCTTATTCAGGATGATCCTGATCGTCAAATTCTTTGTTCTGAGGCTTCTGCCTGCGGTTCTTTTCATATAATATCTGCAGACCCTTAAGTGTAAGCGTGGGGTCGTAAATGTCTATCTCTTCCGTCTCTTCGGCGATGAGCCTTCCGAGACCGCCTGTGGCTACTACTTTCATGTCCGGGCAGCCGGAGGCTTTTTTCATCTCTGTAATGATGTACTTGGACTGGCCAATCTGGCCGTAAATTAGTCCTGCCTGCATGCTGGAGATGGTCTCCTTTGCAAGGATGCTGTCAGGCTTCTTGATCTCAATCTCCGGCAGCTTGGCGGTTCCTTCCCACAGTGCCCTTGCGGAGATCCTGATTCCCGGAGAAACCACTCCCGCAAAAAACTCACCCTTCTCATTGACAGTCACATAGGTGGTCGCCGTTCCAAAGTCCACCACCAGCACCGGTCCGCCATAGATTTCAAAGGCCGCTACCGAATCCACGATAAGGTCCGGTCCCACTTCCCTGGGGTTATCCGTTTTGATCTTGATTCCCGTCTTGATCCCCGGGCCCACGATGTAAGGTCTTTTCCCGATGTATTTCACGATGGCGTTTACCAGCGCGTGCATTATCTTGGGAACAACGCTGGCAATCATCACGCCCTCAATGTCCTCTTTGTCAATCCCGTTTAGGCTCAGCATTGAAAGGATCTGCATTCCGTACTCATCGGAGGTATGCTCGATCCTGGAGATCATCCTGAAGGAGCTCTTTAGCGTCTCTCCTTTGAAAACTCCGAAGGTTATATTAGTATTTCCAACATCTGCCACCAGTATCATCTTCTTATCTCTCCATCAAAAAATGTGTGGCTATCACACGTATCCGTAGACTCCGCGAACAGAAACTTCTCCGGAATTAACCTGCAGCTCTTCGCCGTTTGAAAGCTTTACTCTGAGTTCTCCAAGATCTGTTATTCCAAGCGCTGTGCCGGTTTCCTCCGAAGCCGCGGTGCCTGATGCCTTCGTATTTCCGGCTGCGGCACCTTCTGCCTTCGCGCTGCCGGCCTTGGCATCTGCGTCCAAAGCTGCATTCTGCTCCCTGAACTTATCTTCCACGCTGCTCCTCGAAGCTATGTCCGCCGTCCTTTTGGGGTCTATGAGTATCACCTGCCGGTCCTTGTTAAGGAGTCTTGCCTCGTACTGCTGCCTTAAAAGTGACAGGTCGCAGGTTTCGGTGAACTTCTCATAGTTCTCCTCGAACCTCTCCATGACCCTTGCCACCACCAGGCTTCTGTCCACCCTAAGTCCGGTTCCGGTCAAAAGAGATCCCGCCACCTGCCTTATGCTCTCGGCAAAATCTTCGTGTTTCATGTTAACATTGATGCCAACGCCTATGACTACATCGCCTATAGAACCATCGGGATTCATGTGAAGCTCTGTGAGTATTCCGCAGATCTTCCTTTCTGCTAAAACCACGTCGTTGGGCCACTTGATACCGCAGGCAGGTACGAGGTTATCCTTGGAGGCATCTTCGTGCGCTGTGGTCGCCGGTCCACTGTTTGCTGCACCGGTTGCGCCTTCACTCCCCTGCAGTTCTGCTGTCTCTTTAATGGCCTCGTCTGCGCCCTCCGCCACAGAAAGTCCCATCACCAGTGTCAGCATGGGAACCCGATCTATGGGGATATTGGGCCGTACTATAAGGCTCATGGCGATGTTTGCTCCGGGAGGTGTCTCCCAGCTTCGGCCCCTTGAGCCTCTGCCGGTATCCTGCCGGTCCGCAACCACCAGCGTGCCGTGATCTGCACCGGCAGCCGCCAGCTCTTTTGCATCGTCATTGGTGGAGCCCGTTATGTCTTTGTAAACTGTATTTCTTCCTGCCCACCTTGTTCGGAGCAGGCTTATTATCTTACTGCTGCCAAGCATGCTTTCTGCATCCTTTGCTAATTATTTCCTGAGAGTTGCCAGCATCACAGCCTTGATGGTGTGCATACGGTTCTCTGCTTCTTCAAATACGATGGACCTGTCTGACTCAAAAACTTCATCTGTAACTTCCATCTCGTCCAGTCCGTACCTTTCCTTGATGTCCCTGCCGATTCCGGTGTTGAGATCATGGAATGAAGGCAGGCAGTGCATGAATACGCACTGAGGGCCGGCATTGTTCATGATGTCCATGGTTACCATATAGGGCTTGAGGTCCCTGATACGCTCTTCCCAGACTTCGTCGGGTTCGCCCATGGATACCCAGATGTCGGTGTAGATAACGTCAGCACCTTTGGTTCCCTCGATGGCATCCTCGCTAAAGTCGATGACAGCTCCTGTGGTTTCGGCGATCTTCCGGCACTCCTCCACCAGCTCTTTTCCCGGGAAGTACTTCTTGTTGGAAACAGCGGTAAAGTGCATTCCAAGCTTGGCGCAAAGAACCATCAGGGAATTGCCGGTGTTGTACCTTGCATCACCCATGTAAACCAGATGGATCCCCTTAAGGTGTCCGAAGTGCTCTCTGATGGTCAGGGCATCTGCCAGCATCTGCGTGGGGTGGAACTCGTTGGTAAGGCCATTCCATACAGGAACCTTGCTGTACTTTGCAATGGTCTCAACGATCTCCTGCCCGTAGCCGCGGTACTCGATACCGTCGTACATGCTTGCCAGAACCCTTGCGGTATCTGCAATGCTCTCCTTCTTGCCGATCTGGGAATCAGTGGGGTTAAGATATGTGGTGCCCATTCCAAGGTCGTGGGCAGCCACTTCAAAGGAGCACCTGGTTCTGGTACTGGTTTTCTCAAAAATGAGCGCTATATTGCGGCCTCTAAGCTCGTCATGAAGAACACCGTTCTTCTTTTTGTCCTTAAGCTCTGCTGCCAGGTCTATGAGATACTCGATCTCTTCTGTGGTAAAATCCAGCAGTTTCAAAAAATCCCGTCCGTACAGATTCATGTGGCTCCTCCTTGTATATGAAATTATTAATAGGCAAAAAAACCAGTGAAAAAGGGATTGCAGTTTCTGCAATCCCCTTCATTCTACCATTATGCGGGCTTTTTGTGCACCCCTATGTTTAATTACCAGAATACATGGGCTCCGATGATGATACCCTCTCTTCCGTTGACCCTTCTGAAGTGAAGCGCTCCGCCTACGGTCGTCTCACCGCCTATGGCTGCCTGAGCTGCCTGGATGTTGGTATCACTGATCCTGCCGCTGTTGTATACCTTAGCCACTGTTCCGTTAAGGGCTGGTGTAAACTGGCCTGATGCATAGATAACACCGTATATACTGTTGGGATAAGCACCTGACTTAACCCTGTTAAGGACAACCGCACCAACAGCGACTCTTCCCTCGTAAGGCTGATTACCTGCCTCGCACTGGATAAGTGCTGCCAGAAGCTTGACCTCATCCGCATCTGCGCTGACTGCGCCGCGGTTCCTGGTAAGTGCAGCCTTCTTCTCAGCTTCCTCACGGAGCTTGATGGCCGCTACGGTCTCACCCTGGTCTATCTTAAAATCTGTTGTTACATATTCGGACTGAACATAACCCGTCTCGTCGTTGTAATCGATGGCGATCCAGCCGTTGCCCAGATCCTCGATCATATCAACGAAGGTCTTCTCAGTGAGAACTCCCAGAATCTCTGCATCCGCAGATGCCTCTGCTCTTACGTTAAGAGCACTGCTCTGGCTTGTAACGATCTGTTTGCCCAGTTCCTCGGCAAGAGCCTCCGCATCCTCATCGAAAAGAAGATACTCATCCTTGGCCCATCCAATCAGCTCGCCGGACTGGATCTTGCTCCATCCGTCCTGTCTGTCAAGAAGTTTACCACCGCAGTCCTTGTAAAGGACACCTACCTTAACGGCGTCCTCACTGGGCTCTTCCCTGACGTTCATGACCTTGCTGACGTTGGCCATTACGATCTTCGGGCTCTCTTTCTCTTCCTCCTGGCTTGAAGCGCTGGATGATGCAGAAGACTTCTCCGCATTCTCCGCCGCCTTAACTTCAGGCGCCTCGCTGTCCATGCCCAGAGGCGAAATTGGGCTGATAATGTTTGTTATTCCTGTAGCAAGTTCCAAATAGCTTGATGTATTCCTTGCCTCTACGGTCATCCCCGAGCCTAAAAATACACTCAATGCAAGGCATGCCGAAACAAGGCGCCTTGACAGGCCGGCAGACAACTTTACTGACTTGTCCATATCTCTCCCGCTATCCTCATAAGTTTGTTACAACTTTGTTGCAACTTGTTAAGAATGTGAAAACACTCCGCAGGAAATATTAACAAAGATTTCGGCTCTTGTCAATGCAGGCAGATACAGCATCCATAACGGTTCCCCTGAATCCGTTCTCCTCAAGTACGCGCACAGCCTCGATTGTGGTACCTGCAGGGGAGCAAACCATGTCTTTTAGCTCGCCCGGATGCTTGCCGGTCTCCAAAACCATCTTGGCACTGCCCATTACGGACTGGGCTGCGAATTCATAGGCTTGTTTCCTGGTCATTCCGCCTGCCACAGCCGCATCGGCCATTGCCTCTATGAATAAAAAGACATATGCAGGTGAGGAGCCTGATACTCCAACCACCACGTCCATAAGTGATTCCTTGACAGTATAAGCCTTGCCGAAGCTTCCAAGCAGCTCCATGATAAAGTGAAGGTCGTCATCACTCACCAGGTCATTTCTGCAGACTGCAGAGCATCCCTCTCCCACAAGGGCGGGAGTATTGGGCATAACCCTCACGATCTTGACGGGCTTCTCAAATTCCTTGGCAATCCAGGAAATACTTCTTCCGGCAGCGATGCTGACAATTACCTTGCTGTCATCCACGCTGTCCATAATATCGGCGATGACCACTGACATGTAATCCGGCTTAACAGCCAGGAAGATGATGTCCGCCTCCTTGGCTACCGTCGCATTTGAATTGCGGGTCTGAATGCCGTACTGAGCAGCCACCTTTTGGCAGGTCGCCTCGGTGTTCGCCGTTCCTATGATCTCGTTGGGCGCCACAACGCCTTTCTGTAGCATACCTCCGATCATGGCCTTCGCCATGTTTCCAAGTCCGATAAATCCGATTGTCATTTGGTTCACCCCCTCCTTTGTCTTGAAGCTTCAAATGTTAATATCGCTGATGATGTAGCAGCATTCATGGACTCCACCTCTCCCTTCATGGGGATGAGTACGTAGGTCTTTGCTGCATCCGCAGTTTCTTTTGTCAGGCCGTTGCCCTCGTTTCCTATCAAAAAAGCTGTCGGCCCGGTATAGTCGAATTCGTCGTAGTTCTTCTCTCCCTTGAGGTGAGCCGCATAGGTGTTTATGCCCTTTGTCTCAAGGTCTTTCACGGTTCCGGGAAGGTCCTCCACATATATAAAAGGCATTCTGAAAATCGAACCCATGGTGGATCTTATTACCTTGGGATTATAGATATCTGCGCATCCCTTGCTTAGGATCACGCCCGTAACACCTGCTCCCTCACCGGACCTTAGCATGGTTCCAAGGTTCCCGGGATCCTGGATGTTCTCAAGGACCAGAATGAGAGGCGCTGTCTCTTTTCCCTCGGAAAAAGAGCTCTCGTTGTAGCCGGTAAGTACCTCTTCAGCGGAGTATTCGTACTGACGCATAACTGCCAGAACTCCCTGGGGCGTCTGGGTGTCGGACATCTTCTTCATGACTTCGTCGCTGACTGTCTCGGCGCCGTATCTCCAGAGGATCTCCTTGTCGTCCTCCCCGGCGCTGTCAAGGAACTTCTCGGTGATGTAGACTTCCTTAACCTGAAGCACAGGTGCTTCTCTTAGCATTTTCATGCCTTCTATGACAAAGACCTTGTCCTCGCGGCGGGCCTTGCTCTTTTCTACATATGAAACAACCTTCTTAACCCGGTCGTTACTGGTACTGGTTATCATCTAAGCTTCCTCTCACTGACAAATATTGTTAGTACGATTAGTATAGCACAAAAAGGCCGGGGCGGAAAAACCGGCCCCGGCCTGTAACCCCATATTTCTGATTTGATTATCAGTTCTTTACGATCATCTTGCCGCCACGCTTTGATACTACGTCGAAGATAACAGCTGCAAGAAGAACGACACCCTTTACAACTTTCTGCATGTTGGCATCAACGCCCATCAGTGACATACCGAGGTTGATAACACCCATGAGAACCGCACCTACGATAACGCCGGGAACTGTTCCGATTCCACCGTAAGCTGATGCTCCACCGATGAAGCAGGAACCGATGGCGTCCATCTCGTAGTTCTGGCCGTATGTGGGCTGAGCGGATGTAAGTCTTGCGATGGTGATCATTCCTGCAAGAGCTGCAAGGAAGCCCATGTTTGTGTAAGCAAGGAAATAAACTCTGTTTGTATCGATACCGGAAAGCTTTGTTGCCTTCTCGTTACCGCCCACTGCGTAGAAGTAACGGCCAACCGTGGTGTTGGAGGTGATGTAACCGTAAACGAATACTACGATGATAACCCAGATGAGAACTGAAGGGATACCTTTGTGCTGAGCAAGTCTGTAAGCAAATGCTACAAGAACACCTGCAAGTACTACCAGCTTAAGAGTGAAGGTCCAAACAGCTTCCAGCTCATATCCGGAGTTCTTTTTCTTGATACGGCCCATTACCTGAACAACAACCAGACAAACTGCTGCAAGAATACCTGCGATAAGACAGGTCATGTTAAGTCCGCCCTGGCCTCCGATGTAATCGGGGATATAGCAGTTTGCACCGCCGCCGAAGAGGTTTACAAAGCCAACCTTGTCTCCGATTGAAACGGTAAGACCGTTGAGCACTACGTTTGAAAGCCCTCTGAATACAAGCATTCCTGCCAGTGTTACGATGAAAGGAGGAATTCTTACAAAGGCGATCCAGAAGCCCTGGAAAGCACCGATAGCTGTTCCGATGAGAACCATGATAATGATTGAAAGCCATACAGGTACATTAAGGTTCATCATAAGAACCGCACCTACCGCACCTACGAAGCACACAACAGATCCAACGGAAAGGTCGATGTTACCACCGGTTAAGATACACAGCAGCATACCTGTTGCAAGAACAAATACGTATGCATTCTGTGAGATCAGGTTACTTACGTTCATGGGAAGCAGGATTGCTCCGCCTGTCTGCATTGAGAAAAATGCAACTACGATGACGAGAACAATGATCATCGTGTTCTTTTTCAAAAATCCCAAAACTGATTCTTTATTCATGATTCTCCTCCTTCTCTGCGGATGACTGTAATATATAAGTCATGATCTTTTCCTGGGTCGCGTCTTTTGCATCAAGCTCCCCAACCATTTTTCCTTCATTCATTACGTATATTCTGTCGCACATACCAAGAATCTCAGGAAGCTCTGAAGAAATCATGATTACTGACTTACCCTCAGCTACCAGCTGATTTATGATGCAGTAGATCTCGTACTTGGCACCTACGTCGATACCTCTTGTAGGCTCATCAAGAATAAGGATCTCGGGATCCGCAAACATCCACTTTGCAAGAAGGACCTTCTGCTGGTTACCACCGCTTAAGTTTCCTACGTTCTGCTCTACTGTAGGACATTTGGTCTTGAGCTTTTCCTTATACTCTACTGCTACATTGTACTCTTTATGCTTGTCGATAACCTTGTGATTGCTGACATCATCAAGGTTGGCAAGAGTTGTATTGATCTTTATGGGATTGGACAGGATAAGTCCGTTACCCTTTCTGTCTTCCGTTACATATGCAAGTCCATTGCGGATAGCACTGCTTACCGTATTCATATGGACTTCTTTGCCGTTTATAAAAGTCTGACCCGATATATTTTCCCCATAGCTTTTCCCAAATATGCTCATGGCAAGCTCTGTTCTTCCGGCGCCCATAAGACCTGAGATACCGAGAACTTCGCCTCTTCTTACATAAATATTTACGTTGTCAACGACTTTTCTTTCCTTCTGTAAAGGATGATAAACGTTCCAGTTCTTTACTTCCATCATTACTTCGCCGATGTGGGACTCTCTCTTAGGGAATCTGTCGGAGATCTCACGACCAACCATGCCCTTGATGATACGGCTCTCGGAGAGATCGTCTACACCCTTTGTAAGAGTCTCGATAGTTGCACCGTCTCTGATAACGGTGATCTTATCGGCAACATAAGAAACCTCATTGAGCTTATGAGAAATAATGATAGAGGTAAGACCTCTTTCTGCCTTCAGCTTAAGAAGCAGATCAAGAAGTGCCTTTGAATCTGTCTCATTAAGTGAAGATGTGGGCTCGTCAAGGATAAGAAGTCTTGCATCCTTGGAAAGAGCCTTCGCTATTTCAACAAGCTGCTGCTTACCTACACCGATGTCCTTAATAAGAGTCTGAGTATTCTCCTTAAGTCCTACGACGTCCAGATACTCTCTGGCAAGCGAGTTTGTTTCGTGCCAGTCAATCTTGTACTTCTGTCCTCTCTCATTCCCCAGGAACATATTTTCCGCAATTGTCATGTAAGGTATAAGAGCAAGCTCCTGATGGATGATAACTATACCCTTTGCCTCACTGTCTTTGATCTGGTTGAACTGACAAACCTGACCATCATAAATAATATCCCCCTCATATGAACCATAGGGATACACTCCGCTAAGCACGTTCATAAGGGTGGATTTTCCTGCACCATTTTCACCAACCAGCGCATGGATCTCGCCTTGTTCTACCTGAAGATTTACATTATCTAAGGCTTTAACACCAGGGAAGGTCTTGGTGATATTTTTCATTTCCAGCAATATCTGTGCCACTTTGCCCTCCTCCTATCTTATTGCTTTTCTTTTTAGAGCGAACATAGGGCGGGTCGTCTAAGGCCCGCCCTTTGTTCAATTTGGGAAAATAAGAGGTTTTACTTAAGCTGATCCTCTGTGTAATAGCC
Source organism: Butyrivibrio sp. FCS014 (assembly GCF_000526935.1). Lineage (GTDB taxonomy): Bacteria > Bacillota > Clostridia > Lachnospirales > Lachnospiraceae > Butyrivibrio. Next base: position 88,560 of record NZ_JAHA01000007.1, on the reverse strand, counting down.
GGAATCAATAAGAAGCTCTTTGTAGTTGTTTACGTCTGCGAATACGGGCTCGCAAAGGTATGAAGGGATAACGCCTGTGCCGTTGTCATATGTCTTTGTATCATTAACGGGAGCCTCTGTTCCCTTCATGATAGCGTCAACCATCTCAACTGTCTTAGCAGCAAGTGTACGTGTATCCTTGAAGATAGACATTGACTGCTTGCCGGCGATCATGTTCTTAACGTTAGCAACGTCACAGTCCTGACCTGTGATGATAGGCCACTCACCTGTGTAGTTAGCTGTAAGTGAGTTTGTAACACCGAGTGCTGTTGAGTCATTTGAGCAAAGAACTGCATCAAGCTTTGTTCCGTCAGCATAGTTAGCAGAAATGATGGCATCCATTCTAGCCTGTGCATTCTCTGTTGACCAGTTAGCTGTAGCTACGTTATCGAAATCAACCTGACCTGACTGAACAACCAGCTTGCCGCTGTCGATGTAAGGCTTAAGAACGTCGAGAGCACCGCCGTAGAAGAATCTTGCGTTGTTGTCACCGGGGTCACCTGTGAAAATCTCAAGGTTGAAAGGACCTGCTGCATTGTCGAGATCAAGCTGCTGCTTGATGTACTCGCCCTGCTTTGTTCCTACCATGTAGTTATCGAATGTAGCGTAGTAGGAAACAGCGTCGGAGTTCATGATCAGACGGTCATATGCGATAACCTTGATGCCCTGCTCCTTAGCCTGTGCAAGAACTGTTCCAAGTGAATCACCATCGATAGATGCGATTACGAGAACCTTTGCTCCTGAAGAGATCATGTTCTCAATCTGAGAAACCTGAGTTGCGATATCGTTTGATGCATACTGAAGGTCAACATCGTAGCCAGCTTCCTTGAGCTGTTTCTCCATGTTGGCACCGTCCTGGTTCCATCTCTGAAGATCCTTTGTAGGCATTGCTACACCGATCTTACCTGAAGCTGATCCTGATGAAGATGCAGGAGCTGCTGCGCCGCCGCATCCAACCAGCATGGAAGCTGCCAGTAATACTGAAAGAATACCGCTTAAAATTTTCTTCTTCATTTAGTAATCCTCCCTTTTTGGATTGGTTTATACAGACGAATGTCTGCTCTTTACATGATTCAATTTACCATAGAACAAATAGGAATGATTTACGACTTGTAGCACATTTTTAAGTTGTATTCTTTCATAAAAAAGCTGTGCTAGCATTTTTTTGCAAGCACAGCTTTAATGTAACAATATTTTGCTATTAGTCCTTTAAAGTGAAACTAAATTTCTGTCAGTTGGGCGGCATCTTCCCCGGAACATTCAGGTATACATCCTCTTTCAGATGGAATCCGCTGCCTATGATCACCTCATCGATGTTGTCCTGGGTAACGGCGATGGGCTCTATCTTAAGATACGGAACCTTGCCGGCTTCACCCACATACTCCGATACATCGTCCCCCTGCAGTTCTTCTCCCTTGGCAAGGCTGACTGCTGCCTCCGCCGCCTTCTGGGCCAGCTTCTCGATGGGCTTGTAAACGGTCATCAGCTGAGTACCCTCAACTATCCTCTGACAGGCTTCAAGATCGGCGTCCTGGCCTACCACCAGCTTTTTTCCCGCCATTCTCTTCTCGGCAAGGGCATACACCACTCTGCTGGCAAGGTCGTCGTTGCCGCACATGATGGCGTCCGCTTCCTCGATCCTGTCGGGATTGTTGTAGACATAGTCTCCCGCCAGCTCGGCCTTCCAGCCGTCGCAGTAGTACTCATCAAGGATCTCCACATCGTTGTCGCTCATAACAGCCTTAAAGCCGCCGTCCACCATGGGCACGTTCCTGTCCTTGGGTGATCCGCAGATCATCACTGCCTTGCCTCCCTCGTCAAGACCTGCCTTTACCATAGCTTCTCCCATAAGCTCTCCGACTTTTTCATTGTCAAAAGAGATATAGAGGTCCACCAATGCTTTGGGAATGGGACGGTCGTAGGCGATGACCTTTATCCCCACATCCTGAGCCTTCCTGACGGAATCCACCAGTTCATCGGGATCGATGCTGATTATAACAATGACATCCATTCCCTTCTTTATAAAGTAGTCGATGTGATCTTTTTGCTGCTGCACATCCCCGTTGGCATTCTGGATGTTGACTTCCGCACCCAGCTCTTTTGCCGCGGAAACAAATACATCACGGTCTCTCTGCCATCGCTCTATGACAAAAGAGTCAAAGCTCATGCCGATCTGTATCTTGTCGCCGTCATCTGCCGTCATGTCGGTATCGCCCTGAGAAGCAGCGCCGCACCCGCCAAGGCACATGACAAGAAGCGCCATGGCCAGTGCCATCCCCAATAGCCCCTTAACCTTCTTTTTCATACATTCAGTTTCTCCTTGTACTCAGTAGGAGTTACCCCTACGTTCTTCTTGAAACTCCTGCTGAAATAGTTGGGATCCGTATATCCACAGGAGAGACATATCTCCTTGATGGAAAGTCCGGAATTCTCCAACAGCTCTTTTGCCTTCTCTATCCTGATGTTGGTCAGGTATTCGATGAAATTGAGGCCGCTCTCCTCCTTGAAGACCTTGCTGAAATAGTAAGGGGAGATGTTCACCACCCTGGATACGTCGTCCAGGGAGATGTCCTTGTCAAAGTTGTCCTCAATATACCTCTTTGCATTCCTTATGATGTCGCCGGAGCGCTCCTCGCGCTTGCTCACAACGTTTCGGCAGGCGCTCATTATCTTTTCCGAAAACCAGTCCCGTATCTCCCCTGGCGTCTCAAGCTCCATGATCTGGGGCAGATAGTCCTTCCTTCCGGAATAGTGGTAGGTCTGACCGCCGTTCTGGTAGGCGATGTGTTCGGCGTAAAGGGCAAACTCCAGGGTCTTGAGCCTCATTGACATAAGATCCCCGTCCCCGGCCTTCTGACACATCCAGTCTCCGTACTTATCAACCATCACCTGAGCCTCGTTGAGGTCGCCCTTGGCGATGGCTTCAAACAGCGGTTTTTCAAGGTTCTTGGGATAATCCTCGTCGTAGTCGCAGGGGATGACAAGGTCATCCACATGAGCTACGGAACCTGTTGTTGCTATAAGCGCGTTCAGGGCCTCCCTGTAGGAATCTCCAAGTTCCCTAAGAGGCTTTACTCCGCCGATTCCGATCCTGAAGCTTATGTCGGTTTTTTTGCGAAGGAAACGGGCCAGTTCTCTTGCCCTGTCGATCATCTCGGTTCTTTCGTTGTACTCGATCCTGGACTCGTTGCAGGGGATCAGCACCGCGATCTTGTTGGACATCACGTTTCCGATCTTGCAGTTGAAGTAGGATTTGACGCCTTCACGGATCTCGTGGTACTTGCCGGAGATCTTAACGGAGCTTCCGATGGCGTTGGTCATCCTGCTGCCCTCCTGGGAATCTCCGCAGATAATGGCCATCATACAGCCGTAGTTCTCGGTGATTCCAAGAATGGTCTTGTAGTTGTTCACATCCTCCTCAAAATGCTCCTGCAAAAGAATGTCATAAATAAGGCCGTTCTCTATGATGGGCTCCACGGTCTCAAGCTTCTCTTTAATAAGAAGGTCGTTGCTGCGCTTCTGCCTGTCTCCGTCTATCTGGGCCATGGCTCTTTTGAGGACTGCCACCACCTTCATCTTCTCCATGGGCTTGGTGATGTACTCCATAACACCCAGGGCAATGGCCTCCTTGGCGTAGTCGAACTTGTCATAGGCGGACATTACGATGAACACGGTGTTGGTGCAGAACTGCTTCATCTCCCTTATGGCGTCGATGCCGTTGATGCCGGGCATGTGAATGTCGATGACCGCAATGTCGGGCCTGAAGTTCTCCGCCAGCTCAACTACGCTCCTGCCGCTCTTGGCGCATTCCACCTGGCAGCTGTCGCCAAACTCTTTTTCTATTATGAATTTCATGGAATCGATGACGATGCCTTCGTCATCCGCCACCATCACTCTATACATTCTTCTCCTCCCAAAGGAAGTCTTATGATGACCTCGCACCCCTTGTTCTCGCCGTAGCTGATGATGTCGATGGCATCCTCCGCCCCGGCAAAGATCCTGATCCTGGAAATAACGTTGTCCATTCCTATTCCGTTGTTGTCATAGCTGTCTTCTATGTGACTGAAGCTTCCGCTCAGCAGCTGATCAATGGTTTCCTTGCTGATTCCCTTGCCGTTATCCCTGATGCTGATGCATACGATATCATCCTCTCTGTAGACCCGGAGCATTATCTTACCTGCCCCGGCCATCTCCCTGATGCCGTGGTTTACCGCATTCTCAACAATGGGCTGGAGTATCATGCTTGGCATAATGTGGTCAAGGAGTCTTTCGTCAACCTGCTTCTCGTAGCCGATGTCCCCGGAAAATCTTACGTTAAGAATTCTTATATAGTTGTCCACCAGCGTCACTTCGTCCCTGATGGTGACATCTCTTTTCTGGCTCTGTACATTATACCTGAAAAAGTCCGCAACGGTCTGAACGTACTCGTAGGTCCTGTCAGCCCCCTCCATCATGGCAAGCTGCGCTCCCGCATTCAGGGTGTTGAAAAGGAAATGGGGATTGATCTGTGCCTGCAGGTACTTAAGCTGGGCGTCTTTGAGGTGCGCCTCCATCAGCAGCTCTTTTTCCTGCATGTAGCGTTCCTTCTCCATACTCTCCTTGAGCCTCTCGATGTAGTCCTTGATGCTGACAACCATCTTGCTGAAGGCATTGATAACGATTCCCACCTCATCATGGTAAAGAGCCGGCGGTATGTTGGCGTCGAAATTACCCTCCGAAACTTCGTTGGCGGTATTCGCCAGGTTCTTAAGGGGCATGATAACCGTGGTAACAAAGCTTGTAACCAGGATTACGTTTCCTATCATGACAAGGGTCATTACGCCGACGCCGATGACCTCGAACCTTCTGAACGCCCTTGAAAGGGTCAGATAGTTCTCGGAGTTGATAACGAAAAGCTCCAGGTTAAGGCTTGTGATATAGTCATCGATGTCCTCGTAGAGCCTTGTGCTGCTCTCGTAAAAAGACCTGTATTTTTCGACGTTACGTCCTCTTTTGGCCTCGATGGTCTGGGCTACTTCCTGAAGGTAATTCTGGGACATGTACCTTATGTTTCTCTCCATCCTGCTGTAGGCAAGGTCCGTTACGGAGTCATTAAGTGTTAGGGAAAGATCCGAGAAATGCTGGGCATCCCTGTAGTACTCCTCCAAGGACTCGCTGGTCTTGGAACTAAGGTAAGCGGTCATGGAGTCCTGAACCTTGGTCATAGCCTCGGAGAGCTGGTTCAAGGAGCGGTTATCCTGATAGACCATCTCCATATCCTCGGACATGCTGTTGATGCCCAGGATCAAAAAGATATTTACTATGAAGATAATTACGTTGGCAAAAATACAGACGCTGATGATCTTGAACTGAAGGGGGCGGTTGAGGAATTTATTCATCTCCATCCTCCTTCCGGTATTCATCCACGTTGTCCTGATTTATAAGAGTTATGTCCGCAAGGTAATATTCGCTGGTGGTTCCAAACTCCAGGAAATCGGAAAGAGCTGTAACACTGTATTCCCCGAGCTGGGCCGCATCTATTGATATAGTGGCATAGATTCCGCCTCTGTCTATGGCGTTGATAATGGTCTCGGAGCCGTAGTATCCAAGGATGCTGATCTCTCCAACCTTATTAAAATCCACCACCGCCTGATAGGTGCAGTCCGTACTCTGCTCGTCAAGGCATACGATAACATCGGGCACATTCTCCCCAAGGAAAATATCCCTGATGGATTCCTCCACGGAAAAGCTGTTGGTGTTATCGATGGCCGCCACTGACACCGCAAACTCCGCGTCGGTGACATTGCCCTGATAGATGGTATCCTGAAGGCTGGAAATAATGATGTTCTGCCCGGCGTCCTTGGTATCCGAGTTGACAAGTACCGTGATCTTAACCTGGCTTCTGTCCTCGATGGTCTCGGACTCCAAAAGCTCTTCTCGTCTCTTTTCCTTAATGATATCTATGATCTGGCTGCCGTACATCTTGCCGATGCTGTAGCTGCCCACTCCAACGAAGCTGAGTCTGTCGGATTTGGTGCAGTCGCCGTAAAGGGTGACCACCGGGATCCCTGCGTTTACCGCCCTGTTGATAAGGGCCGACATCTCCAAGGTCTCGTTGGCGTAAACCATTATTCCGTCAGGCTTTGAGGCGATGGCAATCTCCATCAGCTCCTCCACGGAATAGTCCTTGGAGAAATGCTCTCCCAGAAGATCCACAAAGGCATTCTCCTCCCTTGCGGTATCAAGCGCTCCCTTGTACACGGACTTCCAGAAATCAGACTTGTAATTATCCGTGATCATTACGTAATATCTGTCGTAAACCCTTGACTCTGCCTTGGCCACCAGGGCAGATCTGTAGAGCCTGAAAAACACTGCTCCCGCGATCAGGGTGATAAGGACAAATATAAGAGTCAGGATCAGCAAAAGGTACTGCCTGCCTATTCTTTTCTTGTAGCTGTCTTCGTTTTGGGTTTTCATAAGGAAATTTTAGCAGATGCGCATAAATAGAAAAAGTGGACTTTTTTGTTTTGTGCTAGTCACTGCGCAAAAAAGTCCACATAATTTCTTGTTATATGAATGACAGGTCATCCCCGCCGCTTCAGATGACAGACATCAGATTGTACGCGCGATCTCGTACATGTACTCGTTGATGTTCTTCTTCATTGCAAGGGCCTCATCGATATCGTAGTCAACGAACTGGCCGTTTCTGTAGCCTACAACCCTGTTGGTCTTGCCTGCTGCAAGGATATCTGCTGCATAGCATCCCATCATGGAAGCATATACACGGTCCTTACAGGTAGGGCTTCCGCCACGCTGCATGTATCCAAGGATTGAAGCTCTGGTCTCAAGACCTGTAGCTGCCTCGATACGACGTGCCATTGAGGTTGAATGTCCGATACCCTCGGCATTTACAATGATATGATGGGTCTTGCCCTTCTTACGGTTATCGATGATGTTGTCAATAACGCGCTGCTCGTTGTAGTCATACTTCTCGGGAAGAAGGATGTCGTCTGCGCCGTTGGCGATTGAGCACCACAGTGCGATGTATCCTGCGTGACGTCCCATAACCTCTACGATGCTGACTCTCTCGTGGGAGGAAGAAGTATCACGGATCTTGTCGATAGCGTCCATCGCTGTGTTGATGGCTGTATCGAATCCGATGGTGTAATCTGTGCAGGCGATATCAAGGTCGATGGTTCCGGGAATACCAACTGTGTTGATCCCCTGTGCAGAGAGCTTCTGAGCTCCGCGGTATGAACCGTCGCCGCCGATAACAACCATTCCGTCTATTCCATGCTTGCGGCAGATCTCAGCGCCCTTGGCCTGTCCCTCAGGTGTTGTGAACTCCATGCATCTTGCGGTTCCAAGAATTGTACCGCCTCTCTGGATGATGTCGGAAACGCTGCGTCTGTCCATCTCAATGATCTCCTCATTGAGAAGACCCTGATAGCCTTTCTTGATGCCCACTACTCTAAGGCCGTTGGCAAGTGACTTGCGGACTACCGCACGGATTGCGGCATTCATGCCCGGTGCATCGCCACCGCTTGTAAGTACGCCGATTGTCTTAATCTGCTTAGCTGCCATATTTTAATCCTCGATTCTAAATAAATTCCCCAATCTTCTCTAACTTATTATATTAGCGCATGTTTTTTTATGATGCAACTAAAAATGTGGTCAAAAAAGCCATCATCATATAGGAAGGTGTCCCACAATCCTCCCTCGTAATGTGTTATTATGTAAGGAGCAAAAACGGGGGATTTCATATGGCTTTCACACATCTTCACGTCCACACGGAATACAGCCTTCTGGACGGTTCCAATAAAATAAAAGAATATGTAGCGCGCCTCAAGGAGCTTGGCATGACCGCCGGTGCCATTACGGACCACGGTGTCATGTACGGTGTCATCGACTTCTATAATGCCTGCAAAAAGGTCAATAAGGACGATCCCACCGACTATGCCATCAATCCCATAATCGGCTGCGAGGTCTACGTTGCTCCCGGTTCCCGCTTTGACAGAGAGTCCCAGAGCGACGACAGATACTATCACCTGGTGCTTCTTGCAGAGAACAACAAGGGTTATGAGAACCTCACCCACATCGTGAGCCGCGGCTTCACGGAAGGCTACTACTATAAGCCCCGTGTGGATTACGAGCTTCTTTCCCGGTACCATGAGGGCATCATAGCACTAAGTGCCTGTCTTGCCGGCGAGATACCAAGGAATATCCTAAAGGGTACTCCCGACCTTGCCAAGGTGGCAGCCCTTCGCCTCAACAACATCTTCGGCCAGGGCAACTTCTTTTTGGAGCTGCAGGATCACGGCATTCCCGAACAGCGCATGGTGAACAACTCTCTCATGGCTCTGTCCCAGCAGCTGGGGATCCCGCTTGTAGCCACCAACGACTGCCACTACACCTACGAGGACGACGCGGAAGCTCACGACCTGCTTTTGTGTATCCAGACGGGCAAAAAAGTCAGCGACGAAGACCGTATGCGCTACGAGGGCGGGCAGTATTACGTTAAGAGTGAAGAGCAGATGAGATCTCTTTTCCCTTATGCTCAGGAGGCTATCGACAATACACAGAAGATCGCCGACAGATGTCACGTGGATATCGAGATGGGCAAGAGCAAACTCCCAAGCTACGATGTTCCGGAGGGGTACGATTCCTGGACCTATCTCAACAAGCTCTGCGACGACGGTTTTAAGGAGAGATATCCCGATGATGACGGGACCCTTCGTAAGCGTCTTGACTTCGAGCTTAATATCATCAGGAACATGGGATATGTGGATTACTTCCTTATAGTATGGGACTACATCAATTTCTGCCGTGAGAACGACATCGCTGTAGGCCCGGGCCGTGGCTCCGCCGCCGGAAGTATCGTATCCTACTGCATACATATAACCAATATCGACCCTATTAAATATGATCTGTTCTTTGAGCGTTTCCTTAATCCCGAGCGTGTGTCCATGCCCGATATAGACGTGGACTTCGAGTACGAAAGGCGCCAGGAGGTAATAGATTACGTTACCCGCAAGTACGGCCCCGACAGGGTCATGCAGATCATAACCTTCGGAAGTCTCCTGGCCAAGGGCGTTGTAAGGGACGTTGCCAGAGTAATGGACCTTCCCTACAGCTACGGGGACCAGATTGCCAAGATGATCCCTGCGGATCCCAAGATCACTCTGGATAAGGCCCTTAGCTTGAGCCCGGACCTTAAGAAGATGTACGACGAGGATCCCACTGCCCACAAGCTCATTGACATGTGCAAGAAGCTTGAAGGCCTTCCAAGGCACGCTTCCATCCACGCTGCCGGCGTGGTTATCTGCAAAGACCCGGCGGAGGATATGATACCTCTTGCCCGCTCCGCAGAAGGCGGTGTCACCACTCAGTTCCCCTGGAAGACCACGGAATCACTGGGACTTCTTAAAATGGATTTCCTGGGGCTTAGGACTCTGACCGTTATCAAGGATGCCGTGCGTGACGCCAATAAGTCCATCGGTGCAAAGCCCGGAGATCCTAACTTTATAGATATAGACAAAATTGATTACAACGACCGGCATGTTCTCTCCTACATAGGATCAGGACAGACAGACGGTATCTTCCAGCTGGAGTCTCCGGGAATGAAGGCATTCATGAAGAACCTCAAGCCCCAGTCACTGGAGGATATCATAGCGGGCGTGGCCCTTTTCCGCCCGGGCCCAATGGATTTCATTCCAACCTACATTGCCCGCAAGAACGGCAAGGAGCCCATTACCTACGCAACTCCTGAGCTTGAGCCTATCCTTAGTACAACCTATGGATGTATCGTGTACCAGGAGCAGGTTATGCAGATATTCCAGCAGCTGGCGGGATTTACCCTTGGACGAGCTGACATGATCCGCCGCGCCATGAGTAAGAAGCACGCAGACGAGCTGGAACGTGAGCAGGCAAACTTCATTTACGGCAATCCCGAAGAGGGAATCCCCGGCTGCGCAGCCAAGGGCATCTCTCCTGAAGTTGCCAAGAGCATCTTTGATTCCATGATGAGTTTTGCAGCCTATGCCTTCAACAAGGCTCACGCTGCCTGCTATGCCGTTGTGGCTATACAGACCGCCTGGCTCAAATACTACTATCCCGCTGAATTCATGGCTGCACTGATGACTTCCGTCATCGATGCCCCGGGTAAGGTTGCGGGCTACATCATGACCTGCCGGAATATGGGGATAGCTCTTTTGCCCCCTGATATAAATGACGGCGTTGAGGGATTCTCCGTGGACAGAAGCGGCGCCGCCGGTGACAATTCCAAAGCTGAAGGAAGCGCTGCTGCAGGCAAGGCCTCCGGTAAGGCAATCCGCTATGCCCTCACTGCCATCAAAGGCGTGGGACGACCCATTATCGAAGGTATCGTCCATGAGAGAAGGATCCGGGGCAGGTTCAAGGACCTCAACGATTTCCTCACCAGAATGCAGGGCGGCGAGTGCGAAGTCAACAAGCGTGCCGTTGAGAACTTTATAAAGGCCGGTGCCTTTGACTGCTTCGGCCACACCAGGAAGCAGATGATAACCGTCTACGGAACCATCATGGATCAGCTCCACACCTCCGGCAAAAATGCCATGGCCGGGCAGATGACTCTTTTTGATATTGCGGGAGAGGATCAGAAGAAGCAATACGAGATCCCCATGCCCAAGGTCGGAGAGTTTGACAGGGAGCTGCTCCTTGAATTTGAAAAGGACGTACTGGGAATCTATGCCAGCGGGCATCCACTTGAAGAGTACGTCAATATGTGGAAAAAGAAGATCACCAATGTTTCCACCGACTTCTTTGTGGAGACCAAGGAAGGAACCGATGATGACAAGAATTCCTCTGCGGGCGACAGTGTTCCCGCTGTTACAGACAAGGCAAACGCCACCATCGGCGGAATCATCACCGCCAAGACCATTAAATACACCAAAACTCAGCAGGTGATGGCCTTCGTCACCATAGAGGATATGGTTGGCACCGTGGAGGTCATAGTCTTCCCCAAGGCCTACGAGACCTACGGGCCAAAGCTCATGGAGGATGCCAAGGTTTTCATCTCCGGAAGAGTTTCGGTGGAGGAGGGCCGCAGTGCCAAGCTTATCGCCTCTGAGGTAAAGACCTTTGATGAAGTTCCCAAGACTGTCTGGGTTCAGTTTGCCAACAAGGAGGATTATGAAGCCGGATCCGGTGCTCTTGAAGAGATCATTGCAAAGAGCGACGGCCATGATGAGGTAAAGATATACCTCAAAGAGACCAAGCAGGTGAAAGCCCTGGGGCGCTCCCAGAGCATAAATGCAGATAAAGTTACATTGGCAGCTCTTTCCGATGTATTTGGAAAAGAAAACGTGCAGCTCACATAACGAGCTGCACGTTTTATACGTGTAAAAATCAGTTATCAGATATCCTTATTGGTTGTGTCGCTTACGCTGTTTGCTTTTGCCTTAGCGTTTCTGCGTCTTACGATCTCCTCAACCGATACGCCTGCTACCGCTGCAACGATGATAAGAATCCACCAAGGGAATCCTGTCTGTGCCTGTATAGGTGCTGCAGCCTTAGCTGTATCAGCATCCTCGATAGTTGTCTCAGGCTTAACCTCAACTTCTTCAGTCTTCTCAGGAGCTTTCTGCTCTTCCTGAACTGCGGGAGCTTCCTGTGTCTCAGCAGGTGCTTCAACTTCTTCTACAGTAGCTGCTGTTCTTCTTCTGGAAACACGTCTCTGCTCACCAAGAACTGCTGCCTCCTCTTCTGCTGCAGGAGGATTTACAACTGCCAAAGTTGTGATAACATCTTCTGTGGTTGAAGGGCCACTGGGTGCAGGGCCAGGTCCGGGTCCGGGACCGGGAGTGGGTTCAGGAAGACGCTCAAGTGCTTTCTGAAGCTCTTCATCTGCAGTAGCAAGAATGTCATCGAACTCTCCAAGTTTCTCATTTGCTTCAAGGAGCTTATTATTTGCTCTTACTTTCAGTCTGTCTAAGATTCTGATAAGTCCTCTGACTGAAATATTCTCAAGATTTTCCTCTCTAACATGACCGAGGATCTCACGCTTCTCCTCCTCCGGAAGTTCACTGATTCCGAAGTAATCAGCAATTGTTGCGCCATTGAGGAGCGACTCAAGAAGAACGCCTGCCTTCTGTGTATCGTTCAGTCTGTCGATGGCGTTATCAAGCTTCTTAAGATCCTTCTGAGTCTGCTTGATATCCTGATGAACAGCCTCTGCCTCTTCGGCATATCTCTGATACTTATCAAGCAGATCCTTGGCATAATCAAGGTACTCCTGATAGTGCTTATCGATCAGCTCAAGCTCACGTCCTGAATTCTGGAGGATCTCAATAGCATGTTTAGCATTCTTGTACTCGGTAGTTGAGATCAGCTCGCCTTCCTTGGTGCTCTCGCCAACCTTCTTGATGTAGTCAATGTAGTAAGAATACTTCTTGTAATCGTCCACAGTAAGGGAGGACTGATTAAGAATGAAATCTTCTGTAGGTGAAACTTTAACTTCCTTATCTTCAACAGTTACTTTAGGAATAAGTCCACGCCAAATTGTATTATACTTATAAGAATCCAGAACCACATCTGACATTGTATAGCCATCTTTGCCAAGATTATCTTTCATCTTACTCTTAAGATCTGCTATGGCTGCAGCAAAAGCTGCATCATCTGAATATACGAACTCGTCAGAAGTGATAACACCTGACACCTGTTTTCTGGTGAGAACCACTTTTCCGCCAAGCTTATAATTCTCGTATCCAAGTGCTATTGAAACATCGCTCTCATACTGAGCAGTAAGCTTACTGTCATCATACCAGAACTTGCCTATGATATCGTCATCGATGTCATCAATGAGCTTATTCTTAGCGTTATAGCCGCCAATTGCACGTTTATAAATACCACCTGCGGCGTCAAGGTCAACAACGAATGTAGGTGTATATGTTCCGGAAACTACGAAGAAGGTCTTCTCCTTATTTACGATCTTGGAGATAACGATTGTCTCATACTCTTCCTCTAAAGCTTCCTGAGCAGCCTTCTTATCAGCTTCGGTGTATCCATTAACAGTAGTCTTATTACGACCTTTCCCTGTTTCATATGCTTTCTTGTATTCAGCTTCTTCGGTCTGCTCTCTCTTATACTCAGTCACATTGACAGTAGCTGTTGTGTGCTTAAGAAGACGTCCGCTCTTTGTAACCTCATAGGAAACCTGCTCGGTGCCTTCTACGATACCGGTAGCAACTTCCTTGGTCTCGCCGGGAGCAATCTCATTGTAAAGGCTGTTAAGATTGTCCTCACCAACTATTGTGATCTCAGGTGTAGTCTTGCCCTTACCGTTAAGGAAATAAGGCTGGCCATCAACAAATACTACATCATCTCTGTTTTCAAGCTCATACTTTGTGTAATATGTAACCTTATCAGCATGACCAGGTCTTCCTTCTTCGGTAGTCTTGTAAACTGTTCTCTGTTCATCTGTAAGAGAAATCTTATGCTCTGCCTCAAATTTAGCTGCATAATCAAGTGCTGCAACCTGCTCAGCGCTCTTTAATCTGAAAGAGATATTTCCGTTCTCGCCAACTTCATAGGTGTAATATTTCTGCTTGAACTCTGTGCGATAAGGGGATTTGCCGGGAACTTCATAGCTAAGTGTGAAGTATCCGCTATCGGACTTCTCTACCTTAACGTTCTTAGCATCTTTGCCTGCGAACTGGTCTGCATAATGCTTCTCAATAACTGTTATAAAGAGCTGATCCTGCTTCTCGGATTTCTCAATCTCAGGAGCATTAGCAACTTCTTCCTGAAGAGCTACGATCTCAAGAGCTACTGCGTAATGTCTCTCAATATTCTGCTCTGCTACTGCAATATCCGCCTGGAGCTGATGAATCTCTTCATGAGCTTTCTTCATCTCTCTGGATGCCTCAGCAACATCAGCAGAAGCGCCATCCCTACCATTAATAGCTGCTTCAAATCTCATCTGAGCAGCTACAAGGTATGCCTTAGCAGCATCATACTTCTCATTGAGCTCTTCCATCTCTGAATTAGCATCGATAACTGCCTGCTCTGTCTCGCCTGCAAGAGCTACCAGATTGTTATAGTTTGTCTGTGCAGCATTACGGGTTGTAGCATTCTTGATGCCATCAACGTACTCATTAGCCTGTACTATTGCATCGTCAACCTGCTTATCGGTGGCATCAGCCAGAGTCTGCATATCATTGACAGCCTTAGCTGCATCCTGAGCACCACGCTCTTCCTGAGCTTCAGCGATCTCACCCACGATAAGATCCTTCTTGGCACTCTCAATATCAGCCTTAGCATCTTCTGCATGATCGTGAGTTGCTATAACAGCAGCATCAACAACTACATTGAGTGCAGCGTCTGTTCCGAAAGGAACACCGGGGCCTGCTTCTCCGGGAGTCTCAAAGATATTGCTGTTGTCGAAGACATCTTCTGTAAGTGTCTCAGTATCATCGATAGTTGTGTCCAGGTCTCCGCGAACCTGGCCGGTTTCTTCGTTTGTTTCAACATCATTTGAAACAACATCTGCAGCTTCCTGCGCAGCATCTGCTTTACCCTCAATGTCCTGAGGAGTAGGAGCTACCCACTCGGATATGGTAGTTGCGGGAACTTCTTCTGCAGAGCCTTCTACAGGGGCCGGTGCAATAGGTTCAAGTACCGCTTCACCCTCGGCAAATACTGCCATTGGTTGAAGCGCCATAGATGCACTGATTCCCACTGCAAGCGCTTTTACTACTTGCTTCTTAATTGATTTTTTCTTCATTTGTTTACCCTCTCATAAGAATGTGTGAACTTTGTGTGAATTTAGTGTGAACTCCAAAATAGATTCTACCCTATGACCCATCATGTGACCCATCATAAAAGGGGGTATTTTTTGTAAAATCTAAAATAAATTTCATTTTTCGTTTATATCGCGGTTAGAATCTTAATAGTATATTTATTCACACGCAAAAAAAGAGACGCATGATGCGTCTCTGCATGATGCGTCTCTTTTCATTATATAAGCGATTTATATAGATTACTGTACTGCTGCCTTGAGCTCTTCTACCTTGTCAAGCTGCTCCCAGGGAAGGTTCAGATCGTTGCGGCCAAAGTGTCCGTAAGCTGCTGTCTGCTTGTAGATGGGACGACGAAGGTCGAGCATCTTGATGATTCCTGCAGGGCGAAGGTCAAATACCTTACGAACTGCCTCTGTGAGCTTCTCATTGGAAACCTTACCTGTTCCGAAGGTGTCTACAAGGATTGATGTGGGCTGTGCTACGCCGATAGCGTATGAAAGCTGGATTTCAGCCTTGTCAGCAAGTCCTGCTGCAACGATGTTCTTGGCAACGTATCTTGCTGCGTAAGCACCTGAACGGTCAACCTTTGTGCAGTCTTTGCCGGAGAATGCTCCGCCGCCGTGACGAGCTGCTCCGCCGTAGGTGTCAACGATGATCTTACGTCCTGTAAGTCCTGCATCACCCTGAGGTCCGCCGATAACGAAACGTCCTGTAGGATTGATGAAGATCTTGGTGTTTGCATCAACCATAGCTGCATCAACTACTGCATCAATAACATACTTTCTGATATCTGTGTGGATCTGCTCCTGTGTAACCTTCTCGTCATGCTGAGTTGAGATAACGATAGCCTCAAGTCTGATGGGCTTGCCGTTCTCATCGTACTCAACAGAAACCTGGCTCTTGCCGTCTGCGCGAAGATAAGGAAGAGTTCCGTCTTTTCTAACCTCTGTGAGCTTCTTGGTGAGCTTGTGTGCAAGGCTGATAGCGTAGGGCATATACTCCTCTGTCTCGTTGGTAGCATAACCGAACATCATACCCTGGTCGCCGGCACCGATAGCCTCGATCTGCTCATCGGTCATGTTGTTCTCTCTTGCCTCAAGAGCCTTGTCAACGCCCATAGCGATGTCAGCTGACTGCTGATCAAGAGCAACCATAACTGCGCAGGTGTTTCCATCGAAGCCCTTCTCTGAGCTGTCATAGCCGATCTCGCAAACTGTCTGTCTTGCGATCTTGGCGTAATCTACAACTGCCTTTGTGGTGATCTCACCTGTGATGAGAACGAAACCTGTGCAGGCTGTAGTCTCGCAGGCTACACGGCTCATGGGATCCTGTGCCATGCAGGCATCAAGGATTGCGTCTGAGATGTTGTCGCAAATTTTGTCGGGATGTCCCTCTGTTACTGACTCGGATGTGAA
The DNA here is from genome assembly GCF_000526935.1 of Butyrivibrio sp. FCS014. Classification (GTDB taxonomy): domain Bacteria; phylum Bacillota; class Clostridia; order Lachnospirales; family Lachnospiraceae; genus Butyrivibrio. The sequence continues at coordinate 72,350 of NZ_JAHA01000007.1, read as the reverse complement.
AATAAACTTATCCATTCTTCTTTCCTTTCTTGCGCTTTGCGCCAATAAAGCGTTATGGCATACTCGAAATCACTCCGCGATTCCTCACTTACGTGGCTTTGCATATATCGAGGTTGATTCATGCCTCTGCCATAACACGCGTAAAAAATCCGCTTGTTTGGTGCGTGCAGGACACAAACAAGCGGAACTGATCTGGTTTCAGATCCTCTTATTGCTCGTTGTATCTCAGCCTAACTATCAGGCCTCGAAAGTTGCACGCTCAGGTTGGCACCTTCCTGTATGTCAGGGGTTGCCGTGGCTTCTCAGGTCCTATGTACCTCCACCACTCTGAATAAGAGAACTATAGTTATATTGGACTTCTTACGTCGTCCGTTATGCAATAATAACCTATGGTATAAAATAAATCAATAGTCTTTTGATAAAATAAACGTTAATTTTTCTCAACACCGGCCATAAGTGCGGCAACATCGTCTGAATTGAAGGTGCTGGCTGCGATTGCCATCATGTAATCACCCTTCTGGAAGTTAACAACCTGCTCATGTACTTCCATACCGTTAACGTTTCCTTCAAGCTCGATGATGTAGTGCTTCTCGCCTGCAACTTCGCTCTCAACAACTTCGCAGCTTGTGATCTCTGCGCCCTGTGACTCAAGCACGCTCTTAAGCTGATCCTTGCTTACATCCATGATAGCCTTCTCATCGAATACAGCGTTTGCAAGAGATGCGTTTGACTGAATAGTTACGTTAATGTTATCAGCAGCGCCTGACTTGATAGCGTAAGCTACGATAGCAGCTGTTCCGTTCTCAAGTGCCTCCTTGGCAGCCTTGTTGTCCTTCATGATATCTGAAGCCATACCTGTAAGCTGTGAAAGTGTATCATCATCAAGGAATGAATAGTCAGAAGGAACAGTGAGCTTGATACCAAAGTACTCGTTCTCATATACATTGCCGTTTACGGTTCCTGTTGTGAACTCAACGTCGCTCTCTTCCTCTGCGGGAGCCTCAGCCTCTGCTGTCTCGTTTTCCTCTGCCTCAGCAGACTCTGTCTGCTCAGCCTCTGCTGTCTGCTCTTCTGCCTGCGCTGTTTCCTCAACAGCTGTCTCTTCTGTCACGTTCTCTGCAGGTGTGATCTGCTTGCCGCAGCCTGCAACTGTAACCATCATTGCTGTAGCCAGCATGAATCCGATAAATCTTTTTTTCATAAATTTTCTCTCCTCTTAACCCTCTTATGTTCCTTTTGAAAGACAGCTTTTTGCCTTTACAGGGAACATATTATTTTTTGTGCGCCTGTCCATACGGTCCTTTGGAAGGCCCAAGAAGCGCACGAGGACTAGGTTATCAGATTGTTAAAATAAAATCAAGTAAAAAAATGCCCATATTTATGTCCATTTTTCTTTTTCATTCGTATAATTGTATAGAACAGTAAGTATTTTGCTCACGAAATGAGAATTCTTATAGGACCTATAGATGATAAAAAGAAGAAACCGGACGAAAATCCGAAAAAGACTCTAAGCAAAAAACGGCAAAGCTGGTTATAAATCCCGGTTTTGCCGTTTTTCTTTTTGTCACTTTTTTATATTTGTGTTGCCCGAAACAGGATGATACAAATACGAGTTCTATACATCATCATAACTGGTACAGACCGATCTGCAGATTGCGTAATTGGGTATGTGCGGCGAACTTATATTTATATGCGACGGGCTTACAAGATTTCGATGATTTCTACAAGGTGCTTCCGACGCAATTGTCTGTGATTGGACTTTGCGGCGGTGATATTGACGAAATAGCATATAGAATATTCAGAACGAAAACGCTATTCCGATAACCGAGCGCTAAAACAAGCCATTTACCGATATAACGTCAAGTTTTGGGGCTATTTTACCGACTCAATCAGCTTGTAGAGTACTTTGTGTCGGAAAGTGCTCAATCCACATGCTCTTCAAACGATCACACTCACCGCAAGAAAAACTCAATCCACATGCTCTTTGCCCTGTCTCACTACTTCATATGACGCCTCTGTCTCAATTCCCTCTTCTGTGCAGTAATCCTCCAACAGTGCAGCTGATGCTGCAATTCATCAGTCGTTGGCGTTGCCTTTAAAGATTACAATTCCCTTCTTCTTGAAGGTCTTGGGCTTGGCATCTGCGGAAGCTGTGGCAGAAGCGGATTTGGCTGCTGCGCTGCTGCCTTCCGGGCGACGGGCAGATGATGTTGCGGCGCCGGGTCTTGCGTCAGGTGCAGGTCCATCGGCTCTGCGGGCAGATGATGTAGCCGGAGTCTTCTTTGCAGCGGGCTTTCTTGTGATTCCTGCTTCCTTTGCCATCTGATCTACAACAGAGACTCTCTTAGTTGCTTTCTTGGCATCGCCATCAGCAGCAGTCTTAGCCGGAGCCTGGGATGCTCTCTTTGCCGCATTGGCTGCTGCCTCTGCGGCAACCTTAGCGGGATCCTGAAGCTTCATGGTAAGAGAGATACGCTTCTTGTCCAGCTCAACATCAAGCACCTGAACGTCCACGATGTCGCCTACGCTTACAGCTTCGAGGGGATGTTTGATGAACTTATCTGTAATATGTGAAATGTGTACCAGTCCATCCTGGTGCACGCCTATATCTACGAAACATCCGAAATCAATAACGTTTCTTACTGTTCCCTTGAGGATCATACCGGGCTTAAGGTCCTTCATGTCAAGGACGTCGCTTCTAAGGATAGGAGCAGGCATGTTCTCACGTGGATCTCTTGAGGGCTTCTCAAGCTCGGAGAGGATATCCGTAAGAGTGATCTCACCTATTCCAAGCTCCTGGGCAAGTTTCTTCTTCTCAGCCTCGGTTACCTTTTTGGAGAGGCTTCCTGCGCCTGAACCGGCCGTAGCGTTACCTGCGTCGTTTGCTGAGCCATTGCCGTTCTTGCCTGCGCCCTTTCCGCTAACGCCCTTAGATGCACCATTATCAGATCCGTCCTCCACAACCGCAAGGTTACTTCCTGCCAGAGCTGCTGCCAGAGCGGCACCCATGGCTGTTCCGGTATTCCTTATTACTACCTGCTTCTGTTTCTTCTGAGGGCGGGGCTTATCTTCGGACTTGGCTGCGGGTTTCTCCAAAGCTGCCTTGGCTGCGTTCTTCTGAGCTGCACGGACATCATCGAAGGTGATGCCGAGCTTCTCCATAAGTTTCAATGTAGCCTCATAGGACTCAGGGTGAACACTGGTGGCATCCAGAGGGTTATCGCCGTCTGCGATACGGAGGAAACCTGCGCACTGCTCATAGGCCTTGGGTCCGAGCTTGGGAACATTCAAAAGTTCTTCTCTAGCCTTGAACTTGCCGTTCTCTTCTCTGTAATCAACGATGTTCTTGGCAATGGTCTTGCTGATACCTGAAATATACTGAAGAAGCGGTGCTGATGCGGTGTTGAGGTCAACACCAACCTTGTTAACGCAGTCCTCAACTACACCCTCAAGGGTCTCGCCAAGTTTCTTCTGGTTCATGTCATGCTGGTACTGGCCTACACCGATGGACTTGGGATCGATCTTAACCAGCTCTGCCAGGGGATCCTGAAGTCTTCTTGCGATGGATGCGGCACTTCTTTGTCCCACATCAAACTGAGGGAACTCCTCAGTTGCCAGCTTACTTGCTGAGTATACGGAAGCGCCGGCCTCGTTTACGATAACGTACTGAAGAGGACGCTGCAGTTCCTTTATGAGTTCCACGATAACCTGCTCAGATTCTCTGGAAGCGGTACCGTTACCTACGGAGATAAGGTCTACATTATATTTGTCGATGAGCTTCTTGAGCTCAGCCTTGGACTCCTCAACCTTGTTCTGGGGAGCTGTGGGATAGATGACCTTGGTATCAAGCACCTTGCCGGTGGCATCAACGATGGCCAGCTTGCATCCTGTTCTGAAAGCAGGGTCCCATCCAAGGACTGTCTTGCCTGCAATGGGAGGTGCCATGAGAAGCTGGGTCAGGTTCTTGCCGAATACTGAAATGGCGCCATCCTCAGCCTTCTCTGTAAGTTCGTTTCTGATATCACGCTCAATGGCAGGAGCTATAAGTCTCTCATAGGCATCCTGATTGATCTCCTCGATAACGGGAGTGGTGATGGGATTGTCATTTTTAAGCATTTTCTTGTTGAGGAACTGAAGGATCTTCTCCTCGGGAGCCTCGATCTTAACTACCAGGAATTTCTCAGCCTCACCTCTGTTGAGGGCAAGAACTCTGTGGCCCAGAACCTTCTTAACGGGCTCTGAGTAGTCGTAGTACATCTCGTATACGGACTGAGCCTTCTCATCCTTGGCCTTGCTGGTAAGAACGCCCTCCTCCATGGTAGCTTCACGGATGTAGGTACGGAAATCCGCATTGTCCGAAACATCCTCGGCGATGATGTCCATGGCTCCCTGAAGAGCTTCTGCCGCATCATTAACGCCCTTTTCCTCATCTATAAAGGCCGCAGCCTCCTCCTGAAGAGGCTTTGTGGTCTCCTGCAAAAGAAGGATCTGTGCCAGAGGCTCAAGGCCCTTCTCTCTGGCAACACTGGCCCTTGTCTTTCTCTTGGGTCTGTAGGGAAGATAGAGATCCTCGATGGCTACCATGGTCTCTGCAGCGATGATCTTCTCCCGAAGCTCATCTGTCATCTTGCCCTGCTCCTCTATGGAAGCAAGCACCTGCTCTCTTCTCTCCTCAAGACTTCTAAGATACTTAAGTCTCTCGTCCAGGTTACGGAGCTGCTCATCGTTAAGGGATCCTGTCACTTCTTTCCTGTATCGGGAAATGAAGGGAATGGTATTGCCCTCATCGATCAGCTTAACAGCCGCCTCTACCTGCCACTTCTCTACGCCAAGTTCTTCTTTGATCTTTAATACAATGTCCATAAAAAACCTCTCCAAAAACCAAAATACGTTCTGCTGCGGATAAACCCTGTGGGAAATTTCGATAAAACTTTCGTAAACAGAACACACTTCCTTATTATACCAAGCCTTTCAGTCAGTTTTCAAGACTCGTCAACCCCGCTCAAACATTGAAAAAAAGGCGGCTTTATAGTAAAATCTATAGTAAGTATAAGTATTTGAGGAAGTATTGATGGGAGAAAACGGGGACAACAATTACTATTACAATAACTATGACTACAACAAAGCTCATAACGAGCTGGATCCGCATGTAGCCATGGCAGGCACGGCCCTTATTTTAGGGCTTGCTTCCATACCCTTATGTTTCTTTCTTAACATAGGAGTTGTCATCGGTGGTATCGCCATAGTGATGGCTCTTTTGTCCAAGGGAACGATGGAGAAATTCCTGCCACAGGCCAGGCGGGCAGTCATATTCGGAATCCTGGGAATAGTCCTGGGATACAGCGTTATGGCCTATGACGTGCACAAGGTACTGACCGATCCTCAGTACCATGAGCAGTTAAACCAGATGTCACAGCAGATGAACGGTGTCAGCTTTGACGATATGCTCAAGGAAATCGGAGTTTCCATAGGCGGTAACTGATCCTTTTCCCGGGCATATGAAATGAGGTGCCTATGAGTATGATCGGTGCTATAGGAAGTGGATATGGTGCTTATGCAAACCAGATGTCGATGGCGGCGGCAGGCAGCGGATACGCAGCCGGCGGCGCAGGCAAGGCTGATGAAGCGGGCAAGGCGATATTAAATCCCGGACAGCCCACAGAGGCAAAGCCCGGCAAGAGAGTTTCTCCCGCCGAGTGTGAGACCTGCAAGAACCGCAAGTATCAGGACGGTTCCGACGAGATGGTTTCTTTTAAGAGCGCACAGCACATTTCTCCTCAGGCGGCAGCTTCAAGGGTTCGCGGCCATGAGGCTGAGCACGTGAGCAACGCCTACAAGGATGCGGCCATGAACAACGGCAAGGTCCTTCAGGCATCGGTATCAATCAAGACAGCAGTATGTCCGGAGTGCGGACGAACCTATGTAGCAGGCGGTGAGACCTGCACCAAGATAGCATATTCTAACGAAGAAAATCCTTATATACAGGCGAGAAAGAACATGAACAAGCAGGGCTTGCTGGGGGCAAACGTTGACCTCGCCGGATAAGGTGGGGAGCGCTTTTTCATGAGCAGTATGAAATCATCTGCAGAACTTAAGGGAATTGCCAAAGAGAAATCACTGGGTAAATACGGTACCCTCATAGGTGCCAACATTATAATCTTTGCAATTCAGATACTGGCCACCGGCTTTACCACAGTGGCCGCCTCAGGCAATATCGCCATCATTATCATCAACAACATCATAACTTTGATAGTGAATATCCTTCTGGGCCTTCTTATGTCCGGCAAGGCTTATCTTTATATGAATCTTCTGTATTCCCAGACCGTATCCACCTCAGACATCTTCTTTGGCCTGCGCAAAGAGCCTCAGAAAGCGGTTGTTATCCAGGCATTGTTTGTGCTGGTGGATTTCCTTGTGAGCATTCCCAGCCAGATCCTTCTGGTGTTCTATCAGCAGGACCAGAGCTACGATCTGCGCTCCGCTTTGTTGATAGCTCTTTTCCTGGGTCTTGTGGTGAATATCCTTGTTTCACTCACCTACTCCCAGGCCTTCTTCCTTCTCCACGACTTTCCGGGAAGGTCGGCAAAAGAGCTGTTGGCCACCAGCAGGAGACTTATGAAAGGAAACAAGCTGCGTCTCTTTGCCCTGAACGTTTCCTTTGTTCCGCTATATCTTCTGGGATGCATTTCCCTGTTCGTGCCGCTTCTGTGGGTAAGTGTCTACAGATACGCATCAACCTGCGCATTCTATCAGGACCTTGTTGCATCGGCAGCTTCCGGCAATAACTAAATCTTTTTACCAATATATCATCATTAAGGATGGACACATATGGATCTCATTGACGCAATAAAAGCTATCGACAAGCCCCATGAAGACGACGTTCTGAACAGGCTCTTTACCCCCTGGGGAGAAAATCTTGATCCGGAACACGTGCTTGCTGAGTACCCCAGGCCTCAGTTTGTCAGGGACAGCTACATAAACTTAAACGGCTACTGGGAGTATTCCATCGTGCCACAGCCTTCCGAATTCGACACCAAAGGGCTCAACAACGCCTTTGGAGAACAGATCCCCAGCAAAATGGACGGCAGGATCCTGGTTCCCTTTTCGCCGGAGGCCATGCTCTCCGGAGTGGAAAAGAGACTTCTGCCCGACCAGTACCTCTGGTATAAGAGGACACTTCCCGTATTAAAAAGAAGCAGTGAAAATTCCCGCTTCCTTCTGCACTTCGGCGCAGTGGATCAGTTTGCGGACGTATATGTAAATTCCTCCTTTGCGGGTTCCCACAGCGGAGGATATCTTCCTTTTACCCTTGATATAACAGATCTTTTGAAGTTTTCCGGGGATGGATCCCGGACCCTCGAGGAGAACGAGCTTTGCGTAAGAGTCAGGGATACCAGCGACTCCTCCTATCACAGCAGAGGTAAGCAGACCCTGAGGCGCGGCGGCATGTACTACACCTGTCAGAGCGGAATCTGGCAGACCGTCTGGATCGAGGAAGTTCCCGAAAACTATGTTAGGCAGATCAAGATAACTCCCGGCCAGGACCTTCAGACCGTTTCCATTCAGGTTTCCACCTGCAGTCCCTGTAAGGTGACTGTTAAGATACCGGGGCATGAGATGGTGCGCTCTCCCGAGAGCACAGGCTCTTCCGGATGGAAGAGCACTGAGGAGACATTCCTTTCCTCTGACACCTGTCCCTGTGGCCCTGACGGCAAGGCGCCTTCAGACAGCTGTTGCTATGATTTTGAATTCAGGATTGAGGACCCGCACCTCTGGTCTCCGGAGGATCCCTACCTGTATCCTCTTGTGATCGAGGCAGGAAATGACAACGTAAGGTCCTATTTTGCCATGAGAAGCTTTACCGTAGAGCCCGACAGCGAAGGCATCTACAGGTTTTTCCTTAATAAAAAGCCTTACTTCCTTATGGGAGTTCTGGACCAGGGATACTGGCCCGACGGGCTTTATACCGCCCCTTCTGATGAGGCGCTTATTTTCGATATCAAGGAGATGAAGAGGCTCCACTACAACATGCTCCGCAAGCACATCAAGGTGGAGGCCGCAAGATATTACTACCACTGCGACCGCCTGGGTATGATCGTTTGGCAGGACATGGTAAGCGGAGGTTCCTCCTATGCCAAGCCCGTGGTGTCTTATCTGCCGACTCTTTTCCCGAAGGTATTCGGCCGCATGAACGACGGTCCATCCCATTACAAGACCTTCTCAAGAGGAGATTCCGAGGGCCGCTCCGAGTGGCTTCAGGAGATGCTTGCTACCATCAGGCACCTTTATAACGTTCCCAGCATCGCAACCTGGGTTCTGTTCAACGAGGGCTGGGGACAGTTCAATGCCGCAGGTGCCACCACCATGGCAAAAGACCTGGATCCTACCCGTCCAATTGACCAGGCCAGCGGCTGGTTTGATGAGGGCAGCGGCAGCTTCAGAAGTGTCCACAACTATTTCAGGCCCCTCACCGTTGAAGTCAACAATGAAAACCGCGCCTTTGTGATCTCCGAGTACGGCGGCCTTGCCTGCCATATCGACGGACACAGCAGCGTGGACAGGATTTACGGATATAAAAAATACGACACCCTGGATGAACTGGGTGTCGCATATTACAATCTTGTGAACGGCTCCATGAAGCCCCTTATCACCAAGGGCCTCTCGGGAGTGGTATATACTCAGCTTAGTGATGTTGAGGAAGAGGTAAACGGCCTTATCACCTATGACAGGCGCATTACCAAGATCAATCCGGATCTTGACCCCAACATGACTTCAGGCATCAACAATCAGTGATCTTTTCTAAGCTTTATCAGTAGACTTCAACCTGACCGTTGAAGATTCTCTTAAGCTTGTTCTTTACGGAAATATAGGCCGGGATCAGGAAGGCATCCGCCAGTATCCATGCGATGGGGCTGGCGAAACAGATTGCGGGGAATCCGAAGATCGGAACCAGCACTACCGCCACCAGGGTTCGGCCTATCATCTCCATAACTCCCGCCAAAACAGCAAACATTGAAAAGCCCATTCCCTGGATCAGGAATCTGACTATGTTTACAAGAGCCAGGGGAATATAGAAGGCGCTGTTGATGATAAGGTACAGATGCGCGTTATCAAGGCAGGCAACGTCCGAAGCATCAAGGAATATCAGAGCAAAGGACCTTCCGAAGAAGTACAGCACCAGAAATGCCAGGAGCGCATAGCCGCAGCCAAGCTTTACGGCTGCCACAAGGCCCTGCTGAAGGTGCTCCAGCTTTTTTGCCCCAACGTTCTGACCGCCGTAGGTAGCCATTGTGGATCCGAGGGCGTCAAAGGGAATGCAGAAGAACATTCCGACTTTGGCCGCTGTTGTTACCGCAGCCGCAGCATCTGTTCCAAGGCCGTTGATGGCCATCTGAAGAATAACGCTTCCTATGGCAGTGATGGAATACTGAAGTCCCATGGGAACTCCCATATTTAAAAGGATCATGAAATGAGAGTGATCAAGCTCCCAGTCCTCCTTCTTTAGGTGGAGGATATCCATTTTGCGGATTATGAACACAAGGCACATGATGCCGGAAATCCCCTGTGACAGCACAGTCGCAAGGGCCGCTCCCGTGATTCCCATGTGGAAGGGCACGATGAACAGAAGGTCCAGGAAAATGTTGATGATGGACGCAATAATAAGGAACTGCACAGGGTGCTTGCTGTCTCCCAGGGCTCTGATGACACCGGAGAGCAGGTTGTACATATAGGTCACGGGAATTCCAAGGAATATCACGATGATGTAGCCGTAGGCGTAATCAATAACATCCGCGGGAGTGCGCATGGCCACCAGGATCTGACGCGCAAATACGCTTACAAAAAATGTCATGACTACCGCGAATACAGAGCAGAGAATGATGGCATGGGATACGAACTTTCTCATGCTCTTAAAGTCCTTGGCTCCGAATCTCTGGGCAACAGGGATGGCAAAGCCGTTGCATACGCCCATGCAAAATCCCATGATCAGGAAGTTCACGGCGCCGGTGGTGCCCACTCCGGTGTATGCCTCTTTTCCCAGGAACCAGGAAACAATGGCGGTATCAATGATGTTATAAAGCTGCTGGAAAAGCATGCCCCAGAAAAGAGACATTGCAAATCCGATAATGAGTTTCATGGGATCCCCCACTGTGAGGTCCCTTACAATTGATTTATTCTGCATAAATATCCCAACTGTCGCTTTAGCGAACAAAAATAAACAATACATTACTGCAACAGACAAAATGTAAGTCTACTACAATATCAAATATAATCAAGCACAATTTCGCCAAAAATACATGGTGAAAAATCCGCACAACAAGAGCATAATTCACAAAAATCATGTATAATAACTTTATCTTAATGGCGCCGGAGGGGCATTTCACTTACAAACGGCGCGGAAACGGGGAAAAGATGGACAACAAAAAAGCTGTGGTCTCTCTGGGACATGAAGCTCTCGGCGTTACCACCAACGAACAAAAAAATGCCACAAAGGTTACTGCCAAGGCCCTCGCAGATCTTATCGAGGCCGGATACCAGCTGGTTATCACACACAGCAACGGCCCTCAGGTCAGCATGATCCACAAAGCCATGACAGAGCTCCACAGGATATACATTGATTACACAGCGGCTCCCATGTGCGTGTGCAATGCCATGAGCCAGGGTTATGTGGGCTTTGATATTCAGAATTCTTTAAAGACAGAGCTCACAAGCCGCGGGATCTCAACTCCCGTCAGCACCATACTCACCCAGGTAACGGTTGACCCCTATGATGAGGCTTTCTATGCGCCCACCAAGGCCATTGGCCGCAACATGTCCAAGGAGGACGCTGACACCGAGGTGAAAAAAGGCAACTTCGTAAGGGAGGAGCCCGGCAACGGCTACAGAAGAATAATCGCCGCTCCCAAGCCCATTGATATTGTAGAGATTGATGCCATAAAGGCTCTGGTTGATGCAGGTCAGGAGGTCATCGCCTGCGGAGGAGGCGGAATCCCGGTTATCCAGCAGGGACATGTTCTTAAAGGTGCTTCCGCAGTCATCGAGAAGGATGCCATCGCCGGCAAGCTTGCAGCAGATCTCAAGGCAGACAGGCTCATCATTCTCACCTCCGTGCCCTACGTATACCTCAACTATGAGACTCCCGAGGAGTCACCCATCGCCAGAATGACTGTTTCCGAGGCAAAGAGGTACATCGAGGACGGCGAATTCGGCGAAGTTGACATGCTTCCCAAGATAGAAGCCGCCATCGAGTTCCTTTCAGCCAATCCCGACGGATCGGTTCTTATCACTTCACTCACTTCCGTTGCCGATGCCCTCAAGGGCAAAGCCGGAACCATGATCGTGAACGGCTGAGCCGCCGGGGAGATCTTCCCGGGGCAGTCACAGAACAAACGAGGGTTCTTTACCCGGACTGACAATAAAACAAAAGGGCGTTTCATTCCGACTGACTGCAATGCAGTGCCGGGGATGAAACGCCCTTCTTAGTTTTGTGTTATATACTACTGATTATTTATCAGACTTTTTATCCGTCCTCTTATACATCAGACTTCGGTGGCAGCCTCCGTATTAAACTGAGGGAGCCTCGGGCCGACTCCGTCGCCCCTTATCTCGATCAACGGAGATGCCTTGCCCTCTATATAGTCCCTGGTGATGGTAACACGGCCAATGTTGTCATCCTTGGGAATCTCATACATGATATCCAGCATGAAATCTTCTATGATGGCACGAAGAGCTCTGGCTCCGGTGTCCTTCTCCATGGCCTTCTCGGCAATGGCTTCCAGTGCTGTATCGTCAAACTGAAGATCCACTTCATCCAGAGCAAGAAGCTTCTGGTACTGCTTGAGGATAGCATTCTTGGGCTCCTTCAGGATCTGTACCAGCATGTCCTTGGTAAGGGCCTGAAGAGTACAGATAATGGGAAGTCTTCCCAGGAATTCGGGGATCATACCGAATTTCTTGAGATCCTCAATGGTAACCTTGGAAAGGATATTTGGGTCATCTTCGTACTTGTCCTTGAGGTCGGCATCAAATCCGATGGAGGTCTGCTTGTTGAGTCTCTGAGTGATGATGTCCTCAAGATCCGGGAAGGCACCGCCGCAGATAAACAGAATGTTTCTGGTGTTGACTGTGGCAAGAGGAACCATGGCATTCTTGCTGCCGGCACCCACAGGCACTTCCACGTCAGAGCCCTCAAGGAGCTTAAGCATTCCCTGCTGAACGGATTCGCCGCTGACATCCCTGGAGGTAGTGTTCTTTTTCTTGGCGATCTTATCTATCTCATCGATAAAGATGATTCCGTGCTCGGTCTTCTCTACATCGTTGCCTGCTGCCGCAAGGAGCTTACTAACAACGCTCTCGATGTCGTCGCCGATATAGCCGGCTTCCGTAAGTGATGTGGCATCGGTAATGGCAAGGGGCACATCAAGGAGCCTTGCCAGAGTTTTTACAAGGTAGGTCTTACCGCTTCCGGTAGGTCCAAGAAGCAGGATATTGGACTTCTCGATCTCTATCTCATCCATTGTGTCGGTGGCCACTCTCTTGTAGTGGTTGTAGACCGCAACGGACATGATCTTCTTGGCCTGGTCCTGGCCGATAACATACTCGTCAAGCTTGGCCTTTATCTTGTGAGGCGCAGGGATATCCTTGATATTTATGGCAGGCTTAGCCTCTTTCTCGCTCTTTTTCTTGATCTTCTGGGTGTTTGGAATTCCTCCCCCAAGATTGAAACCGCCGTTCTTAAGGTCATCCATGTTAAGGAAGCCGAATCCCGGGAAGCTGCTGCCTGTCTGCTTATTGAGCTCGCTCATAAGATGCGGGTTATTGAGCATGTTCTGGTAATCGAACTGGCTCACTGCATCCATGGTCTTGTGCATGCAATCATCGCAGACGCAGATGTTGTTGGGCAGATGGAACATCTTGCCGGCCTTGCTCTCGGGACGTCTGCACACAAAGCAAACATCCTCGTATTCGCTGTCTTTTTTGTCCGCATCGTCCTTCTTATCTGGAGTTTCAACGCTGCCTTCAGCCTTGTCGGAAACTTCGCTCTCAGGCTTCTTATCACTTCCGCCCTTCGCGCTGCTTCCGCTCTTTGTGCCGTCATCGACTATATCAACGCTCTCATCGTCGGTAACTTCTCTGAAATCTAAATCGTCACTCATTGGTACTCCGTTTCTGTGTGCCCGGCCTAAGCCCCGGGCATCACCACTGGCTCTTTATATATGTAATAAAGTGGTTTCCGTTCTCCTGGAACAGTTTGTCGGAATCGTTCATTCCGTACTTGTAAACCTGTCCCGTCTGGGGATCCATCAGCACCGTATTAAGGTCATTGAATCCGATCACCAGCATCGCCCGTCCATCGTTGAGCATGGCAAGAACCGGCAGATCCTGATTAACATAGTATAACACAGATGACAAAGGACATCCGTCCAGCTCCAAAATCTGTGCCTCGGTGAGAGAATCCTTAAGGATATCAACAACAGAGCTTCCTCCGGTCAAAAGAGCCTCCACGTTCCGGTTCACTCCTTCAAACTTAAGGATAAGATCAAGACACACCACTGTGCTGTCGGTGGAGGTAATATCCTCATAGCTCTCAGCACTTCTTGTGATGGACATGATCTGGTTGGAACGAAGAAGATTTCCCTTTACCCATACATATCTGTTGTCGTCTCCAACAACCACACCGGGAGCGGTATTTGCAAGGCTCACCGCATCTGCCGGATTGGTGTAGATGCCTCTGATTCCGTCAAGTCCGTAGACATAGTAGAAAGGCTTCTGGGTGGCATCTCTCTCCAGGCCCGGTGCAATGTTCCTGCTGCCCTCAAAAAGAGTCTGGTTCGGTGTAAGGACCCTGAGCTGCTTTTGCTTGATATCACTCTTGGTGTTGATCTGAACAATCTTTTCAAAAATATCCACGGAAACCTGAGAAACGGTATTGCTGCCCTCCTCAGCCTTCAGTGTACTGGTTATCTGATCATCATATGTGGAGACGTAATTATCACTCTCCTCATCCCTGACTACTCTTGTAAGCCTGATCTGGTTGTCCACAATATTGACACCGGTGACATAAATCCCCTCGGGATGATAGTTCTCCAGGGTATTTCCGTCAGTGTCTTCTATACAGATGGTGTACATGGCGTAGATGGGATTTCCGATCCTGTCGCTTCGCACATCATCGCTGTGGCAAAGACCGTATACCAGGTCCTCACCCATAAAGCCAAGAAGAATGATGTAATCCCCGGCCTCTGCCTCAATATCGGAAGCAGTCCTGGAATTGAGGCTCATCAGACTCAGCTTCTTAAGGTCGCTCTGCCATGCAATGGTGCTCTCAGACTCGGATATCTTGTACTGTCCTGCGCCAATGTTATCTACCACCAGGCTGGCGTTATGGTCTATAAGGTCAACTGCGTAGATATTCTGATCAAGCATCGCATACAGAACGTCTCCGCTTCCACAGTACGCCAGTGTATCCACATAGTGCATCAGTATCTCTTCGGACTGGGTACTCTCAACGAATCCCACTTCCTCCACGGCATTTATGGACGCGTCATAATCATAGACGGCGATGCCCACATTTCCCTCATGGAGTCCGCGGTTCATGTACCCCGCAACCGCAAATCTTACATTTCCGGCCTCATCCACCTTCAGTATCTTGATGCTGTGGCCGTCCCACCTTGTCCTTATATCATCGTGGGCCGAATCGTAAAAGCCAAAGAGATACGCCAGCTTATTCTCTGAATTGTTGAACATGTAAAGGCGCCTCTCGCTAACGAAAGCAAAGGCACTGCCGCTGCTGCTCTCAAGAAGCTGTACATCGGGTTCGGAAATGCTAAGGCCGATGGTGTTGTTGCCAACTGCATAGGAGCCGGAGTCAAACACATAGTTCATCCGTCTCTCATAATTAAGAAGGTACATTCTGTCAGTGGTGTACCTCACCCTGAAGTCCTCGGTCACATTGTAGATCCTGCCAAGGGTTCCTTCTTTGACCATCACCCTGTACTTAAGCTCGTAGCTACCTGTCTGTCCGTGAAGGTCCGTCACATAGACCACCGGATCCGAGTACCTTGAAACATTAAGGTCTCCCCAGGTCACCTGGCTGAAACTGCTGTGGATATTGACCCTGCTGAAGGTTGTATTGTCACCCTCGGAATTGGACTCCAGATACCTTGAGTATTCCTGAGCCGCCTCCTTGCTGAAGGTGGCATCGGAAAAGGCCCTGACAAAATCCACCTCATCCTTAAGGTGATAGAGGCTGTCATCCTCCGTCCACACAACCCTGCTGTAGTACCTGGCCTTTCCTATATCAGTGTCCATGATCATTACAAGCATGTACTCTTTCTGAGCGCTTATAAGATCCTTTAGCTGAAAAGAGCCTTCGATGACATTGTCACTTTCCTTGTAATCCGTAAGAGGAGTGTTCTCCACAAGGCTCTTGCCGTCTATGCTCCTCATCTCAAACTGAAGATCACTGACCTTGCCGCCAAAGGTATCTATCCTGTAGCTAAGGGTCCTTCCGGCCCCGACGGGAATGATATTCCCCCTAAGATGCCCTATGTCGATCTCTGATGTATAGCCCCTTAGCGGGTTTACCGAAATCTTGTCCGTAGACAGTGTCACCACCGGAAGCGACGCATCCGGCATGGGTGCGGACATCTCAGTGTTCTCGCCGTTTGTAAGCTTACCAGCCACAAAAATGCCTATAAGCAGAACAAGAATAAAATATGCAATTTTGATAAGCCTTAATCTTATGGATGATTCCCGCATAATTGACTTTCAATTTCCGTAAGAGTATTATTTTTGTATGAATAATCTAACTTTATTTCGTAAACGTTTCATCCCCGATGAATGCATCGAACTAAAAGATGATATCATTCTAAAGCGCACCGACTCTGTAATTCTGACCAAATGGAAGGTTCTCAAAGCGCGGAACGATTTTTCCCACGGATTCACCTGCTATTATCTTGACAGAGGTTATAGGATTAGTAAATTCCTTAAAAGCGATGGCTCACTTTACTGCTGGTATTGTGACATTATAACCTATGAATCCGATCCTGACAAAAATTCGCTGACCATAATCGACCTTCTGGCCGACGTGGTCATCTTTCCCGACGGCAAGATCAGGGTTGTTGACCTGGACGAGCTGTCCGAGGCCTTTGAGAAGCGCCTCATCGATGAGACTCTTCTTAAAAAGAGCCTGCTCTCCCTGAACAGGCTCCTTGGTGAAATCTATTCAGATGGTATTGAGTCACTGACTGCTCCGATACAGGAAGTCGCCAAAGACGACACCCCCTGATCAGTAGAAAATGTGGCCTCCTATCTGCGTTCCGGTAAGTCCCGGAACCGGAGTCCTGAAATACACACAGTTCCCAACATTGGAATAGCCTTTCATAGCCTCATCCGCCGCCCTGTAACAGTCAGCGTTTGCTTTGTCGTCTGCAAGAGCCAGTGCAAGTCTTCCGCTGGCCACCGGTGAGAACTGCTTGTTCTGGTAAATAACTCCCACAACCGTATCCGGATAAACCGAACTCAAAACTCTGTTTATTACTACCGAACCCACTGCCAGTTTGCCCGCATAGGGCTCTGACCCGGCTTCGCAATAGATGATGTTTGCAAGAAGCGCTCTGTCGCCCTCCGCAAAAGTCACCTCTGAGATATTCCTCCAGGTGGAGTTCGCTGCCAGCTTGGAGAGTCTTATCTCCTCCGCCAGCTTGGCTTCCAGCTTCTTGATGTCCTGCTCCTGGGCTTTGATCTGATCCTCCAGGGCCTTTGCCTTCTCCTCCGCATCCGAGATGTCGTTGGAGTACTGCTTGATGGTTCCGGAGGTCTGACTCACCAGCCCGGAAACTCTGCTCTGCTCAGCCTGCTGCTTGACCTGATATTCCTGGAGCTGGTCCTTCTCCTGCTCCAGAGTTGCCTCTTTTTCCTCGATGAGATGTCTGGTCTCCACATACTGGTTGAACATCTTTCTATCGTAAGCAGACAGCTGCTCGATATAATTGTTCTGATTCAAAAAGTCCGCAAAATTCGTGGCTCCAAGGAACATTCCCATCACAACGAAATTCTGCTTCTCGTAAATGAACTGGATACGCTTCTTCATGGAAGCATACTGCTCTTCCTCTTTGACTTTAGCTACGGCCAGTTCCGCCAGGGTATTCTCGATCTCCGTTTCCTTGGTATCGATCTGCTCCTCCAGCTCTTCCAGGTTATCGGAAACTTCATTAAGCTGCTGGTTTAAGTTGTTGAGCTGTCCCTGGAGTGAGGATTTCTCCTCATTCATCTCTGCGATGTCGTCCTTGGTGTTCTCAAGTTCGCTCTCGGACTGCTCCTTCTTCTCCTTGGCTTCCTCCAGCTGCTTCTTGGTATTCTCGGTAGCATAGCTTGTCACGGGAAAAGAAACAGCGGCCACCATCGCAGCCAGACAAAGAACCGGTAATCTATATCTGACCCTGTCTATTAAGTTTTTGGTTGTTTTCGGTGTCCGCAAAATTCTCATGACATCAAATGGTGATCTGTATATTCCTTCCGCTCCTCTGATACTGGTAGTACCTTACTCCCGCCGCATCAAACATCTTCTTGGATGCTCTTGTGGAAGCTGAGGAGCTGTATTTGTCGCTGTCGTAGACAACGGTTTTTATTCCAGACTGAATAATAGCCTTTGCACATTCATTGCAGGGGAAAAGAGATACATAAATCTTGGCGCCAACAAGGCTTCCGCCCCTGTAGTTAAGGATAGCGTTGAGCTCACTATGGGTTACAAAAGGGTACTTGGTGGAAAGCTCGTCCTCGCCGTCTCTCTCCCAGGGAAAATCCTCATCGGAGCACCCTTTTGGAAAGCCGTTGTAGCCCATGGAGAGGATATTGTTGTCCTCGCTGACAATACAGCTGCCTACCTGGGTGTTGGGATCCTTGGATCTCATCCCTGCCAGCATGGCAACGCCCATAAAATACTCATCCCAGGATATGTAGTCTTCTCGCTTCATACGTTTCTCCCCCTATGTATGTGCAATCCGTATCGCTCACTTGGTTCCGAAAATTCTGTCTCCCGCATCTCCAAGACCGGGTACGATGTAGCCGTGCTCGTTGAGGTGATCGTCAAGAGAACCTACATAGATATCAACGTCAGGATGTGCCTCCTGCATTGCCTTAAGTCCCTCGGGAGCTGCGATGATGCACATAAAGTGAATGTTATGGCATCCTCTGTCCTTGAGCATCTGAATTGCCGCAACGGAAGATCCGCCTGTAGCAAGCATGGGATCTACAACGAAGATCTCTCTTTCTGAAACGTCTGCGGGCATCTTGCAATAATACTCAACGGGCTTTAATGTCTCAGGATCTCTGTAAAGACCGATATGTCCAACCTTTGCTGCAGGGATCAGTGTGAGCATTCCGTCAACCATTCCAAGGCCTGCCCTGAGGATCGGTACAACGCAGAGCTTTCTGCCCTTGAGCTGCTTAACTGTGGTCTTGCAGATAGGTGTCTCTATCTCAACATCCTGAAGCTGAAGGTCCCTTGTGGCCTCATAGCAGATCAGCATAGCGATCTCGCTGATGGTCTGTCTGAAGTCCTTGGTTCCTGTTGATGTCTTTCTGATCATTCCAATCTTGTGCTGGATCAGCGGGTGATCCATAATAACTACTTTTCCCATTATCCTTTTTCCCTCCTTATTAGCAGTTCTCCAGCTTGGCAATCCTGCGACTGTGTTTCTCAAGTCCGGAGAACGGTGTATCAAGAAATACGTCCACGATCTCGCATCCCAAAAGCTCTCCTACCATTCCTCCGCCCATGGCCAGCATGTTGGCGTCGTTGTGCTCTCTGGTAAGTCTTGCTGTGGTTGTCTCTGAGCAAAGTGCACATCTTACGCCCTTTACCTTGTTGGCTACGATGGAAATTCCGATACCTGTGGTGCAGATAACAATTCCCTTCTCGCATTCTCCTGAGGCTACAGCCTCTGCAGCAGCCCTTCCGAAGTCAGGATAATCACAGGAATTCTTGTCATAGGTACCAAAATCCTTGTACTCTATCTTCCTCTCGTCGAGATGTCTTTTTACGGCTTCCTTGAGATCAAATCCGCCGTGGTCACTTCCAAGTGCTATCATTTCTGCTTCCTCCATTATACTACAACTTTATTGTGGCCCGCCGCTTTCAGAAGGCGGTTCATTATGGCCTGGCCCAGGCCGCTGTCGTCAAAAGACTCGGAAAACATCACATCCACGTTCTCCTCGTCAAATTCACGAAGGACCTTGAAAAGCTCATGGGCTATGGTCTCCTCGTCTTCTCTCTTTCCTACGCTCTTTATAACATCGGCGTTGTACAGGCCCTTGGTGGCATCTGTTCCGATTATTCCAACCCTTTGACCTTTAGCCGCTGCCTCTTTTGACCGGGCATTGATGTAGGCTATTACCGCATCCTGGCTGCCCTCTACTATGGTGAGCTGCCCCTTTGGCGCGTAGTGGCGGTATTTCATGCCGGGAGCCTTGGGCTTCTGGGTTGAAGTGCTGTCTATGATGGTCCTGTCGATATCAACGCTGCCAAGGACATCCGAAAGCATCTTAGGGGTTATGTAACCCGGGCGAAGTATCATGGGTGTATCCGAGGTCAGGTCGATGATGGTGGACTCAAGGCCGATGCCCACTGCACCGCCGTCGATTATCATCTCTATCTTACCGGAGAGGTCCTCTATGCAGTGAGAAGCCAGTGTGGGGCTGGGCCTTCCGGAGGTGTTGGCGCTGGGCGCTGCAATGTAGCCGCCGGACTGCTTTATAAGTTCCATGGCAATCCTGTTGGAGGGCATCCTTATGGCCACTGTATCAAGGCCGCCTGTAGTCTCGTAAGGGACCTTGCCGTTCTTCTTCATTATAAGAGTAAGGGGGCCGGGCCAGAAGGCCTTAGCCAGTTTGTAAGCTGCCTCGGGCACTTCTTCCACAATCTTCTCCACTGCCTCCATGTCTGCAACATGGACGATAAGCGGATTGTCTGAAGGGCGGCCCTTGGCCGCATAGATCTTCTTTGAGGACTCAGGGTTTAAGCCGTCTCCTCCAAGGCCGTACACCGTCTCGGTGGGGAAAGCAACAAGGCCTCCCTGTTTGATGATACTTCCGGCTCTTGCCAGGATCTCTTTTGCCCTGTCATCTATATTCTGTTCGTCTATCTGTACTATCTGCGTTTCCAATTGTCATCCCTCGATATAAGAAGCGATAACATCCCAGACGTCGGGAGTCTCCATTCCCAGGCTCCATTCTGCGATGCCCGCTATATTATTGGCCTTCATTGAGTCTATCTTCTGGCCGATGGAAGTAGCATCCTCCATCCAGATCTGATGAAGAACACCGTCATTTCCCGTATATTCGCCATAGTTCTGGCCGCAGTTTGCATCCCATGAAAGCTCGATGGAGTGGTTAGTGATGTAATCCTGAGCAGTCTTCATGCCCACCGCCTCACTGGTGATGGTTCCGTTGGAGTTGTGCCAGATTCTTGTGTAGAAAGGCACGGCATTGATGACCTTGGAGGCATCAACCTCCTTAAGGGTATTGATGATTCCGGTCTCTACATATTTAAGTGAGGCAACAGATCCGGCCTCCTTGGAGCCCGCATAATGCTCATCGTAACCCATTATGATCACGTAATCAGCCACAACGCCCTGCTCTTCAAGATCATAGTAGTCGTTGAAGTTCATGGGCACATAGTTATCTATGGAAAAGACAAGTCCTTCCTTCCTGCAGGCTATGGACAATTCCCTTACGAATTCCACAAAGGACTGTCCATCCTCGGAAGGCACACTCTCAAAATCAAGGTTGATACCGTCAAGGTCAAACTCTTTGGCATAGCCGATGGTCTGTGCAATGGCATTTGCCCTGTTTGCAGAGCTATTCAGAACCTCTGAGGTTGATACATCAGCGCCTCCGGTGAAGTTATCAAGAAGGCCCCATACCTCAAGGCCCATTTTGTGAGCTGCATCTACATAGGAAGCGGAAGCAAAGCTTCTTACATCTCCGTCATTGGAGGAGAGCGCAAACCAGGTAGGGCAGATAACGTTAAGGCTCTTAATTGATGCCGTGACAGATGAAAATGTATCGTTACCTGCGGGGCCTCCAATATTGTGGAAGCCGAGGTTTATCTTGTGGTCCCTTAAAAGATTGGAATATTCAGGCTCAACGTAATCATTGACGGGAATGGGGCTTCTGGTGGTTATGTCCGTAAGCCTCTTGTTCTCCACATATCCGATGAAGGATGTCGAGCTCTTTACCTTGGACCAGTTCTCAAGTTCCTCAAGGATGACCACTGTGTCTCCCTTAGCAAGTTCCTGGAGCACATCACTTTTAACGCCGCCCCTTACACGAAGCTGCGTATCCTTGGATATGGTGGCAACAGTCTCATCCTCCCAGGAGGTGGTCAGCTGCATATGATTGGGCTCTGTGAATCCCTCGTAATAGAAATTTGAAAACTTCCTGACATACTCAAGGGCAACGTAAAGTCCGCCACTCTCAAGCCTTGATATGGTGTAAGGCTCCTGGGTGGAACCACCGTCAGAGTCAGTCCAGGTGTTGGAATTGGCCTCGGTAGTAATGATGGTTGTGGGGGTGGTGTAAATAAGGATCCCCTCTTTTTCTCCGTAGTAGAATCTGTCATTGATGTACTTCTGGATGGAGTCAAAATCCATATAGTAGGTTCCGTCCAGAAGAAGTGCGTGTTCTTCAATAAACTCATTTCCAAGAATGATGGGAACATCTACTTCGCTTGTAACTCCGAAATAGCTATCAAGATCAGCCTTCTCTGTGCTGTAGGAATAGCGCTTCAAAAACTGCTGTGCGGCAAAAATTCCCGCAAAAATAAAAATAAGGACGATTATAATAATCGCCGGAATCACCTTTTTCTTCATGTTCTAGCTCCTTTACAATCGCCCTATATTATAACAGACTATTAAGTTTACGTCATTATGAAAGTCCTCAAATCCACTTGAATAACCAAGCAAGGAGAATCAGTCATGGTGGGGTCCCCGACTTTCTTTTTCATTATTGATTGTTATTATGGATTATTTCCTTTCCGTGAATTGTTCCGGTCCGCCAAAAGGTCTTTAGCTGTGATAAATTCCATCCGACCGGTTCAAATCTCTTTTGACATATATTAATATTCTGAGATGCCAACCCCCAAAATCCTCCCATATCCGCCAATCCCGGCACAAAATATGGTATAATTGAATTGGGAAAAAACTAAATTTTGTTTTATGTTGTTTCTATTGTTTATGTATTGTAAATTGGGGAATTTAATATCCGAAACTATTATAAGTAAGACATCCTACCCTTGCGGGTAAGAAAATTGAATAGTAAAAAGACGTATAAATTTTCCCGTATCAGCCTCCTCTCCGGACTTAAGAATGGGGATGAGGCATCTCACAAGAATTATCTTAGCAGATAATTCTTAAGAAATACCATCGAAATTTCTTAAGATTTCTTAAGAATTAGATTTTTTACAAAGTTTTTTCATAATTAATGACGATATATCTATTGACATAGAATACTGTTTCATCTAGTATCTATGTATTCCAAAGTCAGGAGGTATGCATCATGAAGATTGAGAAAGTAAACGATCACCAGATCAGATGTACACTTACCAGAGATGACCTTGCGAAGCGTGACCTCAAGATTTCCGAGCTTGCTTATGGAACTGACAAAGCCAAAGAGCTTTTCCAGGACATGATGCAGCAGGCAAATTTAGAATATGGATTTGATGCGGAGGACACTCCGTTGATGATCGAAGCAATCCCCATCAATTCGGAATGCATTGTTCTTATCATCACCAAGGTGGAGGATCCGGACGAGCTGGATACAAGATTTTCCAACTTCGCCCCTTCCGTACACGAGGAAGATGAGGAAGATGAAGATTACGATGAGGATTATGAGGAATATGACGAGGAGGATGAGGAAGATGTGATGGGCCTCTTCAAGAGACTGCAGCACAGCAACATGCCCGATTTCACAGATTCATCCATGAGCCCCTCACAGGATTCCAGAAAGGTCAAGGAGAAAACCGGCGGAAGCCGCAAGAGTGATGTTCCAAGCCGCAAAGGCTCAAGGATCTTCTCCTTTGATTCATTACATGAGGTTACCAAGTTCGCAGCCATAGTCAGCAGGAAGTTCAACGGAGTCAACACTCTTTACAAGGACGAGGCAAGAGGCAAATATTATCTCATCCTTCACCAGGGCGACCTGGACAGAACACTGTTTGACAACATCTGCTCACTGCTTACCGAGTACGGCCAGACCGAGATCGGAAGCACAGCTGATGAGCATTATCTGGCAGAGCACTACAGCATTGTGATTGATTCCAGTGCGGTACAGACATTATCCCGTATCTAAGATCAGTTTAATAACAAAAAACGCTCCGGAGCACATGTGCCTCCGGAGCATTTTTATTTGATCTTCGTATCATATGCCTTAAGAAGTTCTCTTCTCTTAGCGCTCTTAAATTGTCCCTTCGTATCCCTTTTCCTTGAACAGTCCCATCATCTCATTTGTAAGACTGTAGGGCGTTGGCTGAAGCTCGATCTCCTCCGGAGAAAACCATCCCGCAAGCTTGAGCTCCAGGTTGTCCATGTGGATCGTGGTATCCCCGTCCACATCGCAAAAGTATCCCAACAGTATATCACTGGCAATGCCCCAGGGCTGGGACTTGTAGTATCTGATGTTCCTGACCTTGAGCCCGACTTCTTCCATTACCTCACGCTCTACAGTTTCCTCCATGGTCTCGCCGATCTCGGTAAAGCCTGCGACCAGAGCAAAGTTTGCATAGCCTCTGTTGTATTTGGTAAGGATGAGCTTATTGTTTTCTTTGTCTGTGACGCCTATGATGACTGCGGGGTTGATCCTTGGATAGGTCACGTTACCGCAGCAGGGACAGCGCATGGCGCGCTCTTTTCTGTCAATTTCATTTCTGGTTCCGCACTTTCCGCAGTATACCGAGGTGGAATACCAGGCATTGAGGTGATATGCAGTAAATGCAGCATATACCATGTGCTTGGGAGACAGCTCTTTTCCCCTTATAACATTAAGCCGGGTGTAGCTGTATCCCGGAATCTCAAAGTCCTTGTCCTCATCGGAAACGTATAAAAAGAAGCTGTCCTCTCCTATGGTGAAGATATAGGCAAAATCCGCATCCGAAAGCCCGGCCGCAAAGTCAGAGGCCTGCGGGAACTCAACAATGCCTTCCTCAAGTGATTTTTCTTTTAACAAATAGTTATCGTCTCTTATGATGATGATCCTGCTGCCGGGCAAAAGAGCTGCCTTGGGATCAAAATGGTTGTCCAAAAAGTATGGCTGTATATCCTGTATCAAAATAAGATTCCGCCTTTCCGTTTTCTTTTCACCACATCATACAATAATATTTGAAAAAAACAAATATATATTTACAGGCAAAAATACCGCCCGGATGAATGAACCATCCGGGCGGTACTATGCTTTTAAATATCAGCCTTTACAGCAGGTTCTGCGAAGATCAGTCCTTACCGTAGAGAGTAACCAGCTTCTCGAGATAAGCTCTGTGCTCCTTAGCATGCTCTGCAGCAGCTGCGTTGAGCTTAGCAGCTCTCTCAGGATTCTTGAGCTTAAGTGAAAGGTATCTAACCTCACCGTCAAGGAAGCTCTGGAAGTCTTCTGTAGCAGGCTTGGAATCAAGAGTGAACTTGTTCTCTGCCTGAGGATTGAATCTGAACATATCCCAGTATCCTGTAGCTACAGCCTTCTTCTCCTCATCCATAACCTTGTTCATGCCGGCCTTAAGACCCTGGTTGATACAAGGAGCATATGCGATGATGAGTGAAGGTCCGGGATAAGCCTCAGCCTCTTTAATTGCATTGATGGTCTGCTGCATGTTAGCACCCATAGCGATCTGTGCTACATATACATAACCATAGCTCATTGCGATAGAAGCAAGATCCTTCTGCTTGATCTCTTTTCCGCCTGCAGCGAACTGTGCAACAGCACCTGTAGGTGTAGCCTTAGATGACTGTCCGCCTGTATTTGAGTAAACCTCAGTGTTTACAACGAGAACGTTAACATCCTTGCCGGAAGCAAGTACGTGATCGAGACCACCGAATCCGATATCGAATGCCCATCCGTCACCGCCGAAGATCCACTGTGACTTCTTAGCTGCGAAATCTTTGTTCTTAAGAACATACTTAGCTGCATCTGAGCTGTCGCCTGCAAGAGCCTCAACGAGAGCATCTGTAGCAGCGAAGTTCTCAGCGCCGTTTGAGAATGTATCGAGCCACTTCTGAGCAGCATCCTTAGCAGCGCCGCCGGCAGCAACGATCTCTTCTACCTTCTCCTTGATGGCATCACGCAGAGCGTTCTGTGCAAGTACCATACCCATACCGAACTCAGCATTATCCTCGAACAGTGAGTTATCCCATGCAGGGCCCTGTCCCTTGGCATTTACTGTGTAAGGTGTTGAAGGTGATGAGTTACCCCAGATTGATGTACATCCTGTAGCGTTTGCAACGTACATTCTCTCACCAAAGAGCTGAGTAACAAGTTTAACATAAGGTGTCTCACCGCAGCCTGCGCATGCGCCTGAGAACTCAAGGAGGGGCTGCTTGAACTGTGAGCCCTTGATTGAAGTCTCGCCGAACTTAGCAACAACATCATCCTTGATAGGAAGAGTAACTGCATAGTCGAAGTACTTCTGCTCATCCTTGTTGGCTGCAATAGCACCCATCTTAAGGGTCTCGCCCTTGTTATTGCCGGGACATACATTTGCGCAGGATCCGCAACCTGTACAGTCGAGAGCTGAAATAACAACTGAGTACTTGTATCCATCCATTCCCATAAGAGGCTTGGTCTGAAGTCCCTCAGGAGCCTTAGCGATCTCATCGTCTGTCATAGCGATTGTACGGATAGCTGCATGAGGACATACAAGTGAGCAGAATCCGCATCCGATACATGTGGAAGCATCCCATGCAGGAACGTTTACTGCGATACCTCTCTTCTCATATGCAGCAGAACCTGAAGGTGTATCACCTGCAACATAAGGAAGTACCTCTGAAACCTTAAGAGTGTTACCTTCCTGAGCGTTAACCTTGGACTGGATGTTGTTAACGAAGTCGATAACATCCTTTCTTGAGCCCTCGGCCTTCTTGAACTCAAGACCCTCGTCCTCAGCGTTTGCCCAAGACTCAGGAATCTCAACCTTGATAAGGTTCTTGGGATCTGCACCTGCATCGATAGCATCCCAGTTCTTCTTAACAACATCTTCACCCTTACGACCATAGGTCTTCTGAGCAGCGTCCTTCATGAACTTGATGGCATCCTCTTCAGGAATGATCTTTGTGATGTTGAAGAATGCTGACTGAAGGATTGTGTTGATCCTTGTAGGTCCCATTCCAACTTCAACACCGATCTTGGAACCGTTCATGATGTAGAAGTTGATCTTGTGATCATACATGAACTTCTTAACCTGACCGGGAATCTCAGTCTCAAGCTGATCTACTGTCCAAGGGCAGTTAAGGAGGAATGAACCACCATCAACCAGCTCCTGAACCATGTTGAACTTACGGATATATGAAGGATTATGACAAGCTACGAAGTCAGCCTTCTTGATGAGGTAAGTAGACTTGATGGGCTTCTTACCAAATCTGAGGTGAGACATTGTAACACCGCCGGACTTCTTGGAGTCATAATCGAAGTATGCCTGAGCATACATGTCTGTGTTATCACCGATGATCTTGATGGAGTTCTTGTTAGCACCAACGGTACCGTCAGCACCAAGTCCCCAGAACTTGCAGTTTGTTGTTCCCTCGGGAGTTGTTACGAGAGGAGCACCTGCATCAAGTGAAAGGTTTGTTACATCGTCTTCGATACCGATTGTGAACTCTTCCTTAGTATCGTTGTTGAATACTGCAACGATCTGAGCAGGAGTTGTATCCTTGGAACCAAGACCATAACGTCCGCAGAATACAGGAACTGACTCGAACTGTGTTCCCTTAAGAGCTGCGATAACATCAAGAGCAAGAGGCTCACGGTAAGAGCCGGGCTCCTTTGTTCTGTCGAGAACTTCGATTCTCTTAACAGATGCAGGAATAGCCTCAACAAGTGCCTTAGCTGAGAAAGGTCTGTAAAGACGAACCTTTACAACACCAACCTTCTTGCCCTGCTTCTCGAGGTAATCGATTGTCTCCTCGATTGTATCATTTACAGAACCCATAGCTACGATAACAACCTCAGCGTTAGGATCGCCGTAGTAGTTGAAGAGCTTGTAGTCTGTACCGATCTTAGCATTTACCTTGTCCATGTACTTCTGAACGATTGCAGGAAGCTCATTGTAACCTGTGTTACAAGCTTCTCTTGTCTGGAAGAAGATGTCAGGGTTCTGAGCTGAGCCCATCTGACAAGGATGATTAGGATTGAGAGCGCCTGCCTTGAAAGCATCGATGGCTTCATGGTTTACCATCTCGTCAAGGTCCTTGTAATCCCAAACCTCAATCTTCTGGATCTCGTGTGATGTACGGAATCCATCAAAGAAGTTAATGAAAGGAATTCTGCCTTCAATTGCTGCACAATAAGCAACAGGTGTTAAGTCCATAACCTCCTGTACACTTGAATCGCAAAGCATTGCAGCACCTGTCTGGCGGCAAGCATACACGTCAGAGTGATCACCAAAGATGTTCAGAGCGTGTGAAGCTACACAACGAGCAGATACATTGAATACACCGGGAAGTCTCTCACCAGCAACCTTGTAAATATCGGGGATCATAAGAAGAAGTCCCTGAGAAGCTGTGTATGTAGATGTAAGAGCACCTACTACCAGTGATCCGTGTACAGCACCTGCTGCACCGGCCTCAGACTGCATCTCTGTGATCTGAACCGTACGACCGAAAATATTCTTCTTTCCGGCTGTTGCCCACTCATCTACATGCTCAGGCATAACAGATGATGGTGTGATGGGGTACATGGCGGCAACTTCTGTAAACGCATATGAAGCATATGCAGCAGCTTCGTTACCGTCCATGGTTTTCATGTTTCTTGCCATTTTAATTCCTCCTACCTTTTTTATTTGAGTCTATTGGCTAGTACACAAAAAATAAAATAAAGCGCAAAAAAGCCCGCCCACATATTTTTCCTCCCAAGAAAAACAGATGTGACGGATATTCTCGCTATATTCTGCCGACTTCAATAGTATCATTTTAAAGCTACCGATGTCAATGTTTTAGCGGATTTCGCCGCTTTTTTGATAAAACTTTTCGATAATTTCTATTGATAATTCATTTTTCTTATTATATGATAATTAAGTAACAAAGATAAGGCGCGGCAAAGCCCTTTGTTATGCTACATTGGCTTTATATTTTTTACAAACGGAAGGAGATCATATTATGGCATACGTTATTAGTGATGGTTGCATCAGCTGCGGATCATGCGCTGCTCAGTGCCCTGTATCAGCTATTTCTCAGGGAGATACTCAGTTTGAGATCGATCCCAACACATGCATCGACTGCGGTTCTTGCGCAGCTCAGTGCCCTGTATCAGCTATTTCTCAGGGTTGAGTCCAAGCGGAAAAATAACAAAAGGACGGTTTTCCAAGTTCACTTGGTAGACCGTCCTTTTTTATTTTTGCATTTGGCGAAGCCAAATGAACGAGAAAATGCGCAGCATTTTCGAGTGCGCAGGGTTTGCATTTGGCGAAGCCAAATGAACGAGGAAACGCGCAGCGTTTTCGAGTGCACAGGGACGTGCTCCCCATTCATCATGCTTTATTGGCAAACTTGGTGTACTCGGGAAGCCATACCAGCTCTACGGTTCCGATGGGACCGCTTCTCTGCTTGGCTATGATGATCTCCGAGATACCCTTCTTCTCTGTATCCTTGTTGTAATAATCATCTCTGTAGATGAACATTACCATATCCGCATCCTGCTCGATAGCTCCGGACTCACGAAGGTCTGAAAGCATAGGCCTGTGATCGGGTCTTGACTCAACCGCACGGGACAGCTGGGAGAGGGCGATAACGGGAACATCCAGCTCTCTTGCAAGAGCTTTAAGGGACCTTGAGATCTCTGAAATCTCCTGCTGTCTGCTCTCCGAGCTCTTTCCGCCGCTTCCTGACATCAGCTGCAGGTAGTCGATCATGATGATATCAAGGCCGTGCTCCATCTTGTACTTCCTGCACTTGGACCTGAGTTCCTGGATCGTGATACCGGGAGTGTCATCTATGATCAGCCTTGATCTTCCAACAACACCGGCACTTTCTATAAGATTTTCCCAGTCCATTTCCGTCATGTTACCGGTTCTTATATGCTGTGAATCCACGTGGGATTCCATGGAAAGGAGTCGGTTTACAAGCTGCTCCTTGGACATCTCCAGTGAGAAAATGGCAACGCACTTATTGCTGCGGAAAGCCATATATTCTGCAATGTTAAGAACAAAAGCCGTCTTACCCATGGCGGGACGGGCTGCTATAAGCACCAGATCCGAATTATGAAAACCTGCTGTCTTATAGTCAAGATCCGTAAAACCGGAGGACAAACCTGTTACATTGCCCTTCATACGGCTGGCCTGTTCTATCCTGTTCAGGGCATTCATGACCACCTCATCGATGGGCACAAAGTCATTGAGGTTCTTCCTTCTGTTGATCTGATAAATGCCCTTCTCAACGCCATCTATGATCGCGGTCACATCATCAGCCTCGGTATAACAGCTGTTGATGGTATCCTCTCCGAAATGGATGAGCTTTCTTAAGGTGGATTTATCAGAAACTATGTTGGCATAATACTTCACATTTGCAGAGGTGGGAACCGCCTGTACAAGGCTTGCGATGAACTCTGCGCTGCTGACCTGGGGAGGAACATTCTTCTCACGAAGCCTGTTCTGCAATGTAACAACGTCTACCGCGCTGCCTTCCTTGTTAAGTTCCACCATGGTCTCAAACAAAGTGCCCAGCTGCTTGTTGTAGAAGTCCCCGGAATTGATGATCTCTGAGGCAACCTCGATGGCATCCCTGTCTATTAACATGGCGCCAACTACAGACTGCTCTGCTTCCAGGCTGTTTGGCGCCACTCTTTTCAAAATACTCTCGTCGGGCATATTACTGTTCCTTTACGCTTACTTTCAGAGTTGCTGTAACCTGAGGGTGAAGCTTCACCGGAATCTCATAGGTGCCGAAAGACTTAATGGGTTCGGGCATCTGAAGCTTCTTCTTGTCAATGTCAAAGCCAAACTGCTGCTTGGCTGCTGTAGCTATTTCTTTTGAAGAAACAGAACCGAAAACTCTTCCGCCTTCACCGGCTTTCATGGTCACCTGCACTGTCTCTTTTTCTATCTTCTCAGCATAAGCCTTTGCATCATCCAGCTGCTGCTGAGCTACGATGGAATCTCTCTTCTGCTGATTCTTGAGCTCGTTCATGCTCTTCTGTGTAGCCTCAACGCCAAGCTTCTGAGGGATCACATAATTCTTGGCATAGCCGTCGCTTACCTTTACAATGTCGCCTTTTTTACCAAGGCTCTTAACGTCCTGCAATAAAATAACCTGCATTAATCCAATTCTCCTTCTTCTATCATATTATCAAGTGTTCTCTTAACCGTAGCTATTGCCTCTGTGACAGAGACTCCTTCCATCTGGCAGCCTGCGGAACTCATGTGGCCGCCTCCGCCAAGCTTCTCCATGACAACCTGAACATTGACTTCATCAATGGATCTGGCGCTGACATAGACCTGATTCTGGTACTCGGTGCATACAAAGCTTGCCTTTACGCCCTTGATGTTAAGAAGCTCGTTGGCTGCCTGCGCGCCGATAATTGTAGGGCTCTGGATCTCATCGTTGATGAGAACAGATATTGCATATCTTCCTCTGTAGATCTCAGCCTGGCTGACTGCATCTGCCTTGGCCTTGTATTCGCCGGCCTCTTCCCTGAAGAGCTTGCGCACTCTTGTGACATCCGCGCCGTTTCTCCTAAGGAAAGCAGCTGCCTCAAAGGTTCTCACACCGGTCTTGTTCATGAAGTTATTGGTGTCCACGATCATGCCGGAATATAAGCTGTCTGCCTCCTCGATGTGGATCTTGACGTTGTCGCCGATATACTGCAGGATCTCGGATACCATCTCACAGGCCGATGAAGCATAGGGCTCCACGTAGGAAAGAGTCGCGTTCTCGATGACCTCGGCGCCCTGTCTGTGGTGATCCAGAACCACGATGGTCTTGCAGAATCTAAGAAGCTCGGGGCACTCCGTAATGCTTGGCTTATTTACGTCAACCACAACCAGAACGGTGTTATTGCCCGCCATGTCTATGGCCTGCTGATTGGTTATGATCATGTCATCCTCATACTCGGGATTGTTCTTAAACAGATCCACCAGAGGCTGCATGGAGGTTGTCACATCATTAAGAACAATGTGGCACTTTCTGTCCAGGGTCTTGGCGATCCTGTAGATACCGACGGATGAGCCGAAGCTGTCCACATCGCCGATCCTGTGGCCCATTACGATGACCGTATCCTTGCCGGAGATGATCTCTCTTAAAGCATGAGCCTTAACTCTGGCCTTAACCCTTGTGCTCTTCTCGATCTGCTGGCTCTTACCTCCGTAATAGGAGATGTTCTCGGCGCTCTTAACAACCGCCTGATCGCCGCCTCGTCCAAGAGCAAGGTCAATGGCATTTCTTGCAAACTCATAGTTCTGGGCATAGGAAAGTCCGTCTGTTCCGATTCCTATACTTAAGGTAACTGCCATCTCGTTACCGATATTAACTGTCTTAACATCCTCCAAGAGGTCAAACCTGTGCTCCTTGAGCATCTCGCAGGACTTCTTGGGCATTACCACGAAGTACTTGTCCTTCTCGATCTTCTTGGCTATTCCGTTGCAGGATGCGATGTACTTGTTGATCTTACGGTCTATAAGAGCGGTCAAAAGAGATCGTCTTACTTCCTCTACACTGTCCAGAGCCTCTTCGTAGTTGTCCAGGTAGATAAGGCCTGCTGCCAGTGACTGATTGTCTACTTCCTGGATAGCCAGCTTAAGGGCGGTCTCATCGAAAAGATATATAGCGATAAGACTTCCCTCATAGTCCTCAGCGTCAATGATGTCGCTGTTGACAGCCATCTCCCTAAGGGAGATCCTCTTCATCTTGATGGTATAGTTGCTGTTCTCATAGTCAAGCTCGTAGGACACTTCATCCGGGCCGTCAGGGAACTTGTCCATGGTAATACCCTGGAACAGTGAGAAAATGGACTTTCTGTAGCCCTTCTCCTGATGCACCACCTTCTCGAAAGCCTGGTTGGTCCACACTACCATGCCCCTGTCATCCAGTACGGCATGAGGAAGATCCAGCTCCCTTAAAAGCTTCTTCTGGATTTGCCCGTATTCGGTGGCAAAACTTACCAGCTCATTCATAATGATGGGTTTGCTGTAGAAGTTCATATACAGAACCGCTATCAGATACAGTCCTGTGAATGCCAGAAGGATAAGCCCCGCTGTAAAATCCACGGTAAAGACCGCTATATTTACAAGCACCAGCAGTATCCCAAGATATGTAAAGACGCGAAGGTAGGAACGAAGCCTGCCTTTCAGTTTCACTCTGTTCTTCGACATTGATAAGTCCTCTTCCCCAACATTTTGGACATTGCCTTAAAACTATACCCATTTAGTATAACACAAAAATGGCGGGGTTGTTATCCCGCCACTTTAACATTCATCTTCTTATCGTAATCCGATTTTTTGAGCATTTTTGAAACTCCATTTCACAGAGAAGTTAAAATTCGAATTTAAGTTTCTTCTTTCTTGATATCTCTTTCTCTTGAACCGTTCACTTCGCCGCTTAAGTAATGGCGTCTGCAGAGGGATACGTAGGACTCATTGCCTCCCATCATTATCTGCTCGCCGTCCCTTACGATCTTGCCGCCGCTTACCCTGGCATTAAAATGCGCTCTTCTTCCGCACCAGCATACCGTGGGAACTTCTTCTATGTAATTGGCAATCTCCATAAGTCTCTTGGAGCCGCTAAAGAGATGGCTGGTAAAGTCAGTCCTTAAGCCGTAGCAGATAACGGGAAGATCGTATCTGTCCACGATCTCCGCAAGAAGATCCACCTGGTCCTCCGTCAGAAACTGAGCTTCGTCCACTATCACGCAGTCCAGTTTCTTCCAGGCATCAGACTCTTTTGTAAACCATTTGGCCTTAACCTCTTCAAGAAAGTCCTCCACAAATTCGCCCTCTGCACTGAGGCCGATCCTGGAGGCAACGGTCTTCTCACCGTCTCTGTCATCGGTCTTTGGCTTTAAAAGAACAGCATTCTGGCCCTTCTCGATATAGTTGTAGCGAACCATCAGCGCATTGGCTGTCTTGGAGCTCCCCATAGCTCCATACCTGAAGTAAAGTTTTCCCATGATAACCCCCGTTATATCATTTATTTGTTATTCTCATCCCCGAAGATCCTGTGTCTTATGGGAAGAAGTGCTGTAATAAGAAGCTGCCCAAACACTACGCAGCATATGATCTCGCCGATTCCGACGGTAATGGCAAAGTACCAGACTTCTCCGGCCACTCCATAGGCATACTTAAGAACCAGAGGAACAATGATGACATTTGCAAGAACCGGAGGAACCGATACCAGTACCCTGTTCTTTCTAAGAGCGTAGGAGCCAAGAGCTCCGATAAGGGTCGCCAGGCTTCCGAATACCACATCGGGCCAGGGGCTTCCAATAAGAAGATTTGCCAAAAAGCATCCCAGCGTCACTCCCGGAATTCCCGCAGCCGTAAAGAACGGAAGCACCGTGAGAGCCTCTGATATCCTTATCTGAATGGCGCCGCTGGACAGGTTAAAGTATGCGGACAGATAGGTGAGTGCCACATACAGCGCCGCTATAAGTCCCGCCTGTGCCAGAAGTAACGCCCTGGATCTGTTCTTGTTCATAGAATTATTCCTTCCCCTGTAATAGCACCAGCTTGTTGTAAGGTATTTCGATTCCCTCTGCAGCAAACCGCTTCATGACCTCCACAAGGCACTCCGAGCAGGTAACCGGATTCTCTCTGAAATCCTTAGTCTCCACCAGCGCCTGAAGAGTTACACCGCTGTCGTCGCAGCTCTTGCAAAGAACCACAGGACGGCGTCCATGGTGTTTGGGATGTTCTGTTATGGCATCAGCCATTACGTCCATAGCCTTCTTCATATCGGTCCCGTAAGCCACCGAAACCCTGATGGGGTAGGAGAAGGAATCCTCCTGGGTGTAATTCACCACGGTTGACGAACCGACAATGGAGTTGGGTATATAGATAATCTCGTTCTGATAGGTCTTGATCACCGTATGTCTTAAGGTGATATTCTCAACGAATCCCGGATCGTAGGAATCAATCTTGATCCTGTCTCCGATATCAAAGGGCCTCGATGCGGAAAGAGCAATTCCAGCAAAGACATTGGCCAGAGTTGACTGGGCTGCAAGACCCATTACAACCGCTGCAATTCCCGAGGATGCCACCGCAGTCTCCCAGGTTTTGGAGAAGGCCGGTATTCCGCTAAGTACCGTAAGTCCGGCAATAGCCCAGACCACAGCGATTATGATGCCCTTAAGGAAAATAAGGAAAAGTTTACCCCTAAGTCTCTCCTTCTTGAGCACCTTATTTAATACAAGATTTATGACATATGCCACCAGAAGAGGAAGCACATATTTAAGCGTAAATTCTAATACTTTATTCATTTCTACTCCCCGCAACAAACATTAACAGTATAACATACTCCTGTCTTATCAGTCATCTTCGTCTTCGTCATCATCGCCCATCTCATCAAAGGCTATGATTGAATCGATGATGTCCTCAAAGTCCTCTCTAAGCTCCTCGAGGCTGTCACCTTCATAGGTGTAAAACCTTCCGTCTATCTCAACCTCTCCGGTGTAGTAGTCGCTTTTTTTGTCATAGTTTACTGTTCCTGTGTATCCTTCATATTCAAGCTTTTCCATGGAAAAGACCTCCCGTATTTCCGAAAGTTTAATGGTCATTATGTAAGACTATAGATTATCTCTTTTTTTGTGTCAAATATGGTATAATCAATATAATCGCACGCAACGAAAGGGGGATTTTCTAATGGCTAATCTTGAAACAAGAACAAACGAACTCAAAGGTACCGAAACCGAGAAGAATCTCATGGCTGCTTTTGCAGGAGAATCAGAGGCAAGAAACAAATATACCTACTTCGCTTCCAAGGCAAAAAAAGACGGCTATGTACAGATCGGACAGATCTTTGAAGAGACAGCTGCCAACGAGAAAGAGCATGCTAAGCTCTGGTACAAGATCCTTTCAGGCATCGGAACAACCGTTGACAACCTGAACGCAGCTGCTGACGGTGAGGCTTATGAGTGGAAAGAGATGTATCCTTCATTTGCTAAAAAGGCTCGTGAAGAAGGCTTTGATGACATCGCCGAGCTCTTTGAGCAGGTAGCTGCCATCGAAAAAGAGCACGAAGAGAGATATCGTAAGCTCCTTAAGAACATTGAGGACGGAATCGTATTCTCTGCTGACGGCGACGCAATCTGGGAGTGCTCAAACTGCGGACACGTTGTTGTTGGTCCCAAGGCACCCGAAGTATGTCCTGTATGTAATCACCCTCAGGCTTATTTCAAAAAGAAAGCTACAAATTATTGATCCAATAAAAAAGAGGCGCCCCGGCTCCGCGTTACATGACGCGGGACCGGGGCTTTTCTTATGTCATCCAAATGAAATTGTCAAAAAGCTAATGGTCTGTCAGTCCTTAACTTCGATCCTGACAGCTTCCTCCTTCTGAGGGATTGCTTCCTTCTTGGGAAGATGTACTGTGAGGATTCCGTTTCTGTACTGGGCAATTATATCCTCAGGCTTAAGGCCCTCAACATGGAAGGATCTCTCGTAGGATGTGCTTCTGCGCTCGCGGCGGATGTACTTGCCGTTCTCATCCTTCTCATCCTTGTTCTCATTGTGGGAAGCACTGATGGTGAGGGTATCATTCTTAAGATCGATGCTGATATCTTCCTTGTTAAAGCCGGGAAGCTCAGCCTCCAGCTGATAAGAATCTTCCTTCTCGATAACATCGGTCTTCATAAGGCCTGCGCTCTTCTCCAGCTTCCTTGCTGCAGGTGCATTGTATCCCCAGAATCCGTCATTGAAAAAGTCATCCATTGCATCAAAAACATCATTATTACTCCATAACATAGGCATCAACATACTGATCACTCCTTTTCTATGTTTTATTTTTGTTGTAGCGCTTGAGATTTGTTATTAGCACTCGAATCACTCGGCTGCTAATTTCTTGTTACAAGTATGTTATAGAACAAGTAGAACAAAATGTCAACACCTTTCTTTCTAAAATAAAAATAAACTCCGCAAAGCCCATGTTTACCGGCTTTACGGAGTTTGAAGTTTCATTTTTGGTATCAGTTTGTAGTTGTTATAAATCCGCTTGATAGCTCTTTTCCCATAAGCTCCACCTCTCCGGTGAGGTCATGGGTAGCGGCGGGGAAGGGATAATATCCCACCTGGTCCCCTTCTGTGGGATAGTAGAAGGTTATGCCCTCAAGCTCGAAGGTATCGGTGCTGTAGGTGCCGTAGTCCTGCTGCTCTGCCAGATATTTAACGTCAAACCTTCCGGTATCCTCCAGCACAAGGTTAACGCCCTTATACAGCAGCCACATCAGAAAAAGCGCCGCCAGCGTCTTCATGATAACGGCTTTTACATTCTCGCCGAATCTGTTAAATACGATGATAAACATCCTTCCAAGGATCACCGCCGGAACAAGCCAGATATATACCACGCCGTATCGGATAAGGGGCGCGCTGAGGAACCAGAAAAGAAGGCACCCGAGAAGCGTTCCTCCGATGGTGAAGAAATCCGCCATGTTCATCATGCTGTGATGGCTTATATCAAAAACCTTG
The DNA here is from genome assembly GCF_000526935.1 of Butyrivibrio sp. FCS014. Taxonomy (GTDB): domain Bacteria; phylum Bacillota; class Clostridia; order Lachnospirales; family Lachnospiraceae; genus Butyrivibrio. Next base: position 35,488 of record NZ_JAHA01000007.1, on the reverse strand, counting down.
GTCTTCTCCGACTTCTGCAGATCCTGAACCTTCTGCCCCGCAATGACAAAGATAAAGTAGAGAAGATATGCGATGTACACCGCAGCGGCAACGATCGACAGGATCAGCATCACCTTGCTGATACCGCCTATCTGTGAGAACCATCTGGGTACCCACTGGGCAAAAGAGACATCACCGTAAGCGGCGACATCGTTGTAGCCTTTACCGAAGGTGCGTATCTCCTTGGCATCGAACTGGGCAACGCCCTTTGGTATCTTCCAGGAAAAGCCAAAGAAATCCAGCATGGTCACAGGATACAGGAGCCAGCCTGAGATCACCACGTTCCTTATAAGAAAAGGAAGGGCGATGAGAAATGCCAGTCCCACGGAAATCCAGAAAGCAGCCATCTTCTCTTTTGTCCTGTCTGTTAAGAGTCTGTGGATCGGAATGATGCTAAGGAGCAAAAGAGGTGCCGCTGAAAGCTTGACTGTAATGGCAAATACCCCAAGAAGCGAAAGCAGAATGTAAGGCACATAGGACTTTTCATGTTTGACGTTCATGTCCAGCCAGTGGATCATGATATAGAAAACCAGCGTGGACAGGAAATAGTCCGAGGCCGGAGCCATCATCTCATCGTATATGGTGAACAGATAATAGATGGCGGCGATCCTTGCAAAATCAGAGATCACAAAGTGGCCGCGCCTGTAGGCATTTCTGATATCCACACACTGCCAGGCAAGAAGCAGGGCAAAGAAACCGGCCATAACGTGATAGGACTGCTTTCCCAAAAAGCTCATGGAGAAAAGAGCTGACAAGGGAAAGGCCGCACTGTTATAGGCAAGCCTTACGTGAAGGTTGCCAAGTCCCTTTACTATTCCGTAATCCTCTATCCAATGGATTGCCTGAGCGTGATAAAGATCGGAGTCATAGTGCATGAATCCGTGAGATGTGCCATAGGCCATGATACAAAAGACCGCAAGATAAATTATCCATGTGCCTTTCTGACCAAGGCGCCGGGTCATTTCATATATATCGTCTAAAATCTCAGCCCGGTAATAGATGGCGATAAGTGCACAGGCAATAATCACCAGAATGTTGGCTACAAGCCCCACGCCTGAGCAGAGGCTGTATACCTGCGCAAATATAGTAAGAAGAACCACCCCTGCCATGAGGTAGCTCTCTTTGAATCGTATCTCATATGTTTTGCTGACGTGGCCGGCTTTCTTCCTGCTCATACCGCGCCACCCCGTAAAGGATGTAAGGAAGCCATATCCCACAAGATAGGTGGTGATGATGACATACACCCAGATCAGCATGACTGTAAGCATATTCTCCTGTGATCCCCCGAAAGTTCTTTTACCTTATTCCACACACAATGAAGCCTATAAGTACTCCCAGCAATGCTCCGAAGAAAACCTGAGAAGGCGAATGTCCCACAAACTCCTTGAGTTTCTCTTCGGGAGAGATATTGTTGTTCATATCCATGAGCCACTCCATCATATTGTTGATGGCCTTGGCCTGCTTGCCGGTCTCCCGGCGAACTCCCATGGCGTCGTGCATTACGATAAGTGCAAGGATCGCCGTAACGGCAAACTCAAAGGTGTTGGCCCCGTAGTAGAAAGCTGTGGATGTAACCAGCGCCATAACCGTGGCTGAGTGTGAGCTTGGCATTCCGCCGTCTCCCACAAGTCTCTCAGGATTAAAATCCTTATTTACGATCACATAGATCAGCGTCTTTAAAACCTGCGCGGACAGCCATCCGAAGAAAGCTGCCTGCAGTATTCTGTTTGTTAGAAGGCCGTTAATAAAATTCATCATACGAGCTCCCTGATATAATCTTCAATGGCATCATGCCAATCTGCAAACATATAGCCTGAGGTGAGCTTGAGCATATAGTTCTCAAGAATGCTGTAAGCGGGGCGGGGCGCAGCCTGAGGATTCCTGGCTGTATATTCCGCGGTGGTAACATGATTTACTCTCGTGCTCTTGCCGGCAAGTCTGAATATCTCTTCTGTAAAGTCTGCCCAGTTGGTATCACCCTCGCAGGTTCCGTGAAATACTCCGTAGTTCTCGGTTCCCACAAGATGATGGATTGCCTTTGCCAGCTCCTTGGTGCTGGTGGGTGTACCCAGCTGATCCTTTACTACGCTTACCTCATCATACTTCTCTGAAAGAGAAAGCATGGTCTTAACAAAGTTCTTACCATCGCCGTAGAGCCATGCGGTTCTTATGATAAAAAAGTCTTTGGCAAACTGCTTGACCATCTCTTCTCCTGCCAGCTTGGTCTTGCCGTAAACGCTGACGGGACCTGTCTTATCAAACTCGATATAGGGCCTTGTGCCATTTCCGTCAAAGACATAGTCAGTGGAAACATGGACAAGCTTAGCTCCTGCCTCTGTTGCGGCTATAGCAAGGTTTCTGGGACCGATGGCGTTTATCCTGTATGACAGGTCTACATCGCTCTCCTGCTTGTCAACAGCGGTGTAGGCAGCACAGTTGATGATAGCCTGCGCCCCTGACTCTTTTACGAACTTAACTACGGCATCAACATCCGTGATGTCCAGGGGAATGATACCCTCTCCCTGAAAAACGTCTGTATTGATAAGCTCATATCCGTCATTGGATGTGAGTTCTTTGTTGATGGCACGGCCCAGCTGTCCGTTGCATCCTGTCACGATAATCTTCTTCATGGTTAGTTCCCTTCATCTTTATTGCAGATTCTTCTAAACATAAACGGACGGCATAGTCTGCCGTCCGCTTTCGGTTCATTATAATAATGATCAGTTTGCGTACTCGGCACCATTCACTTTGAAGGTTGAGAATGAGCCGCCCTTTTCCTGAATGACAAAGATCATTGTCTTTCCTGTGTTAAAGGTCACTTCCTCACCCTGGTCATCGTAATAGGTTGTAGGGCCGTAATCATCAGTCTTCTCCCAGGTTACGTGGATCATCTTGCCCTTGGTAATAAAGTAACCGTCACGGGTTGAATCATGCATCTGATATGCAAGATAACCGTTGGCATCACGAACCTCGTGATATGTTCTCTGAATAACTATATTGGAGAATGCAAGCTGCTCGCCTGTTGTAGCGTCCTTCTGAGGTGATCCGTAAAGAGTCTTAAGATAAACCCCCTTATCGGGATCATACTTAAGCGCTGACTTAGTAACAGGGAAGCATCCTGACATATCGATCTCTGTAGCTTCTACGGCACCGGGATAAGCCTCAAGAGTGTTGGGGGCTGAATATCCGGTAAACTTAAAGTGTGACTCGCCCTCAAAGCTGTCTCTGTGTGTAAGTGAGAAACCGGCCTTCTCGATTCCTGCTGAAACGTGGGAACCGTCTGTGAAAGCTGTGTGCTCTGACTTACTTCCTTCAGGGACTCTGAAGAAAGCGCCGTAATCTGAACCCATAACACCGCCTACACCGTTAAGGTTATCTACATCTGAACGGGTAAGGATTGTCTTAACATAAAGCTCGGGTCCGCCGTAATGAACAATAACCGGATCATACTCAAGAGCTGCATATACAAAGTAGTCACGAATACTACGAATGTTTCCGATCCTGTCAAGGTTTGCCCAATCCTCAAGGATACCCATCTGACGGCTCATGCTGCCTTCTTCCATGATCTCATAGAAAACAGCCACATTGCTGAGTCCGTACTGGGGCTGAGCTTCCTTATTGATGGGATACATAACTGCAAGGGGTCTGTTGGTGTTGATGCTCTCATCAACCCACTCGTTGGTGAAATAACTTCTTACCATTCCCTCTGCGGGAGGTGTATCTTCATCTACAACTTCTTCCTCTACGACTTCTTCTGTGGTAACCTCTTCAACCACAGGAATATCTTCAAGCTTCTCAACGCTGAGGCCTACAACAGCCTCATCAGATGCCGCTTTGCCGCAGCCGAATAACATAGTAGCAGCAAGTGCTGCAGCTACAGCAACTTTAAATCTTCTCATTCCTCAAATTCTCCCTCCATTAGATTTTACCTATGTGATTCTAACACAGATAAAGTTACTCGCCAAGTCCGGACTCAATGGCTTCAACAAGGGCAGCCAGAGCCTCCTCCTCGTCGGGTCCGTCACATTTCAGCTCAATTTCATCACCGCACTTAATGCAGGCTCCCAGCACACTGAGAACACTCTTTGCATTGGCTGTGTTATCCCCATAGCTGAAATTGATATGCGACTTATAATTCATCGCGACCTTACAGAGGTTACCTGCAGGTCTTAAGTGTAAACCGGTGGGATTAACAATCGCTACTTTTTTAGTAACCATACTGATCCTTTACTCTTCCTTTTCAACTTTGATATATACGCTAACTGTACCTTTGATCCTGACTCCTGACGGAACACTCCATTTAACGTCTGCACTGTAGTTGCCCACAGTAAGGGAATCCGAGCCGCTTGCTTCAATAAGTTCCTCTACGTTGACGGTTCCCGTAAGATCATCGGGATCGACTTTGTCCACAGATTCCTTAAGGCCCTGGATCGTCACTGAAACAGTCTTATACTCACTGTCATCAACGCTGACCCTGTAGCCCTCAGCTATACCTTCAACTGCCACATTGTTGACATTAACATCCAATGTCCTCAAAGCTATAGGCTCCACGTGAACGATAACTGAAACCGAACCGTTGTAATCACGATCTCCGAAGATAATTCCAGACGGCAGGTAATCGCTCAGATCGTAAGTGTACGCCATATTACCCGTAAGACCCGTCACATCCATTCCTTCATCGGTGACCTTGATCTCACTGACCGGGTCAAGGACGTTGCTGCGCCCCGCGATAAGAACTTCTTCGGGACTGCTCTCCACTTCACCGGTAAACATATAGCCATCAGCTGCCTCGCCGGTTACCGCATAGGTAATGGGCACATATTTGGTCTCATATATTACTACATTGACCCTTACCGACTTGATGTTCATGTTGACAAGTGAGGTGTCGATATTGTTGCCCTCAGCATCAAACAGTTCAACATCCGCATCTGTTCCGATGTTGGAGGTAAATCCTGTCACATCAACGTCAACGCTTGCTGAAGCGACGCTGTTGACCACGGACTCCGGTCCGGTGATCCTGATCATGTTCTGCTCTGTTGTAACGTCGCCGATAATATACCCGTCTGCAATGGAGCCCGAAGTAGTGGCGGAAAGAACCAGTGATTTGGATGCCTTCCTCTCTACGCTGAGTTTCACCACATCAGAGCTGGTGACGATATTCTCTATCTTGTCGCTGTATTTGTTTGTGGTCACTTTTATGCTGACCGTGTTCAGACCCGAAAGCTCCTGAATGTCGGCGGTAGCGATCACGTTGTTCTGGCTCAGGGAATCGATGATGGACCTTGGAGCATACAGCGTTACCGAACTGATGGTATCACTGCCGTCCAGAATGGTGTACACCTGTCCCTGATCGGTTATCAGATTTGCATTCTTAAGTGTTACGGGTATGTTGGTATATCTTACCGAGGTGATGGGGTCATCGATATTGGTAACGAGGAACCACACGATCACGGCAAAGATAAGCGAAATAAGTTTAAGCCCCCAGTTGGCCGTCAGTTTCTTCATTTCCTCACCTTGGCCTTTCTGGCGAGGTACTTGATGGGAGCCTCCTCAACCCGTTTATCCTGTATCTCTCTGAGCCTCTCTCTAAGGCGGTCGCTATCCAGCGCTCTCTCCAGTTCTCCGCCGTAAGCCACACTGATCTTACCTGTTTCCTCAGATACGATGATGGTCATGGAATCAGTGACTTCCGACACGCCGATACCGGCTCTGTGCCTTGTTCCCAGCTCTTTTCCTATTCCCATGTTGTCGGACAGCGGCAGATAACAGGTTGCGGATACAACCCTGTCTCCTCTTATAATAACTGCGCCGTCATGTAAAGGGGTGTTATGCTCAAAGATGTTGATGAGCAGCTGACTTGTTACTATCGCATCCACATCAATACCGGTTCTCTCATACTCGGTAAGAGGATGGTTCTGCTCAATAACGATAAGAGCTCCGGTCCTTACCTTGCCCATCTCTATGCAGGCCTTGGTAATCTCCTCGAGAGTCTTGTCCGAAAATCTGCCCATGGTCTTGTCGTCGCCAAAGGACAGGAAGTTGGAGATGAAGTTCTTTCGTCCCAGCTCTTCAAGAGCCTTCCTGAGCTCCGGCTGCAAAATGACCACAATACCGATTACGGCAATACTGAACACCCTTCCCACTATCCACAGGATGGTAGTCATATTAAAGAGCGCACAAAACAGAATGAACGCAAGAATAACTATGACTCCCTTTAAGAGAGACCATAGTCTTGTGTTCCTGGCCCACACGAGGATGTGATATACAAGAAATGCGATAATAAAGATTTCCAGTATATCAGGCCATCTGACCGTCGGCATGTGCAGGCTGGTCCTGTTAAAATCAAAAATAAAATCAATCTGTCCCATTGTTGCCCTTTATATGTTATCACCGCTGTTGTTTGCTGGTGCGATTTATCTTTTTTACCTTTCTCTCAGGTGTTGAAACGGTTACCTTAGGAACCGCTTTTACGTAGTAGTAATACTCGTCGTCCTCAAACTGAACCTTCTCTGTCCTGTTGTAGTCAAGGTTGAAGGCGAAGAATTCAACAACGAGCATAAGTGCTGCGGAAATCACTGTTCCCAGGATAACCCCGGGGATGGAGATGTCTGTCTCTGCAGCAAGGCTTCCCACAAGAAGCGCGATCATAAGTGCTATGGATCCTGCGGCTATTGCTATCTTCCAGGAGTGATCCACAGATGCTCTGCGGATGATATACACAACTATAAGTGCCACCGCAAAAGCTGCGATCATGACCACCATGGTCTTGTTGCCGATGATCCCGCTGATAATGCTCTGGAACTCATTGGCTGCCTCCTGTACTCCCTCGCTTCCGAAGCTGGTAGCATTTGCCGAGAAGTAATTGAGCATGAATGCAATGACCAGGCCGAAAGATACCGATACCACAGAGAAGGGATTTCCCAGAAGTCCCATAGCCAGCGGCATCACATAAGGAATATGCATCATAAAGAACAGCGGTGTCAGAAGCACTGCCAGTGTGTCCTTAGGTGAAAACCTGAAATACAGAAGAAACATCAGAAGGAAGATGATGCATGCTATAAGCGCACACTCAATCGCCAGCGAATACAGGTGTCCCACCGTGAAAAGAGCTGCCATGAACACGATAAAGTTCGGAGGCAGAATAGCGCACAAAAGGGAAGCCATCATGATAATGGCCATATTGGTCAGAGCCTCCATGTACCCCAGCTTGCTGTTTATCATAAGGATCGTGATAAGAGCCAGCAGGAATTTCCATATGTAGGAAATGTAGGCCTCATACCTGATGTAAAATCTTTTTATGTATTGTTTGAGTTCCAATAATGATGTCATGTCACTGTTCCTTTTCGTATAGTCTGGCAAGTTTCTTTAAATCTCCATAATATGCCTTCATACTCTTACGCATCTTACTGTACCGATAGGAATAAATGACATATGCTACAAGAGAATACACGCCAACAAGCAGGAGGTAGTACATCAACACCCTCCTGCCGATAGCTAACAGATTGCCTGTATTGTATAGATTTGATAAAACCATTTCAAAGTTGCACAACACATAGGTCGCAATGCAGATACCGAACACAATGGTGGCGCTGATAACCGCCTTGATCACATTGAATCCCACATAATCGCTCTTGAAATATGAGTTGATAGCGTCGTTCTTCTTGCCTTCACGATCTATGAACGCAGCCATTTTGGTCATCAAAATGACTTTCTCTTCGTTTAACATTGCTGCTCCTTAAGTATCCAGGAAGCGCATGCCTGCCTTGGGCTCTTTCTTGACGGGCTGTTGAAGCTGCGGCTTGGGCTTTGCAAAACTGTTGTTAAGGTTGTTAGCCATGCTGGCCTTACACTTAGCGCAGAATCTTCCTGTTTGTATGGGTTCTCCGCAATTCTCACAGAGAAGCTGAATAGGTGAGTCCTTGGAGAACATCAGTCTCTCTTCTCTGATCCACTGCTGGATCTGCTTGGAGGATACGTTGTTGTCTTCAGCAATCTCCTTCAAGCTGGCCCGGGGATTATCTTGTATGTACTGTTTTACCTTCTGAAAGTCCTCTTCTATGGCCTTTTTGCAAGGATCACAGATAGTGGGCCCCGTGACGTAATTAAACATCTTTCCGCATCTCGAACAATTCCGCAAGTTCATAAGCTGACCTCCATATATTTAAGTAGTTTGCCCGATAGCCAATGTCAGAAAGTAAATCCTTTCCACTCCGGCCACCCGAAACTCATGGGCGATCTCATCAATAGTACTTCCAGTTGTGTAGATGTCATCGATAATAAGTATACACTTAAATTTTACATCATTTTCCGCTATAATAAAAGCTTTTTTCAAATTATTGCGGCGCCCTGCAGCGTCCAATTCCTTCATGGGAGCGGTGTTTCTGACTCGCCTTATGACGTTCTCATAAGCGGGGATATCAAGCTCTTTTGAAAGAGCCTTCGCATAGACCGAGGCCTGATTGTAACCGCGGAGCCGTTCCTTGTCCCGGTACATCGGAACCGGTATCAAAGCCTCCACGCCAAGCCGCAATATCTTTTCCCCAAGAAGGCGCCTTGTAGCCTGTGCGTAGAAGTCCGCATATTCACGGCGTCCCAGGTACTTGAACCTGTAGACGGAGCCCGCCACGGTCCTGTATCTGAACACGGACATGCCAAGGTCAAAGACGTGGCTTGTCCTGATGCAGTCCCCGCAGTACTCCCGGTATATATCCCCGGAAAGGGGCTTTCCGCATTTGGCGCAGGTGCTGCCCTTTATATATTCAATTTTCCTGTGGCAGCGGCGGTGTATATAGCCTCCTGCCTTTATCATCCCGTCCTTTAATTCCAGCGCCGGAACTATTCCGTCGCAGACGGGGCAACGCCTTGGAAAAAAGAAGTCCAAAGCCCTGTTTGCTACTCTATTCATCAAATACTTCCGATATCCTGTCCTTCAGTCCCGTAAAGCGGCGAAGCTGCTCTTCGTTGTCTACCATGTCAAGAAGAGTCTGCCTGCTGCCCAGGATGCATACCGTATTTCTGGCCCTGGTGACCGCGGTGTACAAAAGATTCCTGTTCATCAGGATCCTGGGGCCGCCAAGGAGCGGCATTATCACCGCAGGGTACTCGCTGCCCTGGGACTTATGTATGGTTATGGCGTAAGAATGCTCGATCTCGTCCAGTTCCGAGAACGGGTATCTCACCCTTCTGTGCTCGTCAAATTCCACCACCAGCTCCTGGGAGTAAGTGTTTATCTCCTTTACGATGCCCATATCGCCGTTGAAAACTCCGGTTCCGTTGTCGATGGCGATATTATAGCGCCCAACTATCTCCCACTGGGCCTGATAGTTGTTCCTTATCTGCATGACCTTGTCCCCAACCCGGAATATCCTGTCTCCGTGGGCATATTCCTTCTTGGAATCATCGGGAGGATTAAGGTACTGCTGCAGAACAAGGTTCAGCTGCTGCACCCCCAGGGGCCCCTTCTTCATGGGAGTCAGCACTTGGATCTCATAGGGCTGTGCCCCGACATACCCGGGAAGCTTCTGGGTTATCAGCTGGATCATATGCTTGTAGATGACGCCGCTGTCGGATCTTTCCAGGAAAAAGAAATCCCGGCTCTTGTTGTCCAGTACCGGCTGCCGTCCGTCATGGATCCTGTGGGCATTCATGACGATGTCGCTCTCCTCCGCCTGTCTGAATATCTTCCTGAGGAAGATGGTGGTAAACCGCCCGCTCTCAATGAGATCTCTCAATACCTGGCCGGGACCCACGCTGGGAAGCTGCGCGCTGTCTCCCACCAGAATAAGATGGGTTCCGGGCAAAAGAGCCTTCAGGAGCGCGCTGAACAGATGTATATCCACCATGGACATCTCGTCGATGATGATGGCATCCGCCTCCAGCGGGTTGTCCTTGTTCTTTTCAAAGCGGGCTCCGGAAAAGCCCTTTTCATCGTCGTCACTGACCTGGCCTGACACTTCAAGGAGCCTGTGGATGGTCCTGGCTTCGTACCCTGTGGCCTCAGTCATTCTCTTTGCTGCTCTTCCCGTGGGGGCGGCCAGCATTATATCAAGCCCCATCTGGGCATAGTACGCAATAATGGTGTTGATGGTGGTGGTCTTACCTGTGCCGGGACCTCCCGTTATTATCACAATGCCGTTGGAGGCACTCTTTATCACCGCTTCTCTCTGGAGTTCATCCAGTTCGATGCCTTTTTTCTCTTCAAGGTCAAGGACCCTCTGCCTTATATCCTCTTCCTCCCCGGGGGACATGGTCTCGGAAATGTTGAGGTTATCAAGAAGTACAGCGCAGTTAAGCTCTTCGTAGTAATAGGTGGCGGCATAGACCTCATTGTCGTGCTTACAGATAAGCTTTCGGTCCATGATGAGGTTTGTGATCTGAACCTTTATATCCTCGGGATCAATGGTCTGATCCGGTCTTGAGCAAAGCACATCCATGGTCTTTTTTAGCAGGTCATCCATGAGAAGATAGGTGCTGCCTTCCATGGTGGACTGGAGCAAAGTGTAGAGGATACCGCTTCTTATGCGGTACTCGGAGTCCACTCTTATGCCCACCTTTTCCGCGATCTCGTCGGCGGTCTTAAAGCCCACGCCGCTTATGTCATCGGAAAGGCGGTAGGGGTTGTTCCTTAAGATATCGTAGATCTTCTCCCCGTAGGTGTTGTAGATCTTCACCGACAGGTTGTTGCTGATGCCGTACTGCTGAAGGAACATCATGGCCTGGCGCATCTCTTTCTTCTGAGCCATCTGAAGGGCAATGTCTCTGGCCTTCTCCTGGCCGATACCCTTTATCTCCGTAAGGCGGGTAGGATCCTCCTCGATTATCCTGAAGGTATCCGCTCCGAAGTGCTTGACTATCCTTGCAGCCATGGCTTCCTTGATGCCCTTTATGGCGCCGGAGGCAAGGTAGCGCTGCATGGAAGCAGCATCATCAGGAACCGTGACTTCACATTTATCTGCCTTGAACTGAGGGCCGTATACCGGATGGTCAACATACTCGCCCTCAAGAACAACGGTGTCTCCTATATCCGCATCACGAAAAGAACCTGTGCAGACGATCTCATCATCCTCTGTCACCAGGTTCATCACTCCGTATCCGTTATCGGGATTCTTGTATTTAAAACCTTTAATGTAGCCTTTTATCTTTTCCATAGCTCCGATTATACATGAAAAAACCGCCGAAATCTTTAAGATTTTCTTAAGATTTCGGCGATCCAAAATACAATTTGATCATATTGTCAGACTTCTTTGGGAGCCTCTGCCGAGGCGGCCTGTGAAGCCGCTTCATCTGTCGGAGCTTCGGGGATTCCATAGGTTCTTCGCATGTTCTCGTAGAGCATCTGGGCAAAACCGTTACTCTGTGTCTCTGCCGAAGTAGTGCATATATCCTGTAGGGTCCGGTCCTTGAAGAAGTCCACCAGTGTGGAGGTGGAGTTGTCTGATGACTCAGGCTTTAATGCATCTACTGACTTTTGCATCTCTTTGAACATCTGCTCAAGGAAATAAGCCTCAAAGCTCTTACAGGCTTCCCAGAGTTCATCATCGGAAGAGGCCTTCGATATCTCTTTTCCCTTCTGGGAAAGAGCTGCCGCGCCGGCGTTCTTGCTCTCCTGCATGGCATATTCGGTTATGGCTGTGGCGTTAAGCCCCTTTACGTCAAGTCCTGCCATTACTTCTCTCCCCGTTTATCTGTTATCTCTTAAGCTGGTTAGCTGTCTGCATCATCTCATCCGTTGTCTGGATTGCAGTGGAATTCATTTCATAAGCACGCTGGGCAACGATCAGGTTAACCATCTCTGTTGCAACGTTTACGTTTGAGCCCTCAAGGTATCCCTGAACGATCTCGGTACGCTTGATGCCTGCAGCGCCATCCTCAAGAATAGGCTCTCCGCTGGCTGCGCTCTGAACCCAGGCTGCACTTCCGACTCTCTCAAGGCCTTCCCTGTTGGGGAACTGCCAAAGTCCGATCTGAAGGTTTCCAACAGGCTGAGGAACACCGTCCCCATCGGGATAATATATCTTGCCATCACCGCCGATGGTGATACGGCTTGCTACCGCGTTACCCTGAACAACGATCTCATTGCCGCCCACATCCAATACTTTATTACCTTCTGCTGTTGTGAGCACAAGGTCGGTTCCTCCTACTTCTGTAAGAGCCCATGTGAAGTTTCCGTTACGGGTATACTGGACGGTCTCTCCGTCGGCTGCCTGATATGCAAAGAAGCCATCGCCTGAAAGGGCAAGGGCTGCCGGGTTATCGCTGTTCTGGAAAGATCCCTGACTGAAGAACTGATTTATGGTCGATGTGCGCACGCCAAGACCTACCTGTGAATTGGTAGGCTTAGGCTCACCGTTTGCAGTTGTGGTTACTGTCTGTAACTCCTGATATAAAAGAGATTTGAACTGAGCGCCCTGTGCCTTGAAACCTGTGGTGTTAACGTTTGCAAGGTTGTTGGAAATAGTATCAACGTTTGTCTGCTGGGCGTTCATGCCTGTAGCTGCCGACCATAAACTTCTGACCATATGTCACCTCCGAGAATCCTGGGGGCACATCCCTGTCCCTGTAACAATTCGTCATCCGTGACATAATATTGTTCTCTAATCATTTATCGTCACACAGTGGGGGTTAAATTATTAAAAAATTATAAATTTTATGAAAGACGTCCAAGCTGCTGAACTGCAATCTCCAAAGTCTCGTCGATAGTGGTGATCATTCTCTGGTTGGTATCGTAGTTACGCTGTACCGCGATCATGTTTACCATCTCGTCTACCACAGAGACATTGGACTGCTCAAGGAAGCCTGCATAGACTGAGCCTGTTCCCTCCTGAGCGGTTACGCCGTCAATGGGAATATACATATTCTCGCCGTAGTGAAGCAGGTTGTTGTAGGTGATCCTGCCATCGGGATAGGTGGTCTTCTCGAAGTCGAATATTCCGATAGTTGAAACTACCTCTCCGTCCTGTATGATATTGCCGTTCATTGCGATCTCTACGGGAAGATTTGGATCAAGTTCGATACGGCCTCCGTCCTGGGAAAGAACAAAGTCGCCGTCCTGAGTTACAAGAACGCCCTCTGAATTAAGTGTGAAATTACCGTCCCTGGTGTACATGATGTTCTGGATTCCGGGGAGCTCTCTTTCGATATTGACAGCCTTGTTGGTGTAATCAATACCAAAGAAGCCATATCCCCCGATTGCCAGATCAAAGGTACTTCCGGTTTCTCTCATGGGACCTTCCGACCAGTCCACATAGCCTTCACCGATCTTTACCCCGGGCGTAATAACGCCCAGTCCACGGGCAGTGTACGGGGCGTCAGTGTAGTCTTTAATTTTCAGCGCAAGCTGATCACTGAAGGACTGCGCAGTAGCGCCTTCCTTCTTGTATCCGTTGGTGTTGGCATTGGCAAGGTTGTTGGTGAGCACATCCATTCGGTGCTGCTCGTTGATCATTCCTGTGTAAGCAGTGTAAAGACCTTTTACCATATTAAACCCTCTTGCCGTCCTGGCCTATACTACTGCTCGTTCCCTGAGCAGCGCATGTTTGTGCACCAATATCAGTCTTCTCTGTATCCGGAGATAAACTCAACGTATCTTCCGGTTCCGATGGCAACTGCTGTCATGGGATCCTCAGCTGTCATGGTGTTGATACCGGTCTTGGAATAGATAAGATCCTCAAGTCCGCGAAGAAGTGCTCCGCCGCCTGTAAGGACAATTCCTCTGTCGGCGATATCAGCTGCCAGCTCGGGAGGAGTGTTCTCAAGAACGCTGTGGATAGCCTCGATGATCTGTGAAGTGGGCTCTCTCAAAGCTTCCTCGGTCTCCTCTGAGGAAACTCTTACGGTCTTGGGAAGACCTGTTACAAGGTTTCTTCCGCGGACATCCATATAGTCATCCTCAGCTCTGGGATAAGCTGATCCGATCTTAATCTTGATATCCTCAGCGGTTCTGTCACCGATAAGGAGGTTGTGTTTCTTTCTCATGTAGCGGACAATGGCCTCATCGAAGTCATCGCCTGCAACCTTAACGGAGGTACTTACAACGGTTCCGCCAAGGGATATAACTGCTATATCGGAGGTGCCGCCGCCGATGTCGACGATCATGTTTCCGCAGGGCTTTGTGATATCAATTCCTGCTCCGATAGCTGCGGCAATGGGCTCCTCAATGGTCTTAACGTCCCTTGCTCCGCAAAGTCTTGTAGCATCCTCAACGGCCTTCTTCTCAACCTCTGTAGCTCCACTGGGAACACATACAGCGATGAAAGGCTTTCTGAGCATTCTGCGTCCGATGGCCTTCTTGATGAAGTATCTCATCATCTGCTCTGTAATCTTGTAATTGGAGATAACGCCCTGGCGAAGAGGCCTTACAGCAACGATGTTGCCGGGAGTACGGCCAAGCATAAGTCTTGCGTCCTCTCCGATAGCCTTGATCTCCTCTGTATCTCTGTCGTATGCCACTACTGATGGCTCTTTCAGAACAACTCCCTTGCCCTTGATATAAACAAGAACTGAGGCTGTTCCAAGATCGATTCCAATATCTGCAAACTGCATAATCTTCGGTTACCCCTTTCAAATTAGCTATAAAAGCGCATAAATGCGGATGTTAATAGTCTCAATATCATCTGACATTATAACCCAAAGACCCGTTTAAGAAAAGGGGATTCCTATCATTTATATATATCGGCGTCCCGGTTCAAAAACTTTACAACATCTTGTGTTTTCTTTTTAATTTTCTTTCAAAAGATTGTACTTGAGCTCTGCCAGTTTCCAGTCCACTTCATTATCAATGTCCTGAACTTCCAGTTCCGACAGCTCCATGGGAAGGATATCCCCCACCATGATGGCATGATTTTTAAGGAAGCTCTCTGTGCGGACCACGTAGAACTGACCCGCATCATGGTAATGTGGTGTCAGGTCCTGTGATCTCTTGCTAAGATACTCAGGCTGTCTGAACACCAGCCTTCCGTCGCGGACCTCCATGGCTCTCTGGGGAGGATAGGAAAATCTTACCACCGGAATAAGGCAGTCCGCATCCGATGCCTTCAAGGTCTCCACTGCCTCTTTTAACCGGTCCGCTGTGATAAAGGGAGCCGTAGGATAAATGCAGGTAAAAATATCGAAGTCCTGCCCAAGCTTGTGATACTCCTCGATGACTTCCCCGATGACATCCACCGTTGTGGCAAAGTCATTGGCGGTCTTCTCGCTTCGCATAAAGGGCACCTTGGCCCCATACTTCCTTGCAATCTCTGCAATCTCCTCATCGTCAGTGGACACCATGACCTCGTCGTAAACTCCCGACTGCAGCGCCGCCTCTATTGAGTAGGCCATAATGGGCTTGCCGTTAAAATCCTTTATATTCTTTCTGGGGATGCGCTTGCTGCCGCCCCTCGCTGTTATCATTGCCAATGTCTTCATAATATCTACCTCTGTTTCTTAATATATATTCTGCTCCACCCGCTCAAGTATCCTGGGCAGGACTTTAACCGAATTAACAGAAAAACGCTGTTTCAGTGTTTCAAGAAGTTCTGTTCTGTCAGCATCCGTGAGTTTCAGACTGCTGCAATAGATGCAAAGAGCAGCATCCGCAATCTGCCTTCCGCCTGCATCCTTCTGAACAATAATACTGTCTATCATGATCGATATATTGGAAAAAACATCATTGCCGTAGGAAGTGAAGGACAGCTGCTGAAGGGATGAGAATAATTCGATTCCCGAAAAATCCAGGTCCGACGTATACAGATCCTCCAGGTATCTATTGGAAATCTCCAAAAGGGAATTACTGATGTTGGTGACACGAACAAGAAATCCCTCATCATCATATTTCACTGCGGCCACGCTCAGGGGAAATACCTTCACACCGCGCATAATAAAGAGATTGACGGAATAATTGTCTGTTCCGGCCAGGTGCGACCCTATTGAATCAGCAAATACGTAGACATATTCCTGCCTTTTATACAATGAGTTTCTCTTGGCTATGCCACGCTTGTTGTTCTCATGAAATGAAACTATAACCTCTTCATTCCTGGTGGCATCAACCTTTATATATATGGAAATCCTGTACCACTCATCCAGGACACAGACAGCGTTCTCAAACTTCTCCTGTGACCTGACCTCTTCTATCATAAAGGGCTGAAGGTGAGAGAGGTATTCCTTGATAAATTCAAGCTTGTCGATTCCGAGATAATCAAGATATCTGAAAAGATGCCTGTTGAGTCCTGAAGAATGCTCGCTTTCGTCAAGGGTAATTCTCGAAAGTCTGGCCAGTCTTCTGAGCTTCCTGGTAAGCTGCTTCTTAATAAGGAGATCCGCATCCGAAGCAGCCGCTTCCGTTCGTCCCTCTGCCTCACCGGGCTCAAACGCGATCACGACAGGTTCCTTCTGCCCATCGCCACCCTCGGAGCGACTTTTCAGTTCCAGAAGTTTCACAGCATAAGCGACAAGCCTTCTCTTGTCCGATTCCTCAAGATCCCTGAATGCCTCAATAAGCTCCTTCTCCTCCCGGGCAAAAGAAAAATCGACCTCTCCGGCTCTATTATCATCCGCGCCAAGCAGCTCCTCTACCGGGACTCCAAGGACTTTACCGATAACCAGAAGCTTGTCTGCAGATGGATTCAGTTTCTTGCGCTTCCAGTCACTTATAGTGCTCTCCGGAATACCGGTCCTTTGGGAAAAGACCTTCTGGCTGACCTTTTGTTCCTTTAACAGCTCAAATATTTTTTCACTTATAAGCATAAGGCCTCCGCATAATTCGAATAATCGAATCCGTATATTCAAATTATACGTCGGGCCCATCTTTTAAGTCAACTTCTGTATTCCTTCAAAAGAGCCTTCGCTATGCGGATGGCTCCTCGGCCGTCGGTAAGGTTTGAAAGTGCGGAGCGCATATCTTTAAGTCTTCTACCGGTCATCAGGCTTTTTATATATCGGCAACTGTTTTGGGCAACCTCAGCCGCACCGCCGGCAGCTTCCGTGACATCTCCCGCAAACAGCATACCGCCTGTGTTTCCAAAGAATTCCACGTTGTACTTCTGATTGTCCGCCACCTGATAGAAGATCACAGGAAGACCGACAGCTGCACATTCCGTCAGCATTGTACCAGCTGCGCAGACTGCCAGGTCGCACACTCTCATAAGCCCTGCCATGTCGCTGACGGATCTGTGAATGTGGATTCCGGGATTGGCTTTAGCAAAGTCATCTATCTTTTCAGCGTCCTTGCAGAGGGCACCTACCACAACATGCCAGTCGATGGCAGTTGAACAGGGCATCGGCTCCGTACCTGCAGGATCGCATATACCACTGCTGCCGTCTCTCACAAGGCCGTTCTCTTTGGCTGCCTTAAGGGTTCCAAGGATCATTCCATAGGCATCTGCTCCACCTGAGGCAAGAAGGATAGAGACGCGCTCAGGCTCCTTTTCTGCAAGGCCTGCAGCGGACTTTTCCGAATCAGTCTGTGAATCCTTCAGCTTAGAAACGGAAGTGTTCACATCTGTTCCGTCAGCTCTGTAGAACTGCTCCCGAAGGGGCGCATAGTTAAGCCCCATCAGAAGTCTTGTGGGCTCACCGTCATGGCCTGTCACAGCTTTATAGTCTTCTTCATATCCCAGCTTTTCGTAAAACCCGCTGTAGTTAATAAGGATGTCCACAGGGTAGATATCCGCTTTCAGGTCGTCAAAATACGCCACCCTGCACAGCTCTTTAAGCTTCTCAAAATATGTGACGGTCACCTTATAGGAGTCCACCAGGAGAACACTTATATTTTTAGCCGACAGCTCTTTTCCCAAAGCAGACAGTTCCCCCTCCATATCCTGCCAGCGGGTCCCAAGGACTGTAACGCTGACAGCTTCGGGAGAATCCTTAAAAGAATCTGCTGCCATGTTGCGAAAAGCACCCTCGGACTCCTCATCCGCCACAAAAAAGGCCACAGAGTGACCCTGCCTTACTATCTCTTTGGCTACAGTAAGGCAGCGCATCATGTGACCTGACGCTATTATTGAATTGGCATCGCATCTTATGCCTATCATGTTCATCTCCGTTTATCCCAACATATCCCAGGCAAGGGGTGTTCCCTTTTCAAGGTCGCGGACAGCTCTTTTTCCAAGAACTTCCTCGTAGTGTTTGGTGTGCATGCCGTCATGAGGCCTGATGGATCGAACGTTCTGCGGCGTGATCTCCTCACCGGCCTTTATGTCCTCTACAACAAACAGGGATCTTGAAAGGCTGCGCTCCTTGATCTGCTTGTCGGTGAGCTTGTACTCCCTCTGTCCGAGAGCCTCCTCCATGATACGGACCTCTTTTACCATCTGAGCAAATTCCGCAGGTTCCATGGAAAATGCATCGTCAACGCCGCCTGCAGAGCGGTTCAGGGTAAGATGTTTCTCTATCATGTGTCCGCCAAGGGCGATGCTTCCAACAGGGATGGTTCCTCCCGGAGTGTGATCGGAGAGGCCGATAAGGCAGTCGAACTTATCCCTAAGGTCCTCCATCATACGCAGGTTCACCAGATTATAGGGAGTGGGATAAGCGCTGACACACTTAAGGAGAATTATCTGATCGTTGCCCTCTTCTTTGCAGGTATCCAGCGCCAGTTTGATATCCTCCTCATAGGCAATGCCGGTGGCAAAGATAATGGGCTTGCCAAGCTTTGCGATCTTCCTGATAAGAGGAATGTCGTTGATCTCGAAGCTGGCGATCTTATAGGCGGGAACATTTAGGTTCTCAAGGTAGTCCACCGAGGTGGGATCGAATGGAGATGAAAACGCCTCCATGCCAAGCTTTTTAGCCTCGGCAAAAAGACCCTCGTGCCACTCCCAGGGAGTATAGGCCTCCTCGTACAGATTGTGGAGAGTCCTGCCGGCCCAGAGTCCGTCTCCGGGAGTCATGAACCAGGGCTTGTCGCAGTCGATGGTTATGGTGTCCGCGGTGTAGGTCTGGAGCTTGATTGCGTCGGCGCCGGCTTCCTTGGCTGCGTGGATTATCTCTATCGCTCTGTTATAATCACCGTTGTGATTGCCGGAAAGCTCCGCAACTATCATGCAGGGTTTTTCCTCGCCAACGGTTTTATTTCCTATTTTTATCTCTTTTGCAAACATATCTGTCTCACTTTCTCAGTTCCTTGATGAAGCACTTAACTCCTCCGGCGGCGAATTCCGTGTAATCATTGGCCAGAAAACACTTGCCGGATGCTATGTTCTCTTTCACGGTAAAGCCCACCAGAGTCTTGACTCCCATAGGCAGCTTTTTTTCCATGAATTGGAGAATCTTCTTGCCGTAGCCGTTGCCACGAAATACCGGCGAGATCATGTAGCTCACCTCTCCGATGTGATTGGTGATGTCCACTCTCACGTGCCCCAGCTTAACGTCGTCCTCCATGAGGATCAGCATAAGGCAGTGGTCCTCGTTAAGGAGCTTGCCCTGAAGCCACTTCAGGTGGGTCTCAAGATCGATCTCTGCCTTGGTAAAAGAGTTCTCTCTTGTAGTTGGGTCGTTGCGCCAGGCCAGAAGGTCCTTTGCATCTTCAATTGTAGCTTTTCTTAAATAAATGCTCATATTGATGTCTCCGGATTACTTATCAAGATTTTCGGTCTTGCGGTGAATGGAGGGATCCTCGTATTTATCCAGGAAATCCAGTCCCAGGTATACAATCTCTTTTGCAAAATAGGTGTTCTCCATCTGGGTGATGACGGAAATCACCTTGTCCACCTTAAAGCCTTCAATGTCTCCCAGAACCTCCATGGGGAACTTGTCCCGAATCACTGCGGTATCCGGGAAAGCCTTCCCATAGTCCAGAAGGTCCCTTGGATGGGGCTTTATAATGACCCGGTAGTCACTCTTGTACATGTCTATGATGTCGCCAAAGAGCTTTTTCCTTACGTCATCTTCGCAAAGGGGCTCTGTAAGGATCATCACGTTGGGCCTTGGATCCGTGCCGTCTCCCAGAAGTTCTTCCTTTATCCTCTCAGGATCCTCAAGGAATATATTGGTAAGGATCTCATGATCCTCCGGTGTCAGTTTGTCATTCAGCTCAGCTCTTGGCTCCTCAACCACATTCGGGGGAAGGCTGTGGTTGGCGCTGATGTCGTTGACCTCGTAGTCCAGGCAGTACCTGCTGTAGCCACTCTCGATAAAGATAAGTCCTAGGGCTGCCATGGCACGCTTTAAAGGCCAGGCTCCTTTGTTGGCATTCCGGGCCTGATCGTCAAGCTTGCCAGAGTTAAGACCATCCTCTACGGCATGATATGGGATCTTCTTATAATTAAGATAATATCCGATAGGATCCGAATCGCAGAATACATACACATCTTTGTAAGTCGAAAGATCTGTAGGGATGTGAGGTTCCTGAAGCTTTCCGAGAAGTTTGGTGTATTTGATGCGCTGCAGCAGGTTCAGCAGGATATTGCCCCTGTCCCTGTGGTAGCTCATGACTTCCTCCGAAGTCACATCTTCCTTCTCATCAAACATGTAGATCCGGTCGAAAACTCCGGTTTTCTCTAGCCTCTTTGGAAGCTTCCCGAAATCGTTGGACATGGTGCTGAGCATGATGTCAGCCTTGCCATCACTGTCGTGTCTTTTCACCAGCTCTTTTACCACGGCGATATATGCGTGATAGAAGGTGTGACATATGTAAATTCTTCCATTATTTCTTTTATCCATCATATGAACAATTATATTCTAATTGGGCAAAATAAAAAAGACGGCAGGTGCGATGCCGTCTTTGGGTTTATCAGATTTATCCTACAGTTCGTACACAAATATAGTGTAGGGACTGCTCTCATCGGTGTATTTGCCAACAAGATTAAGGCCAATCTCCGAAGCGTTGCTGATGCCAAACCTGGAGAAGATATACTTGCAGTCAAGGCTCCTAAGCTCATCCATGTTGGCGATAAGGCGCTTGTCCTCCGGGTCCATGACGCGAAGAGGTGCATAAGTGTTCTCGTCGTTGGCAGAGATAAGGTTAACTCTGGCGCCCCAGCCCATGTAGTAATCTGCAAGGGAGGGTGATCCAGGGAAAGCAGGCTCTATGACCTTCTGCCATTTATCCTTGTACTCCTGGGCATACATTCCAAGGTATCCGTCCACCGAGGCAATGCCGTTGTAGTTGAGGACTGCCGGGTGGAAGCCGTAGGAGGCAGCCCACTCGCCGTTATAGCCAATTTCGTCCTTGATATCCTCAAACAGATCAGCCGAATAGAACTCGTTGTAATTAACAGTGCTGGTCTCCTTGTGCTTGATGATCTTATAGGCCTGGTTATAACAGGTGTAATAGAAATCGTTGTAAACCTGAGGCACGAACATCACAACAAGAACCGCCAGTACTGCAATAACATTGGCAAGGAGCCGCATTTTCTTTTTCCCAAGTCCGTACATGCGAACGCATACAAGTAGCAATTCTGCGTACCACAGGAAAGTGTTGAAATAAGCGGTCCTGGCAAACTCAAAGCCTGTAAGGGGCGGAACCAGCATCTCGAAAAGATGTCTGAAGGGAGCAAACTGGTAAAGGCCGAAGATAAGAACGTTGAAGATTATCCACAGCATCACAAGATTTATGGGATCGGTAAGTATCCTCTTTGCCTTGCCGTCTCTTATGTATCTTGCATTTATAAGGACAAGTGCCGCCAGCACCACTCCAAGAACAATATAGGTATGTGAATCCTCCGAGTGGAAGGATGCGTTCACGAATTCATCAAAGGCGGTCTTCATGGCCTGTCCGAAGGTGAGATCGCCGTGGTCCATGGTGGTCCTTATGGTCACGGTATCGCTTCCCAGCATGGCCCCGAAGAGTCTGTATTCAAACAGCACATATCCCAGTGAGAGAACCACGATGGAGACAAAGGTGCTCACAGGAAACTTCTTGTCTTTTACCCACAGGATTATCACTGCCACAACCATGTAGCACAGGATAAAGAATCCGTGATAGGAGAAATAGGAAACAAAAGGATAACAGAAAACCGCAAGATACCAGGGCAGCTGCTCCTTAAAGGTGTTGGCATAATATAGTTTCCTAAGGAAGAAGATTATAAGGGGCACCGAGGTGAAGGCAATCCCGTAGGTAGGGAATACCGGGATAAGGCCGTAAGCCGTGGCGATTACAATGACCAGCGGTTTGTAGTTATTGTAGCGCTCCTTATAAATGTCTTTTGCCAGAAGATTGAAAGAGAAAATTCCGATGGCAATCTTGGCTGCATAGCCCGCAAGATAAGCGCAGTAGCTGGGCAGCAGGATGTAGAACATGTTGTACAGATTAAATTCCGACCCGAACAGGTCCCTGCTTACTCCGTGAAGAATTGGGGCATCAACTCCATGGGCAAACCACAGATTCCATTTCTTGAGCATCTCGTAGTGTCCCATGAAGAGATCCAGGTTGTCGTGGATCTGAAAATAGCTGTCTCCACGAAATACAAGGAACACTGCCGCTTGTATAAGAAGCAGTGTTCCTGTTAAATACATGTACCAGTTTTTCTTGATGTTATGATTCATAATCCTCACCAACAGTGAATTTAGGCACCCATTTGCCGTTTACTTTCTCAAAGAGGTCCTTGTTGACGTATCTGTCCACAACTTCCCAGAACTCTTCTTTGGTAATGGACAGGTATTTGCAGGCCTTCTCGATATACTGCTCGCCGCAGAGGCCGTCGTACTCTTTGACATACCACTTGCCGCTTTCACGATCGAACCTGCCCTCTCTGATGTCGTAGCAGATCTCGTCTGTCGCATATCCGAAGCCGAACTTTAAGTACTTGATCATCTGGTTGGGTATCTGAAGGTCGCAGTCAAGAGCGGTGTATCTTCTGTATCTTCCAAGGTCATGAAGGTCGTCGGTTCTGCCGGTAAGTCCTCTTGCAACGGCAAAGTCAGCGTTGTGGACCTGAGACCACTCTTTTACATAGTACTGAAGGAAGATGGCCTTGATACCCTGAGCCTGCATCTCCTCAACGGTAGGGATCTTATACAGGAAAAGATCCTTCTCTGTAATGTTGTTGGACAGATCAACGAAGCTGTCAACGCTGGCGCCTCTTATGGTCTCCAGCTGCATTACAGAAAACGCATTGCCGCTTGCCTCCTGGTTCTTGGCTGCGCCAAGGGTAAGGGCTGCGTTCTCTCCCTGAATGATCAGGGGGATATTGAACTTAACTGCCATGATGTAGGATGATGCCCACAGGCAGTACTCGGAAGCAGCGATGATGTTGCCTCTCTCGAAGAAGGACTTCCTTGCCAGCTTCTTGGCAACTATGGGATTGGGTCTGATGGAAATGATATCAAAGCCCAGATTGTTCAGGTTCTCGATGTTCTTGCGGCCGATCTCTGTGATCTCGTCGGGCATGCAGTTGATAAGAAGGGGATTAAGTCCCAGCTTCTCCTTGGCATAAACCGCCTGGAAGGTAGAATCCTTGCCGCCGGAAACGCCGATTATACAGTCATAGATATTGCCGCGCTTTTTGGCTTCCTCTTTGGCCTCATCAGCAAAAGCCTTAAGCTCAGCCTCTCTCTGTGCCCAGTCGATGGTCGCCTTGGACTCCTCGTAGCGGCAGGCAAAGCAAACCTGCTCATCATCAAACACGATGCCGGGTCTTGTGTCAGGCTGAAGGCATCTCTTGCAATATCTCATCTTCATATTTTTAAATCCTCCTGAAAAAATCGGAATAATACATTCGTTTTAGTATACTCCCCTGCCCTGCTTAACTGCAAGTAAGTCATCGGGGACGGTTCTACTGACCCCCTTTTAGAAGGTGTCTGTCTGGTTGAGCCAGCGGTGATCGTAGAACAGCCAGCTCTTGTAGGGCAGAACCCTGATTCCCACCTGATCCGCGGAGCGCAGGAAGTACAGGAAATACAGTATGCAGAATATCACAACGGCTGCTGTTACCCACTGTTTCTTTTTCTCATCCTTGATGCTGCAGATTATATTGGGCAAAAGAAGTATCTGCGCCGTGGTCAGATAGTAAGCAAACCGGGTCACCAGAGGGAGCCAATAGCAGCTAAGGTATAGAGCCACTGCCATCAGATTCATGTTAAAGTACATGCGGTTGTCGATCCTATCCTTTATGGCATCCTTATAACAGATGACGCAAAGGGCGATTACAAAGACGCAGCCCAGTATTGGTGCGGCATTCTCCAGGATGGTGTGGGTCTCTTCAAGATAAACGGTGTTGGCATAGGAAGGATAAAGCTTCACTGCTATTGTCATTATCTGATTGTGCAATAGTCCCGCCACCAGTGACAATATAGCAAGGGGTATCAGCCCCCATCTCTTCCAGGGAATCCTTGCGATAAAGTACATGGGGATGACCACCAGCACACTTTTGTGGAAGGTAGCTGCAAACAATATCAGGAAAAAGAACTTGATAAGCCCCTGGGGTTTAAGGTCAACGAGATACCTTAAAGCAAAAGTTGCTATAGCCAGAGCAAAGTAATACCTGACGGTGTTAAAGCTTCTGAAGTAGAAGCCCATGGTCATGAACACGAAGAAGGCAATTGCGAAGCTGTCGCTCTGGTCCTTTAGTACCTTCAGGAAGATTGCCACTATGGCAGCTCCGAAAACCGCAAACATCAGCAGATAGTCTTCCTTGCCGGAGAGGGTATAGAGGATTCGGACCACCAGATTATATCCGGGTTCCGTCACAACATAGCCCCTCTGGAAAATCTCATGACAGGTCACAACATAGGTGCCGTAGTCATTTCCAACTTCGTGGCGAAGAGCTGCAAGAAGCGTAAGAATAATGAACACAG
Source organism: Butyrivibrio sp. FCS014 (assembly GCF_000526935.1). Classification (GTDB taxonomy): domain Bacteria; phylum Bacillota; class Clostridia; order Lachnospirales; family Lachnospiraceae; genus Butyrivibrio. Next base: position 10,735 of record NZ_JAHA01000007.1, on the reverse strand, counting down.
AAACAAGGCACAGGGCGTTTAGCGCCTTCTGCCTTGTGGTATATCCCATAAGAATGCCGCCTTTTTCTGCAGTATTTACCGGGACGCTGTCATATTCACTTGTCTTCACCCTGCATGCCAGAAGAATGGTAATGGCAGCGATCAGCGAATACAGTATCATTTACTCCATCACTCCCACAACATTGATGCCCTGCTTCTCCAGGGTATAAACCACCTTATCCATGGCTTCCGTCATATCCCTGCCGGGGCGGAGCTTAAGGATAACTCCGTCGGCGGCTCTCATTTTGTCAAACTCATCCAGGTCGTATCTGAACTGATCAGAAGACAGCTCAATATAGTTGCCGTCGTATCTGAGAAGATGGGACCTGTTGGTGTTGTATTCGTCGGTATCTCTTTTCCCGAGGTAGGGGATCTGAGGATATCTGATGCGCCAGTCACGCTCGGTGTAGATCGCATCATCAAAGATGCCGTACATAAGCACAGCAAAAAGACTCACAAGAAGACCTATGAGTCCACCAAGGAAAGCGGCATTGGACTCTCTCGTGTAAGCATCGTAAACCTCGATCTCTGCATCAGTCCATAAATCAATTGACTTCAGCATATCGATGATATCAGCAAAGGCAGGCAGAGCCACCTTGTAAGCATCGGAAATTCTCTGCACCAGTTCCTTATCCGTTCCTGTTACCACAACAGTAAGAATCCTGTAATCCCCAAGAATCTCCCCGGTAACACTGTCCAAAATCTCCTGCTTGGTCAGTGAAGAATCCGTCTCCAGAGCCTTGTTCACAATAGGATCGTCCCTCAGAATTCCATCCCAAGTGTATGCGTTATAATAATCAACGCCGTTAGGAAACTCCTCCAGATTGAAAGTCATATAATAGTCGTTCCGGATGCGATACACAGTATTGCCGCTCTTCACATTACTGTAGAGCACATATATACCAAATCCCGCAACTGCACCCACAACCGTGGCCACAATCACGATCCAGAACCTGCGTAGAAACTGCCTCCACAGACGTCTCAAATCTATTTCCCTTGTGTCAAAACTGCTTTTTGACATACTGCTCCTCCCAGCCGTACTGCTCTTCTAAATTACTATATGCCATTTTACCATGATTCGTTTTTTAAGCACAGTTAAACCGAGATATAGCCACTGTGTAATCCGCGGGTGGGTCCGGCAAAGTGTATGTCCGCCACTCGCAGGCCGTTGATATCGGCCGGCACTCGCGGCTGTCCTTTAGCCGCGTAGTACCGCTGCCAGATATCATCGAGCGCAAGCGTGCCAAGATGGCGGACATACACGTAGCCGCCCCACCCGCGGATGACCTTTTATTTCAGCATGCGCTTGATGTAGGCTCCGGTGTAGGACTTCTTGCACTTGGCCACTTCCTCGGGAGTTCCGGCCACCACTACGGTACCGCCCTTGGAGCCGCCCTCCGGGCCCATGTCGATGATATAATCTCCGGTCTTGATAACGTCCAGATTGTGCTCAATAACTACTACGGTGTTGCCCTGGTCAACCAGTGAATGCATGATGGTAACCAGTTTCTGCACATCCGCAAAGTGAAGTCCGGTTGTGGGTTCATCCAGAATGTAAACGGTACGTCCGGTACCGACCTTTGAAAGCTCGGTAGCCAGCTTGATACGCTGCGCCTCACCGCCGGAGAGCTCTGTACTGGGCTGACCCAGTTTCACATAGCCTAGGCCCACATCGTAGAGAGTCTGTATCTTGCGCTTGATGGTCTTAACGTTCTCAAAGAACTTCAGCGCCTCTTCCACAGTCATATCAAGGACATCGTAAATGCTCTTGCCCTTATACTTGACTTCCAGTGTCTCGTGATTGTAACGCATACCGTGGCAGACTTCGCAGGGCACATAAACATCGGGCAGGAAGTGCATCTCGATCTTGATGATTCCGTCACCGCCGCAGGCTTCACAGCGTCCGCCCTTAACGTTAAAGGAGAATCTGCCCTTCTTGTAGCCTCTGGCCTTGGCATCGGGGGTTCCCGCAAACAGGTCTCTTATCATGTCAAACACACCGGTGTAAGTCGCAGGGTTTGAACGGGGTGTTCTTCCAATCGGTGACTGGTCAATGGCGATTACCTTATCCACCTGGTCAAGTCCCTCAATTCCCTTGTGCTTGCCGGGGATGCATCTTGCCCTGTTGAGATCTCTTGCCAGATGCTTGTAAAGTATCTCGTTGACAAAAGAGCTCTTTCCGGAGCCGGACACACCTGTGACAATGGTCATAACTCCGATAGGCACATCAATATCTATATTCTTGAGGTTGTTTTCCTGAGCTCCCAGGATCTTAAGCCATCCCTTGGGCTGCCTTCTTGTGGCAGGTACCGGTATCTTGAGCTTGCCGGAAAGGTACTGCCCTGTCACAGACTCTTTTACCTTCATGATGTCTTCTGCGGTTCCGCAGGCCACGATCTTGCCGCCGTGGGATCCGGCGCCGGGGCCGACATCAACGATATAGTCCGCAGCCCTCATGGTATCCTCGTCGTGCTCAACCACGATAAGAGTATTACCGAGGTCTCTTAAGTTCTTCAGTGTATTGAGAAGCTTGTCGTTGTCCCTCTGATGCAGGCCGATACTGGGCTCATCAAGGATATAGCACACTCCGCAAAGGCCTGAACCGATCTGGGTTGCAAGCCTGATTCGCTGAGCCTCGCCGCCCGACAGAGTTCCGGTGGCACGGGAAAGAGACAGATAATCCAGTCCCACATCCACAAGGAATCCCACCCTTGCACGGATCTCCTTAAGGACCTGAGCACCGATAAGCTCCTGCTGCTCAGTGAGCTTTAAGTTCTCCAGATAGGTCTGGAGCTCATCTATGGACATTGAGGTGATCTCATATATATTCTTATTGTCTACGGTAACAGCCAGTGATTCCTTCTTAAGCCTCTGTCCGCCGCAAAGAGCACAGGGAGTGATCCTCATGTACTCCTCATACTCGGCCTTGGCTGTCTCCGAGAAGGTCTCACGGTAGCGCTGCTCAACGTTCTTGATAAGACCGTCAAATTTGATGGGGTAGTCACCCTCACCGCGCTGTCCCTTATAATGCACATTTACTGTTCTGTCAGCGCCGTGGATAAGAACATCCTGTACCTTCTGAGGCAGTTCCTCAAAGGGTGTATCCAGGCTGAATTTATACTCTTTAGCAAGGGCTCTTAAAACAGCATTACTGAAGCTCGAGTCCTTGTTGGCTGACTGCCAGCCCATAACCACGATACAACCGTCATTTATGGAAAGGCTCCTGTCAGGGATCATAAGCTCATCGTCAAACTCCATCTTGTAGCCAAGACCCAGACAATCCGGGCAGGCTCCGAAGGGGTTATTGAAGGAGAAGCTTCTGGGCTCGATCTCAGGGATACTTATTCCGCAATCGGGGCAGGCGAAGTTCTGGGAAAAACTCAGCTCTTTTCCATCGACAACGTCAACAAGGAGCAGGCCATCAGCCAGCTGAAGGGCATTCTCTATGGAATCCGTAAGTCTTCTCCTGAGGTTCTCGTTGTCGTCGCGAACTACGATTCTGTCTACGATGATCTCGATGCTGTGCTTGATGTTCTTGTCCAGCTTGATCTCCTCTTCGGTGATCTCGTACTGGCTTCCGTCAATCCTGGCCCTCACATAGCCTGCGCGCTTAGCTCTGTCCAGGGTTTTCTGATGCTCACCCTTTTTGCCGCGGACAACAGGCGCAAGAATCTGCAGCTTGGTGCCGTCGCCAAGAGCCATGATCTGATCGCACATCTCGTCAACGGTCTGTCTTCTGATCTCCCTGCCGCAGTTGGGGCAATGAGGAATACCGATCCTGGCATAAAGAAGCCTGAAGTGGTCATAGATCTCCGTCACGGTTCCCACTGTGGACCTGGGGTTTTTGTTGGTGAACTTCTGATCTATGGAGATCGTTGGGGAAAGTCCCTCAATGGCCTCCACATTGGGCTTGTCCATCTGTCCCAGGAACATTCTTGCATAGGAGGAAAGAGATTCCATATACCTTCTCTGTCCCTCTGCAAAAATGGTATCGAAAGCAAGGGAAGATTTGCCGGAGCCGGACAGACCGGTAAATACGGTAAGTGTCTCCCTGGGAATCTTCACCTTAACATTCTTGAGGTTGTGTTCGTTGGCACCTCGCACCCTGATATAGTCATGTATATCAGAAGGAAGTATCCTCTTTGTGGTGGTGTTCTTCTTGGTCATTCTGCTGTTATCAGCCATTCTCATTCTCCTTTGGGCAAAAGAAATATCACCCATCCCGCCATTTTTATTTACCGGAGGTCAAATCATTGTATATCTTCTTAAGGTCTATCAACTGGTCACGAAGCATGGCGGCATTCTCGAAATCCAGCTCCGCAGCAGCTCTTTTCATCTTCTTCTGAACCTGGCCGATGAGTTTCTCAAGTTCTTCTGCACTCATGGACTCAGGATCCTTCTCAAACTTGACTTCTTCCTTGGCGATGGCCTTGGTCACCGCAATAAGATCTCTTACAGCCTTCTTGATGGTCTGAGGAGTTATGCCGTGCTCCTCGTTGTACTTCTCCTGAATGCTGCGACGACGTTTGGTCTCATCGATGGCTTTTTTCATGGAATCCGTCATATTGTCGGCATACATTATAACACGGCCTTCAGCATTTCGTGCGGCTCTTCCGATGGTCTGGATAAGGGATGTCTCGGAACGAAGGAAGCCCTCCTTGTCCGCATCGATAATGGCCACCAGAGAGATCTCGGGAATGTCCAGACCCTCTCTTAGAAGGTTGATACCAACCAGCACGTCAAACACATCTAGTCTCATATCCCTGATGATCTCTGACCTCTCCAGAGTATCAATATCCGAGTGAAGGTACTTGACTCTGATGCCGGACTCAGCCAGATACTGGGTCAGATCCTCTGCCATCCTCTTGGTAAGGGTGGTGACAAGAACCTTGTTCTTCTTGTCCACTTCCTTGCGGATCTCAGCAATGAGGTCATCGATCTGTCCCTCAACCGGCCTTACGTCCACTTCCGGATCCAAAAGGCCTGTCGGCCTTATAACCTGCTCTGTTCTTAAAAGTTCATGCTCCTCCTCGTACTTGCCGGGAGTTGCGGAACAGAACAGCATCTGATCTATGTGATTCTCAAACTCCTCAAAGTTAAGGGGCCTGTTGTCCAGGGCGGAAGGCAGTCTGAACCCGTAGTCAACAAGGGTCAGCTTTCTGTTCCTGTCGCCGTGGTACATGGCGCCTATCTGAGGGATGGTCATATGGGACTCGTCTACTATAATAAGGAAATCCCTGTCAAAGAAGTCCAAAAGAGTCAGCGGCGGCTCACCGGGCTTTGAAAAGTTCAGGTGTCTTGAGTAATTCTCAATTCCTGAGCAGAAGCCGGTCTCTCTCATCATCTCAACATCAAAGTTGGTACGCTCGGATATCCTCTGGGCCTCTATAAGCCTGTCCTCTCCCTTGAAGAACTTGATCTGCTCCTCCAGCTCTTTTTCTATATTGTCGCAGGCAAGATTTATCTTCTCCTGTGGAACAACATAGTGGGAGGCCGGGTATATCATTACATGGGTAAGCTCAGATTTAACCTTGGCTGTAACAGGCTCTATCTGGGTTATCCTGTCTATCTCATCTCCGAAGAATTCCACCCTTATGAGGTAGTCATCTGCGTTGGCAGGGAATACCTCCACAGTGTCTCCACGAACCCTGAAGTTACATCTGCCAAGCTCCATATCGTTTCTGTCGTACTGGATAGCCACCAGCTCTTTTATCAGCTGATCCCTGTCCTTCTCCATGCCGGGACGAAGGGATATGGACATTCCCTTGAATTCGTCCGGGCTGCCCAGACCGTAGATGCAGGAAACCGAAGCCACAACAATGACATCATTGCGCTCCGCCAAAGAGGCTGTGGCTGAAAGCCGGAGTTTATCTATCTCATCGTTTATGGACGAATCCTTGGCGATGTAGGTATCAGTCTGGGGTACATAGGCCTCTGGCTGATAGTAATCGTAATATGACACAAAGTATTCCACGGCGTTTTCAGGAAAGAACTCCTTCATCTCTCCGTAGAGCTGACCTGCCAGAGTTTTGTTGTGGCTGATGATCAGGGTGGGCTTATTGAGGGCCTGAATTACATTGGCCATGGTAAAGGTCTTACCTGAGCCGGTAACACCCAGCAGAGTCTCAAACTGGTTTCCCGCTTTGAAGCCCTCCACGAGGTCCTGTATTGCCTTGGGCTGATCGCCTGTAGGTTTGTATTCTGAGTGAAGTTTGAAATCCATAGATATAAAACTCCCTAAAAGCTAGATTACTACGTTACAAAAACTCTTTCTCTTAAAACAGATTGTATATTTTTCCTACCATATTATGACATGCTGCTGCCAGAGATTTAGCATCAATATCAATTGTCGGATCAGGATTCGGAGAATGGATATACACTACGTCTTGAGCCTTTTTTGCTTTTTCATATGGCAGTATTTCGCCACCATGTGCAGCCTCATTTCGCAGATCTTTTATCTTGTTTATTTCCTTAAATATTTCGCGCACCAGGACTTTATCCAGCCCCAAAGCGTCTAAATAATACGCCAGTTCAGCAGCTTTAGGATCAACACTGCCATTTTTCCTTAACAGATTAATATACAGATTTGAAATCGTACCAAGTTCCAGGCTCTCTTTTGGTTCTTTTCCCCGTCCGGTAATATACGCTGCTTTAGAGCTACCGATATAGCCCCTTAATTCATCATCTAAATTGTCCCCACTGATCGAATCGCATTTTGGTTTTAATACCATCTGGCGATAGGGGGCATAAAAGATAGTATTTACAAGCAGTTCCAATGCCGTGTAATACTCTAACGCTATACAACTGTAATCCATCTGAGGAATATCATCCCTGACAATATATCGCTGATACAGGAATTCGCCGGTTGCAATACCGGATATGGATTTTTTGACTTTCTCCAAAACCTGCAGTGAATCATCTCTCATGTAGGTATTGACCTTTATCTCAACCTTTTTCATTTGGTCATCATATTGCTTGATCAGATCATTAAATAAATCCCTATATCGAGGCTCAGGTCTGACAAACAGTTCAATACTTTTTCTTATTTTTTGATACACCGTTTCTACCATGTTCAAAAAATAATCATCGCTTCCAAGCCACAGGAAATATTCAGTAAAACTACTCTTGAAATCCAGATTGATCACTTCATCATATGATTCAATATTCTCCAACGCTGCATCTAAAGTCATCAGCATTTCATTCTTAAGATTAGAATAGGCTTTTTCTTCTACCATATTCATATTTTCAAAGCTGTACCGAGAGAAGATGCTGCTTGCTTTACCGTAGGATCGATTATTAAATATTAAACTTTGGATTCTATCTCTATATACTCTAAACGGGTACGCTCCATCATGTCCTTCTATGGAATCTGCAAGCATATAGAGTGTTCTTAGATAGATTCCCAGAAGATAGTATTTCACCGTACAACTTATTTCCTCATATCTTGAGTCTTCGTTGTTTCTATATTCATTCATGAACTGTGCAACACCATCCGGATAACTCCAGCCCAAGAATCTGTTGAACAGCCGCATATACATCTGTGTCATATTCCGAATTAATTGACTTCCCTTCATTTAGACGGTTTTCTGCAACAGAAGCCAGCACTTCATCAACGAACAGATCAAAGCCAGCATCACTTTTGCCGTACAATGCAACATCATTGATATGGTCTATGCCGACAATAAGCCTCGCTTCGTCTCTGTCATCCTTTCCAACCCTGCTTGCAAAAGTAACTAAGATTATAAAAAGGAATTGCAGGAATTACCGTTCTTTCAGAACCCAGACTATCTATATAATTATCCAGGGTTTGACAAATACCCTCGCAATAATCATCTTCGTCAATTGTATCACTCAGATTGGAACGGCTTTTCTTTCCAAATATAAATTCACTTTGCAGATATGAGATTTTTCAGCAATAAAGTTCTGGCAGTATCCTTATCATCTTCCTTCGCCATACGGTAATTATTCATGATCACAAAGATACTCTCAGGCGAATATATCACAGCAGATATTTCAGCATACTTCCTGTTCTGCACAGCACTATCAACCACCAACAAGGTATTCATTCAAATCACTGCCTTTATATCTTTTCGTGAAGCAGATCATTCACTAAATCTGCATATTCGAAAGTGGTCCTTTTTATATCCTCTTTTCTTTCGGGGGTTTCTATTATATTCCAATAGGCACAGGGAAAGTTTGGCCATTGTCACCATCACGATGTCCTCAATGGTTTTTACTTCTTCAACTTCAGTTTTCTTGTATTTAGGAACAGAGAAATGCTCGTATTTCATCAAATCCATTTCCGAAGAAATGCGATATCTTTCATACTTTGTGTATCTGACAATACGCTCAAGCAATTGATTACTTTCCATGCAATCAAGGATCTTAACATAACTATCAAGCTGCGCTATATCTATACCGGGGACTTTTTTCATGAATCAAATCTATGGACCAATAGAATTTCTCTATTAAAACAAAATCCTTAATAATCTGGATTTTCATTTTCCCTACGCATCAGTTCAATTTTGATAAAATAATCGCTCAGTCCCTCTATACTTTGTTTTAAGGCAATCACAGGTAATTTCTTCTGTGCGAATTCGCTAATATACATCCTTAAAAATGTGGCCAGTTCTTTCTGTTTTATTATTATCCGAATCGAATTCCCCTGCTTTTTTATACAAATAATTCTTATCCATAATTTATATCCTTTCTGTTCATATTCTTCTATTTCACAAAACAGAAAAAAGAGCACTAATCCTATGATCAATGAAGCGGCGCCCGCAATGATATTGGCTGCAATATTGGGAGTGGGTCCAAAGGATTCCGTAACTTGCATGCATCCTGTGACCAAACTCAGCACTGTAATAAATGCCAAAATAATATTTCTCTTTTCATCCTGCTTATTTAAATTAATTGAATGAAGAGCATCTATCTGTCTTATCAGTTTCTCAACAGTATCTTCAATACTCATATTGCCCTTTATGGCCTCGTATTCCTGCTGAATTTCAGCATTGAATGAAACCTCCAGGAAATTAACCTGATTGTCAAATGTTACATAAGCCTCATATACGCTGTTAAATTCACGGTTTTGATACCTTCTTTGAACCCGCCCATGAAGAAATGTACATTGCCACTGTCTTTTGAAGAATTCCCTATCCAAAAGCACTCGAATGTTTTTCCAAAAAAACGTTCAATATCTTTTATTCATCATTTCCCGGCCTGCAGAGCGGCACTGTTTTTCGTATGCTTGTTCTCCCGAATTTCCATCAGGGGCGTAGTAATGTCGTTTCTCCATACTAAACCAGGCCATATAGGAATGACATTTTGTCGGATACAGCACGCGCATTTTTTTATTTGATTTTAATAACACCCAGTGATTCGCATATAGCCCCTATATCCCAATAATCTTCATTTATATCTATATTCTTCTCACTGTTATTTTGATGCAGTTCCAGTATCATCAAACAGGTGCCAAAAATGGTAGCAAGCCAGACGAATCTTCCTTACTTCGAATAAAATTTCTTCCTTTCCGGAACAGGGCAATATTCTCAGCCTGTTACCAACTTTTGCTATACCCAATACATTTCTGTCTATAGCAGTTGTTTCTCCACACTGCGCTATATAATGCAAAACTGTATTATTACTGCTATATAAACGCATCAACCACTTCCGGTGTAAAAGCCTCGTCATAGGATTCTAAATTTAATTTATTTTCAAACGCATTGGACCTGGCAATTGCATGGTGATTCGAATTCTTAAGTGCTTTATCATTATCATCTACAATTCTTTTTCCAGGTAAACTCCCGGTCCATTGTAAATGATGATAATGCTTCTTTTATTCCGTCATTCAGTTCCTCCATATTATTCCACAGGTCTTCACCCTTTTTATTTATCTGAAGCGGAAAAATGACTGTACTGCTCTCATAATACGCATCTTTTTTCTGATCTGCATTCATACAACGATTGTCCTCCCCCATTTAAAAGTATCATCCTTATGGACTCTTTTCCCTATTCCTTCCTGCGGGCATTTATATCCGCTATGGAATCAAAGTACTTCCACCACATGTCAAAAAGTCCCGCGTCCAAGCCGGCTGTCCTTATCAACCACGGGACTTGCCATGAACACAGGATAATCCGTAAGTCTGTGTCCTTTACTCACCGCATACATATGTCCTCCCGGGCACAGGAAAACCCTGGCGGGATTCAAAATATATTTCCTGTCTCTTCCAAGATAGAGATCAGGATCGTTACCCTCCGAAAATACCATCTTGTACATTCTCAGCCTGCAGAAGGGGCACTGATAGGAGGATATCACCGCATTACCATCTATATCTCCAAACACTCCTTCTATATTCTCCTGCAGCGGAAAGATCTCTGCAGGTTCAGCGGGAGTTACAAACAGCTCGGACCAGCAGGTCCTTGCATCAACTTTCCTCTTCAGCTCTTCAAGAGAATCGTATCTTAGATCCACCGGGAAGAAGTGAGGAGGATTGCCCCTGCCTGATCTTGCCGCCTTCCTGATCCCGAAGGCATCAAGGAACTCCTCCTCCCTGTCAAACATGCCGGCTACAAGCTCTCTGTCGCCTGAATCAGCAGCAATTCCGATCATGCAAAAGTAGTAGTAATCCACCCTGTACACGATATCAAGGTCCATGGTACCGGCAGCGGCCTTCGCCATTTCCACAACAGCGTCCAT
>NZ_JAHA01000006.1 GCF_000526935.1 Butyrivibrio sp. FCS014 | reverse complement strand
TCGCCGCCGTCAACAGGCTTCTTTACGGGAGCCTTTGCATCAGCAGGTCTGTCCAAAAGAAGGCTTTGCTGCCTCTTCCTTTCGGGGAGCAGCGCTCTCTTTTGCAGCAGGAGCCTCTTTTACCTCGGGGAGCTTTCTTCTCCTCTTTGGCAGGCTCTGCCTTCTTGTCCAGCATTATCAGACTTGGCAGGCTTATCTTCTTTTCCTGAAGTCTTACCAAAGTGCTTCTTGGCCACTTCAGCGTCTGTCTCTTCGATAGAAACTGTTGGAGCGTTTTGCCTCTATCCCATTCTCCTGCAAAAAAGCTATCAGCTCTTTTGACTCGCATCCAAGCTCAAAAGCAAGTTCGGATATTTTAATTTTTGCCATTCACATTTCCTCCGTCCTCTTCTTCTATCATCAGTAAGTTCTTCCGAAGTGACTCAGACAGCCCTGGTGTCTGTTATTGCCAGACTTGTTCGAACATCCTTACCCTATTGCGTGTCCCAGGCTTTCCTTATCACCAAAAAGAAAACTATTGGGACCTTTGTAAAACTTACATTTATCACTGAACTGCTTGGTGGTGTTATCCGAAGCATCACTGCTTACTATCACCAGTTTGGCAGTTCCCCTTGCGGATAGCTTCCATGGTGGCAAACTCTCCGCTCTTTAGCTTCCCTGCCCTCATACAAAGGCCAAGAAGCGAATAAACTTTATTTGAATCCAATATATCAGCCAAGCTCCTTTTCAATACGCTCAAGCACATCGGCGGGAATTGAAGATTTAAGGGATCTCTCAAGGCCCTTGTTCCTGACAGCTTTTCTGAAGCACTCTGCATTGCTGCAGATGTATGCCCCTCTGCCGTTGGCCTTGCCGGTGGGTTCCACGAGGATCTCTCCCTCAGGGAGTTTTGATGATCCTGATGAGTTCCTTCTTCTCTTTCATCCTTCCGCATCCGACACATTTTCTGGTTGGAATTTTCTTTTGCATAGATAACCCGATCTACCTGGGATTACTCTTCTGAGCCCTCATCGGCTGCATCCTCAGAAGCCTCGGTATCGTATTCTTCATATCCCTCGTACTCTTCATCATCCTCGTCATCCATATAGTCCTCAATACGGAATCCGGGAGCATCCTTAGCCTGAGTCCTCGCTCTTGATATCGATCTTGTATCCTGTAAGTCTGGCAGCAAGTCTTGCGTTCTGACCTTCCTTACCGATAGCAAGTGAGAGCTGGTAATCAGGAACAACAACCTTTGCACTCTTCTCCTCGGGATCGGCAAATACTGCTACGATCTTGGCAGGTGAAAGAGCATTCTGGATCAGGTTACCGGGGTTCTCATCCCAGTTGATGACATCGATCTTCTCGCCGCTGAGCTCATCAACGATGAGGTTTACTCTGTTTCCGTTTACACCTACGCAGGCACCTACGGCATCAACGTTGGGGTTGTGGGAATAAACCGCGATCTTGGTACGGCTTCCTGCCTCTCTTGCGATGCTCTTGATCTCTACTGTTCCGTCCTGAATCTCAGCAACCTCCTGCTCGAAGAGCTTCTTAACAAGGTCGGGATGTGTACGGGAAACAAGGATCCTGGGTCCCTTTGAACCGTTCTTAACTTCAAGTACATATACTCTAAGACGCTGTGTAGGTCTGTAAACTTCTGTCTTAACCTGCTCGTTCTCATTGAGGATGGCATCTGCACGGCCAAGGTTGATGCTGATGTTCTTACCGATAAATCTCTGAACAACACCTGTTACAATGTCGTGCTCCTTCTCAAAGTACTCATTATAGATGGCGCCGCGCTCTTCCTCGCGGATCTTCTGAAGAATAACGTTCTTGGCATTCTGTGTGGCAATGCGTCCAAACTCCTTGGAGTTAAGGGATACGCTTACCATATCGCCAACCTTTGCCTTCTTGCTGATCTTCTTGGCATCATCCAGAGAGATCTCAAGCATGGGATCCATAACGTCATCGGCTGTCTCAACAACTTCCTTGTCGGCATAGCACTTGAAGTCACAGTTGTCTCTGTCAATCTCAACTCTGATGTTGTCAGTCTTGCCAAAGTTATTCTTGCAGGCTGTGATCAGAGAGTTCTCGATCGCATCAAACAGAGAATCCTTGCTGATGTTCTTCTCCTTCTCTAAAAGCTCAAGGGCATCCATTAATTCTTTACTCATCGTAATCTCCATTTCCGTCCGGATTAAAAATCCAGAGCAAGCTTAATAACTGATATCTCTTTTTCTTATAAAAGTTTCGTCTTTGTCATTTATAGTTACGGTAACTTCCGAATCGGTAAAACTCTTCAGTGTACCGGCGAACTCTTTAACACCGTCCCTTGGCTTGTAAAGCTTGAGCTCCACATCCTTCCCAAGAGAATTCTGAAGGTGCCTGTCCCTTCTTGAGCTGGCGGCCAAGTCCGGGACTTGAAACCTCCAAAGTGTAGGCTTCCTCAATAAAATCATCTTCATCAAGGGCATCCGACAAGGCATGATTAACATTGACCGCAATCATTGATGTCCACGCCCTCAGGCTTATCAATGTAAGCTCTCAGGTACCACTCCCCCGCTTCCTTGACATATTCCACATCATAGATGGAAACGCCGTTGGCCTGCGCGATAGGGATCAGGATATCCTCGGTCCTTTTTTCAAATTTCATTTTTCTTCATAGAATAACCTCGTTCATTTTCTTTATGCCTTTTCATGGCATAAAGAAAGTGGGCTCTTTGCAAGCCCACTCTCAACAGTTACCTTATATCCTCTGCTAAAATACCACAGTTATGCCCATTAGTCAAGTCTTAAACTTATCCCAGAGTGTAAAATACTACGATCCCGGCCAATATGAGCACGACACCGATGATCTTTCTTGGGGTGATCTTCTCTTTAAATACGATTCTCGAGAGGATCATGACCATGATGTAGGCCATGGGCTCCATTACAACAACCCCCATGTATCCAAGGCGGCCGTAACAGAAAATGGAAAGAACCATGGATAAAACCAGAAGGCCATAGCCACCTATAACAAGAATATTGAGGTATTCCCTTATAAATGAAGGATACTCTTTCTGGGCACTCTTCTTTAAAAGTATCTGAGATGTGGAGGCAAGAAGCTCCGCAAAGATCATAATAATAAAGAATACATTAATCATTGCTGCCACCTCCCAGATTCATTACTACAACTCCGGCCATGACAAGAAGTACACCGGCAACCTTCCCCGGTGTAATGCCCTGGCTGAAAGATCAGGAAGTTCCACAGCATCGACCACAATAAGGTCACAGACTTGTTGCAATAAGCGATGGACAGCTCAAATCTCTTGATCACCTGCTGCCACAGTACCGCATAAACCGCAAGGATTACAAACTCAAGTCCAAAGAACAGGATGTACTTCCCCGAGAGGAATTCATTCTGTCCCCGCCATATTACCCTGCTACTGTCGAAAGTGAATATACGACAACCGAAAGTTCCAGGAGAAGTAAATCTCCCAAAGCAATTTTCTTTTTCATTTAAAACAGTCCCCTTTCCCGGTAAAATACAGGCTTTTATTATAGCATAAAAAATTTTTTTGAAAAAATTTAAATTTAGGGCTTGCATTTTGTTTTTGATTTGTAATAATATAAACAAGTCGCCGCGATGCGGACGACTTAAATGCCTCGTTGGTCAAGCGGTTAAGACGCTGCCCTCTCACGGCAGAATCAGCGGTTCGATTCCGCTACGAGGTACTAGCTATTAAATGAATAGCCCAACCCGAAACCCGGAACACATCAGTGTTCCGGGTTATTTTTTTGTTTTCTCAGCCCGCGGCAAAACCCGGCTTTCCCCTATAAAAATGTAACATATTTTTTCATTTTCATTTTTTTGACTATTAAATTTTAGTATGAGAAAATTAAATATATCTGCTCACGTATCATCGTTTTTCTTGTAAAAGGAGTATCCATGGGCAAAAACTTCGATTCTGTTGACGGAAACATGAACATCCTCATGTACAACAATACAGTCAAGAAGATCAAGGATGTCAAAAAAGGCGATACTGTTTATGGTGTACGCTATAATGGGGACAAATACCAGTATGTCAAAAGCGAGGTCCTCATCATTAACAAGCGCAGGAGCAATGCCGTTAAGATCACCTTAAACGATGGACGAACTCTTATATGCAGTCCCACTCATCAGTGGCTTACAAAAATGGGCTGGATGTTTTCTTTTGATGATGACACCCTGGGCCACGGTAAGTTCTTTTTGGAAAAAGATGTCAAAATGTCCGGCATTTCAGGAAACCTGAAGGATTCCTACAAAGAGTCCAGGCTCTATATGCAGGGCTATTTTATCGGTTCCCAGATCAACTGCAAAAACATGACCCGCTTTAAAGGCGGCGAAACTGCGTCCTTAGTATTACAGGAAGCCGGAGTTACCGCCCGGCTGTACAATTATCTTCTGTACCTGGGTGCAGATGCTACTTTGGACTACTGTTTTGCCCATGATAACGACACCAATGAATATTACGTTACAGCAAAGCTCAGCATTCCATATGTTCAGCTGGTAACTTTCTCCGAGCGTTTCTCCAAAAAACAGGGATAAAGAAGATTTCCTAAGAGGCTTCGTTGGAGGAGCCTATGATGCGGAAGGCTCAGAAAATCCCATGGTCAAAAGAGTCCGCCGCTGCAAGCGGGATTTCCTCAATCTGATGAAACAGGGTCTTCAAATGTACGACTTTGAGTATGTATTTGACAGTCAGGAAATGACCGCTTCTCTCGTGGGCGGGCCCTCAGAGCTTCTTAGATTCTACAATGTCTTTCAGCCGGTCACCACGAGCAATATAGAAAACTTTGAGATCATATACAATCATCCTGACACTCTCAAGGTAATATCCGTTGAAGAGGCCAAATGTGAAGATATGTTTGAGATCATCACTTCCTCAAGGAAACTTTATCGCCAACGGAGTAATATCCCACAATTGCACCACCGGGCTTGCAAAGGAGGTGTGATATATGAGATATGTCAGCAGCAAAGACCTCCAGCCTGGGATGGTCATCTCCAGTAATCTGTATGACAACAACGAGAAGATACTTCTTAAAGCCAATACTCAGTTGACGGAGTATTTTATAAACAGGATCAGCAAACTTCAGTTTGACGGTGTCTATATCTTTGAAAAAGATGATGTGGCAAAAGCCAGACAGATCGTATCCGACGAAACAAGGATGAAGGCCATCAACAAACTGAAAAGGCTTGATATAAACGCCTGTATATTCCTGGCAAACGACATCGTAAACGAGATCAGAAGCTCAAAATCCCTGATCATTGAGCAGATGTCCTTAAGTTCCTATGACAGCTACACCTATGTACACAGCGTAAATGTTGACGTACTGTCCGTCATTATCGGAATAGGTATGGGGCTCAGGAACGAAGAACTTGAAAAGCTTTCCCAGGCGGCTCTTCTTCACGACATAGGAAAATGCGACGTTCCTCTGGAAATCGTAAATAAGCCCGCTAAACTAACCTCGGAAGAATACGAGGAAATGAAAAAACATCCTGAGTACGGACTTAAGAGACTGCGTGACGGAAGATCCCAGGGAACTGAAGAAATACACGCCGTTGTAAAAAATGCAGTATACTCACATCATGAAAACTGGAATGGAACCGGATACCCCAGAGGACTTAAGGGGGAGGCCATCCATTTATTTGCAAGGATCATTCACGTAGCTGACGTTTATGACGCTCTCACAGCCAAAAGAGCCTACAAAGATGCCTCGAATCCCTCAGATGCCATAGAATACCTGATGGCGAACAGCGGGTCCATGTTTGACATTGACGTAGTCAACACCTTCATTAAATACCTGGCGCCCTATCCTATCGGCTGTGATGTTCTTCTGTCCACGGGTCAGCAGGGTACCGTCATCGAAAATAATGAGAAGTACCTGTCAAGGCCCAAGATTAAGCTCACCTCAGGTGTCATCATCGATATGATGAAGAAACTGAATGTAACAATCCTGAAAATACTGAACTGACACTGACCCGGATCACTCCTGAGTGTTCCGGGTTTTCCATGCCCGTTAAGTTTATTTCACAATTGTTAAATATATGTTCATATATGAAATATTTCATAAATATTTCAGAATTTAAACCCAGACTGAACACAATTTGTATATACAATTAACTTGTGAATCTTGAGGGGGTGTTCCAATAAAACACTTACAGGAGGTAACAAATATGGGTGAATTGAAAGGTATCGCGCAGTATGAGGTAAATCTGATGAGGGACAGACTTCATGCGCAGGCACTGCATCGCAGGAATGTTTCTCTTCTGAAAAGAGAGGTTCAAAGAGAAGCACAGGAAATGAAAAAGTTACTCGGCAACCGTTAAGAGTGTAAGAAAAAGGCTGTAGCTCTAAGCGTCATCTACGCTTAAAGCCACAGCCTTATTTTTATTGTCTTATCTTCGCATTCCGAAATTCCGCAGATTCATCAGGCCTGTTTCATCAGGTCAAAGATACTGATCTGATTGGAATCCGGTATATCTCCAAGAAGTCCCATATCAGACATCTTGTCGATAACGGTCTGGGGACACTTGGTCCTCTGACGGAAGTCATCCTTTGAAAGGAAAGGACCGTCCTTGGCAGCTTCCACGATCTGGTCGGCAGCCTTCTCACCCATGCCGTCGATACTGGTAAGGGAAGGCATGATCTTATCTCCGATCACCTGGAACTCCCTTGACTTGGCCTTGAAAATGTCGATGGGCATGAAATCTATGCCTCTCTCATACATCTCCTCCACCAGTCTCATATCGCCGTACTCGGCCTGCTGGGCATTGGTAAGCTCGTCTTTCCTTGAATTGTAATCCTTCATGATCCTTCTGAGATGGGCTTCACCCTGGCACATGTGCTCATAGTTGAAGGCCTTGGCTCTTATACTGAACCATGCGGCATAGAATGCCTGAGGAACATAAACCTTAAAGTATGCGATTCTCCAGGCCATCATTACGTAAGCCGCAGCATGGGCCTTGGGGAACATATACTTGATCTTCTTGCAGGACCAGATGTACCAGTCGGGAACACCTGCCGCCACCATGGCCTCCTCCATCTCGGGAGTAAGGCCCTTACCCTTACGAACAGACTCCATGGTCTTGAAGGAAAGGGACTTGTCCATTCCCTTCTGGATAAGGTAGATCATAATATCGTCTCGACAGCAGATACAGGTGTCGATGGTAGCTGTGCCCTCCTGGATCAGGGTCTGGGCATTGCCCAGCCATACGTCCGTTCCATGGGACAGTCCCGAGATCCTTATAAGGTGGGACAGGGACGAAGGCTTGGCATCGATAACCATCTGCATGGCAAAGTCCGTACCAAACTCTGGAAGACCAAGGCATCCAAGCTTTGTTCCTCCGATCTGTTCAGGCTCTATGTTCAGAGACTTCGTATTCATGAAAAGACTCATCACGTTCTTGTCATCCAGCGGCACCGTCTTGGGATCAAGTCCGGTACAATCCTGAAGGAACCTTATCATTGTGGGATCATCGTGTCCCAGAATATCAAGCTTTAACAGGTTGTGGTCGATGGAATGGTAATCGTAATGTGTGGTGATGGTGGCCGTTGTCATATCATTGGCCGGATGCTGCACGGGACAGAAGGAGTTGATGTCCTCTCCCACAGGAAGAACTATGATTCCTCCCGGGTGCTGGCCGGTTCCTCTTCTGATGCCGGTACAGCCCTGCACTATCCTGTTGATCTCACTTTTTCTTTTTACTATTCCAAGTCCGTCGTAGTATTTCTTGACGAAACCGTAAGCTGTCTTATCCGCCAGGGACGCAATGGTTCCCGCTCTGAAGGTCTGGCCGTAGCCAAAGATAACCTCGGTATATTTGTGAGCTTTGGACTGATACTCTCCCGAGAAGTTAAGGTCGATATCAGGCTCCTTGTCTCCCTTGAATCCAAGGAAGGTCTCGAAAGGAATATCAAATCCGTCCTTGTACATATAGGTTCCGCACTTGGGACATTTCTTATCCGGCATGTCACAGCCGGAATTGCCGCCGTACTTAAGAACATCCTCGG
The DNA here is from genome assembly GCF_000526935.1 of Butyrivibrio sp. FCS014. GTDB lineage: Bacteria > Bacillota > Clostridia > Lachnospirales > Lachnospiraceae > Butyrivibrio. Next base: position 540,531 of record NZ_JAHA01000006.1, on the reverse strand, counting down.
AATCGAAATCGCTGTACTTGCACTTGGGGCAGACATAGTGCGGGCTAAGGGAGTTAACCTCCGTTATACCGGAAGTGAATGCCACAAAGGAAGATCCTACCGATCCTCTTGATCCAACCAGATATCCGTCCTCATTGGACTTCCAAACCAGCTTCTGGGCAATAATGTACATAACCGCGAAACCGTTCTTTATAATGGAGTTCAGCTCTCTCTCAAGCCTCTCCTTAACGATCTCGGGAAGCTCCTCGCCGTAGATCTCGTGAGCCCTGTCATAACAGATCTTGGTAAGGATCTCATCACTGTTCTCGATGACGGGAGCGCATTTGTCGGGACGAACGGGAGAAATACTCTCGCACATATCCATGATCTTTCTGGGATTGTCGATAACTATCTCTTTTGCCTTGTCCATGGAGAGATAATCAAACTCTGCCATCATCTCATCGGTGGTACGAAGGTAAAGGGGCGCCGGCTCCTCGTCGTCCATACCCTTACCTGCCTGGATGATGGTCCTGTAGATCTCATCCTCGGGATTAAGGAAGTGCACGTCGCAGGTTGCAACAACCGGCTTATTGAACTCCTCGCCCAGTCTTATGATCTCTTTATTTATCTCCCTGATATCCTCATCGCTGTTGATATCTTCATATCTCTCACTGGTTATCATGAAGCGGTTATTGCCAAGAGGCTGAACTTCAAGATAATCGTAAAAGCTCACAATATTTGCTATTTCCTCGGGGGGCCTGCCCTCAACAATGGCGCCGTAAAGCTCGCCTGCACAGCAGGCACTTCCTATGATGAGCCCCTCCCTGTACTCCATCAGCAAGCTCTTGGGAATAAGAGGGAATCGTCCGTTAAAGTAATCAAGGTGTGACTTGCTGACAAGGGTATAGAGATTAACCCTTCCCAGAGTATTCTTAGCAAGGATAATACAATGCTTGGGCCTTAAGTGCTTTACCATATCCGGCGTTGGCTTACCAAGGATGTTGACATCCGTAAGGTTAGCTGCTCCCTGCTCTTTCAGCATGGGAATAAATTTATTGAAAATAAGGGCCGTACATTCCGCATCATCCACGGCTCTGTGGTGATGCTCCAGCACAATGTTCATGATCTTTGCTACCGCATCAAGAGTGTGTTTGGCTCTTGTAGGGTAGAAATATCTCGACAGCCACATGGTATCTACAGTGGTGTAATCCACATCTATACCAAGGTCTGTACAGTTCTGGTTTATAAAGCTTATGTCAAAAGAGACATTGTGTCCCACCAGTACCGCGTCTTTGCAGAACTCAACGAACTTAGGGACGATCACTTCCCTGGTAGGTGCATCCATTACCATTTCATCGGTAATGCTGGTGAGTTTCTCGATCCTGTAGGGAATAGGTACCTGAGGATTGATGAACTCCGAGAATCTGTCGATTATCTCGCCGTTTTTGATCTTCACCGCACCGATCTCAATGATCCTGTTTTTGATGGGAGAAAATCCCGTAGTCTCGATATCGAAAACAACAAAGGTGGTGTCATCAAGACTCTGACCCTTATTGTTGGTTACAATCTCCTTGAGGTCATCCACAACATAGGCCTCTACACCCTGAATGATCTTGAAGAAATCCTGTCTCTCGATGGGCGGCTCTCCGGCCTCCTTGCGGCGCTTGTTCTCGCCCTTAAGGAGATCTTCCCAGGCATGGTTTGCATCGGTGAGCGCCTGCACAACGCCGTGATCCGTGATGGCAATGCCCGGCATGCCCCACTTATAGGCCTGCTTGACGATGTCCTTAACCTCGGATACACCGTCCATATCGCTCATCTTGGTATGGCAGTGGAGCTCTACTCTCTTGACCTCTGCCCTGTCCTCTCTCTTGGTGGTAAAGTCCGGTATCTTCTTGACACCAACCACTGACTGTATGGACAGCTCATGATCAAATCTGTCGATGGCTGCGATTCCCTTTATCTTTACGAAGGCTCCCATCTTGATGTCCTTGGTGATCTCGGGAACATCCTCTGTGTTTACAAACATCTTTACGGCTATGGAATCCGTAAAGTCAGTGATGGCAAATATGAGAATGGTCTTCTCATTCTTGATGTCTCTTGTATCAAATTCGATGATCTTGCCGTGGACGGTTACTTCACCAAGCTCGTCCATAAGGTCCACCAGCTTCATCGCATCGTCTTCAAAGTCTCTGCCATAAAGCACATCAGGATTATCGGATCTCTTGTAGCCGCCTCCGAAATCTCTTTTACCGCCCCATTTTCCGCCCTTGTTAAAGGCAGGCTTTGCGGTCTTTTCCGTGGTGGCGGTCTTTACCTCTTCTGCAGCTTCCTTTGCCTTCTCTTCCTTTGCGGCAAGAGCAGCTTCTTTTTTCTCCTCGGAAGCCTTCTCCATGGCCTCAAGCTTCCTAGCCATATCGGCGGACTCTGCGCCGTAATCAGGCGCCTCCTCCTTGTCCTCTACAGGAACAAATTCAGAAGAAAGACATGCTGAAAGACCGCACCTCTCGTTGATGATCTTTGACAGCACGCGAACAAGGTCGGGGCCTTTCTTCTTGCCAACGACCGTATCCTGCAGCTGCATTATTATGTTGTCCTGATCCGGATACACAAAAGACGCAGAGCGAAAAAGACTATACTGCATATGGTCATAGTCTTTAAGCTCCAATTCTATGCTCTCCCTGTACAGCTCCAGAAGATTCTCCGGTGTGTACTGGGCGGAAAGACTGAATTTCTCGTAGATCTTGATGGTTATATCCTGATTGTCAAAGAGCTGTTTCTTGATGCTCTTCTCGGTCTTAATGATATCTGTCTTGTCGATCAGCTTGTTACTGGAAATATATATACGAATAAAGTCCTGCTTCCTGGTGGTGGAAACCTTCTCCACCACTGCCTGCTCCATGATCTCCCTGACATGGCTCTCAAGCGTCAAAGAAGGGAACACTTCAAAAAACAACTTCCCCATACTACAAAAATCCTCACTACAAAAATCAAAAGGAAGTTCTGCTCTCGACTAAAGTCTCGCCAGAACACGTTCGAACTAAGCTCGAAAGAATCTCGCTAAGTTCTCACAGCCAGTTATCAAGTTCTTCCTTAAGCACTGAAAGAAGATCCTGTTCCGGTACCTTTTTAACTATCTCTCCGTTCTTGATAAGAAGGCCTTCCCCGATTCCGCCGGCAATTCCTATGTCAGCTTCCTTGGCTTCTCCCGGGCCGTTTACCGCACATCCCATAACTGCCACCTTGATATTAAGATGGTCATATCCCTGAACCATGGTCTCAACCTTATTGGCAAGTCCGATTAGATCGATCTTGGTCCTTCCGCAGGTAGGACAGGAAACAACCTCTATTCCGCCCTTTCTGATATCCAGAGTCCTAAGGATTGCCTTGGCGGATTTGATCTCCTCCACGGGATCTCCCGACAGAGATACTCTTATGGTGTCACCGATGCCCTCATTAAGGATGATGCCAAGACCTACAGCAGATTTGATGTTTCCGCCATAAACAGTTCCCGCCTCGGTAATGCCAACGTGAAGAGGATATGCGCACTGCTTAGCAAGAAGTTCATGAGCCTTTACGCAAAGCATGACATTAGAAGACTTGATGCTGACAACCATGTTGTCGTATCCAAGGTCCTCAATGATGCCCACCTTGTCCAGAGCGCTCTCCACAAGGCCCTCGGCTGTAACACCGTGATATTTTTCCACCAGCTCTTTTTCCAGGGAACCGCTGTTAACTCCAACTCTGATGGGAATCCCACGCTCTCTTGCGCAGGAAACCACAGCCTCGATCTTGTCCCTTCCGCCGATGTTTCCTGGATTGATCCTGATCTTGTCGGCGCCGTTCTCCATGGCTGCGATTGCCATCTTGTAATCGAAGTGGATATCCGCAACGATGGGAATATGTATCTGCTTCTTGATCTCCCCGAGGGCTTTTGCTGCCTCAAGGGTAGGGACCGTGCTCCTTATGATCTCGCATCCGGCCTCTTCAAGTCTCATTATCTGCGCTACGGTGCCCTCAACGTCCTCGGTCCTTGTGTTGGTCATGGACTGGATAAGGATAGGATTGCCTCCGCCTATCACTCTGTCACCGATATGTACAACCTTAGTATTATCCCTGTAACTCATATACATCCTTTCATAATGCAGTTCTGCTCCAACGCTTCTTACCTTGTAAACTTAGTTATGTCGTTAAACAGAACAAAGACCATAAGTCCCATCAGGGCAATCATGCCCACCATGTGCACAAAGCCCTCTTTCTCGGCCGGCACGGGTTTTCCTACGATCACTTCAATAAACTGGAACACCAGTCGTCCGCCGTCCAGTGCAGGAAGGGGCAAAAGATTCATCACTCCCAGGTTCACTGAAAGCAAAACCGTAAGGGAGAGCATTGTAAGAAGCACCGCGGAAATGCCGTAGGGCTTGACCTCCTCATAGGTGTCATCCACGATCTTGACCATTCCGACAGGGCCTGAAACATCGTCCTTTGAAAGTCTTCCCTTTACAAGAAGTGCAAGGCTTCTGTAGGTAGTCTTAAAGTAGTAGCGAACCTCATACCAGGCATACTTTAAGGTCTGCGGTCCTTTGATCTCACCGTACTGTCCAAGGTAGATACCCATGTAATAGCGGGCATCTTCCTCGCTGTACTTGGGGATAAGGGTAGTCTCATGAAGTTCACCGTCACGCTCGTACACGATATCCATTGGGCTGCCTTCGGCAAACTGGGAAATGAGGGTTACCTCTCCCGCCATGTATACCTTCTCCTTGTCAACGCTGATGATCTTGTCACCGGGCATAAGTCCTGCCTCGGCTGCGGCGGAATCATCCGTCATCTTGCTGATAACAGGGAAGTTCCAGGCTGAAAATCCAACCAGCACCACTGCAAGAAGATAAGCTATAAGGAAATTGGCAAAAGGTCCCGCAAACAGGGTTGCTATCCTTCTCCACACGGGAGCATTAAGGAAGGAGTGCTCGTCGTAATCCCCCTTCTCCTCTGCCACAGGGTCCATGCCGTCAAAGACGCAGGCACCGCCGATGGGAAGGAGCTTGATGCTGTAGAGGGTATCACCCTTTTGCTTTTTCCAGATGGTGGGGCCCATTCCCACAAAAAACTCGTTGACTCTGATACCGCCTGACTTGGCCACAAGAAAATGTCCCAGCTCATGGGAGGTAACCAGTACCCCGAAAATTATAAAAAAGATTATTACACTTACTATCATATGTTGTACTTCTCCGAAAGAAATCTGTAGGTTTCGGCCTCCGCCTCAAGGATTGCCGCAACATCGGGATTCTCTATCCTGTCATGATGCTGCATTGCCTCCTCGATCATATCGTAGATCTCAAGGTATCTGATATCTCCCTTTAAGAATCTTTTTACTGCCATCTCATTGGCTGCATTGAATACTGTCGGCATGCTGCCGCCGATCCCGGCAGAATCGTATGCAAGTTTAAGTCCTCTGAAAGTCTCGGTATCCGGCTTTTCAAAGGTCAGGCTTCCCAGTTCAAAAAGATCCAGTCTCTTCTCGGCCATTGGTCTTCTGTCCGGGTAAAAGAGTGCGTACTGGATGGGAAGTTTCATGTCGGGAACACCAAGCTGTGCGATCACTGCACCGTCCGTGAACTGAACGCCGCTGTGAACTATGCTCTGGGGGTGAACAAGAACCTGTATCCTGTCAAGGTCAACTCCAAAGAGCCACTTGGCTTCCATAACTTCAAGTCCCTTATTTACAAGGGATGAGGAATCGATGGTAACCTTGGGTCCCATATCCCAGTTGGGGTGCTTAAGGGCATCGGCTGCGGTCATATTCTCAAGCTCCGCTCTTGTCTTGCCCCTGAAAGGTCCGCCGCTGGCTGTAAGCAGGATCTTCTCTATCTTGTCCTTGGGCTCTCCGTTGAGGGACTGGAAGATAGCGCTGTGCTCGGAATCTACCGGAAGCATCTGAACACCCTTCTCTTTTGCAAGAGGCATGATGATATGCCCTGCGCACACAAGGGTCTCCTTGTTGGCAAGAGCTATATCCTTGCCGCTCTCTATGGCCCGTATGGTGGGACGGATTCCGATCATACCCACAACTGCTGTTAATACAGTATCTGCCTCGGGAACGGATACAATCTCCAAAAGTCCGTCCATTCCGGACAGTACCTTTATGCCGGTATCGCTGATCTTCTCCTGCAGCTCTTTTGCCGCATCAGCTTCATACATGCAAACGTAGCGGGGATGGAACTCGCGAACCTGCTTCTCCACATCCGCAACTCTGCTGTTGGCTGCAAGGCCCACAACCTCAAGCTCAGAGCTGTTATTTCTTACAACATCCAGGGTCTGGGTTCCGATGGAGCCCGTAGAACCCAAAAGTACTATCTTACGCATATTTTTCCCTCAAATGAAAAGCACCCTGCAGAGGTCTCCCAAACAGGGTGCATATCAAAGTTTTAATTAAGAAGTGGCACCAGAACCGCTGCCAGAAAATAAATACAAGGTGTCACGAATATGACACTGTCGAACCTGTCCATGATACCGCCGTGACCGGGAATGATATTCCCGTAGTCCTTGATCTGATGATCTCTCTTGATCCCTGAGGCAAGAAGATCACCAAGCTGGGAGATAAGGCTTCCCGCAAAAGTGATGATCATCAGGATGGGAATGACCATGGCATCATGAGTCTCGTTTCTGTAAAGAAGATATCCGAAGATCGCACCCACCAGCACTGAGCCTAAAACTCCGCCGATGGCTCCCTCCACGGTCTTCTTGGGAGACAGAACCGGAACCAGTTTATGCTTGCCGAAAGCTCTTCCGGCAAAATATGCACAGGTATCACAAACCCATGCTATAAAAGGTATCCACGCAAAATATATTCCAAGATGACTGATCCTTAGCAAATACACAAAGGAAATATTAACGGGTACATAGATAAAGCAGAAAAAACAGGTGATGGCCTGAGTTGATGTATACCTCGGGAACCTGAGTACGTAGCACACCATTATGAGAAAGAACGCAAACATAATGGAGAAAACGTAGTACCTGTAATCCTTTATCAGTATCATCTGGATGTAATGGACCAGAATGGAAATGTATCCGCCTATCTCCAGTCCGTTCATCTTCTGCCCCTCGGTATGGATCCCGGTAGCCCTTGTCAACTCAAAGAAGCCGATACAGGAAACCACCAGAAGTGCCGAGGCTAAGACATATCCGCCGGGTATAAGGACTGCCGCAAGAACTATGGCAATGACCACCCCGCTTATAACTCGTGTTCTCAACTTATCTTACCAGCCTTGTCATTATTGTCATTGTCACACCTGATCCTGTTTAAGTCCGCCGAACTTCCTGTTCCTTCCGGAGTAGGACTCGATGGCCTTTACCAGCTCCTGCTTGTTGAAATCAGGCCAGGCAACAGGCGTGTAGTAAAACTCTGTATAGGCGCACTGCCACAACAGATAATTGGAAATCCTCTGCTCATTACAGGTACGGATGAGAAGATCGGGATCCGGGAGGAAGTTTGTGTCAAGATTCTCGGCTATCATCTTCTCGGTGATATCCGCTGCCGCAAGCTCTCCCTTTTCTACCTTATCGGCCACTTTCCTTACTGCTCTTGTGATCTCGTCCCTGCTGCCGTAATTGATGGCAATGGTAAAGGTAAGACCGGTATTGCCCTTGGTCGCCTCTTCAAGCTCTGCGATGGCATCCTGAATGTCCTGTGAAAGTGCTGTTCTGTCACCGATGACACGGCACCTTACATTGTTCTTCATGGACTTCTTGATACTGGTCTTTAAGTAATTGCGAAGGATCGTCATGAGGGCGGAAACCTCCGCCTCGGGACGACTCCAGTTCTCTGTTGAAAATGCATAAACGGTAAGATATTTGATTCCCAGATCCCTGGCATCAACCAGGATATCCTCTACCGCTTTGGCTCCCTGCATGTGTCCGTAGTTTCTTGGCATTCCTTTGGCTTTGGCCCATCGGCCGTTGCCGTCAAGGATTATGGCCACATGTTCGGGAATATTTAAATTCTCTTCCATAAAACTTCCTTTATACGGTCATTACTTCCTTACATTTTTCTTCTACTGCAGCATCGATGTCCTTGATGAACTTGTCAGTAGTCTTCTGAAGCTCGTCGTTAAGATCCTCGATCTCATCCTCGGAAACATCGGTTCCCTTAAGCTTCTTGAAGGCATCATTGCCGTCACGTCTTACGTTTCTTACTGCAACCTTGGCATCCTCACCCTTCTTGCGGATGTCCTTGGTGAGCTGTTTTCTGCGCTCCTCAGTGAGCTCGGGGAAAACAAGTCTTATCACAGCGCCGTCGTTGCTGGGAGTGATTCCCAGATCTGAAGCCATGATGGCCTTCTCAATATCCTTGATAAGGCTCTTGTCCCAGGGTGCGATCTGAATGATACGAGCCTCGGGAATTGATACGTTGCCCACCTGCTGAATGGGTGTAGGTGTTCCGTAATAATCTACCTTGATCTTGTCAAGAACATGGGGATTGGCTCTTCCCGCACGGATACCTGCCAGATCATCCTTAAGGAAATCAAAGGATTTCTGCATTTTGTCGTTGTAAACTTTAAGCCTTTCGTTCATACCTTAACCTCCTTGATCAGTCTGCAGTAACGGTAGTTCCGTTGAACTTGCCGCTTGCAGCCTTAACGATACTGTTTTCTTCCTGAAGAGCAAATACTCTCATGGGCATCTTGTTGTCCCTTGCCAGAATGGATGCTGTCATATCAACAACCTGAAGATTCTCTTTGATGACATCATCGATGGAGATCACATCATATCTCTTGGCATCCGGATTCTTGGCGGGATCGCTGTCATATACACCGTCAATAGCCTTTGCAAGAAGCATATAATCTGCCTCAACCTCGATAGCCCTGAGCACAACGCCGGTGTCTGTTGAGAAGTAGGGATGACCTGTTCCTCCGGCGAAGAAAACTACCATATTTTTTGAAAAATATTTATTAGCTCTGTCCTTGGAAAAGAGCTTGGTAAAAGAGCCGCACTCAAAGGGAGTGAGGATGCTTGTCATCATTCCCTCGCTCCTGAAGATCTCGGAAACATAGATGCAGTTCATTACGGTAGCCAGCATTCCTATCTGGTCTGCCTTTACCCTGTCTATAGCTTCGCTGCTTCTTCCTCTCCAGAAATTACCGCCGCCGATGACGATACCAACCTGTGTTCCGGCATCTACAAGCTGCTTGACCTGCAGTGCCACCTTTCTGACGGTATCCTCGTCGAATCCGGTCTTTTTGTCGCCTGCAAGCGCTTCACCACTGAGCTTTAATAAAATTCTCATATCGTCTCCATTATAAGATTATTTATTCTTAAGTCCCTCAAAGAACTCTGAAGGATTAACATCAGCATATGCCTGTGAGCACATACCTTCGATAACAGCACCGTTGTTGATCTGCACGGACTGGGACTTGATGTTGCCCATTACGATGGCTGTTGTATCAAGAACAACAGGACCGTGAACGTCGATGTCGCCCTTTACAGCGCCTGCGATAACTGCGCTTGAGCCGAAGATGTTGCCAACGATAACTGTGCTCTGGCCAACCTTAACACTGCCCTTACTTCTAACCTCTCCGGTGATCCTTGCTGCCTCTGCATAGATCTCGGCTGCGTTTGAATCTCCGTTGATCTCGCCGGTAACGTTCAGCTTGCCAAGGCATCTGATGTTACCTGTGATCTTACCGATAAGTTCAAGTGATCCTGTGGTCTGAATGTCGCCGTTAACCACCATTCCCTCGGTGATGCTGGCAATCTCATCTGTAGGTGTCTGCTGTTCAAAATCCATTGTCTCAAATCCCCCATGCTTTGTTATTTGTTCTGTTTCTGCATTTTTATCTGCAACATATTTGTCGATATGAACAGGATCGATAGCTTCAAGAGCACTCTTGGGCTCCTCCACAACTTTTTCAAGCTCAGCCTCGGTCTGCTCCTCAATCTTCTGCTCAAGAGTCTCTTCCTTGGGCTCCTCAACTGCTTCCCTGAAATCGTCCTCTTCCGGTTCCTCCCCGGCAGGTTCTTCCTCGACAGGTTCCTCCTTGGCAGGTTCCTCTTCCTCCTCGGCAACGCTCTCGTCCAGCTTGATATCGTCCAGACGCTCCAGCATGCTGCTTAAGTCGGCGGGCTTGCGCTCCTGCTCAGCCTTGTTCTCATCAAGACTTTCTGTCATCTCAGGCTTCTCCTCAGGCATCAGCGTGTTCACCGCCTGAGAGAGATCGCTTTTCAATTCAGAAAAAAATCCCATCTTGATCTCCTCCATTTCAATCTTCTTAGTTGTTGTTGATATGTTGAACCGGTAACGTATTGTCCGTTATCGGAACTATCACTGTGTCATCCATGGCCTGGATCGCCTCGATGATCTGGGGCAATGCATCCACTGTACTCTGCTTGTCTGCAGCATCATGCATAAGCACGATGCAGTGTTTAAACTTCGGAACGTTGGTGACTATGTTTGAATAAATACTCTCCTTGGTAGCTCCCGCTCTGTCGTCTCCGGCAGATACATTCCAGTCATAGTAGGTGATCTCTGCGCTGTTCAGGTGATCGATGAGTTCCTTCATGTCCACCTGGCTCACACCGTTGGAGCTTCCTCCCGGGAATCTGTAATACCTGGCCCACACTCCTGTGGTCTCGTATAAAAAGATCCTAAGCTTATCAAGATCGTCCTTGAAAGAATCCAGTGAAGAATATATATCGCTGTATTTGTGGCTGTAGGAATGCATTCCCAGTGTATGTCCGTCATCCACTATTCTTGCATATACATCCTTGTACTTGGCGCTTGGCTTGCCGCACACAAAAAAAGTAGCCTTTACATCGTACTCTTCCAAAATATCCAGTATCTCGTCAGTTGATGAACTCGGTCCGTCATCAAAGGTCAGATAGACATATCTGGTGCCCTCAATATCCTCCGGATTCTGGGCTCCGCTGACATCAATGGTGGCATAGTCAACATCCATTTCCTCATCAGCTGAGGCATCGGAAGTACTTACGGGAGAGCTCTTCGTTTCGGTGGCCGGAGATTGGGGTTCACCCTCCTCTTCTGCTCCGAGGATCTCCATTTCGCTGCCATATCTTGATCTATACCATTCAAGGTCCGCACTTGCCTGTTTATATCTGTCATTAAGCCTGTCATACCTCACCGCAAGGATCACACATATACAGGTGGGAATCAGGCAGGAAGCTGCTACTGTCGTAAGGATGAGTCTGCGTAAACGGCGGATTCGACTGCTGTACTCTTTGCGCTCTTTTTTTTCCGCTTTGTTGGACTCCATTACTGCAATTCTCTTTCAAATAATTATATATAACCAAACCTTAGTATAGCATAGTTTAGTCAACTCAAAAAGGGAGTTTTTCATTATTGAAAAACTCCCTTAGCACTATCTTTATCATGTTTGAAGGCCTTACTGAACCGAGGTATAGGTCACCAGATAATCGTCATAATTTCCGGCGAACATTCCCACCTCCTGAGAATTGCTGCTGCCACCGTGGAAGGTGATCCCTTCATCGGCAATATTCACTGTATCAAAGGCAACTGCCTCTCCGTCTTTAAGAAATACTGTCCTTACACCAACACCCTGAAGGTCCTTGTCAGAGTAGTTTGTTGCACTTACTGTCAGGGCTTCATCTGTTCTCTCGGCATCCAGCTTAACTGAGTTGTAAGCGCATCTGTCGGTGGGGCTTACTTCAAAGCTGTAATCATAGTCGGAAACGCCTTCTATCCTGCTGTTGGCAAACTGGCCGTATATGATGAACTGCTGTCCGTCCCTTACCGCCTCGTGCTGATCGTTAACTTTGTAGAGAGAATTTCCGTCGTTATCCTTAGCCACAAAGTCCGCTTCAACCGCTATATCTTTTCCCGTGTTATTGGTCGCTACAACAACATAATATGTGGAAAATCCGCAGCTGTCGGGGATAATGTACTCACTGTCCACAGTAATGCCCTCATCAGGCTCCTGTGCGGCGTATGAAATTTGGGCGGGATTGATACTTAAGAAAAGGACTGTAAGAATAACCCCCGATGTGATGATAATTGAAAAAAGACCCTTCTTCATACCGATTCCCTCCAAGAAAAAACAACAGATTCTGCATCAAACGATCAACGTTTCTGCATGAACTAATTATGAAAGAAAATCGGTGTCTGTGCCATAGGTTAAGCCCAGATTTTATGCACATTTAAGAAAGATTATCTTCTGTTTATAATCTCTTAATTTTCCCTGTAGATGAGGTGGTATCCGCCGAAGTTTTCCACAGTGTAACCTGCGCTTTCAGGGAAAAGAGAAAGCTCGCTGCTGGCCACCACAAACACGTCATCCGCATACTGTGATTCAGTCACATCCTCGGGAAGCTCGAATATGAAGTTGCCAAAGCTTCTTGCTATCCTGAATTCAGCGTAGGGGTCCTTGTACTCCACAGTGGAATAGAACTTGTGGGGGTCATACTCCGTGTAATACAGAGTCAGCATGAAGGGCGCGGAAAGTCCCTCGTAGGTTGAGCGCACCTGCCGCTCATCCCCCGCGATGTCGTAGGCTCTTTTCATGGCATCCCCGTACCCCGGCATGTAGATGCTGGTGGCATAGTGAGAGTAATCCGTGAAGTAGTCCCTGGTAAAAGATAAAGCGGCTACAAGGACGATCCCCGCAAGAACCGGAAGTGTCTTTCTTGTATTCTCAAGAATGAACACTCCGCCCTTTACAAAGAAATAGATGCAGGGAACAAAGAGCATCACAAGTCTGTTGATATCCGGGATTATCACAAGACCCAGAACAATGCTGGCAGCGGCAAATGCCACGAACACTGCGTTCATAATGCCTGCTCCATCTTCTGTCTCATCTTTCTTCCGGGCAAAAAACTCTTTGACGCCCACCACGATCCCGAGGAAAGTAACAGGGAAGGTGAACTCGTAAAGGGATGCATATCCCGGGTAATAGTGCGCTATGGTATGGGCAGAATCCCCTATGGTAACCGCAAGGAGCACGGACTTGAGATTGTGCAGAAGCTTGGCGGGAAGATCTCCGTTAAAGGCAATAAAAGCTTCTCCGGTTCTTGCCGAAGTGAATTTGTTAAAGGAAAAGTACGGGGTGAGGATCTCGGGAAGCCCAAGATAATTAACACCGTAAAATACCAGCAGCGGGAGGAAGATCACAAGGAACGTAACTCCTGAGATAATGAGCTGCTTGAAGTTAAGGGCCCTGTTTATCATGGCGTATATGCAAGCGATAAGAATGGTGACGGGCACAACGATTGTTGCTGCGCCATAGCTGTACATACATACGGCAAAGGAAGCGGCACTGAGGGCATAAAATCCCGTGCTCTTCTTTCTTGCAACCAGTACGAAGAAATAGATGGCCAGCATCATGTTAAAGGGCATGATATTGCAGTCAAGGCTCCACCTGGAAAGGATGATATGCCAGGGGCAGACCGCAAGAAATCCGGCCCCGATAAGAGCTGCCTCGTTGCGATAGCTCTTTTCCCTGAAACCTTCCCTTAATGTTGCGAAAAGAAGCGGAATGGTGGCTGTTCCAAGGATTGCAGGGATGAGTCTCAGCTTTGTGATCCCTGTGCCGAAAAGCTTTGTGGAGATCACGTTGAGATAGATAAGAAGCGGGCTTCCGCCGCCGCACCCCCAGGTGATGGGGTAAATTGGCCAGGGATAGCCGTTTCTGTCAATTCCGTAGTTTACAAGGCAGAAGGCATCGTATCCGATGGAGGCCTCGTCCTGCTGAAGTCCAAGGGGGATCTGTCCGATCTTAAAGAGGCGAAGAGCCGCTCCCACCAGGAATATCACCGCAAAGGCGATCATGGCTGCCTTATCGCTAAGGCTCTTTCGAGAGCTCTTTTGCCCCTTTCTGAAAAATACAATAACGGCCGCTGCGACCAGAAGGACGCAGGCAGCCGTTGCTATATAGTTGTAGATGTCTATTATTCGCATGAATAAGTCTTCCTTTATCTGGCGTGCATGGCAGCTCCCCAATCGGTGATGCCCATATACTGCGCCGCCGCATTTATGTAGCTTCCCGCATTGCCGCCGCTCATCTGCTGGTAATACTCAAAGGCCAGCTTGCGGGATCCGTCGGTCCTTGTAAGGCCAAGGGCAAGGCCCTCTGAAATCTCCACAACCGAATCCGTCTGGCGGTTAAATACGATCATGGTGATATATCTGTTTGTCATAGCCCTCTGATAGGCATAGACAATGGCAGCCGCCTGGGCCTGATCTCCCTGGGTAGATGAATAGCCAACCTCTGTAAGAAGGATCGGGCGCACTGCTCCCTTTGTATTTAACATAGCCGGCTGGCACATGTAATCCGTCAGTGCCTCAATGTTCTCCATCGTAAGGAACGGAGTATTTATATCGTGGGTGACCATGGCTGCGTTCTTGGGTGTCCAGAAGCTGGTCCAGTTCATGGGATAATTGTAAGGATGCTCCGCCAGTCCCCAATCGATATTGCCCTGTGCAGTAATGCAGGCATTAACAGCCTCTATCATGCTGCGGGCCGAGTAATATGCGGCATTGTGGATGCGGGTCCAGTTCTGGTCCACGCTGATGCACACATAGGCATTGGCATTACGGCTCTTTATGGCATTGTAGCACACTCTTACCGAATCAGCATAGAGCTGAGCGTAAGTCATAAGATCAGATACGCCGGTCCAGTTCCAGATTGTCTTGGCATTTACCTCGTTGCCCACAACCCAGTTGTCCACCTGTCCGTAGCCGTTCTGGCCGTTATATCTGTATGCAAGATACGAAACCACTGCCTCCAGTGTCTCAAGACCCTGATCCTCAGAGGTATTCATCATGTAATAATGTGCCTTGCCGATTCCTCCTCTGGAATAGGGGGATATCATATATTCCTCACCGGGAACATAGGGGTTCAAAAGAACCATAGTCATTCCCATACCCTGTGAAGTACTGGTCCTTACGCAGTGATCATACTGACTAAGATATGCGGAATCGAAGTGATAGGTTTTGCCGTTGTAATCATAGGTAACAGCGCCGTTTCCGCCCACTACGTCCTCAAGATTTATGTTGTAGGCTGCCTGCTGGACTCCCAGCTGCACAGACTCGTTGTTGCCGTTGCCGATCTTGGCACCGTCAAGGATAAGACCCTTCTTGCCCCCGTTCCGTCTTCCGGGAGATGATGTGGCAAGGGCTTCGGGATTTGTGATATATCTTGCGCCTGACACCGCAACGAAGCTGCCACCCTGAAGGACGGCAACCTGGAACTTGTCATAGAGATGACAAGATGTGGTCTTGTAACCAAGTGAAAAACTAAAGACGGCTGAAGAGCCGATTGGAACCTGGGCCACGGGACTTCCGGCCGGTGACACCTGATAGGGCTTCTCCGCAAAAAGATAAAACATTCCGTCGTCACTTGAAGGCAGATCCGAAGCAGAAACGTTTACCACCACGTTCTCTCCTGCAATGGTCGCGGAATTAATGCTGACAGCCCCAAGGCCTGCAGCGCAGGATGTGATGCTAAAGCCGCTGAGTGTGCTGAGCATTATTGCAGCTGAAACTATAAATGTAACAAGGAATCTGAATGAAAATCGCCTTGATCTTTTCGCCAAAATAACCCTCCTATATGATAACTCTCAAAAAATACGGTTAACAATATAATGATAATAGATATTCGTGTTATAAATCAAGGGATTATCCTGGAGGTGATGTACCTGTAGCGATGGCGAGGATGGGATAATCTCTGAATCAATAATCTACCTTCATCATGCACAGCCCCTCAGGACGAGCTGTGGGTCCTGCCTTCTGACGATCACAGGCTTCAAGTATGTCCTTTACCTCATCGGGACTTATGTTGCCATATCCCACCTCAAGAAGAGTTCCCGTAAGGATCCTTACCATATTCTGGAGAAAGCCGTTGCCATGGAAGTAAAGTCTTATGTAATTGCCGCTCTCCTCGATGTTGATGGTATCTACGCTTCTTACGGTGGACTTCTTCATCTTGGTGTTGCCGCAAAAGCTCTTGAAATCATGGGTTCCCACAAGGTGCTCTGCCGCCTTTTTCATAAGTTCAACGTCGGGACGCTGTTCAAGGACAGTCACATATTTCCTGTCAAAGACCGGTTTTGAAGTACCGTACCAGCAGGTGTAGCGGTAGGTTTTTCCGATAGCATTATATCTTGCATGGAACCTGTCGGAGCAGGCTTTCACGTCGTTGACGCTGATATCCTCAGGAAGATATTCATTCATGTATCTTTGGATCTCTTCCTCTGTCATGTCTGTTTCAAGGATCGCATTGGCAGTCATGGCCCTTGCATGGACTCCCGCATCGGTGCGGCCTGCGCCAATAAGATTCACAGGGTTATCCTCAGGGGCATTTGTCATTCTTGAAAGAACCGACTCAAGCTTGCCCTGGATCGTCATGTCTTTGCCGGGCTGCCTCTCCCATCCGTAATACCTGGTTCCGTCGTAGCTTATGATGAACTTGAAATTTCTTTTACTTGCCATGAGTTTGACCTGCCTTGCTTATATTCTTTCGCTTGTATTCTCTATGATATTACGTCCGGGCTGAGTTGACAAACCATCTTAAAAGAAAAGCGCCCGCCATGAAGACGAGCGCTTTCCTTTGGTTAAGGAAAAAAGGTGTGGAATAAACTAATAAATAGGATTATTTCTTTCTGAAAACTCTAAGGTAAGCAATTCCGCCTGCTACCGCAGCTGCAGCGAGTGCTGCAAGTATTACGATAAGAAGGGTATTTGATCCCTGCTGTGCAGGTTCTGCTGCAAGAGGAGTTTCAGCATCTGCAATATCCTCTGTCTGCGCAGGAGCTTCCTTTGTTTCTGTCTCTTCGTTATCAATCACAACTTCAGCGGGTTCCTCTACTGCAGGTGCTTCTACTTCTGCTTCCTCAGTCTCTGCCTCGTTGTTGTCTGTATTGGACTCTGTTGTTGTGGTTGTGGTTGTTGTAGTTGCTGTGCTGCTCTTGCCGCTTCCGGATCTTCCTGAAGCCTTTGTGGTTGTACCTGCATTTGATGCAAGAGCTGTATCACCTGTTCTTGTTGCGCCAAGAACCTGTGAATTCTGGCCGGCTGCTGCCTGGTTTCCGGTTGTGCTCTGGTTTGAAGAACCGCTGCCGTGGTTTGAAGAACCTGAGCCGCTTGTGCTTCCTGATCCTGCATTTCCTGAGCCGGAACCTGCATTACCGGATCCGCTGTTGCCGGAACCAGCGTTGCCTGAGCCGGAGTTGCCTGAACCACCGTTACCGCCGGTTGAGCCGCCATTTCCGGAATTTCCACCGGTTGATCCGCCATTGCCGTTTTCGGGCTCTTCGTTGTCACCGCTACCGGTTACAGGAGCTTCAAAGTTGTCATCATCTACATTGTCATCATTATCAATATCAGTACCGGATGAAGTTTCTTTTACAAGATCAAGACTGATACCCTTGAAGGTGAAAGTCATATCTCCTGTAGCTGCGCTGTTACCGAAACCGAAGTTAAGGTGACAATCATCCATGGAAGCCTTTGATACAAATTCTGTCTCGTAGGTGTAGAATCCGTCTGCATCAGGTATAAGTCCGTTAGAATCAACCTTTACAACATCCTGCGCAACTGTCCATGATCCGCCGTTCTGCTGAACGATGTACTCAAAGGTTCCATTGTTAGTTCCGGTCATCTTGTACTTAAGTGAAAGCTTATACTTGCGGCCTGCCACGATTGAGAAGTTGCTGCTGCCAAGCTGAGGTGAATACCATGATCCGCCGCTGGCAATACCACTCATTGTCTTTGAACCGTCTGCGCCTGTAGTAACTCCGATTGAAGAACCTGCTCCGCTGTCTCCTGTCCATGTGGTTGAATCGTCAACAGGGTTCTCATCGGCGCCTGATGCCTGGTTCTCACCGGTCATCTTCACATTATCAATCTGTACGCTTGTGCCCTTAGCAAATGTCAGAACGATTGCTGCATTTGCAATGTCTTCTGTTGTCTCAAATGTAAGAGAATATCTTCTTACTCCATCATTAGCATTGTAAGAAGCCTTTGCGGAAGTAACTTCTCTTCCAAGGGATACTATATCACCTACAGTATTTGTAGTGTAAACAGAAGCCTTAACTGCTGAGTCTGTATCTGAGAACAGATCAAATGAGAGTGTGTACTTGTCAGCTGTCATCTTAATACCGGGCTGATAGATAGCAGGAGATCCGCCATTAGCAGATACCTCTCCTCTTCTCTCATAGTACTTGATACCATCCGGGATATTCTCATAGTTAGTCATGGATGCAATGTCTTTTACCTTTACATCTGATGACTGAAGAGCTCTTGTAGTATATCTGGGAACGCTGATGCTTGTTCCTGCTGCGGGCAGCCAATATGCTGTGTGGCCGTTGCCCTGATCAAAGGTGCCGTTGAAGATCATATTGCCGTCAGCAAGCACTCCGTGCGCTCCTGAAGGGTCTGTTGCACCTACAAGCTCGGGATCTACAATCTCAACTTTTACATTGCCGATATAAACTGTTCCTGTTCCCATTCCGCCGATGTTGAACTCGATACGGCAGTTGTCAAAGTCCTCTGACTGCTGGAACATGAAGGATCTTGTCTCAGGCTCTGCTCCAAGACTGAAGCTCTGGACTCCGTAGGTGCTCCATCCTGCGTATTCCTTGGAATCGCAGTTAACCTGCTTACCTACAAGGCCGCCCTCTGCATATGTATCATAAGTTACTCTGTATACATATCCTTTCTTGGCGTCATAGTGACCAATGAGCTGTACGCCATAGTCCTTGCTTCCCTGCTTTATAACATCTACCTTGGCCCACTGGGTTCCCTTATTATCTGTTACTACACTTGCTGTTGCAGAGGCATCATCCTGATTTGAAAGGTACCACTTACCGCTTCCCTTTGCGCCGTTATCATTATGTCCGCCGCCTGTTACATCAAGAGTTGCGTCTGTGATCTCTGCGATCTGGTTTATTCCTTCATACTCAGTCCAGTCAACAGCTGCTGATGAATCTGCTGACTTTGTTACAGAATCAGCGTATCCTTCGTTTCTCTGGAATACACGTACATAGTCAACATACATGTTGATGTCATCCTTGAAAGCTGCCTTGTTGGAGCTGCCGCCGAACTGACCGCTGTCTACAGCAAGGTTAAGGATCATATAGAAAGGCATATCAAAAGGTGCATCAAAACCAAGTGAATCTGAAGCTCCGGGAATTGCGCTTGACCAGTTGCTGGAAGTATAAATCTCTTTTCCATCATAATAGAAGGTCATCTTGCCGGGTTCCCAATCAACTGCATAGGTATGGAAATAGCTGATTTCAGAATCAAGTGCTGTATAGCCGCTTCCCTTGTATACATGGCTAGGAACACCCCAGTGAAGTGTAGAGCAAGCCTGATTGGTCTGAGTACCTGTTGTCTCAAGGATATCGATCTCACCTGATACAGGCCATCCGCCATAAATATCAGTGCTCTGAGGAAGCATCCAGAAAGCAGGCCATGCGCCGGGTGTCTGAGGAAGTGAGATTCTCGCCTCAACGTAGCCATAAGTGGTATTGAAGAGTTCACCGTTTGGCTTTGTTGTTCTAAGTCTTGCTGATGTATAGTTCTTGGCTGACTCATTGGCATACTGGTAACCGGGCTGGTTAACAGCAGAAATTCTAAGAACTCCTTCGCCCTGTCCGTCGCCGTCAAAGTCTTCGTTTACACCAACGTTGGTTTCCTTGTCTGTATAGCACTGGAGCTCATTATTACCCCAGCCGTAATTACCGCAGTCTGTTGTTCCGTCACCGAGCTGATATGCCCAGTTGTCAAGGTTAAGTCCGTTGGCATCTACGTTAGCTGATCCATAGTTTCCGTCAAACTCATCGGACCAGATAAGCTGGTAGCCATCTTTGCTTCTTCCTGGATCGGCATAATCAAATTCGGAATTCTTGTTGGCCCAATCGTACTCAGCGCCCTTTTCAGAACTACCTGTATTTTCGGAGGCCTCTGTAATCTTCATATTATTGATGACAATGGTACCTGCTAAGTCTGCAGCCTCACCTGCCATCTGTCCAATACCGAAGATGATGGATTTATCCCCGGTGAAAGTTCCGCACTCAACCTCTTCTTCATAGTGGGTAGTTACATTTGCTTTCAGATTAAGTGTAGTGGAAGTAAATCCCTGATTGTCGTTGTCAAGCTTAAAGAACACCTTCTTATCCACATTAGAAGTGATATCATACTCGATGTTATAAGTTGTATTGTCGATAAAAGGATATCCGTTGACAAAGTACTGCAACTGCCATTCACTGTTCTGATTACCGAAGCTTGTTGCATCGATAGTAAGAGTTGATCCGTCTTCTTTATAAATTGCTGCTGCATTTCCCCAGTTGCCTTTGCTGCCTTCATACCAGAACTGATCATACTCTTCGAAATTCACATAATCGTCTTCTGCTTCCTCTTCTCCGGCTTTTGTGATCTTTATGTTATCAATCACGAAAGTTCCGCTTCTGCCATCACCCTCGCCCATGTTACCAAGACCAAAGATGATATCCTTTGTTCCTGTAAACGTGCCGCAGTCTACAGTCTTGCTGTAGTGATATGGCTGACCGCCTGTAACAGAAACAACCTCCGCGATGAAGCCTGCTTCATTATCAAGTTTGAAAAAGAACTTCTTGTCAATCGTTGAAGTAACATCATACTCGATTGTATAAGTCTGATTGTCCTCAAACGCATAACCGCGGACAAAGTACTGGATTGCCCATTCATTGCCGCCATTACCAAAGTTAGCCACATCAAAAGTAACTTTACTGCCATCCTCGGTATATGTTGCAGCTGCGCCTGCCCAGTCACCTACGTACCAGTTCTCATCATAATCCTTAAGATTAAGATACTTGCCGTTTGGTGTATGAGGTGTTATGGGCTCTACGGGTGTAGGCTCTTCAATCTCACCTCCCTCGTAGATCTTCATGTTGCTGATAACAATCTGTCCACCTACGCTAGCGGGTTCTCCACCCATCTGGCCAAGGCCAAAAATAATATCCTTGTCACCGGCAAACACACCGCAGTCCACAGTTTTCTTGTAATGAAGGGTTTCATTTGCCTTTACGGAAACAGTATCAGAAACAAAACCTGCGTCTGCATCATTCAACTTGAAAAGGAATTTCTTATCTATAGTCGAATCAACATCATATTCGATAGTGTATCTTGTATTATCCTTAAATGGATATCCCTTTACAAAATACTGCATCTGCCATTCGTTTGACTCGGTTCCGAAGCTGGTTGCATCAATAACAAGAGAGGTTCCATTCTCTGTATAAGTAGCGCTGGCATTTCCCCAGTTATCCTGGCTTCCAACAAACCATTTTTCAGCATAGTCTCGATAATTTACATACTCGCTGCTTGTATTGTCTTCACCGGCTCCACCTTCTCCGGGATTATCGGTTCCGGACTCGCCGCCTTCGCCTTCATCACCGGTTCCCGTTCCGCCGCCTTCGCCTTCGTTGCCGGTTCCGGTTCCACTACCTTCACCACCGGTTCCTGCTCCGCTGCCTTCACCGGGCTCTTCCTGTCCGGATCCGTCTGAAGCAGCGCCGCCTGGGATAGTTATTGTAGCTGTAGCTGCCTGTGAAAGTTCGCCGTCCTGCTGGCCCTGGATCTCAATGAGATATTCTCCGGCTGCATATTCGTCAGGGTACCAGTAATTTCCCAAAGGCTGATTGGGATATACCTTCTCATAGTCATTGGCTTCACATGAGATAGTTACAGTATACAGATCGTATCCTGCAGCGCCCCATACAACATTAATACCTTTACCCTCTTCGTAATTAGCCACCTGGCCGAAGGGTATACCAAGGCCTTCGTTAATCGGTTCCTGTGCTGCAAAGGTCTGAATACCTGTCAGCATAGGTGACGAAAGTGACAGCGTAAGTGCGAATGCCAGTGCTATGGCCATTCTACTCTTATGATTTCGCTTCATCATAATAAAAAAACCTCCCATAAAAATAGTAAACTTGCCCCATTGGTATACTTATTGTAATTTAAACGATTAAGTATATTGAGGTGCTATTTTTCGTGAAGGTGTTTTTATTTTATAGAATATTTATACATTTATATTAATGTTTATATTTGGCTATGGTCTCCCTTATCCTGTCTGCAGGCTTAGTGAGCTGTGTCAGGCTTCCGCGCTTGTTCAGCGTATCGATGATAGCTGCAATATAGCGATTCATATTTACCGAACAGTAATACTCTTTGGAGAGCAGTTCCTCTTTCTGGTGAATAAGATTCGTTGTGAAGATCCTGGTGAAAAGACCTTGCTCATAAGCCTTATCGAATTTCTCAAAGCCGCTGGAGAAAAGGCCGAAGGTTGAAAAGATAAATACTCTCTTAGCTCCCAGTTTCTTGAGTTGTCCCGCAACATCGATCATGCTTCCGCCGGAAGCGATCATGTCATCCACAATCACCACATCCATTCCCTCAACGGAAGCTCCGCTGAAGTCATGGGCAACGATAGGATTTGATCCGTCGACTATCCTGGAGTAATCTCTTCTTTTATAGAACATTCCAAGGTTCACTCCAAACACCGATGCCAGGAAAACAGATCTTTCTGTGGCGCCCTCATCGGGAGCAATGAACATGAGATGATCCTTGTCTATCTGAATATCCTCATACTCTGTGAGAAACGACTGAACAAACTGAAGTGCCGGTGAGACATTGTCAAAGGATCTTAAAGGAGTAACGTTGCTCATCCTGGGGTCATGGGCGTCGAAGGTAACAAGGGAATGAACTCCCATATACTCCAGCTCTCTTAGCATAACCGCGCAGTCCAAAGATTCTCTCATGGTTCTTCTATGCTGCCTGCTCTCATAAAGAAAAGGCATCACAACGTTGATTCTTTCGGCCTTGCCGCTGCAGGCTGCGATAACACGTTTAAGGTCCTGGTAATGGTCATCGGGAGACATCCGGTTCTTTTCCCCGTCCATCTTGTAGGTCAGGCTGTTGTTGCAGACGTCCACTATGATATAGATGTCCTTGTCTCTTACGGACTCTCCTACGATTCCCTTGGCTTCGCCGCTGCTGAATCGCGGACATTCGCAGGGGATAAGGTAGTTGCCCCCGTCTCGCCATTTGGATATTATTTCATTAACTCTTTTCCCATTCTCAAGAGCTGATTCCAGCGCTATGATTCCCAGATTTTCATTCATGAATTAGTCCTCCTGTGTTGTAAATACGATTATCGCATGAATCCGGGGTAAAGTCAGCAAAAATGCGCTGTGAAATCATCTGCTGTTTGCGGCATCATCCATAAACTTGTCAATGACTTTGTAAATCTCGATGTTGGGATCGTCGGCCATATGGACATCGGTGTCAAGCTCAAGAAGCTTGTCCTGACCGAGCTGTCTCTTTTCCCATACAGGAAGTGCCTCGCCGGTGGAATTGCCCGTTCTATCAAGGATATAGCCGTTGGGATCTCCTGTTGCGGCGAAGTTGACCCAGTAGCTCTGCATGATATCAGAGAGCCTGTAATCCTCTTCGTCGTAGAGGCCTGGGTGTCTCCACAGATTGCCGTAGGCATATGGAAGCTCGCCCGCGTGGTAGTTGGAGAGAATGTTGTTGGTCTTAGTGAAGTGATACTCGTAGGCGGGACGCCCCTGCTCCACCATATAGTTGTTCCAGACGTAGTGTGAATAGCTGAACCACATGGCGCTGTAGGCTGTGTTCAGTGCTCCTTTGGCTTCTCCCATGGCATCAATGATAAAGGACTGATCCCTCTGAGGGAGTGTTGCGGGAACAACTTCTGCCATCTCCTGCGCATAATCCTTAATGTCTTCTGCAAGAAGTTCAACGTAATTGTCGTTTGTTGCCTTCGTATCAAGAAGGAAAGCATCCGCCTCTTTTGCATTAAAACCGTTAAGAAGAGCCTGCTCGTGATTCTCGCCCTTCTCGTAGGTGAGGTAGGGCTGCTCGACAATGGCATAGCCGTCAACGGTCATTGATGAATTCTGGGTCTTTGTCTGCACCAGTTTGTCAGCAGGGATATTGCGAAGCTCAGCGGAGGATGATACACCAAACTCCTCTCTCACTTCATCTCCCGTGGCAATGGCATCCTCAAAATATCTGAAGGTGTGGAAGGGCTCCTTGGGCACGATGCCGCTGGACTCAGCAATTGCGTATCTGAAAAGTCCCTTGGTAAGAGGAGAAACGCACAGAGCATTTACGCTGGAAGATCCTGCGGACTCACCTGCGATGGTGATCTTGTCAGGGTCGCCGCCAAAGGCCTCTATATTGTCATGAACCCACTGAAGAGCTGCAATCTGGTCGAGAAGGCCGTAGTTACCGGTGGTTCCGTTAGGGGACTCCTCTTTAAGATCGTCAGCTGCATAATATCCGAAAACGCCAAGTCTGTAGGCGCAGTTTACGAATACGACGCCTTTCTCAGCCAGGGACTCACCTCTGTATTCGGTATAGGAAGGCTGGCCTGTTGTAAGGGAGCCGCCGTGAATATAAAGGATAACGGGACGAAGCTCATCGCTGTCCTGCCCCGGTGTAAAGACATTGAGGTAAAGGCAGTCCTCGCTTACCTCCTCCACATACTCATCTCCGAATTTAACCTGATAGTCATGCCATCCAAGGATATGTGAAAGGGAATCGAACCATACAGAACCTCTCTGCTGCATGGCCATGGGACCGAAGTGATCAAAGGCTCTTACGCCATCCCAGCCTTCATCCTTCTGGGGCTCCTTGAATCTGAGCTCGCCCACAGGTGCCTTGGCAAAGGGGATTCCGGCATAGACTCTTGCTGTGTGATCTTCGTTATATACACCGGTGAGCTTTCCCTGCTCGATCTCGATGACATCCGTAACATCGGGATTCTTGTTGTCTACTGCGGGAACTCTCTTTACGGGAGGTGCTGTCAGGAATACATTGGCGATGAGCACAACTGCAAATATGGCAAAAGCAGCAAGGATGCCCTTTGCGCCGGTTCCTTTCCTGTAAAATTTAGCTCTGTATACCAGCATTCCGATCACAGCCAGGATTCCGATGATCCATCCGGCGATGACGTTCTTGGAAAGCTCCAGGAAGAAAAGATACAAAGCTCCGATCAGGATTACACAGATTGAATATAATACCATAGCGATTACCTCTGTTTAATTTGATGTGAATTATGTTGCGTTACAAAATGTATGTAGCGTATTAAATGTATGTCACGTTTTAGATTGTGTACGATTATATTGTTTAAGGCGGCGTTTGTCAAATCTAATCACATTTCTTCGTAGTCACTTCTTGGTGGCATTTATTGTTGGCGATTACTGCATGATTCTGATTTTCATTTCTGTACAGTAAAAAATTTGCTGTACAATATCATTTTTTCTGATCTGTGCCGTAGCACCGCACATCATTTACTGTACAGATTCTATTTTACATTTTCTACAGTAATAATTTCGTACATTTTCAGATTAATCTTACTGTATAAATTCAGTTTTTGTTTTTGTACAGTAATGAAAAAAAGTGCCTACTGTACAGAATTGAAATCCGATTCTGTGCAGTAAGCACCTTATATCATTTGAGTCAAAGAATGTCTCTCCAAACAGAAGCGTTCCACCGCTCTCACACGCTCTTAACGCCGGTGTTCTTGCGGTATTCGCTGGGGGATACCCCGACCATGGCTTTGAAGCTCTTCATGAAATGCTTCTCATTGTCGTAGCCGACCTTAGCGGAAATCTCATTGACCTTGAGGTCCGTCTCGGAAAGAAGGCGCTTGGCCTCATCCATTCGCAGCTCCTTGAGGTAGGTGACGAAGTTGGTTCCGGTGTAGTTCTTGAAAGCTGTGGAGAACAGCGAATAATTCATTGATACTTCATTGGATACAACAGCCATGTTAAGGTCCGAAGCGTAGTTCTCACGGATAAAGCGGACTGCCATCTGCATCCTGGCTTCCATCTGATCCTCGCCGGCGGCGTTCATCAGACGGCTGTTCTCTTCAAGGATGAACTCCATGAACTTCTCCCTGAAATCGGAAAGTGACACATAGGAGAAAGGCCGCAGGATGGACATGGGAATCTCTCTCTGATAAGTCTTGGAAAATTCCTCCGCAAACTGCTGCATTGCGGCTGCAAAATCCGAAGGAGTAACCTGGCCTCTTGAGGTAGCGGTAAAGAATCCGTTCCACTCCTTCTCAAGGCTGTCTACTCTGTCGGTTCCAACCAGCTGAACCCTGGCGGAGACGCTGCTCTTGCTGCAGAGCTTTAATCCATTCTCCAAGAGCTGCTCAGCCACATGAAGGTCTTCCACCTTGTCAAACAGTACTATATCTCTGCAAAAAGAAATCTCTCTTCTGCTCTTGGCCTGTCTGTAAGCCTTCTTAAGATCGGCGGCATTGAAATACACATCACTTATACCGGCATAGGATAAAAGATCTCCCTCAGACCCGGAAATCTTCTCTTTCAAAGCAAGAGCTCTTTCGCTGCTGATAAGGTAAACCACCATGCCGTCAACATCCATTACAGACTTGGAGTCCTTAAATTCCTCGTTGATGTCATCGTCCTCTGAAGAAACCAGAACCCTGTAAAGCTCTCCAACATCAGAACGAAGTCTCTTTTCCATCATCTCAAGACTCTCGCTCTGAGCCTCATCGTCAAGGAGAATGTATTTAAGAAGCTGCTTATCCATAGCTTCCGACTTGATATCGTTGTCTCTTTTTGCGGAGAGCTCTGCTTCAAGCTTCTCCATGATTTCCTTGAGCTTGTCTCGCTCCACGGGCTTTAAGATATATTCCCGGACGCCGTTTCTCATCATCTCAACAGCATATGAGAAGTCGTCATAGCCGCTGACCGCAATGGCAATGGGCGGTGAATCCAGTTCCTTCATGGCCTGCACCAGCTCGATGCCGTTCATCTTGGGCATGCGGATATCGGTGAATACCACATCCACCTTCTTCTCTCTTAGTACCTCCATTGCCTTAAGGCCGTTGGGGCACTCTATAACCTCATCCACAGGCACGCCGGTCCTCTTTATCATGGTGGCGATGCCCTGTCTTATTAACTTCTCATCCTCAACTACCATCACTGTACGCATAACACTGTCCTCTTAGTTCGCATATACAGGAGCAAGCTCATTTCAATGGCCTGTCCTCTCAGTTCGCATTTACATGAGCGGTGCTTTTGCCCACGCCTGTCCTTTTCATGGGAATCTTGACCCATACCTTAGTATAGCATCCCTCCATGGCTGCTACATCTATTCCATACTTATCGCCGTACTCCATCTTGATCCTGTCCTGAACGTTCTTAAGTCCGATTCCGTTTCCGGAGCCGCCGCCGGTCTGGATCTCGCCTGAGATCTTTTTCCGAAGGACCTCAAGTTCCTCCTCGTTCATGCCACGGCCGTTGTCGGTGATCTCGATGGTACAGTCATCACCGTTGACGATTCCCTTGACGTAGATGGTAGTATCGTCGGCCAGTTCCTCAATGCCGTGAATAATGGCATTCTCGATGATAGGCTGCAGACTCATCTTCGGTATCTTCTGTCTCATTATATCCTCAGGCAGGTTCACCGACAGATAAATCTCGTAGTCAAAACGAAGGTTGATAAGTGCCATGTAATTCCTGATATATTCCATCTCTTCGGATACCAGAACGGTATCGGAAGTCCACTTCATACTGTAGCGAAGGAGCTTGCCGAGGCTTGTGATGGCATCGGAGATATCATAGTCCTCCTTAACCTCAGCCATCATCTTGATGGATTCAAGAACGTTGTAAATAAAGTGTGCATTGATCTGGTTCTGGAGAGCCTTGATCTGGGAGTCCTTAACGATAACCTCCCTGTTGATGTTCTCCTTCATCAGATCCTCGATGTTATCAAGCATTCGGTTAACCTGATGGGCCAGCTCGCCCATCTCGTCGGTGTCACCCTCCTCAGGCGTTCTGACGGAGAGGTCTCCGCTTCTTACCTGCCTGATGGTGGTAAGAACCTCGTAGAACTTCTTGAGGACATGATTAACAAGAAGATCGATAACAAAGGTCAAAAGAACCAGTATCAAAATCATTCCTATAATGAAATTGGTCCTGAGTTTATATACTTCCGAAAGGGTACCGGAGATGTCATCCACAGATACCAGGGTTCCACCCAGCTCCGGGATATACATGCCGGCAATGATCCTCTTGGAGGATTTGTTGTAATTGGTCCTGATTCCAACGGCTTCACCTGATTCCGCAGCAGTCCTCATTTCCTTTGCAAGGCCCGTTGCGATGTCCTTGATGCTCTCATCCTGATTGCTTCCGTAGATGATCCTTCCGTTGTTGGTGACAAAGCAGCTGCTCTCTCCTTCGATATTCTCATACATGGAGGGGAACATGGTCTGCATTCGCATGTTGGCTTCAATAACACCGATATTGCCGTACTGCCTGTCGTACACGGGAGTTATAAGTGACAACAGCGGCGACGGGTCAGAAGTTGCAAACAGCCTGTCGCTGTAATCAAACACCCATCCGCCTCTCTCCGAAAGCGCATACCACTCCTGCTTCTGGAGCCTCGTATGGTTGAAAAGAACCGGCATCATCTCCTGGACGTTGTCGTTAACTGCATAGACCCTCACCCCTGCAAGAACCGGGTTGTTGTTGATAAGCCTCTCCAGCGCGGCTACATCGGTCCTGTAGATGGAGATCCATTCCTTGGTGGAATACTTGCCTCCTGTGGCAGCATTAATGAGCACCTTGTTCATGGTGTCGTTGGACAGGAAGAACTGGGTGGTCATATTGATGGAGTCAACGTTGGTGGCAATGCTGTCCCTGCGCCTTTGCATGGTGGATTCCATGAAGCTTACGTTCTCTCTGATGCTGGACTGTTCCATGTTGTAGAAAACAATACCGCCCAGTATCGCAACTGGTATCATAACAAACAGAAGGACAATGCCCGTGATCCTGGTATTCAGTTTAAGGCCTTTAATCCAGGCCCAGCTTTTTCTTAGCTTCCCTGACATATTGTAAATTCTTTTCCTGAAGCTGGTCGTATCCCAGCTCCGCTCTTTCCTGCTTAAAGTTCTCCAGTATCTCGTCAAACTCCTCGTCACTCTCCGAAAGAAGAAGTGCCGGAAGAGTCTTACTCCATAAGTTATCTATTCTGTCGCTGATGTATGCATCCTCGGTATCCGAGGGAAGGATCACATCGTATTGCCCCGTATAAGCTGAATATTTATAGGTCCACTCCTCGAGCTGAGCCGTGGGTCCGCTGTTCTCCGGCCTCCACTTCAGCTGCATTACATTATCCTGGAACATCCAGTAGGCGTCATCGGCGCCGTAGAGCTCATCATAGGTGGTCCTGTCTGTGTTAAGAAGCTCTAAAATCTCGGGCTTTACCACTTCCCTGCCATCCACAATGTCATAGGTAACTCCCTCTACACCGAGATAAACAAGCTTCTGGCCCTCCTCGGAGAGCATGAAATCTATGAACTTGATCGCCCGGTCCGGATGCTTGCAGTTCTTGGAAACAAAGGTGATGGTCCATCCGCTGACGGAGGATGTGGGAAGAACGTGGTCATCCCTGTTTTTGTTCTTGGGACCGTCTACTGCAATGTAGATGCTGTCGGGATTCTTGGCGTAAAGAGCCTTCTGCTGCGAGGCCATATCCGTTCTCTGATACAGCATGCAGAAATATCTCCCGTCCGCAATCTTCTCTTCCATCTGAACTCTCTGGTCAATAAAGATATCCGTGGCCAGATATCCCTGCTGGGCCAGTCTTCTGAACATCTTGAGCCATTCAATATATTCGGGGTCCGTGTTCCTGTCATAGAGCTTCCCGTCCTTTTCGTATGGAACGGCCAGGAAGTTCTGAAGATATTGGTCAAAAGAAACAGAGCCCGTATCGTCAAATATGTGTGAGCCCACAGGTATAAGGGGCTTGCCGTCAACCTCCGGGAACATGGCCGCTGCCTTTTTTACCGCAGCTTCAAAGCCTTCAATGGTGGTCATGTCCGGGCTTCCTATGGCTTCGTAAATATCCTTACGGACAAGGAAGGTCTGGTTGGACCCGATATTGTTATTGTTCTCAACATCGGCGGGGGTTATGGATGAATTGGGATACCCGTAGATATTGCCGTCGGACTGGGTATACCAGCTGACAGCCTGTGGATCTGAAACCTCCCAGAAATAAGGGTCATACTCATCTGCCAGTTCATTGAGAGCATAGACCATGTCTCCCTGAATGATCTCATTCATCTGCGGTTCCCACCAGCCCAGGGTAATAAGATCCGGAAGAGTTCCCGATGCTATCAGCGCATTGAGTTTCTCCTCCTCATTGCCCTGAGGGGTTATAAAGTTGATGTTAACTCCTGTTCTTCTGGTGATCTCCCTGGAAACCGCATTGTGTCCCCAGGGGGTGTTGTACCAGGAGTAATTGATGTACCAGTCAAAGGTTACCGTATCTTCCGGCAATGTATCTTTTTCAGACACAGAAACAGCCGGGGCTGAATCAGTCCCGGCGCCATCAGCAGCGCACCCTGTGAGAATTAGGGCCGAGAGTGCGCATGCTGCTGTTATGCTTCTGTATTTTCTCAAATTAAGTCTCATAATTGTCAAACACCATGATAAACGATCGCTTTCTGCAATCATTATACCATACGTTCCTTGAATTACTCCTTAACACTTCCTGCTGAAATACTGCTGATGATGTACTTGGAGCAGAATGCGAATACGATCATGATAGGCACTACCGAAATTGCTACGCCAAGATAGATTGCACCCTGGTTCTTCTGAAGATCCGTAGCCGCATTGAGGGTTGAGATCATTACAGGAAGAGTCATCTTCTTAGGTGTGTTCAAAAGGATCAAAGGAACAAGGTATGAGTTCCAGTTTCCGATAAAAGTACCGATTGACATGGTTGCAATTCCGGGAGCCATGATGGGAAGCACGATTCTGTGGAAGATGTGGATCTCTGAAGCTCCGTCGATTCTTGCAGCTTCCATAAGTGACTTGGAAAGTGTTGCCTTAACGTACTGACGAAGGAAGAACACGATTCCGGGTGAAGCAATTGCAGGAATGATCAGCGGAATATATGAATCGATAAGGTGCAGCTTCTGGCAGAGGTTGTAGAAACCGATAAGAGAAAGCTGACCGGGGATCATCATGAATACTACGATAATCTTGAATAAGAGGTTGTTTCCTTTCCACTCATACATAGCCATTCCAAATGCTGTGATAGCAGAGAAATAAGCTGTTAAGAGGGTTGCCGGGACAGCTACTTTTAAGCTGTTGAAGAATCCCAGGAAGAGATTCACGTAGTCGAAAAGGACTACCCAGTTATCATGCAGACTGTGTCCCGGCAGAAATGAAAAGGAATGCGTTATTTCTACACCTGAACGGGTGGCATTCACCATCATTAACCAGAAAGGAAGGAAACACGTAACACCCAGTGCAATGAGAAGTATGTAAAGAATACATCTTTTGATCTTTGTTGCCACTGTCTTAGTCCTCCTTTCCGCCGATGAACTTGAATTCCATAATGGAAACAAAAAGTATTATGAAAAACAGGGTATAGGCAATTGCCGCAGCAAAGCCAACCTGATGGGTTTCAAATCCAAATTTGTACAGATACATAACCGTAGTCTGAAGTGTTCCGCCGGGCTCACCTGCTGTGGAAGGACCGGTCATAAGGAACGGAAGATCAAAGAGCTGCAGACCACCGATAAGTGATGTAACTGCTACATACAGAAGGATGGGACGAAGAAGGGGAAGTGTAATGCTTCCGAATACTTTCCATCTTCCTGCTCCGTCAATGGCTGCTGCTTCAAAGTAATCAGAAGGAATACCCTGAACACCTGCCATGAGAATGATAAAGGAATTACCGAACCACATCCATGCCTGGATCACACCGATAACGGCCCATGCCGTAGATCTTTGTCCCATCCAGTTGATCTGCTGATCTACAAGATGTGTCATCAGAAGCAGCTGGTTGAATGATCCATACTTCCAGTCAAGAAGTGTCTTGAACAGGAATGCAACAGATGTTGCTGCTATAAGGTTAGGCAGATAATAAACTGCCCTGAAGATACCAAGGCCTCTTAATTTGTATTTAATATCAGAGAAAACAATGGTAAGAAGGAATGCAAGTCCCAGCTGAAGTACGATGTTCAGGGACCACATTTTTACTGTGTTGTAAAGTGAGCGCCAGAAGAACTTGTCTTTTAACACTCTGGTATAATTGGCGATTCCGTTAAAGGTCGGAGTGCCATATCCTTTATAAGTTGTAAAACTAAGATACAGTGTCCTTACTACAGGGTAAACACTGAAGATCAAAAATACGATGATGAAGGGGAGAACAAACAGATATGCTGCGTTATTCCTGTTTTTCTTCCTTGTCTTCACTGCTGCTTTCATATTGCCTCCCGGTCAGATCTTTTTTGAAAAATATCCGGGGCGAAAACCTTCGCCCCGAATACTATATGAGATAGAGATAAAAAAGAATTATCTGTTTACAGTGATCTCAGGATATGTAGACTCAACAACATCATAGAACTCGTTGATAGCTGTCTCTTTGTCTGCCTCACCTGTCTTGATAGCTGAAATAGCTGCGCCCCAAGCATCGCCGATAACCTTGTCATATCTTGTAACCTTTGAATAGTCGATGCCTTCAGCCTGCTTAAGCCAGAATGAGTAGAGGTGCTCACCGCCGTAGATGTCGTTTGCATCATCTTTGTGCTTGTCAAGAACAGAAACAAGTGAAACTGTGTCACCTTCTGACTTCTCGATCCACCACTCAGCTGTCTCCTCGTCAAGTGTTACCCACTTTACGAAGTCCCAGGCAAGATCTTTGTGCTCAGACATAGCTGAGATACCGATGAATGTACCACCACCGAATCCGTATGAAGGACCTGAGCAAACGCCCCACTTACCAGCGTTGTCGCCTACGTTGTCTCTCATTGTAAGAACGCCCCAGCTGGGAAGACCGAATGCGAATACTTCTGTCTTGTCAAGATCCTTAGTAGCCTCAGCGAATCCCTCTGCATCCCATACGTTGATGGAATCATCAGCATAGCTCTGAACAGCTGCTGTAAGGATCGGAACCTCACCGGCCATAGCCTGGTACCAAGGTGTTGACCACTGGTTAGCATATGCTGTAAGGTCATCCTGGTAAAGCTTTACTACGAGGTCCATGTAGTCAAGTCTAGCCTGATCTACATTAAGTGTGTCATTTACTACCCAAGCAGAATCGCCTGAGAAGTAGTTGATCTCTGCATCTGATGCGAAGATTCTGTAGCCTGCATCCTTAAGGGTCTGAGCTGTCTCAAGGATTGTGTCATAATCAGCAAAGAGCTTTCCGATCTCATCGGGATCATCTGTTCCGAATACTTCGGTAGCGATGTCTCTTCTGTAGTACATTCCGGCAGGTGTGATCTGGTAAGAGATTGCTCTCTGGATACCGTCAGCATCCTGACCAACTTTCCAAACGTAGTCAACGATCTGGCCTGCATAGTCCTGAGCGTTGTAAGGTGCTGCGTTCAGATCCTCGAAATATCCTGCCTCATAGAAATCCTCAAGCATCTGAGGCTCACCTACGATGATGTCAGGTGTTGTCTGTCCGCCGTTAAGAGCTGTCTGTACCTTTGTAACATAGTCAGCAGGCTCGATAACAACTGTCTCGATCTCAGCATCGTGAGTCTCTACATAGTGCTCAGCGAATGTCTGAAGATCCTTAGCCAGTGTCCAGATAACGAGTTTCTCGCCGCTTCCAACCTTCTCTGTGTTGGTGTTCTCTGCGGGTGCCTCGGTAGCCTCTGCTGTCTCAGTAGCTGCTGTTGTGTCAGCTGCTGTGTTAGCGCTTCCGTCGCTTCCGCATGCTGCAAGTGAAAGTGTCATAACACCTGCAAGTAAAGTCGCTATTACTTTCTTGTAATTCATTTACTTAATCCTCCCTCCAAATAGCGTTTGTTGGTTATGAACTCATTATAGAAATCGGGAGGGCACAAAAAAATGACACCTTTTTTATTAAGGTGTCATTTTTTAAAAACGTTTTAAAGCTGTTTATATCAGGCTATCGCAACAGTGATCTCCTTTACCAGACCGTCTCTGATATCCTTTGCAGTATCGCCGCTTGCAGTGCTGCCGCTGACATTCTGCTCCCTGCCGTCGGCATACTTAAGTGTCATACCTGTAATGCTGTATCCGCCCGGGAAGAAGTCGCCCTTCTTATTGAACTCGTAGGTAACCTTAGTCTTTCCAAGCATTGTGGAAGATACAAAGCACTTGCCGCCCTCTTCCTTAATGAGATACTCAGGGATTGCAGGCTGTGGTTCAAATACCAGCTCCCCATCCTTAAGGGAAAAGAGCTGTCGGCCAAAGAACATCAGCTTCCACATACTGATAAACTCGATTGTGGAGCCCGAAAGTCTTGCAACAAAGCCCTTGCCGTGGATCTGTTCGTTGGGGTTGAAGCTGCTGGCGATAAATGAAGAATTCTCCAGTGTGCTTCTTCCGTAGACCTCCTTATCAAGGAAAGGGACCGCTGCCTTTTTGAAGTCCTCGAAGAACTCCTTGTACAGGCCGCTTCTTATGAGCTCAAGCAGGTACTTGTACTCCATGTGGAGCCAGATGGACTCGTTCTCAAGCCATCCGGGAGTGAAGGACTTACATCTTCCAAGCTCGAAGCTTGCATTCTCAAGGGAAGCATTTACCTTGTACATGGAAAGCTTCTTATCATAGAGGTCGCTGCCCTTAACTCTCTCGTAGAGCTTCCTCTTCTCATCTTCCGTATTCTCAAGCTTAAGGAATCTTACCGGTCCCTCAAGGAAGAACGGCACTTTTCTAACCTCGAATTTCTTAGGATAGATGCCCTCTTCATCCTTGTCAAAGTCTGTAACTTCATAAGTAAAGTAAGCAGGAGCAATTCCGTCTCCCAGATCAAAGGCCTTGGAAATGCCATTCTCGATCCTCTTTGCAAAAAGATCAAGGATAGCCGCAGCTTCCTCAGTATCGAGAGTCTTCATATCTCCTGAGAGTTTGTCGTAAACAAGAGCTCTGTACTCTTCCTTGGCATCATTTCTCTTGTTCCAGGCATCCAGATCCGTGGTAAAAGAGCCTTCGATATCAGCAAGCTTCTTGGCAAATTCCACTGTTTCTGCGGGAAGCTCAACTCCGGCGCCAAACTTTCTTATGGAATCTCTTGTGTATCTGATCATGCGAAGGAGCTCATAGGTCTCATTCATGGAAGATCCGAACATTCCGGGCATTCCGTTAAGAGCATCGTACCAGCCGGGCTTTCCGCCTTCCATCTCAACACCCATTCCCTCTGCATCAAGTGCTGCAAACTTTACAGCTGACATAAGGAACAGCTTGGAGATCAGGGTGACATTGATCTGGCTGCCATCCTTTGAAAGCTCATAGGATCCGCCCTTTGCGGCATTGTCTCTTGCTGTCAGATAGTGGTACTGACGAAGTCCGTTTTCTGTCTCTTCATATTTCTTAGCCCTGGGAAGGATCTTAACCTTAGCTTCGAAGCTGCCAACCATTGTATCAAGAAGCAGCTCTTTTTCCTTGTCGGGATAAACCTCAAGGAAGTCGTCGATAAGATCTAAGTTGTAATCCCAGTGATCTGACCAGTAGCCCTCGCCGAAGTTGCCGTTGATGGTCTCGCAGGCGCTTTCCATAACCTTAGCGAAAGTCTCGTCAAGCTCTGCATCTGAGATTCCCTTCTTGGAATCCTTGATTGCTGAAATAAGCTGACCCGGTGTGAAAGGCTGTGCTAACTCAATTCCTGAAAGGGCGCTTTCAGGAGCTGTAAACTTGATCTGCTCGATTCCCAGAGGATTGTAGCCGTCCATCTGGATAAGGGAGTAGAATCTCTTGATATTCTCGTCCATGACGATGGGTGAGAAGAAATTGTCGCATCTTCTGTTCTGGTTAACGTCACGGAAGTTTCCGTTGCCCTGGGAATAGAACTCGGGAGACATTGCAAAGTAGTTGTAATCTCTCTCAAGATCGCCGTGCTTTCTTGAATAAACATAGAAGGTGTGGTCTCCCGGAAGTTTGATGGGAGTACCTCCTCTAAGCACGTTGTCCATATAGTTGTAACGTGTATAATCGTCAAAGGTCTTGTCTGAAGTCTCTGTAGCAACAGTATCTGTCAGCTCGTCTGTGAGCTTTTCTGCCTCTGCAAACTTCTCCTCAAAGTAAGCTGCATTTATGTCCTTTTTAAGGAAGTTGTCAAGGATCTCCTTGTTTCTTACCTGGCCGATGAGTTCAAAGAATGTGATGGATTCGCCGTTTCCCAGATTTGCTTCCTGTCCGAAGAAGCAGCAGGGGAACTCGTTGGAGTTGTTCTGCTTCTTTGCAAGAAGCCCGGAAAGCTTAGCATTTTCAAAGCCGATGGCCTCTGAGAGTGAAAGGTCATAGTCAAATACAACGCCGGGATCAACGATAGCAGCAAGCTTCTCACCCTTAGCGTTTACGGCAACTCCGAAGTTTCCGCCGGGAACTTTTTTAACAACGGCGGAGTCCTCCATGGAGAAACGAACCCTGAAGTAAGGTCTCTTCTCCTCATGGTCCTCAACCTGCATGTATGCCTTGGTGGTCTGAACCATGTTCTTCATTACGTCGATGTGACATCCGTAAGGGATAAGGGCAGGCATACCGTCAATAACCTCAAGGGCCATGTCCTTGCCGCTTTCGTTGGTGATGGTCACCACTCTCATAAGAGCGCCGATCTCCTCGCCGGGAAGTGTGGTGTAGCTTACCTTTGTGGAAAGGCCAAGCTCCCCGTTCTTCTCCTCAAGGAAAAGAGCATTCATATGTATCTCCATGCTGCTGCCGGCTGCCGGCTTCTGGAAAGGCTCATAGACAGCGCCGTTTGCCTTGATAAAGGTTCTGAAACCTGTGCGGTTTACGTTCTGATAAGCTGTGTGGGCGGGATAGAACTCCATGATGCTGTGGTCCTTGTCCTGCACACCAAAGCTGACAACCGCCTGGCCTCTGTTTACGTAGTAGCACCAGATGGGAGTTCCCTTGATGCCTGCGATTCCCGGAAGGAAGCTGGCAAAGGGAGTCTTTTTACCGAAATCGGTGATTGTATCCTTTACTGACACTTCATAATTCATACTCTCTTACTCCTCATAATCTATGTGATGGTTTTTGCCACAGTTCTTTTTACAGATATACTTCAAGTCTGTGATTTTCAGTGGTCCAACTGTCTATTCTGCTTGCGGGAACGCAGGCTGCATTCCTCTGATAGCCTGTGGCGTTTTCGCCGTCCACGATGAAGCGGCTTATCTCATACTCGCCAAAGGTCTTCCTGCCGGTGTTCTTAAACACAACCTCGAAGGTCTTGCCTCTGAAGGGAAGTGTTATGGAAGCCTCGCCCTTTTCATCGAACTGCTGGGGAAGGAGCTTGGGCTCAATATAAAGGTCTCCTGCATTTCCTCTTACACCAAAGTTCTCTGTAACAACGGTCATAAGATACCAGCTGGCAGCGCCTGTAAGGTAGTTGTAAAGGCCTCTTCCCTCGCTGTTGAAGTACTCGGGTACTCCGGGATAGATGCGGCTCACATCAAAGTTCATGGATGCCCTGTAAAGGGTATTAAGAGCCTTGAAGCCCTCTTTTGCAAAGCCCCTCTTATACAGTGCATTGCCGAACATAACTGCCATATGGGAAAAGACTGCTCCGTTTTCCTTATCACCATAGGAGAAACCGAACATTCTTCCAAGATCTGTTCGAAGCTCCTTAAAGTCTGTATTAAGGCGATATCCGCCGATGCCCTCGTTGTAGAGGTACTTGTCTGCACTGGCGATGATCTTCTTTACGCACTCCTTCTTGGCTGTGCCGGACATTACGGAGAATACCTGGCCTGTGAGCATCATTCTGATGTTCTTGCCCTCTTCGGTATCGAACTCTCCCTCAACCCTGCGGCCGAAATCGTCGTAGTAGCCGTTGAACCAGCCGTTGCCTTCTGAATCGGTAACCCACTCGTTCTCCCTGATCTTGTTCATCAGGAAGTCTGCCTTGTGATCAAGAGCTGTTGCGATCTCCTCGATCTTAAACTCTGCTCTTGCAGGTTCGATAGCGTGGCTTACTCTGTCCATGTATCCCCCAAGAAGTGATCTTCTTGCCTCGGGAGAATCAAGGAGCTTAGGATGTTCAGCAAAGATCAGCTCCCTTATTTCAGGTGTCAGAAGGCAGGTATCAAGGCCGGTCTTGGTCTTGTATATTCTGAGATAGGTGGCGATGTCCTTTAAGTTCCCCGCATAGCCGCAGGTAAAGGCAACGCTCTCACCCTTGTGGGTTGCCATGTCAAGAGCATCGTTCCAGTCCGCGCCGCGAAGTCTGATCTCTCCGTTGTCTCCCACATCAAAGAAGGCTGTGAGATTCTCAATAAGAAGATGCTCAAGAACGGTTCCTCTGTATATGTTTCCGTCTTCATCCTTCTGAATTACGCCGTAGTCGTCGTTGTACTTACTGTCTCTTTTCTCTGCTCTGTGAACCAGGCTGTCCTTGAAATAGGTGGCCTCCTCGCTGAGGATCTCCAGATCTCCTGTCTGGTCCATGTAGAGCTTAAGTGTAAGGAAGGGCCAGAAGCCGTGGTCCATCCACACTCTGGGGATTCCGTTTCTGTCTGCCTTGAACTCGCCGGGCTTGTCACCGATGATGGTGGCGTTGGTGCCGTCAAGTCTCACGCCCCCGAAGTTGTCCAGGATCATCTTCCTTACTCCGCTGGGATCCGTAAGAAGAAGCGCGAGGCAGTCCTGCCAGAGATCTCTCCATCCTCTTCCGCCCCGGCCGTAGTCGTGGTGAGGAAGGAAGGAGCATCCGTAAATTCTTCGCAGCTGGGGCTGGAATGCGATCCACTCCATGAAGCTGTCAAAGTCAGCATCTCCGGTCTTTACATGTATATTGGTAAGATTGTTCCAGTAATCTTTGATATCTTCAAAGGTCTTCTTAGCACCTGCCGCATCGGTTATGACCTTAAGGGCAGCCGCCATATCTTTTTCCGGCTCTGTGGTAGCACCGATGGCAAGAAGGAATTCCTTACTCTCACCGGCCTTTAAGGTGGTCTTCTCAAACTTCAGGGCTCCGATCATCTCTTTGCCGTCAACCTTAAAGGGCGCTTTTTTCCAGGAACTGCTCCTGTCCTTGCCGCAAAGAAGGCTTCTGGGACGAAGGAAAGTTCCGCCCTCTCCGATGAAGAGGTCTGCATCCGCGATGATCTCTGAAGGTGCGCCGCCCTTGTCATCTGAGCCAAGAACGTAGTAAGTGGTGTCGTTTATCTGATGTCCTCTCTCGTCAAAAGACAAAGTGGGCTTAACCACTACGCCTCTTTCAAGGACTTCACCTCTGTTAAGGAGCGAGGTCACGTGCCTGTGGTCCCTTAAGTTATCTGCACTTCTGGCATAAATGGGGATTGCTGCCACAGGGGTAAAAGAAATATCGCTGTCCGAACTGTTGGTGATCTTAACCGTCATGATCTCGCAGGATTCATCAAGAAGTGAGAACAGAGAAACCTGTGCTGTGATTCTGCCGCTGTTGTGCTTTCTTGTAACGGTCTGCCACATACGGCCGCCGGCAAGCTCAACCGCGTCCTCTCTGTCTGTAAATCTCGCTGCCTCCTGATCTGCGGAAGCACCGCAGGCTGACCACAGCTCATCTCCCATTACCACAAAGAAGTTTCTTGTGTCCCTGTCTGCATGGAGGTTGGATATGCTCTTGGGGGCAATCAGAAAGTGGTTCTGGTCCAGTTTGGCATCGCCGCCAAAGTCCGGGGAAACCGCACTTCTAAGTCCTGTATTTCCGGCAACCGGAAGATAGAGTCCGCTGGTATGCTGTGGATTCTTCATGGAAAAAGATCCGTGATCATCTGTAAATTTGTATCCGCTCATGTCTGTGTCCTTTGTAGTATGTGTGTATTAACGGTTCAAAATTCCTGATCAGTCAAACTTCAGGATAGTGTTTAAAATGTGCTCGGCGCAGGGCTCAAGGTCTGCTCTTGTAAGAGCGCCCATCTCCATTGCCTTCTTAAGTCTGTCGGGGAAGCCGCAGGCCATCTTAAGATCGTTGCCTGCCTTAACCTCCTTGTAGTGCTCGCCTCTGGTCCACCAGTCTGAGGTAACCATGCCCTTATAGCCCCACTCATCACGAAGGATTCCGGTAAGAAGGTCTCTTGACTCGGAAGCTCTCTCTCCGTTGATGGCATTGTAGGAGGACATGATGGTGTAAGGTTCGCATTCATGTACGATCATCTCGAATGCCTTGAGGTATATCTCACGCATAGCTCTCTCTGAAACTCTGGAGTCGCTGTGCTTTCTGTTGGTCTCCTTGTTGTTGCAGGCAAAGTGCTTAACGCTGGCGCCCACTCTGTTTCTCTGGATTCCGCGAACCATGGCTGCTGCCATGCGGCCTGTAAGGTAAGGATCCTCTGAGTAGTACTCGAAGTTTCTGCCGCACATGGGATTTCTGTGGATGTTGATGGCAGGTGTGAGCCATACGCAAAGGTTGTTCTCTTTAAGCTCCTCGCCGCCTGCAAAGCCGATCTCCTCGGCGATCTCTCTGTTCCAGGTGCAGGCGATAAGGGTTGAGCAGGGGAATGCTGTTGTAAGGATTCCGGTCTCGGGAGCGAGACGTACACCTGCAGGGCCGTCTGCTGTTACCGCATTGGGAACTCCGTACTCAGGCATGTTGCCCATTCCGAATACATTTCCAACACCTGTGTTGGGCTGTCCGCCTACCAGGTGGATAAGCTCGTCGTCTGAAAGCTGAGCCATAAATTCTTTTACCGTAAGTTTGCCTTCTGAAACCTCGAAGAAGTTCCTTGCACCCTCCTTGAAGGGCTTTGTGAGATAATGCATGCCTCTTGCCCTCTCGATGGGAGTAAGGGCCTCTTCTGTTCCGGGCTCGAGCTTTTCAAATATGCACTCGTTGATGTCCTTGTGCTGACCTAAAGGAAGCTCCTCGTAGCTTCCGTCGCAGAGCATTCTCTTTTTGAGCTCCACGGGAGCAAGCTTATGTGTAAGCTGACATACTGTGATGTCCTTGTCGTTGTTCCATGCAAAATCAACCTTCACCGCATCTCTTACGTTGCTTCCGATGAAGAATTCGTAAGTTCCTGCCTCGAGAACATAAGCTGCCTCCTGAACCTTTCCAAGGTCATCGTAGGAAGCCATTGTATAGCGGCTTACGCAGAGAGTAAGCTCCTGTGATGCACCGGGTGCAAGGTCAAGAGCCTTTGCAAAATCCCCAAGAGCTCTTGCAGGCTTTCCAAGCTTGCCTGCAGGTGCACCGTAGTAGAGCTGAACCACATCCTTGCCGGGTCTGTTTCCTGTGTTGGTAACTTTAACAGTAAACTCGAAGCCATCCTCTGTCTCTTTTGCCCCTGTTACAGCTGTCTCAAAAGAGCTGTAGGAGAGTCCGTAGCCGAAGGGATAGATAACCTTCTCTTTAGCTCCGGGAATGGTCTCGAAATATCTGTAGCCAACGTAAATGTCCTCTGTGTACTCAACGAAATCAAAGGACTCGTGGTAGTTCTCTGTGGAAGGATAGTCCTCAAGCTTACCTGCAAAGGTATCCACCAGTCTTCCGGAAGGATTGATGATGCCAAGAAGTGCCTCTGCTGCGGCATCTCCGCCTTCCATTCCGCCCTGTCCGATATAGAGAGCGGCATTTATCTTCTCATTATTTATGAAGCTGCAGTCGATGACTCCGCCGATATTGAGAACGACAATGATCTTCTTGAAGTTCTGCTTGGCAGTTTCAAGAAGTTTCTTCTCGTTGGCGGAAAGATAGAAGTCCCCGTCAGGGAAAATCTGTGCTGAAAAGGCGGGCATGCTGGTCTCGCCGGGCCATGGGTTGAACTCCCTGTTGCACTCGATGCTGCTGCGATCCCATCCCTCGCCTGAAAATCTGTTTATCATGAAAAGAGCAGTATCGGAAAACTCCGCTGCCTCTTTGACTAAATCGTCAGAAAGCTCGGGTTCTGCGGTCATGCCGGGCACTCGTCCAAGCTTATACTGCTCCCCTATCTCTTCTTTATAGAATGTGGCCAGTTTCTCGAAAACGCTGACACCACGGGCCTTGAGACCATCGTATACGGAGTGGATGTACTTGCAGTACACATCTCCGGATCCGCCGCCTCCCTTGACGTATTCTACCGATGCCTTGCCCAGAAGCACCAGATTTGTATCTTTATTAAGAGGAAGAGTTCCGTCATTCTTAAGAAGTACGATTCCCTCCTCAGCTGCCTTTCTTGAAATATCAATGTGTCCCTTGCTGCCGGTCACACGCCCCTCTTCATAAAGGGGAAGGTTCGGCTGAAAATTAAGTCTTGCCCATTTTTGCATAAAAAATCCACCTCCATTATCGCTTCCATAATTGTACCATCAAAGTACCGGCGTGAAAGGGTAATTTTTCTGTGAAGGTGGTTTTTTTATACTTTATTTATGAATATTCATATAGCTGCGTCTATAGCGAAGTTGTGCTCACTGGCATATTGCTTTATGAAGGCTCTGATGCCTGCGTCCCGATTAAGGCTGTCGGCAAAGCCGTAGCACTGACGTATCCTGCCGCCCCGCTCCTCTATGGTTATCAGGGGCTTGTCAGGTTTTGTGTTGTCCCGAAGAAACAGTATCCTGCATTCCTTTCTGGCCATAGCCTCAATATAGCCGCCGTGGCCCACGCAGTGGTGAAGGATCCTGCCTTCACGGATGATGTCAGTGGCATCCTTTGGCATTATTATTGAGTAATCCTTCCCGTAATACTCTATGTCTTTTGCCTCATGTTCTTTTCTTGAGATTATGTCCTTGTCGCACTCTGAGATGGTCTTATTTCTGGATAAGATTCCCACTATCTCACCCAGTTTATTGTGCATGTCATGGATCTTAGAGGGTTTGATATTGATGGGAGCATCTCCGAATGCAGCAATTTCCTGCCTTATGGGATCATCCTCTCGCATGTTCTCCATATAGGCCAGATAGCTTCGTCTCATCCTCAGGTAGTCTCTGTACTCAATGCTAAGCCTATATCTCTTTTCCCCGCTGTACTTCTCTATGGAGCAGATGGTGTTTGCTCCAAGACACAGATCAAGCCTTATCTGACGCGCGTCGTCCCTGTAGCATTCGAAGTAGCTGTTATAAGCCCAGTTCATGAATAAAGAGACAGCATATATGCGCTTTTGAATGTCGGGATAATACCGGATGAACCCGGCGTCCTTCATGTTCCGGCCAAATTCTTCAAGGTCATCGGTAAGATCGATTCCCTTAAAAAACTTAAGCTGCGGTCCGGTGACTCCCAGAAGCTCCGGAAGGGATCTTTGGCTGTCCCTTGTCTTTCCGCTGTATATACTTTCCAGAAGCCGGTGATACACAGGGCTCCCGGATTTTGCAGCCTGTTCTGCCGACAGGAAGCCCGCCTGGGCAAGGAGACTTCCGTATACTATCATATCAGGGTTGAGGCACCTGCCATGTACCGCATTTTCCGCAAACTGCTCCCCGAAGGTTCCCGTAAACAATTCCCTGTCTACAAGCCTTTCCCGAAGGTCCGTTTCAAGTTCAAAGTCTTTGGCAATTTCCTCCCTCTGCCACATTCCCGTCACTGCATTCTTTACAAAGTAATAGGCTTCTGTCGCATCAAAGTACACCCTTGTCTGTTCCTTAAAGTTCAGATAGCGACAGCTCTTTTCCCCGGTGACAACCACAAGATTTCTTGTAAGCCTCACGGCGCTGTGGTCCTTGTGACTTCTTCCGTAGAGTTCGTGGAGGATCAGCTTTGGGACAGAAGCAAAGGATTCATGGCGCATCTGCGCCCGGGCAGACGCCGATGCTTCATGGGGCAGCGGCTTTTGAGGGGAATGAAGAATTGCTCCGTCTTCCCGGCTTTTTATGTAGATTTCAAGGAACGGTTTGAATCCGAATTTTGGGTATCTGGTTTTTACATAGGGGAGAGTTCGAAGGATGGCCCACTTGTTTGAGATTTCCACTTTATCCCTGAACATATCAAAGAGCTTCCCGCAGAAGTAGTCATTGCTCTTTGCCGTGATGTCTTTGGCCTTATCACCGGTCAGGGTCTGCGGCGTAACTATCTCATAGACGCGGGTTCTGCTCTCTTTGACAATGATGTTTCTGTGGAATACATACCTGTAGTTCTCGCATGGCTTTCCGCTGATCATGGAGAAGCTGCGATATACCAGCCGGTCACCGATTATGGTGGCATATATGTAGTTGTTCTCCGCTCTCTCTGCTTCCGCCATTAGCTTCCCGGGGATGTCTTCGTCGAATCCAAGCTCTTCCCAGGTGGGTTCTATGTCCCTGAACAAGCAGGTGAAGCTTTCTTTTTCAATTGTCATCTCGGACATAAGGGCAATCTCCTCCTTATGAGTTTATCATAGGACGAATTGCCGGAAGAAACCATTAACCGCAGGTTTAGGTCCGATTGAGTCCATTGGATAATGAATTTAAAGAGACAGAAAAGTTATATCGTGCCGTATATCCGCCGGATGTCATGGACATGTTTTGGAAAAAAGATGGAACCATATCATCTGCTGCATTTGCTGATCCTAAAGGACTATCTGTCGATCGCGTGAATTACAGAACTGATTCTGAAGTCATTTCAGACATGAAAAAGAGATTTACCGGAAACATCGTATCTGTATATGTAAAAAACTGTTACGACGCAGGTGCAATAGTCCGATATCTTCCCTCAAAAAAGAATCAGTACCACAGTGAAATCCACGGTAGTACTGATACTCCTTTATTATCAAAATATCAACGCAGGTTCCTTGCCCAACGGGCAGTAACCGTATGTTAGAACTACATTGTTCCGGAAGTTAATGAAAGCCGTCACGACGACGGCTTTCTTAATTGCTCTATATACTGTCTGAGCTGGCCTTCCCAGTCTACGTTGTCTGAGAAGTACAGCGTCCCGAAGATCTCAGGATAGCTGTAATTCTGGTTGGAGCAGATGATTATGGGTACGTCCCACTTCTCTTTAAGAGCAATCTCCACAAGCTTATCTCCGC
The DNA here is from genome assembly GCF_000526935.1 of Butyrivibrio sp. FCS014. GTDB lineage: Bacteria > Bacillota > Clostridia > Lachnospirales > Lachnospiraceae > Butyrivibrio. Next base: position 495,652 of record NZ_JAHA01000006.1, on the reverse strand, counting down.
ACTTCTCTTCGTCGGCTCCCCGGGTCGGCGGATACCACATGTCGGTGATAACAAGATCGTAGGGGTTTCCGGAGGCTATCGACTCCTTGTATGCGGATATGCCTTCATCAAGATATCCCACACGGTCTATGTCCGTAATCCTGCAGCTTTCCAGGACATCTCTGATCTTGCGATGCTTGATTGGTGTATCTTCAATGTTCAGTACTCTCATGAAACCTCCATATCTAATCAAATCAACGTAATCCCATTCCCACATGCTTCATGTATCTATTCTTCATGCATCCGTGCCCAGCTCTTCCATAAGGGCATCTGCAATTACATCTGCCATATAGAGCTTGTAGTCAAGCCTCGAGGACTGGCCGGGGACTTTACTGAAGTGCTCCTCTGTCCCGTATCTTGTGGCGATGGCAAAGTACACCTCTCCGGGAACGCTGTCCTCATTATTTGGATCAATATTTCCAAAGCTTCCTGTAACACCAATTCCTATATCAGCATCGTAGAAGTTTCTGCAGGCCATCGCCATTTCCGAAGCCGTTTCCCCGGAATAGACTCCGAATTTGTTGATCACATCGACGCTGACTCCGCACCTTATCTTGGCTTCATTGCTGTATGTGACAAAAGCTCCCTTCATTATGGCCGAAGAGCCTTCGGTATCCGTAATAAGGGATGCTATCTGTCCTGAAGTACAGCTCTCCATTGTGGTAATGGAGAGCTGCTTGCTTATCAGGGTATTTGTTATTCTTGTGTATTTCTCACGAACCGTATTTTCAAGCATTGTGATATTCCTGAAGGGATTTGATGTTGCCGCAGCCCTTCTCAAGAACCTCTTTGATTCCCTCTGCGGCTGCCTTGCCGGCTGCTACTGTGGTGATGTAAGGGATGCGGGCCTTGATGGCTGCTCTTCTGAGGTAACCGTCGTCGTGGGCTGCCCTGCGGCCGATAGGTGTATTGATAACCAGCTGTACTTCGCCGTTCTTGATAACATCCTCTACGTTGGGTCTTCCGCCCTCGTAATTCTTCATTATCTTCTTAGCTTCAATTCCGGCCTCGGTGATAAGCTCATGGGTTCTGCCTGTTGCATAGATCTTGAAGCCGCTGTCGGCAAAGCTCTTTGCAAGCTCAGCTGCATGTGGCTTATCTGCGGTATTAAGAGAGATAAGCACTGCTCCCTTGAGAGGAAGAGCCATGCCTGCTGCCTCTTCTGCCTTGAAGAAGGCTTCACCGGGAGTCTTGGCAAGACCAAGAACCTCACCTGTTGAACGCATCTCGGGTCCGAGAACAGGATCAACTTCAGGGAACATATTGAAGGGGAACACTGCCTCTTTTACTCCGTAGTACTCAGGCTCGGTGGTCTTCTTGTTCTCTATAAGCTCAGGTACAGGTGACTTTCTGCCTGTAAGCTCTGAGGTAATGATGTCTGTAGCAATGGGCACCATCTTGATGCCGCAAACCTTGGAAACCAGCGGAACTGTCCTGGATGCACGGGGATTGGCTTCAAGAACGTATACAGTGCCGTTCTCAATGGCGTACTGCATGTTCATAAGTCCCACAACGTTCATCTCTACAGCGATCTTCCTGGTGTACTCCTCGATGGTCTCAAGGTGCTCCTTGGAGATGTGCTTGGAAGGTATGATGCAGGCTGAGTCTCCTGAGTGAATACCTGCAAGCTCGATATGCTCCATAACAGCGGGAACAAAAGCATGGGTTCCGTCGCTGATGGCATCTGCCTCGCACTCAAGGGCATTCTGCAGGAATCTGTCTATAAGGATGGGCCTGTCGGGAGTTACGCCAACGGCGGCTCTCATGTAGCCCTCCATGCTCTCTTCGTCTCTTACTATCTCCATGCCGCGGCCGCCAAGAACGAAGGAAGGACGAACCATTACAGGATATCCGATCCTTGCTGCTATCTCCTTGGCTGTCTCTACATCTGAAGCCATACCTGCCTCAGCCATGGGGATTCCAAGCTTCTCCATCATGAGACGGAACTGATCTCTGTCCTCGGCAAGGTCGATAACTTCGGGAGTTGTGCCAAGGATGTTGACACCCTCTTCTTTAAGCTTGGCTGCCAGGTTAAGAGGCGTCTGTCCGCCAAACTGAGCGATAACTCCAAGAGGTTTCTCCTTGCGGTAGATCTGAAGAACATCCTCAAGAGTAAGGGGCTCGAAGTAGAGCTTGTCTGAGGTGTCATAATCCGTTGATACTGTCTCGGGATTGCAGTTTACAATAATGGTCTCAAAGCCCAGCTTCTTGAGTGCTATGGCTGCATGTACGCAGCAGTAGTCAAACTCGATGCCCTGACCGATCCTGTTGGGACCGCCGCCAAGGATCATGATCTTCTTAGCATCAGCTGCGCTGCCTGCATCGGGATTCTCAAGAGAAGCATCCTTCTTATAAGTAGAATAGTAGTAAGCGCTGCCATCGGTTCCGTATACGTGAACGCCGTCCCACTTCTCAGATAGGCCTGCATCCTCTCTGGCTTTTCTGATATCATCCTCGGAAACACCGAGCATCTTTGCAAGATATCTGTCGGAGAAACCGTCCTCCTTGGCCTTGATAAGAGCATCTGCAGAAGGTACGCTTCCCTTGCTCTCATCAATGAGCTGCTGCTCTTCGTCTACCAGTTCCTTCATCTGCTCAAGGAAGTAGTGCTTAACCTTGGTGATCTCATGGAGTTCTTCTACGGTAGCGCCCTTCTTCATGGCTTCATACATAAGGAAGTAACGCTCGGAGGAAGCTTCGTTGATCCTGATGAGAAGATCTTTTTTGTCCATCTTCTCGAATTTCTCGATTCCGCCCAGACCGTAACGGTCCTTCTCAAGGGAGCGGATTGCCTTCTGGAAGGCTTCCTTGAAGTTCTTGCCAATACTCATGACTTCGCCTACGGCACGCATCTGGGTACCGAGCTTGTCCTGTACGCCATGGAACTTCTCAAAGGCCCAGCGTGCAAACTTAACAACAACGTAATCTCCGTTTGGAACGTACTTATCCAGAGTTCCGAACTTGGAATCGGGAAGCTCTGCAAGGGTAAGACCTGTAGCAAGCTTGGCTGAAACAAGAGCAATGGGGAAACCTGTTGCCTTACTTGCAAGGGCTGATGATCTAGATGTTCTGGGATTGATTTCAATGACTATGATACGTCCGCTCTTGGGATCATGAGCGAACTGAACGTTGGTGCCTCCGATGACACCGATATGTTCAACTATCTTGTAGGCCTGACGCTGAAGCTCCTTCTGGAGGTCCTCGTCAATGGTAAGCATGGGAGCGGTGCAGAAAGAATCACCGGTATGAACTCCCACAGGATCTACATTTTCAATAAAGCAGACTGTGATCATGTTGTTGTCCTTGTCACGAACAACTTCAAGCTCCAGTTCTTCCCATCCAAGGATAGATTCCTCAACCAGTACCTGGTGGATGATGGAAGCCTGAAGGCCTCTTGAACAAACAGTCTGCAGCTCTTCTTTGTTATATACGAGGCCGCCGCCGGCGCCTCCCATGGTATATGCGGGACGAAGAACAACGGGATAGCCAAGGATATCGGCTTCCTCAAGAGCTTCCTCAACGCTGTAGACAGCCTTGGACCTGGCCATCTCTATGCCCAGCATATTCATTGTATTCTTGAACTCGGTCCTGTCCTCGCCTCGTTCAATGGCGTCTACCTGAACGCCTATAACCTTAACATTATATTTATCGAGAACACCAGCTTTATAAAGCTCGGCACAAAGGTTAAGTCCTGACTGTCCGCCAAGATTCGGCAGAAGTGCATCGGGTCTCTCCTTCTCAATGACAGCGGTCACTCTCTCCACGTTAAGCGGTTCGATGTAAGTCTTATCCGCCATTTCGGGATCTGTCATGATGGTCGCGGGATTGGAATTAACCAGTACGATTTCATATCCAAGACTTCTTAAAGCCTTGCAGGCCTGAGTTCCGGAATAGTCGAACTCACATGCCTGTCCGATGACAATTGGCCCCGACCCAATTATCAGTACCTTGTGAATATCTGTTCTCTGTGCCATGGTGCTCCCCTTTCAACTCTGTTCAATTTTTCTTCAAAACATTCTACCACAAAAAATGTTCTGTACAAAGGAAAATGATTGCACCAAAAAGTATATTTTTGAAGGGGCGGATTTACGCTTATTGTCCCAGTCTTGATTCGGGAAGCTTCACTGCATCTTCCCCTCCGAACTGATATTTTGTAACCTTAAGCTTGTTGGCCTTCACATAATCTGCGATCACAAGAGCATATTCTTTGTCCCTGGTCTCATCATCGGAAGCTATCTCAACGTACCGGTCATAGTACTCACCGAAAAGATCCTTGGCATCCTCATCGGTAAAGGCTTCATCCATGGTACCTACAGGTGAGTAGGAAGCGTTTTCTCCTTCACCGAATCGCTCAAGATGGATTATTCCGGGGCAATGTCCGCCGGATACGGCCACCAGGGTATCATCCTGCTTCTCAAATTCCCAAAGATAATAGTCGCCGTAGAGAAGAATGTCCTCAGGGTTATCCTCATCAATATCAACTATCTTCGCATAAGGGATAAGCACGTGGTCAACGTCGCTTACCCTGTTATACTCAAAGGCAAGATAGTCGTAGGCTGCTGCCTCCAAAGGGTCATAGCCAAGGTCCGCCAGAACCATGTTATAGGAAAACATGGGAAGAAAGTCTTCCCTATTATGATGTGCCTGCTCATGCTGCTGTGCCTGTTCGTCTGGCTGTTCCTGCCCCTGCGTGTTTTCCAAAGTTTCAGTAGTTTCTTCCGCGGCAGTTTCCTCCTGCGCCGTCTCTTCCAAAATCGTCCCCGATAAAGCATTACTCTCAGTAACATCACCTGCTGCGCAGGCCGTTGATCCAAGCGCCATTGCAGTTACAAGTGCAAACAACAGATTCTTTCTCATTTCTTTTCCCCTATAAAAACATCGTTTTCCGTGGCCGGGACCTCCCCGGCATTTATACAAGTTTAACATGTTAAATGCACTCAATTTGTAAAGAATATCTAAAAACAAAAGAAAAAAAGGAGCCCGCCAAAGCAGGTATAAGACCTGCCCTGACGGGCCATATATGGAATCCCACTTACGAAAAGAGGGCTTAGTTAACATCAATATTGCCCATAGCCACGTTTAGTGTGATCTCCTTATCTCCCTTAACAGAATATTTATCTCCTTTGTCATCACCATCAATGTTAACACGTCCAAGATCGCATTTTGCGGTGATGGCATAGTCGTCAACATCACCTTCAACATTAACCTGGATGTCTCCCATGTCGCAGTTTGCTTTCAGCTTGTCAAACTTACATTCCCTGATCTTGCAAGCGCCCATGTCGTTGTCTGCCTCAATGGTGTCTGCTGCAGTATCCGCAATATCAAGATCTCCCATGCTCATGTCAACTTCAAGCTTCTTACAGATAAGGCCGCTTATCTTAAGATTCCCCATATCAAGATCCGCCTCAACTCTCTCAAACTTATCAGAAGAAGGAACCGTCACTGTAAGCTGGCTCTTGTATTTGCTAAGATCAATGCCCTTGACCTTAACCTTCTTTGTCTGCTTGATATAAAGCTTACCGTCCTCAACCTTCACCTCGGGGGTAAGATCGCTGTGACCCTCAAAGTTTACATTAAGATCACTTCCTTCAATAATGGTCACATCTCCGAAGGCCATGTTTATATCAAGCTTATCTACATTCTCATAACTTTCGGAAAAAGATATATCTTTTCCCTCGGAGGATTTATCAGAGCCGGAGCCCAGAGAAATAATTGGCTTATCAAAGAAGCTTAAACCGCCTCCCACATGCATGTATGTTCCTGCAATGATGCAGATAATGGTAACAAGTCCAAGTACAGGCATAAAGTATTTCATGATATCACTCCTCTCTTGCACCCCAGATGTTCCAGATAACTGTCTTGGCTATGGCTGCAACAGGCCAGATGATCCAGGTGATGTGCCAGTCGAAGGTCAAAAAGCTCCAGATGAGATATACGCAGGTTATAATGGTCCAGTAGGATTTCATGAAGCCTGCGATCCCGGGATTTATGTAGCTGTCAGGCATATCCTGGCCCTTTCTGTAGGAGCCGGATACGGTGTGCGCGTCATTGAGGGCAAGAAGCTTGTTGATAGCTGTCTCTCTTCCGCCGGCAAAAATGATCATCATTACGCCGATTCCAACGAAGACGAATATAAGAGCGGGTCCGATACCCTCTGTAAACACAAAGTTCTTGAAAAGAGAACTGAATAAGATAACAGGAACGACGCTCAGGATGCACAGTGCAATGCCTATTGTCAAAAGAAGCGCCTTGTCTGCTCTGTGGGCTTCCTTCTCAAGCTTGAGCTGATTGGCTGTTGCGTAATCGATGCAGCAAAGCTGCTCATCCAGATATTTCCACTTGCTCATATTGATGCTGGTAAAAACTATAATACCTACGCCTGCTGCTATCATCAGGAAGAAGAAAGCAACTCCGATGACTTCGAAAGCTCCGATCCTGGCCATCGATGTGATAATTATACTCATGGGTGAAAAGATAAGGAGCATAACCCCAAGGCCAATCCAGAACCTGTGCTGGCTGTACTGCTGAACATACTCTTCCGCTTCCTCTGAAGGGATCTGATTCCTGTCAACATAGGTGTATTCCTGGAGCATCTGTCCGATTCCGATGGACTCTGCCACTTCATCAAGATTGCCAAACTCTGAGATCACGATCCCGACAGCCTCGTTCTCGGGCTTGCCCTCTGCGATAAGCTCGTTGTACTTGTCCTCCATCATTGTATAAAGTTCCTCTTTGGCCTTAAGCACCTCTACGGTGTTAGGCAGACTTGCAAACATTGATTCAAGATAATTCTTAAGAGTTTCCATTTTCCCCTCCTTCAGTTATAAAGTGCTCTATAACTTCCTTAGTAAGATTCCATTCCTCACATTTTTCGCGGTAATAACTGCGCCCTTGATCCGTTATCCTGTAATAGGTTCTCTTCTTGCCGCTCTCTGAATTCTGTGTATAGGATTCGATGTATCCGTTCTTCTCCATTCTGGTGAAGGCCGAGTATAGTGTGGTCTCCTTGATCAGATACTTCTCCTCGGATATGCTCTTTATCTTCTTGGATATCTCATATCCGTATGACGGTGAATCCAGAAGCAGGAAAAGGATTATGGTGTCGTTATAACCTCGGATTACATCACTGCTTATCTCGCCCATTCCTTCATCCTTTCTTGTGGCTGTGTCATCAGTATGTTTTCTCCGAAACCGTAATGCGCATTTACGATTGTCGGTGCAACGTCTGTCGTACTACTACTGTCGTACTTCATCTGTCGTAGTAAATATACCACGACAGTCGTACTATGTCAATAGGGGTATCACGACTTCCTTTCATTAGGACAAAAGACCCCGGAGTTCGCATAAACTCCGGGGTTTAACTGTTTTATTCCATTATTGATCAGGAATCAGAAAAGAATTATTGAAGGAATATAGGCAGCAAAACCTGATTTGAAAGCCACTTTACTCTTCCCTGTCTTGAGATCGCATACATTTAGCACAGTCCTGCCCCAGGATGAAAAAAAGGCTGTAGTATACGTCACATAGGCAAATTCGGTATTATCGGAGGATATGGAAATCATTTCCGCCTGATTATCCAGTTTCTTCAGATAAGTCTCTTCTCCGGTTTCAAGGTCGAGCTTATATAAAATCGAATTATATTCACGGCCAAGTCTTGTGAAGATTATAAACTTTTCGTCATTTGAAAGTGCATAAGTATGGACATTGGACGCTATGATCCCGCCACTGACTTTTTTACCGACTTCTCTTGTTATGAGATTCCAGTCACTTATATAGAACATGGTCTTCCCATCTCCGGTAATCATTGGTTCTTTCAGGCCTGTGGGTTTTTCTATTACTTTTGACTCTCCGCTTGAAAGGTCATATAACACAATTCCATTATCTTTATCACCATAACATACAGTAGACAGGTCGGAAGTAGCGGATATTCTCTGTTCTTCAATATTAGCAACCTGTGTGATCTTTGTGAGTGACTTTTCTTTTAAGTTGTAAGTTGCAACATAGCTGTCTGTTCCCGGTCCTTCACCATAGACTCCAAGTACTGTGTCATCATCAACCTTTGTCATGAAGCGCAGATATATATCATCCACTTTCTTTGTACCGCTGAATCTTTTCTGATAAAGCTCGCCATGTTCAAATTGTCCGTTGCTATCGCTGACTCTTTTGGTATATAAAAATCCGTCACTTGATCCTGCTCCACAGGCAGCTGTTCCAAGCGTCAGAAGACATATTATTACTGAGATAACTATTTTGTTTCTTATCATAATCAAACCTCACAAAAATCCATTCTTAAGTGAGAATGATATCACAAAAGCTGATGCTTTGCACGTAAAAAGGACCGCCAACGCGCTGATCATCACCATCTTCGCGAAAGCGGTCCTTACAGTATTATCTAAATATTTATAGCAGTTCTTCTATTCCGTCCCAGTCGATGTTCTTAAGAAGTCTTCCAATCTCTTTGATTTTCTTTTCATCCTCCGGCGGAAGCCTGTATTCCTTCAGTTCGCCCAGCACCATCTCCACAGCGTCGTAGTCCATCTGGGGAACGAATTCCTTGATGGCATCATAGGCATTGGCAAGATCTGCTTCCGAGATGGGGATCCTGTCATCATCCTCAGGCTCCTCCTTGATCCTTGAGAGCTTGTCCTTGTAGGCTCTGTACATGGAAAGAAGTGTTCCCGTAGAGCTCTCGATCTTTGCAATATCGCCGTTGTTGCCTGCTGCCTCAAGCTCCTCCGCCAGCTTTGAAAGCTGCATTGCTCCCATGATCCTCGCGGTACTCTTTAGGGCATGTACCTTGATGGTGTAGAGCTTGTAATCCTTATCCTCAAAGGCCTTCTCAATTTCCTCCGACTTCTCGTCCATGGTGTCATAGAAGGCATTCACAAATTTAATGAACTGGGCAGGCATTCCCGTGTACTTAAGGCCCTCCGACACATTCAGGCCCTCAACGTCATAGAGCCATCTCTCACTCTCGGGAAGAGCTATCTCCTCTTCCTTGGCCGCTGCCTCTTTTGCCGCCTGTTCTTCGTCCACATCCTGAACGATATCCTCCGGCAGGTAATACCGAAGTGCTGCCTCAAGCTGACTTGCATCAACAGGCTTGGAGAGGTAATCCGTAAATCCTGCCTTTACATAGAAATCCACGCCGCCGTTCATAACATTAGCGGTAAGGGCTATGACGATAAGGTCCGGGAACTTCTCCCTGATATGTGAAAGGGTCTCCACACCGTCCATCTCAGGCATCATATGGTCAAGAAGAACGATATGATAGGACTCTTCATCCAGTTTTTTAAGGCACTCTTTTCCGCTGGTCACAAGGGTGAGCTTCAGCTTCAAGTGCTTAAGAAGTCCCTTGATGACCTGAAGGTTCATCTCGTTGTCGTCAACAACCAGCACTTTTGCATCAGGAGCAATAAACGGCGGAACGTACTTGCTAAGGGCCGGACCTTCAACCTCCTCGGTAAAGGTACCGATAGGCTCCTTATTTACCACCTTCTGGGTAATTGTGAAAAAGAATGTGGAGCCTTCGCCGTAGGTACTGCTGCACTCAAGGTTTCCGCCCATAAGCTCCACGTACTGCCTTGAGATATCAAGGCCAAGTCCCGTGCCCTGAATGCCGCTGTTCTTAACCTCCTCAAGTCTCTTGAAGGCGGTAAAGAGCTTGTCCATATCCTCGGGCTTGATGCCGATGCCGGTGTCCTTAACTGCAAAGTATATCCTTGAAGCATCCCCCGCCGTCAGCATATTTTTTACAATAAGAGTAAAGCCGCCCTTGTCGGTATATTTCACGGCATTGGTCAGAAGGTTTAAAAGTATCTCCCTGAGCTTGTTGCAGTCTCCGTAAAGAGTCTTCGGAAGGGTCTCATCAATCTCGGTAGAAAAGGTAAGGTCCTTCTGGTTGCTTCTTACCCTTATCATCATGGTGAGAGACTTAAGCAGATCCTCAACGCTGTACTCCTGCTCCACCAGCTCCATCTTTCCGGATTCTATTTTAGACAGATCCAGAAGTTCATTGATAAGGCTCAAAAGAGATTCCGATGCAATCTTGATGTTTCTGGAATAGCCCTTTACGTTTTGGACATATTCCTCGGGATCTGAGGTGTCTGCTTCTCTTGCTATCATCTCATTCATGCCCATGATGGTATTGATAGGTGTCCTAATCTCATGGGACATATTTGCAAGGAATCTGGACTTAGCTGTGTTGGCTCTCTCCGCATCCTCCTTTGCTGCTCTTATCTGCTCGTACTGCCTGCTTATGATGGTGATATGCATAAGCCGCCATACTAAAAGCGCCATAAGACCCATGGCAACCAAAATGAACATCACCCTGAAGGCCGCATACTCATAGAAGGCCTTTTCCTTGTTGATGTTTATGGCAAACTCCTTCATGGATGTACCCCGGGCATCCTGGATGTCCATTACAAATCTGTATTTGCCGCCGGGAAGGTTCGTATAGCTTATGGTGTTAAACTCTGTCCTCTTGGCTGTGTACTTAGTGGTATCAAAGCCCTCAAGATAATAGGTTATGTACGGATTCATCAAAGAATATGTGAAAACATATCCCGTGATATCCACCTTCTTGGCATCGCTGGGGATTTTATACACACCATCTCCATCCGCATAGACAAAGTTTCCGTCCGCTTCGATATAGGGAACATCGACCTTGAGGGAGCTCACATCTTCAAAGGGCTGATTGATATTGACCTTGGCAACACCGGTACTTCCCGCAATATACAGATCACCGTTCCCGTTGATTTCGCTGTAGGAGTTTGCTGTTGCGATGCAGGGAAGGCCGTTTGTGGAATCATAGAAATCGTAGTCGTAGCTGTCTGCATTGCTAAGAAGCTGCTTGTCGGGAACCACATATATTCCGTTGCTGCTAAGGATCCAGGCCTGTCCGAATCTGTCAAAAAAAATATCGAAGTTGTTGGAATAGGGGAAGTTCCTCAGAATCGTAGGTTTTAAGTCCTTATCCAGATAGCCGATGGAGTTACTTAATACTATCCAGTTGATATCGGGTCTCTTGGGATCCTGCTTGATCCTCATGACAATATCCGACGCCAGACCGTCGTCTGTACCGATGTGGGATATTCCGGTATCGCTAATAACATAGATGCCGTCTCCGTCTGAGCCAACCAGGATCTTGCCGTCCTGCGTTTCAGTTACGGACAGGATTTCGGTATTGATGATGCCGTCTTCTTCGTCGTATCTGTCTACAATCTTTCCACCTCTTAAGATGACAACTCCGCCTATACTTCCGACAATAATGTCTCCGTTGGAGCGCTCGTAAACGATCCTTACCCTGTTGGAAGGAAGGCCGTCATCTTCCGTATAGCAGATGACCTTGCTTCCGGTAAAGCATATGAGACCATACTTGCTGTAGGTAGACATCCAGAGGTTGTTCTTCTTGTCCTTTATTATGGATCTTACAGTGACGCCCTTTAGCATCTCCAGAAGATTCTTTGCTATGATGGGTTTACCTGATGCAGTGACCGCCTCTGTAATTGCTATCCTGGAAGCCGCTGAATCTTTTCCCAGAACAATAAGACCGCCGTTCTTGTTGCCGATAAAGAGCTTGTTGTCGTAAAGACAAGTGGATGTAACGATGGTGGGTTCAAGGTTGTACTGCCTTGTAAGATCCGTGAACTGGTTGAAGGCGACCTTCATGACACCCTGCTTGGAGGAGATAAACCAGAGATTCCCCTGGTAATCGGTCATCATATCCTCGAGGGAATTTCTGAATTCAAGGTTGTCGTAGTAATGGATGGAATCATCGGAAACGGACCCGATGCCGTTGTCGGCGCAGACCCAGAGCCTGCCCTGCTCCATCCTGAGTGCATTGATATACTCAAGGCGCTTTAAGTTATAAGATTTTTCTGAGGTAAAAGACTTTTCGAATCTGCCGTAGTATACCTCGGAGCCCTGGGTTCCAAGGTAGGCATAGCCGGGATTTGCGGGATCCGGAAGGATTGCATGGGCGATTTCGCTAAAGCCAAGGCTATTTGCAGGATAAATTTCAAAAAGCTCCATCCCCTTTACGGTAAAGACGGTTCCATCCTTGGTAAGGCCGTAGATAAGCCCTTCCGGGCCCTTGGCCAATCTGTGGATGTACTCATCCTTGATCTGTGGTATATCCGGAACCGTGATATTCATGTCAGTGTCCATTATGCACAGGCCGCCGGTGGTGGCAATATAGATCTTTCCGTCGTCTCCCTCAACAATGGAGCGAACGGACAGTGCGGGAAGCCCGTCATGTTTGCCGAACATCTTAAGGTCGCCCTTTGTCATAAGGGCGAGGCCGCTGTCATTGGTCCCTATCCAGAGCCTTTGCTTTGAATCAACAAAGAGGCTTACAACGCTGGCAATTCCCGAGGCCGAATTGATCCTGACAAAGTTGTAGCCGTCGAATCTGATAAGGCCGCTGTAGGAGCCGATCCATATAAAGCCGTCATCGGTTTCCGCAATGGCGTTGGCTTCGGATGTGGGCAGACCGTTCTTGTTGTCATAGACAACGGTGGTGTATTTGCCGCTGTTGCTGGCAAGGCTGTCGGATAAATCCGTATCAGGACCGCTCTCTGCTGCCGCTGCAGCCAAAGAAGGCCCTGTAAGGGCACCTATCCCCAGACATAATATAAGTGCAAGCCGCACTGTTTTTTCAAGTGCATTTCTGATTATCATAACCTGTTAAAACCTTGGTTTCTTTACTCTGATATCGGTGAGAGCACACTGGTCTCCTGAAAGTGAGCAGTAAACTTCCTTTGTTTTTTCTAATAGTGTTGTAGTATTCCTCATGATAAGGCCCGCGCACTTTGTGGTGGTGATGATCTTATTTCCTCTTCTTGCAAAAGAGACATGGCATTCAACACCTTTTTTGTTGCGTTCCTCCCACTTCTCCCAGCTTTCGAATTTGTCGTCCTTCATTACCTGAGAGCTGTTCTCGGAGTAATTTCCCTGCCATTCATTTTCACCGTTCATCTTAAGATGGGCATACTCATGGTAGTTCTCTCCGAAGATGGTATTATCATCCGAGGAAAACAGCATTACATAGGCGCACTGCCACAGGAGTGATGCTGTAGGCAGGCTCATGGAATGAAACAAGAGTTCCAACCCGTCTTCCACCACAATTCCATTGGTGGCATCTGCTTTCGGGCCGTTTATCTGGATATTGGGGATGTCACTCTCCATCCTGTTGGTGTAATCAACCCTCTCAGCTATCCTTTCTATATCGCCTTCATACAGTATTTTTCCTGTCTCTTCCACCTGAATGTCGGTGATAAGACAATGCTCGCCCGTAAGTCCTATGAAGGCATATTTGGAACTGTTGGGAAGAGCTATGGTGACTTCGTTTGTCTCTTCAGGTGAGATCATGCGGATCTTGACATGATCCTCAAATCTTCCTGCCTGCACCTCATACTGTCTTGTCCTGTTCCTGCCCCTCGTTTCTTTTTTCGCATCAGGATCTCCCACAGGCTTTATCACCATATTCCTGGCCCCTGTGGAGATGATATGGCCGTCAAACCATATCTCGCCGTATTCGAGATAGGAGAAAGCCTTGATGGTCAGTTCGTCGTCATGAACAAGCCCGTCATAGGCATCAAATACTATCACGGAAGGTGCGCCAAACTGATCCTCGGAGGTTACTTCCCTCCTGCACATAAACTTAATGGATTTGACCCCGGGAGTAATAACGATACCCTCAAGGATATCACTTCTGTATTCATCGCAGGTAAGCTTTTCCTTGGGAGGAAGCTGCTCACCCTTCTCCTGCATCTTGTACTCGCTGTCAGCATCGATCATTTTGACCATGATGCCTGCAAAATCCGGATCAAACTGTGAACCGGCGCGCCTTATAACCTCATCCCTTACTACAGCCTGAGGCAGAGGCCCTCTGTAGCGCTTTCTGGTGGTCATCCTGTCGTAATGATCCGCCACGCAGATGATCCTTCCTATCTCCGGTATGTCTTTTCCCGAAAGTCCCTCGGGATATCCGCTTCCGTCGTACCTCTCGTGATGGTAATGAGCTCCGATACTAAGATAAGGATATTCGCTTACGCTGGAGAGGATACGCTGTCCGATGGAAACATGTTCCCTCATGACCTGTTCCTCTTCCTCTGTGAGCTTCTCGGATTTCTGCAGTATTGCTATGGGAATACCAATCTTGCCCACGTCATGCATCAGCGCGGAGTAATAGACTTCCTTGCACTCCTCTTCGCTCTTGCCGCTTCTTCTGGCAATCTCCGCGGAATAAGATGCAACTCTCTGCGAATGCCCTATACTGAAGGGCTCCTTCTCCTCAATGGCTCCGATGAAAGCAGCAGCCATCTGGCCAAAAAGCCTCTGGGCATTCTCGCTCTCCTGCTTCAGATAATTGATCTCAATAGTGTTGGCATGTCTGACCTTCTCGTTGATGTCCACCAGGGCAAAGATAAACAGAACCGCTGCCGCGATAATAAAGGCCATATCTGTAAAAGAGAAACCGTAGAAGAATATCTGTATGAATGACGAGATCAAAGGTCCTACGATAAACACTATCAGTGATATGTAGATATGCCTGCTCATCAGTCTTCTGTACTGATAAGCCACCGTAAACTCTATTATAGGCGCAATAATCGGCAGGATGTAACAGATCATGAACAGAGGAGCTCTGTGGTACTTATTGGATTCATCGAAGGTATAATAAAGACCCGTGAACTGCGAGATAACAACCAGCACCATGCCTACAGTCAGAATGATACCTGCAGCCTTTATCCGCTTTGGTACCTTCTTAATACCGCAGTCGATAACAAGAACATCCTCGATATACAGGTTAAAGGAAAAGATAACCACCAGCGTCATAAAGAAGACCAGGAAATTGCTGATGCGAACCATGTAATATCCCTTAATGCTCGGATCTCCGTCATACATGTAGGCAAGGCGGTCAAAGTTAAGAAGAATTATCGCGCTTATCTCCAGCATGACAAGGGCAATTCGCCTGTTTCTCGAAAGTGAACTGGCTATAATGGCAAAAAGGGTGATGATAACACCTATTCCGGTCAAAAACGAAATGATATTCAGTTGGTGCGCAAGCAAGAATTCCATCATATGTTTTACCTGTGGAGTGTGAAAAAGTCCTCCAGCTTCTCCAATAGTTCTTTCATCTCGATGCTTTTAAGGAAGTACCCTTCAGGCTTTAAGGACACTACTTCCATAACACTCTCTTTATCTCCTTTGCCGGTAAGGAACATTACAGGGATGTTCCTGGTCTCCTCTTCGCTTCGAAGCATCTCAAGAACCTGAGGACCCGTTGTAACCGGCATCTCATAGTCAAGAAGGATAAGGTCTACCTTGTTCTTTCCAAGGAACTTTATGGCCTGAAGCCCTGAATTAGCCATTGAGACTTTGTATTTGTCCTTAAGCCACTCCCTTACAAGGCCCAGATAGTTGGGATCGTCATCCACGATAAGGATGCTCTTCTTGAACTCTCCGGCACGGATCTTTGAAAAGATCTCGTTCAGGGTCTTAACATATTCCTCGTTATTTACCGGTCGGACAAAAGTCCTGTAGATCAGATTTGCAGGGACACGCTCCTGGATATACTGAACATCATTTTTTTCTCCTATAGCGAGCATCATCATCCCGCTGTCAGAAAGATGTTCTTTCAGGAAATGAACAGCATCATCCGAAGGCCTGTCTCCCTCATCCATGTAAAGCACCACAAGTCCGGTGTCTGCCCAGTTGGCATTGATATCATTGACGTTCCAGTGTGAAAACTTGCACTCTATTCCTGCCCCCGTGGTCTTACCTTCAAGAACCCTTACCAGGAATGTTTCTTTTTCACCCAGCATCATTACTTTTCTGTTTTCCATATACTTGTCTCCTTCTTAGACAGATCATCCTTCTATAAGCTTTTCCATCTCATCCCAGTCAAACATCTTCATGGCCTTTTCAAGTCCGGCCATCACCTGAGCATCTTTATCCGGGAGTTTATAGTCCTTAAGCTGGTTTACAACCATTTCAATTCCGTCATAGTCCATCTGAGGGATCAGTTCCTTAAGTGCCTCGTAGGCTCCTGCAAGATCCTGCTCCGATATGGGCTCCTTGTTATCCTCGTTCTCATCTTTGGTGCTCTCCTTGATAAGGGAAAGCTTTTCCTTATAGGAAAGATATCTGTCCATCATAGCGTCATGATGAGAGATAATGAACGCCTTATCCTCCCTGTTTCCGGCCGCCTCCAGCTCCTCGCACATGGAGGCCAGCTCCTTGTCTCCGATGATCCTGGCCGAGCTCTTAAGAGCGTGGACCTTGACGGTGTAAATCCTTATATTCTCGGAGTCATAGGCATTCTTTATAGCCTCTGCATTATTGTCTATGGTGTCATAGAAAAGATCCAGAGAGTAAATAAAGGCTTTGATTCCGCCTGAGTTCTTTATTCCCTCTTCTGTGGAAATTTCCGGTATATCCTCAATCCACATAAGGTTATCGGGAATTGCCTCAAGATCTTTCTCTGTATACTCTGAAGTAGGCTGCATCATGATCTCTTCAGGAATATGCTTCATGATGGTTTTCTCAAGGGTAAGACTGTCTATGGGCTTTGACAGATAACCGTTAAAGCCCTTGGAGATATAAAATTCCTCCCCGGATGTGGCATTGGCAGTAAGGGCATATACCGGAAGATCCGGATGTATCTCCCTTATCCTCTCAACGGTCTCAATGCCGTCCATGCCGGGCATCATGTGATCCAGCAGCACCACATTGAACTTGCCGTACTTGATCTTTTCAAGGCACTCTTCTCCGCTGCTTGCGGTGGTCACAAATACCCTCGTAGCCTTCAGAAGACTCCTTATAACCGACAGGTTCATGGGGTTATCATCAACAACCAGAACTTCCGCATCGGGCGCCACAAACTGAGGAACATAGGGTCCCTTGTTTTCGGCTTCAAGTCTCTCCTTGAATTGCCCGATAGGCGTATCATCCGTAATTTTCTGTCTCAAAGTCACAATAAACTCTGAGCCCTCTCCGTAAACACTCTCGCACCAGATCTTTCCGCCCATCATCTCAACGAAATGTCTTGAAATGTCAAGGCCAAGACCCGTTCCCTGAACCGATATGTTCTTTTCCTCGTCCAGCCTCTCATAGCGGGAAAAGAGCCTGTCCATGTCCTCGGGTTTGATTCCGATGCCGGAGTCCTTGACGGATATCCTGATATCACAGTATTCACCGCTGAAAGACTCGGCGCTTATCTTGAACAGGAAGCCTCCGCTCTCTGTGTACTTAACGGCATTGGTAAGAAGGTTCAGTATTACCTGTTTTATTTTCTTGTCATCACCGAAAAGTCCCTTGGGCAGATCCTCATCCACGTCCACTGTAAAAGTCAGGTCTTTTTCCCCGCTTCTGACTCTTATCATGGTCACAATGGATCTTAGCATATCTTCAAGGCTGTACTGTTCTTCCACCAGATGCATCTTGCCGGACTCGATCTTACTCATATCCAGAAGATCGTTTATCAGGGAAAGAAGGGACTCGGAGGCAGTCTTTATATCAATAGCATAGCCCACTACCGAAAGGAAATAGGGTTTGGGAACATCGGTGGGATCCTCACGAAGTATCATCTCATCCATACCCATGATGGTATTGATGGGAGTTCTCAGCTCGTGGGAGATATTTGCAAGGAAGCGGGATTTCGCATCATTGGCTCTCTCCGCTTTCTCTTTTTCCTCACTCATCCTGTTGAGGTCTATTAGGTCGAAAATATATACAACCACGGCTGTTCCAACAATAGTCATGTTGGTAAGGGACAGACCGTAAGCAAAGATCTGAGCTATGGACGCGACAAGAGGCAGTACCGTAAAGATAAGGAGCGGATAAAGCACAAACTGTCTCATGAGCTTTCTGTACTGCAGGATCAGCGTCAGCTGTATGATCAGTATCAGAAGAGGAATAAACATGGAAATATAGAATCCCGGTCCCCTGTGATAGAGATTTGCAGCGTCAAAATAGTAATACCAGCCGGTAAACTGCGAAACCACAAGATTAAGTAATCCAAAGGCGATGAGAATGTCGCCGACCATAAGTCTTCTGGGCAGTGGATCGAGCTTTAATGTGTTCTTGAGATGATCTCTCAGGTACATGTTGAAGGAATATACTATGGCCAAAGTGGTAAAGAACACGATAAAGTTGCTTATCCTCACCATCCAGTAGCCAAGCGTACTCATGTCGCCCCTGTAGATATAGGCGGCCCTGTCCGCTCCCAGAAGGAACATGGCGTTAATCTCAATAAGAAGAAGCGCTCTTTTCCTCTCCTTGGGAATGGATTTGGAAATGAACACAAACAGAGTGATGATGCCGCAGATACTGGCCAGAGACATCATTATGTTTAATTGGTGTTCTCTAAGAAAATCATACATAAGGGCTGACTTCCTCCGTCACATTTCCTGGAAAGTCTTGAGGACAATCCTGACTTCAGTCAACGAATCCATAAATGCCTCTACACACTTGGGATCAAACTGGGTCCCTGAACCCTCCTGGATGATCTCAAGGGCCTTTTCAAAGGAGAAAGCAGGCTTGTAGATTCTTTTGGAAACCAGAGCATCAAAAACATCCGCTACTGCCATTATCCTGGCTGAAAGCGGTATAACCTGTCCGTGAAGCCCTTCGGGATAACCTTTGCCATCCCACCTCTCGTGGTGGTAGGCAGCCATGTTTCTGGCCTCCTTAAGGTAGGATTCTCCCTGGGTTGTATTTATTGCCTTTTCCATGATATTCATTCCGGCTGTGGTATGAGTCTTCATGATCTCAAACTCCTCAGGGGTGAGCTTGCCGGGTTTATTTAAAATTGCATCCGGAATATGGATCTTGCCAATATCATGGAGAGGCGCAGAATTCACAATATCGTTTTCAAAGGAAGGCGTGATCTTCTCGGCGTAATAGCCCTTTCTCTTAAGCGCCTCCACTATTATCTTTACATAAGCCGCAGTCTTCTGAATGTGGGCTGCGGTGTCGGAATCCCTGTTCTCCACAAGGTCCGCCATGGTGATGATAAGGCCGCTCTGCATCTTTGAGGTAGCATCGGCGTAGTGACGAAGCTCTCTCATCTGCTCCGTCATATTGGCTTCCATCTCGCATATGGCCTTGTAGAGGTCCTCCACATCATCCATGGTGTGAATATCAAGGGCTCTTATCTTCTTGACATTGTCATCCAGCGACTTCTGATCCCTGTCCGAATCCACAAACTCCTGAACGCACTTGGTCATGCTGGTAATGGGGTAAGACAGATAGAATCCTGAATTCCAGATTCCGTATCCAAGTATAAGCACAAAGAAACCGGAGAAGATAAGGAAGATCTTCAGCAGGTATTCTTTGGTATAGTCGGACATGATGACCATTGAGGAGTCCGCTCCCGCATAGGCAACAGTCTTCCCGCTGCTGTCTTTGATGGGATAATATGCAGCCATTACCCAGCCGGAAATATTGTCGGACTCGATGGGCTCAATCTCCCTGCCTGCAAGGAATCCCTCAAGGTATGGCTCGAAATAACTCTCCACAGGAACCGCGTCCCCGGGTTCCATGGCGGGGAAATCGCCGGAATGAAGATCAAACACATAATAGATACTGTCCTGCGTGACCCTTATGACATACAGATATTTAAGTCCGGTAACATTGTCCCGGATCTTATAAAGCAGGGCTTCAGTCTGCTCATATCCCGGCACCGCTCTGCCCTTGGTAATGTAATCATCGATCCTGTCGCCGTCAACCACACTGGCTGCAAAACGCGCCGCTTTCCTGGCGTTATCGGTGTATTCTGCCTTGGTATTGCTGTAGAAAACGCTGATGCCGGTCCAGACCATAACAATTACTAGAAGGAGTGCTGTAACAGACAGTATCATACCCATCTTCTTCTGAATGGTCCGCTTGTTGGCAGATCTTACCCTCTCATACATCTCATCCCTTGAAACGGGTGCCTGTTTCCAGTTGCTGTCCCAGATAGCCTTTCTCTCAGCCTCAGGTATCAGCAGTATGATGAAAAGAGCTATCAACGCTGTGGTGGCTTTGTCCAATGCGTTTAGACCAATATCAATGAGCAGCGAAGCGGCAACATACCCTATATGGGTTTTTGCACTCAGCTGGTACGAAGCATACACCACCTCCGAGAAAGAGGGGCCTCCGCTTAGAAGCCACTGAACTCCGCCGTTATAAAGACCTGTCAGAACGACAAGTAAAATAAAATAAATGACAGGATTCTTTTTCTTCCTGAAGCCGCCCGCCCTGACAAACCAGACTGTAACCAGGGCAGCCATTACATTTGAAAGAGTATAGTAGAGGGCATCCCCACTGAAAAAGCAGCATAAAAGACTGGTAAAGACCGCAACAAAGATACCGGGCAGAAAACCGCCCAGGGATGCCATTATGATGGTGCCTATTGTATCAAGATACAAAGGCAGCCCAAAAGTGTGAGCCATATAAGCAAGGCTTACATTAAGAATTATGCAAAGAGTACCGTAAACCTTGCAGCGAAAGCTGCTTCGGTTAAGGCGTCGAAAGTTAATATCCACTCTATTTCCCCCCGAGGAAATGCCATGATATTAATTATACGATATTTAGTTAACTCCAACAATTAATGTTCTCTAAATTTTTCTTAAGTAAAAGTGCACAAATGCACGATTTTCAGTCTTCTTTAGTGAGCAGTACCACAGTCTCCACTCCGCGGGTAAAAGGGAACATATCCACAGGAACAGCCTTCTGAGCTTTATAGCCACCCTTTGTGATGAGTTTAAGGTCGTTGGCCAGGGACTCGGGACTGCAGGAAATGTACACTATCTTCTTTGGAGAAAGAGATACCATTGAAGTTATAAATTCAGGTGTGGATCCGCTTCTTGGAGGATCCATAAATACCAGGTCAACGCTGTCCCCGGAATCAGCCATCTGCTGCATGAAACGGGTAGCATCGTTCTGATAGAAGGTGATATTCTTAACCTCATTGATCTTAGCATTAAGGATAGCATCTTTAACCGCATCCTTGTTGAGTTCCACGGAGATAACCTCTTTCACATGAGGGCTGGCGATAAGTCCGATGGTGCCTACGCCGCTGTAACAGTCAAGGGCCACCTCGTCTCCCTTAAGATCTGCCATCTCAATGGCCGTGTTATAGAGAACCTCCTGCTGAATGGGGTTAACCTGATAGAAGGACTTGGGACTTATCTTGAACTTCATGCCGCAGCATATGTCATAGATAAAGCCCGGACCGTAAATGGGCTTTTCCTTGTCACCCAGGATCATGCTGGTCTGCTTGTCATTGACATTGAGCACGATGGTGGTGATCTCAGGATGCTCTTTCCTCAAGGCCTTAACAAAATTGTTCTTGGATGGGAAGATCGGAGATACGGTTACCAGTACCACCATGATCTCTCCGGTATTCCTGCCTATACGGATCAGGACATGACGAAGAAGACCATAACCGTTGTCCTCATCGTAGGTCTTAATCTTGAAAGACTTAAGCATCCCTCTTATGGATGCGATTATGGCATCAGCCTTCTGATCCTCCAGAAGGCAGCTCTCCACCGGCACAACCTCGTGGCTTCCCTCGCGATAAATTCCGGATAAGGGATTTCCCTTTTTGTCATGGGTGAAAACCGCATGAACCTTGCACCTGTAATGCTCGGGGCTCTCCATTCCGATAAAGGATTCCACCTTGCAGTACGGCTCAAGAAGCTCCTGCACTCTGGCGTGCTTGATCTTAAGCTGCTTTTTGTAGGGAGTGTCAATCATCTGACAGGCTCCGCATTTCTTGAAAACAGGGCATAGGGATTTAGCCCCATGCCCTGTGCTGTTATTATTCTTCACCATCCAGATCCTCTACCTGATTCTCAAACTTAAGTTTATTTGGAACATCCAGGCCAATATCTTCGGTAGTCTTTACAGCTTCGCTGCGTCTGCGGATACGCTCAGTGTTCTTCATCTCACCAAGATCCTTGAACTTGATGCCCTCGATTCCCTGAGCCAGTTCCTTGGCTTTTATCACATCTCCTCTGTTGATCCTGAAGGTGCATACTATCTTGCTGCCCTTCCTGTCCAGGAGCCTCTGTATAAAATTCTTCTCCTGCCATTCGATGAAGTATGAAATGCGGTGAGCCAGGAATCTCTCCTCGAGCTGCTTCTTGCTCTCAACGCTGTAAACTCTGCAAAATGGTACCTCGTTATTAAAAACCTGATTGTTCTGAATTATAGATGACATATAAACCTCTCAAAAACTTTTTTCGTACCTATGAATTATACAGCAATCAAGGGCAAAAAACAAACTGAGTGTTATAATAAAATGAGTCGTATAAAAGCAAATTGTTCAAAGTCGGAGATTTTATGAGAACATCCAAAGACAGACAGAATTCCACCGTCCGTGATATGACGGATGGTTCCATAATAAAACAGATACTGGTCTTTTCCCTCCCGCTGATGTTCGGCAACATCTTCCAGATGCTGTACAACACCGTGGATTCCATTGTCGTGGGAAACTATGTATCCACCCAGGCCCTTGCCGCCGTAGGCTCCACCACCATGATCACAAACATGCTGGTGTTCTTCTTTAACGGCTTCTCGGTAGGCGCCGGCGTTATCATCTCAAGATTCTTCGGGGCAAAAGAGACAGCTCGTCTCCACAAGGCCATCGAGACCACCATGACTGCAACCTTTATCTTCTGCATCATACTTACTATCCTGGGCGTTGCGGGGGTTAAGCCGATGCTTCGTTTCATGGCCACCCCCGATGACGTATTTGCGGATGCAACCACCTATCTTACCATCTACTTCCTCGGTTTCTCCGGACTTTTGATCTACAACATGGGAAGCGGCATATTGAGGGCCGTTGGCGATACAGTAAGGCCTTTGTACTTCCTGATTCTCACCAGCATGATGAACATCGCCCTGGATCTATTCTTCGTAAGGGGCCTTCACACCGGAATTGAAGGCGTTGCCTACGCTACCATCATCTCCCAGTTTGTGTCGGCGATCCTGATAGTGATGCTTCTTTTACGAAGCAAGGATGTATACCGGCTATCGCTACGAGACCTTGGCCTTGACCGTGACATTTTAAAGCTCATTTTCATGGTGGGCCTTCCCACGGGAATACAGTCAGTTATCACTGCCTTTTCCAACATTTTTGTGCAATCCTATATCAACTTCTTCGGTTCCTCCTGCATGGCGGGCTGGAGCAGCTACAACAAGCTTGACTCCTTCATAATGCTGCCCATGTCCAGCATTGCCATGGCCGCCACCACCTTTGTCAGCCAGAACATAGGAGCAGGCAAGATCAAAAGAGCCGACGAAGGCACCAGGGTCTCCATCGGCCTCGGAGTTACCGTTACCGCTGCCATCGCCCTTGTGCTGTACATCTTTGCACGGCCGGCCATAAGACTGTTCTCCGCCGAGGAAGCGGTCATCGAATACGGCTCACTGTTTATCCATGCCAATGTGTTCTTCCTTATCTTCAACTGCATTAACCACACCCTTGCCGGAGCCCTCAGGGGCCGGGGCGACTCCAAAGGTCCCATGGTGATCATGCTCTCGACCTTTGTGGCCCTGAGGCAGATATATCTTTTTACCGTGACTCACTATGTTGCCAACACTCCTTTCCTTGTGGGATTCGGATATCCCGTAGGCTGGATGAGCTGCTGCCTGGTTGAGATCACCTACTATTACCTGAAATACAGGTCCAAAAAAGCCTGAGAATTTACGGAGGTTTTCATGTTTACCTTTGAAAAAGCACAGCCTTCCAAAGTCGGAATTGCAGATGATGCCCCGGAGAGGATAATAAGGGATCTTAATGCCTCTCCCGTGACGCTCCACAACCTTCTTATCATGAAGGACGATCGTCTCATCTTTGAGAAATACTACGCTCCCTACGATGAGAACAATCTCCATCGAATGTTCTCCATCAGCAAGAGCTTCACCGCCATGGGCATATCTCTTCTTGCGGATGACGGTCTTATCGACCTTGACCGGTCTGTCTGCGATTACTTCCCGGAATACGTGGATGAGAATACCCATCCCTTTATCAGGATGACCACGATCCGGAACATGCTGCAGATGCGCTCCCCCCACGCCTCAACCACCTATAAGGTATGCATGAAGACCGACTGGGTGGAGAGTTTCTTTAAGGTGACCCCCACTCACAAACCCGGTACCGTGTTCCACTATGACACCTCCGCGGCCCATGTTCTGTGCGCTCTGGTAGAGAAGCTCTCGGGAAAAGATCTATTGACCTTCCTTAAGGACAGAGCTTTGCATTATGTGGATTTTTCAAAGGAATCTTATATGGTTAAGGACCCCTTCGGGGTCTCCATGGGCGGAAGCGGCCTTATGGCAACACCTATGGATATCATGAAGTTTCTTTTCATCCTGTACAAAAAGGGGACCATTGTCTGCTCAGACGGAAAAGAGCGGACTCTTTTTAATCCGGATTTTATAGCTGAGGCAACACGGAATATCACTGATACCTATATGACTGCTCCCGTATCTTCCGAGGCGCAGGGGTACGGCATGCAGATCTGGATGAACCAGAAGGGCGGCTTTACCCTGTACGGCATGGGCGGCCAGCTTGGAATATGCATCCCGTCAGAGAACCTCTTGATCGTCACAACCGCAGACACCCAGGGGCTTCAGGGCGGCAATCAGATAATATACGATGCCATATATAAGAATCTCATTGATGATAAAAAGGAAATGCCGGAGCAAAAATGCGGCGAAGAAAGCAGCGGGGATTACGGCGGTGACAGCTATGCAATCGGTTCCCCGAAACTTCCGGAGAGTTACAGGCTCTTTTTCCCGGAGTTTGATCCGGAGAAGATTCCGGAGTATGTACGGGGGATTGCAGGAAGCAGGTCCCTTACCCTTAAATACAGCCTTGCGGAAAACGGCTCAGGCTTTGAAGGCCTTACTCTTTGTCTTGCTCCGAATGGCAGCGGGCAGTCCTACATAGAATTTAAGCAGGGAAACAGCGGCCATCGCATAGCTTTCGGAATCGGAAGCATGGTCCGCGGCATCTTCCCGATCTATGAAACAAGATATGTTGCGGGGGCAGTATTTACAAGGGACAATGTTCTTTACATCAAAGCCCACCTCATCGGCGAATCCGTGGGATCCGTCCACTTCCAGCTGTACTTTGGTGACAACGACATTGTGGTATTCATGAAAAAAATAGAGGAGACCTTCTTTAAGGAATTCGAAGGTCACCTCTATGGCAGTCTTATTTAACCAATATCAGGTTCATCTTTTAATTCTATGGTCCCCGGAGCCTTTCCCTCGGTCTCGAAGATTACGATCTCATTCCTGCCCTCTCTTATGAGAGGTGCGGGAATATACAGCCTCTTTTGAGGTCCTATCTCCCAGAATCTTCCAAGGTTGAAGCCGTTGATGAAGGCAACGCCCTTGCCCCATCCCTCAAAGTCAAGGAAGGTATCGCCCTTTTCGCCGCCCTCAAACTCAAATCTGTAGAAGGCGGGAACATTCTCCTTGTACTCCTTGTCAAAGTCAACCTTATCGATGTTATCCAGCGGCAGTGTATAGATATCCCAGCCGTTGTGCATATGGCCGTTTATCTGAACGCAGCGGCAAATGCCCTTTCTCTGGGTCTCCATCATAGGTCCGAAGTTGACTCTTCCCATGTTCTCCACAAGAATATCAAACTTCTCGTTAAGCCCCATAAAGCTGCCTGTGGAAAGGCCTGCCTCGGAAATGGCTCCCATGGCGGTCTCGGGAGTTAAGCCGTTCTCTGCCATGAACTTACCCGCCAGCATCATTGCAGGGGTGCTGCAGGCAAGGTACTTATCAAGGGCAATGTCATGCTCACTCCCAAGTTCTTTGTCGTAGAGAGTGATAAGAGGGTTCTCATCCACAAATACATTAGCCCTGTCAGCGGTCTCCCAGAGGCGAAGCTTGGCAATTCCTGCCTCGCTGTGAAGATGAGATCTGTAGAGAATGTAGCCGTAGTTCTGGCCAAGGTCCTCCATATTTGTGGTGTAGGAAAGCTTCACCGGAGTGCTGAGATCATCAGCCACGGAAAAGAGACTTACCTTTCCGGTGCACTCGAGTTTGCCGTAGCTCTTTCTTGGTGCATCGGTAAACTCTAAAACCTCTGCCTTGCCGGTATGCTTTTCGATTATCTCTTTAAACTTCCTGTATTTCTCTGTTATTCGGCCGTCCTCGGTAAGAAGGCCGTCGTAGTCATAGCTTGTAACATCGGGAGTAAGGGCGTCATAGTAATTGGAGCCATTCATGAAGCCAAAGTTGGTGCCTCCCTCAAACATGTAGATGCTGACGTTTCCAAGCTCCAGCATCTTATCAAGATCCTCGCAGCTCTGCACAAGGTTGCCCTTCATGTGGCCGCCGTTGCCCCAGTGGTCAAACCAGCCAACCCAGAATTCAGCACACATGGAAGGTCCGCCATTTGTATACTCCGAAAGGACGCCAAATCTCTTTTCCGTACCTGATCCGAAGTTTCCTGTGGGAAGTGCCCCGGGAACGGAGCCGCCCCTGTAACTTTCATGATAGGGGCCGTCGGAGGTGATGAGTGGAACGGTTACTCCATGCTTTCTCATGAGTTCCACCATGGTGTTCATGTACTCATGATCGTTGGCGTAGTAGCCGTACTCATTTTCCACCTGCATCAGTATGATATTGCCGCCGTTGTCGATCTGATATCCCGTGATTTTCGGGAAAAGAACCTTATAATACTCCTCCACTGCATCAAGAAAAGGCTTGTAGCTAACGCGAAGCCTCATGTTTCTGTCCTTTAAAAGCCATGCGGGAAGTCCGCCGAACTCCCACTCGGCGCAGATGTAAGGGGATGGTCTTACGATGATATAGAGCCCGAGTTTTGTTGCCAGCTTAAGAAAGCCTTCCACGTCGCACATGCCCTCAAAATTGAATCTGCCCTGCTCGGGTTCAATGAGATTCCAGGGAATGTAGGTCTCGACTGTGTTGCATCCCATAGCCTTAAGCTTAAGGAGTCTGTCCTCCCAGTACTCGGGAACTGTCCTGAAGAAATGAAATGCTCCGGAGATTACCTTAAAGGGCTCTCCGTCCAGATAGAAAGTGTCTTTGATCTCAAATTTTGCCATAATATTCCGTCCTGTTCATAGTTCTTTTGACCAATGATCAGAAGCCCATGTAAACACTGGGGATATCGTCCTCGGTAAGGTGGAAATCGGAGGACTTGTCATCGGAATCCGCTGTCTCCATCTTAACTACATTTACATAGCCGTCATTGATCATGTCTACCATATAGGGTACCACATTTGGATCAAATTGTGTTGAGGATCCCTTCTGGATTTCCTCTATGATCTCGTCTTTGCTAAGGTGCCTTCTGTAAACTCTGTTACTGGACATGGCATCATAGGAATCGGCAACTCCCACGATCCTTGCATAAAGAGGTATGGACTCACCTTTAAGTCCCTCAGGGTAGCCTTTGCCGTCGTATCTTTCATGATGGTAAAGAGCCGTCTCTCGTATTCCGCGAAGTGAGGACAGCTGTTTTAGCATCTTTCCGCCTGCTACGGTGTGCTCCTGGATCTGCTTTCTCTCTTCATCAGTGAGTTTCCCGGGCTTATTCAGAACAGCATCGGGGATGCTTATCTTACCTGCATCGTGGAGAAGACCCGCATAATAGATATTCTGGACTTCGTCCTCCGAAAGCCTCATTCTCTTGGCAATTTCCGCAGCGTACATAGCAACACGCCTTGAATGGCCCCTGGTATAAGGATCCTTGGCATCAATGAAGCTGATGAATGTATTCATTGACTGAAGGATGATCCTGACATCGTTCTTCTGTTTCTCGCGGTAATTCTTGAGATTGAATCTGGTAACAAAAAAGCCAACGAACAAAAATGCCCATATCATGAAGGCCAGAAAGATAACGTTGTTGGCGATACTCTCAGCGAAGACGCCCCTCTGATATCCTGTAAAACCGAGCTTTTCCGGGTAAAAAGGCTCTTGGGTATTAATGACAATACTGAACTCTATGGGAGTATTTCTCTTTAGGGTAAGATGGTCACTGTCAGGTTCAAGTATTACTTTTCCCTTCTCGACGTTGACGCCGATACCGTTGTGCTGGGAAATGTCAGACCCTTCCGGAACTTCCATGGAGATGTTCCAGTTATTGATCTCGGAATTGCTGTGATTGTGCAAAACAAAATCAAACTGCGCACCATGCCCGTACTTGGTCGTCCACTGACTTGACCTTTTCACGGTGGCGTAGACCATATCAGACAGCCTTGCTCCCGTCAGATCCATTTCAAGATGATACTCCGAGGAAACATAGTCGACCACAGCCACCCTGCTGACATAATATGCACTGATAATAAACACAAAAGATATCAGGAAGATCAAAATCGACTCAGTTGTTTTGTCCAGCTTCATCAGTTCTCCTCCTTCTGTTATCCACAAGATGGTGCTTTCTCTTTTCATGATACATAAGCTCATCTATGGCTATCTGGAAATCCTTGGCACTCATCTTGGAGGCGGGGTCATATACCATGCTGCCGCAGCTTATGGCAAGTTCGTATGGTTTGCCGCCCCTGTAATTCCAAATCTCCAGCTCGTCTTCAAGTATATCAAGGCTGGAATCAAGTTCCTGTCTGCTGTTGATATCGGTTATAACGCAGAACTCGTCGCCTCCGTACCTTCCTATGCTCGCGCCCTGGTAAAAGACTCTGTAAAGTATGTCCGACACAGTCTTAAGGGCATAGTCCCCCTCCATATGGCCGTAGGTGTCGTTTATCTGCTTAAATCTGTCAAGATCCAGCATGATGGCGGAGAAGGTCTTTCCCCCGGCCTGCGCAATCCTTATGCGCTCTTCCATCTTGATATCCAGGCCTCTTCTGTTAAGTGCTCCCGTAAGATAATCCACATCCAGGTTGTTGGACTGAAGATTGCAGAACACGATAAGAAGTCCAATGGCAATTGAAGCATAGGTCATGTCCAGTTCTGCAAATACTATCTGGAGAAAGGCGCCGATCATCGCAAGGGTAGGCAGTGCAAAGATAGCTCCCCGGTAATCCGCGTAGATTTTTTTCCTGTAAACATAGGAGTATATGGAAAGAAGAAGACAGAATACCAAAAGGAGCACTGCTCTTACGTAGAACAGCGACCCGCGGAAATACTCTGCGCCCTCAAAATAATAGAGAAGTTTAAGGTCAAAAAGAGTCGAAACGGTAACAACAATGAGGTTTGCTGCCACAAATATCTTGTAGGCGGCAGTTACGAGCTTTCGTCCCATGCTCTTCTCGCCTTCATTTATCCAGCAGTCAATGTAAAGAATGGCAAAGAGATAGCACGCCGGGTCAAGGGCATAGATGATATAATATCCTATCTTTGACAGCAGTATGAGGTCGCCGGAAATCTCTCCGAAATGGCCAACGGTCTCTGCGGCAAGAAGGATCAGGGTCATTACGTCCAATCTGATAAACCTGTCTCCTGATTCCGTACGGGTTGTTCTTCCCTGGAAAAACAGGAGCAGGATCAAAAGAAGAGCCGTATAAAAATTAAGAATCATCCAGCCTTCCGGTACCACTGCGTCACCTCGTATGCTACATACTCGTTCAGTCTACATTATAAAAAAAAACG
The DNA here is from genome assembly GCF_000526935.1 of Butyrivibrio sp. FCS014. Classification (GTDB taxonomy): domain Bacteria; phylum Bacillota; class Clostridia; order Lachnospirales; family Lachnospiraceae; genus Butyrivibrio. The sequence continues at coordinate 466,024 of NZ_JAHA01000006.1, read as the reverse complement.
CCATGCATTTAAATAACGCATGACGCTTTTTAATTCTTTTTTTATCTTTATATCATTCCAAAAAAATCATCTCTGGATACGACCTGAGCCGTCTCCGCCTGCAAGCTTCTTGACCTCATCAACGGATACAAGGTTGAAGTCTCCCTCGATGGAGTGCTTGAGAGCTGATGCGGCAACTGCAAACTCGATGGTCTGCTGAGGATCGAAGCCGTTTACGCAGCTGTAAATAAGGCCGCCGCCAAAAGAGTCTCCGCCGCCAACTCTGTCAACGATGTGAAGAGCATACTTCTTGGAGAAGTAAGCCTGTCCATCGGTGTAGAGCATTGCGCTCCAGTTGTTGTCGTTTGCTGAGATGGACTCACGAAGTGTGATGGCAACCTTCTTGAAGCCGAATCTGTCTGTGAGTTTCTGGGCAACCTCGATGTAGCCCTCTCTGTTGAGCTTACCGGTTGTTACATCTGTGGAAGAAGCTGCGATACCGAATACGTCGTTGGCATCCTCTTCGTTGGCGATGCAGACATCAACATATTTGCAAACCTCACCCATAACCTTGCCTGCCTTCTCCTTACTCCAGAGCTTACCTCTGTAGTTAAGGTCACAGGATACTGTAAGGCCGTGCTCCTTGGCCTTCTTAACAGCCTCAAGAGTGATGGCTGCAAGAGAATCGCTTACAGCGGGAGTGATGCCTGTGAAGTGGAACCACTCTGCTCCCTCAAAGATCTCATCCCAGTTAAAGTCTGCGGGAGATGCCTCAGCAATGGCTGAATGTGCTCTGTCGTAGATGCACTTGGAACCTCTCTGGGAAGCACCCTTCTCGTTGAAGTAGATACCTACTCTGTCACCGCCTCTGGTGATCTTGGATGTATCAACACCGTATTTTCTAAGGGAATTAACTGCTGCCTGTCCGATCTCGTGAGCAGGAAGCTTTGTAACATATACAGAATCAAGTCCGTAGTTAGCAAGAGAAACTGAAACGTTGGCCTCTCCGCCTCCGAATGTTGCCTCAAGGTGATCAACCTGAACGAATCTTAAATAGTTATCAGGCTGAAGGCGAAGCATGATCTCTCCGAAAGTTACTACTTTTTTTGCCATGATTATTTATCCTCCGTTTTATTCATAGTGAAGTTCTCAGTTTTTGCCAAGGTGTACTCTGAAGCCGCCAAAGTCGTCCTCAAGATAAGCGTTCTTTAAGTGTCCGTCAGCATCGTAGGAAAGTGATGCCTCCTCAAACTTAACACCCTGTCTTTCAAGGTGATAAACGGCTCTGTCGATATTGTTGCAGCCGATGGCGATATGTCCGCAGTCTCCGCGGCCCTTTGCCTTCATTACTTCGATGAAGGATCCTGCAAATACTGAAGAGTTACCAACCTTCTTGGTGAATCCAAAGAGGTTATCGAACATGTCGGCAACCTTCTCGGCATCGCCTTCGCTGTTCTGGTTGATTCCGATGTGCTTGAGCTTGAAGCCAAGCATTGCGCTTACAGCGTCTCTTGTCATAGCCTCGATCTCATCGAACTTTCCGGCTGCAATGAGATCTTTTTTCACCATCCAGCTTCCGCCGCAGCAGAAAACTTTGTCAAAGCTAAGATAGTCATTTAAGTTGTTCTTGTTGATGCCGCCTGTAGGCATGAAGTGCATCTTGGTGTAAGGTGCAGCCATTGCCTTGATCTTGGCGATTCCGCCGTTCTGCTCGGCAGGGAAAAACTTAACGCAGTCAAGTCCAAGCTCTATAGCCTGCTCAACTTCACCGGGAGTTGCGATTCCGGGAACCACGGGAACACCGATGCTCTGAATGTACTCAACATTTGATCTGTTAAATCCGGGGCTTACGATGAACTTTGCTCCTGCTGCCTTGGCTCTGTCAGCCTGCTCGGCATTAAGCACTGTTCCTGCTCCAACGATCATCTCGGGGAATTTCTCGGAAATGATCCTGATTGCCTCCTCGGCTGCTGCGGTTCTGAAAGTAACCTCAGCTGCGGGAAGTCCGCCTTTTATAAGTGCCTCGGCAAGGGGCTCTGCATCTTTTGCATCGTCGATTGCGATTACCGGCACGATACCGATCCTGTAAAGTTCTTCACAAATCTTATCCATTTCTATGCCTCTCTTTATGAAAATAATCTTACGAAATTACTTGTGCTGTCCGCACTATTACTGAGCTGTGCTCTCGTCAATGTCAGTGAACTTGGAAGGATCAAGGTTTCCGGGATCCTGTCCGATGTATGCGGAGATACCGCCATCGATATAAACAACCTGACCATTGATGAAATCAGAAGCGGGAGAAGCAAGGAATACTGCAAGACCCATAAGGTCCTCTGTTCTGCCCCATCTCTGAGCGGGTGTCTTGGAACGGATAAATCTGTCGAAGGGATGCATTGATCCGTCGGGCTGCTTCTCACGAAGAGGTGCAGTCTGAGGTGTTGCGATATAGCCGGGTCCGATAGCATTGCACTGAATATTGTACTGACCGTACTCAGAGCAGATGTTTCTTGTGAGCATCTTAAGTCCGCCCTTGGCAGCTGCATAAGCAGATACTGTCTCACGGCCAAACTCTGACATCATTGAGCAGGCGTTGATGATCTTGCCTGAGCCCTTCTTCATCATTGCGGGAAGAACTGCCTTTGAGCAGATGAAGGGGCCTGTAAGGTCTACATCGATAACCTGGTTCCACTGCTCTACGGTCATCTCATGCATGGGGATTCTCTTGATGATACCTGCATTATTAACAAGAATGTCGATTGAACCAACTTTGGCTTCAACATCGGCAACAAATTTCTGAACCTGATCTTCCTTGGTTACATCACAAACTGCACCGTAAGCATCGATGCCGCGCTTCTTGTACTCCTCAAGGCCTCTGTCAACCAGTTCCTGATTGATATCGTTGAAAACAATCTTAGCTCCGCTCTCTGCGTAAGCTACGGCATAAGCAAGGCCAAGTCCGTAGGATGCGCCTGTGATCCATGCTACCTTGCCCTCAAGTGAAAAGTTCTTTAAAAAGTCTCCCATTACATTTTCCTCCTATTGAATCGTGATGGTGTAGTGATTTGTGTTTATCTATTTGTCATATCAGAGAAGATCGGTCATTGCACAGTCGTCCATGTCGTCGAAATCCTGGTTCTCTCCTACCATTCCCCAAATGAATGTATAAGCCTGGGTTCCGCATCCTGAGTGGATGGACCAGCTGGGGCTGATAACGGCCTGCTCATTTCTCATTATGATGTGTCTTGTCTCTGTGGGTTCTCCCATGAAGTGCATTACCAGTGCATCCTCGGGAATATCAAAGTACAGATAAACTTCCATTCTTCTGTCGTGGGTGTGGCAGGGCATTGTATTCCATACGCTGCCGGGCTTAAGCTCGGTCATACCCATCTCCAGCTGGCAGGTCTCAACCTGGCCGGGAAGAATATACTTGTTGATAACTCTGTGGTTGGCCTGTTCAAGGCTTCCAAGTTCCTTCTTGTTCTCATCCTTGATGATGACAACGTCTTCCGAAGGTGTTCCCTCTCTCTTAATAAGAACAGTGGGATAGGTCTTGTGGGCAGGTGCGCTGTTGATATAGAACTTGGCAGGCTTTGCGCTGTCTGTGCTGGCAAATGATACATCTTTTGCCCCCATACCAATGTACATGCCCTGCTTGTAATCTACGTCATACTTCCTGCCGTCGATGGTGATAACACCGGCTCCGCCGATATTGATAACCCCCATCTCGCGTCTCTGCAGGAAATACTCAGCTCTAAGCTCGTCTCCTGCTGTGAGCTTCAGCTCTTCCTTAACCGGTACAGCGGATCCTGTAATGATCCTGTCGATGTGGCTGTAAACCAGCTTAATGGTATCCGGCTGAAACAGATCATCGATGAGGAATTCCTCTCTCAGTCTCTTGGTGTCATAGTATTTCTCGTCCTTGGGTGAACAAGCTGTTCTAAGTTCCATAATGCCTCCAATACATATAAATCGTTGTGAATTGCCGTGAATCAGCATGATACTTCGTGATTCATTGCGGGTTTATCTTTCGACTTCTATATCATCATAAGGTAAATCAATTCCATTTTCACTTCATTTTTATGTCAAAACCTTGCAAATCTTGTCCAAATGTAAGTGCTTTCACAAATTTTACATATCTCATGAAAAATTTGACAAATCCTTCAATCCCTATTACATTACTTGATGAGCAGAATAAATGATCGCTGCCATGCAAACGAAAGGGCATGGGAGAGGAAAGTCCGGGCTTCACAGGGCAGGATGCCAGATAACGTCTGGTGGAGGTGACTCCCAGGATAGTGCAACAGAGAGATACCGCCAGTCTCTTCGAGGCTGGTAAGGGTGGAAAGGCAGTGTAAGAGACTACCGTGCTGGTGGTAACATCAGTAGCCATGTAAACCCCATCCGAAGCAAGACCGAACAGAGAGCTATGAGCCGGCCCGGTTCGCTCTCAGGTGGGTCGCTTGAGGCTGTTGGTGACAGCAGTCCTAGATAGATGATCATTCACGACATAACCCGGCTTACAGTTCTGCTCTTAAAAAAGAAAAAGACAGCGCCATGGAATCCTTTGGAGATTCTAAGGCGCTGTTTTTTGTTTTGTAACTGGGAAGCTGAAAAATGACCTTCCATTGAAAATCGCCAGATCACTTGAACCAACTCTTTATCGCTTCAAACAGATTTCTAAAGAATGTGGCAATCCTGCTAAAGAGGCTCGGCTTAGGCGCAGCTGTTTCCACAGGGGATGCCATGGGCCCCGGCTCTGCCACAGCTTCTGTCTTGTCGGTGCTATCCTGCGCGGTTACGCCTTCCGTATTGGCAGCATTCTCCGGCGCTGTTACGCCTTCCGACTCTGACGCAGTTGTATCGGTCTCCGAGGAAGGCTTCATTCCATCAAGCTGTATTGATTCGCCCTTGGCGCCACCCACTTCTGATGGTGCTGTACCGGTGGTTTTATCACCCTTTGCAGCTTCTTCTGCCCTTGGTCCCTCTTCTGCTGCTTCCTGCACAGCCGCATTGGTTTCCACCTGTAATGCAGTATCTGCAGGTGACTTTTCTGCCATCTCTGCCTCTGCTTCCGCCGGGGCTTCTTCCATCTCTGCTTCCGCTGCGGTCTCTGTCGCTATCGGTGCTTCAGCCTCATAAACCGCGCTCTCTGAATCGGCCATGGGCGCAGTTGTGGCACTTTCATTGGCCCTATGGTGCGGAATAACATTGAGGATAAGGAAGGTGCTCAGGATGAATACAAGAAGTCCTGCCGCCATTGGCATATACTTCCTGAATTCGAATTTGCGGATCTTACCGGGAGCATCTTCGCCGGCTGAAGTTTTATCCTCCGCTTCTGCATTCGGTTTGGTCTTCGTCTCAAAATCCCCTGATACTGCAGTTTCTTCTGTCTTCAGCTCTTTTTCTATATTCTGAAGGATCCTGGACTTCATCTCATCCGTGACTTCAATTTTGTTCATAATATCCTGATACTTACTCAAAGTCGTAGGCCTCCTTCAATATTTCTTTTAACTTATCTCTGCCCCTCTTAAGGTCCGAGCGAACAGTGGACTCATTTCTTTTAAGGATCTTTGCTATCTCTAAAGTACTGTAACCCTCCTGATAAAAAAGATGTATAACCTCCCGGAACTTCTCGGGAAGCTGCTTGACCGCCTCCCAGACAAAGGCAAGGTCCCGGTCTTCCTCTCCCACCAGTTCCTCTGCAAGCTCATCGGTCTTTCTAAGCTCGTTGTATTTGATCTTGTTCTTGGCCAGGTTCGCAGCCACGGTAAGGAGCCACGCCTTCTCGTGGTCACTGCCTGTAAATGCAGGAGCTTTCCTTATGTACTGGACCAGCGTATCCTGAAGGATGTCCTCCGCATCGCTCATGTTGTGAAGATACATATAAGCCGTACGCAGAATGCTGTTCCCGTAGTCATCAAGAATGGCGCCCGCTCTGGCAGCCCTGTCCTGAGAAGAGATGCCTTCTTCGCCTTCAGCTCCAAGGGCCTCCTGCAGCCTGGTGGCAAAGCTGTAAATTCCAAGACCATTTGCGACTTTGGCGGCAACGCTGTAAAGCCCCAGGGCATTTGCAGCTCTTGCCGCAAACTTCAAGGCTCCCTCGGCCATGATCTCAAGAGTCCGCCAAATCCTGTATTCATTTAGTCTTAAGACCAATTCGCTCATCTAAATCTCCCGGGAAAAGAGCTGTCTTTTTTGACCAAGTTCCCGGAAGATAGTATATCAGTATCAGCTTCTCTTTTCCACCATTCTGACCAGGTTGTAGAACTCGTCCTTGTAGTCATCGGTGTTGTCCAGCTTCTTGTAGGCCTTCATGATGTCGCTGTAGGTGATGTCGCCTGTGTAGTCGCTGTCGCCTATAAGCATTGCGAACTCGGAAACAAGGCTTGCAAATGCCAGGTTCTCTCCTGCCTGCTCATTGAAGAACTCTTCGTCAACCACGTAGGTAAGAAGATTTGACTTATCCTCATCGGGCTCCTTGTAGCGAATCTTGATCGTTGCGTAGTCGTCACTGTCGCTGTTTGCAGCGGTCTGATACTTAAGATCTATGGCTGATTTGCTGCCTGCGGGGATGATCTCATAAAGTGCAACCACGGTGTGGCCTGCGCCGATCTCGCCGCCGTCCTTGGCGTCATTGTTGAAATCCACTGCATCCATCTGTCTGTTCTCGTAGCCAATGAGTCTGTAGGCGTTTACTGTTGCGGGGTTGAACTCCACCTGGAACTTGACGTCCTTGGCAACTGTAACAAGGGTTGAGCTCATTTCATCCACAAGAACCTTCCTGGCCTCTGTCATGGAATCAATGTAGGAATAGTTGCCGTTGCCGCAGTCCGCCAGCCTCTCAAGCTTGTCGTCCTTGTAGTTTCCTGTTCCGAAGCCAAGAACTGAGAGGTAGATGCCGCTGTCTTTTTTCTCGCTGATGAAATCCTCAAGGTCGTCGGGATCTGAAATGCCCACGTTAAGGTCACCGTCTGTTGCCATGATAACTCTGTTGTTGCCGCCCTCGATGAAGTTCTCGGCAGCGATCTCATAGGCCATCTGCATGCCTCTTTCACCGGCTGTTGAGCCGCCTGCGGAAAGCCTGCTTATTGCATTTTTGATGGCGCGCTTGTTGGACATCTTCTCGCCTGAAAGAACAACCTCTTCCCTGCTTGCATAGGTAACTATGGAAACTGTGCCGTCCCCGGGAAGATTGTCCACCAGCTCTTTAAATGCTTTCTGCAAAAGAGGCAGCTTATCCTCGGAAGTCATTGACCCCGATACGTCGATGAGGAATACAAGATTGCTCTTGGGCATGTCGCCGTCAAACTTATCTTCTGCCTTTAATCCCACGAACATAAGCTGGTGATCTTTGTTCCAGAGGCAGGTTGAAACTTCTGTGGTAACTCCGAATTTCTCGCCTCTTTTAGGAGAATTGAGATCATAGGAAAAATAGTTGATGAATTCCTCGGGACGAACCGCCTCTGGATCGATCCTGTCTGCGCCGTAGCCGCTCTCGATCATCCTGCGTATGTTGGCGTAGGATGCGGTGTCAACATCTGCTGCGAAAGTTGAAAGGGGCTGCACCTGTGATAAGAAGAATCCGTTCTCCTCGGGCTTGTCGTAGGATTCATTATTATATGGAACCGGACAATAGGAATCATCCCAGTAATCTTCATAGATATAGCAGCCTTCTGCTGTTGCAGCGCTGTTCTTGTTGGATGAAAAGAACCCTGTAACAGCGTCCGCCGTTGAAGTACGGCCTGTTTCCTGAGGCGCCATGGGAGCAGCCTCCACGGGATACTCGGCTTCCGTGTACTCTGCCTCGCTGCCTGAATCATAAGTATCGGTAGCTATTGTGGTTTCAGTTGTTGTGGTGGTTGTGGTTGTGGTCTGCGTGGTTGTGGTCGCAGTATCTGATGTGGTCACCGAATTGCCGCATCCTGCCAGTGATGAAGCCATGATTGCGGCTCCTGTTAAGATTGATACATACCTGAACTGCTTTTTCATAATTTTTTCCCTCCGTTCATACAGCTTGTTTTTTGCTGTTCTACACTGTACACAATCGGGGGAAGGGAAATGTTGCAAAGATTTGAAAAAAATTTTTATTGGGAAAAGTGCCGCTTGTTTTAATTTTTTACATTTGTGTTGATAATAATCATGTTGTATTGATAATAATCATGGCTGGTATAGACTGATTCACAGATTGCGTAATTGGATATATGCTGCGAACTTACAGGATTTCGATGATTTTGGCAAGGCGTTTCCGACGCATTTGTCTGTTATGGGGCTTTGCGTCGGTAGTATTTGCGAAATAATGTACAGAATTCACAGAAAGCAAACGCTATCCTGATAATCAGGTGCTCAAACATGTCATTTATCGATATATCGTCAAGTTTTTGGGCTATTTTACCGACTCAACCAGCTTATATAATGCTTTGCGTCGGAGAAGGCTCAATTCACATGCCCCTCATCCTGCAGCGTCGGAGAGGGCTCAATTCACATGCCCCTCATCCTGCAGCGTCCAAGCACTTCCAATGCTAGGAAAACCACAATTCACGTTTGTACAATAATCAGTAATGAAAAAAGAGCCGTAGCTTTAAGGATTTTCATCCCAAAACTACAGCTCTTCTATGAATTTACAAATACATACTTCACCGCGGACGGTTTACACCTTGAAGCAGCTGCCGCCCACGAACTCCCTGCAGATGGAGTTTCTGGGGAGGAAGGAGCTGTCTACGCTTACGAAGTAATCAAGGAATTTAAGAAGTCTCTTGGCTTCGTAGTACTCCGGTTCGCCCTTGCCGATGTTGAAAAGAAGCGGCTCAGCGTACTGCTTGATAACTGCAAGCTCGTAGATCTGTGCGGAGTTGAACATCTCGTCGGCTTCCTCCTGGAAGGGGAAGATGTTGGCTTCCTCGCCGGCTCTTACAGAGCCCCACATGCTGATGGTCTTCTTGGCTGAAGCACCTCTCGTCCTTGCGTCTCTTACCATTCTTCGAAGGAGACGTCCATCGGTGGTGGCTATTCTGTTGTGATCATCGATACTAAGGGTTGTAAGGCAACTGATATATATCTTGAACTTGGACTCGGAAGGAAGAGCATAGCTCATCTTCTCGTTAAGTCCATGGATACCTTCGATGACGAGGACATCGTTCTGTCCAAGCTGCATGAAGTTTCCGTTCATCTCACGCTTGCCGGTAATAAAGTTAAATTCCGGAAGCTCTACTCTCTCTCCGTTTAAAAGCCTCTTCATATCCTTGTTGAACTGCTCAACATCCAGAGCTTCAAGGCACTCGAAGTTGTAGCTTCCGTCCTCGTTAAGAGGAGTGTCCTCTCTGTTGACGAAATAATTGTCAAGGCTTATGGGATGGGGCACAAGGCCGTAGGTCCGAAGCTGGATTGAAAGTCTGTTGGCAAAACTGGTCTTACCGGAAGAACTGGGACCTGCGATCATTACGAACTTAACATCTATCCGCTTAAAGATATGGCGTGCGATGTCTGCGATCCTGCTCTCCTGAAGGGCTTCCTGCACCAGAATCATCTCGTTGATCCTGCCCTCGCAGATCATGTTGTTAAGGTCACCCACATTGGAGATCCCCATCATGCTTCCCCAGTCACTAGCCAGCATCATGGTCTCGAAAAGCTTCTCCCTGGGCTCGGATACTATGAGCTGCTCCGGTGCCCTTCTGGTGGGCAGTGTCAGCATGATGCCGTCGTGGTACTTGTCGATCCTGAACTGCTCGATATATGAGGTGTTGGGAAGCATATACCCGTAGAAATAATCGTAGAGGTCACCTAATTTGTAGATGTTGATCTCTGAACTTCTGCGGTATTTAAGAAGAGCCACCTTGTCGGTCATGCCCTGCTTTTTGAAAATCTCAATGGCTTCATCAAGAGGATATACCTTCTTGGTAATGGGAAGCGCCTCGTCCACAAGTTCCCTGAATCTGACAGAGAACTTTTCCACCAGCTCATCGGTTACCTCCACACCATGAAGTGTGCAGAAGTATCCGTTTCCGATGGTGAATTCAACCCTGATCTTGGACTGGTTTTTCTCACCGAGAACGTCCCTTACCGCTTTGATAAGTACCATAACCGCTGTCCTGGCCATGGTCTTGTGGCCGATGTTGTCCTGAAAGGTGATAAAAGACAGCGTGCCGTCCTTCTTAACTGTCTTCATAAGCTCACGGATCTTGCCGTTATAGATGACCGCAGCGATCCTGTGAGGATAATCCTTCTGATATTCCTTGGCGATCTCCTCGAAGGTAGTCGCCTTCTCATATTCTTTCTCTACTCCGTTTATAGTAACTATAGGCATATGATTTCCTCTCTTTGCGGAAAAGTTGTCAAAACATCTTAAGAAGCAGATCTATATCCTCCGCTTCCTGTCTTACTTCATTGTACCTGTCACTATGACTTTGTTTATCAAGGCTCTTCATAATAGAGCCGCAAACCTGCTTTCCATGCAAAAGAAACTGCTCAAGAAGCGGGTCTTTCTTTATAATATTGATCTCTCCGTATCGGTTGCAGATCCTTTCAAGATCCCTTTCATCGCTGATATCAAGAGCCTTTGCAACTTCTGCCGGCCCCGGCATATCCATAAGTCTTAGAGGCGACCTTCCAATGGCCTTGCCAACACGGTCATCCTCCAGAACCTTAACCTTAATCGGGAAATAGTACTTGCCCTCATCAAGGACAATATTCTCATCGACAATGATAAGATTGTTGTCCCTTAAGTATTGTCTGAACTCGTCTATATCGGACTGTGGCTGAAGAACGGCACATTTTATCCCAAGATTCATAAGAGACTTCTTCTCAAGGATACTGATCATCAGCTTTCCGCCCATGCCGGCGATCACCAGAGCATCTGCTTCTCCCGGTTCAAGCCTTTCCAGTCCGTCGGAGAGTCTTGTCTCTATACACCCGGAAAGGTCAAAAGCCTGAACATTTCCTGTTGCCATAGCCAGGGGGCCGCTTCGAACATCCATAGCCAGTGCATTTGCGGCAATACCGCTCTGCACCAGATAAATGGACACATAGCCGTGGTCACAGCCAACATCCGCAACCCGCCTGAATGTTTCGTTCTCTCCACCAAGCATATCCGCCACGGTAAGAAGCCTTTTAGACATCCTGTCGGCAATGCCGGCCCCGGAATCTGTCCGGGACATCCTGTCGGTCACCTGGCTTAATATGTTATCCTGTTTATCCATATATTATCAGTCCAGATAATCTTTGAGCTTGCGGCTGCGGCTGGGATGACGGAGCTTCCTTAAAGCCTTTGCCTCGATCTGACGGATACGCTCACGGGTTACGTTGAACTCTTTTCCTACTTCCTCAAGGGTCCTTGCTCTTCCGTCATCAAGACCGAATCTCAAGCGAAGAACCTTCTGCTCACGCTCTGTCAGAGTGTCAAGAACCTCAACCAGCTGCTCCTTAAGGAGTGTGAATGCTGCTGCATCTGCAGGAACGGGCACATTGTCGTCCTGGATGAAATCACCAAGATGGCTGTCTTCCTCTTCACCGATAGGTGTCTCAAGGGATACGGGCTCCTGGGAAATCTTTAAGATCTCACGAACACGCTCAACAGGCAGGTTCATCTCCTTTGCAACTTCCTCGGGAAGGGGCTCACGTCCCAGTTCCTGAAGGAGCTGACGGCTTACACGGATGAGCTTGTTGATGGTCTCAACCATATGTACAGGGATACGGATAGTTCTGGCCTGATCTGCGATAGCTCTTGTGATGGCCTGTCTAATCCACCATGTAGCGTAGGTGGAGAACTTGAATCCCTTTCTGAAATCGAACTTCTCAACAGCCTTGATAAGTCCGAGGTTTCCTTCCTGGATAAGGTCAAGGAAGAGCATTCCTCTTCCAACATATCTCTTGGCAATACTTACAACAAGACGAAGGTTTGCCTCAGCAAGACGCTTCTTGGCCTCATCACCTTCGTAGATGGCCATGTTCAGCTCTTTCTTCTCAGCCTCTGTAAGCTTGTTCTTGCCCTCGTCCTCTGCCAGCTTCTTCTCGGCATCAAGACCTGCTTCCATTGCCTGGGCAAGGTCAATCTCCTGCTCTGCGGTAAGAAGCGGAACCTTACCGATCTCCTTGAGGTACATTCTTACGGGATCCTCAATGCTGATTCCGTCGGGAACGGAAAGGTCGATATTCTCCATATCAACCTCATCCTCCTCGGAGAGTACCATATCGTCATCATCGGGAATATCATCATCTGTATCGGATACTCTGAGTACATCGATACCGCTGTTCTCGATCACCTCAAGAACACCGTCCAGCTGTTCTTCGTTAAGGTTCATGTCTGCGAAGAAGTCGCTGATCTCGGAGTACTCAAGCATGTTTTTCTTTTTCTTGGCAAGGGCAAGGATGTCCTTGAGTTTCTGGCTGACAAGCTCCTGAGTTGCCTCATCAACCTCGTTTGCAGCCTCTGCATCTTTTGCCTTGGGAGCTGTCTCTTCAGCAGCCTTTTTGGAAGTCTTCCTAGCCTTGGGAGCTGCTTCTTCTGAAGCCTCTGCCTTCTTGGATTTCTTTGGAACCTTAACCTCTTCGGTCTCCTTTGCAGCCTTTGCTGCGGTTTCCTTCTTGGCAGGAGCTTTCTTTGCTGCCTTTTCTGCAGTCTCCTTCTTGGCGGAAGCTGCCTTCTTAGCAGGCTCTTTGGCCTCTTCCTTGGCAGGCTTGGTCTCCTTCTTGGCGGTTTCCTTCTTGGCTGGAGCCTTCTTAGCTGCCTTCTCTGCAGTCTCCTTCTTGGCTGCGGTCTTGGCAGCGGTTGCCTTTGTCTTCTTCTCTGTCTCTTTTGCTGTATCCTTCTTAGTTGCCATGTTTTTCATTCCTTTTCTATAGATTTTTTCATAATCAGTCGTCGGGAGAAATCGGCGTATGCGCCAGATTCTCAAGGTCCTTCTTGCCCTGAATGGTCTTCATAAGGTATTCAGGGTCGTCAGGCTTAAGTGTTTTCTTGAGCCGCTCGTATCCGGCCTGTCTGACACCGTAGATGATGTCGTGAAAAGCCTTCTTCCTCTGTTCGGGAGTTTCGATATCCACCAGATTGGTATTGAACATTTCGGCCACCTGCCGATGTTCCTCTTCATCCTCGAATTTGTCCAGAACAGCTGCCGGAGAAAAGCTTCCGCTCTCCAATCCGGAAAAGAGCTCTCTTGCAACGCTTCTGTATAGATCATCTGAGAAATCCTCAGGCGTTACCCATTTTTTAACCTTGGAAAAGATCTGTGGCTCATCCGTAAGCCAGGTGAGGAGGAGCCTCTGGTTCTTCCTGACACCGTCCTCGGGATCTTTCTTAGGCTGTATGCCGGACAAGGGTCTTGTGGCCGGCTTTATAAGGCCTCCCATGGAAGCATATTCCGCAACCTGCTTCTTGAGGTTCTCCAAAGGGATGTTGTACCTTGCGGCCGTAGCCTCGATGTAGCTGTCCCTCTCAAAGGCATCCTGTATCTCGCTGAGTTTCCGGGCAAGGCCTCTGTAGAACTCGGTCTTGGATTCGGGATCCGACATGTCATGCCGGGATTCCATGATCCTGGCTTCAAAGAAGAAGGGCCTCTCAGCGTTCCTGATGCGCTTTTCGAATTCCTCTTTGCCAAGGTTCTTGATGAACTCATCCGGGTCCTTGTGGGGCCGAAGGTCCAATACCTTGCACTTAAGATCGACCTCCTTGAGGTTCTCAATTCCACGCAAAGCCGCCTTGGTTCCGGGCTCATCGCTGTCGTAGGCAAGGATGACTTCGCCGGTATAGCGCTTAAGTATCATGGCCTGTTCAGCGGTAAAGGCCGTTCCCAGCGAAGCAACAGCCATATCGTACCCCGCCTGGTGCATGGCGATAACATCCATGTAGCCCTCGCAGAGTATCATGTAGCCGGCCTTGGAATTCTTGGCTATGTTAAGGCCGAAAAGATTCCTTCTCTTGTTGAAGATAGGCGTCTCGGGAGAATTAAGATACTTGGGCTCTCCCGTTCCCATGACTCTTCCGCCGAATCCTATGACCTTCTGGGAAGCATCCTGAATCGGGAACATGACTCTGTTCCAGAACTTGTCATGGGTTCCCCGCTTGTCATCGTGGGAGGCAAGTCCCGCCTCGATGATAAGAGCGTCCGAATATCCCTTGGACCTTAAATGCCTTACAAGCTCGTCGGAACTCATGGAGGCAAAGCCAAGGCCAAAACGCTTCATGGTCTCATCCGTCAGCTGCCTTCCCTTGAAATACTCCATGCCCTTGGCGCCCCTCTGGCTCCTTAGGTTGTGATAGTAATAGGTGGCAGCTTCCTTATTAATTTCAAAAAGTAACTGTCTTTTGTTTCTGTCTTCCCTGGCACCGGCGGAATTGTCCTCCTCCGGGAGCTGAATGCCCGCTCTTTCTGCAAGAGCCTGCACCGCTTCAGGGAAAGTCAGGCTGTCATATTGCATAAGGAAGGTGAACACGTTTCCTCCCGCCCCGCAGCCAAAGCAATGGAACATCTGCTTGGACTGGGATACGGAGAACGACCCCGACTTCTCGTTGTGGAAGGGGCAAAGCCCGAAGTAGTTGGCCCCCTTTTTCTCAAGATGCACGTACTGTCCCACAACGTCCAGGATGTCGTTTCGTGATCGCACTTCTTCTATGATGTCATCCGAATAGCGCAATTTATTTTCCCCATTTCGTTGTTAATAAATATATGTAATGATCCCCCGTTACAAAACCGTCCAGGAACGCGGTATATAGACCTCCTCAAACACCGCCACCGCGTATCTGTCAGTCATTGAGCTGACGTAGTCGCACACGATCCTCTCCTTCGAGGACTCGCCCCTGTTCATAAGGTCCTTAAGATAATTGGGAAGGCTATCCACATGATCAAGGTAATATCCGTAAAGGATCTTGATCATCTCCTCAACCTTGCCCTCCTGGCCCTTGGCTATGGGGTTTGTATAAACTCTCTCAAACATGAAGGAACGAAGCTTGTGGAAAGCATCGTACACCTCGTCGGACATTCTGATGTCATCGGTATCCATGCTGGTTGCGATGATGTCATGGATAAAGGTGTCAAGCCACTCTCCGTTGGTGTGACCGATGACCCTGGAAAGATCCTCGGGAACGTCCTTCTCCGTGATGATGCCGCCTCTTATGGCGTCGTCCATGTCGTGATGCATGTAGGCAATCTTGTCGGAGAGCCTTACTACCTTGCCTTCAAGGGTTCCCGGCATAAGATTCATCTCGTGATTCAATATGCCGTCCCTCACCTCCCAGGTAAGATTAAGGCCACGGCCGTAGTTCTCAAGCTTCTCTACGATCCTGCGGCTCTGCTCGTTGTGCCGAAATCCCTCGGGACAAACGGCGTTAAGCGCCCTCTCCCCGGCATGGCCGAAGGGTGTGTGACCAAGATCGTGCCCCAGTGCAATGGCCTCAGCCAGATCCTCATTCAGCAAAAGAGCCTTCGCTATAGTCCTGGCGTTCTGGGAAACCTCCAGTGTATGAGTCATACGTGTCCTGTAATGGTCACCGTCAGGGGACAAAAAGACCTGGGTCTTGTCCTTGAGCCTTCTAAAGGATTTGGAATATAGGATCCTGTCGCGGTCTCTCTGGAAACAAGGCCTTATGTCGCAAGCCTCTTCTTCTTTTTCTCTTCCCCTGGAATTCATGCTGAGAGTAGCATGTTTACTTAAGATTCTGGTTTCTCTCTCTTCGAGTTGTTCGCGGATTTTCAATGTCGTCTTCTTTCTTATAGTTGCGGCTAAATCAGACACAAACTCGAAAATGTAAACATTTTCTCGTTCGTGTAGCTCGCCATATAATCACAACCGCATTCGCATGCAAGCATGCATGCACTTGTGATTTCATGGCTCTGCTTTAGCACGCAAAAGGTCCCATACCGTAATTATTCGACATGGGACCTTAATTTCCTTTTTTTATTTTCCTTTTTTTAGTAAAAAATTACAGCGACCACATATCTATCCTGGTCTCGTACTGGTCGTTGATCCACTTAATGGCTTCTGCAAAGCCCTCATCGGAGATCTCGAAGGTCTTACTGGTCATCAGTGCCTTGTCAGTGGCTGCATATGAATAGGGTTCCGGCCAGACGGTTGCCATAAGTGTTGCGGGCTTCCTCTCCTCGGCCTTAACGAAAACCACGTTCTCAAGGGGTTCTCTTGCCAGTCTGTAGCGCATTCCCTTGTGGCTTCCAAAGTAGGCTTCTCCGTATTCATAGTGCTTGAGATTAAAAAAACTTGAAGGTTCTATTTCCATATAAACTGTTCGCTTTACCTGAATCTATTGAAAAAATTAGCCATGGGACCCACTGTGTCCTGAAGGTCTGCAATAGCTTTGTTGAGGCCTTCGTAATCAACATTGGACATGTTGTCCACCGCATCCGCAAGAGGAACCGCGTTGTCCTCGATGACCTTATTGACATTCTGGCTTGTATTGGTAACATCCGAAACCATTATATCTATCTCGTGGAGAGAATCGATAGCCACCTCTGCAACCTGGCTGACATTCTGAACAGCAACCACAACCTTTGGAATAACGTTAACTCCTACGATTATCAGTGTTATAACAAGAATGAGCACGGCTGAGGAACTGATTCTCTGCCATATAAGTTCTCTTTTGGTCATGTCCCGGATCTCAGTAAGCATATCAACTACTTCATGATCGCTTGCAGGCTGTATTGCCGCTTCCTCTGCAGCAATAACAACTTCGTTATTATTTGTATCCATAACTTATCTCCGTGAAAAAACTCTTAGTTATCAGAGACATTATACACTATTTTTTCAATTTTTAAACATCAAAATTGAGACTTTATTTCATTTACATTTCTACCGGCTCAGCCGCTGTATCTTTTTCCCTGTTCCATATAATGCGTGCAAAAACAGCGAATATGACCACAATTATAAAGATAACGATCTCGGTCACAATCTCTGCATGTGCCATTTCTGACCTGTAGATCATGACTGTAGCGAAATCAAGCAGGGCGTGAAGCAGTATCGCAACAGGGTAAAGGATCGTCTTGCCTTTTTTAACTGCAAACCAAACCAGAACCGAGAAGGAAAGGTGAGCGATCACAGCAGATACTCTCTCAATCATTCCAAGAAGGAAGGTGGCGGGAGCAATCGCTGCCAGGGCATCGATCTGGGTCTGAAGGGTTGCGGCCGCCTCAGCAGGGGCATTGGCCGTAAGTAGGGATAATGCACCGGTGTTTGCCATAACCGAAAGATATATGTTGCCGATCATGGTAATGCCAAGAACCACAATGACCTCAAATCCGCCATGGCCGGCGCCATACATAAGGGCATTGATATCTTTTCCCCTGTACTTCTTCAGAACAGTCTTAAAGGCCACAAATCTTCCGGTCTCTTCGAAAAGACCCGCCATAAGACCGCCGTACAGTGCATACAGAGCTACGTTATTGATTATCACCTCTCCTACAGGGGACATATTCAGAACCACCTGATGGACTAGCGACTCAATGATAAATGCAAAAAGAAGCATCACTGCGCATCCGATGAAAAATGGAGGGATGTCGGCGCCTTTTTTCCTGTAATAAATAAAAAGTCCAACAGGAAGCAGGATGGAAAAAACCACTGCTAAAACCATCACGGCTATGGATAATGAACTTATTGTCTGGATCATACCTTTCTCCTTCGGGATATCTTTTCCCAATTATTTAATGTCAAATTCCGGAGACTCATCAAGAGTCTCCGAAACATATTTGCCGTCCTTTTTCCTCTGCTTGACGCATTCCGTCAGCAGGTATTCGATCTGTCCGTTCACTGAGCGAAAGTCATCTTCTGCCCAGGCAGCGATGGCATTGTATAACTTCTCGTTCAGGCGAAGAGGAACCTGTTTCTTCTCTGCCATCAGTAAAGACTTCCTGAATTAACTATGGGCTGTGCGTCGTGGTTGCCGCAAAGGACTACGAGGAGGTTTGAAACCATGGCTGCCTTGCGCTCCTCATCCAGCTGCACCAGCTCTTTTTCATTAAGGCGTTCCAGGGCAAGTTCTACCATGCCTACGGCGCCGTCAACGATGAGCTTTCTGGCATCGACTACTGCTGCGGCCTGCTGTCTCTGGAGCATTGCTGCTGCGATCTCCGGAGCATAGGCAAGATATGTGATCCTTGCATCAACGATCTCGATACCTGCGTCTGATACCTTGTTCTGAATCTCTTCCATGATGCGGTTTGCAACAAGCTCTGTTGAGCCGCGAAGGCTGCCGTCATCGGCCTGTCCGTCGCCTGTGGTGTCAACGTTCTCCGTTACGTCGTAAGGATAGAGCTTAACTACGTTTCTGACTGCGGTATCGCACTGGAGTGAAAGGTATTCCTTGTAGTTATCTACTGAGAACACTGCCTTTGCAGTATCTGTAACCTTCCACATAACGGCAACTGCAATCTCTACGGGATTACCAAGGATATCGTTAACCTTCTGCTTGCTGTTGCTGAGAGTCATGACCTTAAGGGAGATCTTCTTGTTCTTCATGGAAGAAGTATCAATTGCTACGTTTCCTCCGCCTGTAAGGGCTGTTGCGAACTTGCTCTTGCCGTTGTCTGTGATGTCACCGCTCTGTCCGAGCTTGGTGTCTGCTGCGGGGTTAACTGCGATGCAGAAGGGATTCACAAAGAAGAATCCGTCGCCCTTTAAGGTTCCCACATATTTACCAAACAGTGTAAGAACAAGTGCTTCGCCGGGCTTAAGGACCTTAAGTCCAAGATATAATACCCAGCCTACACAAACGTAGATGATTGCAACTGTGAAGATGATTGATCCTACAGGGCCCTCTGATGATCCTCCGTAGATCAGAAGTGCTATTGCAACAATATATGATACTGTGATCAGTATAAGTGCTGCCATTCCGTTCTTGTGTCCGCGCATTTCTTTCTCTTTAATGTTCTCGTTCATGACAATTACCTCCGTTGTTTGTCTATGAAAATCTTTTGTTTATCTATTTGATATCATTATGATATCACCTTGGTATAAAAAGTCAACATCCCATTTTGGCAAATTAGAGGAAGGTAATCGGTCGCGGGTGGCGAGGGCAAAACACCGCCGCATCGCCCCATCTCAGACAAATGCGGCGGACTCACCTTTTCGAAATCATCGAAATCTTGTAAGTCCGCCGCAAATATCCCTTATATTCAATTATACAACCTGCAGATCAGTCTGCGCCCGCCATGATTAGTATGCCCCCACCGCTCACTTTCGGCTATTCTTGAGCCTTTTGTCTTCGTACATGGCATCGTCGGCTTCCTTTATAAGCTGCTCAATGTTCAGCCTGTCATCTATCAGCGCCATGGCGCTTCCGACACTGGCGGTTATCACATAGTCTTTATCCGCCACATCCGGTCTTCCGGCAAGATAGGCCGCTACGCGGTCTCTGAAGGTATCCGCTGAAAGATAGATTGGATTCTCAGTGATCATCGCGCAGGCGAATTCGTCACCTCCGTATCTGGCACTGATGCCGTTTCGGGAAGCCACGTGGTGGATAGCCTCCGCCATGCACTGGATCGCAAAATCGCCGTCCGCATGGCCGAAATCGTCGTTTATACGCTTAAGTCCGTCCATATCTATGGAAAAGACGGTCAGATACATTCCTCTGCTGGGCGCCATGGTTATGAGGCGCTCCAGTTCTCCGAAAAATCCCCTCCTGTTAAAGATTCCCGTCAGGTAATCCTTAAGGGACGCCTCCGCTATCTCCCTGTGCATGCGGATCAGATTCCTGTTGGCCGCAACGATATTGATGGCGGAAGAAATGAACATGCCAAATTCCTCGCACCTTCTGACATCCCGGTCATTGGTATCCTCCGCACCCTCCACCATATAACCGAAAATCCTGTTTCCGGAATGAAGGAGCTTAACGATCATTACATGTATATTGCCG
Source organism: Butyrivibrio sp. FCS014 (assembly GCF_000526935.1). GTDB lineage: Bacteria > Bacillota > Clostridia > Lachnospirales > Lachnospiraceae > Butyrivibrio. Next base: position 446,193 of record NZ_JAHA01000006.1, on the reverse strand, counting down.
CTTTCTATGAAGCTCTCGAAATCAGGGAAAAAGACATCCTCATTGTAGGGCTGTCCGATTCCCGTTGCCTCGCCATCCCTGTAGCAGAAAAACGGAGTGTACTTCCCGGGACCAAGATCCTCTATCTCATCCCGAAGAAGATCCGAATAAACCGCAGCAAACTGGAAATCCCTCTTCCAGAGCCACAGCGTCTCCTCTATGGATTTGGACAAATCCGTCAAAGTCTCAAGGATCGCCGCCTGGGAAAACAGCGAGTTAACGCTGGTAACCGCCCAGTTCACATCGTCATAATATTCAGAGAGGTTCTTGATATTCTCCGAAGAAAGAGTATCCCAGGACCTGTTACATCCGCAGGAGCCCCTTAGCCTCAGAAGGAAATCCACCTTGTCATGGCCCTCCGCCAGGGGATTACCCTCGTTATATTTAATCATTTCAATTATCTGATAAGCCTCTTTCATGTAATCAGGGGCAACCGTGGAGATTGAAGGCTGCTTGAAAAGGCACTTGTTAACTCCGTCAAAGCCTGTAACGATCACATCTTCCGGCACCTTGTAGCCAAGTTTCTGAAGCTCGTCGCTGACCGCAATTGCCATGTTGTCATTGGCGCAGACTATCGCCTCCGGCACATCTCCGTCCTCAAGGAACTTCCTGGTGGCTGCCCTTGCGGGCCTGTCCCAGAAATCGCCATAGCCGATTCTCTTTTCCTCAATGGGAATCCCGTTTTCCTGAAGGACCGTCTTATAGGCTTCTATCCTGGTCTCGGAGAAATGATCTCCCCTAAGGCCCGCCATCATATTGACTTTGCGGCATCCGTGAAACTCCACCACGTGGCGGACCATTTCCTCAAAGCCGTTTTTATAGCGCATGGAAATATTAAGACAGCCTTCAGTGTTGCGCTCCATGGCGACAATGGGAATGCCCTTCTCCCTGGCCAAATTCTTGAAAGCTTCTATAAGATAGTCGTTCTTGATGAACTCAAGGTGCATGATTATAGCTTTAAGGTCAAGCAAACCAGCCATCTGAATCAGCTTCATCTCACAGTTGTTCCTGTCCTGATCACTGAAAGTGGTCTCGGAAAACCCAAAGACGATCATCAGATAGCCGTTTTTTCTACACTGCTGCTCCATCGCACGGATGAAATAGCAGTTCTTCTCTTCATCGATCATTCCGCCCATGAAGGCGATAATCTTTTTCGACCTGCTCATATTCAACACCAAAGTATGAATCTCTTTGTTTTAGAATACTACAGCGACGTACGTATTTGTATTGGATAAAATGAATTTTTATACTAATTTTAGATAATTTGGCTTTTCAAAATGAAACTCCCCCGACACCTTAATTTTTGATAAAATAATAGTGGCAATATTTGCTTAAATTTATTTTGTCACCACGGAGGATTATTGATTTGAGGAAAAGAACCGACGATTTCGATGAACGTCTTGCAAAATATCAGGACGAGCTGAAGTGGCTCTACAATGAGCTTTACTATAACGACGAGCAGGCATATCAGTATTTTCTGTCCATGTTAAAAGACTTCTATGACAAAAGAAGCAGTGCCCTTAAGAAATGGGATGCGGAAAAAGAGGCTGATCCCGACTGGTACAAGGGTGGCAACCTGCTTGGTATGCTGATGTATACCAACTGCTTTGGCGGCACCTTGAAGGGTGTGGAGGAGCACCTTGATTATATTGAAGAGGCAGGAGTGAACTATCTCCATCTCATGCCCCTTTTGGAGAGCCCAAAAGAGCGCAGCGACGGCGGCTATGCCGTTTCCGATTTCAGGACTGTACAGCCTCAGCTTGGAACCATGAAGGACCTCTCTCATCTTTCCGCAAAATGCCGTGAGCGAGGCATCAGCCTGTGTCTTGACTTTGTAATGAATCACACCAGCGAGGATCATGAGTGGGCAAAACGCGCCAGAAGAGGCGAGAAGGAATTCCAGGACAGATACTTCTTCTTTGATGACTGGAACGAGCCCAATGACTACGAAGAGACGGTACCCCAGGTATTTCCCCAGACTGCTCCCGGTAACTTTACCTGGTGCAGTGAGGCAGGCAAAGTTGTAATGACCACCTTCTATTCATATCAATGGGATCTTAATTATAGGAATCCCACGGTTTTCAATGACATGACCGCAAACATGCTCTATCTGTGCAATCAGGGCGTTGGGATAATCAGACTTGATGCGGTGCCTTACATCTGGAAGACCATTGGCACCAGCTGCCGTAATCTTCCACAGGTCCACACCCTTGTAAGAATGATGCATATAGCAGCGAAGATTGTCTGCCCGGGCACTCTTTTCCTGGGAGAGGTTGTAATGGAGCCCTCCAAGGTCGTTCCCTATTTCGGAACCCTGGAAAAGCCTGAATGTCAGATGCTCTACAACGTCACCACCATGGCCAGCACCTGGCACACGGTTGCGGTTAAAGATGTAAGACTTTTAAAGCACCAGATGGGAATCCTGTTCTCACTGCCAAAGCAGTATATCTTCCTTAATTACCTGCGCTGCCATGATGATATCGGCTGGGGCCTTGACTACGATTTCCTCCGGCAGTTCGGTGTAAGACAGGTTGAGCACAAGAAGTACCTAAACTCCTATCTTACCGGTTCCATGTACGAGTCCTCCTCAAGAGGAGAGCTCTACAACGACGATCCGGCCCTTGGCGATGCCAGACTTTGCGGTACCACCGCTTCACTTTGCGGTATCGAGGCCGCCGAGTATGAGCAGGATATGAATAAGCAGGCCTGGGCCATTAAGCTTGATATCATGCTCCACGCCTTTCTCCTGACCCAAAGCGGAATCCCGGTCCTCTACAGCGGCGACGAGATCGGCCAGCTCAATGATTACGGATATCACAACGATCCCGTAAAGGCCGGTGACAGCAGGTACCTCCACAGGGGAGACTTTGACTGGGATAGCGCAGCCCTTCGGAAAAAGAAAGGTACCAGGCAGCAACAGCTCTTTTCCGCAATAGGAAAGCTCTCAAAGATCAGACGGGAACATAAGGTATTTAACAGCGCCGCTGATGCCTGGATCATAGAAACCTACAATGACCATGTCCTTGGTATCGGCAGATACTATGGCGGTGAGAAGTTCATAGGTCTTTTCAACTTCGGAGACTACGATGAGCTCGCCCACATCAATGAGGAGGGCAATTACAAGAATCTCCTGACAAGAAGACTGTTTACCGCCAAGAACGTGACCGTTCCGGCCCACGACTTTTTGTGGCTTGCCTATACAATGCGATAAACTAAAATACGATGCGAGCAAGAATAAAGCCCATAATACCGGCACTTATTTTCATACTTCTTTTTTGTTTCGCCCAAAAGACTGCTCTGGCAAGCGAACCGGAGACGGTCTCCTTAGTCATGGTTGGAGATATTCTTCTCCACACTCCCATAGAGGAAGTTTGTGTCGATGAAGATGGAAACTACAACTTCGATACGATCTTTTCAAAGACAAGGACCCTGATCGGCGATGCGGATCTTGCCCTTGTGAACCAGGAAGTGATCATCGGTGGAAAAGAGCTGGGAATATCCGGTTATCCGGCATTTAACGCCCCTTATGAGATAGGCGATGCCCTGGCAAAGGCCGGCTTTGACGTTGTGTGCCACGCCACCAATCACGCCCTTGATAAGGGGAAAAGAGGCATCACAAACAGCCTTGATTACTGGAGTGCGAATCACCCTGAGATCGCAGTTCTTGGGATCAACAAGGATGAAGCTCAGAAAAACACCGTGGACATCATCACTAAAAACGGCATCAGGATCGCAATCCTTAATTACACCTACGGAACCAACGGGATTCCGGCACCCAAGGATATGCCCTATGCAGTGGATATGCTAGATGAAACAAAGGTGAAAAGTGACCTTGAATTTGCCGAGGCAAATGCTGACTTTACCATAGTGTGCCCTCACTGGGGAACAGAGTACAATCTCGGGATCGATTCTTCCCAGAAGAAATGGACAAAGATATTAAGAGAAGGCGGAGCAGACCTGGTGCTTGGCACCCACCCTCATGTTATAGAGCCAATTGAATTTATAGAAGACGATAAGCCGGGATGCAGCAACAACCATGGCGGCGGAGACATGCTTGTGTACTATTCTCTTGGAAACTTCGTAAACTGGACTTCCGGCACGGGAAGAGGTGTTTCCAACCGGATGGTGGGCGGCATGGCCGGGGTAACCCTTGAGAAAAGAGCCGGCGGCGAAGTGGTCATATCCGATTACGGCGTAAGGGCCCTGGTGTGCCATGTGACCCACGCCCCCGGCGGCGTATGTGTTTATCCTTTAAGCAGATATCCCCAAAGCCTTTCTTTGGAAAATGCCATCCGGGAACAGGACAGCTCTTTTTCCAAGGAAAAATGCGTCGAGCTGTGCGATAAAGTCTGGGGCAGCTTCTGGAAATGACAATCCATCCGGATGTATGTGCCTGAATGTATCTTTTGCAGCTTCTGCGGCACATTTTTATTAAGCTAATAAGGCCAATCATGAGGCTGATATCAAAAAGTATGCCGCATTCTTTTTATGGTTCCATTTTAGGCACATGATTCTTGCAACACATGTGCTTATCTCTTGGGAAAATCTCTTTCTCGGCACATAGGAGAAGACATTTGGCCGCTTCCCCTGTGCCTAAATCTACCATTCGAAGCTTCCGGGGCACATTTTTATTAAGCTAATGAGGCTGATCATGAGGCTAATATTAAAAAAGTGTGCCGCATTCTTTTTATGGTTCCATTTTAGGCACATGATTCTTGTAACATGTGTGCTTAACTCTTTGGATAATCCCTTTATTGGCACACAGGAGAAGACATTTGGCTGCTTCCCCTGTGCCTAAACATGCCATTTAAAACTTCTTAGGCACACCACAGGCTTTTACAAGTCCTGGAATATATCAAGTAAACTCATTATTTTCGATCATCCTCTAATTGTCCGAACTTCCTCACTTTTCCAGGATCACAGCGTATTCCCGCTCCCCCTTCTTTGCCCGGTGGATTATCGTATAGTCTTTAAGAAGTTCATCTATTCTCTCCGGATTGTAGGGGCGAAAGAGCATTCCGTTCCTGCCCTCACCTGTGTACAGCAGCGTTCCGTCATCCAGCGTGACATGGACTTCATTAAGGTCTTCCTCTTCAGGAATATCAAATGAGAGCCAGATCAGGCCTCCGGATCTTGTGATTCGAAACAGCTCCGCCAGGGCTTTCTTCGCGTCCTCAAGTGTCAGATGATCCAATACCGCATGAGCTATCACTCCGTCAAAAGAGCTATCGGCATATCCGGTAGCAAGAATGCTTGCCACCTTGACGTTTGATGGATCGATTCCGTATTTTTCAAGTGCATTTATCGTAAGCTTTACGGCTGTTTCCGAAATGTCAAAGCTGTGAACACTAAAACCGTTTGACGCAAAGGCCAGTGAATATGCTCCGAAGCCGCATGCGGCGTCACAGACTTTCGCTATATCATGCTCCTTGAAGATTTCAATTTCCCTGCTTTTTAATTGGTAATAGCCTTCAAGGTATCCATACAATTCGACCGGATCTTCCTCATTCCAGCTGCTTTCCCAAAAAGCATCATAATCATGCTTCATCCAATAGTCCTCATGTAGGGATACTTCACCCGGGGATTTCGCCCGGACGTATTAAGTGAGTCAGGACGAAATACCCGGTGTTTTTAATGACTCGTTTTATTTAAATAGATTTTTATCCTCTTTGCCAAGTACCGGAATAAAGAGCGTTGTTATCATATCTTTGGGCAAATTATATCGGTCCAGAATCTTTTTCGCCAAATCATTTGCATTTTTCTTGGCATCAAGCTTAAACACCGTTGCAAAACTATCTATAACTTTTATACAGAACTTTTCTTTACTCTTTTGTTCTTCATTGTCTTCAAAAGTATTATAGTTCTCTTGTACATTTATAAGCTTGTCCCAATCTTCAACCAGAATCTTAAATGCCTCAATATCGGCATCTTTATTCTTGACCGAATGCTGTGTGACCATTACTCCCGCCTTAATCCTACGCATTATAGTTTCATCAGGGAAATTATTAATTAATGTTGTCCTCTTAGCTTTATAATCGCCCTTTAATTCAATTTTCTTTGATTCTGCTTTCTTCGCCTCTTCCTTCTTACGCGCTTCTTCCTTCTTACGCTCTTCTTCTTTCTTGCGTTCTTCTTCCTTCTTGCGTTCCTCTTCCTTCTTGCGCTCTTCTTCCTTCTTGCGCTCTTCTTCCTTCTTACGCTCTTCTTCTTTCTTGCGCTCTTCTTCCTTCTTACGCTCTTCTTCTTTCTTGCGCTCTTCTTCCTTCTTGCGCTCTTCTTCTTTCTTGCGCTCTTCTTCCTTCTTACGCTCTTCTTCTTTCTTGCGCTCTTCTTCCTTCTTGCGCTCTTCTTCCTTCTTACGCTCTTCTTTCTTGCGTTCTTCTTCCTTCTTGCGTTCCTCTTCCTTCTTGCGCTCTTCTTCCTTCTTACGCTCTTCTTCTTTCTTGCGCTCTTCTTCCTTCTTACGCTCTTCTTCTTTCTTGCGCTCTTCTTCCTTCTTACGCTTTTCTTCTTTCTTGCGCTCTTCTTCCTTCTTACGCTCTTCTTCTTTCTTGCGCTCTTCTTCCTTTATGCGCTCTTCTTCCTTCTTGCTCTCTTCTTCCTTTATGCGCTCTTCTTCCTGTTTGTTCTCTTCCTGCTTATTCTCTTCCTGCTTAAATTCCTCTTTCTTTTCTTCTTCCTTCTTTATCTCTACCTTTTCTTCTTTCTTCTCTTCCTGTTTGATATTCTCCTGCTTTATTTCTTCCTTCTTTTCTTCTTCCTTCTTAATTTCTTCTTCCTTCTTAATCTCTACTTTCTTCTCTTCCTGCTTGACGTTCTCCTGTTTTACTTCCTCTTTCTTCTCATCAAGCAACACACCGCCGGAAACATCTTGGACGTTCAGCTTTTTTTGTGCATCACCCAATAATATTTTCCTTGCAGCCTCAACATAAGTAAACTTATAGCTCTTATACCCAACCATTGCCATATTCTGGCGTTCCTTAGCATCCTCAGTGGTTTCAGGCGTAATCTTTTTAATCGCCTGAGTTCCCTCCATCTTAACGCCATGTTCAATCCCTACCTGAGTTATTACCGTCTGGATGCTTGCTGCCATAAGTTTCTTCGCCTGAAGCATCTTGAGCACAGGTTTGGGCAGATTATCAAAGAATGGCTTAAGCCACTCCTTATCTTGCAGATTAGTAAGATAAGTTGCTTTCGACATTTCTACCAGATCCTCAGGATGATCCTGCAGATAATGGTAGTTGGCCTGACCGATAGACAGCTTACAATTCAAAACATCCCTTACCAGATCACGAAGATATGGCTTAACTTGCTCAATATCGTGACTCATAAAGGCTTTGATCATTTTTGAATTGTACTCATATGCAGCCTTTCCTTCAGGACCGACAGGTTTCCCTTTGCTATCCTTTTGATATCGCTTGCACATAGAAGCTACAGATCTGCCATCTATAAACTCGTCTTTATGAAATTCTTCGTTCTTTCCCATCTTCTGGGTGATCGCAACAACTTCCTTATTGCCAAAATCAAATTTCTCTTTTGACCTTTCCACTACACGAAGGCCAATATAATCCAAAAGATGGTTTTCCCTGTACTCAGGTGTTTTCCTAACCTTCTTTGCCCTGAAGGTATCCTTGATCCTCTGTACCCAGCCCCAGAACCCCTTATTTACAGGCTTAAATTCCTGCATAGGTTCTCCGCCTGCAGCATCTTCCGCCTGAGCGCGATTCAGTATGCGCTGAGATTCCTTAACCGCAAGTTCGGACATCTCCTCATTGAAGATCTCATCCTTGGTCATTCCTTCGTGCAAAAAGTCTTCAACGCTTGAGTGAACGTGCACGTTAAGCTCTCTGTCTTCCTTTTCACGCTCTTTCTGTATCATCTGCTGCTGGCGCTGCTTTTCCCGCTCTTTTTCCAGCCTTATGGCGCCAAAGTTTTCCTCAAAAAAATCGCCCATGCTGTAACCTCCTTATATCAGCATATACTCGTAACTGTGCGACAGATTCTTGGCTCCGGGAAGCATCTGTGAAAGCACCTCCCCAAGCTCATAGCTTGCTGCAGGGATGTAAATCGTCATGGATTTTGAGTGTTTGTTCCTGCATGCGGCATCCGTAAAAGCACATAGCAGTTCCGTCAGAAGGTCCATATCATTGTCTTCATAGTACAAAGCAGATATGGTAAACATGCCTCCCATGGAGTCGTCAGCCACCAGGTAGCCAACTATTTCTTTTCCCTCTCTAAGAAGGATTGAGCACTCCGAGAAAATATCGGGAGATCTAAAGCCGTCTTCCGGTCTTTCCAGAACATTGGTTGCCGCGAAGGTTTCCAGCTCTGTAAGCTCGGCATCTGAGAGTTTGGAAAAAGAAACAGCTCCGGAACTGAAACGCCCGTTCTTAACCGGATCGGAATCCATTATTCCCTTCAGGTTGGTCTCATAAATCCCTAATACGCTATTGCTTTTTGTAAATCCATCATATTTTCCCAAAAATCTGTCAAGTGTCCTGTCTTCCATGATCATTGATACGAAATCGACAGTAACTATGGCAATCTGTTCGGGAAGGACAGAAATCAGTGTATCCATCATAAGGGTTGCTGCGCCTTGCCTCCGATAGTCAGGTGCAACATAAAGCGAGAGGATATCAAATATTGATTCATCTATGACCTGACCGCAGACAACTGCGATTGCAGTTTTTCCGGAAGTAACGCCCAGCGCAAGAATGGGCTCGCCCTTTTCCAGGCGCGATCTTACTTCGGGAAGTATCAGGGATCCGAAAGCTCCCACTTCTCCCGGTGCTATATATCCTATCTTAAATTCTGATGCAATCTCTTTTCCCATGTTCTAACCACCTTCTCCTTGTTGTACGCGTTTATTTGCAACAGATAACACTACCTTTTGGAGGATCTGCGATCGACTCCGCTCTTTCGGTAATACTCGGCTTTTGAATGATACATCTCATCGTCAGCCTTCTTCTCCAGGTCATGGATGTCAAGGCCTTCATTCTCCTTGCTTGAAGCATATCCGATGGAAACTGACAGTTTATCGGAATATTTGCCGCTCCAGTTGTCTACCTGTGCCTCGATGTCACGGCAAACCGTCCCGGGATCCTGCGTATGGAGAATGGCAGCAAATTCATCACCGCCGACTCTGTACACCTTGCCCTTGTTTCCTATAGCCAGCAAAAGACATTCCGCAGCCCCTTTGATAATCTCATCCCCTGCAATATGCCCTATGGTGTCATTCACCTTCTTAAGGCCGTTTACGTCCGCAGATAATATCACAAAGTCGTCCCCCAGGCCTTTCTCCATATATTCGGTAAGGTCTTCTTCATAGCTTCTTCGGTTAAAGAGCCTTGTAAGCTCATCGGTTCTGGCGATTCGAACCAGCCGCTCCTCGCGCCGTTTCTCATCGTCAACATTTCTGGTGGTAAAGACAACTCGCAGAGGAACGCCTTTTTCATCCACTTCCACGGGAATATACTGAGCCCTGAACCACCCGTCTTTCACATTTATAAAGTCATCACTTAAAAGCTTCCTGCCTACCAACCGGGATCTCACAGTACTGATATCAGTAAATTCAATAAAGCTCTTAAGCTGATCCGGCATGATTCCCGGTCTCAGCCCCTGAGTCATGACGGTGTGGGTCTGAGTTTTGAAATCAATGTAATATTTGGTCTGTTCCTTATCTCTCATGGACATCTCGGTATTGTTGGTAAAATCGATAAGATTTACTTTGTCATAGATGTCTGCAAAGGCCTGAAGTATGTTCATCTTATCCTTCAGCTCCGAGTCTTTGGCTTTTGCAAGCTGAACTCTGGCCTCTGAAGCCTTGCGAAGTGAATGATAACGCATTCCCATGCCTATAGCGCAGACAAGTACAAGAACGGAATAATTAATGGTATTTATACCTGCTGCTTTATCAACCGAATATAAAATGATGTAAAGGGTATAATATATGACAAGCATCAGAATAGAACTGAACCAGGGCTCAAGAATGATGAAGATCACCATCATGATCTCCACCGCATAGAAAGTCAGCATCTGCCCGCCCTTGATATAATTCCGATAAGACGACCACATAGACCATATCGACATCAGCAACAGATATATAGTATTGAGTGCAGCTACCCGGAGGTGTTTCATCTTCTCCTTCTTAAGCATGGCTCTCGTTACAAGGAACCCGCACAGACAGGAAACTATGCAAAAGAGGACGCTGGCAATACTGGCCCATTCTTCACTTCCAAAGCTCTTCCTGGTCATGACAAAGTAAAGCAGCGTCAGTGTTTCAAAAATGGCCACTATAGCAGAAATATTCTCTATATTTCTGGTGCTGGTTTCATCCATCAGCTCTCTGACATCATTATCAACCGCTGGGAAAAAGAATCTTTTTATCATGCTTTACTCCACATCGCCTGTTACGGCACGTTTAATCTTTTTTCTCTCGCGTTTATTTTCATACATAAGTTCATCAGCGCGTTTAAGCACATCGGCAACCCCCTTGTCCAAAGCAGGATCAAATTCCGCAAATCCGCTTGATATCCATACTTTCTCCCAGGGGTTACTGGCTGCTGCATTGATCTTCTCAACAGATTTCTCAAAGCGCCTTATGAGTTCTCCCCTGTGATTATAGTCTCCTCTTCTGAAAATAACACAGAATTCATCTCCGCCCATTCTGAACACGGGACTTCGCTTAAATGCATCGCTTATGGCAGCGCAGGCGTTTTTGAGATATTCATCGCCCTTGTCGTGTCCGTAGCGGTCATTTATCTCCTTAAGACTGTCGCAGTCAAAAGCCCCAATGGCAAACTCTGTCTCTTTTGCCCCGTTATCAATCTGCTGCTGCAGTTCATCGGAGATCTTCGCAAAAGCAGCTTTGTTTTTTACCTGGGTGAGAGAATCCACAAATGCCTGCTCGCTAAGGTCGCTGATGTGGGCCCTCATGTTATCCGACAGATTTTTAAAGGAGCCGGTAAGTCTGCCCAGTTCATCATCCTCATTATAAGGAAGGTCAACGTCGTAATTACCCTTCTCAACCTGTTCCGTCGCCTCAGTAAGCTGTTCAAGAGGCTTGGTTATGCGCATGGTGTAAAGCATCAGGAAGAGACTTGATATCAGCAGCACCAAAACAGCGCCCAGGGAGATGTTCAGAATAAGCCCGATCCAGTCTCCCTTGGTCTCAGATTCGGGAACCGAGACGATCAGGCGCATTCCGTTGCTCAAAGGAAGCCACACTGCCTCTTTTTTCTCACCGTTATAGCTGTACCGGACAAAAGAGCTGTCTCCGTCCATGCTAAAGGGTATCGCGTAGCTTGCATCCGAAGGCGCGCTCGTAACGTCTATATGAGGGTGGTAAAAGAGCTTGCCGTCAGCCCCGCTAAGGAAAGCATAGCCGTTGTCGTAAAACTGTATGCTGTCCACTTCCTGCGCCATGGTGGAATAGTCAACCTCTATACCCACCACTCCGATGAACTGCCCATTGCAGTAAACGGGAGCGTCGTAGGAAATAACGCGCACATCCAGATTGTCTGTTATATAAGGCGGAAGCCAGATGGATCTGCCCTCATGCTTGGGGACCGTGAACCAGACCAGCTTTGATGTATCATCCACGTCGTAAAGGGTGATATCCGTCACTTCATGTTCTTCAAAGCCTCCTCCGCTGAGGTTCGTGTACCAGAAGCCTTTTACTTTCGAAGAAACAGAAGGATCTATGCGGTAATAGTAAGTCAGGACGCCCTTGGTCCTTGAAGCCATCATGCCAAAGTATTCTCTGGCGCGCTGCATATGCTTCTCCAGCTCCTCATCACTGGTATCCTTCAGGTCTTCTTCAACAAAGGAAGATACCCTGTCCACGGAGTCCTGAACGCTGTCAAAGTAGTAGTCAAGACTCTGCTCTCCCATCTTACAGAGCATAAGAAGAAGCTGATCTGTTTTTCGACTCTCGGTCCTTCGTATGAAAATCGCACTCAGCAATGTGGTGAACACAAGAGCAATGAATATCACACAGAGCATCGTTGCGGTTATTCTGGTTCTGAGCGAACGCATTAATTGTCTCCTCGGTATCGTATGTTAATCCATGTAATAGCGATAAATACTTATAATTACCTTATTTTATTGTACCGCAGATTAACTATTTTGCGTTCACTTTAGAAAAATATAACATATATTGGAATTTGTTAAGAATTGGAATTATGGATGCTGATAATAAATGATTTCATAAATAGTAAACTGATTTTTACTGGTTAAATTAGCGCTTTTAATACTTTTTTAATTTATATTTTAGCTGCTCAAAAAGCTAAATAACGTATAATAATATATGCAGTATTATTCATAAATTTAGCTGATTTGGAAAGGAAGTGGATCTATGACAAAACGGGCAATTATTCCACTGGCTCTTTTGACGGCATTTATGTGCCTTACATCCGGCTGTGGAAATCAGGCAGCCTCAGATGCCGACGTATCTGAGAGCACTACTTCAATCTCACTGCTCAATACTAAAGGTGAAGTTACTTCCCAGATAGAAGCACTTGCAAAACAGTATCAGGCAGAGACCGGTGTAGAAGTCAAGGTTCTGGGAGTAGAAACAGGTGCTGATGCTCAGGCCACATTAAAGGGTTACTATCTTGCCGATCAGATGCCGGATATAATCGCCTGTGAGTCTTCCGGTTTTGGAAACTGGGAAGGTCTGCTGGTCGATATGAGTGATCAGGACTGGACCAAGAGAACGGATGCGGCTTATATAGACTCAGAATACGGGACACTTGGGTTCCCTTACACCACAGAAGCTATCGGTCTTGCCTATAACGCAGACATTCTGGAAAAAGCAGGCGTGGATCCTTCATCCATCACAGGGCCCGATTCAATGAAGGCAGCCTTTGAGAAGATCGATGCAAAGAAGGATCAGCTCGGACTTACAGCGGTCATCGGTTTCTGTGCTGAACCTGAGAACCTTGGATGGTCCGCCGGCAACCATATTACCGGAGCTTATATAGACTCAGGTCTTTCAAGGCAGGACACAACATATATTGACCTTTTGAAAAACGGAGGCGGAATCGATGATACCCGTTTTTCTCATTTTGCTGATATGATAGGTCTTTTCAACGAGTATTCAGATCCTGCTCTTCTGACGAAGGGCTCCTACGACGATCAGGTAATGGGCTTTGCATCAGGAAAGTACGCTTTTATCACACAAGGATCCTGGATAGGAGCACTCCTTACCGGAGGTGATGCAGACGCTTATGCAAAAGCAGGAAACTTTAAGGTGGGAATGGCTCCATATGCTTTCGAAGAAGGTATGGATACTATTCTGACCAGCGCACCTTCCTGGTGGGCTGTATCCAAGGAGGGTAATGTGGAAGCTGCTCTTGCTTTCCTGCAATGGTGTTCTGAAGACAGCGCACAGCAGATACTGGTAGAACAGGCCGGATTTGTAAGTCCTTTCGTGGATTGTAAATACGTCGCTTCAGATCCTTTTGCTTCGGTTATTTCATCCTACATCTCAGCAGGAAAGACATCCAGCTGGCACTGGATGGAAATGGCGGAAGGTCTTGGGCAGAATGGCTTTTCCTACGTATATCAGAAGTATGCCAATGGAGAACTTGATGCTGCAGGCTTTTTGAGAGAATTCAAAAAAGTAGCAAGTGACTGGTACTCTAAACTGTAAGGAGGGGAACATGAGAGAAGACAAAATACAGGTTAAAAAAATCAATTCTATTATGTTCCAGATACTGGCAACCAATCTGGCTATTTTACTGGCGTTCGTAATTGTTATGAGCTTCGTCATGTCTTCAATGAAGACATCAACCGCCACCAGTATTCAGATGTTTCAGACAATGATGCAGCTTACACAGGATGAAGCCAATCTGAAGAGTGATGTCATGTCACTGTACGATCAGGCTACCGGCTATGTTTCTGCTTCTGCAGATGAAACCAAACAGGCTCTGCTGCCTCAGATTGAAAGTGTAAAGAGTACCATAGAGGCAGATATTTCTACATTGGAGAAAGATTTCTCCACCATGGGAAATGACACTGCCATTGCCAAGATGACAGAAATAAGAGCCCAGTATCAGAGAATGGTAAAATTCATTGATGCTTCTATTGCCAAGTGCGATGCGGGAGACAAGGATTCTGCCTATTCGATACTTTTTGATAAAGCCGAGATACAGAAAATTGCCATCTTCCACTCTACCAAAACTCTGGACCAGGCAATCAATGATTCCGCAAATGATACAACTTCGCTGATGACACAGCTTCTTAAGTCGGGTAATCTGACAGCCATGATCGGAACAATTCTGATCGTAGTCCTGATAATCATAAGCTTCCTTATCAGCTATAAGAATATAGTCAAGAAGATCAGAAAAATAGCGGATGAAGTGAACGTGATCATCAGCAATATCGAAGATGGCCAGGGTGATCTTACCGCAAGAGTTAAGACAAAGACCAAATCAGAGCTTCTTTTCATAACATCAGGAATAAATCACTTTATAGAGACGCTTCAGGGAATCATGAAGGATGTAAAGGATGGTTCCATAGTTCTTTCGGAATCCTCCGAAGAGGTTTCATCGCAGCTTCATATAGCAGATGACAACGTGACCAACACATCGGCTGCACTGGAAGAGCTCTCAGCAAGTATGGAGACCGTTTCAGGAAATGTATCCCATATCAACGAATCCGTTGAATGTGTAAAAACTGCAGCTCAGGAAATCGCAGACCAGGCAACAGAAGGCACAAAGACCGCTGACAGCATCAAAGCCGAAGCTGATGAGCTTAAGTCCCGAGTAACAAGCAAGAAAGCTGAAGCCGGTGAAAAAGTGGAGCATCTGTCGGAAGTACTGCTCCAATCAGTGCGTGAATCCGAGAAGGTTGCTCAGATCAACGAACTGACAAAAGTCATTCTTGATATAGCAAGTCAGACAAACCTGCTGGCTCTTAACGCTTCCATTGAGGCCGCAAGAGCAGGCGAAGCCGGAAAGGGATTCTCCGTTGTGGCAACAGAGATCAGTTCCCTCGCGGATAACAGCAGACAGACAGCTGCAAATATCCAGGATATAAGCAATGAAGTAACCGAAGCTGTAAACAACCTTGCCAAGAACGCACAGGCAGTTCTGGATTATATAAACGGTCAGGTAATCAGCGACTATGACGAGTTCGTAAGCACCGGTGAAAAATACGAGCACACTGCGGACATCATGGAAGAAATGCTTACAAACTTCAATCAGAAGGCTGAAAACCTTACGGATATAATGACGGAAATGGTTGAATCGGTTCAGCTTATAAGCACCTCTGTTGTAGAAAGCTCGCAAGCCATCGCCCAGTCCGCTGAGAGTTCTCAGGAGATTGTGGGCGGCATCAAGAAAATCACAGAGGCGATTGATAAAAATAACGAGGTTACGGAACAGCTCTCGGATACGACGCAAAGATTTACTATGCTATAAGAAATATGAAGGCACCGAAGAGGGCCGGCTCTTTCGAGCCGGCCCTCTTATTATTTCAGCTTTTTCATTGATGTGCTCTTTATATTCATTCATCCGGCTGCTGTCCGTCGTGTGCAGCCCATGCGCATTCCGTCAAAGCCATATCTGTAAACTCTGCAGTAAAAGAAGAATCCTCCGGAGAGCAAGCATATATGCCGAAGCTAACCTTGCCAGCACCTTCATGCAAGTGGCAGACTCTCATCTGCTTCCACTTCTGTCCGTCATCCGAGCATTCAATGCAATAATCATCTTCCCTGCGGCTGAGTCTATACCACATACTTTTTACCGATGCAGGGATCTGTGTAGTTGCCCAGTCAGAATATCCGTGATTGGTAACTACTGAGCCAAGGTGACCCATCTCATCATTTTCATATTCAACGGACCCCTTCAGCCAGTTATCGCTATCAAGATACATGACAATGCCACACTGATCAAAACGGTGATGACTATCTGCAAAGTTTGTCTTCACAACAAAAGAAAAATATTTCTCCTCGGTATCCATTTGGAAAACAGGCGCATTATCATTTCTGAAATGATAATACGTGCGCTGCCACAAGTCTGTGTGGGGAAGCGTTGTTATGGAAATCTTCTCTCCTTCAATCACGAAGCTCTTCGGTTCTCTTGTCCATTTGAAATCTTTAATATCCATTTGAATCCTCCTATTTCAGAAATCATACCTTCTAACTTCGCAGTTTTTAATACCAAAAGATGAAAATTCTTCGTTATCCATCTCCCTGAAATATGACTCAACTATCCTGGCGATTCCGTTATGTGCTACAAGAATACAGACCTTATCTCCTGCCTTTATGTCATCAAGAAGGTTATATATCCTCTGGGCAAGGTGCAGCATGGACTCTCCGGTCCCAAACCTGCTTGCCATATCCTTTTTGGCTTCGTGAAATTCCTTGCCGTCCCTTGGAGTAGATTCATACCTTCCAAAATTCTGTTCTAAAAGACGCTCTTCCACCTTTACAGGGATTCCTGTTATCTCAGATATATGTCTTGCAGTCTCAGATGCACGAACCAGTGGGGAAGTCAGAATAAGATCAGCTTTTATGCCTTCCTTAAGAATCTTTTCTCCTGTTTCCACCGCCTGCTCATGGCCCTTTTTCGTGAGCTCTATATCGGTAGCTCCGCAGATCTTGTTCTCGACATTCCAGATGGTCTCCCCATGTCTTACAAAATAAAAGTGATTCATATCTCGCTCCCAAACTAATTTTTTCAAAACTTCAAAACCATGTAGATATCATCACTGTATGTGCCGTCATCGTATTTGTTGGCATTTGGCATACGTCCGCATTCCTTGAATCCAAGGCTCTCGTACAGATGATATGCCTTATCGTTTCCACTTACGACAGTAAGCTCTGCCTGCTCATATCCGCAGTCTTTTATCTTTTGGATCAGCCTCTCCAGCATTAGTCTCCCGAGGCCGAAACCTGTGTATTTCCGGAAAAGAGCTATCCCGATATCAGCTCTGTGTCTGGCTCTTCTGCTGCTTCCTCTGCTGGTAAAAGAGCAGTTTCCTGCATATGCACCATCTACGAAAGCGCACATTACAAGTTCATTATCCGACTCGTTATGACTCTTGATGAACTTAACTTCATCTTCTGTTGTGTACTTGACCTCATCAGGATTGACCAAAAGGAAATTTGTCTCTCCGCAAACTGTTTTAAGGTAATCTATGAGCATGTCAGCTTCATCTTCATGAGCGCTGCGCAGAACAATATTTCTCTCCCCCAACGTATACTTTTCTTCATTGAAAATCATTTTTCGCTCCTCCTAAAGTTGTCGTAAATCTTCACATAGATACTTTATAACTCACTATAAAGTAAACTACTACCCGTGTCCAGGACACGGGTAAAGCAGTCAAAAGAACCGTCCCCATGACTGTTTCTCACTCATCTATGTATGTACAGCCTTGTAGGCTCAGGCTCTCCATCCCCCTGTGCCATACAAAAGAACTCCCATCCATATCTTTCATAAAATCCAACATGATCCGTAACAAGGTAGATTGGAGAAATGCCCTTGGATTTCATATCTTCAACCACCATATTTAAAAGATTTCCGGAAATACCTTGGCATCGATATCCTTCTTCTGTATAAACAGCACAGACATTAGGCGCAAGATCTTTCCTGTCATGAAAATCATTGTCTATAACTCCAAGACCTCCGACGATTTTTTTTCCGTCAAGACATATATACCAGCCATATTCTGTAGTGCCTTCAATATAGGCATCAATACATTCCATATAAGCCTCTGTGGGTACTCCCCACTTTTCATGGAACCAATTCGCTGCCGCTTCATTGAGTTCCGGTTTTTCTCTCAGATTAAAGTATTTATAATCGCTCATATTTTTTCATACCCCTTTTTCTTTTCAATTCATAGCAGTCAAAGGGACGGTTCTTTTGTCTTATTCTCTATGCTACTCTTTTCCTGCTGTCTGAACTATATTACGTCCTATTCCGGTAAGTCTTGATATCTGGCGCACAGACAATCCGTGTTCTTTGAGCTTTGCCAGCGCGGCATTTCTATCTTCTTTACTATATTTTTGTAAAGTCGTGCCACTTTCGATGCCAAGATATCTTTTCATGATTTCTTTTGCCCAGGAATCACCGTGTCTATTTCGCGAATGCTCAAGCCCCTTATCTTCATCTTCCCCTTCAATATACTTGCTATAATTTCTAAAATCGCCTAAAAGGCTGTGAATTGCTGATAAATCCATAAACGGAAGCGGATTATCATAGTACCTGTAGCTGTTCCAAGGATATTGCATTGCACTGCATATTCCCGCTTTCTGCGGATTCTTCAAAATATACCTGAATGCCGTCAGAAAATAGGCCTCGTTTTCTATAGGTTCACTCTTATATCTATCCTGAAAAAGATGACCTTCCCTCTCATATTTCTTATTATAATACCAGGAATAGCTCACCCCTATTTTTTTCATCAAAAGAACTATTGATTCATGTTCTCCCCTTACTAATAGATGCACGTGATTATCCATAAGGCAATAGGCACATACTCTAACCTCTGTATCCATACAGTAGCGCTCCAATTTAGCCAAATAATATCTATAATCATAGTCATCCTCAAACAACAATTGCTTCCCAATCCCCCTTACTATTATGTGCATATAGCCTGATGCACTCATAATTCGCGCGCGACGCGGCATTAATAATCCTCCTATATAAATTTTTTGAAATGGAAATCGACTGAATAGAGCAACTTCTACTCAGTTCCCTCAGAAAAAGAGAATAGATTTTTAAATTTCAAGAATGAACTATATCATCAAATACGATAGTTGTAAAGCAGTCAAAAGAACCGTCCCCATGACTGCTTCGCGCAAAAGAAAAAGGACCAACTCTTTCGAGTTGATCCTTTTCTTTCGTGCGGAAGATGGGACTTGAACCCACACGATGTAAGCATCACAAGATCCTTAGTCTTGCTCGTCTGCCAATTCCGACACTTCCGCATTTCCCTTCGTCATGGCTTATCGCTCGTGACGACTTTCATATAATAGCAAACTTGAAAGTCTTCGTCAACACTATTTTTAAAATTTTTTTCAAAAATCGTTATGGCAATCGTAACCCCGCGGAAAATCGCTAATTCCTCACTACGTAAGTCTCCAAAAGCCGTGTAAACACGCCATCCCCGGCAAAATCCCTCTCATGCCAAAAGAAAATCAAAAAATCAGGAAAAATCTTTGCAAGTCTGCAGTCATTATCCTAATTTTTCCAGAATACCCACAATCTCCATTGGTTCTTCAACGAAAAAGTTATCTCCCGCTCCTGCTTCAACAAGCTCCTCTTTCGTCCTGAATCCCCACAGACATGAGATACATTTCAGTCCCGTATTGACCGCAGTCTTGTGATCAACCTCCGAATCACCCACATAAATGCACTCATCAGCACTGCTTCCAAGAAGCTTCATGGCCTCCAGGCACTCATCGGGATAGGGCTTGCGCCTTAAGGTGTCTGTAACACCAATTGCCACATCAATGTAGTCTCCAAAGTAAATCTTATTGAGTTCCTTCACTGCTCCCATAGGCTTGTTGGAAACAATAGCCATCTTGTAGCCTCGCTCTGAAAGTGCCGTCATAAGCTCTTTGATCCCCTTGTAAGGACCGGTCTTGATGTTGCAGTGCTCCTCGTAATACACCTTGTACTCCTCAAGAATTGCCTCGAAATCCAGTGTCTCTTTTCCATGAGGAAGGGCACGCTCCATCAGCACCACTGCTCCGTTTCCCACAAAGTGCCTGATCTCGTCGATGGTCCTTTCGGGAAAGCCGTGCCTTCCAAGTATTACATTCACGGAATCGGTGATGTCCTCAAGGGTATTGAGAACCGTCCCGTCCATATCAAATATCACGGTATTTATCTTCATCAAAAATCTCCTTTCAAGCAAAAACAAAGGCTCCGAAATACTTTTCGTACTTCAGAGCCTCCGTATCAAGTGCAGAAGAAGGGACTTGAACCCTCATGTAGTTGCCTACACATGGACCTGAACCATGCGCGTCTGCCATTCCGCCACTTCTGCAAGCGACAAAAATAATGATACTCATTTTGCGGCGAGATGTCAAGGCATTTCAAAGCATTCTTCCATCATTATTTAACCGTCAATTTATCTATGTAGACGCATATTTTTTTCACCGCGTCGGACATAGCCTTGTAGCGAAATCCGAGCCAGGCGGCGCATAAAGCCATCACTGCAGCTGCCACAAAGCTTCCGATGAAGAAATTCACAAATCCCGCAGCCAGAAAGATGCATGCGCAGATAATAAGCGCCATCATGGGCAAAAGAAGTCTCATCATTTCCTGATGGATCTCGGTGAGCCTAAGCTCAAGCCTCTCCCTCTCTTCCCAGATTTCTTCCTCTGAGATCACCTCAAAATCAAGCTTTTCCAGATGTCTTAAATAGTCTCTCAGTCTCTTTTCCATCAAACGCCTCCGATTCGGGATTTATGTCTTTATTTCATTATACGCTATTCCGTCTGTGCTTGCACAAAATATTGCATCACTTCTTCATTAAACCGCTGATTTCCTGCAATTGCGGCATCAAGATCGCAGTCCTCCTGCTCCGGTGCGCACTCTCCGCAGATGTCGATTCCAATGATTCCCTTACCGCCCTCTGACTCTTCCCTTCGGAAAAGAGCCTTCACAAATCCGATAACCTCCGAAACCGTAAGTTCTCCCTGGTCCCAGTTTGTTACAAGTTCATCCCTTCTGATAACGTCCTTGTCCACGGAAATGTATACAGGATATTCTGTCGCAGGAAGTACCTCTGCATTTTCGTAAAATTTCACCCTTTTCCGGGTCTTTTCATCCACCTGGGATATCAACACAGGGTCTGCCCCAATAACGTGAATATCGCGGACGTAAGGGTTATTTTCGATGACATGGAGGATCCAGCCGCCGCAGGATAAGATGTCAAACATAGGCGCCTGCATATCGGGGTGATGGTCAAGGACCACCAGAGAAAAGGGTTCTCTCACAAACTCAAGGTACAGCGCCGACAAATAATGGTAATTCCCGTTGTCGATGAAGTGAAGCCCGCCCTTGCCACCGCTTATGGCTGCAGCCAATGTCTCTTTTGCCGCGTCATCACACATGCAGTTGGTGCCGGGAACGTCCCTAAGATCCACGAAATTAAGGCCCTCCACATCTCTGTAGAAGGCCTCGCGTTCATATATGCCTGATAAATTCAATACACTTATACTATTCTTCATTTAGCCAAATCCGCCAGATGTACCACAGCATCCTCTGCTATGATGCACTCGCCGTGCTCCTGTATCAGCATAGCCTCGGGAGAATTCACCGTCAGCATCTCGGAATACTCAACTCCAGCTCTTCGCATATCATAGATGATGCTGTCTCTGGAGGACATAAGCCCCGCCATGAGGTAGAACCTGTCTTTGTACTTGTACAGCGCCGAATCCACAATGGGAAGCTTCTGCACCACCTTGGAAAAGCGGGCTGCATCCTCAAGATTATCAAACTCCATCATATAGCCGGCATATTCGGAAAGGGGCTGATAGCTGAAGCTTGCATTCTCGGGATCGATCTCGTCCTGCTCGCCGTGGCCGTAGATCTTGTTGATAGTATCGGTGACATTGGTGATGACTTCGTTTAAGGCCACGCCTTTGTCCCTGCCGGTCTTGGATTTGATCTCGTCCACCCGCTCCTGTGTCAGCATCTTAAGCACGGTCTCAGCGGCGCCGCGAATGCGGTCCGTAGCCTTCTGAATGTCGTCGTTGCTCATCTTTACAGCAAAGATGCGAACGCTGCCGTCCATCATCATGTTCTTGCTCATCATCATGACCTCGGTCTCGGGGTCATAATCCAGCTGCGCTCCCACCTCTTTATTGAGCTGGGCAAAAAAGGAAGTGGTATTCTCCGCTCCGCTTATAACAGCCTCAGGGGTAAGCCCGATCTCATGGAGCTCAGATGCAGCGATACTGCACTCAACTGTGGTTTCATTCATTTTTACTATGATCACTCTGCATCATCTCCTCTCCGTGGATAGTCTATTACTCCTTGTACTGTAATTATAGTACTCATTCAAGACACTGTCCACGAAGGGGATGCTTAAATTTCCATTAAGAATTTATATCTATCTTACGTGTTTGCTCTCTTCAACTGCCTTCAGAATGTCCGGAACTTCACCGGTTTTACTCACCTCTCCTGTTGCCTCGCATCGAACAGTTACACGGTTGGCACCGCCCAGGGTACAGGTAAACATGGTGAAATCACATTGCCCTGCTTCCATCTCCTCAGTATCATAGGCGCCGAGAGTCTCCAGGTTTGAAACCACAAAATGAAAGCTCTTGCCATTCATGTCAGTCACAATGACCTCTGCTCCCATCTCCAGCTCACCAAGGGTTCCGAAGTGCTCCGTATAGTTGTGGCCGCAGACGATCAGGTCGTTGTCATACACTGAACCCTTGTATCTGCATATAGCCACCTTGGCATTCTCCTTGCTCCACTCATCCTGAATGGGCAAAAGAAGTCCCAAAGAAGGGATCTGTACGGTCCCCACAAAGCTCCTGCCGTCAACACTAACAACAGGCATAGGTCCTGAATCCTCTGCCTCAAGAACTACTGTGGGCATCTGCTCGACAACCTCGTTAAGAAGTTCCTCGGAAGCAGCACCTGCAACGGTATTTTCATCAATATTGTTCTTAAGCAAAAGAGCTGCCATGAAGATCAAGGCAACTCCAATTGCAATGTAGATATATCCTAATTTCCTTTTATTGAACATTCTTTCTATTCTTTCTGATTCCTTTAACTATAAATACTATTCCTGCGATCACCAGTATGGGAATGGGCCACCAAAGCTGTCCTGTCTGGGGAAGTCTTCTTGCACCCAGAACTGCGGGAAGTTCTCTTATGGCTCCAAGAACATCGGGAAAATCAGGCGTTCCAGGTGTGTCAGGTGTTTCCGGAGGATTACCGGGCGGCGTATCCGGAGGCGTATCAGGCGGTGTCTCAGGGGGCGTATAGCTGTTGGTGCAGGTATACCAGAATTCGTGTCCCTGCTGGTAAATACTTATTCCTGAACTATATCCGCTTCCAATACCAACCTCTTCTACATTATAAGTATGAACGCCTTCATTGGACCACTCATAGGACCAGCCGTTAGATTCTGAAAGAGTAACTGTCTCCATCAGCTCATCATCACAATAGATGTTGAAGGTTACTGATGCGGGTCTCTTGTCGGTATTTCCGCTGTCATTCCATCTCTTATAAAGGTGGCAGTGAACGACAATATCGTTCTTTACCTTGGCCTTCTTGGGTGAAGCTGAAGGATTGTAATTCTTGATAATCTGTCCTGTAGCTTCATCGTACTCAAGGATAGGTACGGGATAAACAAAGTTTACAAATGAATGTGTATAATCATCCTTTTCAACCTTGTCGCTGAGCACATAATATATTCCGAGCTCAAGGTCTGTGTAACAGGTCTTTCCTTTGCTGTCTGATACCTTGCTGTCTACTTCTTTGATGCCGTTCTCTTTGATATAAGTCTGGAGATTGTCCGAATCACTTTCAGTCTGATAATCGACACATTCTTTCCAGTCATCATAGTTAAAATCATTGTTGAAGAAATCAGGGTCATCAAAGCAGCCCTTAAACTCATCTGTAATGGTATAAGTGCCGTTTTCATCAATAGTGGCCACAAGGTAAATGTAGGATCTGACGTTTTCCATCAGTTCCTCATCCACGGAAAAGTGGGTGATGGTGAGACTTCCCTTCTTTCCAAGGTCAATGCTTGCCCACGTATTGGGGGCTGCACTTACCATTTGTGAAGGAATAGCGATGATCGCCATCAGAACCGCCACAATGATCGCCGATATTCGAATATAAATATTCTTCAGCTTATTCATAGTATTCCTCATAAAACTTTGTTACTGCTTCTCCTCCTGCGGGACCACTTGGAAGTCATGATAAGGAAGACGATAAATATTACAAGTAATGCCGGAGCACCCACAAAAGGTGCAACCATTAAGGTTCCGTACCTGGTCGCATCTGCAGGTACGATCAGCTTTGTTTCTTCATTATAATCAACACGCTTCGCTCTAACAAGGAGCCTGTGAGTATTGACGCCGTAGGGCGTACAGGTCACCAGCGTGACGTATTCTTTTCCATTGACCCTCATAAGATCATTGGTCTCCTCGGGGAGAACGATCTTAATCTGGTCTACCTGATATGCAAAAGTCTGGTCCATTATGTGAAGGAGGAACGTGTCTCCCTCGATCATCTGATCCAGATCCGTAAAAAGTTTGGCGGAAGGCAATCCCCTGTGTCCCGACAGAGCTACATGGGTAGACTCGGTTCCTGTGGGAAAAGAGGTCCCTTCCAGATGGCCGATTCCAACCTGAAGGACCGACTCTTCGGTTCCGTGGTAGATTGGAAGGTTTACTCCGATATTTTCTATCTCTATTGTACCAATAACTCCGGTTCCCGTGGGATCCAGAATGCTGTCATATTCCTCTTTCTCTTCTTCCGTAAGAGTGAAGTCAAGAGGTTTCCTGGCGAGGTCCTCGTTGTACGCTTTTGCTGCCTCCCAGAATCTTGTGTAATCTTCTTTTGATAACGCCGCTATGGCTGCATCGTAGGATGCCACCGCACGGCTCTGGTGCTTTGAATTGATATAGTTGCTGACCGACGGATAAAGAAATATGGCCAGTCCAACCAGAAAAATAACACTGAATATTATGTTCGGTATTAACTTCTTAAGCTTTTTGTTCATCAGATCATTGTAACATTTCTTTTGAATCAATCCTGTATCTCCCGGAAAAAGAGCTGTCTCTTTTTCCGGAAGGATACAGTCAGTTTCTATTCAGAAACAAGATTCAAATATATATCAACTTTTTCATACCCTAAATTTATTACTCTGCATCAGCCTTTCTGCGAAGGATGAAGTAAGCTACACCTGCAACGATAAGGATACCGCCGATGATGTAGAAGATTGTTGTACCGATTCCACCTGTTGAAGGAAGAAGTGTACCTGTAAGGTTGAGGATATCAAGTGTTCCTGTGTATGTTCCTTCTGCATTATCATCTTTTATAGCGCTTGAGCTTGTGTATACTACGGAGATATCAGTCTGGCCAACATTGGTAGGTGCTGTGTTTGATTTGATTGTGACTGTGATAGGATCCTTAAGAAGGTTGTATCCCTCGGGAGCCTTTGTCTCTGTAAGTACATAAGCATCTGCATCAAGTCCGCTGATTGTGATAAGACCTGACTCAGGAGTTGTCATCTCAGTAACAGTATTCCTCTCGCCTTCCATAGGAAGTCTGTAAATAGCAGCAGTATCTTTATCTCCCTTACTGATCTCAACAAGTGCAAGAATATCATTCTCAGCTGTAGCACGTGCGATTGTGAATACTGCTCCGGGAAGAACCTTACCCTGCTCATTTACCTTTTTAAGTTTGATGGGATATGTGTAAGTTCTTGTCCAATCCCACTCTGTGTGACCATTGTTACCATAAGTAATTCTTGAATGGTTGTCGTTGCCTGTTCCAAACTCACCCTGTGTTGAGTTCTCGTCTCTTACAACTGCATTCTCGTTAAGAACTGCTGAGTATTTGATTGTATATGTTGTAGCCTCTTTAAGAGCTGATGTTACATCGTCCTTGAAGGCTACTGTGAATTTGTCGTGAAGAAGTGCACCCTCTTTTTCGTTCTCAAAAAGAACTTTTGATGTGGAAATACCATTCTCTTTAACTACTGAAGAAGTGATTTCTTTGTTATCTTTATCATAAACCTTGATTGAATCAGCCTTAAGAGTAAGAGAAGCTGTCATCTCATCTTCGAATACTACATTAAGAGCTCCACCTGCAGGAATTGTAACAGTACTCTGGAAGTTTACGGTCTGTCCAATATCTGCATCGTCCTTGTCACCAAGCTTACCTGTTGAATCCTCTTCAACCTGCTTCTCGGATGTAGGCTGGCCGTTCTTCTCTTTGATGGTTGCGTCGGGTGTTGCTGTGTTGATACCAACGATAGCACCTACTGAAGAACCAACCATGTAGTAACCATAGTCAACGCCTGTGAACTTAGCATTATTTTTTTTATCAGCCTTAACCTGCGCTGTAGGAGCTACATTCTTTGCATACTCATAAGCTGCCTTTGCAAAAGCTGCGATAGCTGTCTCATCATTTCCTGTTACGCTGTTGGTTGTATCTGTGTTAACCCAGGCAACATAGTTCTTGCCGCCCTCTGTTGTTACCTTAACATATGCCTTAGCTGTATCTGAAGTTACAAATCCATACCAGGGACTGTCTGACTTAATTGTGTAAACACCTTCTGTTTTGCTCTTTGTTCCGTCTGCATTTGTAGCAGCTTCGAAATCGAAGATCTTGTAGAGACTGTAAACCTCATCTGCAACAGCTGAAGCAACTGTGATGGAGCCTTCTCCTTCTCCAACACTTACTGTGCCAACGGAAATCTGTTCTGCCGGTTCTGTCTCTGTAGCAAATGCAGTTACGTTCATTGTAAGTGCAAGAGTTGCTGCAAGAATACCTGTTAATAGTTTCTTAATTCCTTTCATTTTTCCTCTCCTTTGAACCTTGTTCTTTTTTTCTTTATGTTTAAGCCCTACGGCTATAAACCAATGTGTTATCAAGTGTCTCTTTTTCTAAAAATCAACATTCCTGCTGCCGCTATTGCTATCAGCAGAGTTCCCAGGGCTAGCAATGGAATAGTTCCCATACCTCCTGCGCTGGGAAGGACGTTGTCGCCCCTATCATTCTGAACAGCCAGCATGATGAAGGGATAATTGTCACCCTGAACATAAACCTGCTTCCAATTCGTACTTGACTGGGTGTAATCGGTAAATCCGTGATCGTGCCTGTAATCATCCGGCTTTGTAACATTGCTGTCGTTGTAGCTGTAATATACAATCAGCGAGCTCTCTTCATACTCGATGTTGCCGGTGGAATCACACTCAACTATGGAGTAGGTATACTTACGCGAAACAGGGATCTCAACTGTCCACTCATTACCGTAGCTGAGCATTATCGCTTTCTGATAAAGTGTCATCGGGCCGTCCTGATAAGACCGGTAGAGATTAACAAATACGCTTCCGTAGCCTTCGGTCTCTGCATAAGGGATCTCCTGATCATTCTTGGTCCATATCTTCCTGATGATAAGGTACGGTGTATTTGTGAGCTCTACACTTATGTTTCCTCTTTCATCGTAACTTGTATCATACTCTGTGAGCTTGTAGCCGTTGACAGTCTCTACTGAATTCTCCCTGAGGTAAGCCTCGCTTACGAGCTCTCCTTTGGCATTGTAAACTTTGGAGGCCAGTGGCAAAAGCTGCGTGCCGTTATAGTACTCATCTACGGCGTATTCGTACTTGTTACCGTCATCATCGTATGCCCGAAGGTTATCAAATACGACCTCTTTTGAATGTCCTGCCTCAGGATAATCGGAAGAAGTGATTACATATCTTTTCACCTCTTTGTACTGGCCACCTTCAACTCTTCTCTTTACAACTGCTGTGACATCCCAGATATTATCGGTTGTCCAGTCCTCTGAAAAAGAATCGTCCGCGAGGTCATCCCAGTGCTTAACAAGTGAAAGCTTGATAAGGGTCTTGTTATTGAAAGCTGCTTCCTCACCAGTTACTTCGTGTGAAGCATCACAGTAGTTGAGTGCGTTCAGATGGACTTTATTTACTTCACTTATCTCCGCACTATCACTTATCTTGTAATAGCCCTTTTGGATAGTAACGCCATCCACATAATAGTCAACCTTTATTACAAAGAGTGTCTTATCAAGTGAAGTAGATACTGTATTACCCTCTTCTGCATTTCCCTCAATAAAGAGGTAATAGTAAGTCTTTCCCTTTTCAAGTTCCCAAAGATCCGGGTCTACCGTGTATCTGATACTTCCACCTATATTCTGAACAGAATTGGCGGATCTGTATCTTGTCTGGGTACTGCCGTTTGTTCCCTTCTCAACACCGATACCGTTTTCATCTTTATACAAAAGTCTTACCCAGAAGTTGAACTTAAGGTCCGATGAATCCGGAAGGAGTTGGCCATCCAGATACTTGTAAAGCTGTATATCGAAGGGACCCTTTTTAATGTTATTGAAGAAAACATCAGCGGCATTGGTTATAGGATCAGCGAACCACTTTGCATCAAATTTCTTGAGAAGGTTCCTAACATGGCTATTTTTTATCCTGTAGTAACTTATCTCATTTATGGAATCGGTAACTATTCCCGCAACCGTCTTGGGATAATACTTAACCTTTATGCCTATTCCACTGTCATCTTTGTGATAAGCACTTGTCGTATCATTCTCAGTCAGCAGGAAGTAATAGGTGTTTCCTTCTCCATACTCCATTCCGTATATGGTAGGATCATCAAACTTGTATGTTATCCTGTCACCGTCATTCCTGATGTTGTCTGAAATGGTATCCCAGCTCTTTGTCTTTTCGTTGTAATATTTCAGAGTGAAGGAGAATATCTCATCGTGTTCCGGAGTGTCGCCGTCAACAAGCTTCCTTGCTTCAATCTCGAAGGGATAAATGGTACTTCCTTCATTTACGATATCTACTGTGGCCTGCTCATCAAGATAACGTCTTACGTCCATCTTGTGGATCTCGCAGA
Source organism: Butyrivibrio sp. FCS014 (assembly GCF_000526935.1). Lineage (GTDB taxonomy): Bacteria > Bacillota > Clostridia > Lachnospirales > Lachnospiraceae > Butyrivibrio. Next base: position 417,571 of record NZ_JAHA01000006.1, on the reverse strand, counting down.
CTTTATCGACATAGTCTGCAAGAATCGTTCCACTGTAGGAACTGGTCACATGAACAGTAGCTTCAGGAGCTATCAACGTTCCTGACATTGTATCAGCTGTCAACTCCCCGTCAAAAGGAATGAAGTCGCCGTTAGCATCTCTTTTAACAAGATTCAGGATGATGTGATTTGCAGCCTGGCTCCAGTCTCCTGTTCCTTTTGTGTTGTACTTGATCTTGCTGAGTGTATAGTTCGTTGCATCTGTAAGATCAACATTTATTAACAGGAGCTTATTATCAGGAAGAGAAAATCCTGTGTTTACCGCATAGTCATTTGGATCGCTGGATACATTGAAGTAGTACTTACTGAGGTCAGTCATCAACGAGCCATTCTCTTTAGTTCCCACAAGGTTTACCACTTCGACATCACCGGTTGAAACCGCATAAGCCAGCTTACTTGAAGTAATCTTGGCATCGTTCAGCATAGCTGTGTGGTCAACAGGCATTCTGCCCTCGTAGTCTTCTCTGGTGTAATTGGTCAACCCATATTCGCCATTAGGTTTTTTACCATATACCTGCTGTTCATGATAGGTAATGCCCATGTAAGAGTTCCAGCCTGTGGGCGTGTAGATCGTTGCACCGTCAACCTTCTCGAGAGCATCGACCACATCGTTGCCATTCATGTCAACGATGTAGTTATCATTAAAGAATCTGGCTACATCAGTTACTCCGGCGATATAGTCAGTACCATAAGCAACTTTGTACTTTCCAACGGTTCCGCCTTCCATGACTGCGGTTCCGCCTTCTCCATCAAGCTCGAAAACATATAAGCCCGGATACTTTTTGCTGAGATCAGCAAAATCAATGATATGGGAACCTGTTCCGTCAGCACCTGTAGTAATAGAGAATTCACTTCCGCCTATCTTTTTCTTACCTTCAGAATCAGAGAACAGTGCGAAATAGAATGTTCCTACCTTAGGAGATCCATGAACAACTTTGTTTACCTTTACTTTGTATTCTGTAAGTTCTGTATATACCCTGGTCGAAATACCGATTGTGTAATTCTGGATATTCTCGATCTTCCCTACAGCAATGTTTGCTTCACTGTGGTTAGTATGTCCATTGTATCTTTCTGCAACCACACCAAAGAGTGTGGAGTCACCCAGCCACTCAACTATCTCTCTGGCACTGTAAGCTTGATTTCCTACCCAGGAGTGCTCACTGCTGCTCTTGATTGCACCGTATACGGAGAAAGAAGTAGTCTCGAAGGTTACGATATCGCCGCCATCTCCGATTTCAATACTGCTGTTCTCCATGATCTCAACATTGATATCAGCAGATGTGATATCCGTAGCCTCACTGGTTGATGCTACTTCCTGCATCTTCTCTTCTGTAAGTGGAAGGTGAACGATGGAGATGTCTTCGGCCTTCTTAGCATCAAGTCCATCTGAGATCTGATTATCTGTAAACTCTATGGAAACGGAAACTGTTCCGTCCTTGGGTTCATATTCAATCCCATCAAGAACAAATGCTATGTCAAAGAGATATGTATTTGTTTCGTCATACTCTGTCTGAGTATCTTCGCCGTTTGCTCTTGCTATCTCTTCAGCGCTCTCATTAAGAGCATCTATATATGCTAAGTAGTTATACTCTTCTGAATCTTTTTCAAGAGCCTTTACTGAAAGCTCAACTCCTGCAGGAAGGATTGTAGGATCTGACAGTTTAACCGTCACCTTTATGCCGTCCTGATCATATACAAATTCATCTACATCATTTACTTTGTTGTATATCAGCTTCAGCTCAGCATCTTCTGTGATCTCGAGTTCCTCACCGTTTGCTGTATCTGCCAGGTAGTAAGCGCGCTCTGTTTCTTTGTCAGACTCCTTAGTTACCTTTACAACTTCTGTCTCATCGATAACAGCCTTATCGAAGATGTATCCCTCAAAGCTTCTTGTATCTTCCTTAACATTGAAGCACTCTGAGATATTGAGCTCCTTGGACTCGGCGATCTCTTCACCTTCGCCGTCAACGTAGAGAACAGTGATGACTACGTCTTCCTTTACTTCTGTTGAAGACTCTTTTGAAGCCTCATCTGATGCTTCCTCGCTGCTTGCCTCATCGGCAGCCTCTTCCTCTTCTTCATCAGAAGTTCCGGCTACAGCAGATGACTCTTTTCCATCTTCGGAATCGTCTGTATCGCTGCCAAGACCTGCCTCGTCAGAGCTGTTGTCTTCGCCCTTCTGATCCTCGACGCCTGAACCGGAAGCGGCATTGTCTTCTGCTTCAGTGACGTCATTGTTCTCGTTCTCAGCCTTGTTCTCCTGTGTCTGTTCAATAAGGCCGGCCTCGAATTCGGAATCAGCTGTCTCAAGCACAAGTCCTACGCTCTTTGCACCCTCCGCAGTCATGGCGGTGGCGGGCTTGTTGAGGCCATACAGTGTGAGCGTGCCTGTCAAAAGAGAAAGACACAGCGCAAAGGCGATCCACCTTTTGCGGCGCTCATGCTTTTTTATGTAGTTTTTTGCGCGAACAATTTCATTACTGCGCATTTTCCACCCCTGATAAAAAAAGCTGTTATCGTTAATCTTTACAGTTTTCCGATATTCTTAAACGGGAATACCCTGAATATAATCTTGCCAATCAGCTGTTCCTTGGTGACACAGCCTACAACGCTTGATCTTGAATCTATGGAAGCGCTTCTGTGATCTCCCAGAACGAAGTACCTGTTCTCGGGAACCTGATACGGAAACTCCAGATCCGTGGGATCAAGGCTTCTGTCGGAAACATAGTCCTCATCAAGCCGCACACCGTTCACTGATACGAATCCATCGTCGTCAATGGTGATCCAGTCTCCCGGGGAGCCCATGACTCTTTTCACCAGGACCTTATTGTTGTAATAGAAAGCTATTAGGTCTCCCGGTTTAAAGGTGCTTGAATTCTGGGCTATTACAATCTCACCTGTGTCAAGGGTCGGTGTCATGGAATCTCCCGTAACCTTAAGCACTGTGATAAAAAAGCTTGATATTAGAACTGCCAGCGCTGCCACAACGATCACCACCATCATGGTGTTGCGAAGGACGTTCCTGTATTCCGTTTTCCTGTTCTCCCTCTTAAGCTCTGCCTTAAGCTCGTCTACAGAGGGTTTTACAACCTGACTGTTTTCTTCACTCATTCTTTGTTTCTGCCTTTTCCCGGAGGGCCTTTAAATAAATGTCAGCGGCCTTCTGTGCCGACTCCAGGACTTCACTTATGGCAACCGAAGCCTCGGCAAGGCTTCCTGCCTCATCTATCTTTTTCATCTGACGGTCAACCAGGGTCTTAAGCTCTGCTGTTTCTCTCTCGTGGCGCTCCTTAAGTCCTGCGATATCCTTGTCGAACTTCTCCTGCATTGCAGCTTTCTGTTCGTTGAACTTCTCTCGCATTAAAGCCTTTTCTTCATCAAAGTCCTTGAGCATCCTGGCTCTCTCATCAGCCATCTGCTGCTGAAGTTCAAGCCTTTCCTTCTCAAAGCGCTCCGTCAGCTCCGCTTCTCTTTTTCTGCAGTTTTCCGCTTCTTCGGAGAAACTGATCATCATCTCCAGAAGCTCGCTTCTTTTCAGCTTTTTAAGATTTACTTCTTCCATAAACGTTACTCAGTCCTTTTTGGCGCAAAAAAATAGCACTATGCACCTGCTTGCAGCACATAATACCTTTTATTGTCACAAAAAGGTACTTGCCTAAACAAAGCCCATTGCATGAACGGATAAATCAGTTGTCAAAAACAAAAGCCCGGCAGCCTTCCCCCCTTGATGCCGATACTCTCAGGGACGATGCCCCGAAAAGAATAAATTTACCCTACACACAATTACTTTTAATCGCGTTCCCTTTATCGTTTTAATAAATATAATATAAACCAATTATAAAATCAACATTAATTTACAAAAAATGATACCAAAATGAAAAAAAGGAACTAGACTTTTGTCTAATTCCTCTAATTCGCTCTCGCGCATCTTGGTTAATTTTACTTAAACGATGTTTTCGTGTCATCGTTTCAGACCTTTAAGCACCTGTAACATTTCATCGGATGTGGTGATGACTTTACTGTTTGCCTGGAAGCCTCTCTGGGTTGTGATCATATCCGTAAACTCTTTTGCCAGATCAACGTTACTTGCCTCCAAAACGCCTGAGTTCATGTAGCCGCCGTCCTTTGTAACGTCCATGACCTGAGCTCTTCCGGAGTTGAGAGACTCTGCGTAGAGGTTGTCTCCTACCTTCTCGAGGCCCATGGCATTATTAAACTGTGCCACTGCGATCTGGGCCAGCTTTACTGTCTGACCGTTGGTGTATCTTGCAAAGATGGAACCGTCGTTGGAGATGGACAGTTCGCTCATGGTTCCGTTGGCGTAACCCTGATTAAGTCCCTGCTCGTTGCCCTTTGTTCCGGTCACCGTTGATGAATGGCCTGACATGGAGCCTGCGTAGTTGGAAGTATTGTTAAGGTTCACGTTAAGAGGTCCGATCACGCTTGCTGCGCCGGAGAATGACATCTGTACATATCCGGTGGTGCTGCCGCCTGCGGACATAAGCTTGCCGTTGTGCTTGTCGTATACAAGGTCAAAGCTGTTCTCTGTATCGTTCCTGATGGTATTGCCGTTCATATCCTTTACGGAGAGAAGGCGCAGATTGAAGGTGTTGTCCTCGGTATCGCCGCCGTCGGTAATACCGAACTTCAGTGTATATCTTTCGCCGTCCGTTCCGAAAACTTCAATCGCCAGATTTTTTCCATCCTCTTCTCTTAAGGCGGGATCAAGGCTGTCAAGATTTCCCTTGAAATAAGCCTGGGAAGTTGCTGTTCCTGCAATGGAATTTGTTGCGGGAGTGATGAGCCTTAAGTTCGTTGTTGCTGCTCCGTCAGGCACTCCGCCGGCGCCCATGGTTCCCAGCACATAGAAGCCGTTATTCTGTGTTACCAGTTTTCCTTCCGCATCGATGGTAAAAGAGCCGTCTCTTGTATAGTTCCTTGTGACTCCGTCTGTGCTTACCATAAAGAAGGAATCGCCGGTGATCATCATATCAAAAGCATTTCCCGTGGTCTGCATTGAACCGGGAGCTGTGATATTGGTATAAATGGACGCAACCTTGGAGCCAAGGCCAACCTGGGATGTATTTGTGGATCCCACGTTTTCTCCGCCGCCTGTGCCGCTCTTTACCGTCTGATAAAGAACATCGGAAAATCCCGTTGCCTGGGACTTGTATGCTGTTGTATTTACATTGGCGATGTTGTTGCCGATAACATCCATCTCAAGCTGATGTGTCTTAAGACCGGCGACACCGGACCAAAGTGATCTCATCATAGTACACGTACCTCCGTAAAAGAGCCTTCTCTTCCTGTCGTACGTCCCTGTACCTCTGGCAAGATCCTTTTGCCGGAAAAGAACATTATAATACCTGCTATTTTTCTTATCGGCTTGATTTGTTAATAAATTTAGAGGGAAGCAGCAATATTTTTTGCATATTGAGCGCAATAGTATTGTATAATGAAGCATAGATTTTGAAATGACGAGGGATTCCTTATGGATTATAAGAAGAATTGCAGCGATACGGAACTCAAGACAGAGATCAAGGACATCGTGGATCTTATCCTCTCCGACTACGAGAAGGGCCGGGACGTGGATCAGATGGATGTCTACAATCAGCCTGACAGAGACGCGGTAAAAGATATAGTGATAAAGCTTATACGCATCATATATCCGGGCTATTACAGGGACAAGGTCTACAAAAGCTACAACGACAACAACCGTGTGGCTGTCGTGATCGAGGACGTTATCTACAACATGCAGAAGCAGATAGCCATCGCCTTCCATCACAGCCCCGATTATGCCAACGCTTCCGATGAGACCCTTGATTGCGGTGCCCGCCGTATCACCCATGAGTTTTTCAAGAAGCTCCCCAGGATCAGGGAGTATGTGGACACGGACCTTCAGGCCTGCTACGATGGCGACCCGGCAGCCTACAGCAAGGGAGAGATCATCCTTTCATATCCGGGTCTTTTTGCTACCACAGTTAACAGGATTGCCCACGAGCTCTACCTTCTCAAGGTGCCGCTGATCCCCAGGATGATCACGGAATATGCCCACGGCAAGACCGGAATTGATATCCACCCCGGCGCCACCATCGGCAAGTATCTGATGATCGACCACGGCACAGGCATCGTTATCGGCGAGACCTCCATCATCGGCGAGCACGTGAAGATCTATCAGGGCGTTACCATCGGCGGTCTTTCCACCAGAGGAGGCCAGGCCCTTAAAGGGGTAAAGAGACATCCCACCATCGAGGACAACGTCACAATCTATGCCGGAGCTTCAATCCTTGGCGGCGAGACCGTCATCGGCAGAGATACGGTTATCGGAGCTAACGCTTTCATCACAGCCTCGGTTCCCGCAGGAAGCAGGGTGAGCATGATGACTAACAACTGCCCCGAGCAGAAATGATGAATAATATGCGCGGATTCGCAGCAAATATGCGATGATACAGTTTATGGCAAAGAAAAGGCTTAACATGGTTTATTCCATGCTAAGCCTTTATTTTTTTGTGTACTTATGTGGCAGCATCACCCGGTGGCATCACACAAACGGGTTATAGAACCTGCTGCCGTTTTTTATTGTAAGGGCCACTGTTCCCGCAAAGAACAGGATTATGAAAGCAAGTACCAGGAAGTCGGCTGCCTTGAGCTTTCTTCTGCTGTACCAGGTCCGCTTCGGCTTTTTTCCAAAGCCCCTTAGCTCCATGGCGTTACTCACCACTTCTATTCTCTCCATGGAAGAGAACAAAAGCGGGAAGATGATGCTGGCAGTGTTCTTGATCCTGTCAAGAAGCTTGCCCTTGTTGCTCATCTCGATTCCCCTTGCCTCCTGGGCATTCCTTATCCTTATGAACTCGTCCTGAACATCGGGGATGTACCTTAGTGCAATCTCCAGAGAATATGCGATGCTGTAGGGCACTCCTATGCCGTTCAGGGAAGCCGCCAGCTCACTGGGGTTGGTGGTCACAAGGAAAATGAACACCGCAGGGATAACCGTAAAGTACTTGATGAAAACATTCATCTCATAAAACAGCTGCTCTTTGGTCAGGGTGTAATTTCCGAAAAGATGCGCTATCTCGGTTCTTGTTCCGTAAATCTCACAGCCCTGGTAGGGTGCGAAAAAGAAAATACAGGTAAGGTTTATGACCATGAAGATCATGATGGCCTTAAACACTGTGCTGACCTGGTTCCACTTTGTTCCGGAAACCGCATAGATGGCAAATCCCATAACCAGCATCAGGATCAGCACTCTCGTATCAAAGGTCAGTGCGCTGGCCATGCACCATACAATAAAGAAGACAAGCTTCGTAAAACCGCTCAGCTTATGGATCGGAGTGTCCTTGTCCTCATAGGATATCATTCTAGCCATGGGACACCTCCTTTCCTTTGCTTCGCTCAAAGTCGATGAACCTGGCGGCAAATTCTCCCGTATCATCTATGCCGCAGGAAACAGCCAGGTCATAAAGGGAAGTTGTCTTAAGATATGCCCTGTCGCAAACAGCACTGTCCGTAAGGACCTCATAAGGCGTTGCATCCTTGATGAGCTGCCCGTCAGTCAAAACCAGCGTCCTGTCGGTGTACTCCAGCATAAGGTGCATATCGTGAGTAATCATGATAATGGTGATGGGGAGCTTTCTTCTTATCTCCTGCAAAAACTCCATGATCTCGGTGTAATGCATATAGTCCTGCCCGGCCGTGGGTTCATCCAGAATAAGTATCTCCGGATTCATCACAAGTATCGAGGCGATGGACACTCTCTTTTTCTGGCCAAAAGAAAGAGCGGAAACCGGCCAGTTCCTGAAGGGGTAAAGGCCACAGATCTTCAGGATGTCACAGACCTTATCATAGACCTCTTTTGGGGAAGCGCCGCGGACGGTAAGTCCAAGGCCCACTTCCTCCATGATCATGGGCTTACTTATCATCTGATTTGGGCTTTGCATGCAAAAGCCGATCTTCTCTCCTCTCTCCTTGATGGAAAGGGGCGAAATATCACTGCCTTCAAGAAGAATGGTTCCGGAATCCGGCTTATGGAAGCCGCAGATAAGGGAGGCCAGCGTGGACTTTCCTGCGCCGTTCTTGCCGACAAGGGCCACCATCTCACCTTTCTTTATATCAAAGGAAACATCCTTAAGTATCTGCCTTGATCCGTCGTAGCTGAAATTCAGGTTCTGCACTGAAAGTACAGTCTCACCGGTCTTGGGCTTTTCATGGGCAGGCATGGAGTGGTACCACTTTTTTACCGTATCGCGATAAGGCTCGATGTCCAGAGTCTCCATGTGCATGGGATGGCTCTCCGGCATGAGTTTTGCCCCTGCTGCCTTGAGTGCTGCCACATACAAGGGCTCCCTGATCCCGTTCACAGGCAAAAGATCCGTGCACAGAAGTTCATCCGGCGTCTTGTCCGCAATGATCCTGCCGCCGTCCATAAGGATCACCCGGTCCACATCCCTGTAAAGCACGTCCTCTAGTCTGTGCTCGATGATGACAACCGTAAGATCCTCCCGCTTCATGATCTCGTCGATTAAAGCGATGGTTCTTTTCCCTGTTGCAGGGTCAAGGTTGGCCAGGGGCTCATCAAAGAGAAGGATCTTGACGTCGCACACCATAACGCCTCCCAAGGATACTCGCTGCTTCTGGCCGCCGGAAAGGGCTCCCGGTGAATTGCGCATGACCTGGAGGAGTTCCAGCTTGCCGCCCACCTCTCTTATCTTGTTGAAGATCTCGTCCTGAGGTACGCAATCATTTTCCAGGGCAAAAGAGATATCTTCAGCCACCGTAAGTGCGATGAACTGGCCATCGGTGTCCTGAAGCACCGTGCCCACGATCTGGGACATGCCAAAAACCCCGAGCTTCGAGGGATCCTTGCCGTCAACCGTAATGGTGCCGGTCATGTCTCCCGGGTAAGAACAGGGAATAAGTGCGTTGAGACAATGAGCAAGGGTGGATTTTCCGGAGCCGGACTGGCCGGCGATCAGGATCTTCTCACCCTTGTAGATTCTCAAGTTAATGTCCTTCAAAGTAGGCTCGGTCTGAACCCTGTATTTGAAGGACACGTTATTAAATTCTATGATCGGCTCGCGGTCACTTTCCAAAGATTACTCCTCCGCCTTTAGCTCGGATGATCCACCTGCGATCTTGCTGTAGGCAAGAAGAAGGATTGTTCCGAGGATACCGATGATGATGATGTTCAGAACAAAGGCAACTGCGCCCTGTGAGAATACCTTGTTGGCGGGCTCTTTGTAGATAACAATGTCAAGAACAGGAGCGCAGAGGATCCATGCTACTGCGTTGGCAACAATCTGAACTGCGTTGAAAATGATCAGGTTCATGCCGTTTGCAAAGCCGCCTTCCTTAACAGCGAACTTCTTGGCAAAGATACCGATGGCTGCGCCTACTACTGCCTCGGGAATAACCCAGCTCCACCAAACAGAGCCGTAGAACACTGCATCGCCAAGAGCATGTCCAAGGAAACCTACAACTGCGCCAACGATAGGGCCGAAGGCTGCTGCCAGGAATGCCAGGATAGCCATACGAGGCTGAAGTGCTGTGTTAGGCACGATAAACACGGGAATCTGCACATTTGTAAGAACCACAAACAGAGCAGTTCCGATACCCATTGCTACTACTTCCTTAATACCGATCTTCATACAATTCTCCTCCATATTTAATATGTCATATTTTTGGGTAATCCCTTGTACTTGGCCTCAAACTCCTCAACAGGCATGGGCTTGTCGAAGTAGAATCCCTGGAACATCTTACATCCTATGGATGAGAGGTATTCCAGCTGATCTTTGGTCTCCACGCCCTCGGTAACTACGCCCATTCCCAATTCATGGGCAAGCTCCACTGTATAGTTCAGAATGACCTGAGCACGGTTGAGGTTCTCTGTCTTCCTCAGGAACCCCATGTCAATCTTCAGCACATCGGCGTTGATATCCTTTAACATGTTCAGCGATGAATAGCCGCTGCCAAAGTCGTCGATCTCAACCACAAAGCCGCTCTTCTGAAGCTCCAGAATGAGTCTTGAGCATTTGTTTACATCCGATGTTACTGCGGTTTCCGTGATCTCTATGTTAAGGTACTTGGGATCGATATCATATCTCTTTACCAGCTCCATGAACTCTTTCTTGATGTCCAGGTAGTAAAGATCCTTTGGGGAAACATTTACTGAGATAGCAATGCCTTCTCTTTCGGTTCCCTTCCAGTCAGCCAGCTGTCTTGCTGCCAGCTCCCACACGTATCTGTCCAGCTTGTAGATAAGGTCTGCCCTTTCCAGAACATCGATGAAAACTCCCGGCTGAATAATGCCGTTATCCGGGTGAATCCATCTTGCCAGCGCCTCGGCGCCGTATATGGTTCCGTCCTTGTAGACCTGAGGCTGAAGATACATTCCGAATTGTCTGTTTATGATAGCAAAGTCGAAGCTCGACAGGATCTCTTTTTCCAAAAGGGCATTGACCAGCATCTCATCACTGTACCAGGCTATCTCGCAGACGTTGTCCCGTTTGATGGACTTGCAGGCCATATAGGCCCTGTCGCACATAAGGGTCACGTCCATGTTAGGATCCGTGATCTCGTAGACGCCGATCTGGAAATGCAGTGAATAGGATTTGCTGGTGAGCCTTCCCGTAATCTCCTTCACCGCTTTCTTGAAAGTCTTCTCATCGAAGCGGTCCTTGGGCATCACAAGAGCGAAATGGTCGCCGTTTATCCTGCCGTATATGTCGTCTTCCTTGACCTGCTGAGCCAGCATCTCTCCTATGTTCAGGAGGATGTCATTGCCCTTCTCCAGGCCAAAGAGCTGATTGATCAGTTTGAAATCCTTGATATTGGAATAAAGAAGCACATATCTTCTGTCATCTTCTATACTGGCAAGAAGCTGCCTTGTGGCGGCTGTGAAGCCCTCTCTGTTGTAGAGATGGGTAAGTTCGTCGTGGGTAAGCCTGTACTGCTCGCCTGACCCGTTGTCGACAATCTCTGACAGGTTCTGGATGATATACATGTGACCAAGGGGCTTGGCGTCCTCGTCGATAAGGTGACGATAGCGGACTTTGTACAGCCTCTCCTTGCCGTTCACCGCATAGACTCTGCACCAGGAGGTAGCATGGGGCTCTATGCCCAGCCTGTTGATCCAGCCACTGAAGGTCTGGCCGAGTTCTGTCAGGTTGTCACGGACATAAAACATGGTGAAGGCATACTTGTTGGCATAGAGGATCTTTCTTTTTTCACTGAAAAAAATAACGCCATGATCCACCTGCTGAACGCCATAGGAAAGAATCCTGGCGAGCTCGCCCGGATCAGCGCTGTTGTCATAGTAATATGTGTTTTTGCCCAAAAGTATCTCCGTCCCCATAGCTTTAGTTTACTGTGTTTTTGTGTTAAATGCCACCCCGAAACTATTATTCTTTGTTGCGTTCCTTGCGGTGCAGGCGGTCTACTGAAAACCAGGCCAGCACCAGGGCTGCGATGCCCGCAAGGATGATGTAGTTGCCGTTGAGTCTTACGCTGTTGTCGTTCTCTGTCAGCGAGTCCGTGTCCTTGTAGAGGATAAGCGTAGTCCCAAGATCGTTTGTGGCTATTGTGATGGTGTCGGCGTCCTTATCTATATCTTTTTCCAGCTGACACTCTCCCATTAAATCTATCATGGTGTAATAGTCACGCTCATCCCTTACAAGATAAAGCGGAATGTCTATCTGGAATTCCACATCCTGGTAGAAGTAGCTCAGCTCCTCGGTCTCTGCGTCTCCCACGGTCTTGCTGCCCTGCGCCTCAAAGTAGACTCCCTTCTCCAGGATGCCGTTCTTATTAACGGCTGCCTGTATGGCTTCATCAAAAGTCGCTGCTTCCGATATATCGCTTGGCTCATCCATCATCACAAAGTCGAAGGTAAGCTCTGCGGTGCCTCCTGCCTCGATCTCCTTGAGTTCCTTCTCCGTGAAGCAGGATTTTACCGCCTCCTTGTAGTCTCCAAACCTGATGTCCGGCGCCGGAATCTCCGTTGTACTCTCCGAGTTCATTATAATGTTCACCACTCCGTAGCCATAACTTATCTGTGTTACCTCGTGCATCGTACTCCGCCTTGTCGATATTTAATAATACTATTATGCCACATAACGATTTTTAGGAAAAGTTTTGATTTTTTTGAAAAAAATAGTTGCTTTTATTTTGCGAGGGATATATAATGGTCAATGTCGCTGATTGATATAGCAATCGCGTATCGGGGTGTGGCTCAGTTGGTAGAGCACTATCTTAGGGAGGTAGGGGCCGCGTGTTCGAATCACGTCACTCCGATTTGAATGAAGAAACCGCTCAGTTTTGAGCGGTTTTTTTATCTATTGTTTTATGTTTGTATTGGTTATGTATTGTTATCTGTTCTATTATCAGCCTCGTGCTGTCATGGAAGCTTGCCAGCTATAAGCTAGGCTCTTGCTATTCGCGAATTTACTGCATATTCTTAATTTTCCATTTTGTACAGTAAAAAAATAGCTGCACATTATCAGATTTCTATTCTATGCCGTAGCCATTTGCTCTTTTTACAGCACAGATTCTCTTTTCAATTCTCTACAGTAATTTTTCCATCTGATTTAGTAGAAATCCCACTTCAATTTACTGTATAAATCTTGCTTTTAATTTCTGAACAGTAATGAAAAAAAGTGCTTACAGCCCAGAGTCAAAATCCATATCTGTGCAGTAATCTCACAATATTAAATGCTCTCAAACAATGAAGCTCATCCAAAAACAAAGAGCTCATCCTCAAACATTAAGTTGGTATTCTTCATCACATCTAAAGCATGGCCACTAAATAGGCTATATAGAAGAATGTTCATTCATATTCTAACAATTCTGGTTTTTTCCGATGCATCTTCCCGCACTAAATTCACATTAAGAAAGGACTTATTCACAATGATAAATTACAAAAACGAGCTTCAAAAGCAGCTCAAAGAACTTGATTTCCTCTTAGACAGAGCACAAAAACGAAAAAAGCAATACAAGAACCTTGAAAAAGGTAAACTACAGGTGACCTCCAGCCACGGCGTACCACAATACAAATTTCTGGCCGAAGATGCAACTCACCCAAAGTATATTCCCTCCATCGAAAAAGAACGCGTGAAGTTGTTTGCACAAAGAGAATATGACGAGAAAGTCTATGAACTCCTCACGACAATGCGAGGAAGGTTGAACCGCTTCATAAATAACTACGAAGCTGATTTCTTAGATACATACTACGATAGTCTGTGCAAGGCAAGAAAGCATCTCATCACTCCCATAAAACCAACGAGAGAAGCCATGATAAATGCCTGGATGGAGAGCCACCCCGGTAATTTGAATACTTTTGAAACGAAGCCTGATTGTAAGACAGCGCGCGGCGAATACGTTCGTTCAAAATCCGAGAAGATCATCGCAGATTATCTTTTATCACAGGGCATCCCATATCAGTTCGAGCCGTCATTTCGCCTCTTCTCAGGAGATACGGTGTTTCCGGACTTTGTTATTCTCAATGTAAGAAAAAATAAAACAATTTACTGGGAGCATTTGGGAAAAGTCGGGGATTTGGACTATGCCACCAAAAACTTCGGCAAACTCATGGACTACGAGCAAAGTGGCCTGATCCTTGGTGATAACCTGATTGTCACTTTAGAAACCAAGGAAAGGCAACTGGATATTGAGCTTGTCGAGAAAAAAGTGCAAGCATTTCTATTATAAGCAAAGTCCACCCTATCACAGACATCTACTTTATTTCGGGGCAGTATTTTGTACTGTTACTGTATGATTCATATTATCTTTTCTATACAGTATAAAAATCAGGGCACAAAACCATTTTCCTGTTTTGTACCGTACACATACCGTAGATATTACTGCATAGATTCAACTTTCAATTCTCTACAGTAATGTTTTCAGCTGGTTCAGTAAAAATCCCACTTCAAATTACTGTATAAATCTTGTTTTTAATTTCTGTGCAGTAATGAAAAAAAGTGCTTACGGCCCAGAATCAAAATCCATATCTGTGCCGTAAGCATCTCTCATCCAATATAGCTCTCGCCCTCGAATATATCCATCAGATATTCGCCGTCGATGTCGGGCTCGTCGCCGTCGCGGCTGTAGATGATGCGGGCAATACGTCCATCATCCAGATAGCAGTCGACTAATTTATCTTCCGCAGTGCGGAAAGGCATTACATGGGTTCCGTCAGGAAGCATCTCCTCTGCCGTCACCACGTTCCCGGCTTCATCAACCACCTCCACCTTGAGGTCCTTCTTTAGGGTGATGTGGTCAGAGCATTCAGTCACGTACTTGTAATTCCCCGTAAAAACAGGCATTCCGTCCTCGCCTGCGCTGTACTGCCCAACCAGCACAAAGTCGCCGATAATGGTATTTATTTCGCCAAAATACAGGTGCTTCGCATCAATTGCCGCGCCCTCGCTGATCAACTCTCCAACAACACCGCCACTCGTACCTTCGCCAACGAGGCCCACGGCTTCAGCATCGGCCATACCTTCATCACCCGCACCTTCGCCAGCCTTATCTCCAGCATTGCCGCCAGCCGCACCTTCGCCAGCCTTCTCACCAGCCTTATCTCCAGCATTGCCGCCAGCTGCCTCTTCGCCAACCTGCTCGCCAGCCTTCTCACCAGTCTGCTCCCCGGCCTTTCCGCCATCATCACCGACCTCCAGCCCTGTCTTGCAGAACACCGCCCTTCCGCAGGTCCTTGGAATTCCATCCGTAATCTCAAAGGCAAAAAAGTCATAGTAATACCCAAGGCTCTTGGAAGTCACATATAGATACTCCCGTCCGTCCCCGGTCACAACCTTTCTGGTACTTATGGACTTTTCGTCCTCCATCATAAATGACTCATCAAAAGAAGCCTTCACGTTTCCCTTTTTAAGATAAAGCCCCTTTGCCAGGCCCTCGCCCTCCTCGCCTGGCACGTAGTAAAGAGAAAGCCTGTCGCTGTCACTGCTGCTGTCCCATTTCGAGGACTCGGGATACAGTGGCTCATCACTCACGAAGCCATCGTTTTTGCTTCCTAACACCAGCTCTTTTCCCGGGAAATCTCCCAGCATTTCGTAGGGCACTGTAGCTTCAATGATACCAAAGCCGTAGGCCGCCAGGTCGTAGGGATTGAAGAAAAAATGCATTCCCTCAGGCTCCATGGTCCAGTTATAGTGATTTATGTAGGAGTTCTTTTCTTTGTCGGCAGAATCGGGATCAATGAAATAGTTGGCAAGGCTGTCGTCCAGATCCCAGTAGTCCTTGTAATCTTCCGCATCCTCAATCTTGATCCTGTCCCTGATCATGCCCCGAAGCTGTTCATCGGAGATGTTTAAGATTTCCTTCAGCTCATACTTCTTGCCGGTGCTGACATTCACCGTGGTCCCAGCCTTGTAGTGGTAGCCGTGGGCGCCGCCGGCATAATTCTCATAGTAAGTCACAAAGCTCAGTATTTTATCGTTCAAAAGAGCTATGTTCTCCCGCTGCATATCGTACCAGGGCCCCGGAAAAATGCCTCCTCGGGACACCGAGTCCTCGTAGCCCTCTAACACATCTATATCTCCAAGGGTTCCTTCCTCGTCCTTATCCGCAATGGCCGCCCTGTCAATGACACGCTCCTCAAGAAACTTTGAAAGCTCAGGATACGCATTCTTGCTTGGCTCCGTCACCAAAAGATACTGCTCATCGGCGTAGTACAAAAGACGGTGGTCCTTGTCATCACCATAATAATTCTCATCTACAAGGTCTCCCTCGTAGTACCTGTCGTACGTATAAGTCACCTGCTTGAACATTGGATAATCATCAGGCGCACCCTCAGCGGACTCAGAATTCTCCCCGCTTCCTTCGCCCTTTGCGTCACCCTCTGGATCCTCCTGGGGCTCATCCACGGACTTCACGGCCTTGTTGAGGTACTCTGCGATGTTATCGTCGGTTATTTGGGTATAGGGAAGCCTAATGTACTTGCCATCCTCCACCTCATACACGCTCTCAAGGTCAGCGATGCTGCCGCCCCTTGCCAGCGTCATGGCAAGGCTGTACATTGCTCCGGCCTGTCCCTCTTTGTCGTTGTAGACCGTGCCCTTAAGCTTTCCCTGGGCCACCGCTTCAAGTCCGACGTCCGTTCCGTCTATTCCGAAAAACACCGGCATGGCGCTCTCCAAAACTCCTGCCGCCTCATAGGCATCGATGGCTCCAAGTGCCATATCGTCATTGTTTGACAGCACCAGCTCGATGCTGTCGCCGCTCTGCTCAATAAGCTGAGACATCTTGGTCTGTGCCTGGGCCCTGTTCCAGTTGGCGATGGCATAGCCAAGCTTGTCCACCTCGATTCCTGCTTTTATCATGGTGTCAACGGAATACTCGGTCCTTACAATGGAGTCCTGGTGCCCCGCCTCTCCCTCAAGAACCACGAACTGGATAACACCGTCGCCGTTCCTGTCGATGGAAGCATCGTTTTTAATGGCCTCAGCTGCAAGCTCACCCTCCAGGATTCCGGATTCAATGGCATTTGCTCCCACGTAAAAGAGCTTGTTCCACCTGCCCATGTCCCCCTCAACCAGCTCACGGTTAAAGAAAATAATGGGCACATCCGCCTTCCTGGCAGCGTCGATGACCGCAGTGGGATCTGTTCTGTCCACCAGATTCACGCAGATCACATTGCAGCCGTCCTCTATCATTTTTCTGACCTGGGTGTTCTGGGTCTGCTGGCTGTTGGAAGCGTTGTAAACCGCCACCTCCACGTTGTCCTCCACCAGATCCGTAAAGCACTCCATCAGCTGGGAAATGAAGGTATCGTACTGGTCGTACAGCGTCACCCCGATCTTGATCTTGCCTGCAGGCTTAGATCCCGCATTTATGCCGCAGCCTGACATCAGGCCCACGATCATAGCCCCGGTCAAAAGAAATATCACAAACCTTTTAAGTATCTTCCCCATCTACAGTTTCCTCTAAACTCCTCATCATTCCGCGCCGCAAAACGGCGCCTCTTGTCGTAATCATTCCACGCCGCAAAATGGGCGCCTCTTGTCGTAATCATCATTCCACAACCGGGAAAAGCATCCTCTGGTTGCTCTCATCAAAAAGATTCTCTCTGTTCACCACCCTGAAGGATATGGTCTCATCCTCCATGGGAGTAAGCCTGTTCTCCAGCCTTCTTACGATGGCCGCAACGCTCTGATAACCCATGTAATACTCGTTGGGCACCACCATGCTGGTGATGATACCATCGTCAAGATAGCTGACATTCCTTATCGAGGTACCCTCTCCAAAGATCATCACGTCGCTTCCGCTTCTCTGGGCATATTCGCTGGCCGCTTCAAGGCCGCCGTTTTCAAGGGCAACGATTATGTCTGCCTGCCCTATCACCTGCCTGAACTCTATTCTGTCCTGAAGGCTCACGTTGTTGGATTCGATCCAGGCTATTTCAGCCCCCGAGGACTCTATGTTCTCGCTAAATCCCCGGAGTCTTTGCTGTATCGAATGAAGCTTCTGATTGCCCGCCACAATGCCGATCTTATGCCCTTCCAGCTTGTTTCCGAAGGCGATTCTGACCTCGTTGGCAAGGGCTCTTCCTATCTCCACATTGTCCGCCTCGATACATGCGGATTTTCCCTCCACGTCAAAGTCCATATCTGCGCTTGTATCCACCAGCTCCAGCACCACTTTGCCGCTGATATCGGTGATGATGCTCTCGGTTCCTCTGCTGGTGATGACCTGAAGGATTATGCCGTCAGTCTCCATGGCGATCTCATCTTTTATGAGATTGTACTGCTGGTTCAGCGTTAGATTTTTTCCCGTTGAAACCACGTTAAGCTTGACTCCGTTGTCCTTGGCTGCCTGCTCAAGCCCCGCCATAAAGGACGCCCATCTTCCGGAGCCGCTATCATCCACAACAACCGAGACCTTCACCTGATCATCCCTGGTCCCGCTGAGGATCAGCGCCGAGGTGGAAGCCGCCAGTGTTATCATGAGCACCGCTGACAATATCAAAATGAACATGTTCCTGTTACTCATACTCATGCTCCTTTCCTCCCTCTAAGCGCTTCTGATTCTCCTCGTTATAGGGAATTGCCGGAATATGGATGGTAACCGTTGTACCCTCATCAGGCTCGCTCTCTATCTTAAGTCCGTACTGCTGCCCAAACCGCAGCTGTATCCTTCTGTGCACATTTATAAGACCAACGCCTGATCCGTGGCCCCGGGCCCTCGTATCGTCGGTCAAAAGAAATTGCAGCTGCTCACTGCTCATTCCAAAGCCGTTGTCAGAAACTTCAATGTAGATGTCGCCGTCATCACCAAGATACCCTCTTACCTTGATCTCGCCGTCCTCCATATCCTTGACTCCGTAGTACACGGAATTTTCCAGGATTGGCTGGACAATGAGCTTAACTGTGCAGCATCTTTTTATCTTCTCATCAATATCAAAATCAACGGTAAAGGCATCCTTGAACCTTACCTTCTGAATATTCATATAATTCAACGCATGACGGATCTCGTCCTCCACGGGGATGATGGTCTTGCCGCCGGACAGCGACACCCTGAACAGACTTGCCAGCTGGGTTATCATGAACACGGCGTCGTTGTATTTTTCTCCCTCTATCATCCAGACGATGGAATCCAGAGTGTTATACAAAAAGTGAGGATTTATCTGGGACTGCAGCGCATCCAGCTCGGATTTTCTCTTCTCCTCCTGGGAGGCCACCATGTCTTTCATCAGCTGATTTATCTGATCATAACTGGACCGCAGGGTCCTTCCAAGATGCTCCACCTCAGTGGGGCCGCCGATGTAGACTGTGGGATTGACCTTTCCCATCTCGATATCCCTGATGGAATCGTTGAGTTTTCTGATGGGCCTTGTAACCCTGTTTGCCACAAGCCTGTTCAAAATCAGCATGGCAAGGAGCGTGATGGATACGATCATCACAACGAAGTATCTGATATCCTTTAGCCCCATGTAGGAGTTACTGGTGGGAATAACGCTAACCAGCTTCCATCCCGTATAACTCATGGTGTTAACGGTAACAATCCTGGTGCTGCCCTCAAAAACCTCCTTGTGGCTGCCGTCATCATAGCCCGCAATGCTGGTATTGTTCTCCGCAAAAACTCCTGCGCTTATCTGCATCAGCATGGGATGGTAGATGATGGTCCCGTTCCCGTCGCACAGATACACATACTGCTCCGAAGGGTTGACGTTAACATCCTCCATCATCTGCTCGATCACAGCATAGTTCATATCCAGCAAAAGAACTCCCTGTCCCGGAACGCCGCCTCTGTTAAGCTCTACGGCACGGCTAAGGGAAGTTACCCAGTAATATTTGAAGGTGGGATCGTCCACGAAGATATTTTGAACGTGGGGAAGGGAGAAATGAAGATTCTCAGGCTTTTTAAGAGCGGTCTTGAACCAGCTCTGGCTCGTAACATCACCCCCCGGCTTTTCTACACCTACGGGAGATGCGCTGATAAGTGTCCCGTCCTCATTATAAAGAGCAAGGCTTATAAGATAGTCCTTATGGGCCTCGTAAAGAAGATTCATCTGATTGCTTGGGGAATCCACGGAAAGGTCCTCGTCTTTTATCACGTTGTAATAAATTGCGTCGGAGACCCGTCGCATGCTTCGAAGATAATCCTCAAGATTAACAACGGTCTGATCAAGCAATGTCTGGGCGCTGTCCGTGAGCATTTTCTCGGAGCGCACATAAAACCTCTGATAGAGAGCCACGCCCATTGCAAGCATGCAGACTAAAGCTACGATGGTAAAAGAAACTGAGATCGTAGCCTGAACACTTCGTGGGGCGATATGTCGCATGTAACGGCCAAAGCGCCACCTCGCTTTCAGCTCATTTGCTTTTTCTTTCAGAAAGTTTTTGGATTCCACTTTTTATGATTCCCTGCCGGCCTTGTATTTTGAAGGGGAAACCCCAAACTGTTTTTTGAATACATAGCTGAAGTAGTTGGGATCGGAATAACCAACCTGCTGGGCAATTATATAGGTCTTTTCATCTGTCTCCACCAGCATCTTCTCAGCCTTCTCCATGCGGTAATCGGTAAGGTAGCCCACAAAGGTCTTGCCGGTCTCCTTCTTGAATACCGTTGAGAAGTAAGCGCTGCTCACCCCGAGGTAGTTGCAGATAAAATCGATGGACAGGTCCTGATCAGCGTAGTGATCAGCCACATATTCTTTTGCCTTGGTGACAAAAGACCTGGTGTTGTCGGAACGTTTGCCGTCTATAAGCTCTCTGATCTTGAGGCATACGGAGCTTAGCCAGTTAGACAGCTCTTTTCCCTCCATCTGCTGGACCAGGGCGTACACATCCTTGTTGGCATCGAAGACTTCGTTGACGTCGAGCTGGTTGCCCCGCAGGAATTTGTAGAGCTCACTGACAAGTTCCATCACAAAGAACCTGTGGTTCTGGATCGAGCCCTGCTTCTCAAGATTGCTCTCTATATACTGCCTTGCCGCAGTTTCAACGGCATCGCTGTCCGCCATCTTCATCTTCTTGAACACGTCGGTAAGACTGTCGCTGCTCTCCTGTCCTTCCGTCTCCTTCTCAAGGGGAGAGATCTCGGAGATGTTGATAGCCTTGGTGTGGCCATAAAGTACCCTGTAGGAAACCGCATCCCTGGCGCCCTTGTAGGAATCGTCAATCCTTGAAAGGCTGTCCACCACCTCTCCGATGCCGATGGTGACGTTGGCCTTACAGATGCTCTCAGCAAGCCTGCAAAGCCTGTCGCACTCGTCGGTAAAGGCCTTGGCATCCTTCTCCACAGACAGCTGTGAGATCATCACGGTGCTGCCAAGATAGGAAAAGAACCTGCAGCCCCACTTGGGGTCAAGGCGCTCTTCAAGAAGCTTCCTTACGGAAACCGACAAAAGAACCGGATTTATGCCCTCGGGAACGCTGGACATGCTGATGTGGACTATTGCCGTAAGGTACAGGGGAGCTTTTAGGTCGATGCGATAGTCGTCCATGAATTTCTGAATTTTATTCTGGGCGATCCTGCCCTCCACAAGGGACGCAAAGAAGTCCTCCTGAAGCAGCGGCAGCGAATCCATATAGTAATTCTCAAGTTTTGCCACGTTCAGCTTCTCGTCGATGTCCCTGTCCAGGGCCTCATGGACTCTGGCAAAAACAGCCCTCAGTTCGTCCGAATCAATGGGCTTTAATATGTACTCTTCTGCCTCAAGGCGGATTGCCTCCTTGGCATATTCAAATTCATCAAAACCCGAAAAGAAGATGATCCTTATGTTTGGGTAGAGCTGCTTCAAATTCCTCGAGAGCTCCATTCCGTCCATGTAGGGCATCTTGATATCGGTCATGACAATGTCAGGCCTTAGCTCCTCGGAAAGTTCCAGGGCTTCAAGGCCGTTTCTGGCATAGCGGGGGATTTCAAATCCCATGGCTTCCCAGTCAAGTTTTTTTAAGATAGCCTGGGCGACGTCTTCCTCGTCATCCACAAGCATTACACGATATTTATTCATAAGTGATTACTCCAATGCGCGCGTTTGGGTATTTGATGCAGCCCGCTCCGGCGCGGGTGTTTGTTCACGGGCCGAGACGCGTGTTTGCGTGGATGTCATGCGGCACCGGGGCTTATTTGCCCATCACGAATTTCTCGTAAATGAATTTCCATGCGATACCCATGGCCACAACAGCGATAATGATGAATGCCAGTGCAATCTTGGGATTGAAGAATGATAAGATTCCCATGATAATGGCCGCAACGCCAAGAAAAATGATAACCAGGCCGGCATACAGCGTGTATTCACGGGGATGCTTGATGTTTGCGGGATCCTCTTTCTTATTAAGTATGTGAACATCCCTTGTGATGATGAGCCTGATCCCAAAGAACATGCATGCCGCAAACAACAGCAGCTCTATACCCATCTGATTTATGATTGTTTCAAATGTCATGATGATTCTCCTTCTAACTAACTATCTATATAATTATACTGTGCGCAGGCAAGAATAGCCATATAATAGCCATGATTACAAGATAACTTATGCGTTCTTTTGTATGTTTTTCAAACGAATTTAGTGTTCTGAAAGGGGCATATGCGTTGATGTTCCGCCGCAAGCTTACTTTCTGGCAATTTGCGGCGGTGACTTTTATCTAAAGTACTACCCATGTCAAGGACACGACAGAGCATTTGCGTCGGTGTTTTTCGTCTCAGCATTCCGACGCATTTTCATATTTTACCCATTTGCGTCGGTGCTTTTCGTCTCAGCATTCCGACGCATCTTCATATTTTGCCCATTTGCGTCGGTGTTTCACAGATTCACTTGCTATTTTTCCCCTGTTTAATCCGACACAAAATCCGGTTTTAGGCATTTGCGTCGGTTACAATGTTAAAAAAACTCCGACGCATGCTATAAATTGTACTGTTTGTGTCGGATGCAAGGGTAAAAATGCTCCGACGCATGCTTCAAATTTTACTGTTTGCGTCGGATACATGGGCAAAAATGCTCCGACGCAAGGTCAAAATGCTCCGACGCATGCTATAAATTATACTGTTTGTGTCGGACGCAAGGGTAAAAATGCTCCGACGCAAGCTTCAGGTTTTACTGTTTGCGTCGGACAGAAGGGCAAAAATACTCCGCCGCAAACTTAACCCAAAGTCATTTGCGGCGGAATTCAATCATATCTTGTTCCTCGAATGTATTGATTTCCTTGCAGTAAGGGCATCTTCCCCCTCGATTGTGTCAACTTCCTTGCAGTAAGGGCATTTTACCCCTCGAATGTGTTGATTTCTTTGCAATAAGGGCATTTTACTCTGGAATGCGAAAGCTTTACAGGAAAGAATCTGCCGCAGTGGCTGCAGGCTACGCGAACAACGTCTCTGCCAAAAGTGGCGCCGCCGGTAACATCAGACAATTCCTCTTCATCAAATATCTCAACCTTGCCACGGGGATTCTCCCCTTCAATTACACCAGCCTTGCCACGAGTATTCTCATCTACGCCCATCATCTCACCCTTGCCATAAATCTTCTTATTATTTAGATCACTCATTTTGCATTACCTCCAAAATATCACAATAATTATCGCATATTTATTTATACGATTCAAAGTCACTTTGGGGCAGATTATGATAGAATATTTGAATCAATGATATTTGCAAGTTTCATTCACGAGGAGAATGTATGAAAGATTTTGATGCGGTAGTATTTGATATGGACGGTGTTATCTTCGACTCCGAAAAATGCGTTCTGGAATGCTGGGAAGTTGTAGCACAGCGCCATAGTTTTTCAGACATAGAGGAGGTTTTCCTCGCCTGCACCGGTACCAATGATAAGAAGACAAAAGAGATAGTTCTTGAAGCCTTCGGACAGGATTTCCCCTACGATGAGTATGCCAAAGAGTCATCTGTTCTTTTCCATGAGAAGTACGATAACGGAAATCTTCCGTTAAAGCCAGGAATTTTCCATATACTGGATTTCCTAAAGGCCGAGAACAAGAAGATTGCCCTTGCCTCTTCCACGAGAAAAGAAATAGTGACCCAGGAGCTGCGTGATGCAGGCCTGCTGCACTACTTTGATAAGCTTGTCTGCGGGGATATGATCTCAAAAAGCAAACCTGACCCGGAAATCTACTTAAAGGCCTGCAAAGAGATCGGTGTCTCCCCTGAGCGTGCCTATGCCATAGAGGATTCCTACAACGGCATAAGAGCTGCCCATGCAGGAAAGCTAAAACCTATCATGGTTCCCGATCTTCTTCCCGCGGATGATGAGATGAAAAGTCTTGCGGAGGCAGTAATAGACAACCTGGACCTCGTAATCGATTATCTCAAGGATTAAGGTCCTCCTGCTATTTCTATCAGATATCTCAAGGATTAAGGTCCTCCTGTAATTTCCGTCAGATATTAAAAGAGGAGACTGCGATACAAAATACCGCAGCCTCCTCTTTTTTGAGTAAAAGGGTTCGTATTATTTCTTAGCAACGTACTTACGGATATCCAGTGATATAGCGATGAAGATAACTACGCCGATAGCGATGTACTGTGCGTTGGCATCAACACCAAGATACTGGAGAGCTGCCTTCAAGAGCTCGAATACCGCAACACCGATGATGGCTGAAGAAACCTTACCACGTCCACCGGTAACTGATACACCACCGATGGTGCAGGCTGCGATAGCTTCCATCTCGTAACCAAGTCCAAGGTTTACGGATGCGCCGCCGGCCTTTGCGCCAAGCATGAATCCTGCAAGACCGTACATCATAGCGGCCTTCATGTAGATGAGTACCATTGTAAGACGAACAGGAACACCGGCAACCTCAGCAGCCTGAGGGTTTCCGCCGATGGCATACATGTACTTGCCGTGACGGGTCATATTGAAGATGAACCATGTAATTGCAGCTACGATGATAGCGATCCAGATCAGGTAACTGATACCAAGGAATCTTCCTGTAGCAATGTTTGTGTACTCAGTTGTATATCCACCAAGAGGTGTAGCACCTGTGTAGATAAGAGCAAGTCCGTAAACGATCTCCATCATGGCAAGGGTTGCAATGAAGGGAGGTACGTGAAGGAATGCAATGAAGAATCCTGTGATGGATCCGAATGCTCCTGTGATGGCAAGAACGATCAGAAGAGCCACAAAGATGTTAAGGGGCTGCATATCAGGGAAGAACTTTCCTGAATAATCAATCTTCTGAAGAAGTGTTCCTGCGATACATGCTGCGAAACCGATCATACGTCCGGCTGACAGATCGCAGCCTGCGGTGATAACGCATCCTGCGATACCAAGAGCGATAACAAGTCTTGAGCTCATGTTCATCAGGATGTTGAACAGGTTGTTGGATGTAAGGAACCTGTCGTTTGTGATACCTGTGTAGATTACCAGGATGAACATAACGATGATAACACCGTTATTGATAAGAAAATCTATTGCTTTCTGTTGTTTTGTCTTAACCATTTTCTTTCCTCTCCGATCTTAGAATTGGGTAGCGTAGCTCATAACCTTTTCCTGAGTCATTTCGCTCTCTTCGGTTATCTCGCCGCGAAGTTTACCGTTACACATTACATAAATTCTGTCTGACATGCCGAGAAGTTCTGCCATCTCGGAGGATATCATTATGATAGCCTTGCCCTGCTTGGCCAGATCTGTCATGATCTCATAGATCTCATGCTTGGCACCTACGTCGATACCTCTTGTAGGCTCATCCATTATAAGGATGTCAGGATCGTTGGCAAGCCATCTTGATACGATAACCTTCTGCTGATTACCACCTGAAAGATTAGAGATGTGTTCCTGCATACTGGGTGTCTTGATGGAAAGCTTTTCAATGCTGTCGTCCACAACCTTGTTGATCTTGTTGTGGTCAAGAACAAAACCGCCCATAAGGTACTTGTTGTATACTGAAACGCCTACATTATCCTTAATTGAAAGACATCCGAAGATACCGTTTCCTCTTCTGTCCTCTGTGATCATTCCTATTCCGGCATCCATGGCATCTCTGGGGCTCTTGATCTTGGCCACCTTGCCATGAATCTTGATCTCTCCTGCCGAAAGATTTCTGATTCCGAAGATACCTTCCATAAGCTCGGTTCTCTGAGCTCCTACAAGTCCGCCAAATCCGAGGATCTCGCCCTTTCTTAAAGTAAAGGATACATCCTGGAAGGATTTCTCATGAATGGAGGAAATTCCCTTGGCCTCCATTACTACCTCTCCCGGAGTTCTGTCCTTGGGAGGATAGATATTGGTCAGCTCACGTCCAACCATCTTGGCGATGATATCGTCGATGGTAAGATCTTTGGCCGGCCATGTTCCGATATATGTACCATCACGCATGATGGTTACATCATCTGCGATACGCTTGATCTCATCCATCTTGTGTGAGATGTAGATCATGGCAACGCCTCTGTCTCTTAAGGTCTCCATAATCCTGAACAGCGCTTCTACTTCGCTATCTGAAAGAGAAGATGTAGGCTCATCAAAGATAATAACCTTGGCATCATGTGATACTGCCTTTGCAATCTCTACTGACTGCATCTGTCCGATGGACAGTGTATCAAGCTGTGCCTTAGGATCAAAGTCCATGTTAACTTCCTTGAGCCACTTCTCTGTTTGTTCGTACATTGTCTTGTGGTCGATTATCTGAAGTGGACCAATTTTCTTTACCGGGAATCTTCCAAGAAACATGTTCTCTCCAACGCTTCTTGCAAGAACCGGCTGAAGTTCCTGATGCACCATTGCAATACCTTTTTTCATTGCTTCATCAGGATTGTCGATTGTGGTTTTTTCTCCGTCGATATAGATTTCTCCGGCATCCATCTTGTAAATACCGAAGAGACATTTCATAAGTGTTGATTTTCCGGCTCCGTTCTCTCCCATAAGTGCATGGACGGTACCGGGCTTAACTGCCAGTTGTACGTTATCCAGTGCCTTTACACCGGGAAAGGACTTGGATACGCCCCGTAGTTCCAACTTGTACTCCGATGCCATACGTAGTCCCCTTTTCTCAAAAATCGGTGCGAGAGCAAAGCGCTCTCGCACCAGGATTATATAGTTCTAAAAATATACTCGAGATTAACTCGTCTTAATTACTTAAGTGAATCAAGAACTGACTGAGCGTTGTCAGTTGTAACCTTTACGTAGTCACATCCGATGTAGTACTCGTTGCCAGCACCTGTGATGTAGTTGATAGCTGCATCAGCTGCGCCGTGAGACTGAGCGATGTGATCGTTGAATACTGTACCGGTCATTGTTCCTGCGATAACGTCCTCAAGAGCCTCTGTAAGAGCGTCAACACCTACAAGATAGATGTCCTCGCCAACCTTACGTCCAGCTGCCTCGATTGACTGAAGAGCGCCAAGAGCCATAGCGTCGTTGTTGCAGAATACAACTTCTGTCTCAGGATGAGCTGAAAGCATGTTAGCAACCAGCTGCTGAGCTGTAGCCTGATCCCAGTTACCTACCTGATCATCAAGGCAATCTACTGTCCAGCCAGCATCCTCAAGAGCCTTAACTGAGAACTCTGTACGATACTGAGCATCTACGTTCTCGGGGTCACCCTCAACCATAACGTACTGGATCTTGCCGTCGCCGTTAAGGTCAACTTTGTCCTGACCAAGGTCAACGATGATCTCACCCTGCATTGTACCTGACTGACGAGCGTCACATCCAACGTATGTTACGTTCCAGCCGTTTGAAGACCATCTTGCTTCCTCGTCTGCATCGGGCTCACGGTTGATGTATACGAGAGGAATGTTTGCGCCAACTACAAGGTCTGTAATTGTTGCAGCAGATGAAGAGTTAACGGGGTTGATGATCAGAACGTCTACACCCTGTGTGATGAAGTTCTGGATCTGGTTTGTCTGTGTAGCCTGGTCATTAGCACCATCTACGATTGTGATGTTGTCCTTTGAGAATCCCTGTGATACGAGATAGCTCTCAAGCTCGTTACGGAAAAGTGTCATGAAGTTGTCAGCGAACTGGTAGATACATACGCCAACCTTCTTGTCTGCAAGATCTCCTGCAGGTGCTGCATCAGCAACTGTCTCAGCAACTTCTGTTGCAGTCTCAGCTACCTCTGTTGCTGTCTCAGCAACTGTCTCAGCTGTCTGTGTAGCTGTATCTGCTGCAGCGTTGCCGCAACCAGCCAGCATAGCCATTGTCAGAGCTGAAACTGTTAAAAGACTAACCAATTTCTTTTTCATTTAATACATCCTCCTTAAAATATGTTTGGGACGCACCTTAAGTACAGCCCCAATGTTTTGTTTACATGGATGATTATAGCAATGGCATTTGTGCAAAAACATAGAGAATTCTTCTGTGAATCTTAGAAATCCTTTTTAATTTTATTTGTTTTTATGTATTTTATACAAAAAGAAACACCCGTTTTTGGTAACATTTCCTTTTCGGAAACGTTATCTCAAAATCGGGTGTCGTCGTTTTGATTAATTCGTCAAATTGTTTATTCAATTCCAACACTTCCGTCAGAATATGTTATGACCCAGTAGCCCTCACCGGTGCCGCAGTCCTCATGGTATTCCTTGTTTATTATCTGAAGCGCTGTGGCTGTATTGCTCTCGGACGCAGCCTTCGCCGTATCCTCTGCGGATGCTGCCATGGGGACTTCCTCGTCCTTAAGATTCTCAAGAGAAGTCTCAGTTTCTTTTCCCGTAGAGATTTCTGAAAGCGGAGCATCAGGTTCTTTTCCCGGGGCGAACTCTGTGAGCTCAACCTCAGTCTGTGCTCCATTTTCTGCTCGGTTGACCTCTACCACCGGGATATCGTCATCGGGGGAGACTATGGAGGATATTGTGTCGTGATATCCGGGAACAAGCGCATACAAGACGATATTCAAAAGAAAGACGGTAAATACAGTCCCCATAAAAATCATTATAAACGTCAAGGCTTTATTCATATCCTCTATCCTCCTGTTCTTAAAATATGTGTTTCCTTATGTTTCCTTAATAAGTCACCGTGTAGGCTGCTGCCGGAACCAGCGGTCCCGCAGGGTAGCTGTCGTAGGTCTGTCTGTAATAGCCCTGGCCCTTGGCATCCTGCATTTCGGTGTCAAAAATGTACCAATTGTCTCCCATCCTTACTTCCGTCCAGGCATGGGGCGTTCTTCCACCCAGAGAAGAAGTTACCGTTCCGGTGCAGACCCTGGCGTCATATCCAAGGCCCTTTGCGATATAGGCAAAGCCCGCTGCGTAGTTGTAGCAATTTCCTTTGCCGTTTCTGAGAATGTCCGTGGCGTAGGTTCCTGTCCAGTTGCCAAGGGGGACATCCATCTTCCGCTCATATTCCGAAGCTTCCACAAAATAGTTAAAGCAGTTAAGAAGCTGTGTCTTCTGACTCATGTTTTTGGTGGTGCTGGCTTCCACCACGGATGCCGTAAGCTTCATCAGCTCGGTATCGGGCTCCTTAATGGTTCCGTCCTCCATGCGCCACTTTACGCCTGACTCCGTGTGCATGAAGTGCGCGCCGGGAACCTGCCATTCCATCATGCTCTCCTGCGCCTGCTCTCCAATAACGCTCCGGATCTGCTCCTTTAAGGTGTTTGGAAGTCCGTACAGCGCATAATCACCGATTGAAACCACCGATTCGGGGATCACTGCACCGGGAAGTGCCGCGGGGTAGCAAAGCAGCTCCGTCATCTCCTTGTTGTAAAGGCAGTTGCTGTAGGAGGCGTAAAAGGGATTTGACTTGCTCACCGTTATGGACCTTAATCTCATCAGATTCCTGAAAGCTCCCGAAGTGATCTGTGTCACATCGCTTCCTATATGGATCGTTGAGATCTCCGTCTGCCCCCGGAATGTGGATGAATCTATGGTTGTAAGCTCTGCAGCCTCCACATCCGTATTAGGGAAAAGAGATATCAATATCGCCGTAAGTCCTATGGCTATTAAGTTACGAAATGCTTTGCAGCTGTTTCTTTTCATATAGTTATCATCTCTGGGTTGCCACATCGAATTTGTATCTGATCTTTGCATAGGTGACTGCGTCGGAGGCCTTGCCGCCCTCGTTGGGGTGCTTGCCGTAGCCTGCTGATTCTATCATGGCGTCGCCGTAGCCTTCTTTGCCGTCAACGATCACTCTGCAGTACTGGTCTGCCCAGGTGTTGATGTTCACATGTACCCAGGTGATGCCAAGGTAATCAAGGATGAGGCCAAGAGCTCTTGTGGCTCCTGCGCAGGAATACTCTCCTCCTATGAAAACGCCGTAGGCTGTTCTGTAAATCTTTCCCTTGGTGGTGTAGGTTCCAAGGTCGCAGTAGGCCTTCACTACACCGGCAGCATATGCTACCTTCTCAACATCCTTGATGCTCTTTGCTTTGGAGGAGGATTTACTTGATGAAGAGCTGCTTGAAGAGCTTGCTGTTCCGGCGTTGTTAATGGCATCTGCAATCTGCTTGGCTATGCTTCTTGCCATGATCTCCTGCTCGTAGGTCATACCGCCGTTGTCGTGCTTGGTCTTCTTTATAATGGTCACGCTCTTATCGCCTGTTGGTACAACGTACTCAGTGTTGTCTCCAACAAGCTTATTTGCTACGCGCTTCTCTTTTTTGCCAAAGAGCACCCAGTGCTCAATGAGTTTGTTGGGGTCGGCGCCGAATGCCTCTCTTAGGTCTTCATAATTCAGATAGTAGAAAAGGGGATTATACTCGTTTTTATAATCCACTCCGTTATATACCGTGGTACCTTTTGAAAGGGCGGTGTAGGGATCGTCCTTTGCCTCTGCGCGGAGGCTGAACATCTGTGAACAAACAAGGAATGCTACTGTAGTAAATGCCAGGGTAAGACTGAATACTCTTTTTGCAAACAGCTTCATAAAAACGCTCCATCCCGCCAAAATAGGCGCACAAAAATTACCTGTAACAATACTCACAATACATATCGTCATTTATTTATAGAAAATTAATACTTTGAAAATAAAAAAGGGCACATTTTCAGTGCCCTTGGATCAATGATAAGAATATGCACCCGTACACCACGGGTTCCGCGTGCGATACTTCACACTCAGATAAGTTTCATGGCATCCGCCACGGAAGATACGCCAACAATCTCTATGTCAGTAAAGGTCTTCTTGAGCTTCCCGGCAAGGGCCGATGGAACTATACAGGTCTTAAAGCCAAGCTTTCTGGCCTCGGATACTCTGGCTTCTCCCATGTTCACGGACCTGACTTCCCCGGAAAGTCCCACCTCTCCGAAAGCTACAACCTCCGAGCCAATGGGCCTGTTTCTGAAGCTGGAGATAAGGGCAAGGCAGATGCCAAGGTCCAGGGAGGGCTCAGCGATCTTCATGCCGCCGGCAAGATTAACGTAGGCATCATACTCTCCCATCTGGAGGCCTATCCTCTTTTCAAGAACCGCCATGAGAAGGTTCACCCTGTTGTAATCCGTGCCGTTGGCCTGGCGCCTTGGGAATCCGAAATTACTCCTGCAGACAAGAGCCTGAACTTCTATAAGAAGAGGCCTGGTGCCCTCTACTGAGCAGGTAACTATTGAGCCGCTGGCATCCTCGGGTCTTCCCTCCAGCATGAACTCGGAGGGGTTCGTAACCTCTACAAGACCTTTCTCCTGCATCTCAAATACGCCTATCTCGTTGGTGGAGCCGAATCGGTTCTTGACTCCCCTGAGTATCCTGTAGGATGCGTGTCTGTCTCCCTCAAAGTACAGCACGGTGTCCACCATGTGCTCTAAGACTCTGGGTCCTGCCACCTGGCCTTCCTTGGTCACATGTCCCACGATGAAAATGGAGATGCCAAGGCTCTTTGCTATACGTAAAAGAACCGACGTAGACTCCCTTACCTGAGACACACTGCCAGGGGCCGATGAAACCGCCTCGTTGTACATGGTCTGTATGGAATCGATGATCACAACCTGAGGTTTGGTCCTGGTGATGATCTCCTCTATGGTGCTAAGGTTGGTCTCACACATGAACTTAAGACTATCGGAAAAGCTTCCTATTCTGTTGGCACGAAGCTTGATCTGCTTGAGGGATTCCTCACCTGAGATATAAAGGACGTCCTTATTGTCCCGGGAAATGTTTCCGGCAACCTGCAAAAGAATCGTCGACTTACCGATACCGGGATCGCCACCCACCAGGATAAGCGAGCCCTTTACCAGGCCTCCTCCCAGCACTCTGTTGAGCTCCCCGATATGGGTATCATATCTGTCCTCATCATTCATCTCTATCTCTGAAAGAGACTTGGGACTTGACTCTCCCCCTGCCAGCATTCCAAGTCCGACTCCTGATGCAGAAGCCGATTTAGAGGCCTTGGAAACAGGCTTTGCAACCTCCTCAACAAAAGTATTCCACTCCCTGCAGCCCGGACACTGTCCCATCCACTTGGAGGATTCGTATCCACAGCTCTGGCAGAAAAACACGGTCTTAATCTTTGTTGCCATAACTTCTTAACTCCCCATACAAAATTTAAAAAGGGGCTTTCCGTCCGATGGGAAAGCCCCTTGCTTTTATTAAGTTACTTTTCGACTCTCACGTCTACCAGTCCGTTACCGGACAATTCAACGCTCAGATTCAGCTTGCCTCCAAGATTGGTGGTCATCTTGCCGATGCTGTTGCCGCCTATAAATACGCTGTATTCGGTATTCTCCAGAAGTCCCAGTGTGATCTGGGCATCACTGTCGCCCTCAACCTTGAACTCCACTCCGTTTTCTGTCTCCTTGAAACCTGTAACAGCTGTTCCGGGAACTGATTCATAAACGAAATTCTCGTTGCTCTCCAGCTTAGTGATGTCCTTGTAGGTCTTTACCTTCAGGATGTTGCCGTTGTGCTGGAAGTTCTCAAGCTTCTTCTTCTCCGGAAGCTCGTAATTACCAAAGCTGATGGTCCCGTCGCTCTCAGCTCTGATCAACTGCTCTATGACAGCCATAGTCGTCCTCCTAAAGTGTGATGAACAAACATAAATGTCACTTATATTATATTCCACAAAGGTGCAATATTAAATGAATTTTTTCTTATTTTTTGGCCTTGGATTTTTTGGCCCCGGGCTTTCTTGTGGTGACTGCAGTCTTGGTCTTTGCAGCTCTGGCAGTGCCCGTTGTCTTAACATTCACCTTCCTTACAGAGGTGCTCTTGCCGTCCTTTGGGACAAATACGATCTTATCGTCCTTGAGGGAAACGGTAACGCCCATGCCGGCTGTAATTGTGCCCTTAAGAAGCTCCTCAGCAAGCTGATCCTCGATAACGGACTGGATAGCTCTCTTGAGAGGTCTTGCACCCATCTTGGCATCTGAATGCTTGGTAACAAGGTACTTCTTCACTGCAGGAGAAATGGTAAGGTCAATGTCCATCTGCTTCTTGCATCTGTCGGAGAGATTCTGGGACAGAAGTGTGACAATGTCCATCATCTCCTTCTCTGTAAGAGTATGGAATACCATGATCTCGTCGATACGGTTTATGAACTCGGGCTTAAAGAGCTTCTTGACCTCATCCATAACTCCGGATTTCATATCCTCATAATCCTTCTTGGCGTCATCTCCGGCACCGAATCCCAGCTTCTTGGGATCAACGATCCTCTGAGCTCCGACGTTTGAAGTCATGATAAGGATGGTGTTCTTGAAGCTTACCTTGCGGCCCTTGGCATCGGTGATATGTCCGTCATCAAGAACCTGCAGAAGCACGTTAAAGATATCGGGATGGGCCTTTTCTATCTCATCAAAGAGGATAACGGAATAAGGGTGTCTTCTTACCTTCTCGGAAAGCTGTCCGCCCTCATCATAGCCCACATATCCGGGCGGTGAACCGATCATCTTGGATACGGAGTGGCCTTCCATGTACTCCGACATATCTACTCTGATAAGAGCATTCTCATCACCGAACATTGCCTCTGCAAGAGCCTTTGACAGCTCTGTCTTGCCGACACCTGTCGGTCCCAGGAAAAGAAATGAGCCAATGGGCCTGTTTGGATCCTGAAGCCCTACTCTTCCTCTTCTGATGGCCTTTGAAACGGCCTTAACCGCATCGTCCTGTCCTATTACTCTCTTATGAAGAACGCTCTCAAGCTTAAGGAGTCTCTCTGATTCCTTCTCAGCGATCTTCTTAACAGGGATCCTTGTCCACTCGGCAACAACCTCTGCAATATCGTTCTCATTTACAATATAGCCGGAGGTCTTGTCCTTTCTCTTCTCTGCGCTCTTTACACGGCTGAGCTTGGCTATAAGCTTGTTCTGCTCTTTGTTGAGCTCACCTGCGGTCTTAAAATCAGCGGCCTTTAAGGCTTCCTCGATCCTGGAATCCAGCTCTTTTATCTCATCCTCCATCTGCTTAACCTTGGGAGATGTGCCCATGGTGCGGAG
The DNA here is from genome assembly GCF_000526935.1 of Butyrivibrio sp. FCS014. Lineage (GTDB taxonomy): Bacteria > Bacillota > Clostridia > Lachnospirales > Lachnospiraceae > Butyrivibrio. The sequence goes on along the minus strand of NZ_JAHA01000006.1, from coordinate 383,772 downwards.
TCTGACTGCGGATGCTGCTTCGTCGATAAGGTCGATGGCCTTATCAGGAAGATTCCTGTCATTGATATATCTTTCCGACAGCTCAACAGCTGCCTTTATGGCCTCGGGAGTAACAGTAACCCTGTGGTGCTCCTCATACTTGCTGACAATACCATTGAGGATATCGATGGCCTCTTCTTTTGTGGGCTCGTCCACATTTACAGGCTGGAAACGTCTCTCCAGCGCGGCATCCTTCTCCACATGCTTGCGATACTCGGTGATGGTTGTGGCACCGATCATCTGGATCTCGCCCCTTGCAAGGGAAGGCTTAAGAATATTGGAGGCATCGATGGCACCCTCGGCGCCACCGGCACCAATAAGGGTATGCATCTCATCCACAAAGAGGATGATGTTGCCATCCTCGTAAACTTCTTTGATGACTTTTTTGATTCTCTCTTCAAATTCGCCTCTGTACTTGGATCCGGCGATCATTCCTGAAAGATCCAGAGTTACAAGGCGCTTGTTCTGCACTGTAAGAGGCACATCACCGGAGGCAATGCGCTGGGCAAGTCCCTCTACCACCGCGGTCTTACCTACACCGGGCTCGCCGATGAGGCAGGGATTGTTCTTGGTCCTGCGGCTGAGTATCTGGATAACACGCTTTATCTCCCTCTCTCTTCCGATGACGGGATCAAGCTTGCCGTCCCTTGCAAGAGCCGTCATATCTCTGCTGTACTGGGCAAGGATTGAAGTCTTCTTGCCAGTCTTGGCCTGAGCACCCTTCCTGCCAAGGTCCTCTTTTACAAGGTTGGGGTCCTCTCCCATTGCCGCAAGAGTCTCGGCATAGATCTTCTGGGCAGGTACATTCAGTGTGCTGATGAGCCTTACGGCTACATTCTCTCCCTCTTTGATAAGGGCCAAAAGAATATGCTCGGTTCCCGTCTTGTCTGCGCGGAACCGCTCAGCCTGTCTGTGGGCTTCCTCCAGTACCTTCTCGGCTCTTGGTGAAAAGCCGTCTTTATCAAGGGTTCTGACGTTGCTGTCCGGCACGATCAGATCCCTTATCATATCCATCATTCTGTTCTCATCTATTCCGTTGTCGATGAGTATTCTGGATGCAACGCAGCCATCCTCAAGGATAAGTCCCATAAGGATGTGCTCTGTGCCCACATAATTGAGCTTGAGACTTCTGGCTGTCTTCCTGGCCAGTTTAAGTGCATCCGCTGCCATTAATGTGAATTTAGAATCCATGTATCAATTCCTTTCGTTGTAATTCGGGTGTCGGTTTAGTACTTGCATGTAGCTCCCTGCATTTAACTTCGCCGCTTTGCCTAAATCCGTGTGTTTGCTTCGTAATTGTCATAAAGCTGGTCTACCAGGGCGTGGATATCATCTCTCCCGATCCCCTTGCATATAGCTCTTGCCAGCACCACAGCCAGTTCCGACCTGGCCTCCTTAAGCGCCTGGAGCTTATTGATATCAATGGCGATCACCGCTCCCCGCCGTCTGTCGATCTTCACAAAGCCGTCCTGCTGCAGAATAGAATACGCCTTGTTGACAGTATGCATGTTGATACCGATAGTCTCAGCAAGCTGTCTCACACTCGGGAGCTGCTCGCCCTCCCTGAATTGAGACGTCGCTATGCCCAGAATGATCTGATTGCACAGCTGCAAATAAATAGCCTCATCGCTGTTAAAATCTATCTCGATGATCATGTTCCGCCTCCTTTCTGTGATATGTTTAGTATAACATATATTACAGAATTATGGAATCGAGGCTGACTCCTCGATTCTGCACACAGACATTCCGCACTTCGTGCTCCATGTCCTTACGACCGGCAAATGAATTTGTATGCAAGCATCCATTCGCTTGCCGGTCTTGTGCACCAAAAAAGAGAAGACCTTGCGGGTCTTCTCTTAGAAGCCATTATAGACATGATGAAATCAATTACTTATCATCATCAAGATCAAGGAACTCGAACTCGAAGTCGTCCTCATCTCCGAGGAAGTTGCGGGCTTTGCGCTTGGGTGCTTCCTTGGGAGCGGGAGCCTGATCCTGATCTCTGTAGGATGAAGGGCGTCTTACCGGACGATCCTCATCGCAGTCGTCTCTTCTTACGGGTCTTGAAGGTCTCTCTTCTGCAGAGCGTCTTACGGGTCTGTCCTCATCGCGATCAGCGGGACGTCTTGTGGGACGAACTGTTCTATCCTCTGCATCCTCGTCTCTTCTTACAGGTCTTGAAGTTCTCTGAGACTCTTCTCTTGCAGGTCTTACTGTTCTATCCTCAGAAGCAGGTCTCCTTACTCTGGATCTGTCATCCTCTTCGTCATCTCTTGCTCTTCTTCTGGGATTCTGATCGTAGCGATCATACTCTTCTTCATCCTCATCCTCGTAGTAGAGAGAATCTCTGAGTTTAAGTGCCATGAAGATAAGTCCGATCACAAGCGCTCCGATAAGGATTGCAAGAGCGATCAAAACGGTCTTGTAGGTGTTGTTGGTCTTCTTGAGCTTGCTCACTTCATCGCTGCTCTTAGCTGCGTCAATGAGCTCGTTAACCTTTACTCTGTAGCCCTCAAAGTTGTCATACAGATACCAAGAGTTGTTGCCTTCGTTATCGGGAGTATATACAAGAGCGTAGTTACCGTCTCCGGCATCTGAAACGGGGCTTGCGGAAGACTCTGATTCCGAGCTGTCCTCAGTTACTTCGCCGCCCTCTTCGGGAGCTGCCTCTGTGCCTTCGGGGTTCTCGGTCACTTCGCCGCCCTCAGCACCTTCAGCGGGAGCTGCTGCTCCAACCTCGATGAGGTCACTTCTTACAAATCCTGTTCTGTCATTGCCGAACTTTATCTGATACCAGGTCTTGTTATCTGTCCCTGTAGCTTCACCGGTTACTGTTACTGTGGTTCCCTTTGTAACCTTGCCAACAGAATCATAGCCTGTGCCTGCACCCTTGCGGACATTTACGCTGTCTGCGGTGATGGTGGCCGGCTTCTCCTCGGTAGCTGTTACCGCTGTCTCGGGAAGAGAAGCTGCTGATGTTGTGGTTGTGGTTGCGGCAGGTGCTGCAGCGGCTGCTCCGCCTGCCTTGCTTATAAGATCGCTTCTTACATAACCAAACTCACTTTTGTTGACGCGGATCTTATACCATACATAGCCGGAAGCATCTGTAGACTCATCAACGATGTCTACCTTGTCTCCGTTCTTAAGACTGGACACCTGTGACGCTGTGGTGCTTGCTGATGCTCTTACCTTAACGTTATCTGTTGATACGGTTCCTGTTGTCTCTGTGTACGCAAAAACTGTAGTAGCGGCTGTTACAAATAATGCAGCTGATAATATCACTGAAAGTCCCAGTGATACAAGCCTCTTTCTGATATTTTTTTTCATAGTACCTCCTCGTCTATCGCCTTTCCAATATCATGACGCATATATTTATTTGAAAAGCTTACCCATTCGGTAGCCTCATATGCCTTGGCTCTGGCTTCTTTAAGAGTATCACCTTTGGCGGTGATACCCAGTACCCTTCCGCCGTTGGTAACAATGCCCTCCGGTGTCTTCTTGGTTCCCGCATGGAAACAATAGTATCCCTCTTTGCCCTTGAAGTTCTCAAGTCCTGTGATGAGCTTGCCCTTCTCGTAGCTTACGGGATATCCCTCGCTGGCCAGAACAACGCATACTGCCGCCTTGTTCTCAAAATCCAGTTCAAGATCTGAAAGAGTGCCATCAATGCAGGCATCAATGACATCGATTATATCAGTTTTAAGTCTTGGAAGCACTACCTGGGCCTCGGGATCACCGAATCTTGCATTGTACTCAAGGACCTTGGGGCCGTCATCTGTGAGCATAAGTCCGAAGAAGATAACTCCTTTGAACTCTCTTCCCTCTTTGGCCATGGCTTCAACAGTCTTGCCGTAGATATGTTCACGGCAGAACTTGTCCACTTCCTCTGTATAGAACGGGCTGGGTGAGAAATTACCCATTCCTCCCGTGTTAAGTCCTGTATCTCCGTCTCCTGCCCTCTTGTGGTCCTGGGCTGAAGACATAAGCCTGTAGGTCTTGCCGTCCACGAAGGAGAGCACAGACACTTCGCGGCCTGTCATGAATTCTTCAATGACCATGTGGTTACCGGCATTTCCGAATTTCTTATCTTCCATTATCTCCTTGACTCCGGCCCTGGCCTCATCAAGATCCTGACAGATAAGAACTCCCTTACCAAGTGCCAGTCCGTCTGCCTTAAGTACGATGGGGAACTTGGCAGTCTCAAGATATTCAAGCGCTGCCTTGGGATCATCAAAGGTCTCATAGGCTGCGGTGGGAATTCCGTATTTCTTCATAAGATCCTTGGAGAAAGCCTTGCTTCCCTCAAGGATAGCGGCATTCTTGCGGGGGCCGAAAACACGAAGCCCCTCTGCCTCAAAGGCATCAACGATTCCGCCCACCAGCGGATCATCCATACCAATAATTGTAAGGTCAATGGCATTCTCTTTAGCAAAAGAAACCAGCTTGTCGAATTCCATGGGAGTTATGGGCACGCACTCGGCAAGCTCGGCTATACCACCATTTCCCGGAGCACAATAGATCTTGTCTACTCTGCTGCTCCTGGATACCGCCTCTGCAATGGCATGCTCACGACCGCCTCCACCAACAATCAAAACTTTCATCAGAAAATGTTCTCCTCTTCATACCCTTCAATAAACACCTTGTTGTCCCTGACCGAAACCCTGCCGTTGGCAATAAGGTCTATAGCCATGGGAAGTATCTTCCATTCAGCCTGCTCCATTATCCTCTTCTGGAGAACTTCCGGAGTATCATCCTGTCTTATCATAACGGGCTTCTGCAATATGATAGGTCCCGTGTCGGTTCCTTCATCAACAAAATGAACGGTTGCTCCGGAAACCCTGACTCCTCTTTCCAGCACCTTCTCATGAACTTTGAGGCCGTAATAGCCGGTGCCGCAAAATGAGGGGATCAGTGATGGATGGATATTGATGATCCTGCCCTCGAATTCCTTTACCACATCAGAAGGGATCACCACAAGGCAACCAGCCAGTACAATGAGGTCCGGATCTGCATCCTTAAGGATCTGCAAAAGAGCCTTATTAAAATCCTGCCTGTTCTCAAATTCCTTAGGGCTCTTTGCCACATAGGGAATCCCCGCAAGCCTGGCTCTCTCAAGGGCATAGGCCTTCGGATTGTTGCTGTAAACAAGACAGATCTCGGTATTTGTTATAAGTCCGCTGTTGATACCATCTATGATGGCCTGGAGGTTCGTTCCGCCTCCCGAAACCATTACTGCAATTTTCATACTTCCCCGCAATCTTAAATCAAATCAACGCCCTTTTCGCCGGAAACAACCTCTCCGACAATAAAGGCCTTCTCCCCTGATGCCTCTATAGCCTTCAGCGCGCTGTCCGCGTCCTCTTTTGCAACTGCAAGGACCATGCCAAGACCCATGTTGAAGGTGTTGTACATCATCTTGTCTTCTATATCGCCCTTCTTCTGCATAAGTCCGAAGATAGGTGGAATGTCATAGCTGTCTTTTTTCACTACTGCCCTTGCGCCCTCAGGGAGCATTCTGGGAATATTCTCGTAGAATCCGCCGCCGGTGATATGGCTGCATCCCTTAACGGTAATGCCCGCATCCCTTACGGACTTCATCATCTTAACGTAAATCCTGGTGGGTGTCAGAAGGCATTCACCGAGAGTCATTCCAAGTTCGTCATAATATACATCAAGGTTCTCTTTGGTAACGTCAAAGACCTTACGCACCAGTGAAAATCCGTTGGAGTGAACACCGGATGAAGCAACGCCGATAAGCACGTCTCCTGCCTTGATGCTGCTGCCGTCGATCATGTCCTTCCTGTCAACGACACCAACCGCAAATCCGGCTACATCATATTCATCCTCAGGCATAAGACCGGGATGCTCAGCTGTCTCGCCGCCTATAAGAGCTGCGCCGGACTGTTTGCAGCCCTCTGCCACGCCCTTTACAATCTCGGCAATCTTCTCGGGGATGTTCCTGCCGCAAGCTATGTAGTCCAGGAAAAAGAGCATGTCTCCTCCCGCACAGGCTACGTCATTTACGCACATTGCAACTGCGTCGATTCCTATGGTATCATGCTTGTCCAAAAGGAAGGCAAGCTTGATCTTGGTTCCGACACCGTCGGTTCCGGACAAAAGAACCGGATCCTCCATCTCCTTGATCTTGCTTAGGGAAAATGCTCCGGAGAAACCGCCAAGACCGCCCAGTACCTCGGGTCTCATGGTCTCCTTAACATAAGCTTTCATCAGTTCCACAGACTTGTAGCCGGCTTCGATATCAACTCCGGCTTTCTTGTAATCCAGTGCCATACACTCTCCTCTTATGAGTTAATAGTTTTTGTATCCTGTTTCCTGAAGCCTTGCGTCCTTGGCCACTACGCTGTCCTTGAGGGATGCTGAATAATCCTTGAGCTTCTGTAAGAGCTCAGGATCGGATGTGGCAAGAATCCTGGCTGCAAGCAGCCCTGCATTGGCTCCGCCGTTTATAGCAACAGTTGCCACCGGGATCCCCGAGGGCATCTGAACTATGCTGTATAATGAGTCTCTTCCGCCAAGTGATGTGGTGTGCATGGGAATGCCTATAACGGGCATAGGGAAAATAGCTGCGCACATACCAGGTAAATGGGCCGCCATTCCTGCTCCGGCTATGATAACCTTATAGCCTCTCTCTTCGGCAGTCTTAGCATACTCAAAAAACTCATCAGGTTCTCTGTGGGCCGATATAATGCGCATCTCAAAAGATATTCCAAGTTCAGTCAGTATATCTGCTGCCTTGGACATAACAGGCATATCCGAATCGCTCCCCATTACAATTCCAACTAAAGCCATGGCATCCTCCAACAAATGTTTTCTATATTTAGTCAGTTGTATCATAACACAGCACAAAATATTGTGCTACTAAAATTTATGACATTTTTATTAACAATTTAGGTAAGTCCCAGCACTAAAAGTGCCACCACAAAAATAATGGATGCCAAATTCAGTGCTATGCCGAGGTTCGGGAAAAGTTTGAAAATATCCCGTTCAAATCTTGACATAATTCCGAGAACAAGCCCCGCTACAGAAAAAATCGCCGCAACAAAAGCCGCTGCGGCATATCTGAGCTGTGCCTGTCCTCCGTCCCTGTAGGTAAAGAGGACAGCCACTATTAGTGTTCCCACTGAAATGCATCCTAAAATTGCAGACATTATCCCCTTCTCGGGATGCCTGTTATCTGTGAACATGTACCGGTCTCTAACCGGTTCAAGTTTTTTGATCTTTAGTCTAAGTTTCCTGTTCATCAGTCGGTATTACCTGGCCCCATATTCTGCATAGTACTCATCGATGGCCTTCTTGATATCCTTTGTAAGAAGTACTTCACCGTCAATGGGCCTGTTGTAAAGATAACCGACCACATCCTCCATGGTTACGATGGCGTGAGCGGAGAATCCGTATCTTTCCTTGATCTCATCAAGAGCGCTCATGTCGCTGTCCTGGCCCTTTTCCTGTCTGTTAAGAGAAACCATAAGGCCTTCGATATCACAGTCAGCCTGCTCCTGGATGATTGGCACCGTCTCCTCAATGGATTTGCCGGAGGTGGTAACGTCTTCGATGATAAGAACCCTGTCACCGTCACGAAGCTTGGTTCCAAGAAGAATACCCTTATCCCCGTGATCCTTGATCTCTTTTCTGTTGGAACAGTATCTGATCTCTCTTCCATAAAGCTCGCTGATGGCCATGCTTGTAGCAACCGCAAGAGGAATACCCTTGTATGCAGGTCCGAAAAGCACATCAAACTCAAGGCCGAAAGTATCATGAATGGCTCTTGCGTAATAATTGCCAAGCTTCTTGAGCTGTGCTCCGGTCACATAAGCACCGGCATTCATAAAGAAAGGTGACTTACGTCCACTCTTCAAAGTGAACTCCCCAAACTTGAGGACATTGCTGTCAACCATAAACTCAATGAATTCTTCCTTATATCTTTCCATAATTCAGGAACTCCTTTAAAGATTGTCTTGAAAAATCTACTAATAGATTATAGTGCAATTAATTAAATACTGCACTATAAAAATATAAAAGTTTTATCCAAGGGCGGAAGCTATGTCAGCCTTCATATCAAGGGCTGCTGCCCTGGCGGCTTCTCCCACGTTTCCATCCGCAAACTGTGTGTACTTATCGCTCTTCCATGCAGCGATTATTCCTCTGGAAGAATTGACGATGGCTCCAAGACCATCCTTATCAAAGAAGTGAACCAGATCCTTGCCGGTTCCTCCCTGCGCTCCGTAGCCGGGAACCAGGATATATGCATGGGGCATGATCTTTCTAAGTACCTTTCCCATCTCGGGATATGTAGCTCCCACTACCGCTCCCACATTACTGTAGGCTCCATCCATTGACTCTTTTCCCCATTCCTCAACCTTCTCGCCTACGATCTCGTAGAGGGGACGTCCGTCAATGAGGCGGTCCTGAAACTCTCCGCTGGAAGGATTGGAGGTTTTTACAAGAACGAAGATACCCTTGTCCTCCTCGTTGCAGACATTGATAAAGGGCTTTACACCATCGCTCCCAAGGTAGGGATTAACAGTGGCAAAGTCCTCGTCAAATCCGCGGTATCTTGTGTCCCCTATCTTAACTCCCCCAAGGTGCCCAACCGCATAGGATGCAGAGGTTGAACCGATGTCTCCCCTTTTTATGTCTCCGATAACTATAAGTCCGTTTTCCCTGCAATAGTCCACGGTCTTCTTGAAGGTGATAAGACCGGGGATCCCAAGCTCCTCGTACATTGCGATCTGGGGTTTGACTGCAGGAACTATGTCTTTGATATTGTCTATGATTTCCTTATTGAACTGCCAGAAAGCCTCTGCTGCCCCCTCCGGAGTCTGTCCCAGTTCCTCGTAGCACTTCGAAAGAATGCGCGGGGGGATAAAATCAAGTTTGGGATCAAGTCCCACCACAATTGGAGCTTCTGTCTTTTTAATCTTGTCGATCAGCTTGGAAATCATGTTCTGTTTCTCCTCTTATTTATAATTTCTGGCGTCCACGGCGTTGAAATAGTCGTCAATGGCGCCTATAAGCGTGTCCTTGGGCATTGACTTAAGAAGGTATTTAATGGGCTTAAGACTGACAACCCTCATAACACTCTCCTTGTCATCCTTGGCGGTAAGGAAGATAACGGGTGTATCCTTTAGCGACTGGGTATTCCTTATTTCCTTCAGAACATCGGGCCCGGACATAACAGGCATCTCGTAATCAAGGAGTACAAGATCCACCGGTGTCTGTGCCAGGAAAGAAAGGGCAATCTTGCCTGAACTTGCCATATATACATGATATTTTACGGAGAGCCAGGTCTTCATCATCCTGAGCATAGCTCCGTCATCATCGATAATAAGTATCTTCTTGCGAAGATTTTCATCAACTGCGCTGTAATCCACCACCATATTCAGATGGTCCACTAAAAGCTTGATATCCAGCGGTCTTAAAAATGTCTGGGTTACTTTACTCTTGGAAATCACGGACTGAACGCCCATAAGTTCATCATTGTTGCCTATAAGATAAAGCATGAACCTATCGGCATCTATTGCTGAATTAAGATACTCAAAAAGAGGGGCATGCTCCATTGTCAGGTCGCCAAGATAAAGAAGATATATCTGCGGCCTGTTCTCTATAGCCTCAATGGCACTCTGGAAGGGAGCTGCCGGCACAACCTCATACTCAGCCTTCTGCAGCCCTACCACAATGGCATTAACCATGAAACTCTTCTGTAGTCCGATAAGTAAAACTCTCTTGTCCATGTGAGTCCTCTCTTTTTTCTATACTAAAGTACATTTAAAAGCCCGTCTCTGTCAACAGCGGAAAGCAGCCTTTTTACTTCGCGGTACTTTTCCTTCGAACCTTCCGGAATTGAATATCCCTCCAGCATTCCCATGATATCGTCTGCGCTGTCAAAATATGATGCCGAGACAAATTCTTTTATGGAAGCAAAAGCATTTTCCAGCTCCTCTTCACTGATCATAGGCTTATCCCCGTCATCCTCTTTTTCAAGGATCGGCTCAAGCTTTGTAAGATAGCTTCTGTAGAGTTCAAGAAGCTCAGGTGTAAGTTCCTCTATCTCGTCGATATCTCCGCCATTTCCGCAATTTTCAAGATACTTGGCTTTTTCGGACAGATCCAGGGCGCCTATTGCTTTTGCCGAACTCTTAAGGCCGTGGACAAATATGGTGTAGTCCTTTATGTCCCTGATGGATTCATAGTGTTCTATCTTGTCGGCTCTTTCCTCAATACTCTGCCAGAAATCCCTCATTACTTCCCTGGCAAGGGTTGCAGAACCGCAACGGCTTATGGCTGCATTTACATCCACTCCCGACAGACCAAGGAGCTCCTGAAGTGCCTCTTTTTCCTCATCTGTAGTGGTTCCTTCCGTCTCAAAGTCCACATCACCGGGCTTTGAAACAAGCTCCGGCGGCAGGTACATAAGGATCATCTCCTCGAGCTTTGCCGGATCTACAGGCTTGGCCATATAATTGGTGAAGCCCTCCTTGAAATACATCTCCCTTGAACCCGATATGGCATTGGCTGTAAGAGCGATAACGGGAGTATCCCTGTTGATATCCTCCGCCATCTCCTGCATTGCATGGAAGGTCTGAATTCCGTCCATCTCAGGCATTCTGTGATCCAGGAAGATCATGTTATATTTGGTGTATCTGGCCATCTCTATGGCTTCAACACCGCTGGTTGCAGTATCAACCTGCATCTTTGTAAACTTAAGAAGTCCCTTGATAACGGTAAGATTAGTCCTGGTATCGTCAACCACCAGTATTCTGGCTTCAGGAGCATGGAATGATTCTGTATAGGCATCACTTTCGCTCCTTACTTCCCTGACCTTCTTTTCAAAGTCTCCTATAGGCTCCCAGTCCACTACGTTTTGAAGTATCTTAAATGAAAATATCGAGCCCTTTCCGTATTCGCTTTTGATCTCAAGTTTTGAGTCCATAAGCTCCAGAAGGCTTGTGACGATACTTATGCCCAGGCCCGTGCCCTCGATGGTCCTGTTTCTGGTTTCGTCCACCCTCTCAAAGGCGGCGGACAATTTCTCCATGTCCTCTTCCCTGATTCCGATTCCTGTATCCTCAACGCTTACCTTAAGAAGAATATTATCCTCTTCTGTCTGAGGATTTTCCGACTCGGCGATCTCATAATCAATGTTTAAGGTTACGCTTCCCTTTTCCGTGTACTTGACGCCGTTGGTGACTATGTTCAGGATACACTGCTTGATCCTGATCTCGTCTCCAAACAGAACGTGAGGGATCTTTTCATTAACATTGATATTAAACTCAAGATCCTTTTCCCTGGCACGCATCTGGGACATATTTACAAGGTCGTTAAGAAGTGAGCCCAGCTCATACTCCACAGGAATCAGATCGATCTTGCCTGCCTCTATTTTGGAAAAATCAAGGACATCATTAATAAGGGCAAGAAGCGTCCTGCCTGAATCCTGAATATCTCTGGCGTAAGAGAGGATGCTTTCATCCTTGCTCTCTCTGATGATCATCTCATCAAAGCCAAGTACTGCATTTATAGGTGTTCTTATCTCGTGGGAAATATTTGAAAGGAATCTGGATTTGGCTTCACTGGCGGATTTGGCAACCCTTAGCTGATCCTCGATGGTCTGCCTTGTACGTACCAGCTGAATATACTCAACAAGCCTGTAAACCGTAAGGTCCATGGTGTGATAGAGCTCCTCTATCTCATCACCTGTTCTTATATCCATGTCATGGACCTTCCTGATGTTCTCATCAAGATTATCTTCGTTGGAATTATAGATTTCAGACATGGACTTGGACATGAGCCTTATTGGGGCCACTATCCTTCTCTGGGCATATCTGTTCATAAAGACTGCCATGGGAATTACTATGATGGATATCAGCATTGCAAGGCGCACGCTGAATTTTATATTCAGAGTACTTGCTCTATCAGACGCAAGAAGTCCGGTGATATAATCGCTCTCTGCCCGGGAATCTCTCATGATGTCAAGACTCACCATGCTCTCTATCCTGTCGGTACTGCCTACATAGGAAAATACCGAACGCTGTGCGGGCGCAGAGAGTTCCTCATGTTCCTTCATGGTGGGGATCAATGTATTTGAAGCCAGTTCCGCAAATATGCCAAGGACCAGTGCCTCAAAAACGATAATGTTCATGACAACTTTTCCGATCCTTGATCTGCCTTCAACAACATACCTGTCATCTTCGGAGAGATGTCTGGGATCGACATAATACTTGCCGTTGCCAAAAAGAAGCAGAGTCTTCTCCGGAAGCTTGTTAAGAAGAAGATAGATCACAACAGTGCAAAGAAGACTTCCGGGCAGCTCATTAAGAAACAGCATGACCACCTGCCTTACGGATATGGTATAGATGCCGTAGTCGCTAAGAAGCAGTAAGACTATTCCCCAGAAGGTTCCAAGAAGGTTCATTAAAACTATCATGGCCGGGAAGATCTTCCAGGATCTGTTAAACCATTTTTTCTTGACCAGCACATCAATAACGCAGGCCGCAAGAAGATAGATAAAGGTAAGGTATGAGAAACTGCTGTAAGCAACAGAATAATATATGAACACCAGGATAATGCTCATCATTCCCGGAACTGCCCCGCCAAGGGCGGTTGTCACCAAAACCGGAAGATATCTGAAGGCATAGATTATCCCGGCTATGCCATAGCTCATATTGTCCACGTGGTACATCTTCTGGTTGTACTTGACGGTATAAACGGCAGTGAAGATTACCATCACCGCATGGATGATGATCTTTAAAACTTCCCGCTTATCCATTGGCATTGCAAGCTTACGAAACAGTCTTCTCATATTTAACCCAACCTTTTAAGTTTGAAGTTAGTGCCCGTCTCTGTGCATTGAGAATTTGTCCATCGGATAGTTCTTGAGGTTCTCAAGTACCTTTCTGTCGTCCGCCTTTGAGAGCAGTGTCTCTCTGGCTTTATTGATATCGCTTATATTCTTGTGTCTGGATGGTCCGCCTACGCAGCCGCCGGGACAAACCATACCTTCAATGAAGTCCTCGGGAAGTTTGCCCACCTTAAGAAGTGTAAGTGCCTTCTTACATTCGGCTCCGCCTGCTGCCCTGTGGAGTTTAAGCTGTGAAGTATCCTCGCCTCTCTCCTGCATGCACTCTATAACTGCATTTGCAACGCCGCCGCTGGCTGCAAATCTCTTGCCCCAGATGGAGGATTCCTGATATCCTTCGGGAACCGGCTCGAACTTCACATCTTTTGATCTCATGAGAGCCCTGAGCTCTCCGTAGGTCACAACAAAATCCGCATTGTCCGGTACTGATTTATCCTGAGCCTCAGCCTTTTTGGCAATGCAGGGACCGATGAATACCGTAACGCATCCGGGTCTTGTGGCCTTTAAATACCTGGAAATAGCACACATGGGAGATACGGTTGATGACATGTTGTCCCTGTACTGATCCGGGAAGTGCTTCTTTAACATGTTGATGAAAGCAGGACAGCAGGAAGTTGTCATCTTGTGTCCTTCCCTGAATGCCTCGGACCACTCGGCAGACTCATAGGCAGCTGTCATATCTCCGCCAAGTCCTACCTCAACCATGTCGGCAAAGCCGATCTTCTTGAGGCCTTCCTTTATGGAGCCCATTGAGATGTCCTCACCGAACTGTCCCTCTGTTGCGGGAGCAGCCATGGCGATGACTTCCTTGCCCTCCTTGATGGCCTTGATGATATCAACCAGGAAGGTCTTGCTTCCGATAGCTGCGAAAGGACAGCTGTGGATGCAATGTCCGCACTGGATGCACTTGTCCTCATCGATCTTGCAGTAGCCGTACTCATCATAAGTGATGGCTCCTACAGGGCACGCCTTCTTGCAGGGGCGCTCCAGGTGAACGATAGCGTTGTAAGGGCAGGCATTGGCACACATTCCGCATTCCTTACACTTTGCGGGATCGATATGCATGTGAGTATCACCGGGGGTGATAGCACCGAATTTGCAGGAATTAAGACAGGGCTTGCCCATGCAGAATCTGCAGTTGTCGGTTACGGAGTACGCCGCAATGGGGCACTCATCGCAGGCAGGATCTATTACCTGCACAATATTCTCTGAATGAGGATTGTAGGACGGAGCCTTGGCATTGGCCAGGTTAATCCTCTGTCTTACGATCTCCCTCTCTTTATAAATACAGCATCTGTACTCAGGCTTGGGACCGGGGATCATCTTAAGCACCAGTTCCTCAATGTGTTCCTGATCATTCTGTCCGTTCCACTCCAGCCTGCAAACCTCTTCCATTATCTTATGCTTGAAGCTGTTCATGCTGGCATCATTCGTTACCATTCCCATACTTTAATTATCTCCTCTCCACATTTATAATTCTTCCAAATCCAAGTCCCGTAACATCGTGGGACGTTATAACAAGAGGGCCGGAACCCTGCTTGTCTCTGATATAATCAATGGCTGTCTGCCTTGCCGTCTCATCCAGCCCCGTAAAAGGTTCATCCATGATAAGCACATCGCTCGGGATCGCGCAGGCCCTTACTATGGCCACCCTTCTCTTCTGCCCGCCGGACAGTTCCCTTACCGGCTTATAAAGAGCTTCCTCCGGCAAAAGACATTTCAATTCCCGGATGGCATTCTCCTTGTAGATCTTCCTGCTGACCATGGTCACATTGGTGACCGCATCAAAGTCCTCGCAGAGCCTGTCCTCCTGAAACACAACGCCGGCATTGATATAGGGATATTTGTAATCCCCCAGAAGCTTTACTGTTCCCTCATCCGGTTTATCCAGCCCCAGCACCAGCCTAAGAAGCGTTGTCTTCCCGCAGCCCGAGGCCCCGGTAATGATGTAGGAATGCTCCTCTTCTATATTCAGATCAAAGCTGTCCAAGACTTTTTTGCCGTTAAAGCTCTTGGAAACGCCCTTTACTTCTATTGTCAATTTGTCACCTTCTAATGCAGTCCACCGCTGCCATAAGTATTTTTTCGCAGATAAAAGAAATTATTACAACCACTATGGTCCAGGCAAAAAGTTCACCTGTCTCCAGAAAGATCTTGGCCTGATACAGGCCGTTTCCTATGGTGTGCAGAGGCTGTCCGATGACCTCGGCAGCTATTCCGCTCTTAAACGCCATGCCTATGGCCAGTTTCAGCGCCCCCCGAAGGAAGGGATGAAGCTGAGGTAAAAAGATATACCGGATCTTTGAAAACGCCGGTATGCGGTAGATCTGCGCCATCTCCAGCATCTTGACGTCGGTGCCGCAAAGTCCCTCATAGGTGTTAAGGTAAAGAACAGGAAACACAACCAGTGCACAGATCACCACCGCTATATTTCTGTTGCCGAACCATATGAGAAGCAGGATAACAAAGCTTGCCACCGGAACGGACTTCATTGCAAGAACCAGGGGCTTAAGAAAATCTCCCACGATTTCCTTGAAATATCCCAGCATTGCAAGGCCGCATCCAAGGACCGTTCCTATGAGAAATCCAAGCAGGATGTTAAGGGTGGTCCCTGCGACGGAGCTCCAGAATTCCTGCTCTTTGGAGAGCCTTACCAGTGCATTCAGCGTATCTATAGGGCCTGCCAGAAGTACGTGGTTGTGTACCGCCATGGCCACCAGCTGCCAGATAACAAGCCAGGCCGCCACAGGCACCAGCATTTTAGTGATAAACGACTTACTTTTCATAGTAGAAACCATCCTCCGGAAGACTTCCTCCCAGAGTCTTGGGATCCATGTCAAAGATTACCTGAAGGTATCCGCCAAGAGATTCCTTCATCTCCCTTCCTGTGATGCATACGATATTGCAGTTAGGGATTGCCTTCTGAGCCAGGGGCTCCTTGGCTATGATGCCCTGCTCCACCACAAGCTTTGCTGTGGTATCAACATCTGAAAGTGCCAGTTCCACGCTGTCCTTGTGCTCTGAAAGGAAAGTATCCACAGCCTCCTTGTTGCTCTCAAGGAACTTGTTGGAAACAACGGTAACGCCTGTGATGATGTCGCAGCTGTCGTTGACCTTTGCCCACTCATCATCAAGAAAGAACGCTATATTAAATGCCTTATCCTGAAGCAAAGCCGCTGTAGCAAAGGGCTGAGGCAGGATGCCTACCGCATTGTGATTCTCGGAAAGAAGTGCAACCACCTCGGTGGGCTCTGACTTAAACTCAATATTGCAATCTGTAACACCGTTCATATCAAGAAGATATCTCATGGTATATTCGGGAGTTGCGCCCTGTCCGGTCATGTAAAGGGTCTTGCCGGAAAGATCTGCCACAGTTGTTACTTCTGCATTTCCCGTAACACAGTTGAGAACTCCCAGTGTGTTGATATCGATAACCGTTACTCCGCCCTCGACCTTCTTGTTCATGACACATGCCACGTTGGAAGGAACAAGGCCTATATCCGTCTCTCCTGCTGCCATTGCAGCCATAACATCTGACCCCTGGGTGTACATTGTAAATTCATAGTTTCCTTTTGCCTCACCTTTTGATGCCTTATCCATAAGATGCACCAGTCCTATGGTTGTAGGTCCCTTAAGAGCTGCCACCCTGACAGTTGCCTTCGAAGCGCCTGTCTCATTGGCTCCGCATCCCGTAAGGGCGCCTGCCAGTGATCCCAGTACCATGGCAAGGATCAGGAATAGTGCGATAAATGACACTGTCTTTTTAAATCTGCCTTTTCTTAATGTCTCCATTTTTACAACAAACCTTCTTTCATTTTTGATTTATCATACTGGCCAGATATCCGGCTCCGAATCCGTTATCAATATTCACCACGCTGACTCCGCTGGCACAGGAATTCAGCATGGACAAAAGAGCCGACAACCCTCCGAAAGATGCTCCGTAGCCCACGCTGGTGGGTACTGCGATAACGGGGCAGTCAACAAGACCTCCCACAACGCTTGCCAGTGCTCCCTCCATTCCCGCGATGGCTATCACAACATTGGCGGTCATGAGGATGTCCATGGCATCCTTGTGAAGAAGCCTGTGAATACCGGCCACTCCCACATCGTAGAGCCTGACCACATTGTTGCCGTAAAACTCAGCGGTAAGGGCAGCTTCCTCAGCCACTGGAATGTCGCTGGTGCCGCCTGTTGCTATCACTATCTTGCCGGTAAGTGATGGCTCTTTTGACGAGGGATCGGATCCTCCGCAGGCGATCCCCACCCGGCTAAGGTTGTGATATGTAAATTCAGCAATCGTTTCGCTCTTTTCTCTATCAAGATATTCTGAGGCTTCACGGCTCATCCTTGTGATAAGGACCTTGTCCTGGCCGTGGGCAATAAGGTGCTCGGTGATCTTAAGGATCTGCTCCGGGGTCTTGCCCTGGCCGTAGATAACCTCACTTCTGCCCTGTCTTAGGCCCCTGTGAAGGTCAGGTCTTGCAAATCCCATGTCTTCAAAGGGCGCTTCCTTAAGCTTAAGAACCGCATCATCCACCGGGATCTCTCCCGCCTTAACCTGCTTTAGCAGTTTTAAAATATCCTTCTCATCCATGCCGTGACTCCTGAAAGATTGCATAGTAATGCATACTAATCTAATTTTATTCTATCAAAACATATGCTCTATTGCTACAAATAAAAAAAATGATAAGATATAAAGTGCTTATAAAGAAAGGACTTAATACTATGAATATTCATTTATGCCAGGGGGATGAAACCCTTGAGGATGCTCTTAATTTCATTAACGAAACAGACAAGGAAGGGCGCAGATACACCTTAAATCCCGAGCTTGACAGATGCTATGTGGGAGATGAGGCCTTTGCATCCGCTCCCGTTATCATCAATTATAAAAACACTTATTATGCACTTCACGAGGTGTGATATGGACAGAATAAAGACAGCTTTACATAATTACTTCACTTCCAAGGACTTTGGAAAAAGATTCTTCATAATGATGCTGGGAGTTGTGTTCATGGGATTCTGGCTCTCTTTTCTGATCCCCGTTGATCTTGGAACCGATCCCTGCACCTTCATGAACGTCACGATCTCCGAAAGGCTCGGTATCCTCATCGGAACCTGGCAGGTGCTCTTCTTTTCGGTCCTTCTGATACTGGTACTTATCTGGGGCAGGGAGCATATAGGCCTCGGAACCCTTGCAAACATGTTCCTTATAGGCTACACCATCGACTTTTTCAGATGGCTGTGGGGCAGAACCCTTCCCGAAAGCCTGTTTACACAGTGGCCCACAAGAATAGCCATCTTTGTTGTATCCCTTATTATGTTTGTGGTATCGGCCTCCCTTTACATGAACGCCAATATGGGTGTTGCTCCCTATGACGCCATTCCAATGATGGTCAAGAAATATCTTCTTAAGAAAGTGCCCTTCTCCATCATCAGGATCGTATATGACTTTACTGCCATTGTCATCGGCATCCTCCTTGGGGGAAAGCCCAACATCGGCATTGTGCTCATGGCTCTTTTACTGGGACCTGTCATCACCGCAGTTGGCAGATTCCTTAACAAAAACGTATTCCACATCGAAGGCTAACCTCTTTTGGTGAAAAGCAAATGAAAAACAGGCTGCGCTCATCCTTTAATTCAAGACAATACATGGTTTCCTCAGACTTTGAGGTCTTTTACTATTCCGATAAGGGGTTCAGGACCTTAAATCCTCATGCCCACGATTACTACGAATTCTACCTTTTCGTGGAAGGGGACATAACCATGGAGATCTTTCAGGGAAAAGAAACATCGTCTTCCTTCAGGATGTCTCCCGGGGACCTAATGATCGTGCCTCCCGGAGTATCTCACCACGCAGTGATCAATGACCCTGAGGCAAATTACAGAAGGTTCGTCTTCTGGATAAGCAAAGAGTGCTGCAGCAATCTCATGGCAGAATCCGTTGATTACACCTATATCATGCAGAAGGCAGAGGCCTTCCATCAGTACATCCATCACCTTGCTCCCGCTGATTTCCATCAGGTGGAGTCAAGGTTTCTTCGCCTTCTTGAGGAGATAACCTCAGAAAGATACGGCACCACGGCCGCAAGGCACCTTTACCTGTGCGACCTTATCCTGACCATAAACCGCATTATCTACGACTACGACCATGCAAAGACCGGCAGTGATGAGCTGTCTCTTTTCCGGAGCATTCTCTCCTATATCGAGAGTAATCTGGAGGAGCCCCTCTCCCTTGATGAAATTGCCGGCAAATTCTATGTGAGCAAATATTATATTGCCCATCTCTTTAAGGATACCCTTGGTATCTCTCTTCATCAGTACATCATTAAAAAACGCCTTGCCGAGTGCCGCAGCGCCATAGTAAGCGGAGACAGCATCAGCAAGACGTATGAAAAGTTCGGTTTCGGTGATTATTCCAGTTTCTTTAAGGCCTTCAAAAAGGAATACGGAATGTCTCCGAAGGAATATCAGAGGCTCTTTACCATCTCATCACGAACACTGTCATAATGAGCTCCGATGAGGCCAAAGTCTTTTTCCTTGTAATTCCAGAGTGACCTTCCAATACCATATCTCTCGAAGGCATCGTGGATGTCCTTGATCCATTTAATGGTGGACTCTGCCGGAGCCTGATCGATAACGCCGTATTCTCCGCAGTAAAGAGGTGCGTTGTTCTTTGTGGCTGCCTCAACCGCCGGCTCGAAGAGCTCTGCGAAATAGTCCGCGTTGGTCTCCTTTGCCTTCATGTTAAGGATCGCTCCTGCCCAGTTGGGGTCAAATCCCTTGGACTGCTCTGAATACTCCAGTGTGGTGGCAGGATAGGTAACTGTGATATCCTTGGGCATCTCCTCCATCCAGTAAGCTCTCTGGTGGGTAAAGATCATGGGCTCGTAGCAATGGAAATTGTATACGATGTGATCATCCTTGGGAGGATTGAGAAGGGGAACGCTCCTTACGTTGTTGTAGCATACTCCGCCGATAACAATGTATGCCTTGGGAGCATTCTTCCTTATCACATCAACAGCCTTGTCCGCAATGGCATTCCAGCTGTCCTTCACATCGGGAGAGATAACCTCGTTCAAAAGCTCAAAGGCCACATCCTCCTGATCTGCATATCTTTTTGAAATTCTGTCCCACATGATATAGAAGCGCTCCTGGAGCTTCTCATCTCTGAAGAAGATCTCCTTGTCTCCGTTTACCTCCAGGGGATCAAAAGTATATCCAAATGTGTTGTGCATATCGATAAGCACGTTAAGATGGAACTCTCTGCACCAGGAGATAACGTTGTCTATATACTTGTATCCGTCCTCAAGCATGGAGCCGTCTTCGCCTTCAATTACTATGTAATCCACGGGAACTCTTACATGATCGCATCCAAAGCCTGCGATACGCTCAATGTCTTCCCTTACGATAAAAGTATCATAATGCTCTTTGGTCTTCTCATCTGCCTGAGAGAGCCATCCCCCCAGATTAACGCCTTTTTGGTAACCTTCAAATCTTCTCATCTGCCTTTTTCTCCTCTTTTAATTTTGCTGCCAAAACATCTCTCAATGTATTTTCAAGTATAACCATATCTATTGGTTTTGCAACATGTGCATTCATTCCGGAGTCGTGAGCCCTCTTTATATCTTCCGAAAAAGCATTGGCTGTCATGGCTATTATTGGAATCTTCCTTAGATCCTCACGGTCCGAATTTCTGATTGCAGCTGCCACCTCATATCCGTTCATCACCGGCATCTGAATATCCGTAAGTACTGCGTCATATAAGCCCTCAACAGAGGCATCCAGCATATCCAGGGCTTCCTTGCCATTCTCCGCCTGATCCACCGTAAGCCCGAGGCCCTCAAGCTGCATGGTGGCGATCTTTCTGTTTATAGTCATATCATCAACGAGAAGTACCCGCTTGGAAGTCAGATCCACCATGGTCCGCATACTGTGCTCATGGCCTTCAGTTGCCATTACAATGTCAAGCCTGTCCTCTTCAAGGAACTTAAGATCAACATTTATGATAAATTCTGTTCCCTTGTTCAGGGAGGACACACACTCAATTTTTCCACCCATCAGGTCCACAATGCTCTTGCAGATGCTCATTCCAAGGCCTGTTCCCTGGATCCCATCAACCTCTGTCCTGTGCTCTCTCTCGAAGGCCTCAAAAACCCTGGACGCAAATTCTTCACTCATTCCGATTCCGGTGTCACGAACCCGTATCTCATAGCGTCCGTATCCCGGCTTATCAGAGGTCTGCTCGCTCACCATAACTGCGATCTTCCCGCCCTCCGGGGTAAACTTGTAGGCGTTGCTTATAAGGTTAAGCAAAAGCCTGTTAAGTCTGTTCCTGTCACAGTAAACTCCCCTGTGTTTAATGCCCTCCACATCAACAGCAAAGTCAATCTTCTTCTCCGTCATCTGAACGCCGAAAAGATCCTTTGTCTCAAGCACCGTCTTTTTTAAGTTGGTGGGAACCGGCTCAAGCTCCATCTTGCCGCTCTCGATCCTGCTCATCTCCAGAACGTCGTTGATAAGGGCAAGAAGATGATTGCTGGATCCCTTGATCTTTGCAAGGTAATCCCGAAGTTCCTCCTCAGACGATGCCTCTTTTTCCGCGATATTTATGTAACCGATTATGGCATTCATGGGAGTCCTGATGTCGTGGGACATGTTGGACAGGAATATGGTCTTGGCCTTGTTCATCTCATCGGCCTTGAGCTTATCGATCTCAGCCTTCCGCTCTCTCCTTGCAATAATAGAATAGAGGCTCAGCATGATGGCAAGGGATACTGTGATGATTATCATCTGGACAACACTGTTCCAGAACATGGTCTTGTCAGCATAGCGAAGCTGAGCGTCTATAAAGTCCTCTGTGCGCCTGAGTACTGACATGTTTTCCGAAAAGCCAAGAGACTCATAGTATTCTCTTATGCCTTGAACCAAATTAAGGGTCATCACGTCCATGGACTTCTTGATCCACATAAGGGATGTGGCAAAGATCAAAAGAAGAACCGAAACCCACACAACAGTGGATTTGCCAAATCTCTTTTTCGTATCCTTATCGAACAGGAATCTGAAATAGATAAAGCCCAGAACGCTCCAGATTATCAGGATAAGATACGACTCCGTTGCAGTGATCTCATTGGAGGATACGATAAAGTACGCCGTAAGAAACAGCGATAAGATAATACCCGCAATACCGGTGATCTGAACAAACAGGTTGCGCTCTTTTCTGGCACCGACAAAGGCAGCTGCCGATGTATAGGTGTAAACGATGGTAGCACCGATGGTTGTAACGTCCACGATCCAGCCTATGGCCGTCCTTCCAAGAAACGGGATAAAAAGAGATATCACCGTAATGAAGATGATGGCATTGCTTGGGGCCTTCTCCTTGTTGAGTTCCTTAAACCATCCGGGCAAAAAGCCCTCATCCGCCATGGCATAGATAAGACGGCTGCAGGCAATAAGATTACCGATGATACCGGTCATCATACCCGCAAAGGCACATAATCCCAGGATAAAGATACCGGTCTGCCCCATGCTCTTGTTTATGGAAAAGAATACCGGAAGCCCCTCGAGCCCCTCAAAACTGTCAAGGCTGCTTATGTAAGCCCTCCATCCCGAAAATCCTTCGGGCTGGGCAAAGGTTGCAATAAAGGTAAGCATGATGTAGGAAAGACTGCCGGTAATGAGGGCTGCCAAAATGATCCCGAATATCTTTTTGGAAGAAAAGTTAAATCCAAGGGTAGAATTTGATACGCTCTCAAACCCCACAAAAGCCCAGGGCGAAAGAACGGCAATGGAAATGATCTGAATGGCTTTGCCGGATCCCTCATAGGCAAAGCCCGGAGCCGACATCCCAACCATAGTTCCGGAAGCTCTGCAGGTAGCGATATAGCATAAAATAATGCCTCCTATAAGTATCAGTGCAAAGAGGGTCTGAAGGTTGGCGGCGAATCTTTTCCCGTAGGTACAGATAACTCCGCATATTATCATGGCTGCCATGGACAGCATGACTTCCCCCATGTAAACCTCATATCCAAGGATCTCATATCTGAAGCCAAACCTGAATGTATTTCCAAGAAGATACTTGCTTATAAGGCCAAGTGCCGAGGCATTGGCCCAGATTATGGCGATGTACACCAGAAGAAGGAACCAGGAAGTCAGGAATCCATGATCATATCCGAAAATGTTGGCGGTGTAGGTCATTGTTCCGCCGGAAGCCTCAGGGTACTTGTTTATCAGATAGTGGTAATTGACTCCGACGATGAGCATGATAAAGGCGCCCAGCAAAATTCCAAGAGCCGTCCCCAAAGGGCCCGCCAGAGGAAGGAACTTGTTGCCGGGCATGACAAAGGCGCCCCATCCCACTGCACAACCAAAGGACAGCGCCCATACCTGAAGCGGATTAAGATAATGCCCTACCACATTCTCTTTTTGATTCATACATTATATTTTAATACATCTTTTCACGAAATACTAACAAAAAAAAGAGGAAACTCCAGTTAGGAAGCTTCCTCTTAAATACTTATTATTTGAATTTAATATCTTCAATCCTCGAAGCCATCTGGCAGGAATCAAGATCAACGTAGCGGCCTGTATTTCTGTCTATGCCGCCAAACAGGGTCTTCATCTGCTTCTGATACTCTTCAGGAGTGGTGGGAACTGCATTTCCTCTGCCGGGGATCGGATTGACGTATTCCGTGCCGTTCATTGTGTACTGCCCGTTAACCTTTGAGATGCCGTATTCAGGGAAATCCAGGCTGGATTCGTAGTTTACCGTGCTTACGGTATATTTGTCAAAGGAGCAGTAACTCTCCATATGACTTCCGCTTCCTGTTTCCTCAACGCTGATCATGTTCTTCATGGGATAGTAGGTAAAATTGCCTCCCCAGAATCCAAAAGAACCTATAAGATCAACACTGCCGTTATCGTAGGTATAAATATCTGCCCCGTTCTCATGGGCTACTCCCCGGGGACTTAGGATAACCAGCTCGGGAGTCTGATTGTCATTGACGTAGATAACGGAATAAGCCACCGGTCCGTCCTTGATCCTGTCTGCAAGAAGTCCAAGATATTCCATGGGAACAGCGGGCTCATCACCTGATCTATCCTGCAAAAGAGTCAGCGACTCAAGCACAAGACAGAGCTTTCCTTCCTCGGAGAGTACGATTTCCTTGATGGAACCCGAAACATACTGCCCAACGTGAAGGTCAAGATGGCTTAAGATGCTGAAGTCCTCTGTAAGGTCAAGCTTTATATCTACCCTGTCGGTATTTATGGTCCTCTCCCGGTCTCCATCAGATACAACTATATTGACCGCATCATCAAAGCCCAGAGAATATTTGCCGGCGGAAGTCCAGTCAGCGGAAGCATAGGCATATGAGAAATCAGACTCAAGTCTTCCCTTGATCTGCATCCCGCTCTTATAGCGCGTATTCTCACTGCCTCCGTTGATGGACTTGTTTTCAAGCCACCAGGACTTGCCGCTTACGCTGCTGTAGAAGCGATTGCCGGGAGCGGCGCCGCTCTTTGACAGCTCTGCAGCTTCCCACAAAACGCCGTAGCGGTTATCGTTAAGCTCACAGACTTCACAGGAGCCGTCATCATAATATACATGGATTGCAGGATTGCTCTCGCAAAGGTCTCTGCTTCCGTAAGCTCCGGAAGAGATATCCGTATAATTGCTCACATATGTCCTGTAGCCCCCCTGGGCGGAAAGGTTTACAACAGCAAGCTCACATCCGTCAGCATTATCCCATACAAGATGGTTTCCGAAAGAATCCTCGAAGGTATCCCTTCTGATCCTGTCCATATCTCCTCTTGTTCCGAATGCGGGAGTAAATACGGTCATATCAAGATCCGCATCAGAATCCCAGGATAGGATCACCTTTGCGGTATTCTCAGCGGGGGTTGTCACCACGAAAATATTCTTTTTGCATCCGTACTGAGTCACCTCGATATTGGTGTAGTCAGTGCAGTACCCTTCCGTTACTGTCTCTAAGGTGTAGAATCCGGGCTTAAGTGCAGTCTCCACCTCACCTTTGGTGTTGGTGTAACACTCTGCCATCTTATCCCCGAGTCTGTTTCCAAGGCCTTCTCTTATGCATATCCTGGAAAATACGCCGCTTTTTCCGGAATCTCCGGTGCGGTAGGTGTCTGCATCATAGACGTTGAAGGTTACATCGCACACCTCTTCATCTCTGGGATAAAGCACAATATTGTCATATTCAAAAGCTCCGATGCTATGGTCAAATGCAAGGTCATAAATATATGCATCGCTTAAGGTTTCGTTTCCAAGGACGCATAAACGGTATCTGTCTCCGTCAAGCTTTACATTTATGCTGAAAGCCCCCTGAGAGTCAGTCTGGGAAGCATAAATGATGTTTCCGTCAAAGACTTTCTGAAGGAGTACCTTAAGGCCGCTTAGCTCTTTTCCCTGGTCGTCCTTAACGGTTCCGCATACTCTGCCTATGGACTTTGTGCTCTTTACCGCATCCAGGATGTTATAGGCCTTGTTGAGCCACTCCTGCTCAAACCTGTCGTACTGAAGCTTGACAACATCCGGAGCCGTATAGTACTCAAATTCCTCATAGTCGGGATTGTTGTCGGTATAAAGGCCTGTCTGGCTCACCAGCATGGTGCCTTCAACAACAGTCCTTGATCTTACAAGAACATCGTTCTTAAAGTAGAACCGAACCCCGGGCTTGTCAGTGGAGTCGTAGGCGGGAGTATAAACCTCCTCGTTTCTCTTGTATATGAAGTAGGGTTTATTGTCCCTGTAGAAGTACTCGATTATCTCGGGCCTTCCGTCTCCTGCTTCCTTGTAGGTGATTATCCTGTTGACGGTCTTTCCGTCATCCTCAGTGTAGACTTCACAAGACAGCTCTTTTCCGTCAGCCTTGTCTATAAAGCGGTACTGAGTCTTAACTCCGGACATGTTTAAAAAGCCCTCATCCCATTCCATCCCCCTCTGTCTGGAACCGGATGCGTGCTTCCTGGCGGTAAGATCTACCTTATCAAGTTCGCTTATGATTTTTACATTTGAAAGATCTACAGATTCCCGGTCAATGGGCTCTAAAGCTTTCCTTGACGGCTCATCGGGTGTTTCGGTTGAAGCTTCCATGCCGGGAAGGCTGACACCGTATCTGTGTGTAAATATACCGGTGCACACGAACACCACCGCGATCAGCGCCAGAACAACAAGGGCGATGATCAACGGCTTCTTTTTGTTTTCTTTCAGGTAATCCGAGAAAGAATACTCTTCATTTTTCATACGCTAAATCTCCTGTTTCTCCCCCTTTATAATATTACACCGAAACAGAAGAATATGCCATAATCCGATGGTTTAGTCAGTTTTGTTTCCGGCCTTCATTGATGCTTTTTTATCATACATGGCCCTGTCAGCCTTCTTGAAAACATCGTCTACGGACTTATCTGCGGATTCATCAAACCTTGCAAATCCCAGGGCAGCTGAAGCCTTTTCCCAGGGCTTAAGAGAGCTGTCCTCCTGCATGAGCCTAAGTCTGTCATAGAAATCCTCTATGAGCTTATCTATATTCCTGAAATCCTTGTTCTTTGATATGACTGCGAACTCATCTCCGCCTATTCTGAATACCTTTGACCTTTTGAACACGTCACATATCAGATTGCTGAGCCTTATTATGTAGGTATTGCCGTTCTCATGGCCGTAGGTGTCGTTTATTGTTTTTAATTCATTGAGGTCGATCATTGAAATGCCAAACTCAGTAAAGCCGTCAAGAATCTCCTCATTAAGCTTGCTGACCTCTGCTTCGTAAGCCAGTCTGTTCCAGACACCTGTAAGAGAATCCTTAATTGCCAGCTCTTCCATGGTATTTGCTTTTTCTTCCGTTATCTTAAGAGCTCCTCTGGTATCCATCAGCGCAGCGATATTTTCATTCATCCCAAATTCCATCTGCTTGAGGGAATTTATCAGCTGAGCCATCTCGTCATTGTTGTCGTAGGTTATCCTTTCAAAGGCATGGTGAACCGCACCACTGTCCGTGGAGCAGTAGTTCTTGGCGGTATCCGAAAGTGTCAGTATCGGAGTGATAATATAATTGTTCACATGTATCAGGGCTATCGCAAGGACAAAGGTTGTGACAAGGATCATGATAGCTGCAGTCACAAAAACATATTCGTTTTCCTTTTGCCTGATCTCGTTCATGGAGATGTCTACGCACAGGTAGGAGATGATATCACCGTCAATTATGACAGGATACCCTGCAGAAACGAGCCCGCCATACACTTCTTCATTGGTAATGGTTGTTGGAATATAGCCGCTTTCGTCAGGCCAGAAACCATCGTCAAAAGAGTCCACAACTCCCGGAGGGCATTCATCTACGTATGCCGCGTCCACGATGTACACGGCATGGTGATCTGCTGCATTAAAAGCCATCATGTAGATGCAGCTGACATCGAAAATATCCTGATAAAGACGAAGGTGGTTCCTTAGCTGTTCAAATACCGGAAGTTCTTCAATTCCGGAATAGTTTGACATATACTCATTCCATGCATCGGACCCCCACTGGGTACTTGGAACGACAACATCCACATTTTTGTATATATCCATGACATCATCGGTAAGAACCTTGACCCTGACGGGATCAAGCGTGTTTACCACAGCCTTTGATATCTGTTCGGCTTTGCTGGTGTACTCGTTGGCTACAATGTCCTCTGCTATCTGATTCATCAAAAGCACAGCCAGAACGCCAATAAAAAGGCATATAACGGCAACGCCTATGGACATTTTCACTTTAATGGAAACAAAGTATTTTTTCTTCATATTTGGCATATTTTGTTTTGGCCGGAAACGCTCAGGCTTTTTTATCTGTCTCTTTTAACTTCTGCTTGTTCTCGTACATTTCTTTATCGGCGCGCTCAAATATATCGGAAACCGAAGTGTCTTTTTCCGGATTATAATCCGAAATACCGACAGCCAGAATCGGTCCGGTTCCTGATTCTTTATTCTTAAGAACACGTTTTTTCAGTTTATCTATCAGTTCCAGTCTGTTTACATAGTCATCCCCTCTAAGGAATACTGCAAATTCATCTCCGCCTATCCTGAATACAGGGCTGTGCACAAAGGTATCGCACAAAAGCTTGGCAGAGGCCTTTATATATTCATCTCCCGCAGCATGGCCGAGGGTATCATTTATCATTTTCAGATTGTTGGTATCACATACTGCAAGAGCAAAGGGCAGATAATCCATGCCGTTTTCTATATTTGTCTGCACCGAAGTCTCAAGCTCCTTGTAGGCAGTCTTGTTCTTGGTGCCTGTCAGCTCATCACGCCTTGCCAGTTCCTTCTCGGTCTTTAAGGCCTTAAGGTGCTGCTTCTCTCTCATGATCTCATTATCGATATTCTCTACACCGATGATAAAGTGAGTTCCGTCACTCGCCTTTCTGACGATCATTCTGGCGTACCGTGCTTTTCCGTCTATTACGAGGCGGTAATCGATACTGCGGGCTTTGCTCTCCTCAAGGCCTGATATCATTGTGTCCTTATCCATGAACGCAAGCAGACTTTCCTGATCCTGTTTATGGATAACCTGAGGGATATTGACCAGGGATTCGCCATAGAAATCCTTGCCTAATCTGCTGATCTCCAGCTGTCCGTAGATATTGTTGGACTCATAGCTCACATAAGAGTCATCCGTCATATCCACATAGTAGATCTCATCGTAGTTGGAAGCCAGGCTCTCTGCGATCTGGGTAAAGGTAATGGTCTTCTTCTGGCTCTCCTTGCGCTTTTTCTCTGCCATAAGCTCGTCGTTAATATCTTTCTCATAAAGAACCATATGCCGCTTATCGTCTCCGGCATACATATAAGTCATAAGGAAAAACCTGGGCTCTCCGTATACCATAAACCTGTATTTGCAGGAAAATGACCGTCTGCCTTCAAGGTTCTTTAAAATCGTCTCTTTTTCAAAAGAGACGGTAGCGGGCTCTACATCATCAACAAATGCATTTTGTGCGATATTGGACTTAAAGGCCGCATAAAAGTCTTTTCCCGAGGAGGGCATATCCATAAAGTCCTTCTGCCTTCCGGCATATTCAAGATATTCTCCCGAAGCCACTTCGATATAATATATGGCAATATAATCTTCTGCCATAACCTGTGCGATACGATCCTGGATCTCTTTATCCTGCTTCTCTCCTACTTCAACAATGGAATGTACAGTACAAATTCCAATCAAAAGTCCGATCACATACAGCGGATAATAGGAATACAGGATCTGGAAAAACATGGAGATTCCCAGAGCGACACTTGTACATGCCACGGCCATGCATCTTATCTTCTGGCGGCCTGTAGCTTTTCCTGCTGCAGCCAGCATATATGCAAAAGTGATCAGATAGGTAAGGGAAAGATATGTAAACACCAGATATCTTCCCGATTCCGCTATGTATTCATGTGCCTCATTAAATGAAAAAATAAAGGGGTAAAAGCGATTGAGCATCAGACAGACAAGGCTCAGTATGAACGCTATCCAGGCACCGGTGGTAAGCGCCCTGAAGCGGATGCTGTTCTTGTCAAGATATGCCACTATGTATCGCGACCATGTTAATATGGTCAGAAGCATGAATATGAAATAAAAGATGGTGTTGCAATATATAGCAGTAAAAAACCCGGGCTTATCACGATTTCCGTAGAAAATTCCCCATCCTATCTCTGCAAGAAAGAACAGGTTTGCCGCATGCAAAAAATGGCTGTAGCGAATCCCTATCCGCTGATCTTCACTCTTCGCATCAGCCTTGGAAAAAATCAGCCTGATATATTTCCAGTTCAGTATTAAATTCACTACCAGAGCAACTAAGGCAATTAATGAATAATACATCCCTTTTTTATAAGCCTCCTGCTTATAATGATAACCGTAAAAACGTCAAATAAAAAGGGATTTTATAAATATTTAATGGTCTGGATCATCATTCGGACCAAAGGGTCAATCATCCTCCTCTTGCATATTTACAGTTATCCTTCCCAGAGTTATCTTACCCAGAACTTTATCATTCATGGTAACAGTATGGTTTGGCAGGATCTCTTCCTGATAGTACTCGCCATCCCAGTTTACAAGCTCCTGCCGGGCCCGGAGGGCGCTTGAGTATCCGGTAAGGTCCCTGTTCTCCACAAGGTATTGCGCATACTTTGAGGCGAGGGTATGCTTTTTCTTTATCTTTAGGATAAGCTCACCGCTAAGGCCCGTTGCCTCAAGCTGCTCCTTCTTCATTCCGGAGAGCATCTCCCGGGCTTCGCTCTCAGCCTTGGCTTCTTCCTCGCTGCTTAGAACAATTCCTGCGGCCATAGCTTCCTGACTGTAGATTTCATCCATAATGCAGGTGTTTATAGTAACCTTTTTTGCATAGTCGCATACAAACTGAGAATCCACCCCTGCGGAAAAATGCGTGTTCCACCAGTGCTTTGGATTCTCAGGATCATAAAGAAGGGCCTGGTTTTGGACGAAGGCCTCTATCTCATAGATATAATAGCCGAATTCCCTTAATGTTACGGCATTGTCATCAATAGAAATGACCATCTCATCGAGATGGTCTTCATAGTCAAACCGGCTGAGCAGCTTGCCGCAGATTGCGAAAGCTACCAGCGCGATATTGATAAGTATAATTGTAATGATGGCTCTTTTCCCGGTTCTATTCATAAAGGCTCCTGGTCATCCTCTGTAAACAAATCCTTGAACTCCTTTCGTCCGGGGACCCAGGCCTTTTCGTATATGCTGGTGAAATGGTTCTTCACAGTCTGCTCCGAAATTCCCAGCATATACGCTATCCTTCGATTGGAGAACCCTGATACCTTTAAATATCCAAGCTCAAGTTCCCTCTTCGTAAGCCCGAATCTGCCGGCCACCTCAAGATATCTCTTTTTTGTGATTCCGGTATCATTCATCTTCCATGTCCATTTCTTCATTCATCTTCCGCTCGGCATTAAGTCTCAGGGGCAGAAGGAGAAATTCAATCAGTACCGCATAAAGCCCGGAGAGGAAGCAAACAGCAAGATTAGGGCCGATGGTCTCGGGATTATCAAGATGCCCCATAACAATCACGCCTGAGATGATTATGGAAAAAAGTGCCGCAAATACCGTCAGTTTCTGGGCTGCATCCACTGCCTCAATTATGTTCTTGAGTTCTAAAAGCCTGTAGCTTTTTATTCCCACGGAAAAAGACTTAGCGAAATCCTTCCACTCTCCCATAATAATGAGCCCCGGAATAAGGATCAGAAGAATTACGATGAGGGACGGAAAATCAAGGAACCATGCTACAGCCGAAAGGCCCAAGCCGCCTCCGACGATCAAAAGTGCAAATACTACCGCAAAAAGCAAAAGTTCAAAAAGTAAAACCACGCGTATATTCTTTTTCATTAGAAATCTCCTTTGTAAATGTGCAGGTCGTTTATTGATCGGTTGTTCTAACATGACACTACCACAGGTAACAAAGGAATGATATAGTACCTTTTTGATGAAAAATCCAGGGAGTCTTTTATTGCAACTTTATGCTATTGCTTTAGTTCTTTTGCCAATTAAACAATAGTATGTCACCATGAGCATCAGAAAAGCGCCTATCCATGCAGATACTTCAGAAATGGCAATTCCCTTAAATCCGTTCCTTCCTACCAAAAAGCCAAAGATCAGTCTCATAATGACTTCGAGCCCGCCTGAGAGCATTGGTATAAAGGTATTGCCCAACCCCTGAACAGAGTATCTGTATACAAAAAGCCAGCCCAGGGCAAAAAAGCTTATTCCCATGATCGGCATGAAATCGGTACAATAACCGATTATCATGTTGTCAGTCAGCAGCATCCTTGCCAGGCTTCCGGGCACAAATATCATAAGGAGCGATATAGGCACATTCACAAGTGTAGAGAGCATCAGGCCCTGTCTTACTCCTGTGCGTATCCTGTCATATTTGCCAGCGCCCTTATTTTGCCCCACAAAGGTCATCATGGAAAGACCTACGGACATTCCGAACTGCTCAAAGAGTGATGCAAATTTCATGCAGGCTGAATAGGCTGCCACATATGCGCTTCCCATAAGATTTACGAAGTACTGCAATACCATGGCCCCTGCAGCTGTGACCGAATTCATAAGTGCCACAGGAAGTCCTATTTTCATCAGTTCAACCAATATATTCTTTTCATCTGCTATTTCTGACGTGTCTTTTCCCAGACTCATAAAATCGATGGTTCTAAGCTTTTTAAGGCACAAAAGGTATGATACAAACTGAGAGACCACTGTTGCCACTGCTGCTCCGACAACTCCTGTGCCAAAGGCCATTATGAAAATAATATCAAGCATGATGTTCACGAGTGATGAACAGATCATAGCAGTGAGGGGCGTTCTGGAATCTCCCATTGACTGGAGAATTGTAATCTCAAGGTTATTCATAACCGTCACTACAATTCCCAATAAGATCACAGCAAAATATCTATACGAATCGTCAAAGATATCTTCAGGAGTGTTCAAGAACGTCAGCATCTTATTGAGCAAAGAAACGCATACAACAGTAAAGGCTATTCCAAACGTGATACTGAGCTTCTTGGCTGCTCTGATGTATGCATTCAGCATAGCCATATCGTTTTTTCCAAAGCTCTGGGCAAAGGTTATGCCAAATCCTCTGGTCATCCCCACAACAAATCCAAGTATAAGGAAGTTAAGTGTCCCGGTTGCCCCAACAGCGGCCAGCGCCTGATCCGAGATTCCCTTGCCAACTATAATGCTATCCACAAGACTATATAGTTGTTGGAAAAGATTTCCCCATAATAAGGGCAAAAAGAACAGTATGATCTGTTTCATACTGTTTCCTGAGGTCATATTTTGTGTGGTCTGTTCTGTATTTGTCATGGCCGCTCTCTTTGGCCTTTCTCTTGATGTTAATTATTTAATAGTTAAGATCATTTAAGTATCCAGGCTATTCCCTTTGTGCAGGAGTATCAAATCCAAAGATTCTATCTGACATTTCAATACTATCATGATTCATCATCATGTTGTACCTGAGTTTATCCCTAAGGCTCTCAGCCACAGTCATTTTCCCCACCGCCTGCGGTCCACATACTACTATTAGATTTGCCATTTGCCTTCCTCCTCACTCAAATATATTTGCCATTATAATCTCATCTCGGTATGTTCAGTCCTTTAGCTTGAAAGCTCTGGGATTCATCCCATATTCCCTGAATCCCATCTTCCTGTACATATGCCTTGCTCTGTCATTATCGCTGTAAACTCCCAGCTCTACCTGCTCAAAGCCATTCGCTTTCGCCTGCTCCTTTATTCTCATAGCCACCTCCTGATGTTTTGATAAGAAATAAATAAGCCCCATCAAACCTTTCGCTTGATGAGGCTCTGTAAGCCATTTCAGTTATAAAGCACTATCTATCTCTTACAAATAGCCTTATCCCCATCACACATATCAAAAGCAAACCCCTGAATCATATTCACGGATGTATTATTGACAATATATGTAGTGACGAGATTAACTCTTGCCATAATGTCCCTCTTTCTGAAAATTATTAGTTGTTATACGTTTATAAACTTCTTTGTACTGTCGCTAAGTTTGTTCGTAACCTGATTGTTATTATCCATGGCCTCTCCGATTTCTTGAATTTCTCCCACAATCTCCGTAGAGTTGGAAGCTGAAAGGCTGATGGCCTGTGTGGACTCTTCAACGGAATCGGTGATTGTAAGAATTGAGTCTGCCATGCTGTGCATTGTGTTATCAAGAGAGTCTGCCTTCTCAGTAAAGCCTTCAAGAATTTCATTCATTATCTCTGCTGTACTCTCATATTTCTCTCCTGTCTCAACAAAGGCTTCATAATCGGCAATAACAGTATTGTTGATAAAATCTACAACCTCGATGGCATTATTCGAAAGCTCCTGAACAGCCTTTGTCACATTCTCACTTATAGTCTGAATATTTCCGGCTGTCTGTCTGCTGTTATCGGCAAGTGCACTGATCTCCTGTGCAACTACCGCAAAGCCCTTGCCGGCTTCACCTGCTCTTGCAGCCTCAATGCTGGCGTTAAGTGCAAGAAGGTTTGTCTGGGAAGCTATATCGAGGATAACCTTGGTAAGTTCTCCGATCTGATTAACCTGCTCACTTTCCTTTACTGACTCATCAAGGGTCTTACTGAGTGCCTCAACTCTGGCACCTGTATTCTCTTTCTTCTGCATTGCCTCGTTCTTGATGGTATCTGCTTCCTTCTGGATCTCGCCTGCGCGCTCTTTTCCTGAAGCAACCTCTTCATTGATGCTCTCAACCGCATCTCTTACATCATTAAGCTGTTCCTTGATCTGAGAAGCTGTAGTTGATACATTGTCCATACTTGCTGAGAGCTCCTCAAGAGCAGCGGATGTATTTGTGATATTGTCGTTAGCCAGTGCGATCTGTGAGGTCATCTTATCTGCAGAATCTGTAAGGATAAGTGTTCCGTTCTTAACATCCTTCATTACACCCTGGAGTGTTTCGATGAACTCATTTACACCGTCTCTGATAAATACAAGCTCGTTTCCTGTCTTAACATTTATTCTTGCTGTCAGGTCGCCTTTTCCATCGTTTATATCGTTTATGATTCCCTGAACAGAATCGGAAATCTTAATGATAACTTTTGTAATCAGAACGAATGATACATATAAGTTCAAGAGAAGACATACGATAAATACTGCCATTCCAATCACATTCATGACTGTTATCTTGCTTCTTGACTGTGCCATATATCCGACAACATTTTCCCGAAGAGAATCAATAGATGCATCGAGAGTAGCCATGCCTGACTTAACGCCTTCCATGTTGGTCATATAATCTCCGGTGAGTATCTGAGATGCAGCAAGCCCATCTCCGGTTGTCATCATTATATTAAACACTTCATCGACGTTCCCAATAAGAGCTTTTGCCGAAGCATCAAGCTGCGTCGTTGCGTTTGGATCGCCATACATAGTAAACTCATCGCCGATTTCTTTTACAAGAGTGGTCACTTCGCTCTCGTAGGATTTAAGCTCGCTTCCGATTCTCTCTTTATCAGCATCAGTGTAATATGACCATAGTCCCAGTGCGCTCTGGACCGTTCCGTCAATCCTAGCCAGATCTTCCTTAACTGTTCCCTCTTTATGAACCAGCCCAGTCACTCCTGCAATGATGCCCTGAGCGCTGTCAGACATTGATGATATACCATCATTTACAACGTAGCTGACCACATTAAATACTACCAGCATCAGAATGTTAAAGAACAAAATCTGAACCGGAATAGATTTGAAAAAACTGACCTTATTCTTCTTGTTTTCAGTTGTCCTTGACATAGCGACACTCCTTTCAACATAATAAATATCCGCCCATATACATTATACAGCTAAATAATGCACTGTTATACGTTTAATATTTTTTTAATAAAATTAAATAAAAAATGCATAAAAACACAACACAAAAAGACCCGGTACATTGTACCGAGTCTTTTGAAATCTGCAATAGCAGATCGATTATCTCTTTGAGAACTTTTTCACTGTCTTAAGTGCCTTGTTTTGGGCATTTGTAAGGCGAGTTGCTGTTTACCTGCTGCGTACGGTAGAAAGCTCAGGGCTACTGTATGCGGCTGGTAGCAACTCTGTTATTTCATCCTAAAAACAGATCTATCTTTCTGTTTCATCATATTCTTTCATTTCCAGACTGATCTGAGTATAAAGCCTTCTCAATAGTCACATTCATATGAGATTTCTTGCGAAATCCCATAGTCCCCATCCTGCTTCGGAACGCTTGCATTTCATACAATGCCTCCTACCACTCGCGCCTTATCTTTTCAAAATCAATTGTCTTACCGACTTTCTTCCATATGATCAGAACAAAGACCAGATTGATTACTATCAGTCCGACATAGACCAAAAGTAATTTAGCTGCATCATCACCCGTCCGGACATAGGAGCCAAGACCCTCTTCGGGAATAAATAATCCAGAGGTATAATCAGTAAGAAAATCATTTAGTCCGTGCGCCAGTCCGCATGCCCATATATTTCTTGTTTTCCAGTACAGTATCAGAAGAGCAAATCCGAAAAGGCTTGCTTCAAGAGTTTTTCCAACAGCCTGTCCCCAAGCCATTGCTGAGAGTGGATCAAATCCGCCTAAAACATGTACTGCTCCAAAGACAAGCGAGGAAACAACTGCCCCAAGTACAAATACATATTTCCAATTCCTGAATTTATATATGATCGCATCGTTGACAACAGCCCTGAAGGACAACTCCTCAAAAAGCCCCACAGACATATACATGAGGAACACAACAAACAGCTCCAAAACAGGATTCTGCAAAAGCGGCCTTTTTTCACTTATATCTGAAACCAACGCAATAGTGCCAAGTGAAAAGGCTACTATCAGAAATCCAACAGAATACTTCAAAACATAACTTGTTGAATTATAGCTGGATGCAAGGGTCTTGTCTCCCGATATCTGATACAGGAAAAAACACGCTGCTCCACATAGCATCGTTCTTACGATGAAAAACTGAAAATGCGTCTGGGTCGGCACTGATTTGAAACATACGACAACATATACTATGCAGAGCGCAGCAGTAATCAGTGGAGATCTTTTCATGAATTCAATGTACTTTTTAAGCATTGGTATTCTCCTCTTTTACTGCGCGTCTTCAGGTAAGACAGAAAGAGCAGAGAACTTTTCAGCGTTCTTCTTGGCTCTTACCAGCACATAGATCAAAAGAACAATATTTGTCAAAATTGCTACTCCGCCAAGTATGCCACCTACAATAAAATCGCTATTCTTCAAAACCGAATAGTTAAAAATTGTTCCGGCATCATACAGAGTATGTAAAGCAGTTGGAATGATGATTGCCAAAGCCCAGTACAGCGCAGTCGGACCTTTGCCCTTTAATTTGTTGTACCTGGCTCTTCCTATAAACTCTCCCATTATCATGTTCAATGTCATATGAGTGAACACTAAAGGAGTTCTGATTAGTAACACAATAATCGAGTCTCCAAAAGTAAAGTCCTCTACAAACGTAAAGCCAAAGCCAACCGCTGCTCCCAGGAGGATATACTCATAAACGTTGCGTACCTTATTTTTCAGAGCAAACAGCGTTATGATGATTGCAAGAAACTTAAACAATTCCTCCACGCCTCCAGCCATAAAAAATGCTGTAAAGAAAGATGCCGATAGCGCCTGCATTTTTGCACCCTCTATCCCGATGATCCTTAATACGGCCAATAACCCAATCCCGGAACCGGCGGAAATCGGTACGCAAATACATCCCAAAACAACCGGCAGGATTGCCTGTAGTTTCCCTATAGGCTCCGGAACTTCCCTTTTGATCATTCGCTGATAGATAAATCCACAGATAACAAAGGCAAGTAATGCGGCAATAATTGAAATAATAATTGTTTTTGCGTCCATGAATAATTCTCCTCCTTAATTTGCATTAAATAGGTGTCCTTATCGTTCAGTACAGATTATCTTAGCTCCGTCGAGGCTTTATATACCTCTTTAAATTTTACAACATTCCGTCTTGCGATAGTCTTAAAAGTCCATAAATAATGCATAGATGCAAAAAGACCCGGTACATTGTACCGAGTCTTCTGAAATCTGCCATAACAGATATTCTCATCTCTTTGAGAACTTTTTCAATGTCCTAAGTGCTGTGTTTGTGGCATTTCTAGGACGAGTTGCTGTTTACCTGCTGCGTACGGTAGAAAGCTCAGGGCTACTGTATGCGGCTGGTGGCAACTTTAATAACCACGATCAAAAATAATACTCTGATTTTACTTTCTGCTCATTAAATCTTTATCTGTTGTAAGATTATCTTCCGATATATCTTTCTTAGCGGAGCACACGGGACTTAAACCAAAGGTTCACAATGTACCCACAGCTCTAATTAATCCGTTATTTCTCCTCCAGCCTCTCTAAGATCAAACAATGAAACGATCTTAAACTCTTTCTTTTCAGTATCCACATCCCTAAACCAGATGCTTCCACTATTGATACATGCGCCCTGCCAGTTCGCCCATAGATCTGATATGTCCCATGATGCAAGTGCGGTCATCTCTTCCTCATTAAATGCTTTTTTAAGAATAGGTATGCTTATCGTTATTCATTTTACTAAAATGTTTATGCCACCGGTAGGATTTCCTCACATATTGCACGGATCTCTTCACTGAAAACAGTATCTTTTGGCCAGATGAAGGTAAAATCATGTTTTACCCTAAAGTCGTCAAGGGGGATTGTTTTCAGATATCCGGACTGCAGTCCGGATGCAACCGCTGCTTTATATAAAAAGGTGATGCCACAGTCTTTTTCAATAAGGCTTATTATGGCATGCATGTTCTCCACCTGGATAAAATTCCTAAAATCACTTGTAGAGTAATTGTTCAAGGCAAGAGCTCTTTCTAATATATTGCGCGTTCCTGAACCGGGTTCTCTTATAAGAATTCGCTCGGGAAAGAGATCTTTTATCACGCGCGGTTTCTGAGTGAAAGAGTGCTTTGCCGAACAGACAGAAACAAACTCTTCTTTGCTAAAAAGCAGCGTTTCATAATCATTTTCAGGAAAATATCCTTCTACAAGTGCAAAATCTATAACCCCCTCGGAGAGTTTTTTAAGAAGCTCCGATGTGTTGCCAAATGTAATCTTAAGATTAGTATCCGGGTGATTTTTTATGTAATCACTGATCGGATCAGCAATTATGTATTCTCCTATGGTCATGGTGACACCAAAAGAGATGTCTTTTAAGCCATGGTTATTCTGTGAAAGTATTTCTTTGAGACTTTCATCATCATTTTTTATCTGATTCATTTTTTTATACAGGAGTTTTCCGTTGTCAGTTAGAAAAAGTTTTTTTCCATCCTGAGTAAACAGCTTTGTCCCGTATTCATTTTCAAGATGATGTATGTGTTGAGAAACAGCGGGCTGAGTAATATTCAGCTCCTTAGCCGCCTTGGTGAAATTGAGGTGTCTGCAAACGCAGAGGAAAGTATCTATTCTGAAATCCAGCATAATCAGTCCTCCCTAACGATAAGAAATGTTTATGGATATATAATAATATATAATTTTATCTTTTTCAAAAGACAGAATATAATAAGACCTACGAAAGAACAGATTAAAAAGAGAGAGAGGTCTTGAGATGGATTTTTTGAAAAAGAATTACATGGGAGTAATAGTATGCTTCACTATTGCAGTTCCTTCATGGCTCCTGGGAAAGCGCTTCCCTGTCGTTGGCGGAGCGGTGATTGCAATCATTCTGGGCATGATAATAGCCCTGTTCTGGAATGACAAGGGGAAGGCGGCTGATGGAATAAAGTTCACATCAAAGATAATTCTGCAGGCGGCTGTTGTCCTCCTTGGATTTGGTATGAATCTTTCGGTCGTTCTTCAGACCGGGAAACAGTCACTTCCTATAATTATCTGCACGATTTCAACATCGCTTATCCTATCATGGATTCTTCATAAGGTTATGAATATCAAAGGAAACACAGCTACTCTTATCGGAGTTGGCTCATCAATATGCGGCGGCTCAGCAATAGCAGCTACGGCTCCTGTCATTGATGCGGATGATGATGAAGTGGCACAG
This sequence comes from Butyrivibrio sp. FCS014, assembly GCF_000526935.1. Taxonomy (GTDB): domain Bacteria; phylum Bacillota; class Clostridia; order Lachnospirales; family Lachnospiraceae; genus Butyrivibrio. The sequence goes on along the minus strand of NZ_JAHA01000006.1, from coordinate 344,290 downwards.
GCAATTTCTGTGATATTTTTCTTTAACGTGCTGGCAGCACTTCTTTTTCCTTCGCTGGGAAAGCTTATAGGTTTTGATATCACAACAGGAGAGACTTTCGGTATTTTTGCGGGAACTGCAGTTAATGATACTTCTTCCGTCACCGCAGCTGCATCAACCTGGGATAGTATGTGGAACCTGGGGAATCAGACTCTTGATAAGGCAGTTACGGTCAAGCTTACAAGAACACTGGCTATCATACCTATTACACTGGTACTTGCGTATCTGAGGGCAAGGGAAGCAAAAAAGGATGGAAGTTCGACAAATGGCTTTAGCTTTAGAAGAGCATTTCCGATGTTCATAGTCTTCTTTGTGATTGCTTCAATTATCACAACTATTTGCTTGAGAGCAGGTGTCCCTTCTTATGTTTTTAAGCCACTTAAGGAACTTAGCAAGTTCTTTATAATAATGGCCATGGCTGCTATTGGCTTGAACAGTAACATAATCAAACTAATTAAATCAGGTGGGAAGCCGATTTTGCTTGGCGGCTGTTGCTGGATCGGAATAACAGTTGTCTGCCTTTTGATGCAGCATGTAATGGGAATATGGTAAAGACCTGAGTCTGAATAAAGTTCCACATTACGGTTCTCCCTTACAGCACTTGCCGGTGGTTTCATTACAGAGAGTTTTTATAAAACCACAGAATTCCTTCATGATGTCCGTGTTTATTGAATAGTAGTGCCACTTACCTTCTTTCCTGTCTTTAACCAAGCCCGAATCCACAAGTATCTTCATGTGATGAGAGAGAGTCGGCTGTGTAATATCAAACTTTTCAAGAAGCTTACATCCGCATTTCTCCTGATCAGAAAGCATCTGAACTATTTCCATTCTGTTGGGATCTCCAAGAGCCTTACATATCAGCACTTCGTCTAATTTGGCCATAATCTTCTCCTTATATAGATGTTTATCTATGTGTTGATAAAGCATATACATAGATATTCGTCAATGTATTATTTCAAAAAGGAGACAGAGCTTTTAAAACTCTGTCTCCTCCGTGGCAATTTATCTTCGGATATAAACGATAACATTTCTTCCACAATTCATATTTTTTCATAGTTATGGAAATTTTGTTAATATAAAATAACAGAATTTATTTTTAGTCCATCCGTTTCCAGCATTTTTCTTTAAGAAAAGTAGCTATCACATTGATGTCTTCACCTTCATAGTATGCAACCAATAATTTCTTGAACTCCGGCACATCTTTCTCTGGTATGACAAGAAGTCCTTGCCCATGGGATATAAGATAATGATTAGCAAATATTACTGAAGCTCTTTTGTTACCGTCAACGAAGACCTGCGTTTTCATGCAATACATGCATAATTCTATAGCTTTATCTATATCCACCTTATCAGATGATCTTATTTCGTTTATGTTCTCTATAACCATTGACTCTATAGGAATAGGCGGTACATAACTGGTTCCGCCTATGGTTACAGGCACACTCCGTATCTTTCCCCCATAAGAGAAAAATCCTTCATTAACAAGCTTTGCTACATGGCAAAGTAAATGATAATCAGTTTCAGCCTGTATAACATCCTGGTCAAGAATAAACTCCCAAGAATGCTTAAGATTCAGGATTTTTTGCACATCATCTGCTGTCATGCCATTGACGATACCTTTTTCCAATATTTCCTCTGTCTGTGGAAAGGTCGTTGCTACTCCCTCCAACACAGCCTGATCATAGATATTTGATTTCATATTGGCTCTGGCGAAATCCAAATTCATAACAACATCTGCAGATAGTTCAGTAGGGCTATATCCAACTTCTGCAAGCTGCTTATCTATTTTTCGAATACTCTTTTTTAATTCTCTGGCTTCTCTAGCGTTCCTAAGAAGCAACTGATACAGATTATCTGAATAAACATCAACATATGTTGATGTAAGTTTTCCATTTACTCTTTTTCTTATATACAAGTATTTGCCACTGGAGTTTTCCTTCACTTCCGGTGAGCCGTCATAAGGTATGAGATTTAGACGGGCCTGAAGGTCAGCTTTATCCTGCAATAGGCTCTTAATTGTTTCCAACTTATTATCCATCGATTTCTCCTTTTAGGGAACCTTTCTAATAGAAATATATCAAAAAGTTCCCTAAAGTTCAAATAAAAAATAGGGAACTTTTTTCGATAATCAGCAAGGAAAGTTCCCTAAAATGTCTCGAAAAGAATTATTACCTCCGACTTAACATCGTCTATAATACTGAAAGTTAATCTATTCAGAAATACTTAAATTTTTTCTTTGTAGCAACTGTTTATAATTATACCTATATCTACCATCCTGTTCAATATTATGTGCATAAAACAAGGGCGTTTTCACGCCCCTGCCTATTGCACTATCAGTTATTCATCTCTCAGGTCTTAGATTATTCCTATTAAGATTTGGACTTTGCTGCTCCTTCCTCTGATCAACTATCGTCTGGCTTTCTCTTAGCTTTTGCAAAATGCTTGTTTTAGCCTTTTCAGCTACCTCAGGTTTCTTAGTCTTGTCCCACCATTCCTTGAATGTTTTAAAGGCTTTCGAGACTAATTTTCCCAGTGTAGTCTTAGGATTTTCAAGTGTTGCGTATCTCATGAATTCCTTCTTCATTTCCGAATTCACTACTGAGTCCACATATTGGTCGACTTTGCTTTCTATATCCTGCTTCATTTCTTTAGCTGTATCATCCAAAGCTTCGATCTGTGTCTCTTTCTCCTGGCACTTATCTTCCAGCTTTTCATATTCTTGCTGCTTTAGCCTTAAGTAGAATTCTTTTGAGAAGTCGCTATTCCTTCCTTTTTCCTTTGGCTTTAAGGTTTCATCTCCAAAGATCTCCGGGTGGTCTTTCATCTGATGCTCTACAAAATCGTGTATTAGATCTTGTATTTTTTCTAGCCTCTCCTGATCAAACACTTTTGTTTTTGCCACCTGTTTGCTTAGTCCTCGTTTGTATCCTGTTGCTACCGGAACTCCTACTACGTGCATATGAGGTGAATCCTCATCCAAGTGAGTTACCGCCGATGCGATTTTGAATTCCGGAACTATCTCTTTTACATATTCAAGCTGTTCTCTCAAGAGTGGCTTCATTGCATTCCACTGCTCCCTCGTCTTATCTGACCAGAATTCCTTATCCCCTACTTGGAGAATTACCTCTGTAGCCACATCATTCTTTTTACTTTCGGATACATACTCCAGATAGTCATGAATCTGTCTGTCACTTCTTTTACCTTTGTTGTATTCCGCCAGTGCCTCAGAGAATTCCCTTTCATAAATCTCTTTTACATCATCGAGAATATTTACTTCACTCCCGACTTCCACTTCGATCATTTCTTCGTTATACTCTTCACTTTGAAATAATCGAAGATTATGCTTGCTCACCGATACTACATCTCTTGTTTTGGTGAGCGAATGTTTCTTACATGAGATGTGAAATGTTACTGTTATCATAAACAAACTCCTTTCGTAATATTTTTTTGCCGCCGGCAGGCCCCTCGGAGAGCCCCCGGATAATGATGTGTAATGTCATTATCCATAGGGGGTTACCCATAACGACACGTTATGGGGAAGCTCGCTCCGCTCGCCTGCCAAATCATTCATTCCTTGGCTGATTATTACCGGAGCGTGTCACGCTCCCGTTCAATCCATCAAGGGAAATCACCATCTAAAATCCTTGTGCATCCCCACCATATCGAGGTAGTCCTGACGAGCTTTTTCCTTCTCCTCTTCTGTGGGTGCTGTCTTGAACTTTGAATAGATTTCGTGCCTTGCTAATTTTTCCATCTTGTCTTCAAGTTCTTTTTTGATCAGATTAGTATCTTCGTCAAACTCAAAGACTAGTAATCGTACCAGCCTTATAAATAATTCTTGTGATATCTGTACGTTTTTCATTCGTCCCTTTCTTCTAGTCCGCAACAATGCAGTGTCTTTGTCTTTTTACAACCTTGCAATCTTAAGAGTGTAACTTCAGGCACCTTACATTGTTGCGGTCTTGATTATCATTCGATTTCTTTTAATATCCAGTACCAGGTATTGTTTATTCTCCTGGCTTTTATTCCAAGTTCGTTTTTGGCTATTTCCAGAGTTCTTTTTGATATATCCTCTTCTTTAGCCAGTTCTACTGCCTCGTTACTTGGGATCATATTATGGTCTTCAGCCAATTCTCTCAGAAGAGCTATCGCCTTTTCCTGCTTATTCGCTTTCGGTGCAATTCCTCCGAGAACTTCGTCTGCGGTTATTTCATAATCTCCAATCCACTCGAATCCCTTTTCTGATAATCTGAAGGCCTTTGAATGTCCAAATGCTGCTAAGTTGTTCTTTATTTGGACTATTGCCCTTAGTTCCGGTTCTCCTTCTATCCTTCCTGCCAGCAGGACACTTCTTGCTACTGCGTAGAAGTCAATTGATCCCATCCCTCGATAAGCTGCCTTGTTTCCGGAAGCCTTGTTCATGTGTCCGATTAGGATGATTGCACATTTGTACTTCTCCGCCAGAGCTCCCAGCTTCTTAGTCATATCTCTTGCTTCGTTAGCTCTATTCATATCCATTCCGCCTCCGAGATATGCCTGTAGTGGATCCAGAATCAAGAGTTTTGCTCCAGTCCTTATGATTGCCTGTTCAACTCTCTCATCTACCATTGATAGCGATTTATCACTCTCATCTATCACATGGATTTTGGAGCAGTCAGCCCCGGCACCTTCAAGTCTTGGCTTTACTGTATCAGCCAGTCCGTCTTCTGCTGTCTGATATATGATGTTTATTGGTTCCTCACTCTGCAGACCTGTATCTAACGAAATTCCTTTTGATAACTTCGCTGCTGCATTTAGTACAAAAGTTGTTTTTCCATCTCCGGGATCTCCCTGAATGATGGTAAGCTTTCCATATGGTATAAACGGATACCATAGCCAGGAAACTTCTTCAGCTTCTACATCTGACATCTGGATAAGCTTTAATTCTGGTTTGCTTGTTTCCATTTTGATTCCTCCAATCTTACTTTTTTGTTGAACTTGGCCGGAACCCTTGCTATACTTTATTTAATCGAATTTACAAAAGCTCCGGCTTTTCATTCACTCTCTTGTTACCAGCAAGAGAGTTTTTTCATTTTAGACTGCTTCTGGACTAAAGTATCCAATCTCTTCCCATACCTTTCTGTCTGGACAATAGTAGTTGTATTCACTGGAATTCTCTTTCTTCATGGCATATCCAAATTTGAATATCCCCTGCTGGATTCCAATTCTTACGAACTGTGCATCCTTGTGCATTGCCTCGGCAACCTCAGTTATAGGAACATTTCTACCGGTAAATCTTGGTAGTTCTACATATAACTTTTTGTCTTCCATACTTTTCACCTCCCTTCTTTCAAAATACGAATTATCAGTTCGTATTTTGATAATACGTCTTAGTAATTCATTTGTCAACACAAAATATGTATTTATAATTCGTATTACGTTCTTGCAATTCGTATTACTACATGTTACAATTCACACAAGGAGGTCAGTATGATGAATAATAGATCTGATATTGGAAATAGAATTAAGCAGGCCCGCAAAGCTCAGCACCTCAGTCAGACTGAACTGGCTAACAGGCTAGGCAAAACTATGCGTACCGTACAGAAATATGAAAGCGGTGAAATAGAACCTTCAATAGGTATACTGAATGAGATCGCAAATATTCTTAATATCTCCCCAGCAGAACTAATTGGATATCAGAAGAAGAACATCACTTTAGATACTCTCTCAGATGTCCTCTATGTTCTAAACGAATTAAATAAAAAAGCAGGTCTTCACTTCAATATAGACGTAAATCGCCCACCAAAAACTGAAGAGTGGAGCTGTAGCCTTAAATTCATGGGAAACGATGAGATAGCAGAAAACAACGCAGATCTCTGCCTTTTTCTGGAAAGATACGCAGATGAACGAGAAAGCCTTGAACAAGGCCTATCAAATGAAGATAGATTTAATCACTGGTTTGAAACAGAACTTGCATACTACGCAAATGTAGCATTGCCCGATAAGAAAGGTGATTAAGGGACTATCCCCTTTTTCATAAATTACCTGAGCATCAAAGGAGGTCGATAATACTTGAAATTACCAAACGGATATGGAAGTGTTATGAAAATGTCCGGGAAACGCAGAAAGCCCTATATGGTAAGAGTAACCACCGGATGGACCATTGATCCGGAAAAAGGTACCAAAAAGCAGACGTACAATGTCATAGGATATGCTGAAACCAAGCAGGAAGGATTGCAAATGCTATCAGATTATCATCAGAATCCATTTGATACAAAAGCAGCCAAAATGACATTCACAGACGTATATAATGCCTGGTCTGAAGCAAAGTATCCTACCATCTCTAAATCCAATGTGCATGGGTATACAGCCTCATATAACGTATGTGGCACCCTTTACAACAAAACTTTTAGAGATATAAGGCTGGCAGAGCTTCAGAATGTCATTGATACCTGCGGAAAAAATTATCCTACACTCCGTAAGATCAAAGTCCTTTTCAATCAGCTTTACGATTACGCTCTTAAGAACGATATCTGTAACAAGGACTATTCCGAATTTGTAGATATCCTCAAGTATAAGGATAAAAATCCAAACAAGGTTGAGAGAGATATCTTTTCAAAAGCTGAGATTGACAGGTTATGGGAACTCAAGGATGATCCGTTCTACCAGACAGTACTGATGCTGATTTACAACGGCTGTAGAATATCTGAACTACTGGATTTGGAAAAGAAAAATGTTCATCTTGAAGAACAGTATTTCGATGTGATACTAAGTAAGACTGAAAATGGTATCAGAAAGGTTCCTATAGCAGATAAGGTTCTACCATTCTACAAAGCCTGGTATGAATCCTCTGACTGTGAATACCTTCTTCACACAGATGACAACAAAAAATTCACCTACAGGAACTATAAAGACAGCTACTGGACACCACTAATAGAAAACCTTGGTATGGAGCACAATCCTCATGATACTAGGCACACCTGCATATCAATGCTGGCGGAAGCTCATGTGGATCCTACAATGATCAAGAAAATCGTAGGACACTCCGGAGCAATGTCTCTGACAGAGAAAGTGTACACACACCTTGATATTCAGTCTCTGGTAGAAGCAATAAATAAAATCTAAGACTTGATAATTTTGCTGTCTACCTGCTGTTTACTCGCTGCTTACGGTACAAAATTTTCTGCGTTTCACCACAACTGAATACAATTATAGATAAAAGAAAAACCCCAGAAACACTGAGTTTCTGAGGTTTGTAAATTCTTTTTGAATCTCGAAAGATTATCTCTTTGAGAACTGAGGTGCTCTACGAGCTTTCTTGAGACCGTATTTCTTTCTCTCTTTCATACGAGGATCTCTTGTAAGGAAGCCGGCCTTCTTAAGTGTAGGTCTGTACTCCTCTGAGTCTGCCTGAACGAGAGCTCTTGAGATACCATGTCTGATGGCACCTGCCTGGCCTGTTGTGCCGCCGCCTCTTACTGTTACAACAACGTCGAACTTGTCAGTTGTCTCAGTAGCTACAAGGGGCTGACGAACGATAACCTTAAGTGTCTCAAGGCCAAAGTAATCGTCGATGCTTCTCTTGTTGATTGTTATATTTCCTTTGCCAGGAAGAAGGTATACTCTAGCGATTGATTTCTTTCTTCTACCTGTTCCATAGTAATTAGCTGACTTTGCCATGTTATTTTTCTCCTTCACTCACCGATTAAAATGTTAATGTTTCAGGCTTCTGAGCTGCATGAGGATGCTCAGCACCGGCATATACATGGAGCTTGCCGTACATTTCTCTTCCAAGTGATCCCTTAGGAAGCATTCCCTTTACAGCGTGCTCAACAACTCTCTCGGGATGATCCTGGAGCATCTGACGGAGTGTAGCCTCCTTGTGGTGGCCTACATACTCTGTGTGGTGCCAGTACATCTTCTGGTCAAGCTTCTTTCCTGTTACTTTAATCTTCTCAGCATTGATTACGATTACATAATCACCTGTATCAATGTTGGGAGTGTAGATGGGCTTGTTCTTACCTCTGAGAACGTTTGCTACGTTTGAAGCAAGACGTCCGAGTGTCATATCGGTAGCATCAACTACATACCACTTCTTCTCTACTGTAGTTGCACTAGGCATAAATGTTTTCATTGTGTTTCCTCCATATTAGAGCAATTACTTATTTGTTACCTATGCCTGGACCCTTCACCTGATCCCTGCATTATATATGAACATATTGAGGCTTACCGGGACATCAATATGTCACTTGCGTTGATAGATCAATAAAAATATGCAATCTGTCACACAGTAAGATATTATATGACGATGCACTTAATTTTGTCAAGAAGTATTTATGGCTTTGGAATGCCGTCAACAAACCTGTATTCCATGAGGAAAAGACCCTGCGGCGGCGCGGTAGGTCCCGCTGCTGCCCTGTCTTTTTTCTCTAACATAAGGGTCACGTCCGAAGGACTGCCCTTCCCTCTTCCTATCTGCAAAAGAGTTCCCGCAATGATCCGGACCATGTTGTACAAAAACCCGTTTCCGGTGACGCTGATTATGACCTCGTCCCCTTCTCTTCTGACCGAGACATCCTTAATGATACGAACATGGGACAACGCCTGGGATTGCACATTGCAAAAGCTGGTGAAATCATGCTCACCTACAAGGTACTGCCCGGCCTTTTGCATAACCTCCGTATCCAGCGGCATACTGAAATGATAGGTGTAAAGCCGCCTTACGGGATTTGGCATTTTGGTATTCAAAACCCTGTATTCATAGGTCTTCTCAGTATTGCAGTGCCTGGGATGAAAATCCGGCGCCACGTCCATGGAGGAGGTAACTCTGATGTCCTCCGGAAGTATATTATTCAGGGCAAAAGAAAATCTGTCTCCCGGAACTGTGGAGACAGTATCAAATACAGCGATGTTGCCGTAGGCGTGAACCCCGGCATCGGTGCGGCTTGCGCCTATAACGCTCACCTCTTCGCCGGTAAGGCTTAAGATAGCCCTGTTCAGCATTTCTTCAATTGTATTGTGAGTGCCGGTCTGAAAAGCCCATCCGCTGTAGGCCGTGCCATCATAGGCTACCACCAGCATAACTCTTCGTTTTTCTGCCATCAGCTCTTTTCCCGTATCAAACAAACAAAATTCTGCCAAACACTACGATAAGGACAAGATAGGCCAGGATTGCAATATAAGCGATGTAGTCATGGCTCTGATAGATAAGGGGCTTCATCTTGGTTCTGCCCTCACCGCCGCGATAACACCTTGATTCCATGGCCATAGCAAGGTCGTTGGCCCTTCTGAATGCGGAAATAAACAGCGGTACAAGCAGGGGCACCAGGCTTCTGGCTCTTGTCATCAGAGATCCGCTCTCAAAGTCGGCACCTCTTGCCATCTGCGCCTTCATGATCTTGTCCGTCTCCTCCATGAGGATGGGGATAAAGCGAAGAGCTATGGACATCATCATCGATATCTCGTGAACCGGAACATGTACCTTCTTAAGTGGTTTAAGAAGGCTCTCCAGACCGTCCGTCAGGTTATTGGGTGTGGTGGTCAGCGTCATCAGGGATGAACCCGTAATGAGGAATACCAGCCTTATTCCCATCATAAACGCGAGTCTTATTCCCTCTTTGGTGATCTTGAACTTCCAGACCGTAACCAGCGGATCTCCCGGAGTCAGGAACAGGTTAAATACCATGGTCAGGATCAGCAGGAAAAAGATTGCCTTCATGCCCCTGAAGATAAACCTGGGCGGTACGTTGGACAGTTTCACACAGAGAGCAAGGAAAAGAAATGCGATAACATATCCTATGAAGTTTTTGACAAGGAACAGGGATACTATGAAGGCGAAGGTAGCCACCAGCTTGACTCTCGGGTCAAGTTTGTGGATCACCGACTCGGTCCTGTAGTACTGTCCTAAAGTGATATCTCTTAACATTTATTTAAACACTCTTAAAATCTCGTTTTTGGCTTCTTCAAGGGTCGTGGCATTTTCATCCACGTCAAATCCGGCTTCCTTAAGTTCCTTCATGACATAGGTAACCTGGGGAGCGGCAAGGCCTATCTCTTCAAGCTCCCTGTAATGGGCAAATACCTGCCTGGGCTCACCGTCAAACTGCACTCTGCCGCTGTTCATAACGATGATACGCTGTACATAATCCGCAACATCTTCCATGCTGTGGCTAACAAGGATAATGGTGATCCCGGTCTCCTTGTGAAGTCTGGAGATCAGTCCCAGTATGTCCTCTCTGCCCTTGGGATCAAGGCCCGCTGTGGGCTCATCAAGGATCAACACCTGCGGCCTCATTGCCAGAACTCCGGCGATGGCCACCCTTCTCTTTTGTCCACCTGACAGATCAAAGGGGGACTGGTAAAAATACTCATCATCAAAGCCAACCTGCTTGAGGGCTTCGTAGGCTCTAAGCTCCGCTTCCTTCTTGGGAAGTCCCTGGTTCTTGGGGCCAAAGCACACATCCTTGAAGCAGTCGGTCTCAAAGAGCTGATGCTCGGGATACTGGAAAACCAGGCCCACCTTGGCTCTTAAGGCCTTCTTGTCATATCCCTTCTCGTTGATGTCCTCGCCGTCAAACAGCACCTGCCCGCTGGTGGGTTTAACCAGACCGTTCATATGCTGGATCAGGGTGGATTTACCGGATCCGGTGTGACCGATAAGTCCGATAAACTGCCCGTCAGGAATGTTGAGGCTGACATCGATCAGCGCAGGATGCGCCATTGCGGTATCTTCATCATATATGTAGTTAACATGATTTAATAGTATTGCCACTTTTTCTTCAACGCTCCTTGAGAGCCTTCAGCTCTTTTACCAGCTCTGCTCTGGTGAGCACCGGCTCATGAATGGGAAGTCCGCTCTTTGCGAGCTCGTGGGCCAGAAGTGTAACCTGAGGAACACCGAGCCTGAGCTCCTTGAGTTTGTCCACCCGGGAAAAGACCTCTCGCGGAGTGCCTTCCATAACTATCCTGCCCTTGTCCATGACAAAGACCTTGTCCGCATCCACCACCTCTTCCATATAGTGGGTGATAAGAATGATGGTGATACCCTCAACCTGATTCAGCGCCCTGGCTGCCCGGATAACCTCCCGGCGGCCGTTGGGGTCAAGCATGGCTGTGGGCTCGTCCATAATAATACATTTTGGATGCATAGCAATAACTCCGGCAATAGAAACACGCTGTTTCTGACCGCCGGAGAGGTGGTTCGGAGATGATTTCCTGAATTTATCCATTCGTACAGCCTTAAGGCTCTCGTCCACTCTCTCCCAGATCTCTTCGGTGGGAACTCCCATGTTCTCAGGGCCGAATCCCACATCCTCTTCTACCACCTGACCGATGATCTGGTTGTCAGGGTTCTGGAAGATCATTCCCGCTTCCTGCCTGATTTCCCAGAGATGCTCTCCATCGTCGGTGTTCATTCCATCCACATATACTTCACCCTCTGTGGGATAAAGCAATGCGTTGAAATGCTTGGCAAGAGTAGATTTACCGGAACCGTTGTGGCCCAGAATAGCGATAAACTGCCCGGGCTCCACGGAAAGATCCACCTCATCCACTGCTCGGGTGATTCCCTCCACGTTTCCTTCTTCATCTCTTCTAATATATTCAAATACCAGTTTGTCCGTACGTATCATTTTTTTCATGGCTTTGCTTAGTTTACTAGAAAAGCGGCATAAATACAAGACAAACTCAAATTTCCTTCAGCTCTTTCAGGCGGCGTTTGTTCTCATACATGGCAACATCCGCCTTCTCAAATACATCCGACACACGCTTTTCGTTTCTGTATCTGCACATTCCGGCCGCAATGACAACGCCTCCGGAATTTATATTACTCATATTACTCTCTTCCAGAAGTCTCATCAGTATGTCTATGTTCTTGTAATCACCGCCCTGGGCAATGATGACGAATTCGTCACCGCCCACTCTGAATACAGGGCAGTGCCTGAATATCCTGCACATGATGTCGCAGCCGGTCTTGATAAGCTCATCTCCGGCCTGGTGGCCAAGTGTATCATTGGTCAGCTTAAGTTCATTGATATCCAGAACCACAACAGCAAATTCAGGTGCATTATTCTCCTCGATCATGCGGTCGATCTGAGCTTCCACATCGATATAGGCATGCTTGTTCTTAACTCCAGTAAGAGCATCTCTGTTGGCCTCGTTACGGGCTGCGGTAAGCTTGGAAACATATTCCTGCTCACGTCTTATACGATCATTGATGTTATTGACACCGACAATAAGATGCTTGCCATCCTTCTCTTCAACCATTACAGCCTTGAAGAGCACATAAACAGGCCCCAGCTGGAAAACCGCCCGGAAATTAATAGCGAAGCTCCCCGCAACTCTTACCTGCTCAAGAACCTTTTCTCTGGTGATGGAGTTTAATACCAGATCCATATCCTCAACATATATAATTCCGGAAAGAGCCTTTGTAAGGTCGGCAAAAAAGTCATCACCGGACGCATGCATTCCGTAGTCCTCAATATTACCTTTGGATGTATAATTAGCGTACTGTCCGGTTTCCGGATTCACGGAAAAGATAAACAGGAAGTCTCCGGAAAGAGCTGCAATTCTGGAGAAGGTCAGCCTCTCCTCTTTGATCCTGTCAAATATCTCCTGCTGTTTCTTCTGAGCGTCAATATTACTGATACCTATGATGATCTTGTTGCCCATGTCCTTAATTGGAACAGCTTTGAGATGGACATATACAGGACCTTGGCCGCTTATAATACGATAGGTAAGGGTATAGGCATTATTCTCTTTAAATGCCTCTTTCATTCTCTCTTTGGAGAAACCATCAATAAATGTTTCCAGGTCCTCAGTGTATATCCTGCCCTCGGCGTATCTGCGGCACTTTTTAAAGAAGTCGTTGCCGTGCCTTTCAATGGCCAGCTCATCATTGCCGTTACCTGCGCCATACTCGATAAACTCCTCTGTATCCATGTCTACGTAAAAGAGATTGATGTAGTCCGAAGAAAGGGCCTGGGCAACGTAAGTGTAGGTAAGAGCATTCTTATCCTGTCTCGTGATCCCAAGAATAATGACCGCCAGGGCTGTAACTTTCGTAACCGGATTAACAGCAACTCGTCTGATGAACACATGCATCATGCTTCCGTCAGGAATTCTTTCATCCAACAGCACACGTTTTCCATCGGCGGCACACTGTCTAATGCATTTCTGGAAGACACTGCCCCTGCCGTTTTTGAGTTCCTCCATATTCTTATGTACAGGCACATTGGCATCTGCATGGAAATTTCTGGCAAAAAAGTCTTTGTAGGGCTTATTTGCCCTGGCTATCCACATGTCTTTTTCATCAATTTCAAAGATTGCCATGGGCATGGTGTTGAAGTAGTCTTTCATATACTCTTCATCATCTTCCGCCGCTACAGACATGTCATAGAGGCTCACGTTTCCGATAGCCATATAGTATTCAGACTCTTCCGGGTCCTCAAAACCAATTGCAATGCCTTCTCTGTTTCTATCAATGATGGTCTCAAAGGGAACAGGCTTAAGGTAATAATATCCCTGCAGCTTGTTAGCGCCTATCTCCTTAAGGAATTCCACCTGCTGCGCGGTCTCAACGCCTTCAACCACTGTCTCTATTCCCAGTGCTATGGCCATTTTCACAAGCTCAGTGAGAATGATCCTGTTGGCGGGATTATGATCAAATTCCCTCATAAACTGCATATCAAACTTGAGGGTATCGAAATGTATATGCTGGAGCACTTCAGGAGATGAATAGCCGCTTCCATAGTCATCCATCCACACCTTAAATCCCAGTTCCCGGAACCGCTCTATCTGCTGCCTCATAAATTCCACGTCGCTGCTGACAACGCTCTCGGTGATCTCAATGGTGATCCTTGAGTGATCTATTTCCGCTTTATCCACTATTTTCCTGATTTCTTCCACAACGTCGCAGGAATAGAAATCCGTTTTTGACAGATTGATGGACTCAGGAACTATATGAAGACCCTCATCGGCGATTTTCTTCATTTTTTCAACAACCTGCTGTGCCACATACAGGTCCAGTCTGTAAATAAGCCTTGAGTCCTCAAGAATAGGAACAAAAATCTCAGGCATGATCATGCCTCTCTCAGGGTCCTCCCATCTGGCAAGAGCCTCCTCATCACTGACCTTGCCGTTGGATGCCCTTACTATGGGCTGATGATATACCTTGATCCATCCCTCGGAAAGAGCTCTGTCAAAGTTACTTAGTATGTACTGCTTGAGTTCCGCCATCTCCAGCATTTTTTCGTCAAAGTAATTGATGCTGGAAACGAAGGTATTCTTGGTGGTGTCACAGGCCATCTTTGCCCTGTCACAGGCTGTGCTTGCATCTGCTGTCTGATTGTTCGACCCGTAAACGCCAATCCTTATGGGCAGACCATTCCCGTCATTTATTGCCGCAACATCTTTTAGCAGAGCATTAAGCCTGTTTTCAATATCTTCGTCTATTGCAAAGGCAGCAAAATGATCACCGCTCATCCTGCCGCAGTTATCCGATGAAAAATGATTTTTCAGAATATCGGCAATGCTGCGCAAAAGCTCATCTCCGGCAGAAAAGCCGTACTTCTCGTTGTACATCTTCATGCCGCTTAGGTCAAAGTACAGCATGACAGCCTTCTTGCCTTCCTTATCAATCCTGGCCTTCCAGGCATAGGCCAGTTCAAAGAAATGTCCCATATTGGGAAGACCTGTAAGATAATCGAAGCTCGCGCTGTAGGACCTGGTACTCTCCAGTATGGCAAGGCTTAAGGATCGATCGATACTGTCCAGAGCATCCAGAGAATCATCTTCCTTATAGGGGCCCTCATCCACATACCAGCAGGCTGTCAGCATCTCGCCGGTATCTTTTTTCAGATGCTCACCCCAGGATCTTATTACCCTGTACTCCCCATTTATCCTGGACCTGTAGATAACCTTGAACTTATCCGTCTTCCAGCTTCCAAAGCGATAAGCCGCATCAGCGATCCTGGCTATATCATCCGGATGAGCCGTCTTGTACATGTCATTATTAAGCACATCATAGGCCATCTGCCTGTCCGTAATCTTGAAAAGGTCCATGAATCCCTGAGTAATAGCGATGGCTATGATTCTCTCATCAATGAACTGATAGATAACAAAGGGTATAAAGCTGCTCTCTATAAGCTTCTGCTCTTCTTCGCTGTATTTAAATCTCTCCATTTGCACTCCCTGAACATCATGAAAAATGCATAGTAACTTTATTTTAAAGTAAACATAGTTATAGACAATAATATTTTAACGTTAAAACGCACATTTATCAAACCTGCCATATTTGTGATAGAATGGTAAAAGATGTTTGTTTTTCGCATAAATACCAAGTTTTTCGGGAGTTCTTTCGAATGAATAAAAAGAATATAAAAGATTTCATACTTCTTGCTGCAGTTATAATACTGGCAGCCATAGGAGCAAGGTTCCTGGCAAAGGGCGAGACCCTTACCGACTACGCCATAAAGACCGGGCGTGAGATAAATCCTTCTTCAGATTCGGGAAAAGAGATTGCTGCTGTTGCAGGGGATTCCGGCGAAACCGCAGCTGAAGACGCTGCCGGCGAAGCCGCAACTGCAGCCACAACTATTGAAGCCGCAACTGCACAAGTTACAACTTCTGAAGTCACAGCTGCTGAAGTCTCAACTGAAGATGCAACTGTTGAAGCCGCTGCGGATACATCTTTAGAAGCATCCTCTGATGAGGGAAAAGACACCGAGGTCGCCGCTGCCTCTTTAGACAGGGTGACATATATGGACGATTTCTACTATGAGCCCATCTCGGATGAAGTATTCCACAGAATATCCGGCATTTCCTATCCTGTAAACTGCAAGGTTTCTTTGGATGAACTTCGCTATCTTAAAGTTTTATATGTGGATTTTGAGGGAGAGACAAAAGAAGGCGAGCTTATCTGCAACGAGAAGATTGCTCAGGACCTTCTTGAGATATTCTATGGTCTTTATCAAAGCGATTATCAGATTGAGAGCATAAAGCTCGTGGATGAATTCGGAGGGGACGATACGGCCTCAATGCTGGCCAATAACACCTCCTGCTTTAATTACAGGGTCGTAGAGGGCACCACCAGGCTTTCGAATCATGCCTACGGCCTGGCGATAGATTTAAACCCCTTCTACAACCCATACATTACCTACAACAAAGATATGACCGTCAACGTATCGCCAAAGGGCAGCGAAGCCTACGCCGACAGGGATGCTGATTTTCCCTACAAAATAGATGAAAACGATCTTGCCTATAAGCTATTTAAAGAGCATGGCTTTAAATGGGGCGGAAATTGGAATAACTCCAAGGATTACCAGCACTTTGAAAAGAAATGACGCTTATCACCGCAGTGTCACGATATATATGCATTGGCGAATGCTACCTTAAGCTCGTCTTTACTGAGCTTTTTGAGGATTTTCTCAAACATTTCCTTGATCAATCGTACCGCTTCTGCATAGTCATTTGTCTTTGCGGCTTTTATATAGCACTCTCTGATATCATTCTGCACAACCGGTTTCCTGTTGCACTCCACCACAAATTCAGCGATATCGTACAACGTATCAATGCGCTTTCGGAATCTTCCTGAATATCCCTCTATGCCGGCAGGCCCTGAGTAGGTATCAAGGAATGCTTGAAAGATCCCATTAAACGCATCAGCCATATTAGTCTTAAACCACTTACGAATATTACTGGCCGGGACTTTATCCGGCACTTCCGAGACATCTATTGTATCCTTGTTTTTTGCCATTTCCTGCCGCTTCTTCGCTATCTCAATTCGCCTTTGTTCTTCTTTCTCTTTCTCCTTAGCTCTTTCTTCCTCCAGCTGCTCATCTCTTTTCTGTGCCCTGCGTTTCATTTCAACAGCATCTATAGGCAGCGGAATATTCATTTTTTCCATTGCATCCTGAATCGTGCCGGCAGATTTAAACACACTTGGTCTGTAATACAAAAGATCCACTCCGTTAAGACCTGTTTCGATTCCCCTTACAAGGGCTCTTCCCGAAAGATCCTTTACCTGATTCCATATTCTTATCAGATCTTCCCTTTGTCGTTTTACTACCGACCACACAATATCCCGGGCTATACCAGACCTCTGTAACGATGTGCGATCCGGATAGTTTTTAATAACGTACTCGGAATTTGCAAGGGCACTAACCAATCCAGCGTCATCGTATTTTTCCATAGACGGAAGCTGGTTAAGGATACCGTTCAGGAATGCCGCAATACGGTAATTATCTCCGAGAACAAATCTGGCAATTCTGTCCTCATTTGTGGGATCCACGAGATTATCAAGAACTTCCTCAATAGATTTTTTGCCGAAGGCCCTGATTTTTGCGTTATGCCTCTTTTCCAGTGCATTTTGAACTTCAGCATCGGTGCGCCCGTTCAGTGGAATCCTTTCATCGATCATAATACTCTGTGCAACTAAAGAGTCAATAAAACTATTCAGCCTGTCGTTGATCACCTCATATCTGACCAGGCGATATTTCCTGATAAGCTTTACAATCTCCAGGTCCATGAAGTTCTTTCTATACTGGTTCTTATAGGTGCCCTGCTTCATTACGATCAGATTTTGTATGTGTTTTTCATCGGAAATCTGACTTTCTGCGTAGCTCTCATTTTTCTCAGCCTCTTCACTGGCTATCCGCTCTCTTTCTTTTACGTAAGCAGCCATCCTGAAGGGATTATCAACTCGTTGCTGCCTGTGCCTGTGTGACATAAGAATAGCCGAAGTATCCTCTTTTTTAAACTTGACCCCCGCGGTTTCCGCAATTTCCGCCGCAAAGCTGGTGCAGTTGTACCCAAGATAGGAATAGGTTCTCATTGAACCTGCAATTCCTCTGATCCTGGCAGCTGCCCTTAAGTAATTGGGATATGTAATCTTTTCTTTGGTGGCTACTCTCTCCGTTTTCCTGCGAATAGGATTATCTACCATTCCGGTTACAACCCCATCCATTCCGGTGATGACTCCTTGGAGGGTAGCAAATCTAAAGCTGTAAGCCGATATCTCTTTTCCTGACTTATTTGCTATCAGCTTCACATAAGAGTGTCCGTTTTGAAGCACCTTGAGTTTTGAATAGAGACTGCTTACATAAGCATTGAGTTCGTTATCAAGGTCGGGTTTATAATTCATTCCGGCTTGCCTCGCATATTCCCTTCCCGTATTTTCGAGTCTCTTATACTCGGGAAGAGTTTTGGCAAAGGTTCTGAACATTGTAGTTTCCTCAGGAGCTTTAATTCTGAGTATCGATCTGAAGAAGCCTTTGAATCTTGCCCCAATGCTCTTGGTCTGATCGGCTTTATACATCTCCCATTCAAGAGCATGATCTTCCGGCGGATCATCTACTCCTATCTCAACCTGAAACTCATCGGGTATTTCCTCCATCACTTCATCGTCCGGTACAAACCTTCTTCCGGGATCGTATTTGACTGCATAAGTGTCTATTGGAGAATGTGCCACACCATCTTCGTCTTTTTCTTCATTCTGAGCAAAAGCAAGCCTTGCATCCAGAGTATTTCGCGAAGCTTCAAAATCATTGCTCCTGGTATTGTCAATTTCTTCTCCGACCCTCTCGGCAAATGCCATTCCGATGCCTTCTGCCTGAAGCCTGTCCTCTTCCAGCTTATCCGCATCCTCTGTTCCAAAATACTTTATTGAAGCAGGTTCAATAACCATAAGAGAAAACGGGTCAAAGTAAGCACTTTTTCCGGAAAGATCGTCCCGTCCGTCCATTTGCTTTATGACATCATCATTCTCGGCAGCTCTTACAGCTCCGAACCTTCCTATTCTGTCATTCTTTCTGGTCAGAAACCTGAAAAGGTTGAATTTCTTTGCCTCTTCCTTATTTTTTTTGCCATAGTGCTGCATATCGCCGCTTTCACGTCTTTGCTTAAGCAGCTGCCTTGTGTCTTTAAGATATTTTTCGTTATCTTTGGCTGTTTGTTTCATTTTCAAGCTTTGGAATGTAGGCATAAAAATCCTCCGTAAGATTTGAGTTTCAAGTCAGATAACGGGTAAACTCCGTTCCCTGAAGCATTTTTCCGCTCTTCTCCTGCTGATACCTGATTGCCCTTGAAAGGTGTTTATTTCCAAGGTTTTTCCCTTCAGCTGCAGCTATGAAGGCTGCACTGTAAATAACCTCTTTGATCTCACTTCCAGACAGTTCAAAGGAATCCGCAAAATACTTAAGATCCAGATCTTTATCCCTTGGAGTTTTGTCAGGAAGGATCTTGCTAAAGAGTTGAAGTCTTCTATCTGCATCAGGCTTATCCATCTTAACCGCATAGGTTATCCTTCTTACAAAAGCCTGGTCAAAGTCTTTGAATCTGTTGGTTGCCAGGAATGTGATTCCGTCATGCTGCTCTATCTTCTGCAGAAGATATGCAACTTCAGTGTTGGCATGCTTGTCATTTGAGGATGTGACCTCTGTTCTTCTGGAAAAAAGTGCATCTGCCTCGTCAAAGAACAGGATCACGTTTCCATCGGAAGCCGCATCAAAAATCTTCCCAATGTTTTTTTCGGTCTCTCCCACGTATTTATCAACCATCTGGGATAAATCCACCCTGTAGAGGGCCATTCCGATCTCTTTTGCCATAACCTGAGCCGCCATGGTCTTTCCTGTTCCGGGCGGTCCGTAGAGGATGAGGCTGACGCCTTTTCCGTAGGGTATCT
Organism: Butyrivibrio sp. FCS014; assembly: GCF_000526935.1. Classification (GTDB taxonomy): domain Bacteria; phylum Bacillota; class Clostridia; order Lachnospirales; family Lachnospiraceae; genus Butyrivibrio. The sequence goes on along the minus strand of NZ_JAHA01000006.1, from coordinate 324,594 downwards.
TCTCCTCAAAGCCCCACTCCTCATCAACCTTATTGCGGTTCTTGACTCTGCTGACAAGCAGTTCCATTACCTCTTTCTGAGACTGTTCAACAATAAGGTCGTCCCAGCCAAACTTAAGGGGAATCCTGTCACTGAGCTCATCAAGAGCCGAGGTTGTCTTTTCAAGGACGGCTGTAGTAATATCTGCGCTGTCCATAGCTCTTTTCCCCAGGGAAAGAGCTTTCGCCGCCGCAAGTTCCACACACTCTTTAATGGCACCGGGCATCAGCCTGTACTTGGCCGCAAGCTCTCCTGCACTGACCTCCTTAGAAACACTGTGAAGGTCAAGGCACTTCTGCCAGATATCCTCCTGCTCGGAGGCTGAGGGAAGTTTAAGAGAAACCTTGTATAATGCTGCTTCGCCTATAAGATCCTGAAGTTCTGCCTTTTCATCCGTAAGAATGAAGACTCTTTTCAGCTGCTCAAGGCTTCTTTGTATGATTATCTTCAGGGATGATGCGTTATAATCCCCGTATGCTGTAATTATCATATCCTCGGCAAGGAGCCTGGCCCTTACAAGAGCTTCATTTACAGTTTCGTTAATATTGTCAGTTTCAAGCTGACCAAGCAAAGGAAAGTCAAGCAGAAGGCACGACCTGTCACTTCCAAGGGCTGCAAGAGCAAACTCTTTCCTTCCGCTGCCGTCTTTTCCCGATATCTGTATCACAGTGCCGGAATCCTGCGCCTTTTGATCATCATCATCAAGGTTATTAAGGTAGGCCTTCAAAAAGGCAACATCTTTTTTATGATGGACCAGCTTCTCATCGCCAAGTCCGGCTTCCTCCAGGCATATCTGTCTAAGCCCTAAAGGAAGCTCATAATCTCCCATCAAAAGGCTTACCAGCTGCCTGTTCAGTTCAAAGCTGTCAAAAAGACTTCCCTCGCTCTTTGAAGATCTTGTTATCCCGAACAGAGGACAGCCCTCAATTGCATTTCTAACCTGAAGAGCATCAATGAGCTGCTCATCGCTGCAGGTGGCCGAATATATTTCTTTTGCCAGAGCGAAAGTGGGAATGCCCTGTCCGTCAGCCACACTTATCTCTGCGTGGCCTTTTTTATAGTTCCCGTCCATTTCCTGGGAAAGGGCCATCAGAAGGCAAAAGAAGCTGAAATCATACAAGCCGTACTCTGCAGCAACATTCACTATGCTAAGGCCGTAGGATGCCGATACTTCCACGCCCTGAGAAAGAGCTACTCTGTTTCCAAGTATCCGGGCAGCTGTCCTTATCTCCTCCTTAAGCTCATCCTCGTTTTCGCCTTCCTGTTTTTCCATGGCTGCTTCAAGAAACATGTCATACCATCTAAGATAAGCACAGGTTGAGTCAAGCCCTGACAAAAACACCTCATTTTCTTCCGCTGCATCGAAAAAATCGCGATAATCCACTCTTATTGCCTCCCCAAAAGACATTCATTCCAAATATGATTAAACTATCCTATTGTTTATTATACCATTTATTTATGCATGAAAAAAAAGAGATGTAACACGGTGTATATACCGATTACATCTCTTTCTTATTTACATTTGGCTTTTAAGCTATTAAACCAGCTCGAGGATAACCATCATAGCTGCATCGCCTTTTCTCTGACCGATCTTAACGATTCTGGTATAACCACCCTTACGTCCAGCGTACTTAGGGCCGTACTCATCGAAAAGCTTTGCTACAAGGTCAACTTCCTTAGTGTTCTTCTTTCTTCCTGCCTTCTCCTTGGGAACCTCGGTTACAGGATAAAGAGTCTTAAGGAGCTGTCTTCTTGCGTGCATACGTGAAGGAAGATCCTTCTTGATGTCCTTCTTAACGGTTGTGTACTTTGTAACCTTCTTGCCGTCAACAACTTCCTTTACTCTCTTGCCATCTTTGTCCTTCTCAGGAACCTTAGCCTCAACAGTAACTGTCTCGAAGTTGTCCTTCTCCTTAGCTGCAAGAGTGATCATAGGCTCTACGATCTTCTTGATTTCCTTAGCTCTTGCCTCTGTGGTAACGATCTTACCGTTGTAAAGGAGTGCTGTAACCTGGTTACGAAGAAGTGCTCTCCTGGGTTTTGTTGCTTTTCCAAGCTTTCTGTACATTGCCATTTTAAATTACTTCCTTTCTCATTTGCAGGTTTCCCCTGCAAGATCACATCCAAAGATGCACATCGGTCTTACTCTTTAAATGCTCTTAATAGTTACTATGAGAATCCGCCTCAGTACGCATCGGATTTACCTTCAGCGAACGTTTCACTCACTGCGCCAGTGATATTCGCACGCCTATCCTAATTGTCTTCGACAAAAGGCGTGCTCACTCTCGCATCATTTTCTCACGCCCTCATCAGCAGGTGATTCGGGCTGTTTCTGGTCTTATTCTGCATCCTGTCTAAGGGAAAGTCCAAGCTCGTCAAGCTTTGCAAGAACTTCCTCAAGGGACTTACGTCCAAGGTTGCGGACTTTCATCATGTCGTCGGGAGTCTTGTTAGCAAGCTCCTGAACGGTATTGATGCCGGCTCTCTTCAGGCAGTTGAATGAACGAACTGAAAGCTCAAGTTCATCAATTGACATTTCAAGAACCTTGCCCTTCTCATCATCTTCCTTCTCAACCATAACCTCTGCGGTCTTGGCATTCTCGGAGAGATCGATGAAGAGGCTTAAGTGCTCACTGAGAACCTTAGCTGCAAGGCTGACAGCCTCGTCGGGACCAAGTGTTCCGTCTGTGTGAACATCAAGTGTAAGCTTATCAAAATCAGTTACCTGACCTACACGGGTGTTCTCAACAGTGATATTAACTCTCTCTACAGGTGTGTAGATGGAATCAATAGCGATAACACCGATAGGAAGATCCCCTGACTTGTTCTTGTCAGAGCTTACATATCCTCTTCCCTTTGTGATGGTGAGCTCCATGTAGAGCTTAGCATCCTTACCGGAAAGTGTAGCGATAACCTGATCGGGATTCATGATCTCGATGTCCTGGTCTACCTGAATATCAGAAGCCTTTACAACACCCTCGCCGTTGAACTCGATGTAAGCAGTCTTGGGCTCATTGGTGTCAGAAGAATTCTTGATGGAAAGGTTCTTGATGTTCATGATGATCTCAGTAACATCCTCTTTAACTCCGGGGATTGAGCTGAACTCATGCAGAACGCCTTCAATTTTAACCTGGCTTACTGCGGCTCCGGGTAAAGAAGAGAGCATGATCCTACGAAGGGAATTGCCCAGTGTAATACCGTAACCTCTCTCAAGAGGCTCAACTACGAATTTACCATACTTCTTATCATCTGAAATCTCAGCAACTTCAATATTTGGTCTTTCAAAATCAAACACTGATATACCCTCCTTGTGTTTTTTGTCAACAAGTTCAATTTAATTATTTAGAATACAACTCGACGATAAGCATCTCGTCAACCGGAACGTCAATTGCCTCTCTTGAAGGAAGCTCCTTGATTGTACCCTGGAGATTCTCCTTGTTAACATCAAGCCACTCAGGAACGAGTCTGCCTGCTGTGATCTCTGAGATATCCTTGAATCTCTGGATATTCTTAGCAGATTCTTTTACTTCGATTACATCCCCGGCCTTTACAAGGTATGAAGGAATGTTGATAACCTTGCCGTTTACAGTGATGAACTTATGAAGAACAACCTGTCTTGCTTCTCTTCTTGTTCTTGCAAAGCCCATTCTGAATACTACATTGTCAAGTCTTGTCTCAAGAATAACCATAAGGTTTGTACCTGTCTGGCCCTTCATTCTATCAGCTCTGTCATAGTAGTTTCTGAAAGGCTTCTCAAGTACGCCATAGATGAATTTAGCCTTCTGCTTCTCGCGGAGCTGAAGTCCGTACTCACTCATCTTCTTGCCTGCTCTTGCAGATGTTCTCTTAGACTTCTTGTCGTATCCAAGGAATGTAGGATCAAGGTCAAGAGATCTGCATCTTTTTAATACGGGAACTCTGTTTACTGCCATTTTGTTGGCTCCTTTCTTTTTCTCAGATCAGCTGTCCGCCGGTCTGATGTTGTTTACAATGCTATTTGCACCTTCGTCCAACGAGTTAGTTGTGGTAATAAAAAATTACGCTTGCGTAATCTTACGTGCTGAGTGCGGTTGCGTATGCAAAAAATACAATTCGCACCGGGGCGCATAAATTATTGCGAAGCAACTATATCGCTGCAACAGGGCGGTGATTATACCCTACGACGCTTGGGGGGTCTGCATCCGTTGTGCGGTACAGGAGTTACGTCTGTGATAGATGTAACTGTAAGACCACTTGCAGCGAGAGCTCTGATTGCAGCTTCTCTTCCTGATCCGGGTCCCTTAACGAATACATCAACAGTCTTAAGGCCGTGAATAAGTGCAGCCTTAGTTGCTGTCTCTGCAGCTACCTGTGCAGCATAAGGAGTAGATTTCCTTGAACCCTTAAATCCCAGACCGCCGGCACTTGCCCAGCTAAGAGCGTTTCCTGCAGCATCAGTCAATGTAACGATTGTGTTATTGAATGATGACTGAATGTGTGCCTGTCCGTGTTCAACGTTTTTCTTGACACGTTTCTTAGCAGCTGACTTCTTTGCTGCTGATGATTTCTGATTTGCCATTTTAAACTAACCTACTTTCTTCCTATAAATCTTGTTTGTTAAATGTTACTGTGTTCTGAACCTGCCATGCACAAGCTCAAATTATACAAAAGCCTTGGAAAGAATATTATTTCTTCTTGTTAGCGATTGTTCTCTTCGGTCCTTTTCTTGTTCTTGCATTTGTCTTTGTTCTCTGACCACGGCAAGGAAGTCCTCTCCTGTGACGAACTCCTCTGTAGCATCCGATCTCAGTAAGTCTCTTGATGTTCATAGCGACTTCTCTTCTAAGATCACCTTCTACCTCATAGTCGTTACCGATAACCTCGGCAATTCTCTTTACTTCTTCGTCTGTAAGATCACGAACACGTGTGTCCGGATTTACTTTTGCTGCCTCGAGAATCTTGTTTGAGCTTGTTCTACCGATTCCGTAGATGTAAGTCAGACCGATCTCTACTCGCTTATCTCTGGGTAAATCTACACCTGCAATACGAGCCATTCTAATTCCTCCATAAAAATAATGATAATAATTGTGTTCCGGTTCTTGTGACCGGAAGTTACTTATTTGATTGGGGCAATTCCTACGCCCAATCGGACAGTGACGGGTCCGATCTTTCCAATACGCTATAGATCAGCATGTCGCATCCCTCGACGCGAAAACCTATATTGGTATCAAAAAGTAATCCGAATAGCTCGAATTAACCCTGTCTCTGTTTGTGCTTAGGGTTGTCACAGATTACTCTGATAACTCCCTTTCTCTTGATAACCTTGCACTTTTCGCACATAGGCTTAACAGAAGACCTAACTTTCATTGTTTCTCCTTTCCTGCATGGATAAAAATGCCTTGAAAAGGGCATAATACGCCCTTCTCACAAAAAGACCGACTTATAATATAGCACAATCAAAATCAATATGCAAGGTCTTTTTACAAGTTTTTGTGCGTTTTTGTTCGATTTATAGATTTTAGAAGATAAATTGCAAAAAATGAGTTATCATAAAACCTAATAACAGATTCGATGGGTGATTTTACCCGCATAATACTTATGGAGGAAAAAAATGTATACACCCGCAAAAGACAGATATGACACCATGACATACAACCGCTGCGGCAAGAGCGGTCTCAAGCTCCCTGCAGTTTCTCTGGGCCTGTGGCATAACTTCGGTGACACCGGCAACTACGAGAACATGCAAAAGATGTGCTTCACGGCCTTCGACAACGGAATCACCCACTTTGATCTTGCCAACAACTACGGCCCCGAGCCCGGAAGCGCTGAGATCAACTTCGGCAAGATCCTTAAGGAAAACTTTTACGCCCACAGAGATGAGCTCATCATCTCCACCAAGGCCGGCTATGAAATGTGGCCCGGGCCTTACGGTGACTGGGGAAGCCGCAAATATCTTATTTCAAGCCTCGACCAGTCCCTTCAGAGAATGGGCCTTGACTATGTTGATATCTTCTATCATCACAGAATGGACCCGGAAACTCCCTTAGAGGAGACCATGGGAGCCCTTGCTCAGATCGTTAAGAGCGGTAAGGCCCTATATGTTGGTATTTCCAACTACGATGGCCCCACCCTTGAGAAGGCCTCCAAAATCCTGGAAGAGCTGAAAGTTCCTTTTATCATCAACCAGAACAGATATAACATCTTCAACAGAACTATTGAGAAGGACGGTCTTAAGGCTAAGGCAAAAGAGCTGGGAAAAGGCCTTATCTGCTTCTCTCCCCTTGCACAGGGAATGCTCACCGACAGATATCTCGAGGGAATCCCGGAAGACAGTAGGATCCGTACAGACGGGCGCTTTCTTAAGGAAAGCCAGGTTGAGGAGAATATCGCCAGAGTGCGTGCCCTCAACGAAATCGCAAAAAGAAGAGGTCAGACACTGGCTGAGATGGCTCTTGCATGGATCCTTAAAGATGACTATGTAACTTCTGTTCTTATCGGAGCTTCAAGACCTGCCCAGATTCTTGACAATATCAAGGCGATTGAGAACACCTCTTTTACCGAGGAAGAGCTTAAAGAGATCGACAGTATCTGATCCTTACTAATACAAAAGGCTTTCGCAGAAATTATCTTCTGCGGAAGCCTGTTTTTCTTTTACCAAATGCTCAGTGCACTAGTCATCATATCTCAGGGTACCGGTCATATTGCTCTCACCCTGTTATTTATCCAGTTCCTCACAGTTGAGCATCTCGAATCTGGCTTTTCCGGTCTGTTTAGCCCTGTATAGAGCAGCATCAGCGGCATTATACATTTCCTCAAAAGTCCTTCTTTGTGTATCCTCCGCTATACCTATGCTGCAGGTGATTCCCATGGCCCCGTCGATATTGGTGGTCTTAAGTTCGTGGATAACGCTTCGGCATCTCCTCTCGGCAAAGCCTTCGGGCATATCTCCAAGAACCAGCACCATGAACTCATCTCCTCCTATCCTTCCGATAATATCATCGGGATGGAAATATCCACGGAGAAGTTCTGCAAAAAGCTTCAGAGTCTTATCACCGGTCTGATGTCCGAAGTGGTCGTTGACGTCCTTGAAATCATCAAGGTCAAATATGAACATGGTGCACTTTGCACCGATCATTCTGTTCTCAAGATAATTCGTACACTTCTCCTCAAAGGATATCTTATTAAGAAGTCCCGTAAGAAGGTCCGTCTCACTTTTCTGAACAAGTTTCTCATTATCCTCATGCCTTGCCAGTGTGGCCCTTATGACCGCTGCATAGCAGAAGGTGGAGGCTATTATTATCAGAACGGCCACAATGCCGTCATGCATCACCAGGGTCCGTTCCTTAAACTGTGCTTCTATAATCAGAAACGCCACAGCCAGAAGGAGCTTGTAGGTTATGACAATGCCGGAATAATCAAGATAGATCTGGGACAAAAGAGCTATCGCAACAGGAAAGAATACCGCCCTTGAGGTATTGTAGATCATGGCATCAGCCAGAGAGAAGGATATGATTACCAGCGTATATATCATGAAAGCATATATCCGAACCTTATTAAAATCATTGGATAATTTTCTTCCAACGACAGAATGGATAAAATGAAGAATAATAAGAACACCTATTGCAGGAATAAATTTTCCGTAAGGATCAAGGCCGGTGCCAAAAGCCAGCGCCAGCGCTACGAAGACTATACTCACAGCAATAAAAAAAGCCAGCATAATACCGATAACCGCGAGGTTATCAGCTGCCAACTTTTTCTTGTTAGTATCTATATAGTATTGATTGTCATCATAACTTTCATATATCTTTTCAATCATCAATATGTTCCTATATACGAAAAAAGAAATAATATATATCAGCTATGAGTTAATTATAAATCGAAAACGCTTCTGTGACAAATACTAAATGGATTACTTATCTCTCCAGATGATCCTTCCCTTGGTGAGATCATAAGGTGAAAGCTCAAGAGTTACTTTATCTCCGGGCAGAATTCTGATGAAGTTCTGTCTGAGCTTGCCACTGATGTGAGCAAGTACAACATGTCCGTTCTCCAGCTCCACCTGGAACATTGTATTGGGAAGCTTCTCTATTACCTTACCTTCAATTTCGATTACGTCAGCCTTTGACATTTTATTCCTCCTTAAACGTAACTATCATGCTAAAGTCAGTATCTCGGGTTCACCATCCGTGATGGCTATTGTGTTTTCATAATGTGCGGCCAGGGAACCGTCAACGGTAACCACAGTCCATTCATCATCCAGCCAACCTACATAGCGCTGTCCCATGGTGATCATGGGTTCTACTGCCAGGGCCATTCCCTTTTGCAGCTTAACACCCCTGCGCCATTGTCTGAAGTTGGGAACATTGGGTTCCTCGTGAAGGCTTCTGCCGATACCATGCCCGGTAAGCTCCCTCACTACACCATATCCGTAGGGCTTAACGTAATCATCTATAGCCCTGGATATCTCATGAAGCCTGTTACCGGCCTTCGCCTTCTTGATTCCTTCAAAAAAGCTCTTCTCGGTAACCTCTATAAGTTTACTGGCTTCAGGTGATATCTTGCCCACGCCCCAGGTTCTTGCGGCGTCTGAATGAAATCCTTTGTAAATAAGTCCTGTGTCAAAAGTGACAATGTCACCTTCCTTCAGGATCCTGTCGGCACTGGGTATTCCGTGGACCACTTCATCATTCACGGATATACACACAGAAGCAGGGAATCCCTCATAATTTTTGAAATTAGGTACCCCGCCCAGCTCGCGGATTGTTTTTTCTCCAATCTGGTCAAGTTCCAGAGTGGAGATACCAGCCCTAAGTGCAGCATGAAGTTCCTCGTGAACCTTTGCCAATAAATGCCCAGACTGGCGCATAAGCTCAATTTCTTCATCGGTCTTGATAATAACAGCCATAACTCTTGTCCTGTCAAAACGGCTTATGCATTTAAAATATTAACAATATCGCCAAATACTACCTGCATATCTCTTGTGCCGTCTACTGTCTTCAAGATATTCTTCTTGTTGTAGTAGTCAATGAGCGGCTGAGTCTGCTCATGATAAACGCTGAGTCTGTTCTGAACTGTCTCAGGCTTGTCGTCATCACGCTGTACAAGCTCGCTGCCGCATGTATCGCAGATTCCTTCCTTTTTGGGGGGAATGTGCTCAATATGATAGGTTGCTCCGCACTTAAGGCATGCTCTTCTGCCTGACATTCTGCGAACGATGTTCTCATCGGGAACATCAACATTGATAGCAAAGTCTACCTTGTCGCCAAGCTTTGTAAGCTCCTTATCAAGAACATCAGCCTGAGGAATAGTACGAGGGAATCCGTCAAGGACGTATCCGTTCTTGCAATCCTCATTTGCTACTCTGTCAAGAAGGATCTTAACTGTCAGCTCATCAGGTACGAGCTGTCCCTTGTCCATGTACTCCTTGGCCTTCTTGCCAAGCTCTGTTCCGTTCTTGATATTGGCTCTGAAGATGTCTCCTGTGGAGATGTGGGGAATACCGAACTTCTCCGCGATCATCTTAGCCTGTGTGCCTTTACCTGCGCCGGGTGCGCCTAACATAATAATCTTCATATTCAACTGCCCTTCTCTTTTTATTTAGTGTTGTCTACGTAACAATACAGATATATGTTATCACAAACTCATAAGTTGAAAAAGGTCATTTTAACAAATTAAGAGGCTTCAGCGCCCATAGAACAAGGCGCTGTCACCTCTCTAATCTCTTTAGTCTTCCAGGAATCCCTTGTAATTACGAACAAGCATCTGTGACTCGATCTGCTTGATGGTCTCAAGGATAACACTTACTACGATGATAAGTGATGTTCCGCCGAATGAAACCCTAGCTCCGAATACACCGTTGAAGAAGATGGGAAGTACACCGATAATGGTGAGTCCGCATGCTCCGATGAAGATGATGTAATTCAGAATACCTGTAAGATATTCGCTGGTAGGCTTTCCGGGTCTGATACCGGGAATAAAGCCACCCTGCTTCTTCATATTCTCTGCAATCTCAATAGGATTGAAAGTAATTGAGGTGTAGAAATATGCGAAGAAAATAAGTAACAGTATGTAAACTAAAAGTCCGATTGAATAGTTCCAGTGATTAGGATTACACCAGTTACTCTGGTTGAGGTAAGCTACGAACTTGCCCCACCAGCCTGTTCCCTTATACCCTGTCAGCTGTGTGATGATGATAGGGAACTGGAACAGAGACATTGCAAAGATAATAGGCATAACGCCTGCAGTGTTGACCTTGAGAGGTATCTCTGAACGATTTCCGCCGTAGGTCTTTCTGCCCTGTATCTTCTTGGCGTACTGCACAGGAATTCTGCGCTCTGCGCCGTTAAGAAGTACTACAAGAACTACCATTGCTATGATAACTGCGATAATAACTATTGCTGAAACGACTCCCCTTGCAATGGGCTTGCCGTTTACAAACTGCTCAAAGAGTGAACTGATGTCTGACGGCATTCTGGAAAGAATGTTGATAGTCAGAACGATTGAAATACCGTTTCCAACACCGTTCTCTGTGATTCTCTCACCAACCCACATAAGGAATGCACTACCTGCAGTAAGGGCGATAGCAATCTGGAAAATAAGGAAAATTGACTTACTTGTAAGGAAATTCTCACTTCTGTAGAAACCGATTGCCATAGCAACTGACTCGATAAGCGCCAAACCTACTGTAATGTATCTAGTGATGGCTGTCAGTATCTTTCTTCCCTCTTCTCCGTCCTTCTGCCACTCCTCAAACTTGGGAATAGCAATAGTAAGAAGCTGGATGATAATAGATGATGTAATGTAAGGTGTGATATTGAGTGCCAGAATTGACATGTTCTCAAAAGATCCACCCGTGAATCGATCCATAAAACCAAAAGCATCACTGTCTGTGAGCCCGCTGAACCAGTTACGGAAAACTGCTGTGTTCATTCCGGGTACCGGAATAGCAGATCCAAGTCTGATCACGCAGAGCATCAGGAAAGTAAAAAGAATCTTCATTCTTATTTCTTTGACCTTTAATGCATTCATTAAGGATTTAAACATTAGATCACCTCTGTTGTCCCGCCAACATTCTCGATTTTTTCTTTAGCTGCTGCGCTGAAGGCATTAGCTTTAACTGTGAGTTTCTTTGTGATTTCGCCGTTACCAAGGATCTTAACACCGTCAAGCTCCTTCTTGATGATACCCTGAGCCTTGAGAGCATCGATATCAACTACTGCTCCATCCTCAAATACATCAAGTACGCTTACGTTGATTCCAACGATTTCTTTGTGGTTAATATTCTTGAAGCCTCTCTTAGGAAGTCTTCTGAACAGAGGCATCTGACCACCTTCGAAACCGGGTCTGGGAGCTCCTGAACGAGCCTTCTGACCCTTGTGACCCTTACCTGCGGTCTTGCCGTTTCCTGAACCATGACCGCGGCCTCTTCTAAAATTATCACTCTGTACAGAACCCTCAGCAGGTCTTAAGTTGGATAATTCCATGATATTCCTCCTTCAATTAAATCTCTTCAACCTTAACGAGGTGTCTGATCTGCTGGATCTGTCCTCTTGTTGCAGAGTTATCAGGCAGCTCTACGCTACTGTTAAGTTTCTTGAATCCCATTGATTTTACGGTTGCTACCTGCTTAGGTACAGCACCAATTGTGGACTTAACCAATGTGATCTTAAGCTTTTTCTCGTTTGCCATTGATTTTCTCCTTTATTAAGCGGTTACTTCTGCTACAGATTTACCGCGCTTTGCTGCAACTTCTTCAGGTGTCTTCAACTGAGCAAGGCCATTGATTGTAGCATATACAACGTTCTGCTTGTTGTTTGAACCAAGTGACTTTGTCCTGATGTTTCTGATTCCTGCAAGCTCACATACGGAACGAGCGGGACCACCGGCGATGATACCGGTACCTTCAGGTGATCTCTTAAGCAGAACCTCGGCTGAACCGAACTTGCCAATGAAATCATGTGTGATACTGTTGTTCTCATCAAGAGGTACAGTGATCAGGTTCTTTGTAGCATCTTCCTTACCCTTACGGATAGCATCCGGGATTTCTGTTGATTTTCCCAGACCAACACCAACGTGTCCATTGTTGTCACCAACTACTACCAGTGCAGTGAACTTCATGTTACGTCCACCCTTAACAACCTTAGTAACACGCTTGATGGTTACAACTTTATCTGTTAATTCCAGCTGACTTGCATCAACGATATTACGCTTCATTTGATAGTTTCTCCCTTCTTAGAATTCCAGGCCTGCTTCTCTGGCTGCATCAGCGAGAGCCTTAACCTTACCGTGATAGATGTATCCGCCTCTGTCAAATACAACGGCTTTGATACCCTTCTCCAATGCTCTCTTAGCTACAACATCACCAACCTTTGTTGCTGCTTCGATGTCATCTGTATTCTTAAGCTCGGCCTTGATATCCTTTTCAAGAGTTGAAGCAGATACAAGTGTCTTGCCAGCAACGTCATCAATAACCTGAGCATATACGTGGTTATTGCTTCTGAATACTGCGAGTCTAGGTCTCTCAGCTGTACCGCTGAAACGATTACGAATCCTCATGTGCTTCTTAGCACGAACTTTTGATCTTGATTCTTTACTAACCATTTTGCACTCTCCTTATCTTAATTATTTCTTACCGGTCTTACCAACTTTACGTCTGATAACCTCATCAGCGTACTTGATTCCTTTGCCCTTGTAAGGCTCGGGAGCTCTCTTCTCTCTGATGATAGCAGCGTGCTGGCCAACCGCCTCTTTATCGATTCCCTTAACTGTGATTGTCTGACCCTCAACAACTGTCTCGACTCCTTCAGGATCTTCCAGTTCTACGGGGTGTGAATAACCAAGTGTAAGAGAGAGTGTCTTGCCGTTTTTAGCAGCCCTGTAACCTACACCGTTAACCTCAAGCTTCTTCTCGAAACCATCTGTTACACCAACAACCATGTTGTTGAGAAGGCTTCTTGAAAGACCGTGTAATGCTCTGTTTCTCTTCTGATCATCGGGTCTCTTAACCTCGATCTGACCATCAGCCTGCTCGAAAATCATCTCTGCAGGGAAAACTCTTGTAAGGGTTCCCTTAGGTCCCTTTACAGTCACCTTATTATTTTCTGCAACTTCTACTGTTACTCCAGCAGGAACTGCGATTGGCATTTTTCCAATTCGTGACATGCCCGTACCTCCAATTTACCAAATAAATGCAAGAACTTCGCCGCCAACCTGCAGCTCTCTTGCCTTTTTGTCAGTTACAACGCCCTGGTTTGTAGAAATGATAGCAATACCAAGACCACCTAAAACTCTGGGAAGCTCATCCTTGCCTGCGTATACACGAAGACCAGGCTTTGAGATTCTCTTAAGACCGGTAATAACTCTGTCGTTTCTGTCAGCACCGTACTTAAGTGTTATGTGAAGATTCTTGAAAGAACCGTCATCAACAACGTCTAACTTCTTGATGTAGCCCTCTTCCAGAAGGATGTTTGCGATTGCAAGTTTCATCTTTGAAGAAGGAACGTCTACTGTGTCATGTTTTGCAGTGTTAGCGTTACGAATTCTTGTAAGCATATCTGCAATAGGATCGTTCATTGCCATTTTAATATTTGCCTCCTTATTTATTTTTGCTTCGCCTTACTACTCCCCAAATTGAGCAGAGACACGAAGCCGCAATGCGAAAAAAATTAGTAATATCGTGGCCCCCATCCTGGGCCACATGGAATGTTCTGATCAAGAGCACTGACTTCACAGGGAAGTTCTGCTCTCGGGCTGCGCCCTCGCCAGAACAAACTAGTACACTAAGCTCGAAAAGACCTCGCTAAGTGATTAGTTTTACCAAGATGCCTTACGAACACCGGGAATCTCGCCCTTGTATGCAAGTTCACGGAAGCAAATTCTGCAGATTCCGTACTTTCTAAGATAAGCATGAGGACGACCACAGATCTTACAACGGTTATAAGCACGTGTAGAGAACTTAGGTTTCATCTGCTGTTTCAACTTCATGGATAATTTAGCCATTGTGTCTTATTTCCCTCCTTAATTACTTTGCAAAAGGCATATTGAACAGTGTAAGAAGCTCACGAGCCTCTTCATCTGTCTTAGCAGTTGTTGTGATGATGATATCCATACCTCTTGTCTTGTCAATCTTGTCATACTCAATCTCAGGGAAGATAAGCTGCTCTTTAAGTCCGAGAGCATAGTTTCCTCTTCCGTCAAAAGAGTTGGGGTTGATACCTCTGAAGTCACGTACACGAGGAAGAGCCAGGTTTACGAGACGATCAAGGAAATCGTACATCTTGTCGCCACGGAGTGTTACCTTACATCCGATAGGCATACCCTCTCTTAACTTGAAGTTAGCGATTGACTTCTTAGCCTTTGTGTAAACAGGCTTCTGACCTGTGATGATTGCCATATCATTTGCAGCGTTCTCAAGAAGCTTAGCGTTCTCCTTAGCCTCTCCTACTGCCATGTTAACTACGATCTTGTCGAGCTTGGGAACTTCCATAACGTTCTTGTAACCGAACTTCTTTGTCATGGCATCCACGATCTCGCTCTTGTATAAATCCTTATATCTACTCAACGCTTTTTACCTCCTTTCTCCGATTAGTCGATAACCTCGCCAGTCTTCTTAGCGATACGGTTTTTCTTTACAACCTTACCATTCTCATCTTTCTCAACCTTGAATCCGATCTTGGTAGGCTGTCCCTTGTGAAGATAAACTACGTTGGAGATATCAAGAGCTGCTTCTCTTGTTACAACTCCGCCATTAGGATTCTTTGCTGAAGGCTTCTCGTGAATTGTGGCTTTGTTGATGCCCTCTACGACAACCTTTCCGTTCTTTGTATCTACAGAAAGAACCTTGCCTTCTCTGTCGATATCTTTACCGGCGATCACTCTAACCATGTCGCCCTTCTTAATCTTACTTGTTGACATCTAGGCGCCTCCTTATAATACTTCCGGAGCAAGAGAAAGGATCTTCATGAATTTCTTCTCACGAAGCTCTCTGGCTACGGGTCCAAAAATACGTGTTCCCTTAGGCGTACCATCCTCATTGATAACAACAGCAGCGTTCTCATCAAATCTGATGTAGGAACCGTCCTTACGACGTGTCTCTTTTACAGTACGAACGACAACAGCCTTAACAACGTCACCCTTCTTTACAACTCCACCGGGTGTTGCTTCTTTAACAGTAGCAACGATTGTGTCGCCGATTCTCGCATATCTTCTTGTAGATCCGCCCATAACACGGATTGTAAGGAGCTCTTTGGCACCTGTGTTATCAGCGACCCTAAGTCTACTTTCCTGCTGAATCATGATATTTCTCCTTTTTCGAATTACTTTGCACGTTCAATAATGGATACAAGTCTCCATCTCTTATCCTTGGAGATAGGTTTTGTTTCCATGACTTTAACTGTGTCACCGATACGGCACTCGTTATTCTCGTCATGAGCCTTAAGCTTATATGTTCTCTTCACGATCTTCTTGTAAAGAGGATGCTTAACATGGTCCTCGATGGAAACTGTGATGGTCTTATCCATCTTATCGCTTGTTACTTTTCCAACACGCGTTTTTCTTAAATTTCTTTCCACGGTTAATTCTCCTTTATAAATTTAAGCTCGCTTCGGCTTAGTTAGCAGCCTTAGCATTCTGTGTGATTACAGTCTGGATTCTTGCAATATTTCTTCTTACTTCTTTGATTCTTGCTGTATTATCCAGCTGGTTTGTAGCGTTCTGGAATTTCAAGTTGAAAAGTTCCTTCTTTGCTGAAACAAGCTCTGTCTGAAGCTCGTCAGCAGACTTAGCCTTAAGCTCGTCTACATACTTATTTGTCTTCATTTAGATACACCGCCTTCCAAATCAGCCTTTGAAACGATCTTGCACTTGCAAGGAAGTTTGTGTGTTGCAAGACGAAGAGCTTCTCTTGCGTCTGCCTCGGCAACACCGCCGATCTCAAACATAACACGACCAGGCTTAACAACAGCTACCCATCTATCAACTGCGCCCTTACCGGAACCCATACGTGTTCCAAGAGGCTTTAAAGTGATAGGCTTGTCAGGGAAGATTTTTATCCAAACCTGACCGCCACGCTTGATGAAACGTGTCATAGCTACACGGGCTGCCTCAATCTGGTTTGAATTGATCCAGCAAGGCTCAAGCGCAACAATTCCGAAATCACCATAAGTGATTGTGTTACCACGAGTAATTTTATGAGCCATTGAACCGCGGAACTGCTTGCGGTGCTTAACTCTCTTTGGCATTAACATTATTTATCGCTCCCTTCCTTATCTGAATTCTCACCTGCTTTGGTCGGAAGTACTTCACCCTTGTAGATCCATACCTTAACACCAACCTTACCGTAGGTAGTATCTGCCTCAGCAAAACCATAATCGATATCAGCTCTGAGAGTCTGAAGCGGGATTGTACCCTCGCTGTAGAACTCGGAACGAGCGATATCAGCACCGCCAAGACGGCCTGAGCAGCATGCCTTGATACCAAGTGCATCTGTCTTCATTGTTCTGCTCATGCAGGACTTCATTGCTCTTCTGAATGATACACGGTTCTCGAGCTGCTGAGCGATGTTCTCTGCAACAAGCTGTGCATCCTTATCGGGTTTCTTGATCTCTTTGATATCAACAAGAACCTTCTTGTCTGTGAGCTTTGAAAGCTCCTTCTTGGTTACTTCGATCTCAGCACCGCCCTTACCGATAACAACACCGGGCTTAGCTGTGTAAACGATAACCTTTACTCTGTCTGATGCTCTCTCGATCTCAATCTTAGAAACACCAGCTGCATATAACTTCTTCTTCAGAAATTTTCTGATATTGTAATCTTCTACCAGATTATTGGCGAAATCGCCAGATTCAGCATACCACTTTGAATCCCAGTCAGCGATGACACCAACTCTGAGACCATGAGGATTAACTTTCTGTCCCATTCTTAGGTTTCTCCTTTCGATTATCTCTCGTCCAAAACAACAGTCAGATGGCTCATTCTCTTGTTGATCCTGTATGCTCTGCCCTGTGCCCTAGGCTGAATTCTCTTCATGATAGGGCCGTTGCTTGCATAACACTCAGCAATGTAGAGATTTGATCTGTTCATGCCCTTGTTGTTCTCAGCGTTTGCTACAGCACTGTTAAGAAGCTTGTAGATTACGCTTGAAGCATATCTGGGATTGTATGCAAGAATTGCAAGTGCAGTCTCTACATCCTTTCCTCTGATAGCGTCCATGACAAAGCATGCCTTCTGAACAGGTATTCTTGCGTAAGATAACTTTGCAAAAGGTCTTGTTTCTCTATTGTCATGATTTCTTGTTCTTTTAATTTGTGCTCTATGCTTGATTTCCTTTTCCACGGAATAGACCTCCTTTCATTGAATCACTGATTAGTTTACGCTGCTCTTTCTCTCAACGGGAGAGCTGCCTGCGTGTCCTCTGAATGTTCTGGTGGGAACGAACTCACCGAGCTTGTGACCAACCATATCCTCAGTAACATATACAGGAATATGCTTTCTTCCGTCGTGAACAGCTATTGTGTGTCCAACAAAAGACGGGAAAATTGTTGAACGACGTGACCAGGTCTTGATAATCTGCTTCTGGCCTTCTGCGTTCATAGCATCTATCTTCTTGAGCAGGCTTGCGTCTGCAAAAGGTCCCTTTTTAAGTGATCTAGACATTTCATTCCTCCTTATTTGATGGCTTTACCGTTTCTTCTTCTTACGATCAGCTTGTTAGAAGCCTTCTTAGACTTACGTGTCTTGTAACCAAGAGCAGGCTTGCCCCAAGGTGTGCTGGGACCTGAACGTCCAATAGGTGCGCGTCCTTCTCCACCACCATGAGGATGGTCGTTGGGGTTCATAACAGAACCACGAACTGTAGGACGGATGCCCATGTGACGAACACGACCGGCTTTACCATAGTTGATAAGGTTGTGATCACCATTTCCTACAACACCGATTGTTGCTCTGCACTCGATAGGAACCATTCTCATCTCGCCTGAAGGAAGACGAAGTGTTGCATACTTACCTTCTTTAGCCATGAGCTGAGCTGCGTTACCAGCGGAACGAACCATCTGGCCGCCCTTACCGGGATAAAGCTCAATGTTGTGTACGTTTTCACCGACAGGGATCTGTGAAAGAGGGAGGCAGTTACCAACACGGATTTCTGCGTTAGCACCGTTCATAACTGTCATTCCGTCTGTCAATCCGTTAGGTGCAAGGATGTAAGCCTTTGTGCCATCCTCGTACTGGATGAGTGCGATATTTGCTGATCTGTTAGGATCATACTCAATTCCGATAACCTTTGCAGGCATATCGTCCTTGTTTCTCTTGAAATCTACGATTCTGTACTTAACTCTGCCGCCGCATCCGCGATGTCTTACAGTGATCTTACCCTGGTTGTTACGTCCAGCTTTGCTGTTCTTAGAAACCAGAAGTGACTTCTCGGGAGTTGACTTTGTGATCTCTGAGAAATCAGATCCTGTCATGTTTCTTCTGGATGGGGTATAAGGGCCGTACTTCTTAATTCCCATGATTATTTCTCCTTCTTTTTATCACGCGCCTAGGCGATCTTCATCGCCCGAACCCCGGACTCAAAAATTGGGTTCACACGTATAGTTAGTAGTTATTGTGATGAGCACCGAAGGTGTTCAAATTAGAGTCCCTGGAAGATCTCGATGTCCTTGCTGTCCTCTGTGAGCTGAACGATGGCTTTCTTGGTCTTAGCTGTGTAGCCTACAATCATGCCACGTCTCTTTCTCTTTCCGTCAGCGTTGAGGGTGTTAACCTTAGCAACCTTTGTTCCCTCAAACATCTTCTCTACAGCTTCCTTGATCTGTGTCTTGTTAGCTTCAGGATTAACAAGGAAAGTGTACTTCTTGTCTGCCATTGCGTTCATGCTCTTCTCTGTAAGAACGGGCTTAAGGATTACGTCATAATACTGTAATGCTGCCATTAGCAATACACCTCCTCAATCTTTGCTACTGCATCCTTTGTAAGGACGAGTGTTCTTGCGTTTACGATATCATATACATTAAGTGTGTTTGTCAGAGTTGTGTTAGCCTCTGCAAGGTTTCTTGCTGAAAGTACTACGTTCTGATCATTGTCAGCCAGAACAACAAGTGCCTTACGTGTAGCCTTGAGGTTGTTCATAACCTCTGCAAACTTCTTGGTCTTGATCTCATCAAACTTGAGCTCATCAACAACGATAAGGTTGCCTGCCTGAGCCTTGTCTGTAAGTGCAGACTTGAGGGCTGCTCTCTTCTCTTTCTTGTTCATCTTGAAAGAGTAATCTCTGGGAACGGGAGCAAATACGACTCCGCCGCCCTTCCACTGAGGAGCTCTGATAGAACCCTGTCTTGCGTGACCTGTTCCCTTCTGTCTCCAAGGCTTTCTTCCGCCTCCGGAAACTTCAGAACGTGTCTTTGCTTTCTGTGTACCCTGGCGCTTATCAGCGAGCTGCTGAAGAACAG
The DNA here is from genome assembly GCF_000526935.1 of Butyrivibrio sp. FCS014. Lineage (GTDB taxonomy): Bacteria > Bacillota > Clostridia > Lachnospirales > Lachnospiraceae > Butyrivibrio. The sequence goes on along the minus strand of NZ_JAHA01000006.1, from coordinate 305,131 downwards.
CCATGTGTACGAGATGTTCGTTTATTTCAACTCCGAAGATAGCATCGCTCAGATCGATTGTGCCAACTTCTTTGCCTTCCATATTGTAAACAGATACATTAGCCATCTGTATGGTCCTCCTTTCGCGTTCTATTAGTTTTCAGCCTTTACTGTTTCCTTGATTGTAACAAGTCCCTTCTTAGGTCCGGGAATAGCGCCCTTAACAAGAATGAGATTCTTGTCAGCATCTACTCTTACAACCTCAAGATTCTGAACTGTTACCTTTACGCTGCCCATGTGACCAGGCATTCCCTTACCCTTGAATACACGGCTGGGATCTGAACTTGAACCATTAGAACCCTGATGACGGTGGAACTTGGAACCGTGAGCCATAGGTCCTCTGTGCTGACCATTCTTCTTGATGGCACCCTGGAATCCTTTTCCCTTTGATACTGCTGTAGCATCGATCTTGTCGCCCTCAGCAAAGATATCTGCCTTGATCTCTGCGCCAAGCTCGTACTCAGCTGCGTTCTCAAACTTGAACTCTCTTACAAATCTCTTGCAAGAAACTCCGGCCTTCTTGAAATGACCCTGCTCAGCCTTTGTTGCTCCGTGACGATGGTAGATTGTCTTGTTACCGTTCTTGTCCTTGTTAACAACTTTTTCCTTCTTGTCAACAAAGCCAACCTGAACTGCGCTGTAACCATCATTCTCAACTGTCTTGATCTGTGTTACTACGCAAGGACCTGCCTGAAGAACAGTTACAGGTACCAGTGAACCATCCTCTTTGAAGATCTGAGTCATTCCGACTTTTGTAGCTAAAATAGCCTTCTTCATGATTTTACCTCCTTATTACGTCTACAGCGGATGCTTACTTCGTTCGCAATGTCGTCAATTGTCATCTGACAATTATCCAGTTATCACGGCATCATGCGTCTCGCATCATACTAGTAGAGGTGATTGATAGTTAATTATTTCATTTTGATATTGATGTTAACACCTGCAGGCATCTCGAGTCTCTGAAGAGCCTCAACAGTCTTTGATGTAGGTGTGATGATATCGATCAGTCTCTTGTGTGTTCTCTGCTCGAACTGCTCTCTGGAATCCTTGTACTTGTGAACAGCTCTTAAGATAGTAACAACTTCCTTCTTAGTAGGAAGAGGCACCGGTCCGCTCACCTGAGATCCGTTCTTCTTGACTGTCTCGATGATCTTCTTGGCAGATGCATCAACAAGCTGATGATCATAAGCCTTAAGTGTAATTCTCATTACCTGATTTGCCATAAAAAAAGTCGCCTCCTTTTCGCACTTTTTGATGAAGTACGACAAGCGGTGACTGTACACTCTCCCGTGTGTGTCCCGACCCTTAACACATAGTAAGGCTCATGGAACTCTCTACACGTCGTTTCTGCCCTGGGTTAAGAGGCAGACTTAGAATTGTCTGTACAGTGACTTGTCGTCAGTTTGTTTGGCCATTATTCCGGCCTCTAGACATTCGCTCCACGGAAAACCTGCTTAACTGGATAAAGCAGCAACCTCACGCTTCATAGCTATCATGTCACAGCGTTTGTTAGTATAAAACATTTTTTGTGCATATGCAACAACTTTTTATAAATTAATCTCTTTTATCCCAAAATCAGCGTTTTACGACTGTTTTTCTTGATCTAATTTAATCTTTTGTCATATGCATATAGACCTGTCAACCCCTTAACGGTAAAATGCTTCGTGCAATTGTAACAAAATTTAATTTAGTATATCATATAAGTGTTATTTTATTATAGAAGAAACAGCATTGGAGAATATATATGTGGATTGCAGATAATTGGAAAGACTATGAAGTAATAGACACTTCCTCCGGGGAGAAGCTTGAGAGATGGGGAGATTATTTTCTTGTCCGTCCCGATCCCCAGGTAATATGGAACACCGACAAGAATCACTTCGGCTGGAAGAAACCCAACGGCCACTACCACCGCAGCAACAAAGGCGGCGGTGAATGGGAGTTCAACAAGCTGCCCGAGGAGTGGTCCATCTCCTACAAAGACCTTACCTTTAATCTGAAGCCCTTCAGCTTCAAGCACACAGGTCTTTTCCCTGAGCAGGCTGCCAACTGGGATTGGTTCTCTACATTAATAAAGGAAGCAAATCGCCCCATTAAGGTCCTTAACCTTTTTGCCTATACCGGCGGAGCAACCGTTTCCGCAGCAAAGGCCGGCGCCGCGGTAACTCATGTGGATGCCTCAAAGGGAATGGTTTTATGGGCAAAAGAAAATGCGGCTGCATCGGGACTTGCCGAAGCGCCCATAAGGTATCTTGTGGACGACTGTGTTAAGCTCGTTGAGAGAGAGATCCGCCGCGGCAACAGATACGATGCCATAATCATGGATCCCCCTTCCTACGGAAGAGGCCCCAAGGGCGAGATCTGGAAAATAGAGGATTCGGTATTTCCGTTTATCAAGCTGACTTCACAGCTTCTTTCGGATGATCCCCTGTTCTTCCTTATTAATTCATACACCACGGGACTGCAGCCCGCAGTTCTCTCCTATATGCTCCACACTGTGCTTGATCCCATTCACAAGGGAACAGTGGAAGCCGGCGAAATCGGTCTTCCCGTTAAATCAAACGGGCTGATCCTTCCCTGCGGTGCCAGCGGAAGATGGACCGCACAATAATACTAAAGAACTGTCCTTATCATTATACAAGCAATAAAAATGCACATTACTCTGTGACTTCTGTCATGATCAGAGAATGTGCATTTTTGATTCTTTATTCAGTTTCGTCGATCTTTTCACGGATCTGCTGCATCCTCATGTCGATCTGATTGATGAGGTCTGCACTGAACTTCAGGTCTTCAGTTATAACGTCGGCGTTTTCAATATCTTTTTTGTACTTCATCTTGTGCTCGAGGCTTGCCCAGAAATCCATGGCTATGGTTCTGAACTGTACCTCAACCTTCATGTATTCCTTGTCCTGAGTCAGGAAAATAGGAATCTCGATGATAAGGTGAAGACTTCTGTATCCACTGCTCTTGGGCTTCTTGATGTAATCCTTGCGCTGTATGACTCTTATGTCATCCTGCTTGGTAAGACAATCGGCCAGCATATAGATGTCATCCACAAAGGAACATATAACACGAATTCCGGCTATATCCGAAAGTTCTTTTTCAATGTTCTCGAGAGTGAATTCAACACCTTTGCTCTCCAGCTTGTTGTAGATGCTAAGCGGTGTCTTTATCCTCATCTTGATGGCTTCAAAAGGATTTCTCTTGTTCCGAAGAGCAAGGTCCTTGTTCAGCACGTCAAGTTTGGTTCTGATCTCCGAGAGTGCACAGTCATATTTCATCATCATGACTCTGAAACCCTCGATCTGATCTTTCATTTTGAGGAGTTTCTCTACGTCGACCTGTGTGATCTCCTCAGTATTGTATTTGTTTGCGCCCCCTGTTATACCGGTGAAGTTCATTTTGGAGTAGTCTAAATGCTCTACTGCCATGGACTCACTTCCTTTCCCATAATTTCTCCATTTAATTATAATCCCATCCTTTTAAAACTCTGTGAACGAATTATAAAGAATTTCTTACAGGCAAAAATATTCCGCGCAGCTGTTACACCGCGCGGAATCCCTCATAAAAAAACCACAAGCCCCTGTTTAACAGGGTGATATACCTTAATTGTTAATTGTTACTTGCTATAGGCAGCCTGTCAGGCAGATCTGCCAGAGAAACAACACTGTATTCAAGTTCGGTTCTGGGACCGGCCAGAGTCTTGAACTTGTTCAGTATTCTTCTGTAAACAATTTTGCAGCTCTCCTTGTTGGTACCTACCAGAAGGAGAAGGAACTGCGATGCCGAGTACTTACAATAGGTATCGCCCTGTCTTAAGGTCAACGAGATGGCCTCCTGGAGGAGGTTCGCTCTTGTCTCAAGTTTGGCGGCGTTGGTGATTCTTTTGCCTTCGTAATCCACGATGTTAAGAAGCATCATGTAAACGGACTGGCCGCTTCTCTCCATGTTGCGGCTGAGGATATGGTACGCATCGATAAAACTCGGGAATGAGCAATCGTATGCGCCTTCATCATGTCTTCTCACAGAATCTCTCTGCTCAAGGATACCGTCCCTGATCTGAAGGATCTTGCCGGGAGTATTGGTGATCTGGCGGCTCATCTTGTCGTAGCAGGCAAGAAGGTCGCTGCTGGGTGTGATTCCCAGTTCATCAGTGTAATATCTTACGGTCTCATCATATACAGCATAAGCTTCCTTGAAGGACTCCATACCGATAAGGGCGTTGATCTCACCGACCTGCCACTCCTCGTCGGGGTAGAGTTCTGCAGCTCTCTTGTATACTCTGTACATGGATTCGTAATCGCGTTTCTCTTCATAGTACTGGCCGAGGGTTATGACGCACTCGGTGTACATCTTCTGAAGCTGCACACTCTTGATGATAAGCCACTCCTGAGTGGAAAGCTCGGGAAGAACTTCACCCACATACTCATCAAAAGCATCCTTATAAAAAGCGATCTGCTCTGAAAGATCGTCTGCCTTTCTGGCATTCTCCACGCTTCTCATGAACCTTACAACATCCAGATCCATGTCAACTTCCTCATCCATGAAGAAGATGCCGTCTCTGTTCACGATGTAGTCGTGTTCCGGAAGTCCGGACTTGCTCAGCTGCTTGTGCATCTGATAGATCAGATTGTTAAAGCTGTTGCTTAAGTTTGACTGCTCCTCCCTGTCATAAAGGATATTAGTGAGCTGTTCCTTAGGAATTCCGATATCACCGCTGAGCCAAACAATTTCCAGAAGCTGTATATACTTGGCGGTTTTGTTCTTGCCAATGGAAACATTCCTTCCATCGTATGTGATTGCAAGGCCGCCAAACATTTGTATTTTTATCTTATTTGTTTTCTCCTCACCCATAATGTCACCTCAATTATCTGTTGACTGCCTCCTTGGCGTTGCCAATGTAATTGCAGATACTATAGCCGTCCGATAGTCCGTTTCCTTTGTCCGCTCTGAAGTCTGACCATTTACAGCACCAGCACTCCCTCATTGGAACAAGGGCATCGTCGTTGGGTTCGAAGTGTTCGCAACAATGGTTTTCTGAAACAACCATCATTCCCATTTCATCAAACATAAGATTATCCATCTCATGTGCCCCCTGATAAAAATGTTGTTATTCCTACACCATAAGGATATCTCATATAGTATAGGAAAAACGATGATTGTCGCAAATTGTACGTTTTTTGTCGCGGATTGTATAGTATGGTGAGTTTTTATCTGTGTTTTGAGGTTATACTACCTTCTTACCTCTCTTAAATACTGCCTTCAGCTCAAGAGTGTCCTTGTCAAGAAGCACCAGATCTGCATATTTGCCTTCTGCGATTTCACCGTGAAGGTCATCGATTCCGATGCGTCTTGCGGGATTTATCGTAGCTGCAGCCACAGCCTTTTCAAGAGGGATCCCCATTGTCTTAACAACTATTGTCAGGCAGTCCATAAGATCAGAGCCCGATCCTGCGATGCTTCCGCCCTCTTTGAGCCTGCACTCTCTGCCTTTCTTCTCGACCGGCATTCCGCCAAGGTCATACTCTCCGTCAGGCATTCCGGTGGCACGCATGCTGTCGCTTATAAGTATCATCCTGTCTTTGCCAAGGATCTTGAAAGTGTTCCTTACAACTGCGGGATGAATGTGGATGTTGTCACAGATAAGCTCTGCGGTAACATTGTCACTGTCAAACACAGCTCCCACAACTCCGGGATTTCTGTGGTCCATTCCCGTCATGGCGTTGTAAAGGTGAACAGCGTGGCAGGCACCGGCATTGATGGCTCTTTTTGCAAAGTCGTAGTCAGCTGCCGTGTGGGCAAGAGATACTGTAACCTTGTCCTTAACTGCCTTGATGTACTCCTCGAAGCCTTCGTTGCATTCGGGCGCGATGCCTATGATCTTAAGAAGGCCATTGGAAGCCTCCACAAATTCCTCGACAATTTTGGGATTGCAATTGATTATAAACTCTTCATTCTGGGCGCCCTTCTTGACTCTGCTGATAAAGGGTCCCTCCATGTTAAAGCCAACAAGCTCTGAACAATCCTGCCTGTCTTCCTTTGCAAACTCAGCTCCGGTTGCAAGAACGTTTTTAAGGGTTTCCACAGGAAGGGTCAGTGTTGCGGGACAGATGGCCGTAACTCCCCTTGAGAGCTCATATTCAGCGATCTTTACGAAGTCATCAAAGCCTCCGTCGCAGACATCGCTTCCCATGGCTCCGTGGAAATGAATATCAACAAGCCCCGGGATTGCATAGCACCCCGAGGCGTCAAATACTTCCTCCGAAGGATCGGAACTGCCCGTAAATCTGCCGTCCCTCATATTGATATCTCTTTTCACAAAAGTCTGATTCTCTCCGAAAACCAAAGCACCTGTAATCTTCATCTTAATCACCTCAGATATCTGTTTCTGTATTCGTTGGCACTCATGCCGGTGTACTTCTTGAACACTCTGGAAAAATGGGCTGTGTCCACAAATCCCACTCTCTCTGAAATGTCCGCGATATGAAGGGATGAGTCCTCCATAAGTTTCTTGGCGTTCTCGATCCTGATCTCGTTAAGAACATCCGAAAAGCTCTTGCCCGTGCTGTTAAGGAGCTTGCTAAGGTGCCAGTGGCTCACATAGACCTTCTCGGCAACATCGGTGAGCTGAAGCTTCTCCTTGTAGTGCTGCTCCATGTAGCTGATGGCCTGGTTCACCACAAAGTTGTTGGCACTGGCATTGTCATCCTGACCCTGGGAGGCCGTGGTCTTAGCTTGTTCTTCGATCCGGGAAAACTTCTCGGACAGCGCCTCCATGGTTTCATTAAGTTCTTTCATTTTGGAAGGTTTAACAAGATAGCGGAATACGCCAAGATTAAGGGCCTGACGGGCATAATCGAAATCCCTGTAGCCTGTCAGCACCACAACCTGAAGATCCCTGTGCTCTGAGCGCAGGGCAGCCACCATGGTAAGTCCGTCCATGCCGGGCATCCTTATATCAGTAAAAAGAATGTCCGGATCATGCTTCTCTACCATGGCCAGCCCCTCTTTTGCAGAGGCTGCAGTCCCCACTACAACACAGTCGTATTTTTCCCACTCAACAATCTTGCGAAGTCCCTCAACAATAAGGGGCTCATCGTCAACGATAATAACCTTTCTCATACTTATCCCTTCACGGCACCGGCTGTCATACCTTTAATTATATACTTCTGAAGAAAAATATAAACAACAATTACAGGTATGATTACCAGGGTAACAGCGGAAGCCATAAGTCCGTAGTTGGTACCCTCCTTGGAGGTCAGCTCGTTCAAAAGCCTTGTGATGGCCTGCATCTCAGGTCTTCTCAAGAAGAACATCTGGGTAAACAGGTCGTTGTAACTCCACAGGAATGAGAAAATTGCCACAGTCACGAAGGATGGCTTGCCAAGGGGCAGCACGATCCTGAAAAAGATCTGTGGTATGGAGCAGCCCTCAAGATGAGCCGCTTCTTCCAGCTCAAGAGGCAGTGATTGCACATAGCCCATGAGCACGATGATGGCAAAGCTTAGGTTTCCCGCCACCTGGGGAAGGATAACCGAGATCATGTTAAGGATCCAGCTGTCGGTATTGGTGATGTGCCAGCTTGTCTCCATGGTATATACGGGAATGATGGTGGAAAAAACAGGAAACATCATGGCTGCTATTACCATGGTGTGGCACAGCTTCTTTATCCTGAAATCAAATCTTACAAGGGCAAAGGATGCAAGCCCCGCCAGCAGCATAACTCCCACGGTTACGCAGCCGGAGATGAAAATACTGTTGATATATGCGTGGGCGATATCAAGTCTCTCGAAGGCCCTTCGGTAGTTGGCCAGGGTAAAGAGCGGTCCGATGGGCAGCGCAAAGCTCTGCTGAAGGATCTTGTCCTTGGCCTTGAAGGAGTTCTCCAGAACCCAGAAAAGCGGGTAAATGGTGGTAAGTGCCCAGGCACCCAATATGATATAGAGGGCTGTCAGCCCCAGTTTATTCCTCTTCATATCAGAAGTCCTCGCTTTCCTTGAACACTGCTCTCGTGATCCTTGAGAGCACAACACCCAGAACTACGATGAGAACCGCAAGGGTTGCGCCGTAGTCAACGTTCTTGGCCTCCATGGTCTGGTAGTACATGTAGGTTCCGGTAAGGAAGGTCTCCTTAAGGGGCATTCCCTTGGGGAACATGGTCCATGGAAGATCGAATACCTTTAGAGCTCCGGTTACACCAAGAGTAAGGCAGGTGCAGATAACGTTTCTAAGAAGCGGAAGTGAAATGTAGATTACCCTCTGGAATCTTGTGGCGCCGTCGATGGCTGCCGATTCGTAGAGCTCCTGGGATATGTTGTTAAGGCCCGTCTCAAGGATTACAAAGTAGAATCCCACATACTGCCACACAACAGGGATCATCATGGTAAGGATTGCCAGTTTCTCGCCTTTCCAGTCGGTAAGGGTAGTCTTTCCAAACAGTTCCAGGAACTGATTCAGCATACCTTTGTCATACAGGAAGATCAGGTTGAACAATAGCCCCAGCGCAGTAGCCGAAATAACGATGGGGAAGAAGTATACCGTCCTGAAGAACTGAGTGCCTTTCTCTATATTGTCAACAAGGATCGCCAGCAAAAGAGCTATTCCAACCTGGCCGACGATGGTTGCAATTATCATAAGGAATGTGTTTTTCAGTGAAGTGCGGACAACCGGGTCCGTAACCAGCTTCACATAGTTCTCATACCAGGGATCGTTCCATTTGGTCCCGTAGGTTCCAAGATTCTTAATGGCCCTGAAGCTTCCGTATATATTTACAAAAAAGGGATAATACAGATAAAGGATCAAAAAGATAAATGCCGGTGCAAGGAAAAAGAAAACGTATTTTTTGCTTTTGTAAATGTTAGACATACATAACCCCTCTTTAAAAATCGACCGGCAATTTGTTTCATTGCCGGTCGAAAAACTCACAGGTCTAACTGTCTTTAGAAATTACTGAGCATCGAGATAAACATCGATACCTTCCTGAACTGCATCTGCTGCGGATACATTGCCTACAACGATGTCAGGCATTCCGTCGAAGGTAGATACTCTGCAGTCTCCGTTGAAGAGATCCTGAACTGCGCCTGTAAGAGATGTAACACCACTCATCATGGACATAGCCTTTACCTGAAGAGCATTGAACTGTGTCTCGTCAACAGCGGGAGCATTCTTAAGAGCTGATGCTGTGTGCTGTGCGAACTGAGGAACAACCTCATCACTTGTCATGTAAGAAACGAAGCTTACAGCTGCTGCTCTCTTGTCGGGATCATCCCATGCCTTTTTTGTGATGTAGTAACCCATTGAAAGACCGCCGATCATATCAGTTGTCTTACGATTTCCCTTGCCGGGGAAGTAGGTAACATCAAAGTTAGCAAGCTTGTCAGCGTCAAGAGTTGAAGGATCCTCGGGATCTGACTGGCAGGAACCAACGATACCGCCAACCTTCCAGGAACCGTCAAGAAGGAATGCTGCCTTGCCGTCTGTGAACATAGCGAAGGTCTCATCATCTGTAGCTGAAAGTGTGTTGTCAGGGAAATAGCCTTTCTCATAGAGGGTCTTGATATCCTCAAGTCCTGCTACCCACTGTGATCCTGTAGCATCATCTGCTGCGCCGGGGATATCCAGGTGATTTGCGGGTGTCTGCTGATTGAAGATCGCGAACTCCCACCAGTAGTGAGGAATGTTGCCAAGAGCTGCTGCGATAGGTGCATAGCCTGCATCCTTGATCTTCTGGCAGTCCTCAAGGAACTGATCCCATGTGTAGTCTGCGCCGGGCATTGCTACGCCTGCAGCATCAAGAACTGCTGTGTTTACGAACATTGCTTCCCAGTATCCGTTTACGGGAACTGCATACTTAACGCCATCTGCAGGAGAAGCTGCGATGAGGTCATCGTTCATGTTGGATGCAAAGTCAGGGAACTCTGCTCTGATTTCGTCGATGGAAACAACCTTGCCTGCATTGACGAAATCATTTGCGTCTGCTCCGTTGAAGAAGAACAGAACGTCGGGCTCTGAGCCTGTCTCAAAGTCTGTGATGATCCTTGTCTTAAAGGTCTCATCGGATGTTGCTGAAGTATCGCTTACAGTATTGCCTGTAGCTGCTTCCCAGCCGGCAACTGCATTCTTGTAATTCTGAGCGTTGCTGTCCTCGCCTGCGAATGTTGTGGTTACGGTGAGTTCAACAGGGCCTGCTGCCTCAGTCTCAGCTGCGGGCTCCTCAGCAGCGGGTGTCTCAGCTGCGGGTGCCTCGGTCTGGGCGGGTGAGGGTTCTGCAGGTGCAGGAGCAGCACTTCCACATCCTACTACCATGGATGCAGTCATGATTGCTGTCATCAGAGCTGCGGTAAGCTTTTTCATTTTCATACTTTCTCCCTTCTGCGCTGTCAGTGCGCAAATCCTTCGTTTTTTGTATCTTAAGGATACCAAGGAGGGTCTTTAAAGCGGATTGCTGAAATTGTTATTTTTTGACAAAAATAGTGCTAATTGTATTTCCTTTTCCATCAGGTTCGATAGTAAGATGACTGTCTCCCCCGTAGATCATCTTAAGTCTTCGGTTAACATTCCTGATTCCGATACGGGTTGTCCTCTCTTCCATGGGCTTTATCTCCAGGTCATCCGAAAGGAGCTCACGGATCTTTTCCATATCTTCAGAGGAGGGCTCTCCGGGGTTGATGATTATGATCTGCATGTCAACCTCTTCTCCATAGGCGGTTCCCTGTATCTTCAGGGATACGTGCCTTGCGCCGTTGTCCTCGCTTCCGTATTCTACGGCATTCTCGATGACCGGCTGTATGATAAGCCTTGGCACCTTCACATTAAGAAGGAGCGGATCGATCTCTTCCTCATAGGCGAATCTGTCCTGATATCTGCATTCTATTATGTAGAGATAGGCCCTTACATACTCCATCTCCTCAGAGATTGTGATAAGCGACTGCCTGTTTCTGTCCATGGTGGCTGACATCATGGTGGACAGTGCCTCGATCATGCTGCTGACCTTCTCCTCGCCGTGGATCCTGGCTTCCCAGTTGATGATCTCCAGGGTGTTATTGAGGAAATGAGGATTTATCTGGGATTGCAGCGCATGAATATTGGCATCACGAAGTGCAATCTCCTCAACGAATATCTTGTTAAACTGCTCGCTGAGCTTGTCGGACATGAGATTGAAGTTGTGGGTAAGATCTGCAATCTCACCCTCCTGCCTTTTTGTGCTCTCCTCCACCTTTATTCCGTACTTGCCCTCAGCAAGCTGCTTGGAAGCCTCGGTGAGGGTGGTAATGGGCCTGTTGATCCTGCTGTTGAAGAAGTAGATCATCATTGCGATAAGAGGGATCAGGAACAAAAGAACAATCCCGAAAGTCACATTGATGGACCTCTTCTCAAGGTTTACTGCGCCCGAGTCGTAGGCTACTGCATAGTTGAAATTGCCGTCAACGCTCTTCTTGCGGCATGCCACCAGATCTTTTCCCCCCTGCCTTGTCATGATGGCCTTATCGGCATAAGGAAGTGCTGCGTGAAACTCAAATTCATCGCCTTCGGACCAGAGAAGCTCATCGTCAAAAGAGATCTGCATTCCCCGGTACTCCCAGACGCTCTTAAGACTCTCGAAGATCTGCTCAGGGTTAAGCTCCATCACCAGGACCGCGTAGCTTTTAAAGCTTCTGTTCATCAGGTTTCTTATCATGTACACATGACCCCTTGAGGAAAAGAACTCTGTCCTGGTATCCAGGTCTTTGGAGCGCTTTAGTACCTCTGCCCTTACGGAGTCCTTGAAATAGCGTATTCTTGAGACGCTGCCGCGGCCGGTAGTATTGCCGGTGTAGTATATGTTTTCGGGCTCATCAGTAAATATGAGCACCGTCATGTCAAAACTTGGATTGTATTTGTACTGCTCCGCAAGAAATACGGTGACGTCGTTGTAGAGTTTGCCCTCATCGCCGCTTTTCTCGTAGGCATTCCAGGCATCCCTTACATAAGGAAGATAAGACGCGTTCTTGGATGCGTCTATACAATCAGAAAGGCGGAGAATACAGATCTCCGCCGCCTTTTCCATAGATGTGGTAATGGTCCGCTCGCTCTGTCTGTCGAGCCTTCCAGTCACCACCACCAGAAACAGCAGCACAATAGCCGTTAACGGAACAAGCCATCCAATCGCCAAAAACCTTAGCATCTGCCATTTCAGTGTCTTTTTACTTTTCATTTGTTATCCTTCCAGTCCCAGAAAATCTCTGTAGATAGCGCATACTTTTTCTGCCGAATCCTTGTCCGGCATTTCACAGAAAATTCTAAGAAGCGGCTCCGTGCCTGAAAATCTTGCACTCACCCATCCCCCATTTTTAAAGTATACCTTACAGCCATCCATATAGGAAGTCTTTTGAATATCAAAGGGAAGATCGGGAATCTCCTTGTTCTCAATAAGAACCTTTAAAAGCTCCTCTTTCCTTGAAGCCTTGAAGGAGTAGTTCTTCTCCACCATGAAGAGCCTACCGAACTCCTGCCCGATATCATCGTAGATCTCGGAAATTCTGCGTCCCGTTACAGCCAGCATCTCAACCAGAAGAGCTGCTGCGTACACGCCGTCCTTGCCGTTGATATGGCCGCGCACCGTAAGACCGCCTGAGGACTCGCCGCCTATAAGGGCGTCGGTCTCGGTTATCTTGGCGGAGATGTGCTTGAAGCCAACGGGAACCTCGTAGCACTGCTCGCCGAATCTCTCGGCTATCCTGTCAAGCATATGGGTGGTGCAAAGGTTCCTTACAACCGGGCCCCTCTCATGCCTGAACTTGGTCAGGTAGTAGTAAAGAAGTACCAGAATATCATTGGGAGAAAGATATCTTCCCTTGTCGTCAATAACACCGATCCTGTCCGCATCTCCGTCGGTGGCAATACCGATGTCGCATCTTCCGTCAAGGACGCAGGTCCGCAGGGGCTCCATGGCTGCCTCGTTGGGAGCGGGAAGCTTGCCGCCAAAAAGGGTGTCGTGCCTTGAGTGTATGGTGTCCATCTCGCATCTTGAGGTAAGAAGAATGGTCTTGATGGCAGTCTCACTTACGCCGTACATGGGGTCTAAGGCCACACGAAGGCCTGCTGCCTTTATCTTCTCCACATCAACCCTTGCAAGGATATTGTCGATGTATTCGTTCATGGGGTAGAACTCTTTAATCATGCCCTTTGAAAGAGCTTCGTCGTAGTCCATGGCGGGAACGGGAAGAGCCACATCCAGTATATACTCCTCAACCTCGGCTGTCTGGCGCTCGTCGGCGTCCCTTCCGCCTGCGGTAAAGAGCTTGATGCCGTTGTAGATGGCAGGGTTATGGCTTGCGGTCACCATCATGCCGTAGGGAAGCTCATGCTTCATAACATAGAACATAACAAGAGGTGTGGGGCTTGACTTGTTGATAAGGCTTGCCACGATTCCGTTTGCCGCAAACACTTCACCAGCCCACTTCATTGCCTCTTTTGACAAAAAACGTCTGTCGTAGCCAAGGACGATTCCCTTGTCCGCAACGCCCTCCGACTTCATCTTGGCAGACATGGCCTGGGCCAGGATCTGTACATTTTCCTTGGTGAACTCATCACCGATTATGGCGCGCCATCCGCCGGTTCCGAATTTGATCATCTCTTCTCCCCCTTATCCCATGGTAACTTCAACAATGTGCTTACTTCCTGTTTCTTGCCGGTCAAAAGAGATCCTGTCTACCTCCGCTCCGTCCAGAACTATCTTCTTAACGCCTTTCTGAACGTGGTCGGGGTTTGATACTCTTATCTCGTACTCTTCTCCTCTGAATCTCCTGCTTACGGTAAATCCGTCCCAGCTGCCGGGAATGCAGGGGTCTACGGTGAGCTCGTCAAATCCCGGTCTTACTCCCAGAATATAGTGAGTCACCGCAAAGTATGCCCAGCCGCCGCTTCCTGTCATGAAGGGATGGTGAGCCCTTCCGTAGGTGGTGTGGTCCTTGCCGGAGATAAACTGGCAGTAGGAATAGGGCTCTGCCCATCTTGTCTCTATCTTGTCATTCTGATAGAAGGGACACAGACTGTGGTAGTACTCCATGGCCCTGTCTCCGTTGCCCATGCGGCACTCTGCGGACCATACCCAGGGATTGGGATGGGAAAAGATACTTCCGTTTTCCTTAAGTCCCGGATAAACCCTGGCAACAAAGCCTATATCATCATCCGGCACAGTGTATACCGGAGCATTCAGCATGATACCGTATGGGGTAAAGAGATTCTCCCTGATGGAATCAAGAGCCTTCCTGCTCTTCTCTTCGTCCGCAGCCCCTGACAAAACAGCCCAGGCGTTGGATTCAAGATGAACCTTGCCCTCTGTGTTCTCGTGGGTTCCGATCTTCCTGCCGTTTCCCGTAAAGCCCCTAAGGAACCACTCGCCGTCCCACAGAACATTGTCGGTTATATCCTTAAGTTCATTCATGCCCTGCTGATAATAAGCAGCATCAGACTCTTTTCCCGAATACAGGGCAACTTCCTTCATGCAATCAAGAGCCCTGTAGAGAAGGAAGGTAACAAGTGCGCTCTCTCCGCCGCCAAGGTTAAGGCAGTCGTTCCAATCGGCTCTAAGGCCCTTGCAGACGCCGTGGCTTCCAACCTCGCGAAGTGAGAACTCCACGATCTTCTTCATGTGCTCATAGACGGTTCCTTCGCCGCCGTCGGCATAGCCGAACTTCTCATCAAGGAATCCGAAGTCGCCGGTCTCCTTCACGTACTCGGTGATGGAAGGAACAAGCCAAAGAGCATCATCGGAGCAGGCATCGTCAAGGCCGTGAACCCTGCTCTTGCCCTCAACCTCAGGAATGACCGTGGGGGACTTGAAGGGCTTTTTCTTGTTCTCGTTCTCATCCTTTGGAGCAAACCAGCGGGGCTCAAAGAGGTGAATTCCGTAGCCGCTGGTGGTAAGAGCTCTAAGAAGCTCCACAATGCGCTTTCTGCAGCCCTCCGGGTTTGAAGGAATAACAGTCATGGAATCCTGAGCCGTATCCCTGTAGCCAAGGCCTGTTCTGCCGCCAACCTCAATGAAGGAGGCAAATCTTGAGAACATTACGTTTATCTCGGACTGGTAAAGGGTCCAGGTATTGATCATGGTGTCGATACCGGCATCAGGGCTTGTTACCTTGAAGCTTTGCTGTTTCTTTTCCCAGAATTTCCTAAGCTCCTGGTAGGCACTGTCAAGGGCGGAAGGATCGGCGTATTTGGCTTTTATCTTATCCGCTTCATCGTATTTTCCTTCTCCAAGGAAGAAGATTAGTCTCTTCTCCTCTCCGGGTTTAAGCTCAATGCCCTTTTGCAGTGCTGCGCAGTGGTTTCCTCCCTTTTCAAAAGAGCCGGAGCACTTGCCGTTTATTACGGCCACCGGATTGGTCTCGGTGTTGTAGGTTCCAAGGAACACGTCTCGGAGGCAGTCAAAGCCGTCGGGCTCAAAGTTTGCTGTGAAGTACTGATACCCCTCTTCCTCATAGAAAAGGTCATAGAGTATGGTACCGTTTTTGTATTCGGAGCCTGCGCAGTAAAGGCTCATCTGATAATTCTGATTGTCTATCTGTATATGATGATAGGAAAACTCCGCATAGGAAAAGACATCAAGGCTCCTCAATTCATCCGAGTCATTCCTTACAGTAACGTCCCAGATAAGGGCATTGTCGCCGATGGGAATGCTCATCTTCTGAGTCGCATGTATTCCCTTATAGTCGCACTCGTAGGTGGTAACGCTCATTCCGTGGTGGCAGATGTACTTAGCCTGATCAAGAGGCTTTCCCACGGGCTGCCAGGAGATGCTCCAGTAGTCGCCATCTTTTTTGTCCCTTAAATAGATGTAGTCACCGGGCCTGTCCATGGGAACCGAATTGGCCCTGAACCTGGTGATCCTGTGGTACTCCGGTGTCTTATAAAACAGATACCCGCCTGCGGTGTGATTCACCACGGCGCACATGTCCTCAACACCAAGATAATTGGTCCAGGATGTGGGAAGGTCCACTCTGTCTATAACATATTCATTGTTTGCTGCGTCAAAATGTCCGTACTGCATACGCTCCTGCTCCTCCTCGGAATCCAGATACTATATTGAAGATTCATTCTTTTCTATTCTGACTATAGTTTAGAAAATCCACACAAAAAAAGAATGTCCGATTTTGGCATAGTTTGATTTTCGTTGCCAAAATCGGACATATAAGCTATATGAATTTATTTTATGGGCGAATAAACCGGCCCTGTAATCTTAAATATTTGTCAGGGATATGATCATCTCCGCGGTTTCCAGAAGATCGGTGCCTGAATCCATGGCGCATTTCTGAAGGTATTTATGGGCCTCGGGCTCTGTCATATGATGCCTCTCCATGAGAATTGACTTGGCCGCATCTATCACTTTCCTGTCCTCGTCGGAGCGCTTCATGCGCCTTTCCTTGGCTTTCCTGCGGTCTCTGCTGACGCCCTCCATCATCAGTGTGATGGTGGAAAAGAGATCCGCCCTCTGAGCAGGGGATTCCAGGTAAATGAAGTTGTCTGCCTTAGGCTCCTCAGGAGCCTTTGCTGCTGAAGCCACCAGGACCATCTTAAAGTAAGCAGGCAGGTCCTCAAGAAGCTGTGAATACAGCATGTCACTTAAGCGGTAGCCACAGATGATGACTCCGCTTCCAAGATCGTCCATTAAAGAAAGGGCCTGTGCCCCGGAGGTGCAGGTGCTAACCTGGTCAAAACCGCCGCGGCTCAATATGCTTTTGAAATTCTGTGTGTCCTGTGCCTTAGCAAAAGCTACAATAATGTTCACTTACGATCCGCCCCGCGCCAATGATTTGCCGTATCATATCAAAACAGATTAAGATACCTCTTGATCTCCCACTGGGTAACGCAGGTGCGGAAATCCTTCCACTCGGCTCTCTTGGCCTCAAGGAACTTCTCATAGATTGACTCTCCGAGAACCTCCTTAACAAAAGCGTCACCCTCATAGGCACGAATAGCCTCTCCAAGGGTCATTGGCAGCGTCTCAAGACCTCTCTCCCGCAGCTGTTCGTAGGTGGCATGATTCAAGTTCTCATCAAGCTCACCGGGAGGTGTCAGCTTCTTTTCAATGCCCTCAAGACCTGCTGCCAGAAGAAGTGCTATGGCAAGATATGGATTGCATGTGGCATCGGGATTTCTTACCTCTATCCTTGTGCCCTCGCCCCTGTTGGAAGGGATGCGGATAAGGGCGCTTCTGTTGGAGGATGCCGATGACCAGGAGATGTTCACAGGAGCATCGTACCCGGGAACCAGCCTCTTGTAGGAGTTAACAAGAGGATTGGTAACAAGGGTCATTCCCCTTACATGGGCAAGAACTCCCGCAATAAAGCTTCTTGCTTCCTCTGAAAGAGCTCCCTTTTCCCCTGCGGAAAAGAGATTGCGGCCTTCCTTATCGGTTGCGATGATATTTATATGCATGCCTGAGCCGCTGATGCCTTCCGTGGGCTTGGGAAGGAATGTGGCATAGAGGCCGTGCTTTTTGGCAATGGTCTTAACGGCCATCTTAAAGGTCATGATCATATCTGCAGTGCGCTGTGCATCCTCTGCTTTAAAGTCGATCTCATGCTGCGCGGGAGCCGCCTCGTGATGGGAGGATGAGATGTCAAAGCCCATCTCCTCCAGGTTAAGGATTATGTCACGGCGGACATTCTCTCCCTGATCTGCGGGAGCAACGTCAAAGTATCCGCCCCTCTCCTTTGTATGGGTTGTGGGCTGTCCCTCATCATCATAATCAAACAGGAAGAACTCTGCCTCAGGGTTAACTTTGAAGCGAATGCCCATCCGGTCAGCCTTCTCAACCACTCTGCGAAGCACGTTTCTGGGGTCTCCCAAAAAGGGCTTTCTGTCCATGGTGTAGACATTGCAGTACATTCTGGCAACCTTTCCCGACTGGGGACGCCAGGGATAGATATCGAAGCTGTCAAGATCCGGGTAAAGATACATGTCGCTCTCGCCGCTCCTTACATACCCCTCCACAGATATGCCGTCAAATATGCACTCATTGTTAAGTGCGCTCTCAAGCTGGCTTGCAGCAATGGCGATATTCTTGGGAACGCCGAAAATATCGCAGAACTGAAGTCTTATGAAAGCTACGTCCTCCTCTTCAACAATACGGAAAATGTCTTCTTTTGTGTACTTGCCCATGATTCCTCCTTAAACCGTCGTTAAATGTCCTTTTACCCGGCAGAAACATGCTTTTTGTTTCTGCCAAGTAAAAGGGCGCCAGAAACAGCGAACAGAAATTTGTTCGAGTTCTGGCGCCCTTGCCCTAAAGGATATTTTACTCTACATCCTGAAGGGCTGCAACATCTTCTTCGCCGGTTCTTACTTTAACCACGCGGCTTACATTATATACAAAGATCTTTCCGTCTCCGATATGTCCGGTATAAAGAGCCTTCTTGGCTGCATCAATAACCTTCTGTACAGGAATCTTGGATACGATAACCTCAACCTTAACCTTGGGAAGCAGAGTTGAATCCACGGTAGCACCGCGGTATTTCTCGGTAGAACCTTTCTGTACACCGCAGCCCATTACCTGGCTCATTGTCATACCCGTTACACCAAGTTCATTGAGGGCTTTCTTCAAGGTATCAAACTTAGCCAGCTTGCAGACAATGGCAACCTTGTGCATGCCTGAGTCAAACTCTGCTGCAAGAGGAGCTTCCATTGCCACAGGAACAGCGGCATTCTTCTTGGCTTCGCTTGCTGCCTCAAACTCGCTCTCTCCAAGATCTGTGTTTTCGTTGACATCAACAGTAAGAGTGTTTGAAATATCCATGATACTGAAGCCTGCATAAGCGGAGGTAAGGCCGTGTTCTGTGGAATCAAGACCTGTGATCTCCTCTTCCTCTGTAACTCTAAGGCCGATGGTTGCTTTTATGATCATGAATGCGATTGTGATGGTAATTGCTGTCCATGCTGCTACAGTTACAAATCCAAGAAGCTGTATTCCAAGGGTGTGGAAGCCTCCACCGTAGAAAAGACCTACAACACCTGTTTCCTCATTACCGGGAGCAGAGGGTGTCGCAAAAAGACCTACAGCTATTGTTCCCCAGATACCGTTCATCATGTGAACCGCAACGGCACCTACAGGATCATCAACTCTGAGCTTATAATCAAGAAGCCATACACCGAAGCATACTAAAAGTCCTGCCACAAAGCCGATAACAATGGCACCGAAACAGTCCGTAACATCACAGGGAGCTGTGATGGCAACAAGACCTGCAAGGGAAGCGTTAAGGGACATTGAAACATCGGGCTTACCATATTTTATCCAGGTAAATACCATGGTGACACAGGTAGCTACTGCGGGAGCAACTGTTGTTGTAAGGAAGATGGATGCCAGCTGAGGACCGGTGGTTGCGGCTGCGCCGTTGAATCCATACCATCCAAACCAGAGAATGAAGCATCCAAGAGCACCGATGGCAAGGTTACTGCCGGGGAATGCGTTAACTTCAGTGATCTTTCCGTCTTTGTCTTTTGTGAACTTACCGATACGGGGGCCAAGAAGTGCTGCACCGATAAGGGCTGAGATACCGCCTACCATGTGGATTGCGCAGGAGCCTGCAAAATCGTGGAAGCCCATCTGTGAGAGCCAGCCGCCGCCCCAGATCCAGTGTGCCTCTATGGGATAGATAAGACCTGAGATCACACCTGAATAGATACAGTAGGAAAGGAACTTTGTTCTCTCAGCCATGGCACCTGATACGATGGTTGCTGTGGTTGCACAGAATACCAGGTTAAACACAAAGTTTGAAAAATCGAAATTCGCGTAGGATGTGAAGATATCAAATCCCGGCTTTCCGATAAATCCTGCAACGTCTTCCCCAAGCAAAAGGGAAAAGCCTATTAGAATGAACATTACGGTTCCTATACAAAAATCCATAAGGTTTTTCATAAGGATGTTTCCTGTGTTCTTGGCCCTTGTAAAGCCCGCCTCCACCATGGCAAAGCCGGCCTGCATCCAGAACACCAGCGCGGCTCCGATAAGGAACCAGATTGCAAAGATAGTTGTGGTTGAAGATTCAGATACTAAACTTCTGATAGCTTCTTCTGTCATAATTTTTCTCCTCCTTGGAACTTTTTTATGCAAAAAAGGCGCTACAGCCGGTCTTAAAAAACCTTGCTGCAGCGCCCTTGCTGCCAAAATAAAATTCTATTCTGATACAGAGCCAGACTCGATATCATCACATATTGCTGTACCCCATCAGGTACTCATCTATTTCACGGGCGCATTCCCTGCCCTCGGCGATGGCCCATACCACCAGCGACTGGCCGCGGTGCATATCCCCTGCGGAAAATACCTTTGGCACTCCGGTTCTGTAACTACCGGCCTCAGTCTTTACTACGCCCCGCTCAGTCAGCTCTGTTCCAAAGGCTTTGGCTGTGTATTCCTCGCAGCCCGTAAAGCCTGCTGCTATAAGAAGAAGGTCGCATTTGATCTCTTTTTCGCTTCCCTCAACTTCCGTGAGCTTTCCGTTTTTAAACTGCACCTTCACGGTCTTTATTGCGGTGAGCTTGTCGTTTTTGGTCACCAGCTCTTTTACCGTGGTCTCATATATACGGGGGTCATCTCCGAAAAAGGTAATGGCCTCCTCCTGGCCGTAATCTGTCTTAAGGACCTTGGGCCATTCGGGCCATGGATTATCAGGTCTTCTTACTGCGGGAGGTGCAGGCATCATCTCCAGCTGGGTAACTGACTTGCAGCCGTGCCTTATGCAGGTTCCGACGCAGTCATTGCCGGTATCTCCGCCGCCTACTATAACGACTTTCTTTCCCTTTGCACTGATATAGGTGCCTTCCTTAAGGCCGCTGTCCAAAAGGCTCTTGGTGGTGGACTTAAGGAAATCCACTGCGTAGAACACGCCCTTTACCTTATCGAAGTCCTTTACCCCAAGAGGTCTTGCCTTCTTGGCGCCGCAGCAAAGAGCGATGGCATCATAGTCTTTTAAGAGTTCCTTGACATCTACTGTTTTGCCCTTTGCTCCGGGATCTCCGACGTTAACTCCTGTCTCAAAAACAACTCCCTCTTCTTCCATGAGCTTTCTTCTGCGGTCAATGACCTCTTTCTGAAGCTTCATGTTGGGGATGCCATACATTAAAAGCCCGCCGATCCGGTCCTCCCTCTCGAAGACGGTAACGCTGTGCCCTCTGTGGTTGAGCTGATCCGCTACCGCAAGGCCTGAGGGACCGCTTCCTATTACCGCTACCTTTTTTCCGCTCCTGATCTTAGGAATACGGGGTTTCATAAGTCCCTGCTTAAAGGCTGATTCTATAAGATACAGCTCGTTGTTGTGGATGGTCACCGGGTCATCGTTCATGCCGCAGATGCAGGCCTTTTCGCAAAGGGCCGGGCAGACTCTTCCGGTGAACTCCGGGAAGTTACTTGTCTTTAAAAGTCTTGAAAGGGCGTGAGCGATATGATCGTGGTAGATCTCGTCGTTCCACTCGGGGATCAGATTGTGAAGCGGACACCCTGTCACCATGCCCTTAAGCTTTATGGCCGACTGACACATGGGCACTCCGCAGTTCATGCATCTTGCTCCCTGCTCCTTTCTCTTTTCCGGATCAAGGCTGGTATGAAATTCTTTAAAGCTTGATATGCGTTCCTTTACGGGGATTACGGCGTCTTCGCGTCTTGCATATTCCAAAAATCCAGTTGGCTTACCCATCTTAAATGCTCCCTTTCACCGGTTATTTTGTAATCTCGTTGAATGCCTCAAGTACTGCATTCTCATGGGATATTCCCTGTTCTTCGTATCTTCCGATGGCACTTATCACCTTCTGATAGTCGTGAGGAACGATCCTCTTAAAGTGAGGAAGATATTCTTCAAAGTTGTCCAGAACCTCTTTTGCAAGCTCTGAACCTGTCTCTTTTTCATAATCCTCAAGGATGTCCTTAAGTTCTGCTATGTCATACTTCTCGGAGAGCTCCTCCAGGGAAACCATCTCCTTGTTCATCCTTCTGTACAGGTCGTGGTGAAGATCCAGAACATAGGCGATTCCGCCGCTCATACCTGCCGCAAAGTTCTTGCCTGTATCTCCGAGGACAACCGCTCTTCCGCCTGTCATATACTCAAGACCGTGGTCTCCGCAGCCCTCAACAACAGCGATGGCACCTGAGTTTCTTACGCAGAACCTCTCACCTGCAACTCCGCAGATATAGGCTTTTCCTGAGGTGGCTCCGTAAAGAGCAACGTTACCGATGATGATGTTCTCCGATGCCTTGAACTTAGCTTTCTTTGGAGGTACCACCACGATCTTGCCGCCGGAAAGTCCCTTTCCGAGACCGTCATTGGCGTCACCTTCAAGCCTTAAGGTCATACCCTTTGGAATGAATGCTCCGAAGGACTGACCTACGCCACCCTTGCAATTCACGACAAATGTGTCATCTTCCAGTTCGCTGCCAAGGTTTTCGGTAATAACGGAGCCAAGGATTGTACCGACAGCTCTGTCGGTACTGCTCACCTCAAGCTCAGCCTCGTGCTTTTTACCTGACCTTATATAGCTGTCAAAGGCAGGTAAAAGAGCTGCCTCATCAACCGTGGTCTTAAGCTTGAAATCATAGATCTTGGCAGGATCAAAATGCCTTGATTCAATATTTGCATAATCCCTGTTAAGGATCTGAGTAAGGTTCACCATCTCAGCCCGCTTTGTGATCTGCTTGTCCTTGACCTTAAGGCAGTCAGTTCTTCCTACCATCTCATCAACGGTCTTAAATCCAAGGTTTGCCATTATCTCACGAAGCTCTTCGGCTATAAACACCATGAAGTTCATTACATATTCGGGCTTACCCTTGAAGCGCTTTCTTAAGCACTCGTTCTGGGTTGCGATTCCCACAGGACAGGTATCCTGGTTGCAAACCCTCATCATCATGCAGCCCATGGTAACAAGGGGAGCTGTTGCAAATCCGAATTCCTCTGCACCAAGGAGGCACGCGATGGCCACATCTCTGCCGCTCATAAGCTTTCCGTCGGTCTCAAGGATGACATGGTCACGAAGTCCGCTCTCGATAAGAGATCTGTGGGCCTCAGCCACACCAAGCTCCCAGGGAAGTCCGGCGTTGTGGATCGAACTCTGGGGTGCCGCTCCTGTTCCTCCGTCGTATCCCGAAACCAGGATGACCTGGGCTCCCGCCTTGGCAACACCGGATGCGATGGTGCCGACTCCTGCCTCAGATACCAGCTTTACGGATATCCTTGCTCTTCTGTTGGCGTTTTTAAGGTCGTATATGAGCTGTGCCAGGTCCTCGATGGAATAGATATCGTGGTGAGGAGGCGGGGAGATCAGTGATACGCCGGGAGTTGAAAATCTTGTCTTTGCAACCCAGGGGTAAACCTTCTTGCCGGGAAGGTGTCCGCCTTCACCGGGCTTTGCGCCCTGAGCCATCTTGATCTGGATCTCCTGTGCGCTTAAAAGGTATCTCTCCGAAACTCCGAATCTTCCGGAAGCCACCTGCTTGATGGCACTGTTCTTTATGGTTCCGAATCTCGAAGGCTCTTCGCCTCCCTCACCGGTATTGGACTTTCCGCCGAGGGTGTTCATGGCGATGGCCATGGTCTCGTGAGCTTCCTGGGATATTGAGCCGTAGCTCATGGCTCCGGTGTTAAATCTCTTTACGATCTCGCTTGCCGGTTCAACCTCGTCTAAAGCCACCGGCTCTTTTACCGGAACAAATTCCAGAAGGCCTCTTAAGGTGTGAGGCTTCTCATTGTCAACGATGTCGGTATATTCCTTGAACCTCTCATAGCTTCCCGACTGGGTTGCCTGCTGCAGGGCGATGATGGTCTGGGGATTGTAGAGATGATCCTCCTTGTCATTGCCGCTTCTTAGCTTGTGGAAGCCTGTGCTGTCAAGGGATGTATCCGTCACAAGTCCCATGGGATCGAAGGCGTGGTCATGTCTGAACTTAATGCCCTCCTCGATCTCCGCAAGGCCGATCCCGCCAACCCTGCTGACTGTGCCGGTAAAGTATGCGTCAATAACTTCTTTCGAAAGGCCGATGGCCTCGAAGATCCTTGCGGACTGATAGGACTGCAGCGTGGAGATACCCATTTTTGCTGCGGTCTTTACGATGCCGTGAAGGATCGCAAAATTGTAATCCTTGATCGCCGTGTGGTAATCCTTGTCCAGAATACCGATGTCGATAAGCTCAGCTATGCACTCGTGGGCCAGGTAGGGGTTGATGGCTCTTGCGCCGAATCCAAGAAGAGTTGCCATCTGATGTACGTCTCTGGGCTCGCCGCTCTCCAAGATAAGAGAGATGGCAGTTCTTTTCTTGGTCCTGACCAGGTGCTGCTCCACTGAGGAAACCGCCAAAAGTGAAGGGATTGCCACATGGTTTTCGTCTATTCCTCTGTCGGAGAGGATGATGATGTTACTGCCCTTGCTGTAGGCTCTGTCAACGCTGATGGACAGCTGCTCCAGCGCCTTTTTAAGGGAAGTGTTGTTGTAATAAAGAAGTGAAATGGTCTCAGCCTTAAATCCGGGCTGGTCCAGTGTCTTGATCTTAAGAAGGTCAACTCCTGTAAGGATCGGGTTATTCACCTCAAGTACCCGGCAGTTCTCGCTCTTTTCCTGAAGGAGGTTACCGTCGGAGCCGATGTATACGGTGGTATCCGTCACTATCTCCTCCCTTAAGGAGTCGATGGGCGGGTTTGTTACCTGGGCGAACAGCTGCTTGAAATAAGAGAAAAGAGGCTGATGCTTCTCGGAAAGTACTGCCAGAGGAACATCATGTCCCATGGAGGCTGTAGCCTCAATGCCGTTTTCAGCCATGGGAAGAATTCCGTTTTTCACATCCTCATAGGTGTAGCCGAAGGCCTTGTAGAGCTTGTCTCTCATCTCCTGGCTGTGGGTGGGGATCTTCTTGTTGGGAACGGAAAGCTCTCCAAGATGGAGGAGATTCCTGTCGATCCACTCGCCGTAGGGCTGCCTTGAAGCATAGTAGTTCTTGCACTCCTCATCGGAGATGATGCGCTTTTCCTTGGTATCCACCAGAAGGATCTTGCCGGGCTGAAGCCTTGACTTCTTCACGATGTGCTCAGGGGCAATATCAAGAACTCCAACTTCCGAGGAAAGGATCAGTCTGTTGTCGTCGGTGATGTAGTATCTTGAAGGACGCAGTCCGTTTCTGTCCAGGGTTGCGCCAAGTACGTCACCGTCGGTGAAAAGAATTGCCGCAGGGCCGTCCCAGGGCTCCATCATGGTAGCGTAGTAATGGTAGAAGTCTTTTTTGGTCTCCTCCATGAAGTGGTTGTGCTTCCAGGGCTCGGGAATGGTCATCATGACCGCGAGGGGAAGGTCGATGCCGTTCATATACATGAACTCCAGGGTGTTGTCCAGCATGGCTGAATCAGAGCCGCTCTTGTGGACTACAGGGAAGATCTTATCCAGGTCCCCGTCCTTCATGATAGGGGAAATAATGGTCTCCTCCCTGGCCAGCATCCTGTCGATGTTACCTCTTATGGTATTGATCTCACCGTTGTGGGCGATCATCCTGTAGGGATGGGCTCTCTCCCAGCTGGGTGTGGTATTTGTTGAAAATCTGGAATGTACCATCGCAATGGCTGTCTTGTAATCCTTGCTCTGAAGGTCACTATAGAAAGCCCTGAGCTGCTTAACAAGGAACATTCCCTTATAGACAATGGTTCTGGATGACAAAGATGTGATGTAGGTATCTTCGGAGCTCTGCTCGAACTCTCTTCTGCAGACATAGAGCATTCTGTCAAAGTCGATACCCTTCTTACACCCTTCAGGTCTTTCGATGAAGCACTGGCAGATACAGGGCATACAGTCCCTTGCCATGTCACCGAGGATCTCCGGATGAACCGGAACATCTCTCCAGCCAAGGAACTTCATGCCGCTCTTTTCACAGATGACTTCAAACATCCTCTTTGCGAAGGTTCTTTTAAGGTCATTTTGCGGAAAAAAGAACATTCCTACGCCGTAATCTCTCTCATCCCCAAGCTCTATACCGCACTTCTTTGCAGCCCCCGAAAAGAAGCTGTGGGAGATCTGCAGAAGGATACCAACACCGTCACCAACCTTGCCGCTGGCATCCTTACCTGCGCGGTGTTCAAGCTTTTCAACAATACTGAGGGCGTCGTCAAGAGCCTTTCCGTCGGCGTGGCCGTCGATATTGACAACCGCGCCTATTCCGCAGGCATCACGCTCTATGTTATCGTTGTACAGCATCTGTGTCATCGTAAAACTCTCCTAAATCAATAGTTTTATACTGCCTGTATTACTCTGAGAAAAGAAGATCTGAATATACGGGGAAGGGCCAGTACTGCTCATCCACAAGAAGCTCCAAAGCATCTGCGGACTTTCTTGCATCGTTCATGTCCGAAAGGATGGTCTTGTGATAGTAAGCAAGAGCTTTCCAGGGGTCTGCCGGAACCTTGTCCATATCCTTTGCAAGCTTCTGGCACTGCTTCATCAGGGAATCCGTCAGAACAGCAACTTCCTTGGATGTATCGGTTTCATAAGCTGTCACGCACCCTGCTGCCTTAAGGGTAGCCATTCTGTCGCACAGGTCTGCGGCATAGGAGGAAACAGCAGGAAGGATCTGACGTCTTATCATATCCAGCATTGTGTTTGCCTCGATGGCGATCTTGGCATTGTAGGTATCAGCGTGGATAAGAGCTCTTGCCTCAAGCTCGCCCTCAGTGTATACGCCGTTGCTTACATAAAGGTCTACTGCCTTCTTGTCAGCGTAGTGAGGAAGTGCATCTGCTGTGGAGATGAGGTTTGAAAGGCCTCTCTTCGTTGCCTCTTTTACCCAGGACTCATCATAACCGTTGCCGTTGAAGATGATTCTCTGGTGTTCAGTGAAGGTCTTCTTGATGAGCTTCTGAAGGTCTGCGTTGAAGTTCTTGGACTTCTCAAGCTTGTCGGCGAATTCCTTAAGTTCCTGAGCCATGATGGTGTTAAGAGCGATGTTGGGACCGGAGATTGACTGGGCGCTTCCCAGCATACGGAACTCGAATTTGTTTCCGGTGAAAGCCATGGGTGAAGTTCTGTTTCTGTCTGTATTGTCCTGAGGGATCGAAGGAAGTACGTCGATTCCGATCTCGATCTTTTTCTTGCCGCCATCCTTGTAGGGCTTGCCCTTGATGATGGAATCCACAACTGCCTCAAGCTCATCTCCAAGGAAGATTGAGATGATTGCAGGCGGTGCCTCCTGGGCTCCCAGTCTGTGGTCGTTTCCGGCTGATGCTACGGTGCAGCGAAGGGTGTCCTGATACTCATCAACGCCCTTTACAAAGGCTGCCAGGAAAAGCAGGAACTGTGCGTTCTGACTGGGTGTGCTGCCGGGCTTAAGAAGGTTCTTTCCGGTGTCTGTTCCAATGGACCAGTTGTCATGCTTACCTGAACCGTTAACCCCGGCGAAGGGCTTCTCGTGAAGCAGGCATACAAAGCCGTGTCTGTCGGCAACCTTCTTCATGGTGTCCATGGCGATCTGGTTGGAATCAGAAGCAGTGTTGGCATCTGAGTAAACAGGAGCCATCTCATGCTGTGAAGGTGCAACCTCGTTGTGCTTGGTCTTTGAAAGAACACCAAGCTTCCAGAGCTCGTTATCAAGGTCTTCCATGTAAGCCGCAACTCTTGGCTTGATAGCGCCAAAGTAGTGATCCTCAAGTTCCTGTCCTTTGGGAGGCTTGTTGCCGAACAGCGTTCTTCCGGTCATGATAAGATCTTCACGCTCCTTATAGAGCTTCTTGTCCACAAGGAAGTACTCCTGCTCGGGGCCGCACTGAGCGGTAACACGCTTTGTCTCTGTATCTCCGAAGAGCCTGAGAACTCTTATGGACTGCTTGCTTACCGCATCCATGGAGCGAAGCAGCGGTGTCTTTTTATCAAGAGCCTCTCCCGAATAGGAAAGGAAGATTGTAGGAATATAGAGGGAATTGTCTTTTACAAAAGCAAAGGATGTGGGATCCCAGGCTGTGTAGCCTCTTGCCTCGAAGGTGGCGCGAAGGCCTCCTGAAGGGAATGAAGAGGCATCAGGCTCGCCCCTCACCAGCTCTTTTCCCGAGAAATCCATGGCGATCTTACCGCCGCCAACGGGATCGATGAAGCTGTCGTGCTTCTCTGCTGTAACGCCTGTCATGGGCTGGAACCAGTGTGTGTAGTGAGTTGCACCCTTTTCAACTGCCCACTGCTTCATGGCCTCTGCTATCTCATTTGCAGTTGCAAGCTCCAGCGGCGATCCGTCTGTGATGCACTGCTTCCATGCCTTGAAGGATGCGCTTGAGAGACGCTCCTTCATGGTCTCTTCATTAAATACGTAGCTTCCGAAAAGTTCCGGTAAATGTGTTGCCTCGTTTTTCATACTGTTCTCCTCCTTTGCACCTTTTCTGTGCTTTCTTATTTATTCGAATTCATGATTTACGAGATCTTTTTTTGCCTTTCAGCCTCTGTCTCCTCAAGCTGTGCGCCGGAGTCGCCGTAGTTTGAAAGGACTCTTGCGGAAGGATCGTTAACATCGCATCCCTCCCACTCTTTATTGGGCATCCAGAAATCCTTGATCATTGCTGCCTGCCCCGGGTAGAACTCTTCGAAGATCTCTCTGTAAAGAAGGCTCTCCTTGGTGAAAGGTGTGCAATAGGTGTATTTCTTTCTGTGCTCCTCATATTCTTTATCGCTGTATTTTTGTTCCGCATAGGCTTTGAGATCATCCACCATGCTGTGTCCTACTGCGTCGGAGAAGGCTGCCTTCTGCCTCCAGAGGATGTTGTCCGGCAGAAGGTGGTCCTTCTCGAATGCGTGTCTAAGGAGGTATTTTCCCATATTGTATTTGTTGAGCTTTATTTCCGGGTCGATGCTCATTACATATTTGACAAAAGAGACATCTCCGAAGGGAACTCTTGCTTCTAAGCTGTTGGCGCTGATGCATCTGTCCGCCCGAAGGACATCGTACATGTAGAGCTCATCCACTCTCTTTTTTGCCTCTTTCTGGAAAGCCTTAGCATCCGGTGCAAAGTCTGTATACTTGTAACCGAAGAGCTCATCGGAGATCTCGCCGGTCATCAGGACTCTCACATCCGTGTTCTCGTGGATGGCCTTGCAGCAGAGGTACATTCCCATGCTGGCCCTTATGGTGGTGATGTCCCAGGTTCCAAGGAGTTTTATGACATTGGGAAGTTCCGCTATCACCTGCTCCGGTGTCATATAAACCTCTGTATGATCGGAACCTATGAAATCTGCCACCTCTTTGGCGAACTTAAGATCTATGGCGTCCTTTTCCATTCCTATGGCGAAGGTGCGGATTCTTTTCCCCGGTTTTCCTGTCTTTCTGGCCTTCTCATCCAGGATTCTCTGACTTATGGCACATACAAGGCTGGAATCAAGTCCGCCTGATAAGAGGAATCCAAGAGGTGCATCCGCATCCATTCTGGCTTCTACACTACTTACGAATCTGTCACGGATCTGTCTGCAGGCTTCCTCCACATCTGATGTGCTGTAGCTTTCAGGCTCTGTCAGGTTTTCGTATCTTGTAAAGTGTCCGTCTCTGTAGAAATGTCCCGGAGGGAAAGGCTTTATCTCTTTGCATACCCCTTCAAGGTTGCAGGCCTCTGAGGCGAACATTATGTGGCCGCTCTCGTCATATCCGTAGAACAGAGGTCTTATTCCCATGGGATCTCTTCCCGCCAGAAGCTCATTTGTTCTGTGATCGTATATGATGCAGGCGAACTCGCTTCCCAAAAGTTCCCACATGGCATCTCCGTACTCATGGTAGAGAGGAAGGATGACCTCGCAGTCGGAATCACTCTTGAAGGTGTAGCCTTTTCTTTTCAGCTCCTTCTTCATCTTCCTGAATCCGTAGATCTCTCCGTTGCAGACCACCTTATCTTCTTCCAGTTCAAAGGGCTGCATTCCCTCGGGGTGAAGTCCCATGATGGCCAGCCTGTGGAAGCCAAGGTAACCTATAGGGGTTTCCACCATCCTTGACATGTCCGGTCCCCTGGGGATGGTCCTGTCAAAGAAGGGACGAAGCTGATTCTCTGAAATTGACTTGGATGTGGTTCCCAGAATTGAGCACATATTGTTCTCCTATGCAGTAAGTATTTGAAACAGATTGCCACTTGCGGTATTCACGCGCCGGAGCGTTGTTTTTGTATCTACCCCTTACACGCCGGGACGCATTTTGCCTTTGTATGCAAGGCATACAAAAAGGCGCTGGTGGAAAGAGCAGACTCACTCGTCTGTTCTTCCATCAACGCCCTTGTTGATCAATTTGAATACCTGTATACAATTTTGCTTTTTCAAATAATATTACTATATGTTGTATCTTGTCAACAGTTTTTTTCAATAAATCTTTTTATCCAGGGAAACTTAAGTTGTTGGTAATAGATGCATCCGGCATTGTTCGAAGGTATGATCCGCCTGCAACATAGGGACTATGCACTTCATATACCGGGGGATTATCGTAAACAAACGGAGTAACATTATCAAGTATTTCTATATTGCCGTCCAGTGCTCCATCAAGTCCGTCAAGAACACCGAAGGACAGCATTCCTATAGCAGCTACCTTGGCGAACTCTCTTCCGTTCTTCAATGCCCTGTCATAATCCTGTGTGCAGATGGCGCCAACTGTATCGACTCCTCTGATTGCTGTATTGGCCACTCCCTTGGTGATATTTACCGCACATCCCCAGGTGGTATCAAGTACCTCCAGAGCTCCTTCCTTAGCCTTGGCAGAGTCTTTCGTAACAGCTCCGGCAACAACGCCGACCGTTCCATCCGCAAGGGATCCGATCACGCGTCCTGTATTTGCAGTGACAGCATAAGCGCCTTCACCGACCTCCTGAATAAACTCACTTCCAACCAGCTTGCCTACTGCATAAACGCCTCCACCGATCACACCACCTACTGCTTTTCCTGCAAATGTTCCAAGGCTCCTAAGAAAACCCATTTTATTTTCCCTCCAAAGAAAAAAGATATTACTGCAGCCAGTAATATCTCTCAAAGGTGCAACTGGCTGCCATCATCAGGCCCTATAGCTTTGCGTCACACGATTTCCCGTGCTTTGCCAAAATATATTATCGACAGTATATTTCCTACAGGCATTACTGTCAACACAGTTCAAATGTTATTTATAGAGTTTTAATATTCTCTCCATGGCTTTTACGGTGTTCTCCTTTGAGCCAAAGCCCGTTAGTCTGAAGTAGTGCTCACCGCCGGGGCCAAAGCCCGATCCGGGAGTGCCAACCACATTGGCCTTGTCAAGAAGCTCATCAAAGAACTCCCAGCTGGTCATATCTCCCGGAGTCTTAAGCCAGATGTAGGGTGCATTTACGCCGCCATACACCTCGAATCCCGCCTCCTTAAGGCCGTCACGGATGTAGCCTGCGTTCCACATGTAGTAAGCGATCTGCTGCTTCACCTGCTCTTTTCCCGCTTCTGAGTAGATGGCTTCGCCTGCTCTCTGGATGATATAGGGAGCGCCGTTGTACTTGGTACCGTGCCTTCTAGCCCAAAGGGGCCACAGTTTTTCTCCGTCGGTCTCAAGCTCTTTTGGTATTACAGTAAATCCAAGGCGCAGCCCGGTGAATCCCGCTGTCTTGGAAAATGACCTGAATTCGATAGCGCACTTTTTGGCACCCTCACACTCATAGATGCTGTGGGGAATACCGGGTTCCGAAATATATGACTCGTAGGCTGCGTCAAAGAGGATTATGGATCCATGCTCATTGGCGTAGTCAACGAACTTCTGAAGCTGCTCCTTTGTGGCTACTGCTCCTGTGGGGTTGTTGGGAAAGCACAGGTAGATAAGATCAGGGACTTCTTCAGGAAGCTCCGGGACAAAAGCTGATTCTTTTCCGCAGGTCATATAAACTACGCCCTTGTATCTGTCGGCCTCGGAATCGAACTCCCCGGTCCTTCCGGCCATTACGTTGGAGTCCACGTAGACAGGGTAAACGGGGTCACACACGGCGATGACATTGTCCAGACCGAAGATTTCCTGGATGTTGCCGCAGTCGCACTTCGCCCCGTCGGAGACAAAGATCTCATCCGGCGAGATATCGCAGCCCCTTGATCTGTAGTCATTTTCCGCTATGGCATTGCGAAGGAACTCGTAGCCAAGGTCCGGCGCGTAGCCTCTGAAGGTCGACTCTTCTCCCATCTCTTTGACGGCACTGTCTAAGGCCGCTATCACAGCAGGGGCTATCGGCCTTGTGACATCACCGATGCCAAGCCTTATGATTTCTGCCTCCGGATGGGCTTTCTGATATTCTGCCACCTTCTGCCCTATCCTTGAAAAGAGATAGCTCCCCGGGAGTTTCAAATAATTTCTGTTGATCTTAGCCATAGATTTCTATCCTCCGAATGTTTCCTTTTTATAACAGAAAAAGACAAAGGTGTCCCTGCACAATTTGCAGACGCCTTTGTCTTTACTGATGCTCATAATACTTCAGCAGGAACGCTATGTCAAGAATGTTCCTGCTCAGATATCCAGCACTATGGTCACCGGACCGTCGTTGACGGACTCAACCTTCATGTCAGCGCCAAAGACACCGGTGCCGACTTCGAATCCGCGGTCCCTGCACTCGGAGACCACAAGCTCATAGAGGGGCTCTGAAATCTCAGGCCTTGCGGCCTCTGTAAAGCCCGGCCTTCTTGAGCTGCAGTCGGCGTAAAGAGTGAACTGGCTCACAATAAGGAGCTGTGCCCCCGCATCCTTCGGGGAGATATTCATCTTCCCGTTCTCATCCTCAAATATCCTAAGGCCGCAGATCTTGTCGGCAATCTTTTTAGCCTTCTCCTGCGTGTCATCAACATGTACTCCGAGAAGTACAAGGAATCCCTTGTCAATCCTGGAATATTCCTTGCCGTCTATGGTTACTGATGCTGACAAAACCCTTGTGATCACTGCTCTCATGTAAAATCTCCCTCCTAAGTCAAGATTCAGGGCTTCTTTGATAGTCCCAGCTCGATTCAGCAAAATCTAATTCCTATGCCTTAACATCTGTGAACTCATTGTATATTTTATCAAAGCTCTTACGGCTTCGATAGATAGACTCTTTAAAAAGCAGCCTTTTGTTGATGTTATCGATTCTCCTTTTCTATTGTGCCATGCTTAATCTATATCTCACTGTTGATTTACTTATTTCTGTTGATTTACTTATTTCTCTTGATTTCAACAGTGCATTTTCTTTGCATTCCCTGTTGGATTTGCGCTATTCACGTTTTTCAACAGGGAATTTTAGCAGTATCTCCCTGTTGAATTTTCCATATTCACTATTCTCAACAGATAAACGTATCTATTTGCGCCTGTTGAAATCTTGATTTCATGATTTCCAACAGGATATTGCACAGTTTTCTCACTGTTGAAATTGATAATATTAGCATTTCCAACAGAGTCATCAGCATTATCCTCCTGTTGGAATTGTCCAATCTGGTATTTCCAACAGGGAACTCCAAATTAAAAATCCCTGTTGTAATCAATAAAAGTCACAAGTCCAACAGACTCTTCGCTATCGCTTGTATATGCCAGCAGAACTACAGCATTCTCGAAAGTACATCCACGGTGTATCTCATCTCTTCCTCGGTGTGCTCGCTGGAGATGAAGAACCTAAGTCTTGCCTCCTCCTCGGAAACAGCAGGGTATACGATGGGCATTACATTGATTCCCTTCCTATACAGCTTCTGGGAGATCTCCATGCACTTGTTGGAATCCTTGATGATGCAGGGAACTACCGCAGTGCCTTCCGCAAGGCCTGTATCAAGTCCCTTCTCCTTCATAAGATTCAGGAAATATTTGCTGTTGTGCTCAAGCTTCTTAACAAGCTCGGGAGTGCTCTTTAAGATGTTCAAAGCTCCCAGCGCCGCTCCTGCATTGGAGGGTGATATTCCAACGCTGAACATGAAACCGTCCGAAGTATACTTCAAAAGCTCCACTATCTCTTTGGAACCTGAGATGTATCCGCCGCAGCTGGCCAGGGACTTACTCATGGTTCCCATCCACAGGTCAACGTCCTTTCTGTCAACGCCAAAGTAGCTTCCGACGCCTCTTCCGCAATCGCCTATGGTTCCGAGGGAATGAGCTTCATCCACCATCAAAAGAGCTCCGTACTGCTTTTTAAGTCTGATGAGCTCGGGAAGGTTACAGATGTCTCCATCCATGCTGTAAACCCCCTCAACCACGATGAGCACGCGCCTGTAGTATTTCCGTACTCTCTTAAGGGCGTCCTCGAGAGATGCCATGTCGTTGTGCTTGAAGCTCATGCGCTTTGCCCCGGAGAGCCTGCAGCCTGTGATGATACTGTTGTGAGAGAGGCTGTCGTGGAGGATGAGGTCCTCGGTGGATACAACGGTGCTAATGGCGCTGACATTGGTGGTGTAGCCGCCGATGTAGACAATGGTGTCCTCAGTTCCAAGGAACTCCGTAATGGCATTCTCAAGCTTCCTGTGAAGGTCTATCTCACCCGAGATCATGCGGCTTCCTGATACGGAGGTTCCATACTTCTCCACGGCATCCTGGGCTGCCTTTATGACCTCCTTGTTTCCGTTAAGTCCCACATAGTTGTAGGTTGAATAATTGATCTTATCGCCGTCGTCAGTCTTTATGATGTCCCTGGGAACAGCGTAGTTTACCTTATAGTAAGGGTTATTTCCGGCGACATTCTCAAGTCTTTGATGGATTGCCTTGTATTCAGCAAATTCAGAAATGCTGCTCTCCTGGGCCACCTCTCCGGAGGATTCTGCCACCGCTTTAGAGGACGCCGCTTCTACGGAGGAGTCTGACTTCGCTGCTGACAAAGCTTCCCCGAACGGCGCTGCCTCCTGATCCGGAGCCATCTTTCTGACTACCTTTGCGGTCCCCACGGCAACCTTCTCGGCTATGGCAAGATTCGGCGGCACAACTATTCCGGAAGCAGCCTCCCCGGCCACTCCGCCTGCCTTTTCTATAATATCCACCAGATCGCTGATGGTGGTCTCCTCTCCTGAAGCTGCCGCAATGAGCCCCTTTATCTGATCCTTGTCAAAAGAGAATGTGGCTGTGAGGTCAGTTACCAGCTCCGTCATCATGATCGAATCGATGCCAAGGTCAAGCTGAAGCTTGTCCTCGTCATGAAGAGTGTCCACTGGATAAGCCGTCACCTTTGACAGGGCGCTGCAGACAATATCCCTGATGCTTGCAGCTGCGCCGCCTGCACCTGCGCCATGACCTGCCGCACTTGCGTCGCCCATAGCCGCGCCGTAAGTTACTGCACCGCCTGCCCCTTCGCCGGCAAATCCGCCAGTAGCTGCGCCGCCCATAGCTGCGCCGCCCGCACCTGCGCCGGCGCTCCTCTTTGCAGGCGTTATAAAGTAGCTCTCGCCCTTTTCAACTTCCGCGTTGAGCACCGAGATATCCTGCTGCCCGGCGGACTTTAGTATCACATGGCAGTTGGTACCGCCAAATCCAAAGGAGCTCACTCCCGCAACGGCAGGGGCCTTTCCGTCCTCTTTTCCAAGGTCTGTAAGTTTATCCGCAACCCTGATATTATCAACGGTCTTGATATAGGGATTCTTCTTCACATAGTTAAGGCTCTTGGGAATCTGACCCTTCGAAAGTACCAGCGCAGCCTTGATGAAGCCTGCGATACCTGCCGCAGACTCAAGGTGGCCGATATTGGTCTTAACAGAGCCTACATACAGCTCTTTTCCCGACTTCTCAAGATCCTGGCCAAAGACAGCGCCGATGGAATTAAGCTCAATGGGGTCGCCAAGCTTGGTGCCGGTGCCGTGAAGCTCGATATAATCGACATCCCCGGGACGAAGGTTTGCCCTTGAGAGGGCCTTGCCGATAACCTCCTCCTGTGCCTTTCCGTTTGGCGCGGTAAGGCCGTTGCTTCTGGCATCCTGGTTCACCGCAGAGCCCGCAATTACAGCATAGATCCTGTCCCCGTCCTTAACGGCGTCGGAATATTTCTTGAGAAGTACAACTCCGCAGCCCTCGCCTCTTACATAGCCGTTGGCGGACTCGTCGCAGGTCTTGCACTTGGAGTCAGGTGAGAGCATGTTGGCGTTTTCAAATGCCCTGGAAATTGCCGGCTCCAGAAGAATGTTAACGCCGCCGCAGATGGCCTGAGTGCACTCGCCGTTTCTAATGGCGTTTGCGCCCATATGAACCGCCACCAGTGAAGATGAGCAGGCCGTATCAATGGCGATGCTGGGTCCGTTTAAGTTAAAGATATAGGAAAGCCTGTTGGCTATGATGCTTGTGGAATTGCCTGTGCTGAAGTACAGGTCCTTGTCCTCCTCCCCGAAAAGGGAAGCGTAGTCATGATTGGACAGGCCGATGTAAACTCCCGTGCTGCTGCCGTCAAAGTCCGCCTCGGTCCTTCCGCTGTCCAGCATAAGCTCCGAAACCGTCCTCAAAAGTATCCTCTGCTGAGGATCCATTTTGATGGCCTCCTTGGGGGTTATACCGTACTTTCTGCAGTCAAACTTGTCGATGTCCCTGATATAGCCGGCCTTAAGCCTTCCAAGGTCCTCATCCCCGGTAAGCCTTACCCTCTCATCATCGGGGTAATCAATGGCATCTGTGCCGGATTCCAGCATCTCCCAGAACTTTGCAGGGCTGTCGCTCTCTCCCGGGAAGTGGCAGGCCATGGACACAACAGCAATATCCCCGTCAAAAGAGCCTTCTGCTCCGCGCTTCTTATCGTCAGCCTTTTCCCTAACAACCAAAGGCGCCTTAGCTGCCTCTTTTACCTTGTCCTTAAGATAGCCCATGAGCTTATTAAGTGTGGGATAGCTCCAGAGAATGTCCACAGACAGGGAAACTCCGAACTCCTTCTCGATATCGCTGAACATCTTCTCGATGCCGATGGAATCGATGCCAAGCTCCGCGAAGGGCCTGTCGTAGTCGGCCTCTGTAAGCTTCTCTTCCATTGAATCGGAAATGATGGCAATGAGCCTGTTCTTTAAGTCATTCTTCTCATCCTCATATTTTCTGGTAAGAAGGTAGTATCTGACTTTACCGCTGGCGGTCTTTGGAAGCTCGGGAAGGAACACCACCTTCTCGCAGGGAATGTGGAGCTTTTTAAGAACAGCATTATGAACTTCCGCAGAAAGAGCTTCCTCTGACGGATCCTGGCTCTCAACGGCGATGTAGAGCTTCTCTGTGTCCGTTGCTTCGTCGTGGACCTGGAAGGCAGCAATAGGACGCTCTCTTAAGGCTTCCACACTGCTTCTTACCGCCATCTCGATGTCGGCGGAAAAATAGTTTCTTCCGTTTACGATGATCATCTCCTTGCGGCGTCCGCTGATGAAGATCTCACCGTTATACATAAATCCGATATCCCCGGTATCAAGGTCACCGTTCGGGCGAAGGATGCCCTTGGTGGCCTCGGGATTTTTGTAATAGCCTGCGGTGACGTTGTCGCCGTGGACCATGATATTTCCTATGTATCCGTCCTCAAGGACGTTGTAGTCATCGTCGCAGATAAATACTTCGTTGCAGCTGATAAGACGTCCGCATCCCATGATGAGTCTGGCGCCTTCCGCCTTCTCTTTTCCCAGAATCCTGTCTCCAATGGCGGCATCCGCAGCTACGTAGATGGTCTGGCGCTCCTCCTTGGGGTGGCCGAGAGATACGGTAACTGTGGCCTCAGCAAGACCGTAGGCGGGAATGACGGCGCTCTCCTTAAAACCGTAGGGAGAGAGGGTCTTCCAGAACATCTCACAGCTTCCGGCGGATATGCCTTCTCCGGCGCTCACTGCTCCCTTAAAGCTGCTAAAATCAACGCCCTCATAGTCCTTCTCGTTAAAAGTCTTCATGATAAGGTTCATGGCAAAGTTGGGCATGGGTGAAAAAGTAGCACCGCGGCTTGTTACGGTCTTTGCCCAGATTGAAGGGGTCCTCAGGAACGTGGTGGGTTTCATGCAGATCTGATCGCAGCCAAGGGCGATGGGACACATATGCATTGCAAGGATAGCAAAGTCATGGGACAGCGGAAGCCAGTTAAATACGTTATCATCGTGCCCCAGGTCTATCCTTCCTGCGGTAGCAAAGGCATTGGCCACAACGTTTTTATTGGAAAGAAGAACGCCCTTGGGGTTTCCGGTAGAGCCCGATGAAAACTGCAGAACCGCCGTATCCTCCTCAGTTATCTTGATGTCGTCAAAGGCCGTAAGATCCGGCATTTCGCCGCTCTTATCCTCATACTCCGAAGGGATGATGACGGTCTGGCTCATGGCCTGTGACAGGGCAGCCCCCAGCATCATGTCCGAGTATATGTACTTGATCCCAAACTGCTGGCAAAGTCCGGCAAGGGCAGGAATATGCTGCTTGATATCAGCATTTATAGGGTAAAGAGCCGGAACCGCCCCTATAAGTATCGCTCCCCAGAAGCCCATGAAGGTATACAAAGGCTCAACGGCCTGGATCAGTATGAGATCACCCTTTCCGATCCCCGCCTGTGTGTAGCTTTTTGCGACCGCAGAGGCGTGGCAAAAGAGCTCTCTATAGCTCATGTTTATATCGTTCTCCGCAAGGTACAGGTTGTACTGCTTATCCTCGCCGGCTCTGTTTATCAGTAGATCTCTTACTATCATCCCTGTCTCCCTCTCAGCGCTCTTGCGAATTTGATGTTGTCTATCATATCTATCATTGTGTGTCCGCCATCAACCTGGACAAAATCGTAGCTGTCCATGTCAATAAGGCTCTCAATACTCTCAATCCATCTGACCGGCTTTACTATCTGTTCTCCAAGTATTGCCGGAACATTTTCCTGATACAGCAAAGGCTCAACCGATGACATGACCTTTACTTCATTTCCTTTGTCAAAAGAGAAGTCTGAAATAATCTTCTTAAACTCGTCGCAGGCAGTCTTCATATATCTTGAGTGGAAGGCACCGCTGACCTTGAGCTTTACGGTCCTAAGGCCTTTTTCCGCAATTTTCTTTTCTGCCTCTGCAATCGGCTCTTCCGGTCCGGAGATCACGATCTGGAAAGGAGAATTGTAGTTGGCAATATCTATCTCGTCAGATGCCACGGCCCTTATGGCCTCCATTATCTCATCGAAGTTTCTTCCCATGACCGCCAGCATTGATCCGCCGTCAGCCGTGGCCATTATCCGGCCTCTTTGCCTAACAAGATCAAGACCCTTTTCAAGGTCCATGTATCCGCCTGCTGTAAGGGCGCAGAGCTCTCCGAGGCTGTGGCCTATTACAAAGTCGGGAGTCCCCTCTTTATCTGTCAGTTCCCTGTAATACAGGCAGGAGGTAAGATACCCTATAGGCTGCGCATATTCGGTCTTCCCGGTATCCTCAGGCCTGTCCTTTATAATATCTGTAACGGAAAAGCCAAGAATCTCATCGGCCATCTTAAGTTCTTTCTGATTGCGGGCAAGCAGCTCCAGCTCTGCCCTTCCGAATTTCTTTCCCTGTCCGGGAAAAACATATGTCTTTTTACCCATCTCATCTCTCCTGCAAACTGTCTCGTATCCTTATAATTGTGTTTATAACGTTATCGTTGGAAGTCATAAATAGATGCGGGCCGTCAAACAGATACTCCCTTGCGCCCATGGCCGCATACGCTGACCAGTCATAGACCGATCTTCCAAGGAGACTGTCCTCCTTCCCCATAAAGTGGGATAGGGGGCACTTAAGCCGGGCCTTGAATCCGGCCTTTTCCTTTATCATCAGCTCAAGGTCCTTTTCAAGGATCGTCTTAAGATACTGGCTGTAGGAATTGTCTAAGGTTAAAAGCTCAAGATTGGAGCTCTTTTCCTCCACCTGTCGGATGTCATATTCCGATGCGCTCCTTGCGGGATCAACGGCTGCATAGATGACGTGGCCCGGGAGCCTGTCCCCTTCCTTTTCAAGCCTCTCATAGGCATTGTCGCAAAGAAATGCCCCCATGCTTACGCCGCAAAGAAGGTAGGGGCCGCAGTCCGCGGTCTTTTCCCTGATAAAGGAAACAAGATCCGAAAGTACCTCCTCGTAGCTGCCGTAAAAGTCTTCGCCGGCTCTTTTCCCGTGTCCTGCCATCTCGTAAAAAAAGACATCGCCATCTTCCGAGAGTCTCTTGATCATCCGGCCGTAGGAGAGCCCATCCCCTCCCGCGTGGGGCACCAGTACCACGGCAGGTTTTCTAGTAGCTTCTGAATTTGTCATATCTTCTCTCCACTATCTCCTCCCGGGACAAATGCCCATATCTGTCAAAAAAGTCTTCAAGCTCCGCGGACATCTGATTGCAGATCTCATCAAGATTGTCTGCGGTAACAGGTTCCGGCTCGGGAATTATCCTGTCTATGACCTTCTTCTCATAAAGTGAGGACGCGCACATGCCCATGGCATCGGCAGCCTCCTTTTTCTTCTCGCTGTCCTTCCAGACTATGCTGGCGTAGCCCTCAGGAGTAATGACAGAGTACACGGAGTGCTCCAGCATCCACACCTCGTTGGCGATGGCAAAGGCCAGGGCTCCGCCGCTTCCCGCCTCTCCCACGATCACGGAAAGAGTGAGGGTCTTAAGCTCCGATGCGCATCCCAGCATCTTTGCGATGATATCCGCCTGCCCCATTTCTTCTGCGCCTCTTCCGCAGGCTGCACCCATGGTATCTACAAAGAATACCACGGGAATATCGAATTTCTCCGCAAGCTTCATGAGCCTTATGGCTTTGTGATGACCTGAAGGAGATGCCATTCCCCAGTTTCTTCGAATAGCCTCCTGAATATCCTGTTTGCCCTTCTGCTGACCTATGGAGATCACAGGTCTTCCCTTAAAGAAGCCGATTCCGCCAACCACCGCAGGGTCATCTCCTGAAACTCTGTCTCCATGAAGCTGTGTAAAGTCGGTAAAAAGCTTGCACATATACTCAAGTGCCGTGGGCCTTGTGATCTTCCTTGCAAGCTTGACATTCTTCCAGGCTTCGCTGAAGGCATAGGCCTCCGGATCCTCGGATGGATTAGCCAGGTGATATCCGCCACCGGCAGCCGGCTTT
Organism: Butyrivibrio sp. FCS014; assembly: GCF_000526935.1. Lineage (GTDB taxonomy): Bacteria > Bacillota > Clostridia > Lachnospirales > Lachnospiraceae > Butyrivibrio. Next base: position 264,149 of record NZ_JAHA01000006.1, on the reverse strand, counting down.
TTAGCTGCATTCCTTCGTCCGGCCTTTCCAAAAACATCAAGAAGATTTGTAAGGTAATCCCTCATCCTTAGATTTGATACCACCTCATCCACGAACCCATGCTCCTTGTGGAAGCGGGCAGTCTGAAAGCCCTCAGGGAGCTTCTCTCCGGTGGTCTGCTCAATTACTCTCTGCCCCGCAAAGCCAATAAGTGCGCCCTCCTCGGCAATAATGATGTCCGCCAAAGTAGCAAAGCTTGCAGTCACGCCTCCAAAGGTGGGATTGGTGAGGACCGAAATATAAAGAAGTCCCTCCTTCCCATGTCTGACACAGGCCTGAGAGGTCTTCTGCATCTGCAAAAGAGATGCCATCCCCTCCTGAACTCTCGCGCCTCCCGAAGCACAGAACAGCACAACCGGGAGCCTCTCCTTCGTAGCATGCTCAAAGAGCCTCGTGATCTTCTCCCCCACATAATAGCCCATACTTGCACGCAAAAAACGGGCATCCATTATGCCGATCGCGACATCATGCCCGCCTATAGCCGCCCTTCCCGTAAGTACGGCCTCATACAATTCATATCTCTTGCGATGCCTCTCAATCTTCGCCCTGTACTCATCGTCAACAACGACTCTCCCGGTATCGATATCGTCCTCATAGGCCGCAAAAGACCCTTCATCAGTTATGGAATTCAATCTCTCATACGTATTCATGTCAGCATTATAACATGCCGGCCCCCTCAATGGGGCATGTTTCCTACTGACTTGCCGCTGCCCTTTTAAGTTTTCAAAAAGCCTCCCCGGCGCCGGTCTTACAGGGCCGCCCCGCCCCGCGTCCGCAGCCTGTAACGCAGAAAAAATTGCAAATCTTCGCGGATGTTTTTGCACCGGTTAATGGCACCCCAAAGCAGGGCTTCGTTTCTGCGGATCAAACTCCCTTCGAAAGCTCACAGGAGGCCGCAGCCAAGGTTATTTCCCGCTGGTGAGGATAGCGAGGAATGCCCATTTTCCGGCGGCCTTAGGCAGATTTTCAATGTGCGCCCGAAGGTTGTCTGACGAAGATCGGCGTGGTCATTTTCATTGAAAAAGTCATGGCTTGCGTACGCAAGCCCGGGAAAAAAAGGACTCTTCTTTCCAAGCTCGCTTGAGAAAGAAGAGTCTTTTTTATTCCCGATGCATGGCGCGCTGATAAGCGCCATGCATGACATGACGTGTTATGAAAATCGCCGATCGAGGAGTTTCCTTCGGGCGCACATAATAAAAGAAAATCTGCAAGGCCGTCTTGGAAAATGCGCGTGACGAGATCCCGAGGCAGCGGGAATAACTTGGCAGAAGGCCCCTGTGGCTTTGAAGGTCAGACAAAGATCCGCAGACAGAAACGAAGCACAGCTTTGGGGCACTCATTAGCCCTGGCGCAAAAACATGACGCTCAGATTTGCAGCTTTTTTCTGCTACCCGGCTGCGGGCGCGGGGCGGGGCGGCCGGTCAGAAGAGCGGCGCCAGGGAGGCGTCTTGCGTGATGGAAGGGGCAGCGGCGAATCAGTCCTGAAGGTAGCCCATGAGGGGGCCGAATTCGCCGGTGTTGATAAGGCGACCGAGTTTCTGATATTCGTACTGCATGGCTCTGGCTATGTGGCGCATGGAGAGAGGAGCGCCTTCGGCGCCGGCCATGTAGGCAGCGCTGTAGAGGATGGCCTTGATGTTGCTGCCGGAGAGGTCGAATTGGGCGGCCAGGAGGCGGAAATCAAGGTCTTTGTCCAGTTCAGTCTCGGGTGGAAGGATTGTGCTCCACAGCTGGTAACGCTGCTCCTCATCGGGGCTCTTTAGGTTAACGGAGTAGGTGATCCTTCTGATGAAGGCGTTGTCGAAGTTCTGGTAGTAGTTGGTGGCCAGAATGGACATTCCGTCGTACTCCTCGATTTTCTGAAGGAGGAAGGCGGTTTCGGAGTTGGAGTATTTGTCGTTGGAGCCTGAGATCTCTGTTCGTTTTGAAAAGAGGGCATCCGCCTCGTCGAAGAACAGTATCACATTTGCGCCCTTTGCTGCGTCAAAGATAGAAGAAAGATTCTTTTCCGTCTCTCCGATGTATTTGGAGAAGATCCTTGATATATCCACTCTGTAGAGAGGAAGGGACAGTTCTTTGGAAACCACCTGGGCGGCCATGGTCTTGCCGGTGCCGGGAGGCCCGTACAGGAGCACGCTGACTCCGTTTCCGTAGGCATTTTTCTTTTTGAGTCCCCACTTCTCTCCCAGTCTGTTCTTTATGCGATAGCGGTCACAGGCAGTCTTAAGTACTTTGGCCTGATCGGGAGTGATCTTAAGATCCTCCCATCCGTAAACCGCATTGACATGGCTTGCCAGGGACGAGAAGTTGACTCTGCTCTGCTTGCCAATGGCCTTAAGGCACAGGTCCTTTGTTATCACCCCGGTATTTTCAAGCCTTGCCATTGCCCTTGTCTGCAGGCAGATATTCATGATGCTGCCGTAGCTCATCTCATAGCAATCTGACAGATCTGCAAGGGAAAGGTCATCCCCTGCCTCATACTCTTTATCATGAAAAAGAAAATGCTCCCACATTTTGCATCTTAGCTCAGCCGAAGGAAGCGGCATTTTAAGCACCGCAGCAGCCCTTGAGGAAAGCTCCGGAGGTTCCTCATTTTCTCCGAATACAAATATCTTTCCAAGGTCCTTTTCATCCAAAAGTTCCTCTGACATGGAATCGTTCGTGTGATTCTTGGCTTCCCTGTCCGGCACATACAGCACTGCAATTATTCCGCCAAAAAGCTTTGCCCTCACCTTAATCGCCATAAGAGTAAGCTCTTTTTCCTCCCTGCTCATCTGCGAAAACTTCGAGAAATCAAGGACAGAAAGGCTGCTCTTTTTGTCTGTTGCAGCCTTAAACAAAATATGCAGGGGCGCCTTTTTGTCATCGCTTTCGATATACAAAAGCCCATCGCCCTCCAGGGAAAGTTCGTGATCAAGAAGGCTCTTTTCCCTGTCAAAGAAAACAGGAACAGACTCATTCTCCCGGTAGATTTCCACGGCCTTAGATCCGCTCTCATCCTCCCTGAAATTTCCCGACAGAATGTCACGTATAAGGGGATTCAGGAAAAGAGCCTGTGAAAGCCCCTCTTCTTTTTGCTTTGGGAAAAAGAATCTTTCAAGAGTATCCGAAAGTCTTATGGGATAAGTAAGAGCCATGTCTTCGGGCTTTGTGAACCTTTTTACCATGGCAAAATAAAGCCCTGTCGTAGGGCGGGGCGAAGAGATCTCATCCTGAAGGAAGCCGTAAATCCTCTCATAGGTCCTGTCAACGCATACCGAAAGAGCCATGATCACGGCAAAAATCTCATTGCGATCAAGAGAGAAGGTATCTCTGATGTACTTTACTCTGAGCATGGGAAGAATGCCGGCGCTGTCCTGCTGCTCATTGGTCTTTCCGGTGGCTTCATACCTTGAATCTATATAATCAAAGGCAGACCTTACCATCTCTGAAAGCACCGGGTCATACATGTCTTTTTGCCTGATGGCAGGCGGATTGTCGTAGAGGCCTCTAAGCTCGGACTCTGTTATCACAAGCCCGCTTGAATAGAGCTTCCTGGCGGTATGAAGTCCCTTTCTTTCAAGGAAGCTCTCGATCACCATATCCAGAAGCTTAAAATAATCAGACAGCTCCTCCGAGGAAGAGCTGTAGGGCATATCTATCTTGTTTTGATCAAAGTATTCCGGGTATTCATACATGGTCCCGCACCTTATCCTCCCTTAGCATTTTGATCATGGCAGAGGCACTCCACACCTCTTTTTCCTCATCAACCAGCGCAAAATCCGAAAAAGCGTTGGCAATAAGGAAGCTCTCGTAGGCGGTCCTTAGATCCTCCGGAAGCCTGTAGAGAGTCTTATAGAGGATGGTGTCCTCCTTTTCCTCCTCATCCCAGTTAAAAAGAGCCGACGCCACTGCCGGCACCCTTTGAAGAAGCCTTGATGCATAGCCCCTCCTTCGAAGCTCCGGCAAAGTATATATGCTGACGATATTGAGGTCCCCGTTTCCTTCCGGCTGAATTACCAGTACGGAGGCTGCCGCTATATCTTTTCCCTCTTTAAGAGCCTGACTGCAGCCGTCTTCATCCTCAGAAAGAACACAGGCAAAGCCCCAGAATCCAAGCTCGGTCTTATCCTCATTTCCCTTATATTCATCGTAAATATAAGGTATCATCATATGTTTGTAGTTATTCAGGTCCTTCTTATAGATTGGTCTGATTTCCATGATAAGCTCCGATCACCCGGGATTATAAAAGTTTCCAAGTTCGTCAAAAAATCTGTTGCCCTGTACCAAAGCATATCCGTTCATGATATTGTCCAGTTTTCCGGCGATGAATCCGAAGAATTCTTCATTTTTATGAGCAGATACCGTAGCATTAACGTACATGACCAGCATCTTCCAGAATTCCCGTATGGCAAATTCTTTAAGATCCGTAGGCAACACATCCGGTCCGTACTGGGCAGAAAGCCGGGAATAAATAGAATTCATGACCATTGTTGTAATATCGGGATGAGCCAGTATGCTCTTTATAAAATAGCTGTCAAACCATCTTATTGCTCCCTCGGTTCCTTTATCTGTTCCTGCCTCAAGTTCATTCACAACTTCAAGGGAGAGCCCTTCAGTCTTTTTATCCTGGGTGCTGATCTGATTCATGACAGTACTGATGCCGCCGAAGATTCTTTCGAATATCAGCTGCTGATATATGGCCCCGGCCGAGGACCCGGAACTGTATGCCGGTTCACTCTCCTCAAATGACTGCTCTTTGTAGGCAAGATTCATGGCATAATCAATGTCCTGCTGCGTATATGTCTTCCTCTCCAGCATATATCTGTGAGAGGCCTCAAATTCGAGTGCAAGCTCACTGTACCTGTTAATACCGGCAAGCTCCTTTTTCTGATCTGCGCTCCTTTCATTCTCGGGGATGGCGGAGAGTTCTGCCTTTCTGATAAGATCCCCCGTCGCCCTTTCAATGTCATAATTGTAGGTCTGCATATATGCTTCAAACAAAGATGGCGTTATAGTAATTACTTTTTCTTTTCCATTAATTCTGGTCCTTAAGGTTATGTTCCTGGTGAACATCCTGTTAGCCACATTGCCCAGGTCCCCTCCTGCAGAAAAGAAGCTGCTGCCTACCCTCTCACGATAGATGTTGTCCAGAAGATTGACCGCTCTCTGAAGCTGGGAAAGAGTATTCATGACCTGCGTGTTGATCCTGGCATCACCTTTGAGATATGTATAATAAAGATCCGACAGCTTATCCAGTTCGTCGCTGACATTTGCTCTGGCATCCAGTATCTCGCTGTCTGTCAGAAGTTCAAACGCATTTGCCTCTCCCTCTTTCTTTTGCTCGCTGAATCGATCCTGTATATTTTCAATCGCAAGGTCCAGATAATAGGAGCCTATGACTGACATGTTACCCACAAGCTCCTTCATTTCAGAAGGCAGATTCATGCGGTCTTCCTCTGTCAAAATACTGTCAAGTGCAATTGTAAGCGTCTCTGCATCTTTTTTCAGGGCTTCACTTATAGCCCCCAGATTTGTAGCGGTATCTACTTTGATATCTGTACTTCCGGTATATTCATAGGAACTGACAGTTCCCTGGCCGCCTTTGTTCCTCCTAAGATTCTCTCCCAATTCTGCGGGGATCAAAGTCGTCTTAGTGAAGGCGGCATTATCAACGGATCTCATATACCTGTCCGCATCCTGACGGGTCACTCTCTTATTGCCAAATCCCTGATAAGACATATCGCTCTGACCGGCGATCCTTGCCAGATGATTTTTGACCCTGGCATTGCTGTAGGTTTCAATAGCACCAAATCCTACTTTTCCGGCATTTGCAATAGGAGAAAATCTGACTTCCGACTCCCTGAAAACATCATCGCTGCTTTCAAGGATCTGGCCTGAATTTACCGTCATATCCCGCACAAAGGTCGTACAGTTTCGCTTGTAATAACTGTATCCGCCTTCTGCATAGTGCTCAGAGTCCTTAAGAATGCGGCCTACCTGAGCCATGGTTGCCGGGTATCTCTTACTGATGGAATATGCATGCCCCTTGTCACTGCGAAGCTGTCCCGGAACAATGGCATCCATAGTCATCTGAGCGCCGGTGCCTCCCCAGTCGGAGAATCCGCCTGCTGGGTAAAATCCGTATTGAAGTGCGTATCTTTCGTTTCTCTTTGTTATGTTGCTGTATCTGGTATAGCTGATCCCCAGTGACACGTGGCCCATCTCGGTGCCCTTCATACTGTTGGCGCTTCCGGTGGTGGGCTGTTCAACATATATGGTAACTTCCGGAGGAGCCGGCTCTTTCTGGCCATCCCGGTTTATCTCAGCTCGTCCCGCCGTAAGATATGACCATACAGTGGGGACTCTTCTTTCATCACTTAGTATATCCTCGGCGGATTCATTAGCAGATCTGTTAAAAACAGCGCCGTTCCACCCGGGGATATTGTCATAGTTCTTGGCCTCCTGCATCTTTTCCCTGGCCTTTGCAAGGGAATTGTTGGAGCTGACATACTTGTAGATGGCAACAGGGGAAGTCGCGATATTAACGGCCAATTTACCAACCTTGGAAAAAATGCTGCTTGCCCTGTTCCAGAATTTACTCAAAAATCCCTGCTTTTGCTCTGCCTGAGGCACTACAGCAAAATTCCACCCTCGCACCTCATTCATGGAGCTCTGGATACGCCCAAGCTCTGTTGCTGCGCTTCTTACCGCATTGGCCTCATCTCTTTTGCCTGTCATATCAAGGGTCTCTATCTTCTGATTCACCCTGGTAACAGCGTTTTGGACCATGTCGGCAGCTTTCCCCACAGCCTCGTTCCTGCTCTGCTCATCCTCTATTTCCGGGCCCTCTTCCGTATTCTGCTCATTCTCAATCTCAGAATCTATCTCATCCAAAACAGACGTGTCAACAAAGCCCCCCTGGTCGAGGATATCCTCCTCTTCTTCCTGGAGCGCCTCATTGCCGATCCTGGGTAAAAAGATCCCTCTTCCGGATGAGCCGGCATTATCGGATATTTTAAAGTTGTCGTCAATCTTCTGATTGCTTCTTTCTTCTACTGCCGGTACTACAGGTGGCATACACAGTTCCTCATTACAAAAAACGAATAATCGTTAATAGCAATATTATACTGCCTTATATCGGCGAAAGCCCAAGCTTTTGCCTTTCCGCATTATAAAGATTCTTAACATCTGTTCCGGGGCCGTAAAGCTGCCTGCCCTCACCATTGTTTTCATAAAGCTCGCTCTTGACATTTATAAGAGATACCAGCTTAGGATCCTCACTGACTATTTTCGATATGTCATCCATGGACTTATCAAAGTTCTTAACGCCTTCAAGCCCCAATTTCTTTATGACAATTGTAACGCCTGTAATGTAGGTGCTTACAGCCATTAAGGTATTGACCTTAGCCCTAAGTTCCTTTATCCTCTCTTCGTCATATTTCAGCTTAACATCCTTATCTTTGCTCTCAATTATACTCAGGTACTCTTTACTGTAGAATTCAGCTTCCATGCCGATATACGCCATAGAAAAATTACGAAGATATTTGTGTCCGAACAGTTCACCGAAATTTGTAAAATTCATACGGCTAAGGTCGAAGTTTTCTACAGTATCAAATACATGCTCCATGGACCTTACATGGGAAAGCTTTTTTTCTTTCTCCATCTTCTGGTCATAGGGAGTTTTCAGATTATGATACAGCTCAATCATCGTCCTGTCTGAATATCCATTGATAAACGCCATATTTGAAGCGGTCCTTCTGGCTTGCCTGCTCGCACCATGGGACGCAATTCCGGTTTTCTCATCCTCTCTTCTCTGAGCCTGCTCAATAAGCTCAACCTTGGAGTCTATGGCAAAGTTATAGTCTCTCATGATATTGTTGATCTTACCCTTGATAGCAGTTTCCTTAGCCTGTGCTTTTTCCTTTTGGCGCCTCTCATAATTCTTTTTAAGCTTTTCATTGCCGGGCTTGTCAAGGTCCTCGATCCTTATTCTGATTTTTTCTTTCTTCTCCTGCTTTTCTTCTGTTTCCTTCTGCCCCTCTTCTTTCTTCTTAGGGCTCTCCTCTTTTTTCTTCTGTTTTTCTTCTTTTTCCTTAGGTTTTTCCTCTTTTTTGACGTCTTCCCTTTTGGAGTTTTCTTCTATTTTACTGACTATCTTTCTGGTGCTTACGGACCCAAGAAGATCTAAAAAGGTATCTCCTTCCTGAATCAGATCTGCTCTTTCTTCAATCTCGTAGAGCTCGTCAAGTTCTTGCTTGAGTCTGTCCATTGCAGCAGATACGGCATCATATCTGTTTCTTCTCCAGAAGCATATCGGCTTTCCTCTTTTCACATAATATTTACAGGAGTTGTAAGCTTTTAAGCATAACCTCTGAATTTCTTCAAACTGTTTTATGAAATTCTCATCTTCCTTACTAACCGGTAGATTAACATTATGTCTTAAATAACTTTCATATACCCTGATGTCATGCTTGACATCTCTCATATACCCGCTGTCACCGCACCATTTTTCTTCATTTACCAGAAGGAAGTTCTGATCCCTTCTTTTTCTCAGCGTAAGCTCTTTTCCCTGTCGCTCTGATAGCTTCAGTTCATCTCTGTACTCCAGGAGTTCATCAATCTTAAGGATCTCCTGCTGCGCGCTCTCAACGTTATAATATCTCTCATCAAGCCCCGGGATATTATCCTTTGCAAACCTTACCGGAGCTCTCATTTGTTCTTTTTTATCTATCTCGTAAAAGTCTTTTTTTAAGTCTTCTTTTTCCTTATTGTTCAGTTCCCTAAGGTTCAGTTCCTTAAACTCCTGTCCACCGCTCATAGTTTATCCCTCATAATCTTCCATCTCTTCCTTACGTTTCCGGAAGCTGTCAACACTTGCCGTATAGTAGCAGACTTCATATGTATCGCCTTCAAGCTTCATCTGCTCCAAAACTTTTCCGGCAGCACTGCTGCGGAGCATGACTTCCACCAGATCTCCGGCCATTAAGCTGTCCTGAAAACGATGTAACACTGCCCGTATCAGTTCCTCCGCGTCCTCATAATTCATAGGGATAAGTCCCAGGGTGTACCAGGTTCTTCCGGATTTCATCACAAGAAATGCGCCGTTACACTCACCCTTTTCAACCCTGAGTACACTGACTGCCTTGTCTGAAGCCATAAGCATGTCCCTAACCGGGTAAACGAAGTTCAAGCCGTATTGTTTCTCGAGCTTCTCTGCATAGACATCAAGGTCGGAATCAGAAAGGTCCCCGATAGAAACCAGCTCTTTTAACCCGGAGGATAATTCATTTTTCTTTTCATCCTCCTTAAGTCTCTTTTCCAGCTGTTTTACGTTGCTTCTAAAGACGCTTTCCCCTTCCTCAACGAAGGAAAATACATCGTTTACAAAAAATCCCTCGCTGTCCCAGTCAGCTCCGTTGTCTTCATATTCGCTGCTTATTCTTGCAGCCACCTCGGTAAGGCCTCTTCCCAGTGCCTCCTCGAAGGCCAGGATCATCAGGCTGCTTGCGCATCCCTGCCCGCGATATTCCGGGAGGGTGTACATCCAGTCAATGACCAGTCTGTCCTTTTCCCGAGTACAGATCATCAGTGCTGCGGGAACATCTTCCTCTTCCTGCTCATCCACCATTCCCAGGGCAAAGGCTCCGGGCAGAGCCAGCATATCCAGCCTTTCATATGGATCCAGTTCCCAAAACGCTTTTATGTTACTTTTGTTTATACGAATTGTTACCATCATACGTCTCCTCGGTGATATGATTTTTTTCGTTTATAAAACCCCTTTGAAATTAAAAAAGCCTTGATATATCTATGTTTTAATTGTATCTATCACATTTCTCAAAGTCCACTTTTCAGAGGTGCTTTTTCGAAAATTAAGAATCTTTTTATATTTTTTCCCGATAATCCGCCCGGCCCCGGGGACGGAGTCGAGGGACCATTTTGGGGCGCGCAAACACAAAAAAGAGGGCGTTTCTTCAAACGTCCTCTTTACTCCTTAAGGCTCCGGGCTGTCGCCTTCTTTGCTTACCGCTCACCAACATATTCAAAGCTCATTCCTTCGTCATGGGACACATACAGTCCCTGTGGGTGCTTGTCCAGTTCCTCGCTGTAATAGTCCCCGGACCATGGGCTCTGGCCCGCAAGAAGGTAGATTTCTCCTCCCTCTGCCCAGACCTTCTCGGGTATGGTAAAGGGATTGTATATTGTTCCATCCGACAGTTTGACCTTAGCGGAAGGATAGTTTACCTGGACAAAAGACATACCGCCGTTATCGGACCTGAACAAAAGGCCATCGTCTCCGCCGTTATAGGTAAGGCAGGCAAAACCCAGATTTGAGTCATCAATGAATTCGATCCACTTTGCTTCGCCTCCTCTTCCGAGAAAAGGATTTGGGTTTACCAGAGTTGTTTTATTCTTTTTGTAAGCATAAAGCGAATAGTAACTGCTCCCCGCAGCCCTGTCCACCGGCACCAGACCGTAGGTTATCCCGTCCTGTGTGGTGTACGAACAATCAGGTTCAATGGAGGGAAAAAAGTCATCATCTCCATTATCTGTAAACTCAAGCGTTCCGTACGCATCGTCCTTTACAGGATAGTCTGCGGAAGTGAGTTTTTCATCCACAAAGTCATACAGCCCTTCGTAAAGGGAATCCCTGTTGTAGCCGTCCTTCAAATAAGGCGACGGATCAAAGCTTTCTTCAATGGATGGCATCATTACGATGATCTCACTGTAAAGCCAGGGTGCCTTTTCATAAGGAACTTCCTCAATACATTCTTCAAGCCAGTCGCATATGTCCTCGCAAAACCAGGAAAGATCCTGGGATCCGTTTTCATCAATCTTTGGCACCTTTACAATGCCCAGCGCGTTGTCAGAGCACTCTTTTTCCTCCCATGACAAAGACCTTTGGATTTTCTCCGGATATGTGTCCTCCGTTATCTTTACAAAATAACTTAAATAGCGGTGTTCTTCTTTCTTCTTCTGCTCAATCTCCCTGGCCTTTTCTTCATCAACTACATCATGTATTTCACTGCTGTTATCCGCTTTCCCATTCGGATCACTTTCTTTGTGTCTGATAAACTGAATCATCACTGCCAGCCCCAAAACAACGGTCAGACAAGCCACCAGTGCCACAACTAATACTCTATTTCTTTCTTTCATACATTCCTCTCCTTGTTATCCCCATATATCAGAGTATTCCAGGAAAAGAATATTTGCAATAGCCCGTAGATGGCCCACCGCTTGCCCGCCTATGGTCCCTGGGGATGGAGTCATTCCACCCCAAAAAGAGCTGCAGCACTAACCTGGTGTTGCAGCTCCCGGCACACTATTTTATTCAGAACAGCTGTCCGCTTGCCAGATACTGAAACATCAGATCTGCGCCGGCCATGCCCATGGCAAAAAACGCCAGGATAAACATCAATACTATTGCACCTTTGTCATAGACAAGCTTATCGGGACGAAGGTTTGATAACAGCACTTCCACTCCCAGCCCCACAAGTATCAGGGGCCACAGCTTAAAGATCACATCGTAGCTTATTACATTCACGAATAAGTGAAGTATGAACATAACTCCAAAGGCGATGAACACAATACCTGTCGTTACTGTCCCGACTCTGTGTATTCTTGCAGTCTCCATATCATGCCTCCTTTGAATTAAGGCTCTTATCCTCTATCTGCGCAATATCAGCCGGTGCCTTTACTTCCACTTCGCCGGTGCTATCCAGCTCTTTTTTCTTGCCCACGATCATGCGGATACCAATGACAACAAGCAGGATGGAAATTATAACCTGAGGGATATTGCTTACAGCAGGATATATGTCTTCCCAGTAATCTCCGGGGATCAGCCGATAGATCATATCGGAGAAGTAATCCCAAAGCTGGGCAGCTCCGATAACGATGAGAATAGCTGCGATCCACTTCTTTGCGTTTTTGCTTGAAAGACTATTCCACTTAAGATCCGAGAACTCTTCCCATACATATCTGTCTTCCATGGCTGCAAAGCTCTGATCATCCATTCCCGCATAGTTTCTTGCGTGGAAAAATCCGTAAAACCAAACCACGGCAGTGATCGGAATCAGGAAATCCAAACCGCCGGCTATAACAAGCGGTGAGAAAGACAAGAAGAAAATAAGCATAAGGGTGAATCCGTTTTTCATAAATCCCATATACATCTCAGCTGCTCCGGGCAGGAATGAGAATATAAAAGTAAAAAATTTGTTTTTCTTCATCTGTTTCATTTTAAATACCTCCAACCTTACTCAAACAAATTCTGAATCTGTGACTGTATGTAAGTTTCTGCTTTCTCCAGATCTAAGGCGCCGGAGCGTCTACTTAAAACCTCTTCTCTGGTCTTAACGGATCTGCTTTCAAGAACTTCATCTCTTGATATAACATTCTTCTCCGCAACAACCTCTTCTCTGGATGTAACCTTAACGCCTGTATCAGGAATAAAAGGAACTATGCACACAAGAGCGATTGCCGCAGCTACCGCGAATCCAACTCTTAGACAGTACTGACTGAATTCAACCGTCTTCCTGCGATTTTTGCGTTCAACGAAAGATATAACATTTCTCTCAATACCGGCCGGCGCCTGAACAAGCTCTTTTCCCTCTATATCCATGATCAGTTTATTAAGCTCATCATCGCTTAAGTACGGTATTATCTTATCTTTTTCACTCATGCAAGCAGGTCCTCCTTCCTTATGGTTTTCTTTAGCATTTCTCTGGCCCTGTAGATATGGGACTGTACGGTTTTTAGCGGAACTCCGATTCTCATCGATATCTCTTTTGCCGTAAGGCCCTCTTCAAAATGAAGCTTGGCAGGTGTCCTGTAGGGCTCTGAAAGCCCGTCGCAGCTGTTTCTGAAAGCCTCCATGATGTCTGCTGTCACATATTGCTCAAGTGGGCCGTCCCGGCTAAGTGCCTCGCCCTGGGGCAGTTCATCATTGGAAGTGGCTACAGCCCGCCTCTCGGCTGCCCGCATGTAATCAATGCATTTATTGCTTGCGATCCTGCACAGCCAGGCCTTTTCCGAAGAACCGTCGAACTCATTTATATGCTCATAGGCCGAAATAAAGGTCTCCTGCGTGATATCCTCCGCGGCAAAATAATCACCGGTCAGCTTAAGACATACCGAGAAAACCAGATTCTTGTATGTGCTCATCAGCTCTATTAACTTGTCCTTAGAATCTGTTTTCCCCATGTTTTTTTCCTTTATTTCGCTCTCCTCATATAATATAACGAATCAGGCACATAAAAGTCTGCAAAAAAATAACGACTTTCGGAAAAAAATTCCAAAAGTCGCATAATAAATCTCTGAAAAACCTTCTAATTATCACAATCGGATCGGAATAGAACAATGTTCCTTCTTTTTCCAATACACAAAGCTCATATCCTAAAAGCTTCTTTAATACTATACAAGCCATTAAATGTCACTCCCAAGCAGGTATCATCTCAATCTTCTGATTATTCCACATCTCCATAAGCAAGGCTTTATGTTCCTTGTACCATGCTTCTATAAACGGATTTATTCCTTTTAGTTTTTGGGGGGATTGTTATAAGATTGAAAACAGGTATTCTTTCATTTTCCGATAAATGATTTGTCTGTCATCGTCAGAAACCCTGCTGCATTTTTTCAGTGCATAATGATGAGCAAATTCCTCATCTGTGTAGGTATTATCGCCGATTACAACCGGTTTACTGTATCTTGGGCGACAATGTAAATGCACATGAGGATTTGGATCATCATCCTTGTAGAAGTTATTGAGCAAGCAGGTCCAATTACATAAATCCGCTCCAAGTGCAATCTTTAAGCAACCTTCTATCCTTCTGATAATGAGCTGAAGATCAGTCCATTCTTCACCACTAAGTTCTGACAAAGTGCCGGCATGTCTCTTTAACACAAGTATGCATCGTCCGATATAATCCTGCTCATCAGCAAGATATGCAGCCCAGTACTCATCATCAAACAGTAAATATTTTCTATCTTCATCAGATAAATTGCACCATTCACAGTTACTCATAAAACAACATCATTTTCTATAACTTCAAAGCCCCAATTATCTCTTCTCCGTCCATCTCCCCGGTCTCAACAAATCCAAAAGACGCATAAAGCTCTTTTGCCACCTTATTCTCCGGTTCATATGAAAGCCAACAGTACTCAGCCTTCCCACAAGGAAATGTCTTAATGAATTCAAGAGCAAGTTCTATTGCTTTTCTGCCATAGCCCTTTTGCTGATATCTCCTGTCTATCATCAGACGCCATATATTATAGTTATTGTCTGCTATAGCAGGCGCATCATCCCAATAATCATCTTTGTCATATCCGATCATAACAAATCCAACAAGTGTATCATCTTCATAAATTCCAAAAGGAAACGCGTAGCCATTATTGGTGACAGTTGTATAAGCCTCAATGATACTAACCTCATTAGAAGCAACGAATTCTCTCTGGTCGTCATTAACAGATAGTTTTAAAATATCCCAAACATTTTTACCATTTATCTTCTCAAGTCTTAACATCTGGTGCTCTCCCTATGCAATTTGGGCTTCCCATATTAATTATCAATATGCCCTTTATTGTACGTAAAAAGGGTTCCAAGCACAAGGCTTGAAACCCTTTATAAATTCAGTGATCATGCGATCTGATAAGAATTACTCAACGATTGTAGCAACCTTACCTGATCCAACTGTACGTCCACCCTCACGGATAGCGAACTTAAGACCCTGCTCCATAGCGATGGGGTGAATAAGCTCGATAGACATTGTTACGTGGTCACCAGGCATGCACATCTCAACACCATCGGGAAGGTTGCAGACACCTGTAACGTCAGTTGTTCTGAAATAGAACTGAGGTCTGTAGTTTGTGAAGAAAGGTGTATGACGGCCACCCTCGTCCTTAGTAAGAACGTAAACCTCAGCAGTAAACTTTGTGTGGCATGTTACTGTGCCGGGCTTTGTAACAACCTGTCCTCTCTGGATGCCATCACGATCAACACCACGGAGAAGAAGACCAACGTTATCACCAGCCTCGCAGTAATCCATAGTCTTTCTGAACATCTCGATACCGGTACATACAGACTTAGAAGTCTCTTCCTTGATACCAACGATTTCGATTTCGTCGTTGAGGTTAAGGTGACCTCTCTCTACTCTACCAGTAGCAACTGTTCCACGACCTGTGATTGTGAATACGTCCTCAACAGGCATAAGGAAAGGCTTATCTGTCTCACGAGTAGGTTCAGGGATATAGCTATCAACTGTATCCATGAGCTCGATGATCTTATCACCCCACTCAGACTTAGGATCCTCAAGAGCCTTAAGAGCTGAACCACGGATGATAGGTGTGTCATCTCCAGGGAACTCATACTCTGTAAGAAGGTCTCTGATCTCCATCTCAACGAGGTCAAGAAGCTCGGGATCGTCAACCATATCGCACTTGTTCATGAATACGATGATGTAAGGAACACCTACCTGACGAGCAAGAAGAACGTGCTCTTTGGTCTGAGCCATAACACCATCAGTAGCAGCAACAACAAGGATAGAACCATCCATCTGAGCTGCACCTGTGATCATGTTCTTAACGTAGTCAGCGTGGCCGGGGCAGTCAACGTGTGCATAGTGTCTGTTAGCTGTCTCGTACTCGATGTGAGCTGAGTTAATTGTGATACCACGCTCCTTCTCTTCAGGAGCCTTATCGATCTGATCGAATGCAACAGCAGGGCTGAATCCTCTGTCAGCGAGAACTGCTGTGATAGCAGCTGTAAGAGTTGTTTTACCATGGTCAACGTGTCCGATGGTACCAATGTTAACATGGGGTTTGGTTCTGTCAAACTTAGCTTTTGCCATTTCTAAATATCCTCCTTAGTGAAATGTTCATCAACATTTTCATTCATAATTTAACCGACTATATCGATTATATTAAAAGTTCACCTTTAAATCAAGCACAAACTTAGATTTTTAGGGACTTTTCTTAGATTTTGGTCATCAGTTGCCCTTGTTTGAAAGGACTTTATCCTGAACGTTCTTGGGAACAGGTGCATATTTCTCGAAGAACATTGAATAGTTACCACGTCCCTGTGTTCTGGAACGAAGGTCTGTAGCATAACCAAACATCTCTGCAAGCGGCACATGTGCTCTAACGATCTTACCGCCGCCAAGGTCATCCATACCTTCAACCTGTCCACGACGAGAGTTAACGTCACCGATAACATCTCCCATGTACTCTTCAGGCATAGTAACCTCAACCTTCATGATGGGCTCAAGAAGAACAGGAGCACCCTTCTGCATAGCATCCTTGAATGCCATAGATCCGGCAATGTGGAATGCCATCTCTGAAGAGTCTACCTCGTGGTATGATCCGTCGTATACAGTAGCGTGTACACCTACAACAGGATATCCACCAAGTGTTCCGGCCTTCATAGCCTCTTCGATACCTTCGCTGATAGGCTGGATGAATTCCTTAGGAATAGCACCACCGACAACTTCGCTATCGAATGCATAAAGGTTATCTCCGTTGGCATCCATGGGCTCGAAACGAACTTTACAGTGTCCGTACTGACCACGTCCACCGGACTGCTTAGCATATTTGGACTCTACGTCTACTGCCTTTGTAATAGCCTCTCTGTAAGCAACCTGAGGTGCACCAACGTTAGCCTCAACCTTGTACTCTCTGAGAAGTCTGTCAACGATGATATCAAGGTGAAGCTCACCCATACCAGCGATGATAGTCTGACCTGTCTCAGGGTTTGTATGAGCTCTGAATGTAGGATCCTCTTCAGCAAGCTTCATAAGAGCCTCATCCAGCTTCTGCTGACCGGCCTTGGTCTTAGGCTCGATAGCAAGCTCAATAACGGGATCAGGGAACTCCATAGACTCAAGAATAACAGGATTCTTCTCGTCACAGAGTGTATCACCTGTTACTGTGTTCTTAAGACCTACAGCAGCAGCGATATCGCCTGAATATACCTTATCAAGATCTGAACGCTTATTAGCATGCATCTGAAGGATACGTCCAAGACGCTCCTTGCTGTCCTTTGTGCTGTTAAGCACGTAAGAACCTGAATTTGCAGTTCCACGATATACACGGAAGAATGCAAGCTTTCCTACGAAAGGATCGCTGACAATCTTGAATGCAAGAGCTGCAAAAGGACCGTCGTCTGTTGACTCAACTTCGATCTCATTGCCATCCATATCTGTACCCTTACAAGCAGGGATATCAAGAGGTGAAGGCATGAACTCGATTACTGCATCAATAAGCTTCTGGATTCCTCTGTTTCTGTGAGCTGATCCACAGCATACAGGGAATGCCTTACACTCGCAAGTTGCCTTACGAAGTGCTGCCTTAAGTTCAGCAACTGTGGGCTCCTCACCCTCAAGGTACTTCATCATAAGGTCTTCATCAAGATCGCAGATCTTCTCAACGAGCTCGCCATGATAAAGCTCAGCATCGTCTTTAAGATCAGCAGGGATCTCACCAATGGTAACATCCTCGCCCTTATCATCGTTGTAGATGTAAGCCTGCATCTCGAAAAGGTCGATGATACCCTGGAACTGATCTTCAGCTCCGATAGGGATCTCGATCATAATTGCATTTTTCTTAAGTCTGTTACGGATCTGCTCAACAGCTCCGTAATAGTTAGCGCCAATGATATCCATCTTGTTGATGAATGCCATACGAGGAACGTTAAATCCGTCAGCCTGACGCCATACGTTCTCAGACTGAGGCTCAACGCCTTCCTTAGCACTGAATACACCAACTGCACCATCAAGTACGCGCAGTGAACGCTCAACCTCAACGGTAAAGTCTACGTGGCCGGGGGTATCAATGATGTTGATACGGTGCTCTAAAGCGCCGGGCTTAGCCTTTCCGTTTTCCTGAAGTGTCCAGTGGCAAGTTGTTGCTGCAGATGTGATTGTGATACCACGCTCCTGCTCCTGTTCCATCCAGTCCATGGTAGCAGTTCCTTCGTAGGTCTCACCAATCTTGTAGTTAACACCGGTATAGTAAAGAATACGCTCTGTAAGAGTAGTCTTACCAGCATCAATATGAGCCATGATACCGATGTTCCTGGTTCTCTCCAATGGGTATTGTCTATCAGCCAAAGGTTCTTCCTCCTATAAATAATTAAACCCTAGTCAACTCACACAAATGTATAGATTAGAATCTGTAGTGTGAGAATGCCTTGTTTGCTTCTGCCATCTTGTGCATATCTTCTTTTCTCTTTACGGCTGCACCTGTATTGTTGTATGCATCCATAATCTCAGAAGCGAGTCTGTCTACCATAGTCTTCTCGCCTCTTGCGCGTGAGAAATTAACAAGCCAGCGAAGTGCAAGAGCCTGACGTCTGTCGGGTCTAACCTCGATAGGAACCTGATATGTGGCTCCACCAATACGTCTAGCCTTAACTTCGAGAGCGGGCATGATGTTATTCATAGCTCCCTCGAATACTTCAAGAGCAGGCTTTCCAGCCTTCTCCTCTACCTGTGCGAATGCTCCGTATACGATCTTCTGAGCTACACCCTTCTTGCCATCAAGCATAACTGTGTTGACAAGCTTTGTAACAACCTTGTTATCGTATAAAGGATCCGCTAATACGTCACGTTTAACAATATGTCCTTTACGCGGCACGGTTCTTCCCTCCTTTAGAATTGCAATGATGGTAATAAATCACTGCTTACTACAATCATCGGTACTCACTAATTTAGTGTACGTGCGGTATCTTACTTCTTTTATATAGAATAGAACACCAACACTTTAAAAAATTAGATCTGTTGTTAAATTACTTCTTGGCTGCTTTAGGTCTCTTAGCGCCATACTTAGAACGAGCCTGTTTTCTGTCGGCTACGCCTGCTGTATCAAGAGTACCTCTGATGATGTGATACCTTGTACCAGGCAGATCCTTAACTCTTCCGCCACGGATGAGAACAACGCTGTGCTCCTGAAGGTTGTGTCCCTCGCCAGGAATGTAGCTTGTTACCTCAATACCGTTAGAAAGACGTACTCTGGCAATCTTTCTCAGAGCAGAGTTAGGCTTCTTAGGGGTAGCAGTCTTAACAGCTGTACATACGCCACGCTTCTGAGGAGAAGCTGTTGCAGTTGCCTTCTTGTGAAGAGAGTTGAAGCCCTTCTGAAGAGCAGGTGCAGTAGACTTCTTAACAGATGTCTGACGACCCTTTCTAACTAACTGGTTAAATGTTGGCATTCTTCTTACCTCCTATTTTAATATATGCATAAGACAAAGGGGCATAGTTCACCCCTTTGTCAATACACGCAATTAAGAATTATAAATTCAATACCTGTGATTGTCAACTAAAAATTTTATTATCAGTTTTCGGCATCGCCATCGATGTCTTCATCATCTTCAGCAACAGTCACTTCTGTGTTATCTTCAAAGTCATCATCGAAGTCTCTTCTCCTTTTCTTGAGGATGAGCTTCTCGGGATCCTTGAAGTTTGCATCGGTATTAAGAGCTGTGTTTCTATATCTCTTCATACCTGTTCCGGCAGGAATCAGCTTACCGATGATAACATTTTCCTTAAGTCCGATAAGAGGATCAACCTTACCCTTGATAGCTGCATCTGTAAGAACCTTTGTGGTCTCCTGGAATGATGCTGCTGAAAGGAAGGAGTTTGTAGCAAGGGCTGCCTTGGTGATACCAAGGATTACCTGCTTACCTTCAGCGGGCTTCTTGCCTTCTGATGTAAGAGCCTCGTTGCAATCCTCGAAGTCGAGAACATCAACAAGTGTTCCGGGAAGGAAATCTGTATCTCCGCTCTCATCTACTCTTACCTTCTTGAGCATCTGACGAACAATCACCTCGATGTGCTTGTCGCAGATATCAACGCCCTGCAGACGGTAAACTCTCTGAACCTCTCTTAAGAGATAATCCTGAACGGAACGGATACCTTTGATCTTAAGAAGATCATGAGGGTTAACGGAACCTTCAGTCAGCTCATCACCGGCCTCAATGCTTGCTCCGTCTGTTACCTTGATTCTGGAACCGTAAGGAATAAGGTATGCCTTTGATTCGCCTGTCTCATCGTTGGTAACAATAACTTCTCTCTTCTTCTTGGTATCTCTTATCTCAACCTGTCCATCCAGCTCGGAGATGATGGCAAGTCCCTTAGGCTTTCTTGCCTCGAAAAGCTCCTCTACACGGGGAAGACCCTGTGTGATATCGCCACCGGCAACACCACCGGTATGGAAGGTTCTCATTGTAAGCTGTGTACCGGGCTCACCGATTGACTGAGCAGCGATGATTCCTACTGCCTCACCAACCTGTACTGCTTCGCCGGTTGCCATGTTTGCGCCGTAGCACTTTGCGCAGATTCCGTTGTGTGAACGGCATGTAAGGATTGTCCTGATCTTAACTGCCTCGATGGGGCCGCCCTTACTGTTAACACCTACGGAAAGGATCTTAGCTGCGCGGGAAGGTGTGATCATGTGGTTCTTCTTAACGATCACATTTCCGTCCTTATCCTTGATTGTATCGCAAGCATATCTGCCTGTGATTCTATCCTTAAGAGGCTCGATAGTCTCTTTTCCGTCCATGAATGCCTTTACGGTCATTCCTGGCTTAACTTCCTTGTCTGCACAGCAGTCAACCTCACGGATGATAAGTTCCTGTGATACGTCAACCATTCGACGTGTCAGGTATCCTGAGTCCGCTGTACGAAGAGCTGTATCGGAAAGTCCTTTACGAGCTCCGTGAGCTGACATGAAGTACTCCAGAACGTCAAGACCTTCACGGAAGTTTGATTTGATAGGAAGCTCGATGGTACGACCTGTTGTATCCGCCATAAGTCCACGCATACCGGCCAGCTGCTTGATCTGCTGGTTACTACCACGGGCACCGGAGTCAGCCTTCATGTAGATGTTGTTGTACTTATCAAGTCCTGCAAGAAGCACATCAGTAAGCTTCTTATCGGTATCCATCCAGGTATCTACTACTGCACGATAACGCTCTTCGTCTGTGATAAGACCACGGCGATAGTTTGCTGCGATCCTGTCAACAGTTGCCTGAGCCTCATCCAGCATCTCCTGCTTCTGAGGAGGCACTGTCATGTCCGCGATTGAAACGGTCATGGCTGCTCTTGTTGAATAGTGATAACCTGTAGCCTTGATGTTATCAAGAACTTCTGCTGTTGCGAAAGTTCCGTGTGTATTGATCATAGCTGTAACAATCTGCTTGAGCTGCTTCTTGCCAACCATGAAGTCTACTTCAAGTTTGAACTCATTTTCAGGCTGAGTTCTGTCTACAAATCCAAGATCCTGAGGAATGATCTCATTGAACAGGAATCTTCCCAGAGTAGACTCAACAATACCGGAAGTTACTTCTCCGTCTGCGTTTGTCTTCTCCATTCTGATCTTGATCCTGGTCTGAAGTGTAAGGTATCCGTTCTCGTAAGCAAGGATAGCCTCGTCAACGCTCTTGAAGTACTTGCCCTCGCCGATGGCGCCGGGTCTCTCCTGTGTCAGATAGTAGATACCAAGTACCATATCCTGTGTAGGAACGTTTACAGGGCCACCGTCTGAAGGCTTCAACAGGTTGTTAGGTGAGAGCATCAGGAATCTGCACTCAGCCTGAGCCTCTACTGAAAGAGGAAGGTGTACAGCCATCTGGTCACCGTCGAAGTCCGCGTTGAAAGGTGTACATGCAAGAGGGTGAAGCTTGATAGCCTTACCTTCTACAAGAATGGGCTCGAAAGCCTGGATACCAAGTCTGTGCAGTGTAGGAGCACGGTTCAGCATAACGGGATGCTCTTTGATAACATCCTCAAGTACGTCCCAAACCTGCTCATCGAGACGCTCAACAAGCTTCTTGGCATTCTTAATATTCTGTGAGATTCCTCTGGAAACAAGCTCCTTCATAACGAAAGGCTTGAAAAGCTCGATAGCCATCTCCTTAGGAAGTCCGCACTGATAAATCTTAAGCTCGGGTCCTACTACGATAACGGAACGTCCTGAGTAGTCTACACGCTTTCCGAGAAGGTTCTGACGGAAACGTCCTGACTTACCCTTAAGCATATCTGAAAGTGACTTCAGAGCTCTGTTTCCGGGACCTGTTACAGGTCTTCCTCTTCTGCCGTTATCGATAAGGGCATCAACAGCCTCCTGAAGCATTCTCTTCTCGTTACGAACGATGATATCAGGAGCACCCAGATCAAGGAGTCTCTTAAGTCTGTTGTTTCTGTTGATGATTCTTCTGTAAAGATCATTAAGATCTGATGTTGCAAATCTTCCGCCATCCAGCTGAACCATGGGACGAAGATCCGGAGGAATTACAGGGATACAATCCATGATCATCCATGCAGGATCGTTTCCTGACTCTCTGAAGGCTTCTACAACCTCAAGTCTCTTGATGATTCTTGCTCTCTTCTGTCCGCTGGAAGTATCAAGGCCTTCCTTGAGTTCCTTGTACTCAGCTTCAAGATCTATTGCCTGGAGCAGTTCCTTGATGGACTCAGCGCCCATACCTGCACGGAACTTGGTTCCGAACTGCTCTCTTGCATCCTGGAACTCTTTCTCGGAAAGAACCTGCTTGTACTCAAGAGATGTCTCGCCGGGATCAAGTACTATATATGATGCAAAGTAAAGAACTTTCTCAAGCATACGTGGTGAAAGGTCCAGTATAAGTCCCATTCTGCTGGGTATGCCCTTGAAATACCAGATGTGAGAAACAGGAGCTGCAAGCTCGATGTAGCCCATTCTCTCACGACGTACGCTGCTCTTTGTGATCTCTACGCCACATCTGTCGCAGACAACGCCCTTATATCTGATCTTCTTGTATTTACCGCAGTGACACTCCCAATCCTTGGTGGGTCCGAAAATCCTCTCGCAGAAAAGACCGTCTCTCTCGGGCTTGAGTGTTCTGTAGTTGATTGTCTCAGGCTTTGTTACTTCGCCTCTGTTTTCTTCGTCAACCTTGTGTGCCCAGCTTCTGATCTTTTCGGGAGAAGCAAGTCCAATCTTGATTGAGTCGAAGGTCATAGGCTGATAAGTCTGCTGCTGAGAAGGTCTTCCGCTTGAAGCTTCATTTATTGCTTTATTCATAGTTGAATCAGACATTCTTAACCTCTTTTCTATATGTAGTCGTCAATTAACGGTTAATAATTACATATCTTCATTGAAATCATCGAAATCGTCGTCTGACGCCTCGTCAGCATAATCATTTGCACCCTCTACTTCAGATACAAACTCGCCGCTCTCTTCGTCTATCCTCTGCTGAGTGAATCCGGCAGCTCCAAGTGATTCCTGCTTGTAATCTCTTCCTGATGTATCGCCTTCGATTTCATAGCGGTAATCAGGCTCCGTATAATCTACGCTCTCCATAATTTCTACTTCAGTGTTATCCTCACGAAGAACCTTGATATCAAGACCCAGTGACTGGAGCTCTTTCAAAAGAACCTTGAAGGACTCGGGAACGCCGGGTTCAGGGATGTTATCTCCCTTGATGATTGCTTCGTAGGTCTTAACACGTCCGATAACATCATCAGACTTAACTGTAAGGATTTCCTGAAGTGTATAGGCTGCGCCATATGCCTCCAGAGCCCAAACTTCCATCTCTCCAAAACGCTGTCCACCGAACTGAGCTTTACCACCCAGAGGCTGCTGTGTTACCAGTGAGTAAGGGCCGGTTGAACGAGCGTGGATCTTATCGTCAACCAGGTGATGAAGTTTGAGGTAGTGCATGTGTCCGATTGTTGTAGGGCTATCGAACTTCTGACCTGTTCTACCGTCTCTGAGCTGAACCTTTCCGTCTGACTTGATGGGAACGCCCTTCCAGAGCTCTCTGTGATCTCTGTTCTCATAGAGGTAATCCATGATCTCAGGATGAACAAGGTCTTTATATTTTGCCTCGAAATCTTCCCAGGAGCTGTTTACATAATCATTGGCCATTTCCAATGTATCCTGGATATCGATCTCGTTAGCACCGTCGAAAATAGGTGTTGCAATGTTAAATCCAAGGGCCTTGGCAGCAAGAGAAAGGTGAATCTCAAGCACCTGTCCGATATTCATACGGGAAGGCACGCCCAGAGGATTAAGCACGATATCAAGAGGTCTTCCGTTAGGAAGGTAAGGCATATCCTCGATAGGAAGTACTCTTGAAACGACACCCTTGTTACCGTGACGGCCGGCCATCTTATCACCTACAGAAATCTTTCTCTTCTGAGCGATGTAGATGCGAACTGCCTGGTTAACACCGGGTGAAAGCTCATCTCCGTTCTCTCTTGTGAATACCTTGGCATCAACAACGATACCGTACTCACCGTGAGGAACCTTAAGGGATGTATCCCTTACTTCTCTTGCCTTCTCACCGAAGATTGCTCTAAGGAGTCTCTCCTCTGCGGTAAGCTCTGTCTCTCCCTTAGGAGTAACCTTACCTACAAGGATGTCACCGGCACGAACCTCAGCACCGATACGGATGATTCCGCGATCGTCAAGGTCCTTAAGAGCGTCATCGCCGACACCGGGAACATCACGAGTGATCTCCTCAGGTCCCAGCTTGGTCTCACGGGCCTCTGCCTCGTACTCTTCTATATGAACTGATGTAAATACGTCATCTCTTACGAGTCTCTCTGAAAGAAGTACAGCGTCCTCGTAGTTGTAACCTTCCCATGTCATGAATCCGATGAGAGGGTTCTTACCAAGTCCAAGTTCTCCCTGTGATGTGGAAGGACCATCTGCGATAACCTGTCCTGCCTCAACGTGGTCGCCCTTGAATACGATAGGTCTCTGATTGTAGCAGTTACTCTGGTTTGATCTCTGGAACTTGATCAGATGGAACTCTTCCTTATCTCCATCGTCATAAGTCATCTGAATGAGCTTGCTGTCTACAAAATCAACTGTTCCGGCTTTTCTTGCAACTACGCATACACCTGAGTCAACAGCTGCCTTGCGCTCCATACCTGTACCAACCGCAGGAGCTTCTGTTGTTAAAAGAGGCACCGCCTGACGCTGCATGTTTGATCCCATCAGCGCACGGTTAGCATCATCGTTCTCAAGGAACGGGATAAGAGCTGTAGCTACAGAGAATACCATACGAGGAGACACGTCCATATACTCGAACATTGTCTTGGGATACTCGGAAGTCTCATCCTTGTAACGACCGGAAACGGTATTTCTCTTGAAGTATCCTTCATCATCAAGAGGAGTGTTAGCCTGAGCTACATGGTAGTTATCCTCTTCGTCTGCTGTAAGATACTCAACCTCGTCAGTAACCCTGGGATTCTCGGGATCTGACATATCAACCTTTCTGTAAGGAGCCTCAACGAAGCCGTAATCATTAACTCTGGCATAGCTTGCAAGAGAGTTGATCAGACCGATGTTAGGACCTTCAGGGGTCTCAATAGGACACATACGTCCATAGTGTGTATAGTGAACATCTCGCACCTCGAATCCGGCTCTGTCTCTTGAAAGACCTCCGGGACCGAGAGCTGAAAGACGTCTCTTGTGAGTAAGCTCACCAAGAGGGTTGTTCTGATCCATGAACTGTGACAGCTGTGATGATCCAAAGAACTCCTTAACAGCAGCCTGTACAGGCTTGATGTTGATAAGAGTCTGAGGAGAAACCTCCTCTGTATCATGGGTTGTCATTCTCTCACGAACAACTCTCTCAAGTCTGGAAAGACCGATACGATACTGATTCTGAAGGAGCTCACCTACGCAGCGGATACGTCTGTTGCCCAGGTGGTCGATATCATCATCGTTACCGATTCCATACTCAAGGTGGATATTATAGTTAATGGAAGCAATGATGTCTTCCTTAGTAATATGCTTGGGAATAAGCTCATGAACGCGCTTCTTAATGGTCTCTGCAAGACCTTCGGGATCGTTCTTAACTGTGTACTCCTCAAGGATCTCCTTAAGTACAGGATAGTAAACGTCCTCGTTGATTCCAAGCTCGGCAGGATCGCACTCGATGAAGTGTGTGATATCTACCATCATATTGGAAAGAACCTTAACGTTTCTCTCTTCTTCCTGAAGGATTACATAAGGAATAGCGCAGTTCTGGATCTCGGTAGCAAGGGCTCTGTCAACCTTTGTACCTGCAGCTGCGATCATCTCGCCAGTTGTCTCATCAACAACGTCCTCAGCAAGAACATGTCCCTTGATACGATTCTTGAAGTGAAGCTTCTTATTGAACTTATATCTTCCAACCTTTGCAAGGTCATATCTTCTGGGGTCGAAGAACATGGCATTGATAAGGTTCTCAGCACTCTCAACGCTTAAAGGCTCACCGGGACGTATTTTTCTGTACAGCTCAAGAAGACCGCTCTGGTAATCGGTTGATGAATCCTTGGAGAAACTTCCCTGGATCTTAGGCTCATCGCCGAAGAGCTCGAGAATTTCCTCGTTGGTTCCAATACCAAGGGCCCTTACAAGTACAGTTACAGGAACCTTTCTGGTCCTGTCTACTCTTGCGTAGAACACGTCGTTAGGATCGGTCTCATACTCAAGCCATGCACCTCTGTTAGGAATAACGGTACATGCCATAAGTTCCTTACCGATCTTATCGTATGTAATATCGTAATAAATTCCGGGTGAACGTACCAACTGGCTGACGATAACACGCTCAGCGCCGTTGATAACAAAGGTACCGGTTGCAGTCATCAAAGGAAGATCTCCCATGAATATCTCGTGCTCTGTGATCTCATCCTTTTCCTTGTTATGGAGACGAACCTTAACCTTTAAAGGTGCCGCAAATGTTGCATCTCTCTCTTTGCACTTCTCAATCGTGTTCTTGTTTTTGTCGATCTCATCCTCGCAAAGTTTGAAATCAACAAATTCCAGACTGAGCTTGCCACTGTAATCCTCAATTGGAGAGATATCGTCGAAGACTTCCTTTAAGCCTTCGTCAAGGAACCACTGATAGGAATTCTTCTGAACTTCGATCAGGTTCGGCATCTCCAGGACTTCCTTCTGGCGCTGGAAACTCATACGCAAGTTTTTACCCGCACCGGTAGGATGTAATCTGTTTTTTTCCATTGACATTCACCCCGTTCTTTTATTTTTTCTGTGGTAAATTGCGGGTCCTCTTAAAAAAGTGCGCAAAAAGACCCACTGCACCACAATAGTGCATTTTCCATTGTACTGCTAACATTTTTACATGTCAAGAGTTTTTTCCGCAAAATTCGGAATCGCTTCGCAATCACCCAAAGCAAACTCGAAATTGCTTCGCAATTCCTCATTTTGCGCTTCGCGCAAAATGCCAAAATAAAAGAAGCCAGACTTGCAAGCAAGCTTGCGTCTGACTTCTTGTTATTTTGTCGCTTTGCTTTGAAGGTTAAAAAATTACTTAAGAGTAACCTTAGCGCCCTCAGCCTCAACCTTAGCCTTGATATCATCAGCCTCAGCCTTAGAAGCGTTCTCCTTGATCATCTTAGGAGCTCCGTCTACGAGATCCTTTGCTTCCTTAAGTCCAAGACCTGTGATCTCACGAACAACCTTGATAACCTTAACCTTGTTAGGACCAACCTCTGTAAGCTCTACGTTGAACTCTGTCTTCTCCTCACCAGCTGCTGCTGCGCCAGCGCCTGCTGCTGCAACTACTACGCCTGCTGCTGCGGATACACCGAACTCTTCCTCGCAAGCCTTTACAAGATCGTTAAGCTCAAGAACTGTAAGCTCTTTGATAGCATCGATAAATTCTGCTGTTGTTAACTTTGCCATTATATTTTCCTCCATATAATTTTTCAAATCATTTTATAGTTATTGTCCGTACAGTCAGATTACTCTGCTGCAGGTGCCTCAGCGGGTGCCTCTGCTGTCTCAGCAGGAGCTGCCTCCTCGGCTACAGGTGCTGCAGCCTCTTCAGCTGCGGGTGCTTCTTCTGCTGCAGGAGCTGCCTCGCCGCCTTTCTCTGCGATCTGATTAAGAACGCGAGCAAGATTAGCGATAGGTGACTGCATAGAACCAAGCAATCTTGAAAGAAGAACTTCCTTTGAAGGGATAGTTGCGATCTCGGTCATAGCCTCAGCATCGTAAAACTTACCTTCAATAACACCACCCTTAATCTCAAGAGCCTTTGCCTTCTTAGCAAACTCATAGAGTACACGAGCAGGTGCTGCAGGATCTGTTGTTGATACAGCCATTGCTGAAGGTCCGTTAAGAAGATCCTTGAGCTGTTCAAAATCAGTTCCCTGGAAAGCGAAGTTCATCATTGTGTTCTTGTACACCTTGTATGTTACGCCTTCTTCACGAAGCTTCTTACGAAGCTCTGTGTCCTGCGCAACAGTAAGTCCGCGGTGATCTACAAGTACGAGTGCCTGCGCATCTTTGATCTTCTCAGAGATCTCATTTACTACAGGCTGCTTCAATTCAACCTTTGCCATTTTTTTACCTCCTTATAGAATTTACCGCCGAAAAAAAACCTCTCGAAGACATCGAGAGGCAAAAAGTCTTATCAAAAAACTTTCCTCGGCAGGCGCTTGCGCTTTACGTTCCCGTGAGAACTCCTGCTGTCTTCGGCATGGTCATCTTCAGACGACCTTGTATAAATTATCATATTACAATGATATTGTCAACAGTTTTTTATCATTTTGGGCTGATATATCCGTTAGAATCTATATTGATCCCGGGAGAGATACTTCCCATATAGTTCAGTATCCTTGCCGCATCTTCGCCGGAGGCCTCATACACTGTGCTTCCGCTCTGCACCGCAGGCACAAACTGAAGGTTTACCGAGCCGTTCCTGTGAAGGGTGGTAAGTATCATGCAGGTATCCAGAGTCTTGGAATTAAAGATGAAATTCCCCATACTGAACACCACCGGAACGCCGCTCACGTAATCAATCTTCTGAAGCACGTGGGGATGTGAACCGATTATCAGGTTCGCTCCGGCCTCAGCTATCTCTTTTGCCTGAAGGTTCTGATAGTAGTCGATCTCATCGGTGCTCTCGGTTCCCCAATGGATGAACACAACAACGTAGGCGTTTCTGTCTCTGGCCTCCCTGATCTTCTCAAGAAGCAGGGCGTCGTTTAAACATCTGAAAACCCCGGGGCTATTCTCTGTGGCGCCCTTGGTATCGGGATTATCAAGTCGCTCGATCTGGGTGGCACAGATAATTGCTATCTTAAGCCCACTGTCCGTCACATAGTACACGGGATGCGAAGCCTCTTCTATATCATTACCCGCTCCGGCATAGGCAACCCCCGCATTATCCAGTGCGGCAAAAGAGTCAACGAGGGCCTTTTGACCGTAGTCGTAGGCATGATTGTTGGCAAGTCCGACAATATCAACCCCCATGGTGTTGAGAATCGATGCGGTTTCGGGCTTTGCCCTGAAGGTGTAGGTCTTTCCTTCCGTCGGGGCACCGCCGTTGGAGTATGCAAATTCATTGTTTACCATCATGATGTCAGCACCGCGCATCTTATCGAGAAGGCTCTGGCCGATGACGCCCTCCGCTGTATTGCCGGCTCTTTTGAAGGAATAGCCTGCAGCGTAGTTGTCGTCAAAGAGTATATCTCCCGCAAATCCTATGGTTATGCTGTCAGGATCGGAGGCGCTGATGATGTGGGTATAGTCTTCGTCGCCTTCATGGATAACCGGCATCTGCGGCCCGGATGTACTCTCGGTTTCAGGAACAGCTGCATTCATGGCAACTCCTGCCTCAGGTATCGCTTCCCATTTACCGGCAAAACTCATGGCATGCTCGAGTTCAGCCTTGTCTTCCCCATTAATATGGCGGGCATAAAGAAGAAGGCCCGGAATACCAATTGCCAAAACGATAAAAAAAGTCAATAAGAAAGCCACTACCTGTGGCTTTGACATAAATCCTCTGATATCCACATTGTCGGACCAGTGATGGTCATCATAGTATTTCCTCATATACAAAGTATAACACAATATATAGTGGTTTTCCACTTTTGCAGATACAAGAAAAGCGGACCACCTTCCGGTGATCCGCCCTGTTCACATTACATTTGAAATTAATACTTGTTAGCAAGAACCTTTACGCCAGGGCCCATTGTTGTTGCAAGAGTGATGCTCTTGAGGTACTGACCCTTAACTGATGAAGGCTTAGCCTTTGTGATAGCATCCATAAGTGCCTGGAAGTTCTGAGCAAGCTGCTCCTCTGTGAAAGATGCCTTTCCAACAGGAACGTGGATGATGTTAGCCTTGTCAAGTCTGTACTCGATCTTACCGGCTTTGATATCAGCGATGGCCTTAGCTACATCCATAGTAACTGTGCCAGCCTTAGGGTTAGGCATAAGACCCTTAGGTCCGAGAACCTTACCGAGACGTCCTACAACGCCCATCATGTCAGGTGTTGCAACTACAACGTCGAAATCAAGCCATCCTTCGTTCTGGATCTTGGGAATGAGCTCCTCGCCGCCAACATGGTCTGCACCTGCAGCCTGTGCCTCGTCAAGCTTTGTTCCCTTAGCAAATACAAGAACCTTAACTTCCTTACCTGTTCCGTTAGGAAGAACAACAGCGCCTCTGATCTGCTGATCAGCGTGACGTCCGTCGCAACCGGTTCTGATGTGTACTTCTACAGTCTCGTCAAACTTTGCAGTAGCTGACTTCTTAACAAGAGAAATAGCTTCTGCAGCTTCATACTGCTGAGTCTTATCGATAAGCTTAGCAGCTTCTACGTATTTCTTTCCGTGTTTCATCTCTCATTCCTCCATCAGTCTTCTACAACAATACCCATGCTGCGTGCTGTTCCGGCGATCATGCTCATAGCGCCTTCGATATCAACAGCGTTAAGGTCGGGCATCTTTGTCTCTGCAATCTTTCTTACATCTTCCTTAGAAACGGTTGCAACCTTTGTCTTGTTAGGCACACCTGATCCCTTCTGGATCTTAGCTGCCTTCTTAAGAAGAACTGCTGCAGGCGGAGTCTTTGTAATGAATGTGAAACTTCTGTCTGCATAAACTGTGATAACAACAGGGATGATAACGTCACCCTTATCTGCTGTCTGTGCGTTGAACTGCTTTGTGAATTCAACGATGTTTACACCATGCTGACCAAGTGCGGGTCCAACAGGTGGTGCTGGTGTTGCTTTACCAGCCTGGATCTGTAACTTAATATATCCTTCGACTTTCTTTGCCATAATGGCACCTCCTGAAAATATGTGGTCGGACGCAATTCCCATAGGGATTTGCTCCCACTCAGCGGTTACGTGCCTGCTTAGCAGGCTATATATCTAAGCACTTACGCGCCTAAATACCAATATAATTATGAATCAATCTTTCTTACTTCTGCGAAGCTGATCTCAACGGGAGTCTCACGTCCAAACAGATCAACATTGATGATAGCTGTCTGCTTGCCAAGATCCATCCTCTGAACAACTCCTGTAGTATCCTTCCAGACACCGGCAACAACTGCGATCTCATCGCCAACGCCAAAGTCTGCAGTGATAACGCTCTTGGTGTTGATGCCAAGATTCTTGATCTCTGCATCTGTAAGGGGAACCGGCTTGCTTCCCGGTCCAACGAATCCTGTAACGCCTCTTGTATTACGAACAACGTACCAGGTCTCATCGTTCATGTCCATGTTTACAAGAACATATCCGGGGAACATCTTTCTCTGAACATTCTTACGGGCACCGTTCTTGACTTCAACCACATCCTGAAGAGGAACTCTTACCTCAAGGATCTGATTCTGAAGATGTCTGTTCTCAATGGTCTTCTCAAGATTGGCTTTTACCTTGTTCTCATATCCGGAATATGTATGGACAACGTACCAATGAATATTCTCATTGTCACCTGATTCCTCTGCAGCTGTAGCTTCTGCTTCAACAGGAGCATCTGTTTCTGATAATACCTCATCAGACACTACCTCGGCAGAATTCTCGGCAGCCTGCTCGAGATTCATTTCCATTTCTTCTGACATATTATCTCCTTTTATCTAAAGAAACCGGATGTAAGGAAGTTCATTCCTGTCTCAAACCCGATATCCAGTAAAGCGATCAGCGCACAAGTAATAGCAGAAACAACAACCACAGCAGTAGTCTGCTTGATAATGTCCTCTCTTGTGGGCCAAATGATCTTATTGAATTCTGCCTTTACACCCTTGAAAAAGGTGCTCATCTTGCTCTCATTCATATTAGAATGTACCTCCTGATCAGGAACAAAAATTACTTGGTTTCCTTATGTACAGTATGCTTCTTGCAGAAAGGGCAGTACTTCTTCATTTCGATACGGTCGGGATGTGTCTTCTTATCCTTGGTTGTATCATAGTTACGGTTCTTGCAATCTGTGCATGCTAATGTGATTCTTGTACGCATTATTTCACCTCCGTGCGTAATTATATTAGATTTAACTAATACTCAATTTTTGGCATAAAAAAAAGACATGTGTTTCTTGTCGCTTGTCTACTATAACATAGGCAATTTGTTGCGTCAATACATTTTTATCCATAATAGGTAATATTTAGCATTGTAATATCATCAAACTGAAGGGCACCGTCTTCAAACCGATCAATCTCCTGCTTTACGAAAGTGATCAGCTCTTCCGGGTTCTCATTTTCACGTTTGTTGAGGACTTCCAAAATCCTGTCTTTGCCAAAAAACTCTTCTTTGGAATTCTGCGCCTCGGGAACACCGTCGGTATACAGAAACAGCTTATCTCCCTTGTTGAGAGTGAAGGTATAATCCTCGTACTTAAGCCCTCCGAAGGCACCGATCACCACCCCGTGAGGATCTGTGAAAAGTTCGTATCTGCCGTCCTTACCGGAAACATAAGGATACTCGTGTCCGGCATTTGCAGCAATAACTTCACCGGTACTTAAGGTAAGGATTCCAAGCCATACGGTGACAAACATTTCATTAATATTGTCCTCGCAGATAGCGTCATTTACAAAGCTGAGTATCTCGGAAGGCTTTCCGCCCTGAAGCGTCCTGTTCTTAAGCAGGGTCTTGGAATTCATCATGAAAAGAGCTGCCGGCACACCCTTACCGGATACATCGGCAATCACCATGCAAAGATGGTCTTCATCTATCATAAAGAAGTCATAGAAATCTCCTCCCACTTCCTTGGCGGGAGTCATAAGAGCATAGATATCAAATCTTGTTTCATCGGCAAAATCATCAAAATTGGAAGGAAGGGCTGACAGCTGTATGCTCTTTGCCAGTTCCAGCTCCGCTGCCATTCTCTCTTCTTTGGCTGCGGATTCTCTGATCTTCTTCATGGCATTGGACACATCGTCTTCCATCTCCACCATGGTATCCCAAAGTTCCTCAATCTCATCATTGGTGCTGATATTGAGATCCTGAAAGACCTTTGTATTTGCCCCCTCACCGTTTTTATCAAGGGCAGTGTACTGCCTTGCAGCCTGAGCCAGGGAATTTATCGGATTGATAAGCCTCTTGTTGGCTTCTGTGTTAGCTCTGAATGCAAGGAAAAGAATCAGCACAAGCATTATGGGAATATAGATGGAAAGGAACAGAAGGATCTGTTTTACGAAAGCGTTGATGCTGATGGTTATGGATATATATCCTATAAGATTTCCTTCAGTATCGTAGATACCTTCGTAATTGGTAGCTTCGAAACCGTTGGCCTTACCATAGGTAACGTGCATATACCAGTCAGAACGCATGATCTTGTTAATGGTATCCAGGGAATCAATGGTACCGACTTTATTGTTGATATACTGCCCGGGAAGATAGGCCTTTTCTCCCACGTTTCCGTCCAGGACAAATACCAGGCTTTCTTTATCCTCATCAAAAAAAGTAAAGGTGATATTACCGATTTTTGTTGCTTCACGGCATTTGACAAGTATCTCTCTTGCAGCAAGAAAATCGTCATCTATGATAGGTATAAGGTAGCTTTTAAACTCATCGGAAAACCTGTCCGCTTTAATATCGTCGGGGACTGAATAATATACCTCTTTTACCTCTTTATATATCTGTTCCACGTACTCCTGTCCGATAAGAGAGTACGCGTAGTCCCCCTCATGAAGCATCTCTCTTTTATAGTTCTGGAGAGTAGGGAAAATAAACAGAACACCTTCAACTACCGCAGTCATAATAATGAAAACTAGCGCGCCAAAGAGGATGGCGTTTCTCGCCACCCTCTTAAGTGATTTCCTCTTAGTTGTTGTCTTACTTCTTTGCGGATCCATAGATTGTTCCGTTTCCTGTATCTTTCTCATCGTCGCTGTAACCTAAATCAAGTTTGATGCCGCCTGTAGTCTTCTTAAGTTCTTCGTCCTTAACTGCTACCTTACCTGCATCCTCAACCTTATTGATTGTTGTCTCCTTAATGTTCTTCTCGTCCTTCATTTTATTGTCCTCCTGCTGATTTTATTATACTACTTAACGCTGATGCAATAAGTATGTTTTCATCTCTTCTTTGCTTATATATACGAAAGAAGTATAACCTGTGGCAGAAAAAATGAAGTTTTTTAAAATTATGTCTCATTCATCCAGTTTCATCTTGGATTTTCTACGAAGAGGTGCCTCCTTGTTCTTTCTGACTAAGGGATCACCCTCCAGATTCACATCTTCCTTCAACCTGTTAAAGGAGTTTGTAACTCTCTTCATCTTCTTCTTGTCGGTTTCCTTAATTTCAACTTCTATAGGAGGCTCATGCTCAAGATCATCCTCATCATCAAGCCTTTCCTCTCTCAGGACAGGGCCGTATTCTCCAAGACCAAGAAGCATGTTGCCGGCCATTTCGTTTCTGACTGTAAGAGCAGAAAGCTCTCCAAGGTGGACAATCAGAGTCTTCCTTGCGGCAGTTTCCTTTTTTTCAAAAAAGCTTGCTGCTGAAGCGTTACCGTTTTTGCCCTCCAAAAGAGCTGCCACCTTAAGCTGCTCGTTTCCTTCAAGGAGGTTGATATCAAGAACTCCGTCCCTGGCAGCCGCCTTAAGTCTCCTTGTGCGGATCATCTCCATGTGATCGGAAAGAGCCTTAAATCTGGCGTTATCCACGATTTCATTGTTCTTTAAAGTCAGAAGCTCCTGGGCACTTTTCCCTGCTTTCATCAGGGCATCAAAGGTGCTGTTGGCAATTCCTTTCTGAGTCTTAAGCCTTGCCAGGGCATATCTTCTTGCCCGCAGCTTTGAGAATTCTTCAGCAAGTTCAGCCCTGTCCTTTAGCGACAGTGCGCTGTAACCGTCTTTACTCAGCTTGTCGTAGAGATTTTTGGTGGTCTCCTGAACCTCAAGGATCGTATTCTCATACAGTGCGATCGCTTCGTTTCCGGACAGTGCCTGTTCAAAAGCCGCCCTCACCTCATCGAGGGATTTATTCATCAGATCAACCTTGTCCAGAGTCAGAAGATCGAACTGCTTTGAAGCATCCTGAGAATTCAAAAGAGCTCTCAATACTCCGATATTGGGATCCTGTGCAAACTTCTCAAACAGTGCATTTCTTACATCCGCAAAGGTCCTTGTGCGCATGGAAAGAACAAAAATGTCTCTCTCCACAACATTTTCGACATTATCGTTATTGTTATTACCGTTTGCTCTGTTTTTGCGCTTCTTTTCAGCCTCCTGGTATCTCTGCTGACGAAGTACCTGATTTCCGTTGGGGTCAAGCTCCCCTTCTCCGGCAAGATGTTTCAGGGCATTGATAACACCTGCAGCCCTGTCCATAAGATCAAGCTGCTGCTGGCGTCTCTTATCCAGATATTTGGTGACTCTGCCTTTCATCTCAGGGCGAAGAAGAAGGTCTGCCTTTCTTCTCTCTTCGATATCGGCCGCATCGGAAAGTTCTTTATCTATATCACTTATTGCCAGAGCTATCTTGTTGCCGCTCTCGCACAGCTGGTCAAACAGCGCCTTGTTACCGTCTCCCTCTACCTTGCTTCTGCTGTTCTTATTGAGGGCATTTATGCTTCCCGCAATGTTATAACTGTCCTTAAAGACCTTTTTCTGAGGCTTGTCAGGATCGGGATCATCCTTGGAGATAAGCTTCTTGGACTGATTGTCCCAGTATTCATCAGCTCCTGTGATCTGCTCGGTTTTTGCATTCTTCTTAATACCGGTAAGAAGGGCCTTTGTCTGGCCGCCGGTCTTTCTTATGTGAGCATTATCCAGATTCTCCAGGTCAATAAGTGACCCGTCATTCTTAAAATTCACTCCGTAATGCTCGAAGGCATATCTCATGTCCTTATCAATGGATTTATATACGTACTTTGCAACCTCAAGGTTATCTCTCGGAACAAGTTCCTTATCCTTGGACATCTTCAAAAAAGCTCTGGTGATCTCATCTTCGCTGCCCTTCTTTTCAAAAAGCATTGCCACAGCCTTATACTTGTCCTTGAGAAGTTTCAGCTCATCTATCTTCTGCGGAACTGCATGCTCAGAAAGAAGATTCTCAGGGATGGAGCCAAAGGAGTACAGAGCATCCAAAGCTGCATCCTTTATGGCCTCCACCGGATTTGCCATAGCTTTTTTTATAAAGGCTGTAAAGGCTTCGATGGAAGCTCGTGTCATCTGGACGTTTCCTGTCAGCTCATCACCGCCGGATATCACAAGAGGCGGCGCAAGAGAGAGTATCTCTTTTTCATACTTTGTAAAAAGAGGATCAACCGCAGCACCCTGCTTTGCGTCTTCCATGATGGCTTTTTGGGAAAGCTCTATATACCCAAGCCTGATGGTACTTTTCATGATGTCGAAGGCATAGGTACCGGGCTTCTCTGACAGTTTGAGCCCGTAAATAGGTTCCTGATGGTTGGCCTGATTAAGGTAATTAAGCTTATTGTTCCAAAGATTCTCAAAGCCTGTAGCCAGTTTTCTTCTTCTGTAACGGTCCTTATAGCCAAGATTCTGGTTATGGATAACAGCCTCTTCGGGGCGCACATAGTTGGAGGGGGTTATCTGCTGCCCCTCTGATTTGTGACCCCATTTCTCCGTATAGTCCCGGTAAAACTGTTGCTGAAGATCCACTTCGCTTTGAATGAAGCTGTCCTCATAGTCAACTCTGCCTTCCGCAAAGTCAGAACTGATACGCTGATTTCTGTCCTGTATAAGAACATTGTCCTTAAAAACGGAGGCCTGTCTTCTTTTTTGTTCTTCAAAACGAGGTATCATAATGCCCCTCCTAAATAGTTGACAGATTCAGTGTTGCTCTGACCTCATGGCTTCCTCTTATACCGAGAGTTCCCTCAAGAAGCCTTGATACATGGCCTTCCGGAAAATATCCGGTCATGATGACTTTGTCATCGATCTCTTTCCGGATGACACGGCACAGACCGCTCAAAAGATACAGCGGCGCCTTCAGGGTTGTGGTCCCCACAAAAAACAAAGTAAGATCCAACGATCCCGGTTCCGGGAATCTTTTTATATCCTCAGTGGCGGGTATAACTGAAATGCTGGGGCTCTGAACAATAAGTGCGCCCCTGGGCTGCTCGGATTCAAGATATACCATGCTGTAGGGAAGGATATCTCCTCTTCCCGGCAGATTAAAATCATAAAAAGAAAAGCTTTTATCGATCATCTTAAAAAGCCTTTCTTTCTTATCTTCCGGCAGATATTTCATGCGGATTATGCCCCTTGGATCATAGGAGGCAACCGCACACTTTTTTATGTCCTCAGCTTTGAATCTGAAAAAGGAAAGATCCATTCTGTCTTCCGTAAAGCCAAAACGCCTGGACATATGGGTAAGGACCTCATATTCTCCGGGAATATAGTCCATGGCAACTTTCCCGTAGCCGCTGTCTCTAAGCTCCAGGAATAATGTCATGAGCATCTGATCCATTACCCCGCTCCCCCTTAGATAAGGGGCAATGTAAAGGTAACGGATCTGAGCCGTATCCGCCCTGTCCTCTGTTATAATGCACCCGACGGCTTCATCTGACTCACTTATTCCGTAGAAGTGAAAGCCCTCATGCAAAATGGACTCTTTTTTAAGAACATCCGGAATAAGTAAGTCGAAAGCCTGTAGATTACCGGGTAATATCTCTTCTAAGTAAGCCATTAAAATGTATCCCCTGAATCATCTTTTCTCTGAAGCTGCGGCAGGAACAGTATGAGAAGGCATGCAACTGCACTTAAGATCGCTATGAAGAACAGCCATGCGCGAACACTGCCCCTGAAGGCAAATATATCGGTAAGTCTAAGCCTTACTGCATCATTGGACTGAACAAGAGTGCCATCCGTTACTTCTGTAACGGGTGTATCAGCTGATGCCAGAAGCTTATCAGCAGTAATGACAACTGTGTACTCCGATGCATGGGTCATGGGGAATCTTGCATAGCCAAGATCATCAACTGTAGTGTTTCCCTCAACTGTCGCTGTCCTTGCATTCGCATCGTAGTGATAAAGAGTTGCATACTTTCCGCTGTTTGATGCTCCCACCGGAACAATGATGGTAGCTGTAAATCCAAAGTCTCCCTCATGATTGATTGAGAACTCCACATGAGGATATGAGCCGGAAAGCTGATTTATTACGCTGGAAGGAATAGCCTTGCTTCCGAGTTTTACGCCAAGATCTATATTTGTTGCCGGAGCATTTGCAACATCGGAGGAAGTGATCTCCCACTTCACACCTTCAGCCATACGAAGCCTTGTGGTAACATCCCTTTCCTTCATGGCGGAGATGAGTTCTCCCGATACATCGGTGGTACCGCTCATCTCTACTTCAAGCTGTGCTCCTTTATCGGCAACCTTAACTTCGTGAGAGATCCTGTTCCAGCCGGAAGTCTCTATCTCGCCGATCTTGACATTGCCTGTAGCTTCAGCGATATACGGATCTCTGTTTATTGTGGTGCCCGCGATCCTTTCAGCCGTAGTCTCTTTTGCCGGAGTCTTGGAAGGAATATTGCCGGGAGTCTTGGATGAAGGGCCGGAACCTGCTATTCCGTTAGGTGCGGGAGCAAGTCCGCTTCTGCCTGCGCCTGAACCCGAACCGCCGCCGGAGCCTGAACCTGAGCCTGCTGCTTTGGATGCAGCTGTAAGTTCATCGGTTCCCTTGAGCTCCTGCTGCTTGACATTGCTTATATTGCCCGCTCTGTCAACGGCTGCAAAGTAGAGCATGTAGCTCTTGTTGGCTTCAAGATCCTTAACTTCGTAAGTAGCATTAGCCTCTTTTCCGTCAGTATTGCTTACTTCTATGAAGCCTCCCATATCCATCATGTAGTTCTTGTCGGGAGGTGTCATATTATCGGATGTCTTTTCCCTGACAACTATCTTGAATCTGTTGATTCCGGAGAGGTCGTCAGTTCCCGCAAAGGCAACCTGGGCTCCTGAAGTGCCTGTTCTTACGGCCTTGTTGCTTGTGAGCTTGGGTGCTACTGTGTCGTATACGACAGCGCCTGTGGAGAGGTAAGTGTAATTGCCTGCTCCGTCGGTTATCCTTGCGTATACGTAATTCTTCTTTTCCTTGAGTGTGGTCTCCGGACGTGAGCTGTCGGAGTAGGTTCTCCAGCTTGAGCTCCTGTCTCTTATACCGGCTTCCACCTCGGCTGTGGAAGAATAATAAGTGTCACCGATGTAGTATTCAATCTTCTCGACTTCCATGCCCTCACTGCTTGCTGTTATGGCAACTTTCTGAGGTTTGTTGACATACATAACACTGGTGTCGGAAGTCTGGAATGTCTTGCTGGAATAATCTCCGATCTTTATCTCTCCAGTTGCCTTTGCTGTTGAGCAGGCAAGCTTTCCGGAGGAGACAAATGTGCTGTTTCCGGCCTTGTCGTAGATAATCGCGTAGATATAGTTCTTTTTATTCTCTACGAGAGTGGGCTTGCTTCCATCGCTGTAGGTCTTCCACTGAGTGGACTCAGGTGTCGGAGGAACAGCAGCCTTAAGGGCAGCTACGTCCTCATAATAGGTGTCGGTAATAAGGTACCTGATGTAATCCACACCTGAGAGGGCGTCCTCACCTGTAATCGTGATCGACTCAGCGCTGTCAAAGGACTTTGCAAGATCATCCGAGGATACAAAAGAGCTGCTGGTGTAGTCGCCAACCTTGATCTTGCCGGTGGCGGGAGTTTTGTCGATGTTGATCTCAAGATTCTTAATATCTGTATTATCAGCTGTAGAGCTGGATGTCCTTGGTCTTAACGTTACAGATACAAGATTCTCCCCTTCATCTTTTACAAGATAGCTGGTTTTAAACTGTGTACTTCCATATTCCGCAATGTCATAGTTATCTGCTGTAATGCTTACGTCTGAATTAAACCAGGGTTCTCTGTCGAACTTGCCGTTAAACTTGAGAATAGGATTGTCATAAATATTTATTCCTGTTACTTCAACCTCTGTAGGCGTTTCGCTATCAGCCTGAGATTCATGAAGCAGATGCAGTTTAAATGACTGATTCATTGCTATTGTAGTTCTGGTGTATTTACCGCCTACTATACCTTCTGTAGTTGTTGAACCGTCATTCTCTTCTACATTGACAATCCTATAACCATTGGCGCTTAATTCCACAGATTTAACATAATAATCTGATTTGGTGGGCTTTCCGTTATATAGAATTTCAGGTGCTGCGACCGTAAGTCCGGTGATGGTTTGCTTGATGATGTGTCCTCCGGTCGAAGAGTTTCGTATGTAAACCGCCACTGTCTGATTTTCGCCGACTGTATCATAGTCAATGGATTCCCCAAAATCAGCTGCAATGAGACTAATGGAATATCCTGCATCCTGAACCTTTATGTTTACCTGATTCAGATATACGGAATCCTCGGTCTTCTCGCGATTATTAAAAAGAAGGACCTTCTGTGGTACAACTACTCCGATTTTTCTTTCTCCTATGTAGCCGCCTGAAGCCTTACCCTTCACGGTAACCAAATAAGTTGTACCGTCTTCAGATATGTTTGCAGGTTCTGTAATATCAGGATTTATAAGCGCATAATGAGTATCGAGAACAAGGTCCTCCTGTGTTGTGCCATCTACATATTTAAGAGATATGGCAGGACTGTAATCTGTAGATAAAATCTTTGTATAATCTATGCAATCCTCACCTGAAGCAGCGGATGAATATTTGTATTCAGGTGCAATAGTCACCTGAACCTTTTCATCACTGATATCAATACCCACCTTCAATTTAACTGAAGTTTCAATTTCTCTTCCTATGTTGTTTCCGCCCTTCACCTTAAGGTACAGGCTCTTGTTATCACTTTCCTGTGCATCAGTAATATGGAGCGAAGCATCATAAGTGTTCCCATCTTCGCTTATGTCATAGTTGTTACTTTCATAAGCTCTGATATATACTCCTCTCTCATATCTTTCCTGATTATCTCCCCAGGTTGTTCCGTTTTCGCTGAACTGAAGAGTAGGTTCCTCTACATATACAGGAATTTCCTTTGTTCCGGTATAGCTTCCTTTTCCTGTAAGAGTAATGTGGTAAGTTTCTTTTGCCTTAAGATTGTCTGAGGGCAGATCATTACTTACGGTATAGTCTTCACCGGCAGTAAGCTCATATGTTTGTCCACCCAAAGCCGCGCTGACCGTAATGGGATCGTTAAAGCTGCTTTCCTTTGAATTGATATAATTTATGGTTGTCCCGTCATCAGAGGTTATATTCTGTTTAAAGGGTCCATATGTCATGAAGGAAGATGTAAGCGGCACCGGAGAAATATTAACCGTAATCGTCCTCTTGTAGGCATTAGTAGTGCCTGATTTTCTCATATAGAAAGTAGCATTGTTATTACCAATATCGCTAAGTTCTACGGTACCCGCTTCACTGCTTCCGTTTGGTGCAGGAACTCCCGGAAACATCTCATAGCCACTTGGCGCAGATACTTCGGTCCGGATGTACATCACACCATCCTCCTCAGGACCTGTATATACCATATTTGGAATATCACTGTAAGGTACGTCAATACCGACAGTTATTGATCCGGAAAAATTACCTGTTCCATGGTAAGTCAGTGAATAGGATTTGCCTGCTTCCGGATAATCATTGCTGCTCCAGAGGCTGCTGCCTATTGTATAGTCAGTATCCGGTACAAGTGGAATACTGTTAAAAAACATGCTCAGAGGATCGCGGAAGACTTCATCCGCAACAAAAGAGTTTACATAATCAATGCTGTACTGTTCACTGCCGGCAGTCAGACCTGTTTTCAGATTCTTTATTACACTGTCCTCGGCTATGGAAGCTTTGCCGATGGTAACCGTGTAAGTCGTGCTTACATCAAGCTCCCCATGAACCGATGAATCCTCAACCTGCCAGTAACCCAGTTTTGTACTAAGTGTCAGATTATATGTATCTGCATCCTTTCCATACGCAGCATGAGTATTATATCCGGCACTTGCTCCATCGATTGTCATCGGAAGTAGTGCCAAATACTGATACCCGTCCTCCACTACAGGTGTCTTGGCCAGATAGAACTCATTGTCAAAGGTCATCAGTTCCTGATTCCCTCCGTTATAGGTCAAAGCACCTGCAGAAGGTACGATTGCATAAAAATGTTCAAACATCGCCTTAAGGTCATTCGGATTAACAGTCGGTGCATCGCCCACCAGCGCCCGAAGGATCTTCGGGGCGCAGTAGATACACTTGCCGTTTTCATCAAATTCGCAAGCTTCGCTTTCGTCATCTATAACTTCTTCGCCGTTCTCGTAGTGGAACTTGGTGTGGCTTGTGCCATCTTCGTTTGGTCTGTAGTAATAAACGATTTCCTCAGCTTCTTCGTCGTCGCTTTCTTCTGAGGCGGGTTTCGTCTCACTGTAGCCGCAGCCCTCTGTAAGACAGGTGCGTTCAAGGGTGTTCTCGTCAATGCTCACCCAATCTGAGAAATTGTGATCTTCCCTTTCATAGGCATCACAGCCTTCGTAGGTGCAATATCTGTAATGACCGTCGCTCCTGTATTCCACATCTCCATAGATATGCTCGGTATGATAACTGCCCTGGTTTGGATCAGGGTCAGGGTCACCAGCAGGGTCAGGATCCGGATCGTCCGCAGGATCAGGATCCGGATCGGCTTCAGGATCAGGGTCACCGGTAGGATCAGGGTCGCCGGTAGGATCTGTTATTACAGGCGGATCATCCGCATATGCAAAAATGGATCCTATTCCCGTGGCCGTACTTAAAAGACACAGGATCAGCATCCCGATAAATACTCTCTTTGCACCCGCTTTAAGATTATTAAACTTTTTCC
Source organism: Butyrivibrio sp. FCS014 (assembly GCF_000526935.1). Taxonomy (GTDB): domain Bacteria; phylum Bacillota; class Clostridia; order Lachnospirales; family Lachnospiraceae; genus Butyrivibrio. The sequence goes on along the minus strand of NZ_JAHA01000006.1, from coordinate 221,135 downwards.
TCAGATTTACTTTCATAACGTTCCCCTCATAATCTTTCCGGAAAATGACCAATAAGCCGCCGGGTTCCCGGCAGCCTTAAATTTCAGTCCAAAAGTGTATATCCCTTCGTAAATATATCGGCATTTTCAACCTAAATCTTTATACGAATCTGCCGGTGAAAAAGGCAGATAAATCCTCACTTTTATGCAAGTCCGACTTCCTCGGCGTAGGGTTCGAAATCCGACTTGGTAAATACCTTTCCTACCTTAACAAACTCATACTTTATGGCGTTAAGATAATGCCTCATGCATACCTGACCGTTGGCGGTAGGATCTGCTGCCGCAAGGAAGGCTGCATTGAGGATACAGTTCTTGATATTACCACCGGCAAACTCAAACTTCTCAGCCAGGAATCTGATATCCACATCGTCTCCAAGAGGTGTATCCTTGGGGATCGTGGTCCTCCAGAGCATCTCTCTGGTGTCCACATTCGGGAACTGGAACTCTACGATGTATTTCATACGTCTGAAGAACGCAGGGTCAATGTTGTGCTTGTAGTTGGTGGCCAGAACGCACACGCCGTCGTAAGCTTCCATCTCCTGAAGCAAAAGAGCCGTCTTGTTGTTGGCGGAAGCCTGGTTGGAGCCGCCGTCATCGGAACGCTTTGCAAAGATGGTATCGCACTCGTCGAAGAACAGTACGACGTTACATTTTTTGGCCTCTCTGAATATCATTGAAAGGGATTTCTCGGTTTCACCCACGTACTTATCTACAACCTTGGAAATATCTACTCTGTACAGCTCAAGGTTAAGCTCATGTGCAATAACCTGGGCCATCATGGATTTACCGGTACCGGGAGCACCGAACAAAAGAACCGTAAGGCCGCGGCCGTAAGGGTACTTCCTGGTGTAGTTCCAAGACTCGTAGACCTGCTTTCTGTAGGTCATCTGCTCGATGGCATGGGTGATGGTCTCCCTCTGGTCATCGTTCATAACGATATCGTCAAAGCCGAACTTGGCCTCTACTCTTGTGGCCTTCTGGGACAGCTCGGAACTCATCTGGGCGTTACATCCCTTAAAGAGGCTGGCCCTGGATATCTTTTCCTCATTGTCCATGTTTGAGAGGGATTTAGCCTTTATCAGGGCATCATGGATCTTACCTGCGGTAAAGATGAACTTGGTGGACATCTCAAGAAGGTCCACGTCCTCCGCAAGATCAAAGCTCTTTGCAAAGTACTCCCAGCAGGTAAGTCTTTCACCGGTGTCGGGAGCGGGAAGCTCGAGGTCGGTAAACTGGCTCTTGGTGACCTCTCTGAAGTCGATAAAGAGCTTACTCATGGCAAATACCAGGATGTCTTTTTCCGTGAGCTTGGAGAAAGCCAGGTCCATGTATCCGAAGAACTTCTCCTTTTCCTCTTCCCTGAAGGTCAGCTCTGTAAGACAGCAACAGGCCTTGGCGAGGATACACTCTCTTGTAACGGACCAGAGAGCCCTCTCAACGAACTGGAAGTCGTAGTTGAATAGTTTTTTACAGTTGATGGTGATGGCCTTAAGGCCCTTCTCTTTGCAGAAGTGCTTAACAAAGAATCTTCTGCCGCTTCCATCATCGCCGTAGTAATAAAAGATCCTGACGCCGTCATTGTAGGAAATCCTCATGGCATCCAGCCTTCCCTGGTTTGCCATAACGGGATCCAGTTCCTTGTCATCCGTGAGCATGCTGATAAAGCGGCTGTAATTCTCATCAAGAAGCAGAGGATCACGGCCAAACAGGAAATCGATCATTCTCTTGTCAGGGGAAACAACTGTTGAAAAGGGCATGCTGCCCTGCACCTGCAAAGGAAGCACCGGAAGGAGCTGCTCAAGGCAGGCTGACATGTCGCCGTAGGCTCCGGTTATGGAATAGGCTGAACCGAAGAATACCTTTGCGGCTGACTCTATTGTGGGAGCCGAAAGGGCTCCGTTCTCGTTTATGATATGGAAAACGCCGGCATAGTCCGTCTGTGTTGAAGACAGGATTCCGCAGGCAAAACAAAACTTTGTAAAGGGTTCGAAATTAAGTCTCTTGCAGAGCTCATAGAAGGGGAGACTGATGCCGTTTTGAACGGTAGCCTCAGCCCTCGCGTCAATTATCTTAAGTCTCTCTATAACAGGGATCTTGGTGTCTTCTTCAATGACATCCCAGACTCTGGACTCTTCCACTACCTCTTCATCCACCGGATTGTCGGCGGCAAAGCTTCCAAGGAGCGCCATCAGGTCGTTGTCGATCTCATCATCATCATCGTCATCGCTGCTTGATGAACCTGAATCGCCGCTGCCAAACAGGGAGAACAGATCATCCTCATCATCTCCGCCTTTGCCGGAGTCACTGTTTTCCTCGGTCAAAAGAGCCGTGGCTGTCCCCGAAGTTTCTTCAGAAACCCCCAGTCTTTCCTTGTAGGAAGCGGACAGTCTGTTCTTACAGGCATCTCCCGCCAGCTCAATATCCGGATAAAGCACGTTTTTATAGCCTCCTTCGCCGTTGGCAAAGGTGACCTTCATCTTGGATATGTAGGCATCAAGACATCCGTTTACGCAGTCAAAGATATACTGCATGTACTCATTATAGCTCTTAAATGGCTTGTCCCTTGAACCGTCTTCGTAGCTTCCCATCTATGCACCTCATCACAGCCCGGATTTAAAAACAGCACCCTTGTCAAAGACACTTTTAGCAGTATTTATTCCTGTCTGTTTGGTTATGTCAAAGACACCGGTTGTGCTCTCGTTTATGAATTCCATGGGCTTTCTGATATCGTAAAGATATGTTTCTTCCTCCTCGTCATCATTTACGGGAGGATTCTTTCTTCTTTCTTCATCCCTTATGTTTTTCTTTGAAAGCTTATCGTCGAGGTAGTCTCTCATTACCCCTTCCTCCAAACAAAAAACTAACTGTTGAATGCAGCTGACAGCTCTTCTTCGGGCATCTCCACCTCTTCAACAAGGTTTTCGGGGAATTCCTCCGCTGTCATTTCGGTAATATCCAGATATTCCGTTGCACAGTATCCTCTGTAGCCGTCCTCGGATTCAATATAGCACCACTCATTACCGGGCTTTAGGATATAGCCTGCAGAGCCGATCCTAAGCTGATACTCTGCCTTCGATTCGGTGGTCGGCTGTCTTCTTACGTTAAGGACATGTATGGTGGTGGCAACCTTAAACTTGAAATAGCGAACGCCGGGTTCTTCAGTTTCTTCCTCTGCAGCCTGGGCGGTATCCTCCGCTTCCTGCTCCGTCTCTTTTGCCTCATCGGCATCTTGAGTAGCGGCGTCATCCTGAGTCTCGTCCAGAGTGATCTGGTCCTGGGGAATTTCAATTATCTCCACCTCAGGCTCCTCTTCCTTGACCACCACTTCAGCCTCAACCGGCTCCGCTTCAGCAACATCCTCATCCATTGCCAGCTCTTCGTCGGTAAGTGTAGCGGTTATGGTCTGGTCAAGAACAGCGGTCTTTGCTCCGATGGAATCCCTGGTCTTGTCGAGAGCCGAGCTCTTTCCGGCAAATCCCAGCATTGCGCCCACGGCAACAACAAAAAAGAATACGAATAAGAAGATGAATACCCTCTGATTTTTTTTCATGACTCCTCCTTATGTGGTGGGCAGCTGGATGTATATGCCCATTCCGTTGCCCTGAGGGCTTCTGGCGTAGATGGTTCCGCCGTAGTGCTCAACAATGGCCTTTGCCTGGGTAAGTCCGAGGCCGTTTCCGCTTATGCGGTTGGAGCCCTGGAAGTTAAGTTCAAAGATATGCTTGGTCTCGTTCTCGGGAAGTCCTTTTCCGGTATCCTTAAGAACTATGAAAATATCGTCTTCAATAGCTGATATGGTGATGACAAGGGTTCCTTCCCTCTGCATGTACTTGATGGAATTATCGATGATATTCCTGAACATGATGAGGATCCTCTTTGCCGAGGCGTTGACCATAAGTCTGTCGGAGGCGCTGGATATGTTGATCCTAAGTCCTGCCTTCTTGGCTTCGTCTGCCAGTTCACTGATGGCTTTTTTGGCCACTTCTATGATATCGATGGTAGCCTTGTCGTCATCGTCATCGGGAGGAAGAAGGGACTCGTATTCGTTCTCGCTGCTTTTAACCTGCTCTGAAAGTTCGCTGGTTCTGGCAGCTGTTTCACTGAGTTCCTTTTTGGTCTTTTCAAGGTTTTCGGTCAGCTCCTCAATGCTCTCCTGTCTCTTTTCCAGCTCCTTATCCTTGGCCTTTATAAGGGTCTCATAATCCATCTCAAGCTTGTTCTTCTCGGCATTGAGGATTCCGATCTCCTGCTGAAGGTGCTCAGCCCCCGTATAATCGTTGTGGGCCTGGTAGCACTGATAGGCAAAGTTGGTGATGGAAAGTGAAAAGCATAAGAATACAATAATGATCAGCGTCACGCTGAAAAAGAAGAATCCTACGATAGTGAGTGCATAGAACACACACGATAAGATCAGTGAAACAATCTGTTTCCTCGACATTTTCCAAAATCCCCCTCTAACAGTTAATGTTGTCTAAATCTATCCGGCGTCTTCCTTCTGAAAGAGCTGCTTCTATGTCATGGCTTGCCATCACAATCGTGATGCCCTGAGCGTTTACAACGTCAAGAAGCCTATTTATCTCCATTGATGATGTGGGATCAAGATTTCCGGTGGGCTCGTCCACCAGAAGCACCTTCGGATTATTGATGATGGCCCTGGCAAGGCACACCTTCTGCTGTTCTCCTCCTGAGATCTCCTTGGGAAATCGCTTGTGAAGGTTATCTATCCCCAGCATGGTAAGTACGTTGACAATCTTCTTCTCGGCCCCTGCGTATGAACCTCCCGTAGCCAGGATGGCCATGACAAGATTGTCATATACGCTCTTGTTCTGGATCAGCTTGAAATCCTGAAAGATAACCCCTATCCCTCTTCTGTAAAAAGGGATATCCCTTGCGGGAATCTTTCCGATGTCTCTTCCGTCAACCATAATGGTCCCGGAATCAGGCTCCACTTCCTTAAGAAGCATCCTAATAAGCGTGGTCTTCCCGGATCCGCTTTCCCCCGTTAGGACCACAAACTCCCCGTCTTCGATCTCCTCCGAAAAATCTCTGTAAACAAGAGTCCTTCCGTCTTCTGTTACATAGCTTTTAGTCACATGAGAAAAAAGAATCATTGCACACTCAGAACTTTCTGAAGTCCGGTCACCCTAAGAACTTCAACAACAGACTCTGAAGCATTTATTATCAGGAATTTACCACCCTTGGAGCCGGCAGTCTTCTGACCTATGAGCAGTGCCCTCAACCCTGCACTTGAGATGTAAGGAACATCCTGCATATTCAGTATTACGCTGGGGCACTTCTGGAACGCTTTCAGGATCTCATTCTGGAGTTCCGGTGAAGCATTGGCATCCACTTTTCCATGGACATTCAACTGAAGCTTATCAGCGCTTCTGGTTTCATCAATCGTCATTTCTTTTTCTCCATAAACTTACTTTAGTGTTATAGCACCATCGTAGAGAGCTTCCTCATCAAGCACAACGTGCTTCTCTGTAGGAATTGTAGCGTTGAGGTCGAGATAGCTGTTGCCGTCCATAACTGCCTCTTTTTCCATCTGAAGGAGCCTTATCCTGGTCCTTATGGGCTTGAACTGATCCAGAAGGAATGTGAGCTGGTGCCTTAATTCCTCCGTCAGCTTCCTGTTGATGAGGATCGTGACATCGAAGACTCCGCCCTCCTGAAGTCTGTTCTCAAGAAGGATCGCATCATTGCCAAGGACGATCTGAAGTATCCTCTCAATGACCCATTTCGTGCCCTTCATCCTGTTGAGCTGGTATGCCTCTTTGACAATGGTTCTAAGGACGTCTTCGGGAAGGAAGCCGCCTTTTAAGTCAATTCCAAACCATGAACCATACATCTCAAGAAGTTCAGCTGAGCACTTGTCAAGATCCAGCATCTCGTAGAGCTTCTCGTTCTGATCACTGATGTCGTTGTAGATGCTTGAGAAGATAGACATGTATCTGTGGAAGAATCCACCGCGCTGTCTGTAAATTTCAGGGAATGCTCCCATGAAATTATCTCCTCTTGCTCCGACTCTGATCTTTCCGATGGAAGCCTTTCCGGTTCCCAGCATCTCTACGGCCACAAACAGAAATCTTCCCGTGATGTCATACAGAAGAAAATCATCGGTATTTACAAGTCTTTTGGCTCCCAGATTTGTTAAAAGGGAGATCTTGTCCATTGCATTTACCGTCTCATCACAAAGATATTCATCAAGGTCTAGACTCTGTCCTTCTCCCACTACAATATCTAGCGTATTAAATGCTATAACATAAATATAACACACCATTTCTTCAGGCAAAAGGAGGTCACAGGAAAGACGTCCCCATTCGGAGAAGTCTACTACACCGTCTATAGGCTTAAGGAAAGCAAAATGGTCCCTCTGGGACTCATCAACCACAAGGGTATTGTCGTTTTCCAGGGTAAAGCCTCCTATACAGCCCTGTTTTATTCTGTTATTCCTAATTGAATACCAAATATCATTAGCCATTATCCATCAGCTCCGGTGTGTTTATTTGTCAGATGTGACCAGTTCTATTATTATTTCTCCCAGGTAACACAGGCAGTCGAATCTGGGATATATGTCATATTCCCTCATCTGCGCCAGTTTGCCGTTTTCCGAGTGAAGCGACAGGTCATATACATATTCTACGCAGGAAAGATCCTCTATGGCGTGGAACACATCCTCAAACATGAGCTTATCCCCAAAGTTGTGCTCCGAATCTATATAGTCTATCTTGCTGCGTATCCTTTCCTCTATCTGGCTGCGGCAGTCTGTAAAATGCTTCTTGACGTAAACCGTGCATTTAACTCCTATTGCCGCAAAGGAAGGCTTGATTATCTTAAAATCTGCTGTGAGAAGGTGTCTTTCCTTGAGCCTTTGTTCTATCTTATCGGTATAAATCCTGGAAAGCTTAGGAAATCTGTCATCGGAATCCGGAAGCACCACCACGTTTACCAGGTTTGTATTGTCATTCATAAAGGCTCTGGCCTTCTTGATGCAAAGCCCCGGGGTGGTCTTTACGATATACTCGTAATCCGATGCAGTGACTGCCCTGTAGGGGGTCCTCACATCCTTGATGAACCTGTCCTTGACCTGATCAAGGCTCTCCCTGAAGGCTCCTCCCGTTCCCGGGCCCGGATTGTAGAATCCGTCCGGAACAGCGTCGTTGTCGATAAAAAGCATGTTGCCCTCACTGATATTTCCTCTGGGGCCGCTGTTCTCGGCAACACTTCCCATGAACAGATCCGCATCTATGAAATCTCCGGGATCTTCGATTATGATCCTTCCCTCTCCCTCGAGAAGATGATAGTAAAGTGCTCCCTCACCCTTCTTCTCAGGTCTTACAAAGTCATAAATATATCCGTCATGGCTCTTTCTCCTGGCAATCAGGAAGAAGGACTCATGAACGATATTGCTGCTGGGTATATCGATCTCCTGATCATCGTATCCGATGACCTTGCCGACGTTGTATCGTCTCATCACATCTTCGCTGTAGATTATGACTCTGACGCAGTCCTTAGTCTTTATGGGAGCGTATCCAAAGCTCTCCTTGTCAAAGGAGAACGTCACTCTTCCATCATGGTGGTCCTCATAAATACAGAATCTTCCGCTCTGTCCGGGGCCCGACGCAAGTTCATATCTTCTGTAGGAAGATCCCTTCTCCTCTTTTCCGAAGACCAGATAATAGACCTGTTCGCTGCCCAGTGGCGAAGTTACTGTAACGGCATCATTTTTTCCGAAAGTCTGGGAAAATGCCTTCGTATCCTTCTGCCATACCTCAAACAAAAAGCCGTAAACATTGGTGACCCTGGGCACGATATCGTACTCGGCCCTTGTAAGTGTAGCCCTGATACAGTAGCCCTCTACGGGGGTATCTCCAAACTTTGCAAGGCCGCTCTTTGGAAGGGAGAACCTTATCTCTCCGCTCTGGAGGAAGGCACAGGTAAAGTCTCTTACATTGATCTCGGTAAATCCGGTATCCGTAAAGCATTCCCACTTAAGGTCCGCAAAGATATGCTCGGTTCTGTCCTCGGTCTTATTCCTGGTGGCCTTCTCAATGACCTTCACGTAGAAGATCAGCTCTTTTAACGATGATGGGTCATTATCAAATACAAAGTATACGCTGTTGCCCTTCTTTGGCTGCTCGCCAAAGATCCTGGCGGGGACACTGATCTCTCTGTCCAGCACAAAGCTGACATCCCTGTATTCATCCCCTTCCCCTGCAAAAACTCCAAGGAGCCTTGATACACCTACATTCACCTCTTTGTTGGTCTCGAATATGAGGTCTCCAAGGTGAAATCTCTCCCCTGCCTTTAGATGAGTCTTTTCCGCAATATGATCTGAGGATAAAAGAACCTTCGAACACTTTCCACGCTGCGGAAGAAAACCTGCCATCTTAAGCAGAGCCATTTTTGCCCTGTAGCTTAAAGTCACGATCTCCGCGCCCTGAAGAGCAGAGAAGGCTGTCAGGTTTTCCAGAATGGTTATTCCGGGATCCGATGCGTTATAGTTGGTCCACTCTGAGGATCTGATGGGGAGTTCTCGGTAGACGTCCTCCATCCTCTCCTCATAGGTCCTGTTTTTCAGTTCTTCAACTCTTAGCATACTTTTGTACCTTACTTATTAGTAATAATAACTTTATGCTGTCCGTTTCTCGGCACCATAAAGGGTGTAACTTCTATTTCTCTTGTATCCATCTCGTGCTCACCGAAGGAATCGATATAATGACCTATCATGGTGATCCTCTGGATAACGGTGCGACTCCTTAGAACTCCAAGCCTCATAAGTATCTGGGATTCCTTGGGAAGACTTCCGATCTCCCAGCCGTCGTTGTCGGCACTCTTTACGGGGTTTAAATACTCCGAAAGAACCGTCTTGACCTCGTTCTGAACCTCAAAGGAATCATCCATATCCATGACAAGAGCCCAGACACATACGGAAATGTCCACAAATATCGGCTCCACCATATGGAGGTTATCCTGGGAAATGGTGACTTCGCAGTTCTTTAGCATCTCCCTCTGAAGCCTTGCGGATATCCTGTGAAAAGAGAAAGCTCCGTCAGCAAAGTCCTTCATAAGAAGAACAACTGAGATGTCGCTGGGATTGAAGCTGCCATCTATCCGCTCTCCCACTACGATCCTGGCTCTGTCTATACTGTCGGAAAACTCAAGACAGAATCTCTCGTAATCCCTCTCGGAAACCAGCTTGTATCTTGAGTTCATGATACCTGCACATCTAAGAAGCGCGTGATCTATGGTCTCAAGATTGGTTCCTCCGTGAGATCTTATGGGATTAAATACTGTGTCAATATAAGGTGCCGATCCGATTATTCCAACGATCTCGCCTTCGCTTAAGTTTCCGTCCTCGCCGTCGGTGGATCGAATCTTTGCCTTGAAGGCTACATCGTCGGTAACCCTTGGCATATCGCATTTGGCGCCGTCGGAGAACATGATATTGCCTGTCATCCTGTCTATGCGGTAACATCTTCTGTCCGGTGCATCGGCAAAATTGTCAACTTCCTTCCAGAGTACGTAAAAGGCGGATATTCTTCCGAGGAAATCATATTCGGCTCTTACCATTTCAGGATTCTCTTCAAGAAGCCTGTCCATCTCCTCTTTTCTGGTATAGCCTATCTCATTGACCCAAACTTCTGCATCCAGAATATTGTCAGCCCCAAGAGGCATCCTCAGGTTCGGAACAATGTCGTCTATATAGTAATCTCTCTCTTCGGAGGTCTGTACATTGGTAACAACCACTGCATTCAGGCACAGCCTTGCTATCCTTGGAAGGAACGCATCCTTATCGTCCTTCTGGGATTTGGCGCGAAGTATACGTATCCAGTACAGTTTGTTGCCTTCAAGGGTTTTCTCTGCCATATCCGCAGGGGGCATGAACATCACTGTTCCGGATCTTGTGAAGTTCTCGGTAAGGTCCGTAAACCTCATCTCCGAAAAGCCGTTTGCGGTGCTGTATTCCATCCTTACCTTTACGCCGCTCTGATTGTTGATGTCCGAAAGCTGGAAATAAATGCTCACAGGGCCTTCGGTCATCTTTCTGTCAAGGCCTATATAAACCGCATCCTCGTAATAATCAATTCCTGAAAGAATCGTAAAGGGCTCATTATCATATAACTTTGCGGTGATATCTTCCTTCTTGGTTCCGCCTATTCTCTCTATCCTGGCAGGGTTTGTGAATTTTCCCTCATAGGAATAGGAGATCTTAAGTCCTACTATGGTGGGATAGGTGTGAATTGCCGGACGCATATAGCAGTTCGCCGACTTAACTATCCTCATTCTGAGGCACCTGCCGCTGTAGGGGCCGGACTCCGATCTTGACCAGTCCTCGGGGCAGATAAAGCTTAAGCTGTAGTCGCCCTCTTCGCAGCTTTCAAACATTCCCGTATATTCCGTATCGCACTTTATCTTTTTCCAGCCTATGCCGTTGAAATACTCTAAGGTCACTTCATCAACCTTAGCCTGTGCGGGATTGTCATAGGGGGTCTTTCTGGGCTTTCTCTTTATTATGGCAAGCTCAGCTTCTTCCTCCTCGGCACTTATACGAAGATTGTTCTCGTGATAGTTGGTCTTAAACTTCAGGGTTATCCTTGATCCTGCCTTGGCAAAACAGGGATCGTGCCCTATATAGCACTCGTTAAATACCGCCAGTTCCTCTGAAAAAGGATTGAACTTTCCGGTATCCAGTTCCTGCATTCCGTCTCCCACATATTCGGGGATTTTGGACTCGCCGCCTGCAGAAAGGCTTATTCCCTCAATCTCAAGGGAGTCTGTCATAATCTTACGGCTTTCAAGGATTACTACCGCGTATTCCTTTTCGCCTATGGTTACCTTCTGCTGCTTGTCCTTCTTTATCAGCATGAAGGTCTTTCCGTCCTCAAGGAGCTTCACTTTATCAAATGTCCTGAAACCCTTCCTGGAGTAATACTTGAAGACAAGATCTTTCTTTTTAATTCTGTCTATAACTTCCTCAGCGCCCTCAAGCCTTATATAAATAGGCTCATCTATTCCGTCAAAGAGCCTCTGCTCGTAGATGGTAAAGACGCTCACTCCCACATTGCTCTTTTCGCCAAACAGAGTAAAAGGAGGCACAATATAGGAGGGTTCAAGCTCCTCGGCCTCTTCTTCCTCAGAAGGTAAAAGCTCTTCTGTAAAATCCTCATCATCCAGGGTGTAACTGATGTCACCTGTGATGATGTCAGGGGTCTTTATATCTCCGAATATGGGAGATATGGTGCCGTTCTCTGCATCGGTGGCAAAGACGCTTCTTATCTGGGCATCGGTGACATAGAGGTTTCTCTCTGTCTCGAATACCACAAATCCCGATTCGGTGGTGTCTGAGTCAGCCGTAAGTCTTGTCCCTTTAGGCACCTGGGTTCCCATCAGTCCCGCCTGTCCGTAATTGAAGATAACCATACTGGCTGCAGGCTGTGCAGGGCGCAGGGTGGCGTCAAGCATGTTCACGAACTCCATGTGATAGCGCTCGGGCATCTGGCTCATGAGCATGTTGTTCTCAACGGTCTGCCTTGCAAAGACCTGAGCTATCACGGAACCGGCGTCGGGATTTTCCCTGTCGAATTTCCACTCGGGAGTATAGCTCTTTCTGAGTTTCTCTATTTTGTTCTCGATGTCCTCAACACTTTGAGGTCTGAAAGCATTAGTCATCAGTAGTCTTCTTCCGTATCAATTATTTCCGGTTCATAGTACTCTTCTGTATCATCAGGCTCCGGTTCAGCATTCAGGTAGAAGGGAAATACCAGATTGTCTCTCTGGTTGTTAGCTGCCAGGGTGTAGTCCACATTGATCATTATGTATCCCTGCTGTGCCTGCATATCCGTTGATATGTTAACCTCACTGACCCTTGGCTCCTGCCGAAGGATTGCACTGGTCAGATCTCTTCGCATGATGGTCAGCTCGGTAAGTGAAGTATCCATGAAAACATAGGATGCTGTTTCTGTTCCGAATCCGGGTCTTGTGATTCGCTCTGTGACTTGCGTCATCAGGATTATGTATATTGATTCTTTAACACTCTGGGACCCGCTTGACATCTTGAATCTGCCTGTGGCGGGATCAATCTGTGGCGGAAAGGCCACACCCGTGCCCAAAAATGATTGTTCCATGTATTTCCTCCGTGCTCATCATCCAAGCTTTATAGGTGTTCCGTCAACAGCCACCGGACCGCTGCTCTTGAGGTTCAGCGTTGAATTGCCCTGAACGGTGGCGTTTCCGCCCTCTATGGTGAGCCTGCTGTTGGCCTTGATCTCTGCCGTGTCGTTCTCCGAAATCTTAAGCTTGTTGGACTCCAGGGTCACAGTTCCGTTACTGCCGTTCATGATAAGCTTTATGTTATCTCCCACCTTGATGGTGAGCTTTTGCTTGGCCCAGATCTCCATCTGACCGTTTTCGGTCTTCATCTCGATCTTGTTTTCGCTGTCCTTATCCGAGATAAGGATCTTTTTCTTCTCGTTATCGATCTCCACCTTGTGAAGGGACTGTGAGGTATGGACCGTTATCTTGTCGTTTTCTCCGTCTCCCTCGGGATTGTCGATGATGGTAATGGTATTGCCGTTCCTTGTGGTTATTCTCTTTATCTTGTTCTTCTCATCAAAGGCTCCCTTGACGAAGGAAGAATTGTTCTTTGGTACAGCCCCTATGATAAAGGCTCTCTCGATATTACCCTGCTCGAAGACCACCAGTACCTGATCCCCGATCTCGGGAACAAAGTAATCTCCCCACTTGGTGCCGCCGTATGGGAATGCCATTCTCGCCCACACCAGCCTGTTCTCACTGTAATCCCTGGTGTTGATGTCAACCTGGACGAACCCCTGTCTGTCCTGGTCGTAGTTCTTGACTACCTGGGCAACCATGACACCGCTTATTCGATTTTCGCCCATCTGGGTCTTTTCCATCTGACGCCTTGCAACGTCATCCACATAATCAAAAATCGGCATTGTCTCCTCCAAAATCCCTTTACAGGGTTGATGCCTTGCCCTCAATAATTGTGTAATACTTGCCCCCAGCCATAAACTCATGGGTCACATCGGTGATGTAATAATTGTTGGAAACAGCATCACCGAAATTCTTCAGGGTGATAAATCTTCCGGGAACAAATTCGGGCATTCCCCTCAGCATCATCCTAAGATGCCCCAGTCTGTAGGATATGTCCTCCAGAATATACTCAGCTCTGTTCTCCGCATCCTGCTGGGTTTCTATGCTGGAATCTATATATACATAGGCCTGGGATGAGATAAGGGGTTTCGCCTTGGATCCCAGGGAAAACTTATTTGCATTTTTCTTTTTGGACTCTATTCTGGTTCCTTTTCCGATATCCAGGGTCCTTACCTTGACTTCTCCCACAACTCCGGTGATATCGTAGCCCACATTATATGAAACAATGGCGTATCCGGGCTTTATTTCCGCCAGGGGCTGGGTGTTGAGCTTTGCTTTTCTGAAAGCCACATTTCCGCCCAGGGTAAAGAACTCGTAATTAAACTTCTTGGCTACTCTCACCACAAAGTCGTAGTCACTTTCCGCAACCATCTCTATCCTGATATCTGTATTTCCGCCTCCGGGAGCTGAGGGTCCAACTCCTCCTCCGGGTTTATCAGGGGTATCCGCTATGGTTATGTCCTTTATGGTACCGTTTTCCTTAAGCTTTTGATATACCTGCTGATCCAGTATCTCTTTTACCGCGTCCGAATAGTAATTGGCCTGAAGTCTCTTGGTGTAATTATTGGCCATCATTATGCCCTTTACATCCATGGCTGTTATCATGATGCCGGCTTCCGAGGGAGCCTCAAAGTCATATCTGAAGTCTACTGCGGCTATATATCCCTTAAACACCTCTGTGACTGAGGAGGCATGCCCCATATAAATCGTCACATCCGTTCCCAGGGAAATGAATTTCTTAAGTTCCTTGCTTCTGAAATACCCGTTGTTGGTATCATAGGTATTTACCAGAAGGAACGTCGCCATGGAGGCCTTAAGATCACTGGTGAGACTCACGGTTATATCGACGGCATTGACCTTATGCTTCTTGTGCTCCTCGATATCCTGCCCGCCAAGCTCCACTATGGCCACAGGTTTATAAAAGCCCTCATATTTTGTATATAGTTGATCAAGATCGATAGAAGCCATCCCTTAAGTTCCTTTAGATCGATATTTTAGGCGCAAGGCCGGCAGCGGGGTTCGCCATGCTGTAAAAATCCGTCTGATATTCCTGCTGCCAGATGTCTGTATTGGCACCTGCGGTCTCACTGTCATAGAGAACCATACCAAGTGTAACAAAGGCTCTGCAGGGCTCACCGTTTACGTTGAACATCACGTACTGGGCATTGACCGTATTCAATATTCCCTCGTAAACCATGTCGCCCCAGATAAAACGAAGAAGCCTTCGCTGTTCATTTCGAACTATAGCCGTCAGTGCCTCTACTTCCGGCTGTATCGAAGTGTAGTTGCCCTTAATACCTGTTTTTATAGCTCTTCCAACGCCCTGAGTGACATTGGTAAGGTTCAGGTTGAACTTATCATAATAAAAGGCATCCTGAGGATTGGACTTATCCAGAACCAGCTTAACACTCATCTCAATACGTGTGTTGGCGGCAGCCATGGTGGAACCGCCTCTTATGTGGTTAGGATCCTGTTCAACTTTCTGTCCGTTCCTTTTCTTTTTTATGTTTTCCAGGTCTTCATCGGTACGGTACTTCTGAATAGGCAGCTCCTCACCACCATAGCCGTTGATATAGAGCTCATCGGGATTAAACTGCACGGTAAACCTGTATCTTTTAATATCGCCGTATAGCTCAAAACCCTTGTCCGCAGTAAGTCCCGTCAAAGATGAGGCAAAACTGCTTACGGCATCAAGATTAAAGCTGCCTATATCACCGATGGAAAACTTATTGGCTGTCGGTTTAGGGGCTTCCTGCTTCTTGATCTTGACGTCTGTGACGTCCGCAATCTCCAGAACGGCTTTTTCCGTAAAGCCTGCAAGAGAATCGGCTGCGTTTTTGGCAGAGGCCGCAAGACCTGTTACTTCTTCCTGATTTAAAGGCATATATCTCTCCTAAATCAAATTCCCAGATTGATAAAGTTATTGTTTGTTATTTTGTCAAAGCCGGTTGCTGTTGCTGATACACCTTCAAATCCCGCTTTCTTCTCCTTGAAAACTCTCTGGAAGGCGTCGTCCCAATACTGCTCATCATACTTAAGATCCTGATTGGCCTTATCCTGGGTAAGCTCAAGGTGCATCTCTCCTCTGATGGGATGTCCCTGAGGATTGAACATTGTAAATCTGTTTCCAACGTCGGTGATGGTGCCTCGAAATGCCATGTTGGCCCAGTAGAATACCACCTGCTGGGTAGCCGATGAGGATAAAAGACTCATTATGGCATCCATCTTCTTTCTTACGGAGTAAGTGTTTCCTCCGTGCTGAAGGGTATCCATACCCTTATTTGCCAGGCTTGTAAGGTTGGCGTTTGAAACCTCATTAAGCCCGAAGGCATTCATATTGTCACAGTCATCAAATATAAGGTCAAAAGAGAGTTTGCTCTTACCGGAGAATTTGTACACATCCAGTTTGTCTATTCCCTCTTCGCCTCTTCTTGACTGTACCTTACCGTTTACAGAGTAAAGATTTATGGTTGCGGGATTGTACTGAACCGGAAATTTTACAAAACTTGGGTGCTCTTTATCCAGTTCACCGATTTTATCCGCCGAGTTGATTCCCGGGGTAAAAGTATCCGCAATACTCTTCCCAAGATCCACAAGGCCGTCTTTTATGGTCCCCCCAAGACTCTTTTTGATGGTCTTAAGAAGATCCTTCTGCATTGAATTAAGGGCCTTCATCTCTGTTTCAAAATCCGTCTCCGACTCGGCCTGTGTTGAACTTTTTCTGCTAAGATCCGTGAGATAAATATACAGGATAGCCTTATCGGCGGCTCCGTCAGTAAACAAACCCTTCGCACTTTTTCCTGCATTTGCAAGTGCTCCGCTTGCTGCCATAGTCTATCCTCCTTTCCTTAATAACCGCGCCTCATTTTCTCGTTGCGCATCTGTCTTTCAATTTTATTCATTACCTGGCCTGTAAGAGAATTCATCTTGCTCTTTATCTCGTTCTCCACAAGCTGCTCCACATCCCTTGCGGACAGGCTTACCTGTCTGGTGTTTGTGGTCTCCACGCTGGTCTGGTTCACCACGTGGTTTTCTGTTACGCTTTGGGTCTGTACCGTCCTGTTTATCTGTTTCTGGAGATTTGTCTCCATTTCACTGAGCTGTTCGTTGAGTTCCTCGGTCGTTAGGCTCTCACTCTGTCTGTGAATTGTCTCGACCCGGGGCATCTTGCCCTGTTCTCTTCTCATAGCCGGAGTTGCTTTTTCTTCTCTGGCTCTTTTTACTGACTGAAGAAATGCCTCAGTCTCAGCATCTCTGGGTCGTACAGTCGTGCTCTGGCCTTCCGGTGATGTCTCCTGCGCGGGGATGTTATGTATAAGCTCACCCGTTCCCTGAGCCTTACCTGCAGCCTGTCTTCGAATCACCTCCGAAGGGGTCATTCCCCTCTCTCTTGCCGCAGCCGGAGCCTTCTCTTCCTCTCTGGCTCTTTTTACTGACTGAAGGAACTCCGCAGTTTCCGCATCCACGGGAGGAGTCACTGCGGTCTGAGCCGTCTCCGGAGCTTCCGCCGCCTGGATGTCATATATCAGTTCTCCCACCTCAGCAGGTCTTATGTAATTATTGTTCACAACACTGGTGTCTCCCTGGTAGTACTGTTCAAGGAGCTGGTAGATCTCCATGGACTCATCGGGGATGATGGTTCGAAGCTCTGTAAGGATCTGACTCCTTCGCTGCTGCCTTCTGACCTGTCTCTCCGCAAGCCTTTCCTTGAGCTTCTCGGGATCTGTCAGGGCAAGTGCCGCGTCTTCTCTGGTTTGGGACATGCCCGGTACCGGCTCGCTTCCCTGCTCCCTGGTCCGTGTCTCTTCCAAAAGCTTTACAAATTCAAGCCGTCTTCTCTCGTTCTGAACATTTATGGCATTGACGGTCTCTGTAAGTTTTTGAACTTCCTCCTCCGTCATCTCGCCGGTCTGGCTTGTCTCCAGGATCTCTATCTCGTTTTGCACGAGGCGGCTGTTCTCCTCCTCATAATTCTCGGAGAGTTCAGACCTGGTCACAAACTCTGTTGTCGCGCCGCCCACAAGACGAAGGAACGTCTGATCCGATGCCTTAAAGAAGGTATCTTCAAATCTGTAGAAGGTCTCATTGTTGGTATAGAACCTGTCAAAAGCTGTATGGAACAGATTTTTGACCATGTCCATGAGAACTGCCGAAGTAAGCTCGTTTCTTACGCTGCTTGTGAGGTTCTCCTCGTTTTCAATGGACTCCTCATAGGTATTTTCGTTGAGAAAGGTGAGGTTCGTGGTTCCAACTCCGGCCTTTTGCCTTAATACGGACAAAAGAACCTGCTGCGCCGTGTAGCTCTGATCTGCAATGGAGAATTCCCTTGCATCCACCTCGTTGGACTCCACAGTCCTGTTGAAGTTGGAGACTATCTGGTAAATGGCACCGGTCTGCAGCCTTCTCATTATGGTGTTGTAGAGGAAATTGCTCTCCTCGTTGGTCACGCTCTGCTGCGAGCTTAAAGAAGTCTGTGACTGGCTGATATTCTCAGTGACGGACCCTCCGTTTATCTCAGTCCTGTTTTGCTGATTGTTTACAGTCTCATTTACAGTGGTCTGTGAAGTGCTCTCCCGTGAAACACTGTTGTCCACAAGATTCTCCACGATGTTTTCGACTTCCTGTGAGATATCAGTCTCCTGCCTTACACTCATCTCAGCCTGAGTGAGATTTGTCTCGTCGTAATGCTGATCTATCTGAGTCTCATTAACTTCTCCCGTCTGCTCGAAGTTTGAGACAATGTCCCTGATCTCTCTGGTGCGAAGCCTGTCATATACTGCTTCCGAAAGATTTTCGGTCCTTGATGTTTCTTTTTCCAATCTCTCGGAAGAGGCGGTCCTTAAGTTCCTGGTCTGGATCTCCTCTATAAGTTCCCTCAGTTCTCCGCCTCTTTCCAGGTAGAGATTGATGAGAGTGTTGGTGTTTCTGGTTTCATCGGCGATCCTGTAGAAAGCCTTCATGAACCTTCTGTCATCCCTGACCCCGAGCTTGTAGAGTGCGTCCGTGATAAACACTCTGTCCTGATAGGTAAGGTTTACATCTGCCGAAGTAACGATCCTGTTGAGGACGTTGTTGAGAATATTTACCTTGTTGATATTTGTCTCGTTCCTCCGGGACTGGGAAAAAATGCTTGTGATCCCCTCACCCTCCTGAATGTAGATCTCCGGAGGTGTGGCCGCTATATGTAAAAGATCCTCCTCCCCGATATGTGTCTCCATCAGGGAGTAGTTGCCTTTTATCCTGTGATAAAACGCCTCGGGATCTCTTATGTATGTACTTTTTGCCTTCACCTCAATGGGTGCGGAAATAGTAAGCATCTGTTATCTCATGTCCTTTATTTCTTAAGATTATCCGCCATAAGTGCACGGCGTGTAGGTGGCCAGGTTACCGGAGTTGCCTTCTCCGAATCCTTGGGAGAGGAAACCGCGTATTTGGCCTTGGGGCCTTCTGATATGCCGTAAGGCGGCCGCGCCTGGGCTTTCTCGGAATCCTTGGGCGAAGTAACTGCGTATTTAGCCTTGGCGCCCTCGCTTATGCTGTAGGGATCCCTGGCTTCGGCACTCTCTGCATCAATAGGTGATTCTATGGCATGCTTTACTTTTGCTCCGTCCTTTATGCTGTAAGGATTTCTTGCCGCAGCCTTCTCAGAGTCGTTGACAGGGCTCTGGGCATGCTTTGCTGTTGCTCCGTCTTTGATGCTGTAAGGTTCTCTTGCCTCTGCCCTCTCTGAATCATTTGAAGGAACCTGGGCATGCTTTGCTGTTGCTCCATCTTTGATGCTGTAGGGATCTCTTGCAACTGCCCTCTTGGAATCATTGGAGGGAACCTGCGCATGCTTTGCTGTTGCCCCGTCCTTTATGCTGTAAGGATCTCTTGATACTGCCTTTTCGCTGTCCACCGGTGATGTGGTTGCATGCTTGGCTGTTGCTCCATCCTTGATGCTGTAGGGATCTCTTACAACTGCCTTTTCACCGTCTCTGGGTGAAGTCTGGGCATATTTTGCAGTTCCTTTATCATCTTTATACGAATAAGCCGGCTTATTGATACTCTCGCTGTCGCTTCTTACAACTTTCTTTTTGCCGCCCTCTGCAGTCACAGAGTATGTGGAGCCCGACTTGTCAATGGAAGACTGCTTTGCATGCCTTACATTGGCGCCGTCTTTTATGCTGTAAGGAGTTCTTTCCTTTGCCCTCTTGGAATCATTGGAGGGAACCTGCGCATGCTTGGCTGTTGCTCCTTCCTTGATACTGTAAGGATCTCTTGCTGCCGGTGTTTCGGCATCCTTGGGCGAAGTCTTGGCATATTTAGTGGTTGCCTTATCAGTTGCATAGGAATAAGCGGGCTTGTTGATCTTCTCACTGTCGGTTCTTTTAACTGTCTTTACGCCGTCCTCTGTGGTTACGGTGTAGGTTTTACCTGCTTTATCTATACTGGATTGTGTGGCGTGCTTTGTGGTTGCACCATCCTTAATGCTGTAAGCCGTCCTTACTTCAGCCCTGTCAGAATCATTTGGAGCTACCTTTGCATGTTTATTCGTAGTCTTATCAGTCGCATAGGAATAAGCGGGCTTGTTGATAGTCTCCTCATCAGTTCTTTTAATTTTCTTTACGCCGTCTTCTGTGGTTATGGTGTAGGTCTTGTTTGCCTTGTCTATCGGGGACGGAGTGGCATGTTTTACGGTTGCTCCATTCTCGATTTTGTAAGCCTCTCTTACCACAGCCTTATCAGAACTATTAGTAGCAAGCTGGCCTCTGAGTTTCTTGGTTTTATCCCTTTTCATGCTGTAAGCACCGGCATTAAAGTCAGAGGTATCGCTTTCTTTTCTCTTTACGGTTCTGACACCATCCGTGGTTGTAACGTCATAAACAGAATCCTTATCATTTGCAGCCTGTTTGGCCCACTTGGTTTTGACATTATTGCCTGTTCCGTCCCATGGCTCTTTATTGATTTTGGCTTGATCGTCTCTTTTCAGATGTTTAAGGCCATCTTCTCCCTTAACCTCTTTGTAGATGGGTGTATTGGCATTCTTATCTATAAAGGCCGTTGCGGCGTACTTAGGCGTACTCTTATCCTTATTCAGTTCGTACTGAGGTCTGGTAAGGTCATGCTTCTTGTTTCTTACAAGAGTCGGCTTTCCGTCTACTTCCTCCACTTCATATGGCTTGTTCTTCTCATCCTGATCGATAAGTGAAAGCTTTCCTCTGTGGGTGGTCTTATCCTCCGGATCAAAGGATGACTTGAACTTGTAAGCAGCCTTATCCTTCATCTGCATATGAAGAAAGCCTTCTTTGTCAGGTTTCCACTCGTACCAGTAAGTGCTGGCAGCCTTGTCATCATTAGGTGAAAATGCTGCATATCTGTTGATGTATCCGGGGCCGTCCTTGTCCTTGTAATTCTCGGGATTCCACTCTTCCTGCTCGGAGAAGGACTGGAAACCGTTGTTGATAACGCCAAGCTCTCTGTAGGCTATGGTGGTGGTTTCAGTAAGAAGTCCCGACTTTTCAGCGTTCAGTTCTCCATATTCCTTGCTCATTACGGTGCAGCCCTTGAAGGTATACACTCTTGCAGGCCAGGCGGGAGCGGAAGCTGTAAGTCCTGCCCTTGCCTTGTGCCTGTAAACGTAAAGCACAAGGGGAAGTATCAGTTCCGTACCAAGAGCCAGGGGATCCAGGAATCTCTCTGTTCCTATATATCTTTCTATCTGGAAGGTAAAGGGCTTGGAGATTGGCTTTCTCTTTAAGTGGATATAATCGTTGACTCCGCCCTCTCTTATGTATTCAAACTCGTTTTCCTTGGTGAATGCCCTTACCGTTTTTATAGGCAGGAAATACAGACCTTCAACTTCCATTACAAAGTTAAAGGCCGGTATGGGATTGTAAATGGCATCGAAATCGGTATTGGCAAGGACTGCTGCCTCGCCGCCGTTATAGGCATCATCCGATTTGGCATTCAGATTCCATTTATCTTTTTCATCTCTGTAAATATACCGTCTTGGCATAGGCACTACCTCATGGCTTCAGGGAAAAAAGCCATCTACATTTTTGATCTTGTAGCTTTCATATCAAGGATACTCTTTTCCTTGGTCTTCTTTGAGGGACTAAGACTCTTGTTGATGGAAGATATCTCGCTGCACCACCTTCGCCTGGATGCATGGTCAAGGGCCATGACTTCGTCCTGACTCCAGTGGAAGTAATATGAGATAAAACTCATCTCCCTGTACAGGTCATCCTTTGGATAAAGCCTTAACCCTCCTGTGTAAAATTTAGCGGTACCTCAAAGGCTCTTCCGCAATCAGGGCAAATGCACTGCATTGTGGGAGGCTCCACATCGTTGATCCTCTGATACATATCCTGAAGATATGCAAGGTCTGCGGTAAAGAGCTGCTCTATGGTTGTAGCTGTAACAGACTCCATACCCTCAAGCTCTGTTACGACTTTGCTTAAGATAACTATGGTCAGATAAGAGGGGTTGGCCAATACTCTGGGGTCCCTTGTGGCTGATATCTCATCTCCGGCCGTTGCAAGCCTCATTCTGCCTCTTCTGTGCAGCTCCCCCTGAGAATCCATATATCCCTTTGGTAATGTGAACTCATAAATTGTTTCCATACTTCCCTCCTGGTTGATTTGTGGTATCTGTATTATTTACTTTAAAGGGTACAGGAGCCTAAGCTCCTGCGCCCGAAAAATAAACAATATTGAATTAGTTGGGGATTACCAGCTCTTCGTATGCAATCTCAACTGTCTCAATGGCAACATCACTGTTCTTTGCATCAAGATCGGGAGCTGTATACTTGGTTACCCATGCATTGGTCAGTGTCCACTGTCTTGCACCTACAGATGACTCTACAAGTGCTGTGGGAGCACCGGAGTTAATATCGATGAGCTCGATGGTAACGTTCTGACGAGGGATCTGGCCACGCATCTCGCTGACACACTCCATAACCCATGTCTTGAAGGGACTTGAAATGATATATCCCATCTTGAGAGTTACGTTTCCGTGTTTAACAAGTCCGGGCATCTTTACGGGTGCCAGTGAACCTGAGTTACCCTGTCTGAATTCAATAACATCTACAGTTGCCTCAATGCCTGTAACCTCTGAGAAAGCTGCAGTTCCTGCGACAGAATCAACCGTCACCAGGAAGTTCATTTTGGTTAACGGATAAGCTGATTGTTTACCGTTATCATATGCTCCAGTAGCCATATTCTATGACTCCTTTCTTAGTTAAGTATTGTATTCGGATCCTTCTTTAAGTCTGCGGTTTATTCTTCTCCGCCACCGCCGCCGGCTTCTGATGTATGCTGAGTAACTCTGAAGATTACGAACTCAGCAGGACGGCTGGGTGCGATACCTACGTTACAGATAAGTCTGCCACTCATGATATCGTCTCTTGTCATTGTAGAAGGTCCAATCTCTACGAAATAGCTGTCAGCAGCTGACTCGCCTGCCAGCATTCCGTTTCTCCAAAGTCCGTCAAGGAAGTTGGAGATTGTGAGATTAACTCGCTGCCAAAGAGTAGGATCGTTGGGTTCGAATACAACCCAGTTGGTATTTGCCTTGATACTCTCTTCGACGAAGATAAAGAGTCTTCGAACATTGACATACTTGAATGCACTGTTGCTGGAAGCTGTTCTTGCACCCCAGATGCGGATTCCCTGTCCGGGAAGATTCCTGATGAGGTTGATGCCCTCGGGATTTAAGATATCCTGCTCATCCTTGGTGTAGTTTACAGAAAGGCCTGTACAGAAAACAACTTCGTTAGCGGGTGCCTTATGTACGCCGCGGTCGATATCTGTTCTGGAATAAACACCCATAACAGCTCCTGAAGGCGGAATGAAATCTGCCTTGTTGGAGGCTCTGTCAAATACCTGGATCCAGGGGTGATACATAGCGGCATAGGTGGAATCAACCATCTGTCTGTAGCCGATAAGATCAGCTGTCTTGTACATGTCCTTAGGCATATCCAGTACGGCGAATCTGCTTCTTGTATTGGAGCAGTGAGAAACAAGTGCAACAACTACTTCGGGAATTGTGATTCCGGGAATAGCCATCATGCTTACAATGTTGTTCTCAATAAATGCCTGAAGACCTGTTCTCTTTCCGGGGCCGTTATCCTCACCGATGAAGGTTCCTGCGTCGATCTTTGAAGCTGATCCGTCGCTGCCGCCATCAAGGAAGAATACACCGTCGGTAACATCCTCACCAAGAATTGCGGAAACGGGATTTCCTGCTTCTTTCATGGGAGTAACATCAACCTTTATGATGTCGCTGCCTGCAAGTCTTGATCCGATAAACTTAGGAGACTGTGTATTAACGGAAAGCTCTCCGTAGTTCTCAACATCATCGCCGTAGCGGATTGAGATATCAGTGGTTACAAGGTAAACAACTGACTTAGGGATGATATCGGTATCAACTGCAGAATCGGGAAGTTCCTCATCGAAAACAACCTCTCTGTCGATGATGGTCTTGATCTTTGTGTAGGTTCCTTCAAACTCTACAAGATCGCCCTCTCTGAAGCCCTCGGTTGATTTTGCAATAAATCCTGTATCTGTCTTTTCTACAAGCTGCATCTTTCTCTTCTTGTTGGTAGAAAGATTAACCTGTATCTTGTTGCCCCACGCTCCGGGGCTTGAGGCTGTAATTGTCAGGAAGCCTTTTTTAGCTGTAGCGGGCTTTGCATCCTTTGGAGCAACACGCATTACATAGCATCTTGTTCCGCCGTTATCAAAGAACTGCTGTACACTGTTAGCCAGATGTCTGTACTCGCCGTAAGCAAACTCTGAAAGGAAGCCGCCAAACTGCTGCTTGAAGCTTCTCATGTTTGTTACAAGAAGAGGTGCGCCCTCGATGGGTCCTTTCTCTGCAAGTCCGACAAATCCTGCTGTACTGGTGCCTACGCCTTCAATACTCCGTGGGGAGTTATCATATTCTTCAACGTATACGCCCGGTGATAAATACTCTGCCATATACTTTACCTCTTTTCTTTATGATTTACTGTGCTGTAACCTTAACCTGTCCGGGAACCGTGATGGAAACCTGTCCTGCGTATGCGCAGACGAGTTTGCAGTCATTGGAAAGACACGGCTTGCCTCCTACAAGGATCTTCGGTTTTGTGGGAATCCATGTTCCTGCGGGTGCCGGTATACAGGGCTGGGGAGTAAGAACTCCAAGAGCCGCTGCAGTGGCCGCTGCCACCTGAGGATTAGCCAGGGACGTACACATCCCGAATGGTCCTATATTTGCCATGGGCTGGGCATCCTGAATGGTTGCTGCGGGTTTCCCCTCGGTCAGCACTTTCTGCTGACTGGTAACCTTTATAGGTGCCGGGGCTGTACCCATGGTGCACATTGCCGTTCCCGAAACTGCTACCAGGTTGCTCATGTTTCACTGTCCTCGCTTTGTTCTTCGGTTATAGGTATTACTTTAGCTGCATCCTTTAAAAGATCCATATGGCCTGCATCAAGATGAAAATCTGTTGCCTTGAAATACTCATCCTCGCCAACCTTAAAATGTATCAGGTAAGGAAGATGATCTGAATCATCTCTGACCTTTAAGGAAAAATCTCCGCCGGGTCCGGCTCTGCCGTAGATGATCCTGTAAATCTTGTCGTTCAGCTTGTGCTCGGTCTCAAAAGGTTCTTTTAAGACGATACTGAGCGGGGCATCCTGCTCCTTTACTTCAAAACAGTCGTAGCGCTCTCCTGTCTCTGATAAAAGTGCATAACGGATACTGTCTAATCTGCATCCGCCCCCAGGTCGCATCGGGAGAAGAGTCATTCTGGTAACATTCTTCTTCTCGGTGACGCTGTGGAACAATCCTATCGGGCGCTCAAGATTGATTGCCTCGATATACTGAAGCTTAGAAAGGGTTCCACTGATTTCAAGTACCGATCCTCCTATGCGATTTTTCTCCGATGGCATCAGGAAAACATCTAACATGGGAAGTCTTGGATCCAGCTCCTCATAGTTCACAAACACCTGCGTCTTATCGTATCCGGGAGCGTCAATCTGCATAAGAAAGTCTTCCCTGCCTATATTCACGAATACGAAAATACCCGGACCTTTGTACATGGGCTGAAGTCTGTTTCCATCGAGGAAAAAGCTGGCTCCTCTTTCTTCAACCTCTCTTCCGGTGGTGGTATCTACCAGACGAAGTGCAAGTGATAATTGGGCTCTGATCACTACTGTCACTTTTTAGTTTTTACCCCCTTTCTTCACCTGTTACTCCAATTTCGAAGCTCGCATCGGATACACGAGGTGTATCGATGGTCTCTGCGCTGGACAGGTATACGGGAGCCGCCCTGTAAAACAGACTCATCTGATATGGCTTGTTGATGGCCTGCCACACCCTTACCTTTTCCTCCAGACTTATCTTCGCCTGAGACAGTACTATCGGAGGTTCCTGCGTATCGAGCCAGGTTTGGAGCTCATTGGGAAGGACGGAACTGTTATCGTTCACTATCTGCGCTATTTTCCCAATGATTTTTTGCATATCCAGATCTTTTAGGCCCATCTGGCCTGATCCGTTGATAAAAACCATATAGTATAGAGCATATGGTCTTGGCGGTTTGGTAATCTGTGCCCTGCCCTTCTGAATGTATCTGGGGCCTGTTACCTCGACATCTTCTCTGATGTCGTAGAGATAAACTCCTACGAGGTAGTCAACGTCCTGCGAAAGGGGAGAAGATACCTCGATGTTGTTAGGTGAAGGTATCGGTTCCGGGCACATTTTCTTTCGCAGTGTCTCTACAATAAACTGACTTACGTCTGATATAATCGGATATTCTGCCATTTCTCTTTCCTCTATTCTTTGAAGAAATCTGAAAGTGCTTCTGTGTATTCTTCTACTGCCGTCTGCTTGGGGGCTGTAAGACATATCGCATAATCTGTCTTGTATGCGTATTCCGCTTCGCATCCGAAGTAGGTCTGAGCATCGTCCTCCGAAATATATACTCTTCCGGAGTAGACTATCTTATTGGCCATTTTCTCAGCCTCAGAGTCTGTGCTCTGTTTGTACATCTGATCGGATCCCCGCTTGAAGATATATATTCTGGATCCCTTGGTCATTGTGGCTGTAGCCTTTGAATCATCGTAGAAATATCTGTAATCCGTGCAGTTGGAAATGGTTTCCATATTGATGTATTCTACGGATTTGCTCTGTGTGTACTGTGAATATGTAAACTTGTTATTTGTAGCTACCAGCTTGTTTACTATCTTCTTGGTAAGAGATTCGGCGGGAACAATTCCCATTCTGGAGAGTCTTGATACTGTGGCTCCTGCCACTGCCAGTTCATTCTCGTCCATATCGTCAAGGCTCTTTCCGAAGAGAGATTCAAGTTGAGCCAAAAGAGCATCCGAATCGGGATTTGCCTTGTCTTCATTAAGGGAATCCTTAGCTGCCTTTATTCCTGCAAGTGTACTTGCAGAAGCTCCGGAATCGGCTGCCTTTTTCATTAGCTCATCCAGTTCCTCCTCTGCTCCGACCCCTGCCAGAGCATCGGCAATTCCTGAAAGATCTGCATTCTGGTCATCGGCAAGTTTTGCAAGTGCCTTATCAACCAGTTTGTCTGTCATCTTATCAAGATCACTTCCGGAACCTGAACCGCTTCCGGTTCCTGTGCCTGTACCACCGGCTCCGCCCGTTCCCGAGCCTGAACCGCTGCCTGAGCCACCTGCTCCTGATCCTGAACCGCTTCCTGAGCCACTGCCTGAGCCTGAACCTCCGGCTCCGCCTGCTCCTGATCCCAAGCCGCTTCCTGAGCCACTGCCTGAGCCTGAACCTCCGGCTCCGCCTGCTCCTGATCCTGAGCCGCTTCCTGAGCCTGAACCTCCGGCTCCGCCTGCTCCTGATCCCAAGCCGCTTCCCGAGCCACCTGCTCCGCCTGCTCCTGATCCCGAGCCGCTTCCTGAGCCACTGCCTGAGCCTGAACCTCCGGCTCCGCCTGAGGTATCATCTCCCAGGCCCATCGCCAGGATACCGTTTGCTTCACGGTCTATATCCTGATCAACCGCCGCTATAAGCGCATCGTACTTGGCTGCACCGGCAAGGTCATTGTTATCAAGGCAGTTGTCTCTCTTTTCCTGAAGTTCTTCCTTCTTTTCAAGGAGCTCATCCAGCTTTGATTTCAGTGAATCATCGGAATCAACTATCTTATCCGCTTCTTCCTTAAGCCAGGATATAAAGGCCTGAACGGAAGATGTGGAATAGGTCTTATACTCGTCGGAAGGTATGCTGTCAAGCCAGCCTTCCGCTTCCGCCGTTTTCTCTTTTACATAGGCAAGGGCATCTGCGGCATCAGTTCTCTGGCGGTATGCCTCGATGAGATACTGCATCATTGCCCTGTCGACTTCCTCATCGGTCTTTTGCTGTTCCAGAGCGTTTTTCTTTGCTCCCTCGGAAGAAGCTGCCGCATACTCGGGACCTGCTCCCGCCTGAGCTGAAGTCTGATATCTGCTTGTTGCCATTGGAAGAAGTGAAGATGAAAGAAGGTTCCTCTCTCCTTCCTTGTCGCTTATTATGTCTTCCTTGATGTTGGTGGCGTGCTTGAGGAAATCTATAGGGCCGCCAACACCTGCGGATGTAGTCTGGTCAATTACCTGTGTACTGTAATCGTAGATCACATGCCCCAAAAGATCGTCTGTATCAACTAAAGCCTTGCCCCTGTAGGTATTTGCACTGTCAGCACACTTACCCATTGCCTGTCCGATGGCATCCACCATAGCTGCGTCTACTGCGAAGGGATACTCTGAAGGGGACAGATCCGGAACAAAGTCATCATTGTCTTCGTTGGCCTCGTCACGTCTTGTGTTCTTATCCAGTTCATACTGATCAAGAACCGTCCACCATCCACTGGAGGATGTTGTTATTCCAAGAGATCTCAACCATGCATCCACAAAGGCACTGGCGCTGTTAGTGGATGAAGCAAAGTCGTGCTTAAGGGAATCCTCAAGCTCTACCTGATAATCGGGTTGGGATGACAGGTCCGCTTCAGATGAGGAGTCCTTAAAGTTTCCGTAAGGTGTATAGTAGGAGCCGCTGGAAAGATCAAGAAGCTTGCTAAGAAGGTTATCATCAAGCTCTGAGAGCCTTTCCATGATAAGAAGCCTTCTTCTTGCATCCACCTTGCTCATGAGGTCATAGACAATGGCGGCCTCTTCATCCTGTCCTGCTGCTTTAAGTGCTATATAAGCCGAATTCAGCCTGGCCAGTGTATCGTCACATCTGTTGGTATCGGCATCTCTGAGGTCCAGGGCAAAGAAGGTTGAAAGCAGCTGATAATAGTAAACATCACTTCTGATATTGCCTGTATCCTTGGAGCTCTTATTCTCCAGGAAGTCCTCCTGAGATATTGAGCTGGCACTGGACATGGTGTACTGACTTCTGATGGGATCCAGCTCCGGAAGTCCCGACAGATCGTAAGGGTCAGGCACATCAAAGGGATTTACCCCTGCCATGGTCTTGGCGTCCTTCATGATGCCGTCGGCTCCGACGTAGTAGGTTACGTACAGAGGATTGATGGTATCTATACTCTCGGGAAGTCCGTCTGTGGAGATTCCCTTGATACCGTTATCTATGTTTCCAATCTCAAACCACTGACCGTCAGCAAGTTCGGATTTATAATAGATATTCTCCTGTGCCGACTGAGCCGCAGATTCTTTTGCCTTCTCATAGATATCGTCGGTAAGGGCATCCTTGTGGACGATATAGGTTCCTATGAAAAGAACTGAATTCTCAACAGTGGTCCTTGACGCAAAGGTCTGATAAGTAATGGCTTTATCCGGATCGAAGAGCGCCCTGGTGGGCAGGCTCTTACCAAAGACCACAGCCAGCACTGCTGCCGTAAGTACCATGGCCAGCAGCCTCTTTATGAACTTTTCCGAAATCTGTTTAGAAAACTTCATTACTACTCATCCTCTCGAATAACTGCGGAGTTTGCCGAATCAAATCTTGCCGTCTCCCAAAGCTCTCCTGCTTCGTCATAGAACTCGATCTTAAGATCATCCACGGATGTCATCAGAAGTTCTATATATACCAGGCTCTTATCAATAGGAGTTAATTCATCTTTGCCAAGTGTCTTTCCGTCCTCGGTCTTGATCTTGAAGGAAGCTGCCTCTATTCCTTCACTGTTCATGGTGAATTTAAGTTCTACCATTCCGGTAGATTCGTTCTGGCTTATCTCATAGCTTCCGATCTGTCCGGGAAGGTCTCTTTTTATCTCAAATCCTGTTCTGATCTTTAATGGTCCCGATTCAACGCTTGGATCTATCTCACAGTCGTCGACAAAATCATCACCGTCGTATAGTCTTATCTTGGCCTCTTCCACCGCGTCGAAGGTCAGCATCAGGTGCCTTAGCTTCTTATCTGCCGGTGTTCTTGAACCAACCATCTGATTGTTGACCCACAGCTCATAATCGCTGATGGAAATATCAAAATCCTCAGGTATCTGAAGGGTCAGCTCAAATTCCTGCTTCTGAACAATGGGGCGAAGTGTGTAATAAGCCTCTGCGGTATTCTCTTCGATATAGCTTTCACCTACAACCGCGGTGTGCATATCTGCATCGGTACCGGAAAGAAGAGCACTGATACCGCCGCAGGTAAGTCTGTCAAAAGCAAACAGTGTGTTGGTGTAAAGCTTCATGGAATCCAGCATGTTGTTCTGGAGTTCCTCATAGCTCTCCATTGCTGAATCATATTCGTCAAAGGAAAGCTCCCCTTTTCTGTTCCTTAAGGCGTCCTTTTTGAGGTTTTCCTCAGCGACCGCCACATCCGTAAGATACTGTTTGTAGGAGTTCCTGACGGATATGTAGTTGTTAAAGGTATCAATAACGCTCTGATCCAGGTCTTCCTGAGCGCCCTTCTTGTCGTTTACCGCCTGAGCGTAATCAAGAACGTTGCTCTGAAGTACCGTGGGGTCATCCTCTATATATCTGGTTCCGTCCATATCTCCCTTAAACCAGAGTTTGGGGAGTTTAATGAAAAGGCAGATCCTTTTCTTACCCTTCCAGTAGCTGTCTATCTTGGTAAGGAAGGCCTTGTACTGCTTGGAAAAAGCCTTTTTGTTAACATCACCGCCGGCCAGTGCTGCGCTTACATAGGACTCGATCATGTTGTAATCGCCGCCGTAATGCTTCTTCATAAGTTTGGCATTGGTGGTAAGCTCAATCCTTGCTGTGGTTTCTGCCACACAGGCCTCGTAATAGGTCTCATCTCTGTCTTCTGTATATTCTATAAGCGCATCCAGCATGGAACGCTCTATTGTCGCTTCAAGGTAGGGCTTTTCAAAGATGTACATGGTCGATACGTCAAAGCCCACCATTTTGGACATCTTCTTTAAATCCGCTTCCAGGGTTCTTCTGTCGGAGGCCACCTTGTTGTTCAGGGACTCCACCTTCTTTTCAAGCTTTTCAACATCTGCCTTGTTAGCCTGCCCAAGCCTCAGTCTTGCCTGATTCTGGGCCAGTCCCTCTTTGGTGGATTCAAGTCTCTTTTCGTTAAAGGCTATTGTGTCCTGAAGTACCACTATTTCCAGGTACAGATTGTTGACTTTTTCATTGATGGCAAATATCTTGTCCTGAACCTTGTGCTGCGCCACTCTGATCTCGTAGGAAAGAGCTGTGGGCTTGTACTGGAATTCGGATGCCTCAGCCAGATTGGGCTCTGTGGGAAATTTAAAACTAAGAAGCGGAGACCATCTGAACTGCTTCATGCTCTTTTCTTTGAGTGCCAGGGACTTAACCGCGCTCTCATAGGCCGCCTGTTTGCTTTCCACCGCTATCTCAGCCGAATCATACTCTGTTGAATTCTGAACGGCCAGAGCCCGGCAGGCATCAAGGGTGAGCTTCTTTCTGGCGGGTACCGCTGCCTGAACACCATAAGGCGCAAAAACAGGCGCGATCATCAAAGCTATGGCAAGGACTGCCACGGCTCTTTTTCCCATATTGAGTTTTGAATTAAACTCAAGCACTTTCATCTCCTGCACCCGTTATGTAATAAAATTCAAAGTTCCGATCAGCTCCCGGTGTTACGAAGTTGTAAAGCACATCACCCCTCTGGAAGGAATAGATGTATACAACATAGTCTCTGTCAAAGCTCTTTACCTCGGCTACATCCGAGAAGGTCTGATCTATATCCATATCAACCCTTCCTGAAAGGATTGTTTCGGACTCGTTCATCTTGTTGATGGCTATGGCTTCCGGAAGGATTACATTGGAGTTTCCCTCGTAAACCGGGGCTCCGAATACTTCCTCCAGCTCCTCTAAGCTGTCCATGCTCTCATTTCCGTAGGGAAAAGAATTTGAGAGGACATATACGCTGTCCACCTTCTCCTCGTCATCCAGAGCTTCCGCATCAGCCTCGGCGTGGTACAAAGCCCCTACTGCGTCCATTACCGCAACCGACTCTGTAGTGGTTGTATATAAGGTCCTGTGTCCCTTGTAGGCATCTGACACCTCCTGAACGCTCTTTCCCAAGAGCTCGGAAAAAACAATCTCATCGGCGGCAAAGGTTCCGCTGTAGATCACATTCTCACCTGTATCATAGAGAACGCCCGTACCGTTCTTTTTGCCCTGAGCAAACTCTCCGTCATACTCAGAGGTTCCGTCTTCCCTGTACAGGATTCCGTTTCCCTCAAAGAGGTTTTCGTGGAAAGAACCTTTGTATTTCTGTGCTCCGCTTTCAAAATTCAGAACGCCCTGTCCTTCATATTTATTTCGGTCAAAGTTTCCGGTGTAAACAACGTTTCCCTCTTTGCTAAACAGGGTCCCGCTTCCGGTCACATATCCCTTTTCAACATTTCCGTCATAGGCAAGATAGCCGCTCTTTCCTGTGATCCTTACATGTCCCTTCGCTGTGCGAAGTCTTACGGAGTTGTACTTGTAGGTGGTAACTCCGTCTGCCGAAAACTTCTTAAAAAGTGAGGTCTCCGATGAGATGTACCAGATACTTACAACACCCACGATGATCACCAGTGCGTACAGGAGTCTCTTTGAGAGCATCCAGTTGCCGATGGTATAGTAATCATCCTTGTTTCTGGGCTTGACTCTGAGGAGACTGGCAAAGAAATCTCTGATCTTTGCAACTATCTTGGTCTTTATGAAGTTCCAGTTTGTATAGAGCTTAAACTTTGTAACAAGCCCGGTCATTCTGGACTTGATAGTCTGTATCAGAATATTGAGCAAGTCGCCTCCGCCCATAAGTCAATCCTCCGATTAAAGATCCAAAATCCTGTGACTGTCACCCTCAGCACTTTCATTGAGGTATCGGTCACTTTCAAATACATAGAACTTCACCAGAAGATCATCCGGTGCGTCCTTCAGAATATCGGAAAACTTGGTTCTTGCAATGTAGAAATCCTTCTCGTAGAACAGCTCCAAAGCTTCGTTGTACTTGTCCAGTGTTGCCAGACGCTGCTTTCTTACTGCGCTTTGGCAGGCATCAAGTACTTCATAGAGCTTAACCATCTTTCCGTAGGCATCCTCTCCGGCGTAGCCGATAAATCTGAGGGGAGAGGTGATATTTTCTCTGTCTTTGATATCCTCGGTTATTACAAGGTCCAGATTATGCTTTGTTGCAAAAATGCTTATCCTGGATATAAGATCCCTGTTTGCGGAGCGAAGGTAGGTTGTGGCCTCATCCTCGCTTCCGATAACCGCAAATCTGCAGGTGTCGTAGAACAAAACCATGGAAACGGTGGTTGCACGGGTACTGTCTGAATTTCCTTCAAGAAGATTTACAAAGGAACGAACCGTCTCTTTTTCATCCTCCATGAACAGAACCTGCATCCTGGCAAGATCGGGAGCCTTGCCGATGATTATGGTGTTGTGCTCCTTCTGGTACTCACCGATGCTGTCGATCAGGGAATCAAGTCTTGCGGTTCTGTTGTGACCCCTCAGCTCAATTCCAAAGGTTCCGATTGTTCCTGAAACATCTACCGCATCTCCGTTTGCCACTTCAACAATGGATTTCCTGGAGAGTATCTTCTCTACATTCTTGGGGGCAAATCTGTAATATGCCTCCAGGATCCTCATCTTGGTGTACTCGATGTTGTCCACCTTCTGATGTATCTGAGCTACCGCATCCCACATGTCCTTGATGTCACTTCCAAGGGTAACGGGGCGCTGCGGCATGCTTCTTCCAAGGGCCGTCTCGGTAAGGGCATGCTCCAGAAGAGTTATGTCCCTAAGATGCAGGTACCATGCCAGAACCACCAGAGCACTGGCAAGTGCGAAAGCGCACAGGAATGTGATGAAAACTGCTCTGTTGTCCACGAATACCGACTTGTGATCTGTGGTATCATTGATGATCCCCACCAGTGCGTACTTGGGATTGAGATCATCAAAGGTAGCGGCTATTGCTCTGTAATCCTGTCCTGCAAGCTTAAAATCAACGGCTGCGTATTTATTGCCTCTGTATATTCTCTCATCCAGCGTGCCAAGGTCCTGTCCGTAGATCTCGGATAAGAGCTGTCTGTTTCTTCCGCTGGCACTTACACATACATATTCATCTTTTAAGTTATATACGAATACGTCATAGAAAATGTCAGCATTTCCTTCTCTTTTTATAAAATTTACGATGCCTTTTTTAAGCTGCCTGTATCTTGCCGAATCGTAAAAAGAGCTGTCGGCATAATTTATATCGTTTCCGAGGTTTATCTCGTCCTCCAGGCCTATCATAGACAGTACGGCGAATCTTGAATGCTCTTTTTCCCTGGCTGAATAGTAGCCTGTGCAAACCGCTATCACTCCTCCAAGAGTAATGGCAAACACCAGCGCCTCAGCAATGAACAGGTAGTAAAAAGACCTGTTTCTGTTGGTGAGGGTCCTTACCAGAAGGTAGAGGATTATGAACCACACAATAAGGCATGCAATATACCAGATTATGTACTGTGAATAGAGGCCAAAGAGCTGTCCCACTGAAAGCCTTAAGGAACTTACAGCGCTTCTGATAACAGGGTCAACTTCGAACACTCCCGTTGCTCCGTCCCTGTCCGTCCTTACATGGAGGTCTCCGGACCTGTAAACCGCATCCGCAAAGAATCTGCTGCCTGTGGCGGTCTTGGCTCTCTGCACATCGAGCCTTAAGTCACCCGAGGCGGCGTCCCCGGGGTCTTTTAAGATTCCGTAGTCAGCCACATAGACCTTGGCTGAAAGTGCATCGGTTGTGATTGTTGTTATATAAAGGCCGCCGTCCTCTGCGGAAATCGCTGAAACCTTCTCTCCGGTGTCTATGGAGAACATTGCGGACTGAGTCTGAAGCTTCAGGTTCTTGTCAAAGCAAACGATCCTGTAGACGGGAGTTGAAATGATCCCTTTACCGTTTGGATCCTCCTCTTCCTTGAAGTTCCCCAAAACCCCGTAGATGTTCTCACCGTTTGAGGTAAGGCCAAGGACGAGACGCCCGCCGGCATCCCTTGAATCAAACATCCTCGACACTCTGCCTTTGGTGTCCAGTCTGAAGATAATGCCCTTGTCTTTGGCATTCTGGGCAAAAAAGATATCGGCTCCGTTCACCGTATACTCGGAATAGGACGTGCATTCTACGTCAACGGATACCCTGCTCATCAGAAAGTAAAAGATAAACAGCGATATGGTAAAACTGAGTATATACAGAACTATTATTATCCTGCTTCGCATCGACAATCTGTTCATCACTTAGTCCCATCTCCCTACTGCAATAGACTCTCTGTACCGATCTTCTTGAATGTGTTAAATAAAAGCCGCAGCCATGAATTACCTCCAAGCAGGAATCTTGAAATGATTATGCTTAGGGCTATGACTGCCAGAATAAGGCTTATCCAGAACAGAACACCTATGATGGTGTCCGAATTCCTTTTTACCCAGAGCTTAAACAGGAACCACGGGGTGATCTTCTTGTTGGTTACCGCCGCGATGGTGATGTCCCTGTACAGATCGGTAAATCTGTGGTAGCTTCCGTTGGCCACCTTCTTATCAAGAAGGTAGTAACTGGTGGCCTTCTGTCCTGCCTTTGGTTTCAACAAAAGCAGCAGAGTTCTGGCGCAAAGGTCGGTACACTCCTTCTCGGTAATAGAATCATCAAGATCCTTCAGGTCCATCTCGTAGCCAAAAAAGACAGATCTGTCCCCCGAAAGGTTCAGCATGCCGTTCCTTAAAAGCAAATATAAAATTGGATAGGGGAGATCTGCCGTGATACATGCAAGAATTGTACTGATACATACATCCTCACACTGAGCCAGTGTCAGAGAATCCCCCTCATAAAAGTCAAATAGCGGCCTTTCCTTGTGATACGGAAAAACTAATACGTGCTGCTCGCCGCAGGCAAAGGAGTCAACAATAGTCTCCTTACCGTTTCTTCCGGAGAATTCCAACAGTTCCAGCACCCTTCGCACAACGTCGTGCTGATGGATCACAAGAACGGTATACAGAATTCCTCCGGATGAATTAAGGTCACGGCAGATATAGCAGTCATTTACCTCACCGATACTCTTGGTGGCAACAGGCATAAGCCGCATTTTACCGGAATCATACGTCATCTTTGTTCCCCTCAGAGATTGATATCCGGAATCTTAACTATAGGTTCCTTTTCCTGTTCTTCTATGCTGCCTGCATCGCCTTCCGAAGCTGTGGATTTGACGATGGCATAAGCATAAGTACATACCATAGGCATATCGGAGCAATAAATCCTGATCTCGTATACGCCTTCTTTGGAAGGTGCGGTATAAACGCCGTCAGTGGATATTTCGCCGCTTCCGGGAGCCGTAAGCTCATAAGTTATGCTGCAGGCTTCCATATTGTTGAACTGAACGCCGAAGTAGTAGTTCTCTCTGGGTCTCATGACTACGGTAGGTGTCTTGGCTGAAATTGACTTGCCATAGTAATCGGCGGCCTCAAGTTCCTCACCTGAAGGGAATTTAATGGCTACCCATCTGTAGGTGAGAACCAAAAAGTCCACATCCCTTAGAAGCCTTGCCGCAACAACAAAGCTGCCCTTGTCGTTAAGTACCCTTACCGCTGTCTCGGCGTCAGCAAGCTGCTGATTCTGTCTTGAGAACAGCTCGGGGTTGCCGTAAACAGTGCTCTTGGCACTTGCTCCCAGGGCCTGATCCTGTGATATATATTCATATCCTATCGATACATAAACGTTGCCTGATCCAAGACCGTGAGTGATCTCTCCGGAATATCTGATATCCCCGGCTCTTGCATCTCTTCCGAGAGGAATCTCCAGAACTCCGGTAGCTACATTCTTGAGCTCTGAAGGAGGAGCAGCCTCAACAACAGGCATTCTGGAAACTTCCGCTCCTGCAGGCTCTGTCTTTGCCGAAATATCCACATCCTTCACAAAGAACTCAAGATAATCATTCCTGATACCAACCTGTGAAGGCAGATCGATGTACTGGTTCTTGGCTACTTCTCTGATATTCTCAATAACATAAGCACTGTCAGTTCTCATAAGGTCCACTTCCGCCAGCTTGATGGCTGAAGGAGTAACAGCGGTCCTCATCTCCAGAGACAGTTTGCCTGTTTCTCTTCTTATAAGAGAAGTCGGACTCTCGTCTGAAAGCCTTACCTTCATGGCAAAGCTGTTCTCAGCGTTTATGGCCTTGTCATTCTCGAAGGCAGCGGCCGATCCGCTCCTTAAGATCACATTGGACTCGATTCCTGCCTGATCCTGTACGGACATCCAGAAATCCTTGGTGTAGACTTCTCCCTCATCCAGTTCTACGTCATCTATTGCTATATCTATCTGCTGTGTGCCTTCGGGGGATGTAAAATTAGGTATATCCAGGGTTCCTTTATATGAAACAGCAGCACTTGCGCCGGTGAGTTTATGGATCTCAAGCCTTGCCTTTACATTTCTGCCTTTGCAGACAATGGTAGGCATGGTTATAAAGCCCTCATAGTTCTGGCCACTGAAAATGCTCTCTTTCTGGAGGAACTCCGACTCGATATCAAAGCCCTCATCAAATTCCTCCTCATCTATAAGGAAGATCTCAAAGCCTTCACTGATACGGTTATACTCATACTCCTTGTCGGATTCCTTGTGGGATACCGCGTATACAGAGTGAATGTCCTTCTCTTTATAGCGCACGCAAAGCGCTGCCCTGTCCGAAGTAAGGTTATCAAACCCTTCAATGGAAGAGAGCTTTTTAACAAGGGAAGAATCGATAATGATCTCCCTTCCGCTTCCGTCAATAACGACACCGCTCTCGATCAGGATCGACAGGTCATCAAGGTTTACAACTCCGCATCCGCAGACAATTCCCGAACCGTACATAAGACTGTTAAGGAACCTCACTTTTTCGATGTGATAGCTCTGCTCTGCCTGAAAGTCAGCAGTTGTAAGCATCTTTCCCGGATAATATCTGTTTCTTTCAAATGGATATGCCTGATTACTAGCCATTTCTTTAAGAACCCCCTTAGAAGAATCCAAAGTGCAAAAAGCACAACATATAGTGCTCCATATAATATAATATCACAGAAACGTACCCCGCTTTGAAATTTTCATTCATAAAATCGCTATTTTATGGGTGTAAAATTATAAATTTTTCATAAACTCAGAGCCGGCTCACAGGCCGGCTCTTTTTACAAATTCTTCATAATTTTCTTCCTTACTCTGTACAACAACGCTTATATCAAGGCTTTTACCGCCTCCCACAGCATCATATTCCGTTTTAAGGAGCTCCTCAAAGGCTTTAAGAGCTCTCTCCCCCGGGTTATGGGACGACAACAGAAATGTATCTTTATCCAGTCTGAAAGCCATGCTGTTTTCCGGTTTGCAGCTTCTTATTGCTTCGGCGGTATTTTGCGGATCCCCGCCTCTTATGAACACAAAAGAACCGTCCCTGTAGCCTTTATCTTTAAAATGCTTCTTCAGAAAATCAATGAACTGCATGTTGTACATCTGTGTATCTTCATCGAGATACCTGTATCTCTTTTGAATGATGAAGAATGTAAGGAAAAGAGATATGGCAGCGCACAGCGGCTCTATGTAAAACGCGGTAGCCGGGATCAGCTCAAAAACATAGGCCAGGATCCAGGGAATAATAAAGACCTCCAGCTTGAGGAACAAAGGCCTGTCCTGCTCTGCCTTATGGACCCGTACTATCTTGTAGGCCTGCAGGATATACCATATAACCGTTGCTACGGAGACAATAAAGTACACCCCAAGCCACGATACGGTCATCCAGGCAATTGGTCTGCTGACGCCAGTAACATCTTCGGCGCCCTCGATCTCTACTCTTCCGATCAGATAAATGCCAATAACACTCACAACCGCCAGTACTATATAAGGAATATAGAAGTACTTGTATCTGCGCTTTATTCCGTCCATACTTCCGTTTATGTAATAATCCACAAACAGAACCCACATCTGAACACAGAACACCAGCACTATCTGCGGGATAATGGACAATAGCATAGGCCAGTATTTAAAGCCCTGTCCTATGGCATAATATCTTCCGGCACTGGCGGCAATTTCAGCCAGGCAGTATATTATCTCCACAATGCACAGGAACCTGAAAAATTCATCTTCCTTCCTTTTACTGGTGCGAAGCCTTCTGTTAATGGTAAGTAGCAGCAGAATAGCCACACCGGACACTGCAGCCGTCACCATACATATGATCATTCTGGTTGTAATAGACATATTCTAAGTCCTCACTGATCTCTTGCAGGGTTTAACGCATCCTTCACAAACTCAATGTCCGTCTCACCATCCAGGATCTTAATAAGAAGATCCGCATGGGCACCGGCAACAGCGTAGGCATTTGTCATTACGATGTTCATCTCTTCATAAAGCTCTTCCCCTGTCATGTTGATGCTCACAGGAGCAGCCAGATGGAAGGAGAGGAATTTTCTGTCCATATCAAGTCGCCAGGCTCCGCAGGGAATCGCTGCATTGATGTAGCTCATAGCCTCAAACAGCTCCGGGAAGTGGTCGCTCTCCACCTCCTCCGCAATGGTTATCGTTCCGCAAAGATGCTGGATCTCATCCTCATCGGAAGCGGGGTGAAGGAAATAGAATTCCCCCAGGGCCTCACCATCGGGAGTACCAAGGTCATCAAAAAGGATGCTGAGTATCACAGGCTCGCTGTCACTTTCCGGCTCCCGGATCATAGCCGGCTCAAGTGCTTCCTGAAATTCCCCCTGAATCCTTTCAAGTATCCTGCGTCTTTCCTCTAAAAGATTGCTTATGTTCATGAGTTTTCCTCCTTGGATCATGTGATCGTCAAAAAAGTTCCCGTTATCTTCCGGACATCTTCCTTATGAGCATCTCCTTGTCAGGCTTACCCTTCTCCTCATTAAAGGGAAGGCCAAAGCTCTTGACCATCTGTATATAGCCTTCTTTCTCGTCATTGTCAGCATAATCTTTTTTGACAAAGAGTTTATTGTGTATAAGTTCCGCATACTTAACCGCAATGGCATTCATGGCGGTAAACATATCCGCATAGCCTGCTGCCGCAGCCAGCTTTCTCCTTAGCTGATCCTTGAAGGCTTCGGGATCGTGCACCTTCCTTCCAAGCCGGGTCATCTTGTCCTTAACCTTCTCAAAGAATCCCTCAAAGCCAAAGTAGTCATCAAAGGTCTTCGTCCTTATGTCTGACATCCGTTTCTTTTCCCGGATGATTCCTATCAGGGTAAGTCCTATTCCAACCGGAGCCAGGAATACGCCAAGTCCGGGCACTGCAACACTTACCAGGGAAACCGTGCTGGTTAATGTATTAAGGGCGGCTGATTTGGCCTTGTTGTCCGAAAGCCTCTTTGCAAGCTTTATCATGTTCTTTTCATATCTGGTCTCTTTGGTTTCGGGGTTATTCTTGTGTTTTTCTGCCAGATATTTGGAAGCCTTCGTGGCATTGCGGTGATCAAGCATGGATGAAACAGTGGAGTAGCCGTTAATGGCCACCGATACTCCACTGGTGACAATACCCGTTACCTGAAGGGCCGACGAGGCAGTGAACTCAGCTGCTTCTGTAACGCCTGCTGCTTTTTCAACAAAGAACTTTCCCTGCTCTACTCCCTCCCATACGCTCTTAGCGCCTTCGGCCAGGGAATTTACCGCAGATACCACCTTCTGAGCAATGTCTCCGGCGTGCATATTGCCTGCGTTTTCAACGATGTCAAACACCGCAAGAAGCATGGCGGAAGCCTGGCCCACAGCACCGGTCAGGGCCCCTATACCGCCCTGGGTCACCAGATCCATTTTGGCAAGACCTGAATCTCCAAGGCCCCACTTTAACATGGACATTTTCCCTAAAGCTGCTCCCACGCCCTGGGAGACCGTGGTAAGGTTTTCAAGGCCTTCATCGGACCCGCCTACGCTTACGGGATTTAAGTCCTCTATGCCGTCCAGCTTATAGTCTTTGGCGATATTCCCGACTTCATTGTCGGCTTCCACAAGCTTTTGAAGCGCCCTCTGTGCCTCTTCCTTAAGCAGCACCAGCCTGTCGTTTATTTGTTGCTTTTCTTCTGTTCCGCTTGTCTTGCGGAGCCTGGTCTCCTCGTTCTGAATACTGTTTAAGTAGTTGTAGCTCTTTTTAAGGAGCATCTTTCTGTTAAAGGCTGCAACCGTAAGCTTTTCCTTGCCGGACAGCTTCTCCTTCTCTATACTCTTAAGGGCTTCATAGGCCTTCTTTTCCTCTTCGGATTCCACGGCGATATCCCTGCCGTCCTTTATCATGTCCTTATATTCCTTGTTGGCCCTCATGGCATCGGAGAGCTTGCTCATGTAGGTGTAACCACCGGCTGCCCAGGAAGTGACTTTCAGCTTAGTGGCTTTCATCTTATCCCTGAAGGCATCCAGATCCGGAACATAGGACTGGGACTGCCATACAGCAAGGGTACTTGGATCCTTCCTCTGCCCCTTTTCTATGAGGTAATAGATAAACAGCCTCTCCCTCCTGGACTTTCTGAAGAGCTCGCTTATGATGTCTCCGTGCTCATTCCGAAGGGCCTTGATAACAGTTCCCAGCATTCCGCCGTTATAGGCGTTTCTTACAAACCACTGGTCTATCCTGTCGATTGCCTCAAGCTGACTCTCGGTAAGTCCCTGATCTATCTCACTTGCCGGCAGCTCTTTTTCTTCCTTCTGCTCATCCTGCGAGATTACGTACTCCCGGGTCATCTTCGTGATCTCATCGGTATCCTTTTTCTTGTTCTTTTCAAGCTCGTCGATAAGGGCGACCTGCCTTCGCAAAAGGTCGTACTGCCTTATGACATAGGGCATCTCCTCCCCCTGATGGATGAGCTTATATTTTGCGATATCCCCTTCATAGGGCATAAGAAGCCGCAGCTTATCCCTTACATGGGCCCGCTCATCGATGATCTCATCCTTTCCCAGGGCAGCGCCCCATCTTACATAGGCACTTCCAAGGTTGCCTATGCTCTTGTCGATGCGTTTTTTCTCTGCCTTTGTGGGATTATCGATGGCATAGGCTCTGGTATTTGAAGGCAGATGAACATTCATGCCCGCAAGAAGGTTCTCAAAAAGGCCGTTCATGGAATCCCGGATCACCATGGCAGTGTTCTTGCGCACCTTACCAACTTCCGTATATATATGTCCCCTGTGGGTGTCGTAGTAGGAATTGGCATATTCCGAAACCAGAAGCACCGCGGAAACAATATCGTCTGTGGAAGATGTTTTATCCTCCAGGACACTTTTTAGTTTCTCCATGGACTCGAAGAGCCTGTTAAAGAAAGGCGAACCCTTCTCGTTTGCGGTTCCTTTAAGTCTTTCGAACTGTCCGTTTTCTCCGTAAAAAGAGCTGTTAAGCCCCTTAAAGGTCGCATCAAGAGCCCTCTCACTCAGCATTGTCCTGCCGGATTCAACCTGCATCGAAGCAAGTGCCGGCCTTTTTCTTGAAAACCTTGAAAAGGCGGGGTCCATCCTCTTATAGTCAGCAGTGACAAAGCCATCGGTCTCACCGATCTCTACCTCCGTAAACTCATCCAGCTCAAGAGTCTGTTCCTGCTGCTCATCCAAAAGGTCCTTTACGCTTTTCTGCAAAGGAGCGGATTCTCTTCCCTTTATCTGCTCTTTCAGTTCTTCTGAGACATCCTCAAGCTTAAGGTTCTGCTCAAGGCTCTCAATCTCCTGCTTGGCATTTACCAGGGATTCTTGTAATTCCTTACGAGGGTCCATCCAATATCCTCCTTATCACACGTTCTCACAGATACAAAACCAGCTCAATGGCCCGGTACTCTTTGTCAGCCTTGCCAAAGAGATTAGCAAATTCACTGTGCCTGTCATCCCCGACAGACTGGAAAACCACCTCTTCTATACCGGGATCCATGGTCACATTCACTCCAAGCTTTACAGCAAGGGCGGTAAACACTTCTCTCTTGTCACACTCAGGATCAAGAAAGATATTGTTTACCATCACCTTTTTTCCCTCTCTATATGCTTTTGCCGCTCCGATGATCTCTCCTTCGTCATTAAGATAAAAGCCTGATAGATCTTCATCAAATTCACTTCTTATCTTAAAAAGCCCAAGGTCCTCTCTTTCATTTAAGCGGCCAATCCTCTCATCCTTTGGTCCCCCAAGCTTTACCACCTTTTCAAGGGAGTCTCTCATCTTTGGTACAAGCCTTGAAAACTTTCCTCCAAGGAGTCTTCCAACACCGTAGTACAGGATCTTCTCATCTATTACCACAGGAACGAAGCCCTGCTTAGTCGCGAAGTTATAGCCGGAAAGAAGCTCTGCCGAATCACCTGAAACGTCCCTGTAAACAACATACTTCACTCCTGCGCTTTTAAGGATCTCAAGAGATTTCTCCAGCAGCTCTTTTCCATAGCCCTCTCCCCTGAACTTCTCATAGATAAAGAAGTTCTCCAGATTCACTGCCCCGGGCAGATCGTCGGAAAGAGTATATATGGCAAGTCCCATAAGCTTCTTGTCACCCTCATCCACGATCCCGTAGGCATAGAGCCTCTCTTTGCCTATATATTGGCTCCCGGCGGGAAAGAACTTTGCAAGAGCATCTTCCGGGAGTGCTATTCTCATGCAGGTAGTAGTTGATGGCATGGTATTTGCTCCTTTCCTGTGTTGTTATTTCTCGTTTCTTACACCGCTTATAACGGTCTTTCCCTTCGCTCCCGGGAAAAGATAATCCGTAAGCTTCCTGGTCTTGCCGTCATGTCGCCTTAGAAGCACTTTTGTGTCACCCGGATATTTTGATGCCGCAGCATTTACGGAATACCTCATCATCTCCAGCATGTACTTGTCCGCGTCCATTCCCTGGGCAAACAAAAGAACCGGCATCAGAACCCCGCTTTTTGTCTTCCGAACAAGGAACAAAGAGCTGACCTTTTCATCAGTGATGACGCAGCAGGATACATCCGTTTCAAACCACTCCGGCGGAAGGGCCGGAAGGTCCTCCTCAAGGCCGCATCTACCGCTGAACATGCAGTTGGTAACTCCTCTTTTAAACTGTAAAAGATCCAGCTCCGAAATGGCTTTCACGTAGGAAGGAGATGTCTTTTTCTTTGCAAACTTAAGTCCCGTAACATCGTCC
This sequence comes from Butyrivibrio sp. FCS014, assembly GCF_000526935.1. Taxonomy (GTDB): domain Bacteria; phylum Bacillota; class Clostridia; order Lachnospirales; family Lachnospiraceae; genus Butyrivibrio. The sequence goes on along the minus strand of NZ_JAHA01000006.1, from coordinate 177,432 downwards.
AGGGGCTGTATAAGATCAACGCTCTCCTTCTCCTTAAGCACAAATCCGTTGTCGGAAAGGATCTTCTGCAGATTTGCGGGAAGCATGGACATCTCAAAAACTGTTCTGCACACGCCTTCCTCATCCATTCTCTTTTTATACTCATCAAGCATGGCTCCGGAATCAGCGCCATCACCCAGGATAAAAAGCTCAAGCTGAGCCTCGATATTGTCTTCACTGGAGAGATTCTTAAGACTCCAGGCAAGAACGGACTTTATATCCTCGTCCTCGTCGCATTCCTCTAAAGCCCCATAGCAGTCCCTGTCAAGGTTATCGGAAAGCTCCGCCCCAAGGACCTGTGCGTATTTTTCATCTCTTCCGTTTTCTATGTCTCTTATCCTGCTCATGGCCGCCACCTATCACCTTACTTCCAGATACACCATGGTAATGTCATCAAACTGATCATGTCCGTTCTCAAATCTGTTCACTTCATCCCACATGTCTGAAATGACTCCGTTCCCTTCTCTGCCCGCATCACTGTTGAGCGCCTTAAGGATACGATCTGCGCCAAACATCTCCTCCTGCGGGTTGGTAGCATCGGTGAGTCCGTCAGTATACAAAAACAGCGCATCCCCGGAGGAAAGAGTGATCTGCCTTTGAGTAAAGCCTATATCACTCTGAGCACCTATCATAAGATCATGCTCTTCCATTATGTAGTCGTATTTTCCTGTTTCATGCCTGTATACTACCGGGTCCTCATGTCCGGCATTCACATAGGTAAAGCTATGGTCTTTTTCCGAATAAACCCCCACAAAAGAAGTCACGAACATCATCTCATCGTTTCTCTCACAGAGGAAATTATTAATCTTGAAAAGAGCTGTGGCCAGATCATCTTTGTATTCAAGGACGGTAGTCTTGATGACGGATTTTGAAACTGCCATAAACAGCGCCGCAGGAACGCCCTTTCCGGAAACATCCGAAATAACTACTGCGGTCTTTCCATCCCCCACGTCAAAGTAATCATAGAAATCCCCGCCTACTTCTCTGGCAGGCCTCATAAAGGAGCTGACGGAAAAAGACTCTTTATTAAAGGATCCGTCCGGGAGCATTGAGGCCTGTATCCTGGCGCCCACCTCCAGCTCCGTTGCTGTTCTCTCACGCTCTCTGGTGACTTCCTGCAGATCCTCCATATAGTCATGGATCCTGGTCTCCATAAGAGCCATGGCATCTCCAAGGTCTCGTAGTTCATCATTGCTCTTAAGGCCAAGGTCCTGGAAAAATGTGGGGCCTTCGATCTTATCTTCCTGCTCGGAATAGCCTGCTGCCGCTCTGGACATTTTTCCGATCGGCGCCACCACAGCCCGCTTTATGAACTGCCAGGCAATAAGCCAGAAAATAAGGAGGATAACGATCATAACCGGTGCAAAAAACACCTCGAAAATTTCGGAAACCCTATTCTGGCTTTCCCCATCATCCACAAGGAACACATACCCCACTAACCTGTTTGGATCATCAGGACTATAGAAAGGCGCAAGAACATAATTCTCAAGCTTTTCTCCCATGAGTACCGATCCCATGTAGGAATCCTCAGTTCCTATGATGCTGTCCCCCGTTTCATAAGTGCCTTTTCTGAGGTCGATCACCGATCCGAAGGGTCTTTCTTCTGAAGAAGCTGCCACGATAAAGACCCTCTCTATGCCGGGAGCTTCAACCATAAGATCCGCCTCAGTAAGTTCTCCGGATTCCACAACGTAAGAAAGGTCCCGTCTGACACGATCATAGTAGGGATCCGGTGTGATTCTGGAAGCTGCAGCTACCACGTCTTTGTCCTTAAGGCTCTCCAAAGTATCCTTTTCAGTCCCGGAAGCTGCTTCTGTGGCCGCTTCAAAGAGTCTGACGGTCTTTTCCTGGTCCAGCAGCTGTGCCGCAGTCCTGCCTATGCTGTACATATCCTTTACACATATAATAATGTTCGAGGTCTTATCCGCAAAAGAAGCTACCCGAATAGTCAGATATGCCAGAATAGCTATCAGTATCACTATGACTATGGAGGTTTTCATCCCCAGGGAAAATCTGAATTTTCTTCTTCCGGTCTTCTCTTTTTTCATTTATTCTTTTCAGGCTCCAACCCGTCCGCTGATCATGGTGCTGTACGAAGAAAGATCCTGCTTAAGTCCGTGCATTCGCTTGATCTTTCTGTGTTCGTTGGTGTTCTTAAGTCTCGTCTGTCTTTCTTCCTGAGTAAGGAACTCCTTGAAGTACGGATCTGACATAAGGTAATTCTCATCCTCCGTTGCGAAATAACTCATTCCGGGATCCCATGCTATTTCATTGATGTCTTTGATCTGATTAAAATCACCCGCCTCAAGGAAGAAGCTTCTAAGCTTGCTTTTTTCCGGATACTTCTTTGCAAGTATCTTCTCTGCCATGTCCCGGCACTTTTCTATATCTGTTATCTGCTGCTCAAGCCTTTGTTTGAATGCAGCAATCTTATCCTCTGCCCACCCAAGGTCGTGAAGGGCATATTTCACATCGGTATCAAATCTATCTCTCATGCTAACGATATCAAGATATGCCTTTTTGTCCATATGAAGCATAGTGGGAACTTCCATGTAATTGGGATCCTCTTTATCATCTTTCTGGTCGCCATATTCTTGTTTCTTTTCATCATCAAGAATTCGCAGCACCTTCAGCTTTACTGCAGCCAGGAGTTCTTCTTTTTCCTTAGGGGGCATGGTATCCAGCTGAAGCTTTAAGTTATAGATGACGATCCTGAGTCTGTGCTCCATGTATCCTGTATCTTTATTCAAAACCTTCTTCTCATGGGAATTATCAGTCACGTCAATCTGATCCAGATTGCTGTGAAGAAGCATTGCATTCACAAGAACATCAATTTTTTCCTCTTTTTTAAGTTCATCAAGGCTCGTGATGCTGGTATCCTCTTTATACTTAATGTGTTTTGCGATAGCCTTGCACCGACTAATGATCTTGTCTGTTAATTTTTCGGGAACAGGACTTCCGTCAAGCATTTTCGAGGCTCTTATCATCTCTGTGGTATCTTTGTCTTTGTCATTAAGATAAATAATTCCCACTTTTGTCTCATTATAAAGATACTTATCAATGACGTTATGTCCCTGCTCTACACCTTTTTCATCACAGATATACAACGTATCCTTGTGCAAAGTATTCTTTTTGAGCGTCATCCCGTTATAGTCATAAACGGTTCTCTTTTCTCCCTCCACCTCAATGGTTCTCTTGGGAAGTTCATCTGCGCTCTTTATTCCAAGTTCCTTTAAAGTAATGGTTTTGTATTGGTAACGTCCCTTTTTAACGTTATCTCTATGAGTTTCTTCATACTCACATCCTACTCTCGGCATGGGAGATAGCATGTTCTCAAACAGATTCAGATTTGCTCCTCCAAGAAGCCTTGCATTGTAATAGGCCGCCTCAGGGCTGTTTCTGGCAATTTTCCTTATAACAGGCGGAAGCATACCGTTCTTTACGCTTGGTCCGTCAGGGTTCTCCTTGTCCTTGAAGGCATCCTTGAGATCCATGACTCCAAAGGACATATCATGGTCGTAGGACCCAATGGTATCGATCACAATGTCCTGGGTAAGAGGCTTATTCTCGTCATAATTTGTAAGGTCAGGCTGAGTCTTGCACTTAAAGTTTCTCCAGTGCCTGTCAGTCTGCAAAACAGAGGTATCAAACATCTGAAGTCTTACAAGCTGCCTGATGGCCGTTGGCGAATAATGGATCTTCCTTCCGTTCTTCTCCGCTATTTCAACGAGCTTTAACATCTCAACTCCGGGAGCCTCCACGGATATTGTGCCTGAAACGTCAGTAGCCTCCTTGTTTCCCGCCAGCTTAATATTTATGACCGCGCTCTCCGAGGAGGTTACCACATCATTAAATCCAAAGAGATTGGCCATTCGATAGGTAGCAGTATTATTCTTAGCCATGACTTCATCGTTGGAGGCATTGCTTCTGTCCGTCTGCTGTCCGTAAGCCTCAATTTCCTTACCCAGTGTAACGGTAAAGAATCTGCTGATCCTGTTATTGCCACCCTCTTTATTTTTCGGATCTGCATCCTTTGACATTCTCTTTAAGATGTCGAAAAGTGCCTTATCCTTACTAAGATTAAGGCCTAAAGGGTTATCCTTGGACTTGGCCATCTTAACAAGCCACTGATACTCATCCATAGGCTCGAAAACCTTGTGAGCCTTAATCTGGGCTTCCAGGGCAGCCTGGGCAAGTTTCACGCCCTCCTTCTTTGCCTTGGCAAGGTTTGCCTTAAGAGCTATAAGAGTAGCCTTTGACTCCTCGGCACGGGCATTGTACTCCGTAAGGCTCTGAAACACTTTATCAAAGTCATGCCCAAGGAAGGAAAGATATCTCTTGTTTAACGCTCTGGAATCCTTGACGCTTTCGGAAACAGAGGCAAGCTTATCCTTCATTTTGTTAAGGAACTCCTGACCGTAGTCATAGTCCTTTTCGTCAATCTTTCCGTTTAGTCTGGCCTCTTCCTTCTTGGAATCCCCCATGTGCTGCTTGCTGTTTCCAAGCTGACGGAGTCTTCGGTCAACAAATCCCTTAAGATCATCTCCTACAGGTTTAAGATTCTGCTTGAAGTAATACCATCCTTCTTTTCCGTTGACAGTGAGCCTGACCCTGTATACATCAGTGGAATTGCCCTCTACCTGGAGCTCGGCAGTACCTATTACCTTCAGTGAATTTGATTTGGCAAGAAGATCTCTTGGAGTCTGAACATCTGTAAGATCCTCCGCTTTATACTTCTGGTCCGCTATGTTGGCGACAACCACCGAAAGAAGCTCTCTCTCTTTTTCGAGAGCCAGTTTCATAGCTTCTACTCTGCGATAACGCCTTTTAGTCCAGGCATACTTGGGGGTCTTGGTATCAAGGTAATACTGGCAGGCATTGATGGCTGCCTCATATCCCTTTAAGTGCCTTTGTTTAAGCACATCAGCGTCGACTCTGCCGTTTATCTTCGGAATATCTCCCTCAAGCAGGGAATTAAGACCGTTTACCATTCTTATGATGGTATCCATCTCAGCGCTGTTACCGAACGCCTTTGTGGTCTTAGCCATAGTTGCAGCCTGGGTTCTTGCAAACTCCTTTGTAGCATTGACTCTGTCCTCAAAGCTGATGGCGTTGTTCTGCATCTGCTTGCTGTCAACTGTTTCTATCCCCATTCCAAGAAGTTTGTCCTGAAGAGTCTGTCCTCTGTCAAAAAGAGTCTGAGGATGAGCGTTCGCATCCTCCTGCTTTATATTGGTGAAGCTCATCTGATCCTCGGTGTAATCCAGAGGATTGTATGTAGATACATTTTCTTTTTTTACGTTGTATTTGAAATCCATAATGTCCCCTCTTATCTCACTTCGACGTCAACAACCGTATATCCCCCTTCGGGAATATCCTTCGGCCTGAACATGTCTTTTACTTCGTAAGCACCGCCTTCCGCAAAGTCCTCATCCTCCGATTGATTACTAAGATAATCGGAATCCGCCTGCATCATATAGGCGCTCTCCTCCAATTTTGAGGGAAGAACCTGTCTTATGAATTCAATTGTACTGTCGGAATCTGCAGTGACTCTGATAACATCTTTGGCACTGAATACTCTTGCGCCTTCTCTTATTGCACTGCCAAGAAGATGAGATATGGTCATAGGCTCATCCCCCTCTGACCAGAGGGCTACGGGATAGATCACGTTCTCTCCCCTGTGGACCAGGAAATATCCGTTGATCCTGCCTTTACTCATACTCACTAAAGAAACGTCTTTATCCAGGAACTTTCTTCCGCTCACGACATCATAGAGCATGCCGTGGCCTTCACCGGTCGCCCTGCCAACCGCATCCGCAAAAGCTTTGTTGGAAATTTCAAAAAATGGTTTGATATCGGGGTATTTCTGATCAATGGTAGCTACCTTGCGGGCAAAGGGACTCTCATAGAGCTGCCTTGCGGTAACATTCCATTCTCCCATAAGAGTTTTTCTCCAGCCAAATCCCCACTCAAGGAAATACAGCTGAAGAGCTTCAAAGTCTTCTTCCTGGGGCAGTCTTGCGCAGACTCTTTTCACCTTGAGAAATTCCGCAGTTTCAAAGACCTTCTCCATTAAAGAAGCCCCAAAGCCAAAACCTCTGTACTCTTCATCAACATAGAGCCACTCTATTGTTATGGACTCTTCCGCCTGCTGGGTAAAGATAAGTATCCCCACTCCGAGGCTTCTCTCCACAACTCCCAGGGCCGCAGCATTGGGAAGCCCCAAAAGCCCCAGCATATTCTTAGGTGCTACACCTGAGAAAAATACAGCATCATTCTTGTTAACCTGAACAACCTTCATATCGTTCTCCTCATATTGCAGTAAACATCAGTCTTTTTTAACAAAACGTTCTATACAATATTTTACGATGAAATGTAATCCGGGTCACAAGTTTATACTTTTTTTATTTATAGACTACTTCCCTTTGCATATAGAAGCTAAAGAGGAACAACAGACAGTCCACCGGTATTTTCACAACTGTTTCGGGCACAGCCGGAAGCACTCCGCAGATGGCACTGACAAGCCCGCCACTGGCCAGCATAATGAACACCGCCAGCATAAAGTACTTCACCGCAGCTTTCTTCCTGCTTCCTTTTCCCTTAAACACCACCCTGTAATTTATCGAGAAATTATAGATTGCCGAGATCACCCTGGCCAGTATGGTGGAGAGCATGATATAGCCGATGACCACCGGCACCTTCCTGAAAACCGCGCAGAATATGGTGAACAGCACAATATCCACAAGGGCCGAGGACAGGGACGAGAACAGGAACTTAAAGAATATGGCGTAGATCCTGATGGAATCCTTGACGGGATTAAAGTGGCTGGACTTATTCTCCTCAAGGTAGATGGTCTTAATTGGCACCTCCACGATTTTTATGCCAAGCTCTTTTGTATCAAGGAGCATGTTGGTCTCAAACTCAAACCTCTCCCCTTTTTCCGTCAAAAGAGCCTTCATAAACTCCGAAGAGATTCCCCTAAGCCCCGTCTGGGTATCGCTGATAGACATGCCCGTAAGAAGCTTCATAACCCTGCTGGTGGTCTTGTTTCCGAACACCGACCTTGCAGGGATACCCGACTGGTCAAAGTCCCTCACCCCAAGGATCAGAGCCTTGGGATTTTCCTTAAGAGCCTCCATGCACTTTTTGATATCCTCAGGGGAGTGCTGTCCGTCTGAATCTGCGGTAACAACTCCCGTAAGAAGCGGATACTCGGTCAGGCAATAGTTAAAAGCAGTCTTCAAGCCTCTGCCCTTTCCCATGTTCACCGCATGGACCAGCACCTTTGCTCCAAGAGTTCTTACCTTATCAAAGATCTCCCCGTATTTACCCGGAAAAGAGCCGTCATCAACCACCACCACAGGGCCAATCCCCGCGGCGTTTAAGTCTTCCATGAGCTTTATGAGTTTTTCATCCGGCTCGTATGCCGGGATTATAACAGGGATCATGTTCTCCATATCAATAATTTACTCCATTTACGCTGTATACTTGCCCCGCTTTGTATTCCCCGTCCTTAAGGATCTCTCCAAAGAGATTGTCTGCCTCTTTCCTTGGATCCTCCACATAGAAATACTCAGCGTGGCTTTCCTTCATCTTCCTTATTATAGAATCTTTGTCGTCATCAGAGGACCACACGTCATATACCAGCGCCGCAGGACAGGCCTCCTTGCTGATGTAAGCGTTATGAACATAGGAATTATTCTCTGGGTCTCTGAATATCAAAATACGCTTTCCCCAGTACTGCCTGCCCCTCACCGAAGCGGCGATGCTCCTGCCCTCGTCGGTTACCATGTAATATACGTAGTCCGTATCCTCCTGAAGGCTGTTCCTGTAGTCAAAAAGATGTGTATATACGCCGCTGTAGTCCGCTGTAAGGAATATGAAAGCCGCCCATATTCCGGCTACAGCCATAATGCTCGATGTTCCCTTCTCAAAGCCCCGTTCAAAAGAGATTCCAAAGAGAAGATATGCTGTTCCCAGAGTAAAGGGTGCGCAGTATCTTGCAATGGACAGCGACATGGCATAGGCATCAAGATACTGATCCTCTGTCCCGAATATGGAAATATGGGCCAGGAATATAATGCCGTAGGCGATGGCTCCGGTGACGGCAGAGAATATAAGGAGCTTTCTCATCTCTTTTCCCGTGATGAGCTTCCTTGCTCCAAGGGCGATGATAGCCGCAAATATCAGCACAATTGCGCATCCCGCCGAGATATCAAGGGTAATGTTCCTATCGCCGTGCATGGGCCAGAAAAGAAAGGCCTCAATGAAATATTTCATCTTATCAAAGGTATTGTCGGGAGCGGTGAAATTCCCGGAGGTGGCCATTCTGATCCCGGCACCGGTAAGCTTTGCCACTCTCCTGTTTAAAAGGCACAGAAGAAGCCAGCTGCCGTACACCGCTGCCCCAAAGGCTCCCGCAAAGAAAATGCCTTTCTCCTTTTTGGCAACAATTATATAGAAGACAAGGGCAAACAAAGCCCATTCGATCCCGACGGATTTGGTAAGAAGGAGCACCGATACATACAGGGCTATTCTCATATAATAGTAGGCCCTGTCAGTACCCTCACGATCGAATATGGCAAGAAGCAGTGCTCCGTATACAATCCCCATGGTGATGTCCGCAGGAGTTCCGTAGTAGATCATGCCGTTGAACACGCCGCTAAAGAGCATAAGGACAGCAAACATAAGGACTGACAGAAAAAGGCCCGCCGCTTTGGAGAGCTTTGCCGATGCCTCTTTTACCTTGGAAAGAAGAGGCAGAAGGAATACGGCGTTAAGGGCAAAATAACCTGTAAACTGAAGGCTCTCTTTGTATTCTGCAGGACTAAGCTGCAGGAAGAGCCATTTGGCCAGAGAGGTGACAGGCGGATAATCCCCGAATTCAGGAGAGGCATTGCCGTACTTCCCCGGGAAACCACCCATAAAAAACAGCTGCTTGGCATCGGAGGACCAGTAGTTGATATCATCCCACCAGGTAAACACCCTGTCTCCGGTCATGAAGCCCACAAAAAGAACTGCTGCCACAAACATCAGCATCTCCGGGGAGAATATGTTCCTTAAGTAACCGGGGATCTTCCATGCTTCCTTCTTATAGAAGAGGTCCGCAGAAACATAGCCTATGTATATCAAAGAGGCTGCGCCCACAAGCTGCAGGTGCCCCGCATACGCAAAGGCGTACAGCACCAGCAAAAGAGCCGCCGCGCAAACCGAAGCAGTTTCTGTAACATTTCTTTTAAATCTGTCGGAAGCTCTTGCCGACAGCAATAAATATGCCGATATAGTAAATAGAAACACCATAATAGACTTTTTCCTTATTTTTGATACAAGAATTATGATAATATAACGGACCCGGGGTTGCAATTTATAAATAAATCATAAACTCTCGGAAATTTGTAATAAATCAATTGACATTTGATTTTGATTTAGTATGATGTAGGTAACTAAACGTGGCTTTATTTGCCCTCGTACGACTGATACCAATGGAATGGTAGAAGATATAACGCGTACGGATATCACGGAAGAAAGGAGGGGCATATATGGCAGGCATTTCTTTAAATGGCGCTTACAACCATTTCATACAAGACTATGTATCCAAAGATGTGACACAGGCCGACGCTCATCGTAAAGATGAGTTACGCGACGTGTACAAATCTATCGCCAGGATCAACAAGAAGTCCCCTCTTTATCTACTCACGGATGATGACGCTTCACGCAATGATGCGATTGATATAAAAGAGAAAGCTCGTCAGCTTCAGGGTGATATTATGAAGCTCGGCGGACAGGCTGATCGATCCTCACTCAATCATTCTTCTGCTTTTACAACCGACGAAGACAAAGTTCAGGCATCCTATATTGGCGACTCTCCGGATCAGGATATCGGCAATTTAGGTTTTGATATCGAAGTTTCTTCACTGGCACAAAGCCAGGTGAACAGAGGCAGGTTCCTTCCCAAGGATTCCTCTTCACTTCCCGCTGAGAACTATGCATTTGACGTAAGGGTCAATGAGCAGGAATATGAGTTCCAGTTCGGAATCTACAATACCGACAGGAACATTGACATACAGCAGAAGCTTGAAAAGCTGATCAATAAAGCAGGAATAGGCATCAGCGCCTCCGTAATAGAGGAAGGCAACCGTTCTGCGATAGAGATCACTTCCACCCACACCGGACTTAAGACCGGGCAGACCAGCCAGTTTGAGATCTATGAATCCTCCAGCGGTCTTGCAACCGGAAGTGTTGAATATCTTGGACTTAACATGGTAGCCGCTCCTGCAGCCAATGCTCACTTTACTTTAAACGGTGAGGAGAAGGTTGCGGTATCCAATCATTTCACCGTAGGCGGCAAGTTCGATATCAACCTTAAATCCGTTACCGATTCCGCAAGTCCCATACATGTAGGTATCAAGCGCGATAACGAAGCTCTTATCGGACATGTATCCTCTCTGGTGGAAGCCTACAACAAATTTGTTGAGGATGCCGGCGGTATAGAAGATGCCAAGTTCAAGAGCTCCAAGCTCAAATCAGAGCTTATAGGTCTTGCGCAGCAGCATCTGGCTCATGCAGAAGATATCGGAATCAAACTTGAAGGAAACGGAACCCTTTCCATAGATGAGGAGCTCTTAAAGCAGGCAGTTGAAAGCAGTGCAAGTTCAGCTTCTCTCGATCCGGTCAACAAATTTGCTTCAGCACTTATAGATAAGGCAAAAGATATATCCGTTGACCCCATGAAATATGTTGACAGGCCTGTCGTGAATTATAGAAATCCTGACAGCCGCGACACAAATAACCCGTATATCACAAGCGAATACTCAGGCATGATGTTCAACAACTATTGCTGAGTATGGCGCTTCAGCCGATCTGCTGCAGCAGAAACGGCTTGAATTGATATAGTTGCCGATGAGCGTTTCGGCAACAGGAATGCCCCGAGCGTAATCCGCCCGGGGCATTCTTCATGTTTTATGTTATCAGTGTCACTTAAGTTCTGCTCATATCAAGGGCCGCTCTTATAACCTGATCCATGTTGTAGTACTTGTACTGTCCAAGTCTTCCTCCAAAGAGAATATCGGGATACTCCTTAGCCAGCTCTGTATATTTCTCGTAAAGGCTGTTGTTGGCCTCATCGTTCATGGGATAATAGGGCTCATCACCTATCTTCCAGGTGGCAGGATACTCGTAGGTAATGATGGTTCCGTTTCCCTTTCCGAATTCAAAGTGCTTATGCTCGATGATCCTTGTATAGGGAACCTCCCTCTCAGTGTAGTTGACCACGGCATTGCCCTGGAAATTATCGGTATCAGGCAGCTCTTTTGTCTTGAATTTAAGTGATCTGTATTCAAGGGTTCCCAGCTGATATCCGAAGAACTCATCTATCATGCCCGTGAACAGTATCTTGTCAAAGCTGTCGCCGTTTACGGATTCGAAAGGTCTTGCAGGGAGCTTGCCTTCCATCTTCACAAAATCATAGTAGTCTGTACCGGTCTTGACAGTGATGCTTCCCTTATCGCTGGTTAAGATTTTCTCCACTACAGCGGTGTATCCGCCCTCGGGAATTCCCTGATAGCGATCGTTGAAATAATTGTTGTCGTAAACAAATCTCATGGGAAGTCTCTTGATGATAAAGGCCGGAAGGTCCTTGCAGTCTCTTCCCCACTGTTTCTCCGTATAGCCCTTTACCAGCTTCTCATAGATATCTCTTCCCGCAAGGCTAAGGGCCTGCTCCTCAAGATTCTCAGGTTCAAAAGAGTCTGTGTTCTTCTCTGCCATGATCCGTGAAACCTCAGCGGATGCCTGATCATCTATGATCTTCTTTGCTTCCTCAGGGGTCTTAATTCCCCACATCTTGCTGAAGGTATTCATATTAAAAGGAAGATTATAGAGCTCATCCTTGTAAACAGCCACGGGACTGTTGATGTAATTATTGAACTCGCAGAAACGGTTTATATAATCCCAAACCTCTCTGTCCGAGGTATGGAAAATATGGGCTCCGTACATGTGAACATTAATGCCCATCCGCTCTTTAGTATAAATATTGCCGCCTATATGATCTCTCTTGTCGATAACAAGAACGCTTTTTCCCTTGTCTGCCATCTCCCGGGCGAATACCGCTCCGAACAGACCTGCTCCAACTACCAGATAATCGTATTTCATTATTTTTCCTCCAAAAAAGGCTTTGCGGAATCCATTATATCAAATCCGCAAAGCCTTTTCATTTCATTTTTCAGATTTAGGAAAAATCATTTCCTGTCACAGGTCTATCAGTCTGCCTGGTACTTATCAAGCTGAGAGAAGTCTCCCATCATGTCAAGGATCTTCTTACGTCCGGCCTTGTTGAGCTTAACGTACTGCTGCATTACACGGTTCTCAACGATCTTCTTGCCAAGGTCTGTACCCTGCTCAAGTGTTGAGAAATCCACAGGATTAAGATTAAGACGATCACACATTTTGATAACTGTACCGTAAGCCATTCCCTCAATTCCCCTATCTAATGCTGTAACAAGTGTACTGTATGGAATAGACATATCTATTGCAAACTGTCTAACACTTTTATACTGTGAAAGGATTTCTCTTTTTAAAATTTCAGCCTTTGTCATGTTGCTACCTCCTGTTTTATTTTTTTCTTGTGAAAATTCTTTCCCTTTTGCAGATAATAGAATAACACATAGACGATTTTTCGTCATTCACTTTTTAGGGGAATTTTCGAATAAAATTTTAGACGGATTGACCACTGTTTTTTGGCATTTTCACGAAAATGCATCAGGTAACAAGAATTTGCGAAAGTGTTCACACTTTTTTCACAATTCGTTGTTAGAATAAAAGACTTTTTAGCGATAACAAAAAACCTTTCGATATATACTGGATTTCGTAAATTTTTGGAAAATATACGAAAAAACAAACAGCACCGAAGTGCTGTTTATCATCTGTTTATGCGTGATATTTAGTAAGGCCGTGAAACCATGCACGCTCTTTTATTGCTCTTTGGCAATTCTATTGTTCAAAAATGCTATAACCTCATTGTAGTTTTCTTTCGGAATACTATAAACTTTATGAACATTTCCCTCACATTGTACGTCTATAGAGCCCATTTTAGGCTTAACTGCCACCACATTTGCATAGCGGACCGTTTCTATTTTGAGGTCCCTGGCTGTGGCAAATTCCAATCTCTTTTCGTATATACGAAGAACCCCTTCCTTCAGGCCGCTGGTTCCGTTAAAGACATAGATGGGGTCATCGTCCTCGATGGCAACATCAAGTCCCCTTCTGCCTTCTTCCGACACCACTGAGGGCTTAGTCAGTGAAACATAATTAAGATCTGCATCGCTGACACCCTCTTCCGAATCCGGAGTTTTGCGGATATTCACCTCTATAAGGCCCGAAAGGGAATTGTAATTGGCTGCGATGGCATAGCTCGAGGAAACCAGAAGAGGCATAAGCTTGTCCCTGATCTTATACCTGAACCTGATCATATGGAAGCCTTCATTCAATATAAAAGAGATCGTCTCCATGGGTTTAGCCTCATAGAGCTCTCTGTCGTCCACAAAGACCAGCATTTTCTCATTGCTGTCCCTGTTGAAATTTGTCTGGATCTGGATAAGGTAATTCTTCATGTATCATCACTCCTGCGTAGAGTATAATATCCGGATACCGCCTATCTTAAGGCACTCTGCAATCCTTCCGTCGCTGACATATTCTTTGTCTGCCAGAGCTATATCAAAAGTATGCGGCTTCCAGGGAAGCCTTACGGTATTTATCTCTCCCCATACCACTTCATCCGCCATGTTTCTTGCCACACTGGCCTCTATGGAGCTTCTGCACACTCCGGCAACAAATGCCAGAGGACAGTGCTGCTTGATATAGGAGGCTGTAGCTCCCATACCGCAGGTAAAATCAATTATCCTGATGGGAACATCAAATCTACCTGCCACCTCAATGGCTTCATCCGCGGCTTCAAACCATGGCTCGCAGAATCCCCAGATATCAAAGCCCCATTTGTCGATAAACTTATTGCGGCTCTGCTCCATCAGGTCATTATTTCCGCCAAAGCCGCTTCCTCCCTGATGGTAGATAAAGCTGTTAAGGCACAGGTACTGCTTAAAGCCCGCCCTTGCTATGCGGAATCCCAGGTCATCATCTTCAAAGTAAGCCGGTGAAAAGAACTCGTCGAAGACCTTTAGGTCCGGTGCCACCGCCTTTATGGCATCCCTTGATACCAGCATGGCATACCCCGTAAGCCTGAACCTTTTTGCATAGGGATTTACCATGGGAACGCTTCTTGAAGCAGCATATTTCATCACTGCCTCTTTTCCCGAGCCGTATTGTGACAGTTCGGCCTTTGGAATCTCCTGCAAAAGAGCACTGTTGGAGCAGGCTCCCGTAGCTCCCACATTCCTGTCCTCATATAGTCCCATTCTAAGGAAGAACAGAGCATTGGGGGTAAGAACGGTATCATTATTCAAAAAGAAAATATCGTTGCCGGGATCGCAGGCCGCCGCACCGATGTTGCAGCCCCTGGAAAATCCCAGGTTCTCATCGTTCTCTATAAGTACGAAGTTATAGGAAGCACTTTCCCTCCTGCTTCTTAAGAATTCCGAAATGCCTTCCTCAGTGGAGGCATTGTCCACCACCACAACCTCGAAACTGCCCTTTGGCATGGTCTCTTCTATGGAATCAAGACATTCCTTCATGATCTCAAGGTCATTGTAGGACAGGATCATGATGCTGACATTGCGGACCCTCAAAGCCGGATTACTCTTAAGCTCTTCCAGTGCATCGCTTATAACTTCCGCATCCTCACTTTCGGTGCAATAGAAAAGAGCCATCTCCATGCAAAGATAGGACTTATCTATGTTGATATTGATGTAATAAAGCCCCAGCATGTAAAAGAGCTCATACTCTTTCTGATTGTAGGAAAGGCCTTTGGCTATGGCATCAAACTCCGCGCAGCTGTCCTCAAGCGATTCCCAGAGGGTGGCTTCATAAACGCACAGTTTTGAAGCCTCCTTCGGAGCCATACTGTCCATGTGAAGGAGCTGTTCCTGAAACTCATATAAAGCTTCCCGTAGTTCACCACCGGCTATCAGTTCACCAAGTCTTTCCAGCATAAAAGTCTCTTTTCCAAGCCTATATCAATATTTTAGCACACTATCGCGAAATGAAACAAACGGGGTCCACCCCGTATCCTCCCTAAGCTTCTCTACGGAAGGATCAAGATATACAAAGGGTTTTTCCACTTCTCCGAAATGAAGAAGCCCCCTGTCAGCCCCCAGAATATCCGCAGCTTCCTCCACATAGTCCTTAAGAGGTTTGGCTTCACCTCTGGCCACATCATAGACTCTGCCGTTTTTCCCCTTTTCTCCAATGAGCCTTAAAGCCTGCGCTGCATCCTCTGCATCAAGATAATCCCAGTTCTGCTCACAGGAACTTAAGTAGAAGACCTTCCCCTGTCTTAAATTTTTTACAAGATCCGGCAGCATCCTGCCATCAGGCTCATATTTGCCAATAAGGCTAAAGAGCCTTGCCCAGACAAAGTCCAGGTTATTCTGCGCTGCCTCTTTTGCCAGAAGCTCATAAGCCATGGCCTTGTGCTTACCGTATTCGGTGATGGGATCAACCTCCGCCTGAGATCCGATGCCTATAAACTTAAGGCTGCCGGTGCCCCTCTTCTTAAGGTTTTCATTAAGCTCCAGCGCACACTTAAGGGCTGCCATCGCCCCATTCACGTTTCGCATCTGGATTTTCTCATCGTTCCTGTCACCGCCCCAGGCCAGATGAAAGAATTTCACCTCTCCCTCGATATCCTCGGGAAGCCTGCAGATAAGCTGTTCATATTCCTCCATATCAAGAAAGACCTTGTGGATATTAAGGTCTTTCAGTCTTTCGTTATGTGATGATGTCCTTCGTCCGATGGCGTAAACCTCATAATCCTGCTCAGCAAGATGTTCCACCAGATTTGCACCGGCAAACCCGAAAGCTCCGGTGACAATGGCGACTTTTTTCTCAGGCATCTTCAATCTCCCCGGCTTCTCTCTCGTAGTCCGCAGCCTGTTCTTCGTTCCCAAGCTTTCTGTAGCACTTTGCGAGGGCAAGACGCGGCATCACACCGCTCCTTCTGGCGTCAAGGATACTTCCGCACTCATAAGCTGCATTGTAGTACCAGACAATGGCCTCATCCAGGTCGTCTACGGCAAAATAGTAATCCCCCAGTTCATAGCACATCTCAGCGGACATCTCGGTTATGGCATCCTTAAGGGTGTACTTTAAAAGCGCCGCAACATCCTTCTCCAAAATAGCTATGTGAGCCAGAACGCAGCTGGCTTCCTTTATCTCGTCAAGACTCCTCTCGGTATCCAGAACCGCCCCGGCAAAAAAGTCTTTGGCCTTTATAAAGTCCTCGTCATCCCCCGCCATAAAAAGCTCTCTGGCGTACATGCCGTGAAGCCGCTTTGACAGTCGCCTTCCCTCCTTCACCGTCTTACGGAAAGCTTCGAGATCTCTTTTCCCATGGTTCTCTGAAGGCCTGTGAATGATCTCAATATCGCTGTTAACAACAACCGGGTCCAGAATAACCTGCTCGTGAATGGGATCCTCCCACACAAAGTTTCTGACCCGCTTAAATAGCTTGGGTCGAAGCTCCCGGTCAAAGTTGTATACCGTTCTGAAGGAGAGCTGATTGGTGTAATACATCTGCACGATATCTATGTCCAGCTCCTCGATGTCTTTTTTCAGCTGAATGAACCTTAGGCGATTCTCCTCATCCAGCTCCTCGTCGGCATCTGCAGAATAGATGTAGTCGCAGCTTGCAAGGGAAAAGGCGTAGTTTCTGGCTTTGCTGAAGTCATCCACCCATTTAAAGTACTCGACCTTTGCCCCGAATTCCTTGGCGATTTCCACGGTTTTGTCCGTGGAGCCGGTGTCCACCACTATCATCTCATCCACGATGCCCTTAAGGCTCTCAAGGCACTTTTTCAGATTCTTTTCCTCATTTTTCACTATCATGCACAGGCTAACTGTAATCATTGCTACCTCCATGAAAAAGAGACTTCGTCATACCACCACAACGTTGTTGCGGCCCTTGTTCCTGGCCTTTTCAAGAGCATTGACCACGTTCTGAATTGTCTTGCTGTAATCGCCGTTGTATCTGGAAACTCCCACGGAAATCGTAAAGGGAACCGGGGTATCCTCGGCGCTCTCAATATCTCGTCTGAACTGCTCCATTCTGGCGCAGGCATTATTCACATCGCAGTTTTTGAGGATGACAACAAACTCCTGCCCGCCGTAGCGGATTACATAATCATCCTCATGGGTCTCCTTGGACAGCTTCTGGCCCATGTAAAGCAGGGTCAAGTCGCCTGTGTAGTGACCGTTTTCCTCGTTTATCTTCTTGAAATTATCGATATCCAGCATGGCTATTGCCGCCGGAGCCTCGGTATCCTTGATGGCATTCTTGGAGACTATTCTCTCCAGAAGGTGTCTGTTGTAAACCTGGGTCAGCGGATCGGTAACCATTGCCAGTTCCAGCTTTTGCTTCATCCTGTAGTGGCTCAGGAAGAACAGCACCAGAATAAAATGAGTGAAGATGACAAAGATTGCGCCGCAGACTTCCACCACCAGCACAAATATAAGACTGTCATAGTAAAAGAAATATCGGCCTATGAGTATCTCTGCAATGAAAAGCACCGAAGAAATAGCCACCTCATGAGGCTTGGCGGAAAAGCCTATAACCATCCACATAAGGTTCATAATGATAAAGCTCTCTGCCGCATGGCCGTTGTCCCCGAGCTGGTACATTACAAGAAGCGCTGATATCACAATGCCATGTGCCAGGAAGTAGTCAAAAAAGACGATGGCTCCGCGGTCCCTTACTATATTTGATCCGATGACGTAAATGATGAAGAATACCAGTATGGACAGTCTCGGCATCAGGGTAGGTGCAAAGGACCTGTTAAAAGCGTAGTCATTCAGAATAAAGAATATAAACAAAAAAGAGCCGGTGACCAGACTAAGCTCGACATACTTCTGGTAGTAGTCGCACTTAGACGCATAAAAGTCAGCAAGCTCTTCCTTATTCATTGTCTTGTAGTCTTTATAAAGTTCGTATATCGCTTTGATTGCATCAATCGTCTTCATACTCGTACAATCCCCCTACTTACCATTGTACACGACAAACGGTAATAAAGACAGAGGTAATTGTTATAACGACGATTATTCCTCGGTTGTGTCTCCTACGGGTTTTCCGCCTGTAGCAAGCCATTTGAGGTAGGCATTGATGAAGGGATCAAGGTCGCCATCAAGGACGCCGTCGGCATTGGAGGCTTTGAAGCCTGTTCTGGTGTCATTTACCATGGTGTAGGGCTGAAGGACATAGGAGCGGATCTGGCTGCCCCATGCATTATCCATGACATCGCCACGGATTCCGGCAAGCTTGGCTGCCTGCTCTTCCTGCTTCATGACAAAGAGTTTGGCTTTCAGCATCTGCATAGCCTTGTCCTTGTTCTGGAACTGTGAACGCTCATTCTGGCAGGCAACTACAACACCTGTGGGAATATGTGTGATACGTACCGCAGATGAAGTCTTGTTGATGTGCTGTCCGCCGGCACCACTTGATCTGTAAGTATCGATACGAAGGTCATCTGGATTGATGTCGATATCAAGGTCCTCTTCGATATCAGGCATAACGTCACAGGATACGAAGGATGTCTGTCTCTTAGCCTGTGCATTGAAAGGGCTGATTCTTACAAGTCTGTGAACGCCGTGCTCTGACTTAAGAAGGCCGTAGGCATTGGTTCCTGAAATCTGGAAGGTTACCGACTTGATACCGGCCTCATCTCCATCAAGAAGATCGAGGGTCTCAACTGAGAATCCCTTTCTCTCGGCCCATCTGGTGTACATACGGTAGAGCATGCTTGCCCAGTCGCAGGCCTCTGTTCCGCCCGCTCCGGCGTTGAGTCTTAAGATAACGTCATATTTGTCATAGGGTCCGTTAAGCAGGTTGCTGATACGGATATCCTCAAGAGTCTTCTCGAAGTCATCGAGTTCCTGTCTGATCTCTGCAGCCATGTCCTCATCATCCACACCCTCAGCATTCTGCATGTCGATAAGATCGATGATGTCGCTGTACTGAGCATTCAGGTGCTCAATGTTCTCAACAAGGTCCTGCATGTTCTTGAGGTCCTTGGTCTTCTTATTGGCCTTCTCGGCGTTGTCCCAGAATCCGGGCTCCTCCATCTCACGGGAGAGCTCCTCAATGATCTTCTTCTTGGAATCCAGGTCAAGGGAAGCCGTAACCTCTTTAAGTGTATCCTGAAGGTTCTGAATCTCAACCTTCATCTGATCTAAAACTACCATTTATTATCTCCTTAAAACTTATGCCTGCCTGCCGTGGCAGTTCTTGTACTTCTTGCCGGATCCGCAAGGACAGGGATCATTGGGATAAACCTTGGCCTCTGCTCTCTTGATGGGAGTCTTGGCTACGGTATCATCCTTGTTTGTTCCGGTAACCTTTGCAACCTGCTCACGCTCTACTCTCTCTTCGATATGAACGTGGAACAGAAGTCTTACAGTATCTTCCTCGATGTTCCTTGTCATATCGTCGAACATCTCGAAACCTGCAAGCTTGTACTCAAGCTTGGGATCTCTCTGGGCATAGGACTGAAGACCGATACCCTGACGCAGCTGATCCATATCATCGATGTGGTCCATCCACTTTCTGTCGATGACTTTAAGAAGGATAACACGCTCAATCTCACGGATTGTTTCAGGCTCGGGGAACTCTGCCTCTTTTGCCTCATAGAGCTTAACAGCCTCTTCTTTGAGCTGCTGTGTAAGCCCTGCCTTGGTGAGGTTGTCGATACGTCCCCTTGTAATCTTCTTAAGAGGTACTGTAGGAAGAAGCAGCTCATTGAGCTCCTGAAGATTCCAGTTGTCGGGATCATTCTCCTCACCCACAACGGTCTCCACGGAGGATTCTACTATATCTGTGATCATCTTGTAGATGGAATCTCTCATGGAGTCTCCGTCCAGAACCTTCTTACGCTCTGCATAGATGATCTCTCTCTGCTCGTTGTTGACCTGGTCATACTCAAGCAGGTTCTTACGAATTGCATAGTTGTTGGACTCGATCTTCTTCTGGGCCGATTCAATGGCTCTTGACAGGGATGAATGCTCGATCTCCTGTCCCTCAGGGATCTTGACCGCATTGAAGATGGCGGTAAGTCTCTCGGAACCAAAGAGTCTCATCAGGTTGTCTTCCAGTGAAAGATAGAACTTGGACTCACCGGGATCTCCCTGACGACCGGAACGACCACGGAGCTGATTGTCGATACGTCTTGACTCATGTCTCTCGGTACCGATGATCTTAAGTCCGCCGGCCTCTCTGGCCTCGTCATCAAGCTTGATATCTGTACCACGGCCGGCCATGTTGGTGGCGATGGTAACGGCGCCGTGCTTACCGGCTTCTGCTACGATCTGAGCTTCCAGTTCGTGGAACTTGGCATTCAGAACCTGATGCTGGATACCGCGCTTTTTAAGCATACGGCTAAGTTCCTCGGAAGCCTCGATGGTGATGGTACCAACCAGAACAGGCTGTCCCTTTGCATGAGACTCAACAACCGCATCACAGATGGCATTGAGCTTCTCTTTTCTGGTCTTGTACATTGCATCCTGATGATCTATACGGATTACAGGCTTGTTGGTAGGGATAACGATTACATCCATGCCGTATATATCACGGAACTCCTGCTCCTCTGTAAGAGCTGTACCGGTCATACCACACTTGTTCTCGAACTTGTTGAAGAAGTTCTGGAAGGTAATGGTAGCAAGAGTCTTGGACTCTCTCTTTACCTTAACGTGTTCCTTGGCCTCGATAGCCTGATGGAGACCGTCTGAATAACGACGTCCCGGCATTACACGGCCTGTAAACTCATCTACGATAAGAACCTCATCATCCTTAACGATGTAGTCATGATCCTTCTGCATAAGGTTGTTGGCACGAAGGGCAAGGATGATATTGTGCTGGATCTCAAGGTTCTCGGGATCAGCAAGGTTCTCGATCCTGAAGAATCTCTCAACCTTGGCAACACCCTGCTCGGTAAGGTTAACGATCTTATCCTTCTCATTGACAATGAAGTCACCTGTCTCTTCTCTCTCAACGCCCATGATGGCATCCATCTTGGACAGGTCTTCCATATCCTCACCTCTTGTCATCTGCTTGGCAAGAATATCGCAGGCCTCATAGAGCTTGGTTGACTTGTCACTCTGTCCGGAAATAATAAGAGGGGTACGGGCTTCGTCGATGAGAATCGAGTCAACCTCATCGATGATACAGAAGTGCAGTCCGCGAAGAACGCACTGCTCTTTGTAGATAGCCATGTTGTCCCTAAGGTAATCAAATCCCAGCTCATTGTTGGTTACATAGGTGATGTCGCAGTTATAAGCCGCTTTCCTCTCCTCACTGGTCATGCTGTTAAGAACGCATCCAACTGAAAGGCCCAGGAACCTGTGAATCTGTCCCATCTGATCAGCATCACGCTTAGCCAGGTAGTCATTGACTGTAACTACGTGAACGCCCTTTCCTGCCAGCGCCTCCAGATATGAAGGAAGTGTAGCCACAAGAGTCTTACCTTCACCGGTTCTCATCTCAGCGATACGTCCCTGATGAAGAATGATACCGCCTATGATCTGTACCCTGAAATGCTCCATTCCGAGAACTCTCACACTCGCTTCCCTGACAACCGCATAGGCCTCAGGCAGGATGTCATCAAGAGTTTCGCCATCAGCAAGCCTCTTCTTAAACTCATCTGTCTTGGCACGAAGCTGCTCATCGGAAAGAGCCTGCATCTGAGGTCTCATAGCCTCAATAGCATCAACGGTACCCTTGATCCTCTTAAGCTCTCTCTCGGAATGTGTTCCGATAATCTTATCTAATATACTCATTTCTTTCTCCTAAAAAAGGGCATACTCCACCCTTTGTATTAAGCAAAGTCCAAAGCACATTGTAGCAGATTTACCCTATATTATCAAGAAGGCCCCCGATGGGCATCGGGGGCCTCAGCCTGTAGACAAAGGGCTTCGATTCATATCGAAGCCCCTAAGGTTAAATTTTTATACACTTGTTGAAATCAGTAGGTCTGGGCTTTCTCCTCGCCGTTAAGTACGCGAAGTGCGCCCTGGGCAAGTGCCAGAAGCTCGTCCTCTCCGGGATAAACAGTTACCGGAGCAATCCAGTCCACTCTGTCCTTGATGGCATCGGTGATAACCTGGCCGTAAGCAATTCCGCCGGTAAGGATGATCTGGTCAACCTTGCCCTTGAGAACTGTTGCGCAGGCGCCGATGTTCTTGCAGATCTGGTAAATGAAGGCGTCACGGACAAGAATTGCCTTCTCGTTGCCCTCTTCGCACATCTTGTTAACTTCTCTCATGTCGTTGGTTCCAAGGTATGCGTTAAGTCCGCCGTAGCCAACGATCTTTTTCTTCATCTCTTCGTAGGTGTACTTACCGGAGAAACACATGTCAACCAGAGCCTTGGCAGGAATGCCGTTTGCTCTCTCGGGAGAGAAAGCGCCGTCACCGTTGAGGGCTGCGTAAACGTCCACCATCTTGCCGTTCTTGTGAACACCTGTTGATGTACCGCCACCCATATGAACAACAATTACGCTGATCTCGTCGTATTTTTTGCCGATCTCCTTAGCGTATCTTCTGGCAACAGCCTTCTGGTTAAGGGGATGATCGATGGAAACACGCTCGATCTCGGGAACACCGGAAATACGTGCCACAGGCTCCATCTCATCTACAACAACGGGATCTACAATGTATGAGGGAACGCCGATCTCATCACCGATTTCTCTTGCAAGGATGCCGCCAAGATTGGAAGCGTGCTGTCCCTGAACGCCCTTGCGAAGGTCCTCTAAAAGAGCGTCTGTGCACTCATAGGTGCCGCCGGGAATGGGACGAAGGAGTCCGCCTCTTCCAACAATGACGTTGAAGCTCTTGATATCGATGTTCTCTTTCTTTAGGAAATCAAGGATGATGTTCTTTCTGAAATCCTTCTGATCGATTATGGATGCATAGGACTCGATCTCCTCTGTGCTGTGTCTTAAGGTCTCTTCCTTGGTGAGGGTCTCATCCTCAAAAATACCAACCTTTGTGGAAGTTGAACCGGGATTGATGATCAAACTTTTTATCATGATATACACCTTCCTTTCATTAAAATGAAGTTAGAATAGGGAAATCAAAGATTCCCGGATTATTTCTCGTTTGCAACAACAGCTGCAAGAGCAATGGAATTAACCTTTACTTCTACGGAATCGGATCTGGAAGTAAGGATTACGGGAGCCTTGGTTCCTGTAAGGATATTGCCGTTCTTAACCTGTGCAAGACGGACAATGGTCTTATATGTAAGGTTTCCTGCGTGGATATCAGGGAAAAGAAGGATATCGGCATCGCCGACGATCTTTCTGTCAAGAGCTCCTGCCTTGTGCTTGGCAGCCTCAGGATCAATGGCAAGATCCATTGAAAGAGGTCCGTCAACTATGCAGTTCTTGATCTCACCCTCTTCGTTGAGTCTTGTGAGCTCTGCTGCCTCAACGGTAACGGGCATCTTGGGATTGACAACCTCAACAGCTGCAAGAGGAGCTACCTTAGGGCACTCAACGCCGCAGGCTCTTGCAACATCTACTGTATATTCAATGATGACTTTTTTATCCTCAAGTGTGGGATATGGCATGAAGGCAACGTCGGTAAGGAACAGGAGACGATCGATGCCGGGGATCTCAAATACGCAGACATGTGAAAGAGGACGGCCTGTACGAAGTCCAACCTCCTTATCAAGTACGCTCTTAAGGAAATCCTTGGACTCAAGGGCACCCTTCATATAGATGTCAGCCTTGCCGTCATGTACAAGAGATACAGCTGTGCGGGCAGCCTCGATTGTGTCCTTAACATCGATGATCTCGTAGTCAGCGGGATTCATGTCGAGTGTACCCATGATCTCAACGATCTTGTCCCTGTCGCCAACAAGAATGGGATCTACAATCCCTCTCTCCTTAGCTACCTTAACAGCCTCAAGGACATGTGAGTCCTGAGCCACAGCAACAGACATCTTCTTCACAGATGCTGTCTTAAGTTTTGCCAGAATGTCATCAAAATTCTTACTCATTGCAGAACAACCTCCATAATTTAATTGTTGCGCCTTAGCGCATCACAAGTGCGCGGTCCCTTGGCCGCCATATGATAAAATTTTAACACTATACTAAGATAATCGCAAGGACTAACATGGCGAAGTTGAAGTTAGTAATGGAACTCACACTCACATCCCCAGCAGGTCCCTGGCCTCGAAGGACACCTTCAGCTTATAGTCGCAGCGGGGATTCTTATATTTGATGAGAACAGCCCTCTTGGACATGTTGTAGTACCAGCCCCGGTCAGCCTCATCAAACTGCCTCTTATTAAGGAAGTGCGGCAGCACAGAAACGCCCTCATCCGTGCCGCCAAAAGCAGAAGCGCCTTCAAAAGCAGCCTCGCCGCCAGCCGGGCAGCCGTCGCCGCCTTCTCCCGCGTCATCCAGGAACGTTCCGTTGCTCTCCGCAACCTTCACCCAGACCTTCACCGGGGAGCGGTCCTTCTTCACCATCTCGATCAGCATATCCTCAACGGGATTCTCGTAGTTACCTTCCGTCCTGAAATCCACATCCACGCTGTCATAGCCGTACATGGTGATCTCAGTCCTGCAGAAGTTCCCTTCCTTATATGAATTTGTCACGCCGTCGTCCTCATACAGCGTATAGCTGCTGATGGCTAAGGGGTCCTCGGAAAACGGCACCAGATACAGATGAAGCCCCGTAACCTTGTCCTTCTCCAGGTTCATTGGCTGGTTCAGGGCAAAGGGAACAATAGCCCCTTCCCTTATAAACATGGGCACAGAGTCAAGATCCGCATGGACCGGTCCAAGCTGTCCGCCCTCATGGCGCATGAAATTGTTGTTCATGTCGTACCAGACAGTTCCTTTTGGCAGATACACAGCCCTGGAATCGGCGCCCTCTTCCATCACGGGAGCCACCAGGATATCCCGTCCGAACATGAACTCATCATCAATATCGTAAACATTGGCATCCTTCTGGAACTCATAGACAAGAGGCCGCATAATGGGTGCTCCCGTCTTTGAAGCCTCGTACTCCAGAGAATAAAGATAAGGCGACATCCTGTACCTGAACTTTATCAGCTCACGTATGATATCCGTAACCTCAGGATACATCCAGGGTTCCGTCACTGTATTGTCATCGGAAGCCGAGTGAATTGAAAACCTCGCCTGGAAAATCCCCTGCTCAACCCATCTTACAAACAGCTCCATCCCGGGCACCGCGCCGGCAAAGCCGCCGATATCCGAACCCTCGTTGGGCTGGCCCGAAAGCCCCATCCCGAGGATCGTGGGAAGGTTCCCCCTAAGGCTCTCCCAGCTTGTGAAATTATCGCCGCACCAGGTCTGGGCGTAGCGCTGGATTCCCGAAGAACCGGCTCTGCACACGGAATACGGCCTCACCTCGGGATCATGTTCCATAATGGCTTCGTTGCTGAGCTTGCACATAAGTGTAGCCATTATAGGCTTCAAAGCCCCGATCCGTCCCCCTTTTCCGTCAAAAGAGACAGCGGCATCCCCGTCAAGGATTCCGTCATACTCGCAGTTATCATTCCAAATGGAGTCGGCCCCAAGTCCAACAAGGCGCTCTGTCAGCAGCTTCTTCCAAAGCTCTCTTGCCGCAGGATTTGTGAAATCCCAGTAGGCTCCGTCGCCGCCCCACCATTTTCCGATGGCGATCCCTTCGGAGCCATCAGCACCTTGAGTCTTAGCGGCCCCGGCAGATTCAGCGCAGTCTCCGCCACTGCCTGCTCCGCTGCCGCTCTCTTTTACAAACACCCCGGCCTTCTCAAATTCCGCAAACTCAGGATGGGTCAAAAGAACTCCCGGCTTCACGTTAGGCACATTGGGAGCCCCGGCATCAGCCATGGCCTCAAAGTACCCGGCGGGATTCCTGAACCTGTCCCTGTTCCAGCAAAAGACACATCGCTTCCCGTCAACGGTGGTGTATCCGGAAGACAGGTGGAATCCGTCAATGGGGATGTCCTCCTGATGAACGGTATCCACAAACTTAAGAAGGAACTCGTCGCAGTCCCTCGGAAGCTCCGCATAGTACATGGAAGATCCCTGGTACCCTAGAGCACGCTTTGGAAGCAGCGCCGGCCTTCCAGTCAGCAGAGTGTAATTGTCGATTATCCTTGAGATCCTGCTGCCCCCAAGAATAAACATATCTATGTCGCCACCGTCGCATCTGAAATAATTGTACCTTGGCCAGTAGTTGGATTTCTCGCATCCCATATTAAATTCGGATTCATGAAAATTGTGGTAGAACACACCGACTGCGCAGGATGACTCCCGCTCCAGCTTTATATAGAAAGGAATATGCTTGTATAGCGTATCCGCGCGGTATGGGTCGTAGCCAAAAGAGTCTGTGGCCCTCTCCCTTAGATATCTCTTATTCTTATTCAAAGGCCCGGTCTTCTCCCCAAAGCCGTAGAATACATCTTCTTCGTCCATGCGGGCATAGGAAACAAGACGCCTGTTGGCATCCCTGACAAATCCCGAAAGCCCTTCCGTGGAATACAGTACATTGCCGTTTTTATCCTCAACTTCAAGTTCAAAGGGATCACAGCAGACCTTAAGCTGGAGCTTTCCTGTGTTAAAAAAGATCCTGTCTTCCATCTGAGCTACGGCCGGCTCTACCGGTTCAATGCGCTTCCTTTCTCCCTCAAACAAAGGATCCAGCCTGTCCTGCCAGGCCGTTGTCATAAGGACATAGGACTCCTCGGGAAATTCCCTATCAAAGCTTGCCCTTATGCGGATTATTTCATCGGTCAAAAAATACAGCTTTATATCCGCAGCGTCTCCCTTAAGAAGATACGCTCCGTCTTCATTGGTAAAGCTCTCTATCTTCCTTAATATTTCCATATCATAACCCTCCGCATCCATTATAGCACCATCATCTCTGCCTTCCAAAAGTAGTATTTGTCACCATTGACTTCCCGTACGGGCATGCTATAATACCTAATTAGTTAAAGCTTTTAATTAATTGGGAAATGGGGTGGTTACAATAAAGCTTGAACAGTTACGGCAGGCGGAGCTTGCTGTAGGTATTGGGGAAAATCATTTCAGCATGAGCCGCGGCAGCTTCGATTACAAGCAGAAGGTGTCCGGCAAAACAAGGCTTAAGAAAATCTCTGTTGAGGAGAAGGAGGGGTGTACTCTCCTTACCTTTGAACATCCGAAGACCAGGGAATTACACAGGTTGGAAATTTCTGTGGAAGAAGGCGGCAGGATCCGTCTTGCTTACATAGAGGATTCCGAAAGGGACACAGCCTATAACCGCTTCTGGATCTCTTTTCCCGCCAATCCGAAGGAACACATCTACGGCTGCGGTGAGACTTATTCCAAATTTGACCTTAAGGGCGAGAAGGTCCGCATCTTTGTTGCGGAGCACCAGAATGCAAGGCGCATTACAAACAAGATAGTAAGGGAGAAGTTTTTGGGCAAGCACCCAGGCAGAACTCTTCCCTTCGGGAAATACGAATCCTACTACGCTCAGCCCACATATGTATCCAGCGACAGGTTTTACCTGCATGCGGACATAGATGCCTTTGCAATCTTTGATTTCAGCAAGGGTGATGTGACCACGATCTATACGCAGGAGCCGCCGGTTCTTTTTACGGAAAGTGCTGACAGCTTCGAGGAGCTCTCCGGGAAGCTTGCTTCTCTTCTGGGACACCAGGGCACGCTCCCTGACTGGGTCTACGACGGAGCAATCCTTGCGGTGCAGGAGGGAACTGAACGGATAGACGAGAAGATAGCGCGATGCGAAAAGGCGGGCACGAAGATCTGCGGCATCTGGTCTCAGGACTGGTGCGGCTGCAGAAAGACGGGCTTTGGCTATCAGGTCATGTGGAACTGGGCCTGGGATAAAGACCTCTATCACAACCTGTACCTTAAGATCACCGAATGGAAAGAGAAGGGAATCCGCTTTCTTGGCTACATCAATCCCTTCATCGCCATAGAAAAAGAGCTGTACAAAGAGGCTTCCGAAAAAGGCTACTGCGTCAAGGACAAAGAGGGCAAGGACTACCTTGTGACCATCACCACCTTCCCTGCTGCCATGGTGGACTTCACCAATCCCGAAGCCTACAACTGGTACAAGAACCTCATTAAAGAGAACATGATAGGTCTTGGCATGGGCGGATGGATGGCGGATTTCGGAGAGTATCTCCCTGTGGACTGCGTGCTTTTCAGCGGCGAGGATCCCGAGAAGATCCACAACAGATGGCCCGCCATCTGGGCACGGATGAACAAGGAAGCCATCGCCGAGTGCGGCAAGGAGGATGAGGTTTTCTTCTTCACAAGAGCCGGACACACAGGCACCATCAGCGCGAGTACCCTGATGTGGACCGGAGACCAGCATGTTGACTGGTCCGTGGATGACGGCCTTCCGTCAGTCATCCCGGCTACGCTGTCACTGGCCATGAGTGGATATGGGGTTACCCACTCGGACGTTGGCGGCTACACCACCATAATGCACATGAGACGGTCAAAAGAGCTGCTTATGCGCTGGGAGGAGATGAATATCTTTTCACCTCTCTTCAGAAGCCACGAGGGCAATCAGCCGGTTAACAACGTGCAGTTTGATGACGATGAGGAGCTGATCCGCCACATTTCCTGGGCTTCAAGAATGCATGCGGCCCTGAAGCCTTACCTGAAGAGACTTATCCTGGACAACGCAAACAGATCACTTCCGGTTATGCGCCCTCTCTTTTACCACTATGACGAAAGCAGGGCTTACACCGAGACAACGGAATATCTTCTGGGAAAAGATATCCTGG
Organism: Butyrivibrio sp. FCS014; assembly: GCF_000526935.1. GTDB lineage: Bacteria > Bacillota > Clostridia > Lachnospirales > Lachnospiraceae > Butyrivibrio. Next base: position 148,479 of record NZ_JAHA01000006.1, on the reverse strand, counting down.
TTGCACCTGTTCTTCAGGAAAAGGCCGTAAGCAGAGAGGTCTATCTTCCAAACGATAAATGGGTGCATCTCTTTACGGGGCTGGAATATAAAGGCGGCATCTTTAAGATAGAGGCGCCCCTTGGCTGCCCGCCGGTCTTCATCAGACGAAGCAGCGAATATTTCGAAGAGCTTTCAGAACTTTCAAAAATCAAACTTTAATGTATTGGGGAAAAAAGAATGACTAAAAATGAAGGTAAAAACACTTTATGGAACAGGGCAAGCTACGGCTTTGCCGACATCTACGGCGGAGGCGCTTTCGTTGTTATCAGCACCTTCTACACCGTATTTCTGACAAAAGCGCTTGGAATGCCCACGGCCATGGCCGGAACCATTCCTCTTATCGGTAAGATCTGGGATGCCGTAACTGACCCTCTTATGGGCAATATCGCAGACCGCACCAGCTCAAAGCTCGGCGCAAAGCGCTTCTGGATGCTGGTGGGAAGCATCATCTCAGCTCTCACCTTTGTTATCATGTGGATTCCCTACACTGCAGGCGGATCCGTTACCGGTCAGTACATCTTCTACGTTCTGATGTACATGCTGTTTTCAACAGGCTTCACCATTGTAATGGTTCCCTATAACGGCCTTTTGCCGGACATGATCGATGACTACACAGTAAGGGCCAGATTCTCCAGTGCCCGTATGATCTTCTCGGCATTCGGCGCCATCATCGCAGGCCTTATACCAACCATCATGATCAGGGACAACACCAACAAGTCCCAGTATCTTACTGTGTCTGTTCTCTTTGCCGTTATCTTTCTTGTGGCAATTCTCCTGACGGTTCTTGGAACCTGGGAGAAGCAGAAGGAAGTAAACAAGACCTCGGTAAAAGAGACTTTCACACAGTCCTTTACAGTTTTCAAGAGCCACTCCTTCCGCCTGTTCATCGGCATCTTCATCTTCGGCCAGGCAGCTGCTGACTTTATTACCGGTCTTGCGGTCTACTACATCGACGATGTGCTCAATGCCTACGGCGGCGGAAACTTCACCAAGCTCATGGGCGTCATACTGATATCTCAGTTCATCGGTATGATCCTCTTCGGACCGATCATGGCCAGAACTTCCAAGAAGTTCCCCATTTTATTCGGTACCCCTTTCAGGATGGTGGCCACCCTTGCCATGCTGTTCTTCTCCTATGAAGGCGCACCTTTCGTTGTGATCCTGGCCCTCTCCTTTGTGATAGGCCTCTCCATGGCAGGGGTTTCCACCAGTATTTACGCCATTCTTTCTGATCTGGTGGACGTCGACGAGCTCATAACTTCCATGAGCCGCCCCGGCATCTGCTCAGGTATGGCTACTTTCACCAGAAAGATCGCAGCAGGTCTTTCTTCAGCCACCATCGGCGTTCTTCTTTCAATGGTTGGCTACAACGAGACCCTGGCAAACACAGGCATGCGCCAGGCAGCTTCCACCCAGAGAGGCATCGCCCTGATCTATGTATTTGCACAGATCGTACTTCTGGCCTTAACTCTCCTGTTTGCTTTCGTATTCCCGGTAACCAAGAAGGAATTCGACATTGTCCGCAAGGAAGTAGCAAGAAGAAAAGGCGAAGACAGTTCAAAGATCACCCCTGAGGAGATCAAGGTATGTGAGAAGGTCACAGGATTTTCTTACGACAAGCTTTGGAACAGAGATAACGCAGTTAAAATCTAACTTTTTATATATGGAGGAAAAGAAATCATGAAGTACTTTTTAGACAGCGCAAAAATGGACGAGATCAAGGAGGCCTATAACACCTTCGGCATTGACGGTGTTACCACCAATCCAAGGCACATTCAGGCATCGGGCAAGCCCTTCCTTACAGCCATACAGGACATCGCTGACTGGATCAAGGAAGAAGGCCTTGAGGGCTACGAGAAATTCCCGGTTTCCGTGGAAATCAATCCCCACATCGATGATGCCGACGAGATGGTAGCAGAGGCAAAAAAGATATCGGCCATCTCCAAAAACTTTGTAATCAAGATCCCTGCTACAGAGGCAGGAGTTACTGCTGCCAGAAGGCTTGAGAAGGAGGGAGTAAGAACAAACGTAACTCTTATCTTTGCTCCTTCTCAGGCTCTCCTCCCGGCCAAGAACGGCTCCCTTTTCGTTTCACCCTTCATCGGCTGGAAAGAAGCCAACGGTGAGGACTGCAGACAGTACATTCAGGATATCGTAACTATCTACAAGAACTACGGCTTCTACGGCAAGACACAGATCATCTGCGCCGCAGTAAGAACTCCCAAGCAGTTCGTTGACTGCGCAGTGGCAGGCGCCGACATCGTAACCGCAGGCCTTGCAGTTTACAAGGATTCCATGAAGCACGCCTACACCCGTCAGGGCATCGAGACCTTCCAGGATGCCTGGGACAATACCGTTGGAAACTGACGTTTCCAACGGTATTCGGGGAAACATCAGATTTGCTTCGCAAAAGTTTCCCCTCACTCTTGAATCATATTCGTACGGAGTTTGCAAAAAAGGAGATAACAAACATGAAGATTGGTTTTGTGGGACTTGGCATTATGGGCGAGTCCATGAGCGAAAACATAGTAAAGAAGCACGACGACAAGGTATACGTCTTTGATTTTGTAAAAGAAAAAGTGGATAAACTGGCAGCCATCGGAGCAGTGCCCTGTGAGAGCTCCAGAGAGGTTGCGGAAAATGTTGATGTCTTCATCTCAATGGTTCCCAAGTCTGAGCACTCAAGAGCTGTTTATGATGAGATCATCCCCGTTCTTAAGGAGGGCAAGACCTGCATAGACATGAGCACCATCGATCCCAGCGTATCCGTGGAGATTGCCAATAAGGTAAAGGCCACCGGCGCTGAGTTTATCGATGCTCCTGTTGTTAAGAGCAAACCTGCAGCCATCGCAGGAAAGCTTGGCATCTATGTAGGTGGATCCGAGGAAGTTTACGAGAAGATGCGCCCCATCCTTTTGTACATGGGCGAGAACGTTATCCGCATGGGTGACAACGGCAAGGGCCTTGTCATGAAGATCTGCCACAACGCCCTGGTTTCCCAGATCCAGAACGGCGTCAACGAGACCATGACCCTTGCAAAGAAGAACGGCATCGACATTCCTCTCTATGCACAGGCCATCTCCTACGGCGGAGCCGGCAACTGGTATCTGGATTCCAAGAAAGAGGTTCTGGAAAAAGAGGATTTCACCACCGCCTTCTCCATCGAAAACGAGCACAAGGATGTTCACATCTGCTTAAACCTTGCCAAAGAGTGCGGCTTTTCAATGCCCGGTGAGGAGAATGCCGCAAGGGTATACGACAAAGCTATGGAAATGGGAATCGGCAAAGAGGACTTCTCTGCAACCATAAAGGTAGTTCGCGGTGAATAATGACTTTTACTTTTTTCTGGTAATACTGCTTACAAATATCATACAGGGGATTACGGGCTTTGCGGGGACTATCCTGGCAATGCCCTTCTCCCTTAAGCTGGTGGGAATGGACGTGGCTGTCCCGGTACTTAACCTTTTGGGACTCTTGTCAGGAGTCTACGTCTTTGCCGGGAACCGGAAGTTTGTTGACAAAAAGGTCCTTAAGCATGTGCTTCTTATCATGGGCGTAACGGTCCTGGTTGGCATTTTCGTGAGGCATCTTCTTTCCGGCAAGCCGCAGCTTCTCTACTATACCCTGGGAGTTATCGTTCTTGCCATTTCGGTCACGGGACTTTTAAAAACCTTCGGCTTTAATCTCAAAACCGAAGATACCTCAAAGTCCTCCACTGTGCTGCCTGAAGTCCTTCTTGCAGCAGCCGGACTGGTCCACGGAATGTTCGTCTGCGGAGGCCCGCTCCTTATCGGCTACCTTGCCAAAAAGCTTCCGGAGAAATCAGCTTTCAGGGCCACTATATCCACTATCTGGATCTTCCTCAACGGAATCATCCTTATATCCCAGATAGTAACCGGCATGTGGACACCGCAGCTGGTAAAGACGGCTCTTTTCTCCCTGCCCTTTCTCTTCACCGGCATGTTCATCGGCGGAGTAATGTACAAGGGAATGAGCCAGCGTTTTTTCATCATACTTACCTATGTACTTTTATTTATTGCAGGGCTTTCCCTGTTTTTCAAGTAAAAAGAAACATCTAACGGAGATACCATTATGAAAGAATTTCAGATTGCATACGTACCTATCGGAGTTCCCACCTTCCACCTGGAAAGTGCCAAAATACAGTTCGACGGATCAGTCAGACTCTTAAAGAGCCTTTGCGATAATGTGGCAGTGCCTGATGATATGCTGCTGTCCATAGACAAGCTTAAGGCTTTTCTTGATACCATCTCACCTGACCTTATTGTTCTTCAGAACATTACCTTTGCCAATGCGGCCTACGCTTCTGAGGTGCTCCACGCCTTTACCAACGTTCCGATCATTCTCTGGACACTTAGGGAGCCTGTTATCGACGGCGGACGCCTCAGGCTTAATTCCCTGACGGGAGCCTACTCTGCTGCCAACGCCATAAAGGCTTTCAGAAAAGAAAAGTTTGAATACATCTTCGGTGCTCCCACGGAAGAAAAGGTTGAAAAGAAGCTCTCTGCCACCATTCGTGCAGCAAAGCTTAAACATGACATGAAGGATCTCAAAGTCTGTGCCATAGGTCACACTCCTCAGGGCTTTGGCTTTGGAAGAGCGTTAGATCTTGAGATGCTCGAGAAGTTCGGTGTCCGCCTTGAGTCCATTGAGGCAAGGGAGCTTATCGACAAGGCAAAGGCTTTCTCTGACGAGGAGTGCGAAGAGTTCCTTGAAGATGCTAAAGGGCGCTGCGTCGGTCTTGATAAGACCCCGGAGAAAAACACCAAAGACTTTGCAAGGCTCTACAAGGCCTATAAGGAGTATGTCACAGAAAACAATATCGGTGCCATTGCCTCCCGCTGCTGGCCTGACTTTTTTACCTCCTTCGGAACTCCCGTGTGCGCTGTACTTGCCATGCTCAATGACCTTGGAGTTGCGGCAAGCTGCGAGGCTGATGCCTACGGTGCCCTTTCCATGTACCTTGGAATGCAGCTGACAGGTGCTCCCACCTTCTTTGGTGATCCCGTGTCCATGGACGAGGAGGAAAACACCATCTCCTTCTGGCACTGCGGAACTGCTGCCTGCTCACTGGCAAGAGAAGATACAGGTGCAGTCATCGGCGAGCACTGCAACAGGCACATCGGACCCACCCTGGAATTTGGCTGTAAGGCTGCACCCCATGCCACCATCTTCAGAATCGGTAGAACTCCCGAGGGACAGTTCAGGTTCCTTTTAGCCTCCGGTGAAATTCTCGATAAGCCAAAGCAGTTCCTTGGAACTTCACTGGTGATCCGCACCACAGCCAACGCGGAGAAAATAATCTATGATACTGTAGAAGCAGGATGGGAGCCTCACTACGTTGTCATCTACGGCGATGTGGCTGATGAGCTTGAGATCCTGGCAAACATGCTTGGCATGGAAGTTTGCAGGTACTGAGAATATGAACAGCGGCATAAACATGGAGCGGGTCAAAAAAGAGAACCGCTCTCTGATACTCAAATACATAAACGACAAGGGGCCGGTATCCAGAGTGGACATCGCGGAAGCCACCGGCCTTACCGCCGCCTCGGTGACTCAGATTACCACTGCCCTCATCAAGGAAAAACTCCTTCTTGAGGTGGGAGTAAGTCCCGAGAATACAGGAACCGCCGGCAGGAAAAAGATCCTTCTTGACTTTAATCCGGATGCAGCCTGGATAATCTCCGTCAACATCGAGTCGGAGACCACCACCGTTGCCATCTGCAACAGCAAGGGGGACCTGGTGGGAGGCCGCATCAGACAGATCCCCACGGACAAAAAAGCAGGTTCTCAAAAGTTCCTGTTTCTTGTGGCGGACATATGCATAAACCTTGCAACAGACCTTAAGCCAAGGCAGAGGAAGCATCTTACCTGCATCAGCGTTGGAATCCCCGGTATCGTAGACAAGGAAAACGGTATTTCCGTTCACGCCTACGGCATATGGAAAGAGCCTGTGGAGGTAGCAAAGATCATTACTGAGAGGACCTCTCTTCCGGTGATCCTTGATAACAACGTAAATGCCTTCTCCACTGCGGAGATTCTCTTTGGCACAGGACGGAACTTTGACAGCCTTCTTGTTATCAAGTGGGGCCCCGGTGTTGGAAGTACCATCGTCGTCAATAAAAAAGTCTACGAAGGACGCCACGGCAAGACCGCTGAGCTTGGTCACTTCATCGTTGAAAAGGGCGGGAAAAAATGCAGCTGCGGAAGGCGGGGGTGCCTGGAAACACTGCTGTCCTACAAGGAGCTGCAAAAGACAGCCCGTTTCCTTCCGGAAAACTTCGGGAAGGTTTACGAAGAATCAAAGGGCGCTGTAAGAAAGAGTTTCGATAATGCGATAGATCTTTTTGCAAGGAGCATTGTAAATACAGGAACCATCATAGCCCCCAACAGGATCGTGCTGTCGGGAAGCCTTTTTGGAAGCGCCGTTGTAAGAGACAAGCTCATTGAATGCTGCAAGGAGTATGACCCTGCCTACAACGAAAACAGAATCTGCTACACCGCACTCTCCGACAAAGAGAGCTACATCGGCCCTGTTGCCGTATATCTTGAAAGATACCTCTATACATAAAAAGAACCTCTATGCCGCCGGCAATTCCGGTTGCATAGAGGTTTTATTATCTCTATGAAATTGGTCTAGAAGCCCTCCATCCTGCGCTGTCTTCTCAGCTCGCGTCTTCTCTCGGCGCCTTCCCACTCCGCCTTCTCGCTTTCGGTGCGAACGTTAAGTCCGTAGGGAACAAGCACAGGTGTGTTGTCGTCATCTATACATACTTCAGTAAGGTACGCTCTGTTGAGCACATGTCTCATTCCGTTCCTTCTGTCTTCCACGTAGGTATCTACCCTGACCTCCATTGAGGTCTTGCCCACATGAGTGATCTTGCCGATGATAACGATTATGTCATCCAGCTTGGCACCCTGCTTGAACTGCATGTTGTCGATGGCTGCCGTGGTAACGGGATTTCCCGAATGCCTTACCGCAACGATACCGGCCACTTCATCTATCCAGGACATGAGCAGTCCGCCAAAGAGCCTGTCCTCGCTGTTGATATCCGAGTACTTGATCACCTTGGTCCACTCAGTGATGGAATCCTCCACGTTCTTATTGGCGATCTGGTGATCCACATGAAAAACTTTTCCCATATAGTTACCTCCGAAAGAGATTTAAATATACTACCATTTTACCCTAAACCTTCCCCCTTTGCCACTCAAAAACCTCACCCTCCCCTTTGCCATCCTTCCCTGCGACACAGCCCTGCATTCCGGGCGCGGGGCGGGGCGGCCGGTCAGTTGGTCCGTTTGTCGTAGGAAGTGATGACAAAGCGGGTAAAGAGGATTATCGGGGCAATAGGGTGTTTAGCGCAGAAATGGAGGAGCTTTCCTGCCTTTCCGGGAATGTCCACTTTGGTATCCACGATCTTCTTCCTGATATCCTCACGGAGGAACACTCTTCTTACTCTTGCCACTGTATCTTTTTCCGGGCAGCGAAGCTCGCTCCGCAGGACCACCAGGAGCATTATCACAAACTCCCTATCCATCTGGTGATCGGCGTTTATGATCTTCTTGTCTTTAAGGATCTCGCGGAAGGTCTTGTCCGAGCGCTCAAGGTTTGAAAGGAGCTTGGGATTATAGCCGTGGGACATGGAATCGAAAACCGTTCTGTAGTGATAGAAATATCCGCCCTCCATGATCACAAGCCTCTTGCAGTCGCAAAGGCAGGGCAGGGTTATATTTACGTCCTCTCCCATGATGATGGAGGGGTCGCAGTATTTGATGTTGTCCAGGATAAGGTTTCTGGAGATGAGCTTCATGCAGCGGGACATGGTGACGGGCCTGACTTCATTTCCCATGAGGTTCTTCTTGACCTCCTCGAGGTCGGCTCCCGTGTACACTCCGGGCTTAAGCCCCTGGGTCTCTTTCCTTCGCTCCCCCGCTTTCTCAACGATGTAGTTGGAGGATACGATCTGTCCTCCGGTAAAAGAGCTGTCGTAGTGCTTATAGAGCTCCTCAAGCATATCCGTATCTACCCAGTCATCGCTGTCTATAAGGCATATAATGTCGGTCTTTGCATCTGTAACGCCTGCGATCCACGCAGAGGTAAGTCCCCCGTTCTCCTTATGGATGACCCGGACTCTTTTATCCTTCTCCCCATAGGAATCGCACATTACGGGACTTACGCCGTCTGTGGAACCATCGTCCACTAAAAGAACCTCAAAATCCTTGAAGGTCTGTCCCAGCACCGACTCCATGCACTGTTCAAGATATTTTGCTGTATTGTAAACCGTGATAACCACACTGATAACGGCCATAACCAGTCTCCTTAGATGTAAATATCACTTAATTATAGTATACATGCGGCTTTATGGCAAAATCAGGCAAAATTAATAAAAACTTTATATTGTCGTAAGGGAATCTAAAGATTTATAGGTTATGATAGACCAAATGGCGAAATCGTTTAAATTGTTTGAAAATATGGAGATGATCCTATGGATATAAATACAAATATGAACAATAAGAAAGTGATAGATACCATCAATTACAACGGCAAATACGTGGATGTGGATGTCGTCAAAAAGAAAGCCGCCTATGCTATAGCAATGCTGATTGCCATGGCATCAGCGCTGGTCCTGTTCTTCTTGTAAAAAAATAAGCTGCGAAACCGGTTCTTTCCGGCCTCGCAGCTCTTATTTTTTTGCTTTAAAGTCCCTTTTTCTCTCTGTTGTAGTTTATAAGGCATCCCGCCTGGACGATCTTACGCTCATCCTCTGTCATGGGAGTGGTGAAAAGAGATATCTCTTTTACCGTATCACCTATAACGTAGGCCTTTATGCTCTCTGTGGAATTCTCCGCGAGGGCTTTTTTGATGCCGGGAACATAGATGTAGCTGCCGATATCGAACATGTCGGGAGCTTCTTTCATCTGGAAGGGAACCATTCCCCAGTTCATAACGTTGGAGCGGTAACGCTTTGTGGCGTACTCCTCGCAGATATTTGCAAGACCGCCGATAACTCTCTGGCAGGAAGCTGCCTGCTCACGGGCTGAGCCGTCGCCGGGCTTCTTGGCGTAAACCATGGAACCGATCTCGGTCTCTGCTGCCTTTACATCCTCATTTCCGGGGATAGTCCTTATCTTGTCAAATACAGCCTCAAGCTCGGGGCAAACCTTTGTAACGTCTTCTCCCGCAACTCTTGCCTTCTCAACCTTATCAACCTCCTTGGATCTTCCAACGTACTCGGGATCTCTTCTTGAAAGAGTGAACTCAGCAAGTCCCAGAGGATTTGATCTGAAGGATGAGGTCTCGCCTGAAGGGATGAGCTCATCGGTGGTGGTTACAGGGTCAAGGATCTTGGAGCAGACCTTAAGAAGGATATTGTCGGTAAGTCTGCTCATTGCAGGCCAGGGCTTGATGTTGGGACCGCTGACCAGATCCTCGTTTGTATCAGCCTTGCCAAAACCGTAGTAGCAACGGGCTTTGTAGGAGCTGTCATCAAACTTATACTCAGGAATATCTCCCCAGCAATCCAGTGTCTCTGCGGAGGTAAGGATACCGCCGTTAACGCTGGTTGCAGCAATGGATCTTGCATCCATAAGGGCAACCGCAGACATCTGGCCGTTACCGGGCTTTGAGCCCTCACGGTTCGGGAAGTTACGGGTCGTGTGACGGATTGAAAGACCGTCATGCATAGGTGTATCTCCTGCGCCGAAGCAAGGTCCGCAGAAGGCTGTTCTTACGATAACGCCTGAAGCCATAAGGTCTGTGATAAGGCCCTTCTTGGCCAGGTCCATAAATACGGGCTGGGATGAAGGATAAACAGCCAGGTTGAACTGATCGCAGCCTGTGTTCTTACCCTTGAGGGCGTGGGCTGCTTCAACAACGTTGCTGTAGTTTCCGCCGGCGCAGCCTGCGATGATTCCCTGCTGAACCATAAGTCCCCTGTCTGTTACTTTGTTAAGAAGATGGAATTCTGCTTTGCCCTGGGAAACCTTAGCTGCCTCTTTTTCCACATCCGCAAGGATGTCCTTCATGTTGGCGTTAAACTCGTCGATGGTGAAGGCATTGCTGGGATGGAAAGGAAGGGCGATCATGGGCTTAATGGTGGACAGATCAATCTCGATGACACCGTCGTAGTAAGCCACATCAGCAGGATTAAGCTCTTTGTAATCCTCTCCTCTTCCGTGTTCTTCAAGGTATTTCTTAGTATCTTCATCTGTCCTCCAGATTGAGGAGAGACAGGTGGTCTCAGTTGTCATAACGTCAACGCCGTTACGATAGTCTGTGTCCATGGATGCAACGCCGGGTCCTACGAACTCCATTACCTTGTTCTTAACATAGCCGTTCTTGAATACTGCGCCGCAGATAGCGATGGCGATGTCGTGAGGTCCAACGAAGGGCTGAGGCTTGCCGGTAAGATAAACCGCAACAACGCCGGGACGTGCCACATCGTAAGTATCCTCGAGAAGCTGCTTAACCAGCTCTCCGCCGCCTTCTCCAATGGCCATGGTTCCAAGGGCTCCGTATCTTGTGTGAGAGTCAGAGCCAAGGATCATCTTGCCGCAGCCGGCCATCATCTCTCTCATATACTGGTGAATGACCGCAATGTGAGGAGGTACATAGATTCCGCCGTACTTCTTGGCAGCGGAAAGTCCAAACATGTGATCATCATCGTTAATGGTTCCACCCACCGCGCAAAGTGAGTTGTGGCAGTTGGTGAGAACGTAGGGAATGGGGAACTTCTCCATTCCTGAAGCTCTGGCGGTCTGAACGATACCAACGAAGGTGATATCGTGGGATGCCATCGCATCAAACTTTATCTTAAGCTGCTCCATGTTGCCTGAGGTGTTGTGTGCCTCCAGGATAGAGTATGCTATTGTGCCTTTGATTGCCTCTTCTTTGGTCACATTCTTGCCAAACTCTGAAGAAAGCCTTGCCTCTTCCCCCTCGGGAACCAGGTCCTTCCCGTTTACAAGATATGCGCCTTTGTCGTACAACTTGATCATAAATCGGTCTCCTTCACAAATGGTTTCCAGTCACAGTTAAATCAATATTACACGATTGTATACAATAATGCAATTATGGTTCCCAGGAAAAGAAACGGTGCCATGGGAAGTCCATCTTTCACCGTCAGCTTTTTTGCCAGGATCATTATCACCGAGTAGATTGCGCTGATGACAATGCCTGCAATAAGAGCCGTGGCTATCTTATCGCTTCCAAGATAAAGCCCCATAAGAGCTGCCATTTTAACGTCCCCGGCTCCAAGCTTGCCCCTTACGATGATATAGCACAAAAGAAAAGCTCCTCCGGCGATCAGTGCTCCGACGATTCCCTTTATTATCAGGTCATAGGCTTCTTCTTTGCCGGCAAAAAGAGCTATCGCCATAAGCATGGGCCAGATAAGGGCCACCGGCCCGAGTACCTTATTGGGGATCCGCCTCTCTTTTTTGTCCGTATAGGCAAGAAAAGCCATGGTACCCAGAATAATGAGTGCCATGGCTGTTTTGATTATCTCAATTGTCAAACTCTCTGATAATGCAGTCATACCTTATAGTTTATCTTCCCCTTGGCTTCCTTCATGGGATCCTTCATATTGGTGGCATTGTACTTGGCAAACTGTTTGGAGAAATATCCGGAAAAGCCCTTAAGATAGGCATTGTTCTTGGAATCCTCCAGGTCCTTGACATACATGTCCATTCCGTACTTAAGTCCGTACATGGACTCTGCCATATGCTGCATTATCCTGTAGACGTCCGAATGATTTTTCAGGATAAACTCATCGATGTCGGCTTCCGTAATTCTCATAAGCAGCATATCGGAATAGGCCACAACGGTGTAGATTGAAGGTTTGCCTCCGGTTAAAAGGCCCATTTCCCCGAAGTACTCATCCTTGGACTTGATACCCAGAATTGCCTCGTTCTCAGTCTCATACCCGGTATAGATCTCGGCATTGCCCGACACGATCTTATACATGTCCATGTTGGCTTCGCCTTCTCTAATTATCACAGTACCTTCGGGAACCTTGATCATCATATGCTATGCCCTCCTGCAAGGTGCGGGTTAACGCTACACTTATAATAATAACATAAATTATGCTACAATGATTTATCATGAACATCAGACAAATCAGTGATCTTAACACACCGGAACTTTATATTTACACCGGGATTTCAGAGAGGCAGCTTCTGACCATCAACGAACCCAATCCCGGGATCTTTATAGCCGAGAGCTTTAAGGTGCTGGAAAGAGCCCTTACTGCTGGATTTAAGCCCATTTCTGCCCTTGTGGAAAAGAGCTGTCTGCCCACCCTTAAAGAGCTCCTTGAAAAAAAGGCTGACCTTCCCGGGGACTTTCCTGTCTACGAAGCCTCGGAGGAAGTCCTTGATAAGATGACAGGGTATCATCTCACCGGCGGCTGCCTTTGCGCCATGGAGAGAAAAGAGCTCTACAGTCCGGAGGATATCCTTAAAAATTCAAGACGCATCGCATTTCTTGAGAACATAATGAATCCCACCAACGTCGGGGCCATCTTCCGCTCTGCGGCTGCCCTTGGCATGGATGCGATCCTTCTTACCAGGTCCTGCTCCGATCCGCTGTACCGCCGCTCCATCAGAGTCAGCATGGGCACGGTGTTCCAGATTCCCTGGGCCTTTATAGATTCAAAGGAAGTTTCCTGGCCGGGTGATGGCATAGGACTTCTTCATGACCATGGCTTTAAACTGGCCTCCATGGCTCTTCGGAATGAGTCTGTGGATATAAACGATCCTGTCCTTAAGAGTGAAGAAAAGCTTGTGGTGGCTCTTGGTTCTGAGGGCGAGGGTCTCCTTGCGGAAACCATTTCAAAAAGCGACTACGTCATCAAGATACCCATGTTCCACGACGTGGATTCTCTCAACGTAGCCGCCGCAAGTGCGCTTGTCTTCTGGGAGCTTAAGTAAGTTACCCGATCTTCTTTTCAAGGGTAAGCACGTTCCATCCGTCCCTGCGCTCATAGGCCATGTTATCCACATGATTCTTGACCATATAAACGCCCAGGCCTCCGATCTGACGCTCCCTCAAAGACAGCGTCCTGTCGGGATCCTCCTGCAGCATGGGATCGTAGGGAATTCCCTCATCCATAAAGGTGATCCTTACCGTCTGACAGGATGCATCATATGAATATATGACTGTCACCTTCCGGTCCACAGTGGGATAAGCGTAGCTTGCAATGTTATTAAATATCTCATCCACTACCATATGGATCTTCAAAACATCCTTGCGTGTACACTCAGGGATGTTTTCAAGTTCATCCTCGATAAAGGAATAAACCTCTTCTATATTGTCTACATCGGCGGGAACACGAAGTCTCTTTTCCCCGTCCTTTTCTTTGGGCCCTGCGTATCTGACGATGAGCATTGTCAGGTCGTCAAACTGCGGCGCATCACCCTCAAATTTCTTAACATCTTCGGTGATATGGGCAAGAAGGTCAACGTTGGAGTCGTCCTTGTGATGGTTTATCGAGGAGATCATTCCTTCCATCTTAAAGGCATCGCCGTCACCGTTGGTGGCTTCGGGAAGGCCATCCGAGTACATGAAGAAGGCATCCCCTTTATCCAGGTGGACGATATCATCCTCATACTCCATGTCCTCCATGGCTCCAAGCACCACGCCGTTTTCCCGCTTAAAGAGCTCAAAATCACCGCGCCCATGCTGTATCAGCGGATACTCATGGCCGCCGTTGGACTCGATGATATCACCGGTGGAGATGGTAAGGATCCCCAGCCACACCGTAACAAACATCAGCTCACTGTTTCCTTCATTGAGGCTGTTGTTGACATCAGCCAGGATCTGCGCAGGTGTTCCGCCCATCTTGGCTCTGTTCTTGATCATGGTCTTTGAAACCACCATGAAAAGTGCAGCAGGAACGCCTTTTCCCGATACGTCTCCAACAACCATGCACAGATGATCGTTATCTAAAAGGAAAGCATCATAGAAATCTCCGCCCACTTCCTTTGCAGGATTCATGCTGGCAAAAAGGTCAAACTCGTGTCTGTCCGGGAACAGCGGGAAATTGCTTGGCAGCATGTCCTCCTGGATCCTGGTGGCGATATCAAGCTCCGCGCTTATCCTCTCCTTCTCGGTGGTCATTTCCATGACCTCATCTATGTAGTGCCTTGTCTTCTCGGACAGATTTCCGAAGGCATTGGCCAGAACCTCGATCTCGTCGCCGGTCCTGTAGGCATCCTCCATCTCAAACTCCAGGTTGTCCCCGGTGAGGGCTTCCACCTTCCTGGTCATAAGAAGGATTGGTTTAAGCAGTCTTCCCGAGAAAGCAACAGCCACGATCACGGCGTTCACCACAAGAAGCACCACCACCAATAGTGAAAGCCAGCTGGAAGTCCTGAAGCTGTCTGCATACTTGCTTATTCCGCTTTGGGATACCGTATCAAGCTTTGTCAAAAGAGCCTGTGTAGGCCTGTAGATTTCCTCCTCCGAAACAAAAAAGATAGCTGCACCACGAAGGACATCTACAAAGGCGTAGGCCGCATAGTAGTTTAATCCGTTTACGGTCACGGGATCAAAGCCGTCTTTTCCTGAGGCAGCCGCCTCAAATATCTTCCTTAGCTGCTCATTGTCACCGTCCTTGATATTGGCTGTAAGTCCCTCATCAATTGCCAGTTCGCCTATGGTATAAGGTGAGTAGATGATCTGACCGTTTTCATTAACAAGAATTGAAAAAGCCGTTTTCCCACGGGATACCTTTGACAGCTCCTGCCTTATGGTATCAAGCTTTGTGGAGCCCTCCAGAACGCAGATCAGCTCGCCGGTGTCGTCATAGACGGGAAGTCCGAAAGCTATCTCATCAACTCCGTAGAAATAGCTGTGCATTGCCGCAGTAAAAAAGATATCCCTGTTTTCCACAGCCCCCTTGTACCAGTCTCTCGTTGTGGCGTCATATTCCCTGATACTGCCATCTTTTTCGTACTTGGAATCGGAAAGCCTGTCCATAGCTAGGGTGTAGCCTGAGGGCAGAGAAATGTAGCAGTCAAGAAGAAGGCTCTCATTCTGGCTGACAATCTCCTTCATCATAGGCTCCAGGTTGGCAAGCCTTCGGACCTTTGACAGCTCTTTTTCATCTTCGGGATCTGCCCATTTGGCAGTAAGAAGCTGCAAAGAGTACTCCCCGGCGTCTTTCATTAAAGGAGGATGAACCTGAGCCTCGGAGTAGTTTTCCGGATGATCGTAGATGTCTTTTACCTGCTTTGAAAGAATGGACAACTCATGGTAAAAGACCCAGAACTCATAGCCCACATAGTCTGCAGCGTAATTGGCATTTCCAAGCATCCGTTCCCTGGTCATATCCATCATGGATTTCTCTGACATCTCTTTTACTGCCTGGTTGGTGTCGATGCCGGTGCGCTGTGACATCTGAGACAGTGACCGAAGCTGCAATATAGCCACGACAGCAAAGGCGGTAATTGCAGTTACCACCAGCATGATGCAGAGCATGAATATTTTATTCTGAAGTCCCTTGGGGGCTCTTCTGCGGAATACTCCCATCTTGTGCTCCTTCTGCAGAGGCTTCCTTATCAGTTAATTCTTCTTTGCCGGTTCATTCTTCCTTGCCGTAATATGTGACAGCCAGCATGGTCAGGTCGTCAAACTGCGGCGCCCCATCCACAAACTCATCTATCTTCCGTTTTACATGGGCAAGGATATCTTCAGGCTTCTTACCGGTTGCTTCATTAAGTGCTTCCAAAAGCCTTTCGGTGTAGAAGCGCTCGCCCCGAAGGTCCGTAGCTTCGGTGACGCCGTCGGTGTAGATAAATATGGTATCTCCTTTTTCCAGGGTAAAAGAGTCTTCGCTGTATTTCATGTTCTTTTTACCCCCAAGGACAAAGGAGTGCTTGGTCCTGATAAAAGTGAACTCTCCGTCGCTGCCTTTTTTCACCGGATTCTCATGACCGGCATTGGCCTGTGTAACCTCTCCCGTGGAAAGGGTGATGACCGCCAGCCATACTGTTACAAACATCTTCTCCTTGTTGCCTTCAAAGAGCATGTTGTTGACATCAAACAGTATCTGGGCGGGGGTTCCGCCGGCCAGGGCCCTGGCCCTTATGGTCTTCATGGCATTTACCATGAAAAGAGCGGCAGGTATTCCCTTTCCGGACACGTCAGCCATGACAATGCACAGGTGATCCTCGTCCATCATAAAGACATCATAAAAGTCTCCCCCGATTTCCTTGGCGGGAGTCATGGATGCATAAAGATCAAATTCTTTTCTGTCGGGGAAAAGCGGGAAATTCTTGGGAAGCATATCAGACTGGATACGACTGGCCACATTAAGCTCCGATTCTATCCTCTCCCTCTCGGCTGTGGCCTGGGTGATGTCATCCTCGAACCTGTCTATATCCTGCTCCATTTTGTCCATGGTGCGGGCCAGATCATCGAACTCGTATCCCGCATTGAGATCCAGATTGGCAAAATGTGTCTTCCATCTGTAGCCTGCCAGATGGTCGTCAACATATCTTTGGGCTGCATCGCTTATGATCATTATGGGATTCATGACAAGGGTCTGCATGCGCCTGTGATAGAGACGTCCCATCACAATAACCACCAACAGGATCGCTATCAGGGACAATCCAACGAAGGATAAGGTGTTGCCAAGAATCCTGGTATAGAATGCATCGGTCTCCACAAATACCACAACTTCCCTGTCGAAATATTCAACAGGCTCATACCAGATAAATACTACATTGCTGGCATCAACCTGCATGTAACGGTACAGGTTCTTTGCAAGGGACCATCTTTCCTGCTCAATGTGAATAAGGTCTTCATCCTGGAAGTTTCGCCACATGACGTAGTCCACTCTGGTGGCGGTATCGGAACCGAATTTTTCCACGTCACACAGAAGTGCTGCAATATGGGTCCTCCTGTCGAAGACCATAAGTGATGTTCCGTTAAGATTCTGATTGTTGTTGTTAAAGGCGTACATTATGTCCGCCACAAACTGATAGTCCTCTCTCTTTGCAAGAGGAGGATCATACTCGTTGTACCATTTATAACTAAGGAGCTGTCCCTCAAGGTCAGCAGCGTCATTGACAAACATTTCAGCTCTGAAGGCATCGGGATCCGTGCGCTCCTGCTCAAGGACCGCATCCACAAGCTGTGAGATATCTACCTGAGAAGTGATGGTGTCCTCAATGGTCTTTGCAGTATCTACGTTGTCGCTGTAGCGGCCTCTTACGACGTTATAGAAAAACACAATGGCAACCGCAAGCATGATAATAGTCCCCAGCAGCATATAATTTGCCGCTGTGGCCACTGTAAGCTTTCTGCTTAGGGATTTAATTTTCTGCTGATTACTGCTGCGTTTTACCATTAGAATTTCCGTCTATGCTCTTACTCTGTTCTGCTGCCTGCGTAGATAGGTATTCCAAAGCCTCTCGGGAGAAGCTTTTCCGATAAAAGAAGCGACTGCTGGTTGTGTCTGTCCAGCTCAATCCTTACATCAGGGCTGTATTTCTTTTCCATGGAGATTACAAACCTGCCCATAAGATAGGGAAGTGTCTTCTTAAAACTTTGGTCGAGACATACCATCAGCTGTATGGCTATAACTCCTGATGGTCTTTGATGGAAAAGAAGCAATCCGTTTATGGCGCCGTCAATTATGGAAACACAGGACACATCATTCTCGAACCATCCCATATCCAGGTCTGAAAGATCATCGCAAAGTCCCACCATGCCCTGCATCACGCATTTGGTCACACCTTTCCTGAAAGATCTCATTGTGACCTGTTCAAGGGGAAGGATTGTGTCAGGAATCCCGGCCTTTTTGATCTTCTGTAAAAAAGGCATGTCAGAAAGCTCCGAAAGTTTGACCAGCACTACGTCACTTTCCGAAAGTCTCATGTTAAAGCCTGCCTCTTTAAGCATCTCCTTAAGCTGCCTGCCTTCCTTTACGGGAATGAAGGCATGGGAACGTACTACTCCGTCGGATTTTATCCTGTCCGTGTAGTCATCCATCATATAGGAAAATGCATCCTCATTGTCACTTCTTATAAAGACGATATTGCTCTCGGTATCGGCATCTTCATTTATATTCTTTAAAGTCCAGACCATCCCTGCCCGGGGCATGGACGTAGCCTCGTCCACC
The DNA here is from genome assembly GCF_000526935.1 of Butyrivibrio sp. FCS014. Classification (GTDB taxonomy): domain Bacteria; phylum Bacillota; class Clostridia; order Lachnospirales; family Lachnospiraceae; genus Butyrivibrio. The sequence continues at coordinate 130,292 of NZ_JAHA01000006.1, read as the reverse complement.
ACAGCAATGGCCCTGTAATAGGCTCTTCCTATATTCTCTGAAACATCCTCTCCGAGGTAATCGGCGTATTCTTCCCGGTTATCCTCATCAATGTCTACGATTCTATACATTTCCACCTCCGCAGGTTCTTTTTCAGATGATTGTCAGAACGTCAACAAATCCTGTCATTTCGAAAACTTCCATGATCTCCTCGTTGACATTTTTAATGGTGAGCTTCCCATTCTTGTCATCCATCTCCTGCTGAGCCTCAAGGATTACCCTCAGTCCTGCGCTGGTGAGATATTCAAGCTTTGCAAAATCAAGGTTGATCTCCTCAAGCTCTGATATGGGAGTAATTATGGCCTCCGACAGCTGGGGCGCTGTCTTGGTATCAAGCATTCCCTCAAGAGCCGCATCCAAAGTGCTTCCGTTTCTGTCAATTTTAATATCAAGCATTCTTAGGTCCTCCTACCAGGTAAATGCAAAACCGCCGAGTCTGACAGGGCTCTAATTCCTAATCAGATTCGACGGTCATCTGTCCCCATCTAACACTATTAGTATATCATCATTATCGGTTTACCAAACATTAACATTCCATTAAATCACAACAGCACAAAGAAAAAGGCCCGGAGCCTTACCTTGCTCCGGGCGAACTTATCCGTTTTTCTTATGGTGCCGTCGGATACTTCACAGAATCGTTCTCCTCTTTCTCGATCCTTTGGATATCCTCCCGGGCCTCGTCATCTATATCTCTTCCCGCGAACTGTTTGTTGCGGTCCTCCTCCGTGATCTTTCTGATGACCTTACAGGGATTTCCGGCTGCAATGGTCCAGGCAGGAATATCCTTCAAAACCACTGATCCTGCCCCTATAACTGCATTATCTCCAATGGTCACACCGGGGCATATAACAACATTGCCGCCTATCCACACATTGTTTCCTATGGTGACGTCTATTCCATACTCATACCTTGAATTTCTTGTGGCAGGGTGGACCGGGTGCCCGGCAGTATAGATCGAAACGTTGGGCGCGATCTGCACATTATCACCGATCCTGATCATTCCTACATCCAGCATGGTACAGTTATAGTTTGCAAAAAAGTTCTTTCCCACTTCAATGTGAGTGCCGTAGTCGCAGTAAAAAGGCGGGTTCACGAAGGTGTCCTCATAGGACTTTCCAAACAGCTTATTGATGATCCCGGTTATAGCAGCAAAATCCGATCTGTCCGCGGTATTGAGCTCCTGGGTGAGCTTCCTGGCGATCTTCTGCTCCTCAAACACCTCGTCGTCGGAAATATAAACCAGCTCCTTGTCTCTTCTTTCAACATTGCTCATTTTCATAGTGTTTACTCTCTCCTGTAGTTCTTTTCCCGGGGGTTCAAGGCCCCATATGAATGCAGTTAATTTATATCATTATAATATAAAATAGACACCCGCAGATGAAAATGCCACCTGTAAAGAGACATGTTTTTTCTCTATTCTTGATGTATATGTCAAAAATTCTTCCCTAAGGAGAACAATGCACTTTTATGTTAAAAAAGAAATATATGATACTTTCGGGACTGGCAATGCTGGCAGGAATCCTAACAGGATGCGGGAATAATAAGATGGAGATCAGGGATTATCACACAGATATTTTTGGACAGAACGTTTTCATATTCACTCCGGAGGATGATACCGCCGGGATTCAGGATGCATTGGATAAGATCTATGCAACACAGGAAACCGCTCAGTTTGATGACAACAGATACGCGGTATATTTCATGCCGGGAGAATATGACGTTTCAGCCAACGTCGGCTTCTATACTCAGCTTGCCGGCCTTGGCGCTCTTCCAACGGACACGAAGGTTGCCTCGGTAAATACCTATGCCGAATGGCTCACAAATCCTCAGGGGCTTCACAATGCCACCTGCAATTTCTGGCGCGGCATCGAAAATATTGAAATGCAGTCGGATACGGTATGGGCGGTGTCTCAGGCCACCGATATGCGAAGGGTTCAGGTGGACGGAAACCTCACCCTTCATGACAATTACGGCTGGGCCAGCGGCGGATTTCTTGCGGATTCCAGGGTGACAGGTTATGTGGATTCCGGGACCCAGCAGCAATGGCTTTCAAGAAACAACAGCTACAGCTCCTGGATGGGACAAAACTGGAACATTGTGATGCTGGGTGATGATACGGCCGGCGTACCTGAAAAGACCTGGCCTGAAGCCTCCTACACTGCAATTGAAGAAACAAAGACAGTAAGAGAAAAGCCGTTTCTTGTTTATGACAAGAAAGACGGTTTCGGGGTTTTCGTTCCGGACTGGAAAAAGGACAGCTCCTCCTATGGATGGGGCGGCGAAACACCTGAAGGAAAAGTCCTTCCTCTCAAGGATTTTTATGTGGCAAAAGAGGATACGGATACAGCCGCTACGCTTAATCAGGCCCTTTCGGAAGGGAAGAACATTCTTTTTACCCCGGGAATATATGAGCTTGATGAAGCCATCACTGTAAAAAATTCCGGCACGATCCTGCTGGGAATGGGACTTGCAACCCTGCGCTCCACCGCAGACAACGGCTGCATCGTAACGGAAAACGCCGATGATCTTATCCTGGCCGGACTTCTTATGGATGCGGGAACTACCGAATCTGAAAAGCTTGTATCTATCGGTGCCAAAGAAAATGCCGCACCTTCCCTTATTGCGGATATGTATTTCAGAGTCGGCGGCATCGCATCAAGCGGACCCTGCAAAGCAAAAAACTGCATCACTGTAGACCTTGATAACGTCGTTGGCGACAACCTCTGGGTATGGAGAGCAGACCACGGCGACAATGTGGGCTGGGATCTCAACACCTGCAAAAACGGCATCATAATAAACGGCGCCAACGTCACCATGTACGCGCTGATGGTTGAGCACTTTAATGAATATCAGACCATGTGGAACGGAGAAGACGGAACCTGCATCATGTATCAGAGCGAGGTTCCCTACGATGTCCCTGACAAGGGACAGTGGATAAATCCCGACGGAAAGAGATTCGGATACGCCTCCTTTAAGGTAGCGGAAGATGTCACCTCTTTTGACGCATCGGGACTTGGAATATATCTGTACAATAGGGATAATGCAATCCCAATGTACTGCGCCATGGAAGTTCCCGACATCACGGGAGTCCATGTTCACCATGTCATAACCGCATATCTTAACGGTTTCCCCGGAATGAAATGCGTCATCAACGAGGCCGGAAACTCCATCCTCGCTGCGGGACAGACCGCTAAGATCATCGATTACGAAAACGGACAGTGGAGGTAATGGGGGTTACCCATCTGTCAGAACACCAGAAGCGCCACCAAAGGGATTGTGATAACCGACAGCACCGTTGACAGTGCCACCCCTTTGGAGGCCAGTGTGTAATTGCCTCCGTACTGCTGTGCAACCATCGCTGTCATGGAGCCTATAGGCGTTGCCAGCATTATATAGCAGACATGAAGAAGCATCTCATCGTGAATGAACAACCTAAGGAGCACTATTCCCAGAATCGGGAGTCCCACAAGCTTGATCAGAGAGAATATAAGGAGCCTTAAGTCGTTTACCACATCTTTTATATCAAAGTGAACCATGGACTGCCCGATGACCATCATGCTAAGGGGCGCCGCAAGGCTGCTTAAGTGCCTTGCCGAGATTCTCAGGACCTCCGGCATATGGATCCCCGATACATAGATGACTATGGCAAGGGCACTGGAAATTACCCCGACATTGATCATCCTTCCAAGGTTCTCTCCCTTCTTAAAGGGACTCTCCCCTTTCATAGCCGCAATTCCATAGGTGTACATCAGGAAGTTATAGGGAAACTGAAACAGTGTTCCGTACAGAACAGCCTCAGGCCCGTAAGCCGCCTGAATAATGGGAAGCCCCATAAATCCTATGTTTGAAAATATCGCCATTACCCGGTATACGTTTCTGTCCTTATCCGGTACTCTCACCAGCGGCAGAAGCACAAAGGAAAATCCTATCAGAAACACGTATATCAGTATCGACAGCAAAAAGCCACTAAGCAGCTCTTTTCCCCTGATGGTACTCTCATAATTCATTCCCGCAGACAAGATCATAGCCGGCGTTGCCACATTTACCACCAGCCATGACAGATTCTTTGAAAACGAATCTGTGATAAAGCCCTTCTTTCCGCAGAAGAATCCAAGGCCCATCAGTATGAACAGCACTATCATTTGTTGAACCAAAACCATTGCTCTGAAAATCTCCTCTATTGTTTTTACCGGAATGGTCCCTAGGGACTTAAGTCAAGGGGCCATTTTTCATACCCCTCTATAGTACAGTATGACAAATCGAGCAGGCTCGATTCTGCACACAGACATTCCGCACTTCGTGCTCCATGTCCTTACGACCGGCAAATGAATTTGTATGCAAGCATCCATTCGCTTGCCGGTCTTGTGCAACAAAAAGAGAACCGTAATCTCTACGATTCTCTCATTCTCTCTGCCTTGAACGCATTATTGTTGCTGCTTATCTTCATCAAATTCTCTTGTTCTTGCTCCCATACTCTTTAATTCCTTTTTGCGGTCATACATCATATGGTCTGCCCTTTCAAACAGATCATGAAGCTGCTCATCACTCGGCTGAAGTGTTGTATAGCCGATAGAAACAACAACATCACCGTTTCCTATGTTTTCTTCTACCTGCCTGTTAAAGTCGGCAATCACTTCGTCCCTTGTATCGTATCCTTTTCCTGACAAAAGAACTACAAACTCATCACCACCGGTTCTGTAAACCGAACCATGACTGAAAACATTGCAGATAAGAGAACATGCATCTTTGATAAGCTCGTCACCGGCAGCATGTCCTTGCGTGTCATTTACATATTTAAGGCCGTTTATATCACATACTACAAGTGCCAGTTTATCAGCAGCTCCCTCACGTATCCAACTGTTTAACTGGGCTTCAGTCTCCATGTAGGCATGTTTATTTCTGACTCCCGTCATTGAATCGGTATTTGCCATGCTCTTGAAGACTTTGCTGTTTTCTTTTTCTTCTTCCAGCTTCTCTTTAGCAACACGCCTTATCATGTAGTACAATACAGTGGAAAACATAGAAGCTAATGCAAGCAGGAATAATATCTGCCTGCGATTAGTAGCAAGACTCTTTTCCCTTATCTCCTGAAACTGATCCTCAATAACGCTTTCGCGAATCATTACCACCAGTTCCCATCCGGTATCTGCCACAGGTTCATAGCATATAGTATCAACTACATCACCTATGGTAAAAGTCAGCGTTCCCCTTTTGGCATTTGCAAAATCATCGCGAAATGAATTCCACTTATCTTCTGAAACATTCCCGCTTGTGGCATCGAAAATATTTTTTGTTCCAATAAGCTGTCCAAGCTCTGTTTCCGATATATTGCTGCCATTTTCGGAATACAGCGCAAAATGCGTACTTTCCTGATCATCGAAAGCAAGCAGATCAACTATGTCGTTAATATCTATCTGAACGAAGCATGCTTTAAACTGCTTGCCCATAATCTTTATATCTATCGGTATAGCAAGACACAGATCCTTGGATGAGCCATAGCGGAAAACAGTGCTTATCATTTTATCGTCCAAAGTCTTTTTCGCAAGGAAAGGATGCCTGCTGCCGCCGGTATAGGTGGTATACTGCGTATAAACTATATCATCCTCATCTACCAGCGCAAAACGGTTAAGAGACAAAAGACTCTTCATCCTGCCGATAGCAGCTCGAAGATCCTCCTGGGATTCTATCTTTTCATCATCTATGACGCTTACAGCCTTTTCCATGTAGTCAAAATTATTGTTGATCAGGTTTGTAATTGTCTTGGCTCGTCTGTCTGCCATCGATTCAAGGTAGAAAGCACTCACAGCCGAAACAGCCTCATTCGTAGATGAAATAGCCTGCTTAGAAGCCCAATAAGTATTGGCGATTACCGTTACCATGATAAGAACAGATCCAATCGCCGCAGTTACAGCCACTGCCTTTTCACTAAGCTTCTTACCCTTCATTGAGAAACGTCTCCATACAGGATTTCAAGCATTGGTGCCGCATCTTCCTGATAAATAATAGTTGTACTTTCATCAGTCTTATCCGGGAAAAGAGCTCCCGGCAAATTGCCATCTGCAATTTTGACCGCAACCTGCAAAGTGTCAAATCCAATGGAATAGCAGTCCTGAACTCCCAGGCAATAGATAATACCATCTCTGAGATAATGAAGTGCCTCCTGATCATGGTCCATTCCAACAATCACTGCCTTACTTCCAAGCTCAGTAACCGCTCTGGCTGTTCCAACAGGATTACTCATATTGCAGCATACAAAGCCAGCAATATCAGGATTGTCCTTTAACATCTGCATGGTCAGGTCGTATGCCAGATCTATGGAGTCCTGATCATATTCAACTGCAACTATTTCCATATTTTTATATTTAGCAATAGTATCCTTGGCGCCCTCTGCTCTGTCTTCATGACAAGGAGCTCCGTGGCTTCCAACCAGGATACCCACCTTGCCCTTGTAGCCAAGTTTTTCGCATAGTGCTTCTGTTAAGTCTGCCCCATCCTGATAGTTATGGGTATTTCCCACGTAAGCAATCCTCTTACAATCAGGAGCTGCATCAGAGCTGGAAAATGTCATGACCTTATTGCCTGCATCAATCATCTGATCCAGTATCGGAGATATCTTCTCCTCATCTGCCACATCCACTCCGATCACATCATAGTCACCTTCCATGGCCTGCAGCAATCTTTTTGTCTGGTCTTCGTAGGAAGCCGCATCCGGAGCCATATACTCATAAGTAATAACTATGCCCTTATCAAGATATTTTTTTTGAGCATCCTCCATTCCAAGGGCAACAGCATCCCACCAGGGATGAACTATCTTATAGGTAAAGTAGAAATTGTATTTCTTCTTAGCAGGGACATAATCATCGAGGCTATGTTCAAAATCCACCACGTTTTCGGTATCCTCCGCTTCGGGCTCAGCCTCTGCAGAATATCCGCTGCTGGTACCTGCAATCACAAGAGAAAACGCCACTATCAGAAATTTGCGAAATATATTATTCATCTTTTCAGACATAGCATTCCTCCTTGCAGGCAATATTATCACTAATAATATTAATATTAGTCCACTATTAAAATAATACTATATTTCGCCAATTTGTATTCTTAAATATATATTAAAGATGTGGTAAAAAAAATGAGACAGATCCTGGGCAATATCTGTATTGTGAACTCTGTAATAGCGCTTGAAATGTGCGGATATGAAAAAATTTTATTTCAAATATGTAACCATGTTATCATTAATGTCGCTATACAGAGTGAAGGCCTTAAAAAGAAAGAGAGGATCATCTTCATGGATGACTCACAGATCGTAGAGCTCTACTTATCAAGAGATGAATCAGCCATAACGCAGACATCTCAGAAAGATTCTTTGTGCTGAATGAAGGTGCAATAGTTGTACTCATGGATCCGGACGAAGGAATCTGGAGAATATTCTTGAAGTAATAATCACAAGGGAGGAATTATGAAAAAGAAAATAATATCAGCTATACTATCATTATTAGTAGCCAACAGCGTCATTTCAGGATGTGGAAATACTGTAACACCAGGCAATACGCAGGTAACTTCTCAGGAAGAAGAAAACTCTGTTTCTGACGAGAACACTGCTGATGCCACAAACACCCCCATATCAGATATTCCGGAGGCAGATATCAACATGGACTTTAACAGCTCACTCATAGACTTTATAGAAAAATACGGCTTTGCCGACAAGAACTACATGATATCCCCCACCTCGTTCAGAGCAGCTCTGGCGCTTGCAGTTTCAGGTGCTGATAACGAAACAAAAGATGAGCTCCTGAAGGCGATGGGCTTTAGCAGCATGGATGAACTGACTTCATGGTATGAAGGCGTAACCGCTTCAGTAGATTCCTATAATGAATGGTTAAAGACTGCCCGGGATGATTTTAATGAATACCGGGATTACTACGGAGATGATGCCCAAGCTCCGGATGGTGCTTTTGACCTGGAAAATTCCATCTGGAGAAACACAAAGTCCAGCGGAGAGCTGTCCAAAAAGTACATGGAATACGTAAAAGAAACTTTTGGTGCGACCGCTGAGAATGTCCCTGAAGACAAGATCACAGATAAAGTAAACAGCTGGATCAATGAAAATACCAATGGCCTTATCCCATCCATCAGTAACGACCTGTCCTTTGCAGATCTTATCCTGGTAAATACTCTATATCTTCGCACATCATGGGTAAGTGACTTTTTTGAGTTTGCCACACAGGAAGGTGATTTCAAGACTCTTTCCGGAGAAACAGTAAAAAAAGACTTCATGAACCAGCAGGATAAATTCAGATACTACGAAGATGAGAACGGAAAGTTTGTTATTCTTCCCATGAATGGCGGGATAAACGCTGTGTTTATCCTGGGAGAAGTAGACGATGTCGTCAGCAAGATTCCTTATGCTTTGATTGAAGAAGTCGCTGTTAAGCTTCCGAAATTTGAATCAGAGACCTCATTTTCCGAGAACCAGCTTATCGATTTCTGCATGGCCCGTGGTGCCAGGCAGGCATTTACTCGAGACGCAGACTTCTCACTTATGAGCGACGAGATGCAGCTTTATATCACAGATATCATCCAGAAAACTAAGATCAAGGTAGACGAAAAAGGTATTGAAGCAGCCGCTGCCACAGCAGTCATGATGACCGAAGGCTGTGCTCTTGAAGAACCCGAAGTAAAAGATTTTACCGCTAACGCACCATTTAAATACATGATCCTGACAGACAGTGAGTCTCCTGAGCTTCTTTTCTACGGACAGCTTGTTGAGTAAATATTTAAGGGCTGAGTTTACTTTATTTTCCGGCACCATCTGATGTTTTTGCAGGGGTCCTGCCCTTTTTCTTCTCGAGAGAGCAAATCCGAACCCGGTTGATAAGATGTCTGGAAAAAGAAGGATTTCCTCCATAATACTTATGTACCACATGGAAATTCTTGCGCTTCTTATGTTTAACAAAATGTTTGATAAAAAACCTTACATTAAGCAAAATCACGCTGATAAAAGCAAATATTGTTCCGCATATATACCCAAGCTTTCCAGCAACCTTCATCATGGTTGTCTCTTCAGCTTTAAGATAGGCCTTATATTGCTCAGCTGAAGTTATCGGAAAATTGATAATTTTGTCGTTATCCATATTGCCTCCTCAAAGAATGTATGACAGTTGCATAGCCTCAGTTTTTATGAACTACCCTCACCGACTCCACGTCGGAAAGGGTAGTTCATTTAACTATTTTCTTCAGATATTCCTTCATCTTGAATGCACAGAAATATGGGAACGTATATATATCATTTGCATGTCCCACATTAAAATCTCCTAGTTTTATTCCATATGTAATATCACTGTAATTCTCATTCTTAATGAGTGTAGACAAAGACTTTGACTGGTCGCTATTGGACTTAACCTCAACAGGTATAAGATCATCCTGAGTTCTTACAAAAAAATCTTCTTCCAACGTAGAATTTTCCTTTTTGTAATAAAAAAGCCCCAATCCCTGCTTAATAAAGGCCTCTGCCACAAAATTTTCATATAAAGCACCTTTATACACTCCAAGGTTTTTATTAACTCTGAGATCTTCCTGAGCTTCCTCATCCAGCGCTGATACCAATAATCCGGTATCCGGATAGTATAGCTTAAATTTACTCTCCTCAATATTTCCCTTTAATGGCAGTTCAGGATACTGCAAGCAATTACACTCTGTTATAACGCCTGCATCAATAAGCCATTCTATACATCCTGTATATTCTCTTGATCTCGCATTTTTCCCAAGCTTATTAAATTGGAACTTCTTGTTTTCTTTGGCCAACTGAGCCGGAATACTTCTATAAACACTTATTATCTTTGTCTGATCAAGACCTTCCGCGTACTTTCTTACGTCCTCTTCATAATCAAGCCTGATCTGCTCCTGTACATCAAGTGTTCCTGAGAATGTTCCAGACTCTATATATAGCTTTACGACCTCCGGCATTCCTCCAAGCACACTGTAATCCAGGAATAAACTCTTAAAGACAGTAAGCTCATTGTCATTAAATGGCTTAATCTCAAGCATATGCGATAATATGGAATCAATCTGTTCCTGGCTATAACCTTTTGCCCAAAGAAACTCTTCAAAATCCATAGAATACATCTCATAGTCCGTTTTTGAGCCAACACTGTTACTATGAATCTTTTTATAATTTATTCCCAACGTGGAGCCACTACAGATAACATCATATTTACCGTCTATCCTAAATGACTTGAGCGTTGTTGCGACATCAGGGTTTTCCTGTATCTCATCAAAAATAATAATGGTTTTGCCCGGCACAAACTTTAAAGATGGATCAGCTAATGATATATTCTTTATTACGCTTTCCACATCATATCCATCTGCAAGGATTTGCATAAATTTTTTCTCTAAAGCAAAGTTTATATATACAACATTTTCATAATTTCCCTCGGCAAAATGCATGATTGATTCGGTTTTTCCAATCTGTCTTGCGCCTTTTACTATCAGAGGCTTATGCTCAGGATCTGCTTTCCAATTGTTTAGATAGTCATCTATCTTTCTTCTGTAATACATTTTGTCAACCTCCAAAATAATGCTATCACAAAAAAATAGGCACTTCAATCATTTTTTACACATTTTATGAGCTACTTATTGCAATCCATAACACATTTCATTATTATTGTTATGACGCCAGCATCACAGCATAAAGACGATTATTTTTACATCTGTACCACTTTTGAACCTAGTTATTGATATACATCAAATGTTTCACCATTATGTGTATCCGCATGAATACTGTATTCTTTTCCAATCATGATAGCCTTTGCATCATGCCCATGCCCTATATCTCTTGTACATGCTACGGGAAGCACCTCTGAGATATGCATTTTCAAAAGATCGTATACAGAAAGCGATAGCCCTGCCTTTTCATAGTTAGTGATAGTTCCAAGCAATACTCCTGATATTTGGTCAAACACACCTATATCGTCCAAATGGTTAAAAAGAGTCCCTATTTGTCCGGATTCTCCTCCAAGCGCCTCAATAAGCAATATCTTCCCGTTCATGTCGGGCCAGTATCTTGTTCCTGCAAGTTTGGTGAAGCAGCGGATATTGCCGCCAACAACCACGCCTTGCATCGCTGTTCCCTGCAAAAAGCTGTATTTTATATCGAACAGGTCATTATTCTTTCCGAAGATGTAATCTGAAAATCTATGCTTTTGAACATCGCCGCAGGACCAGATCAAATTTTTTACCTGATAAAGAACTCCCGGCTTTCCCGTCATCGTGTATATGGCATTGATTACAGTTGTCAGGTCACTATATCCCCAGAAAGTCTTATCCGCCTTTGCAATGGTGTCATAGTCTAAATATTTTAACACTCCATTAGCCAAATCTCCGCCGGAAATGTCGTAGATTGCATCTATCGAATCATCAGCGTAAAACCTCATAAGAGCTTCCGCCCTTTCCTTATCAGTACCACTATATTCATCTATGGTCCTGATGATATGCGGTGAAAGAGCTGTTTCAATATTCATGTTGTTAAGAACCTGTTCAAGTTCTGTTATCTGATCCTGCCACTCCGGCAGATGCCCATTTGAACAGGCTGAAATACCAATTTTCATTGTCTTTTCCCTGTTTTTATATAGCTTATCAGTTCCTCTAAATCATCAAAGTCATCATAGTCTCCCATGATTCCTTCGCGATGATAGACTATACCTGCCTTTTCGTTGCGTTCCAGGCAATCCAAAAGCTCTTCTACTCCAAATCTTCGCGCATATTCCGCAAATGCCCTTGCTTTAATCTTGTCTGCATATAAGCCTTTGCGACAATTCGCCGGTTCGCATTCATAACATCCATTCAGATTTTTATCAATACCACACCTGCGGACCTCGCACCACTCGGCATCTTTACACCAGGATAGCTCCATAAAGCCATCTCTTTTACATCCCTTACAGGTTACATTTTCAGAACACAGGCAACATGCTAATCCGCAACGCGCTATTCCAAGTTCTCTTTTCATCTTCCCTCCCAGGGTTAGTCTAAAAAAATACTATAGTTTCAACCGCATATCCTTATATTTTTGATTTCTTTCTTCAAAGCCAATCTTTTTATAAAGAGAATAACCTTCTTCTGTAGCCTTCAGGTCTATATAACACAGGCGCTTCTCCTTGGCATAGTTTACTACGTCGTTCATTAAGCGTGTACTGATGCCTTGTCCACGATACTCTTTCTCAGTGAATACGCTCAGGACTTCACCAACTGGTCCATTTTGCATAGATGGATTAGCTGGTTTTTCTATAAGCAAAAGATATGCCGTGGCAACCAGCTGTCCATCAGCTCTTGCCACAAATGCAATAAGATCTTTACCAAGCTTCCTCTTAAAATAGTCCGGCAGTTGTACTTCCATGGCATGTTGATCATCTTCGCTGATTGAACCATAATCATCCATGATATATGCAATTCGAAGCCTGGTCAGTTCTGAAATATCTTTATTGTTAGCTGTATCAAATGTTACACTCATTATTATTTCTCCGTATGTAAATGAATCCTATATTAGATTATTCTATAGTACAGGAAAGCAACAAAAAAAAGAAGCATCACTGCTTCTCTCTTACTGCCGGCGACCGGGATCGAACTTTTGTGACATCTCAGAACCCGCATGGAAAGGAGCCTTGCGGACTCACCTTCTTTTTGGGTCCAATTTCTGACCCACTTTCGTATGATAAAGGATGCGCATATTTACTAATATAAACCATTTCTCATACCTCTTACCACTAGACCCCATGCTTTTTAAATAAAGGCATCGTAATACTTGTGAAGCATCTCATCGGTAGTTTTATAAATATTCTCTCCCAGAAAATAATCTCTTAACTCCTCGATACAGAACGAAAACTCCCCAATCCTATGTTTGTTCTTAGGATCCTCAATAGACAGCTGCAAGAATTCTATAGCTTTTTCACAAAAACCTATTTTTCTTTTTTCGTTTCCCTTATTCTTCCAATTAATTGCTCTGGAAACCTCACTACCTATATTAGAAATCTGCATGCTAACAGGCATTTCAAACCATGTAGTCCTCAAATCTTTATCCATTTTTCAACAAGCTCCTTTATTTTTTCTCTAGCAACCGGATCTGCAACATCTCTTCCCACACGAGGAAATCCGTGTTCATAGCCTCCCCTTTGCATATTTGTTTTCATCTACAAGGATAAAGTATTCCCTTAGGGCAAGGTCAATACTTTTTTATAATCTTCCAAGCACTCAGAAGCTTTTCCATATTCCAGGCAGCATTGGCGGGACTTGTAGATGGAAGACATATTGCTGGTCTTTTGATTACAGGCTCCGTATACTTTTCAAAATACTTAAGTGCCGTTTTTCCATTGACATATATTGCCTTGATATCCGCTGTATTCAAGATAACGCTTAGATCGTTCTGTACTACATTAGTGATGCTGGAGTCCGACGATCCTACAATATCGCAGGACTGTATCACATCCCATAATGCAATCTTGTTCCTTATCAAAAGAGCTTTCTTTTCCTCTATTGTCTCCGGCTCTTCCTCTTCGAATACTCCGGAAATCACCTTCCAAAATCTATTCTGCTTATGCCCATAGAAAAATCCTTCTTCTCTTGATTTAACAGAGGGAAAACTTCCCAGAATAAGTATTTTTGAACTCTTATCATATATTGGTTCAATTGGATGTATAACCATAATTAAGTCTCCCCTTCCCCCATCCAACATATATGCACACATTCTTGAATCATGTTCTTACGAAACCCGCAGCAAGTGCGTGTTTCTGCAATTCCATCTATGAATACATACTATTCTACCCCTTATTATATGAATTAGGTCACTTATTGTTGCGCTCGTAACCTCAATATCACTTTCATCTATAGCATTAATCATTTCATTCTTTTTTTCCATGTTATAACCCTCTTTCAAATAATATCAATTTGAGATGCCAAATTGGCATCTCAAAATCTGTTTTCTCATTTCTTTATAGAAGTTACTTTCCTCACTCAGTACATCAGTCATCAGTACATCTATTATATCAGACCAAACGTAAATAGTACATATGTTCGATTTGAAATTAAAAAAAGAGAAGCATCTCTGCTTCTCTCTTACTGCCGGCGACCGGGATCGAACCGGTACGGGTATCACTACCCACGGGATTTTAAGTCCCGGGCGTCTGCCAGTTCCGCCACGCCGGCATTACCATATTGGTAAAAAATACGCGATATGCATGATACATATCGCGTTAGTGGGGCCTACAGGGCTCGAACCTGTGACCCTCTGCTTGTAAGGCAGATGCTCTCCCAGCTGAGCTAAGACCCCTTGTTGTAAAAATGCTGGAATTACGCGGTTCTTTAATATTTTAAAATCAAAAAACCATAGTGGAGCTTCAGGGACTTGAACCCGGGACCGACCGGTTATGAGCCGGTTGCTCTAACCAACTGAGCTAAAGCTCCTGATAAATGACTCCGACGAGAATCGAACTCGTGTTACCGCCGTGAAAGGGCGATGTCTTGACCGCTTGACCACGGAGCCAAATGCTGTGCAGTCTTGCTGCCGTTATTTCTCTAGCTCTGGCTGCTCCACTAGGCTCGAAAGGACCTCGCCAAGTGGCCATCCAGGCTACGTACTAGGCTCGTTAAAAACCTCGCCAAGTACTATCGCTCCCCCTGTCGGACTCGAACCAACGACACTTCGGTTAACAGCCGAATGCTCTACCGACTGAGCTAAGGAGGATTATACAAAAATATTTGTACCTTCAAAACCGAACACTGAAATCTCTTAGATCCGTCTCTAACCTTTGCTTTTATTGGATAAGCCCTCGACCTATTAGTACACATCAGCTGAACACGTTACCGTGCTTACACCTTGTGCCTATCTAACCTCGTACTCTCCAAGGGGTCTTACTCCATAAAGGAGGGATATCTCATCTTGAGGGGGGCTTCACGCTTAGATGCCTTCAGCGTTTATCCCTTCCGGACGTGGCTACCCAGCCTTATGCACCTGGCGGTGCAGCTGATACACCAGCGGTCCGTCCATCCCGGTCCTCTCGTACTAAGGACAGCTCCTCTCAGATATCCTACGCCCGCGCCGGATAGGGACCGAACTGTCTCACGACGTTCTGAACCCAGCTCGCGTACCGCTTTAATGGGCGAACAGCCCAACCCTTGGGACCTGCTACAGCCCCAGGATGCGATGAGCCGACATCGAGGTGCCAAACCACTCCGTCGATGTGAACTCTTGGGAGTGATAAGCCTGTTATCCCCAGGGTAGCTTTTATCCGTTGAGCGATGGCAATCCCACTTTCATACCACCGGATCACTAAGTCCTACTTTCGTATCTGTTCCACCCGTCGGTGTCACAGTCAGGCTCCCTTATGCCTTTGCACTCTGCGAATGGTTTCCGTCCATTCTGAAGGAACCTTTGAGCGCCTCCGATACCCTTTCGGAGGCGACCGCCCCAGTCAAACTCCCCGGCAGACATTGTCCCCGGACCCGATTCAGGATCCTTGGTTAGAAAACCAGCATCATAAGGGTGGTATCCCAACAGCGACTCCACTGCAACTGACGTCACAGCTTCTTAGTCTCCCACCTATCCTGTACATACAATACCGGCTCCCAGTATCAACCTGGAGTAAAGCTCCATGGGGTCTTTCCGTCCTGGCGCGGGTAACCAGCATCTTCACTGGTACTTCAATTTCACCGGGTGCATTGCCGAGACAGTGCTCAAATCATTACGCCTTTCGTGCGGGTCGGAACTTACCCGACAAGGAATTTCGCTACCTTAGGACCGTTATAGTTACGGCCGCCGTTTACTGGGGCTTAAATTCAAAGCTTCGCTTGCGCTAACCTCTCCTCTTAACCTTCCAGCACCGGGCAGGCGTCAGCCCATATACTTCACCTTTCGGTTTCGCATAGACCTGTGTTTTTGCTAAACAGTTGCTTGAGCCTCTTCTCTGCGGCCCACGTCTTAGGTGGGCTCCCCTTATCCCGAAGTTACGGGGACATTTTGCCGAGTTCCTTAACAATGCTTCTCCCGTCGGCCTTAGGATTCTCTCCTCATCCACCTGTGTCGGTTTACGGTACGGGTTATACATACGCAATAGTGGCTTTTCTTGGCAGTCATATCTAGTGCTTCGCTACTAATAGTTCGCTCCCCCTTGCGGGACCGGGCTTTCCTTTCCCGGCTCACTCCTTTTGCCTGCGTCCCCACAGTTCTGATATGCATAAGTGCAGGAATATCAACCTGCTGTCCATCGACTACGCCTTACGGCCTCGCCTTAGGTCCCGACTTCCCCAGGGCAGATCAGCTTTACCCTGGAATCCTTGGATATTCGGCCTGGAGGATTCTCACCTCCATCTCGCTACTCATTCCGGCATTCTCTCTTCTAAACGCTCCGCCGCTCCTTTCGGTACGGTTTCTTCGCCCTTTAGAATGCTCCCCTACCGATCAGCATTACCCGTAGATAATACCGATCCCCAGGCTTCGGTGTCGTGTTTCAGCCCCGGTAATTTTCGGCGCAGGACCTCTCGGCTAGTGAGCTATTACGCACTCTTTGAATGTGTGGCTGCTTCTGAGCCAACATCCTAGCTGTCTATGAAATCCCACATCCTTTTCCACTTAACACGTACTTTGGGACCTTAGCCGTGGATCTGGGCTCTTTCCCTTTTGACTGCCCAACTTATCTCGTGCAGTCTGACTCCTGTTCTTATCCTTACTGGCATTCGGAGTTTGATAATCTTTGGTAAGCGGTGAAGCCCCCGCGGATATTCAGTGCTCTACCTCCAAAAGGAATGATACAGGGCTAGCCCTAAAGCTATTTCGGGGAGAACCAGCTATCTCCGAGTTCGATTGGAATTTCTCCCCTATCCACAGCTCATCACCACCCTTTTCAACGGATGTGTGTTCGGACCTCCACAGCCTTTTACGGCCGCTTCATCCTGTCCATGGATAGATCACCCGGTTTCGGGTCTATGTATAAAGACTTGACGCCCTCTTCAGACTTGGTCTCCCTTCGGCTATTCACCTTAAGTGCTTAACCTCGCCTCCATACATAACTCGCCGGACCGTTCTACAAAAAGTACGCGATCACCCTCATATGGGGCTTTCGCAGCTTGCAGGCACAGGGTTTCAGGTTCTCTTTCACTCCCCTCCCGGGGTACTTTTCACCTTTCCCTCACGGTACTGTTTCGCTATCGGTCACTAAGTAGTATTTAGCCTTACGGGGTGGTCCCCGCTCTTTCAGACAAGGTTTCACGTGTCTCGTCCTACTCTGGATACTGCCTCGCTTCGTCATCTTTCGTATACGGGGGTTTCACCCTCTCTGCCGCTGCCTTTCCTTGCAGCTTCTACTAGACGACTCCATAGATCCTGCAGTCCGAACCCCAAGGAGCAAGCTCCCTGGTTTGGGCTCTTCCGCGTTCGCTCGCCGCTACTTACGGAATCACTTTTGTTTTCTCTTCCTCCGGCTACTTAGATGTTTCAGTTCACCGGGTTCCCTTCCTTAACCTATGGATTCAGTTAAGGATGACGGAGGTCTTCTCCGCCGGGTTGCCCCATTCAGATATCTGCGGCTCATAGCTTATTTGCAGCTCCCCGCAGCTTTTCGCAGCTTATCACGTCTTTCATCGGCTCTTAGTGCCAAGGCATCCGCCCTGCGCCCTATATAGCTTAACCATTTACTAAGCAATATAGAAACTGTCCATTATCTTTCGATAACTTTCTGTTCTCGTGTTTCATTTCTGTATAGCGTTACATAAATGAAACGAATTTTTGATCTTACGATCATTGTTAATTCTGGATCTTCGATGTCGATTCTTAATCGTAGTTAATCTTGGATTATCTTCTGATTAAAAAATCTTTCATTTCAGTATTCGGTTTTCAAGGTACAAATGCCAGCTTCGCTGGCGAGTGGAGATGGAGAGATTCGAACTCTTGACCCCCTGCTTGCAAGGCAGGTGCTCTCCCAACTGAGCTACACCCCCACGGTGCTTGATTAGTGTTTTGTATTAAAGTGGGCTTAAGTGGGCCTTTCCCCTATGACGAAAGGTTACTTAAGTGGGCTTAAGTGGACTCGAACCACCGACCTCACGCTTATCAGGCGTGCGCTCTAACCGGCTGAGCTATAAGCCCGCACTAATCTTTTTTAAATCCGGCAGCCACCTATCCTCCCATACCGTTGCCAGTATAGTACTTTCGGCCGCTTTGGTCTTAACCGTCGTGTTCGGGATGGGAACGGGTGTTACCCCAAAGCGCATCGCCACCGGAAATTTCTTGATGTCCCTCGACATCTAAACAGTAATACAACTCCCTACTTCATTCCTTTTCCTTAGAAAGGAGGTGATCCAGCCGCAGGTTCTCCTACGGCTACCTTGTTACGACTTCACCCCAGTTATCCGACCTGCCTTCGACGGCTCTCTCCTTACGGTTAAGTCACCGGCTTCGGGCATTTCCGACTCCCATGGTGTGACGGGCGGTGTGTACAAGACCCGGGAACGTATTCACCGCAGCATGCTGATCTGCGATTACTAGCGATTCCAGCTTCGTGCAGGCGGGTTGCAGCCTACAGTCCGAACTGGGTCGTTATTTTTGGGATTTGCTCACCTTCGCAGGGTCGCTTCCCTTTGTTACGACATTGTAGCACGTGTGTGGCCCAGATCATAAGGGGCATGATGATTTGACGTCATCCCCACCTTCCTCCAGGTTATCCCTGGCAGTCTCCATAGAGTTCCCATCTTACTGCTGGCTACTATGGACAAGGGTTGCGCTCGTTGCGGGACTTAACCCAACATCTCACGACACGAGCTGACGACAACCATGCACCACCTGTCTCAGATGTCCCGAAGGACTGAAAGCATTACCTCTCATTCATCTGGATCTCAAGATCTGGTAAGGTTCTTCGCGTTGCTTCGAATTAAACCACATGCTCCACCGCTTGTGCGGGTCCCCGTCAATTCCTTTGAGTTTCATTCTTGCGAACGTACTCCCCAGGTGGAATACTTACTGCGTTAGCGACGGCACTGAAAACCTATGGTTCCCAACACCTAGTATTCATCGTTTACCGCGTGGACTACCAGGGTATCTAATCCTGTTTGCTCCCCACGCCTTCGAGCCTCAACGTCAGTTGCTGTCCAGTAAGCCGCCTTCGCCACCGATGTTCCTCCTAATATCTACGCATTTCACCGCTACACTAGGAATTCCGCTTACCTCTCCAGTACTCTAGTTATACAGTTTCCAAAGCAAGCCCACGGTTGAGCCGTGGGGTTTCACTTCAGACTTGCATAACCGTCTGCGCTCCCTTTACACCCAGTAAATCCGGATAACGCTTGCCCCCTACGTATTACCGCGGCTGCTGGCACGTAGTTAGCCGGGGCTTCTTAGTCAGGTACCGTCATCTCTCTTGCGAGTCTTTCTTCCCTGCTGATAGAGCTTTACATACCGAAATACTTCTTCACTCACGCGGCGTCGCTGCATCAGAGTTTCCTCCATTGTGCAATATCCCCCACTGCTGCCTCCCGTAGGAGTTTGGGCCGTGTCTCAGTCCCAATGTGGCCGTCCGACCTCTCAGTCCGGCTACAGATCGTCGCCTTGGTAAGCCGTTACCTTACCAACTAGCTAATCTGACGCGGGCCCATCTCATACTACCGGAGTTTTTCACACTGAGTCATGCGACTCTGTGCGCTTATGCGGTATTATCAGTCGTTTCCAACTGCTATCCCCCAGTATGAGGCAGGTTGCCCACGCGTTACTCACCCGTCCGCCACTAAGATTAAACAAGATTTGACCGAAGTCTCGTCAGCGTCTAATCTCCGTTCGACTTGCATGTGTTAGGCACGCCGCCAGCGTTCATCCTGAGCCAGGATCGAACTCTCACGTTTAAAAGTTTGATTCTGTTCAGAACTTTAAGCTTGGCTTTTTGTTCTGTCCGTTATTACTTTGGTTTGTTACATTTCTGAATTATTCTCTTGGAATTTTTCAGGGTTGCATTACTGTTTATTTGTCAAGGTGCTGTAATTATGATCCTTACTGATTGCGTAAGGCAACGCAGAAGGAGGGATTTGAACCCTCGCGCCGCTATTAACGACCTGCACCCTTTCCAGGGGTGTCTCTTCAACCACTTGAGTACTTCTGCAAAATAGTTGACTAATAATTAGTATGTTATTAACAACAGCGTGTTCATAATTAAGCGGAGCGAAAGGGATTCGAACCCTTGTGGCGTTGCCGCCAAACGGTTTTCAAGACCGCCTCGTTATGACCGCTTCGATATCGCTCCGAGTCATCTGAAACTGTATCTCAGATCATATATCGCTCTGCCGAAGTGCTTGCCGCATCTCGCGCAGCGCAAAATCTATACTATCAAAGTGGGGGCTAAGTGTCAAGCATGTTTTTCAACTTTTTTTGTAAATTTTTATTGCGTGACCAAATCTTTGTAAATCCGTACTAATGACACCACTGATTTTTCTATTGAAAACTGCTCCAGCACTCGCTTTCTGGCATTTGTAGCAAGCTCTTTTCCAAATGCCTTATCTTCCACCGCTTTTTTGATAGCTTCCCTAAGAACATCCGCATCCTTAGGTTCCACCAGGTATCCCTCTTTACCATTGTTGATGATCTCAGGTATTCCGCCTACTTTAGTCGATACAACGACGCATCCGTGAAGCATTGCCTCAAGTATGGACACAGGCAGTCCCTCATAATAGGAAGGCAGCACATAGACGCCGCATTCCTCAAGATACCTGTCCTTCTCTTTCCCGGAGATCCAGCCCAGATACTCCGCAAAAGGACATTCCTCTATTATTCTTTTGTAGCGTTCCTCTTCATAAATGCCGCCCAAATACAGTCTTATCCGGGGATTTGTATCATGAAGTTCAGACACTGCCTTGATCAGCTCGTCAATTCCCTTATCGGCACATATCCTGCCAAGGAACAGGAGCTTATTAAGATCCTTCTTTTCAAAGGTCACATCAATATTATCGGCTTCATATCCGGCAGTCTTAACACCGTTGGGAAAAACAATTATCTTATCAGCCCTTGTCAGTTTTCCAAAGTATTCCTTCCAGGAAGATGTCAGAACCAGCATAACATCAGCCATATCCAGGATCTCCCGAAAATAGCTTCGTCTTTTATCACTTATCTGGTTCTCGTAATAGTTCTTGAAATCGCCACCATGCTGGTGCAGTACCACCTTCTTACCGTGCCTTTTGGCACATCTTATGAAATAGGACTTCCTCATGAAGCTGCGATCCGAAGCGGCATTCACGTGAACCACATCAAAAGAAGATACCAAAGACGCAAACTCAAGATAAGCTCCGATGGCAACAAACAGCTTTTTAACCTTGCTGCCTTCCCTCATTGTCCCAATATACTTAAGGTCGACCTCGTTTCCGAGGCCGGCCTCATAATAGCTGTTTACCATTGCCGAAATTCCGCCGTGTACGGACCTGTCCGGTCCTACCATCAGCACTTTTATCTTATCTCCCATGGGAAAAGAGCTGTCTCCTTAATTATCTCTTTCTTCTGTCAAGAATAGCCTGTGCCACCGCAATGTCTTCCGGTGTGGTTATCTTGATGTTATCGTAGGAGCCCTCAACCAGCTTAACCCTGGTATCAGTATAGTATTCAACAACCATGGCATCATCGGTGATGTTGATGCCTTTGGCCATAAGGTCTCCCTCTTCTCTGTCCAGTCTCTTATAAAGGTCAAGGATCATGCCATAGGAAAAGACCTGCGGAGTCTGGACCACCCAAACCTTATCCCTGTCAGGTGTATTATCTGCAAATCCCTTATCGTCTGCAATCTTGACAGTATCCTTGGCCGGCATTCCGACAACACAAGCTTTATGCGTCTTCACCGCATCAAGAGCCCTCATGATGATATCCCTGTCGATGAAAGGTCTCGCACCATCATGGATAAAGGCATAGTCACAATCTGCGGCTGCTGCCATAAGTCCCAGGCGCACGCTGTGATATCTGGCCATACCGCCCTCAACAACAGCTGTGACCTTGTCAAAACCATACTTCTCCACAATCTCTTTCTTTACATAATCCACGTCGCCTCTTGAGACCACCACAACAATGTCGTCCACGATGCTCTCTTCAAAGGCCTTTATTGAGTAGTAAATGAGCGGCTTCCCGCCCAGATCCAGGTACTGCTTCTTAACATCGGATTTCATCCTGCTGCCGCTTCCCGCAGCCAGCACAACTGCTACTGTCTTCATACACGCCTCCTGAAATTTATGAATTCCTTCCGTGGTATCTTCGTTCTCTGTCCCCCAGAGGAAGGTTTGGAACCGCATTCATATCAAGGCCGAAACGCACGCCCTTCATATATTCATAGTAGGCCGCAGCGCCGATCATTGCAGCATTGTCTGTGCAAAGAACCGGTGAAGGCCTGTAGTATTTGATATTATTAGCCGCACACTCTTTTTCCATGAGTGCACGAAGTCCTGAATTGGAGGCAACACCTCCGGCAATTGCCAGCTTGTCATAGCCAAATTCCCTGCAGGCTTTGATGGCATGTCCCACCAGCACTTCGGTGACAGCCTTCTGGAAGGAAGCAGCAACATCAGCCTGATCAAGCTCCTGTCCCTGCATTCTGGCCTGATTGATGAGATTCAGGACCGCAGACTTAAGTCCTGAAAAAGAGAAATCATACTCAGCCCCGGGTATCCTGGCCTGGGGGAAGGTAAACGCATCGGGATTGCCGTTTTTAGCGGCGGCATCCATCTTGGGACCGCCGGGATAGCCAAGACCTATCGCTCTTGCCACCTTATCGAAGGCTTCTCCTGCCGCATCATCTCTGGTCTGGCCAATGATCTCATACTCGCCGTAGTCCTTCACCACCACAAGATGAGAGTGTCCTCCGGATACCACAAGGCATACGAAAGGCGGCTCAAGGTCCTTGTTCTCGATGAAATTGGCGCTGATATGGCCCTCAATGTGATGAACGCCTATAAGTGGCTTATTCTTGGCAAAAGAGATAGCTTTAGCCTCAGAAACGCCCACTAAAAGTGCACCGACAAGACCGGGGCCATAGGTAACTGCCACGGCATCGATGTCATCCAGGGTAACCTTCGCTTCATCCAGAGCTGCTCTGATACAGCCATTCATTTTTTCCACATGTTTTCTGGAGGCAATCTCCGGAACAACTCCTCCATATATGGTATGGAGCGCTATCTGAGATGAAATGATGTTGGAGAGAACTTCGCGGCCGTTTCTGACAACTGCTGCCGCTGTCTCATCGCAGGAGCTTTCTATGGCAAGGATAGTAACATCATCCTTACCTGCGCTCTCGCGGTTTACATCCTCTGTGCCTTCCTTGATGGACATGAAGATCACGCCATCTTCTTCTACATTCTTATCAATCTGCATATCGTAAATCCTTATCTGCCAAACTCTATAAGAGCCTCTGCCTCTTTTTCCCTGTTATGGCTGTTCTCACTCAGGAAATCAATGTCCGACTTCGCCGTCAGCCGGAAAATCTCATCTTCCTCGGAAACGTCGCCGGGGTGGAACAACAGCTCAATATTCTCTATGCCCTTTTCCCTTGCCAGATCCTCGGCGTAGGGTAGGCACTCTTTTACATTGTTGTAGAACATATGCCCTGAGAGCATGATACCCATGAAAAGACTCTTCTCAAGCTTCAGATTCTCCAGTGCCCTCTCGTGCTTTTTGATGTTTCTTTTGACCAGAGCATTGAGAACAAGGCTCTTCACGACATTTATAGGTTTAATATCCCTGATAAACTCAAAGGATTTCCGGTATATGGAAAGTTCCTCCTTGGGGAATCTGATGTAGGAAACCGGAACATCAAGGAGCCGCAGCTCTGCCATCAGCGCATCAAAGACAATGGGAAGCATGTGGTAGTGCACGTGTCCGTCGATTCTGAAGACGCCGTCGTTCATATATGGGGCGCAGGCCTGAAGCTGTGCTCTTATCTCCCTTCGGATCTGCTTTGAGTAGCTAACCCTCACAACGGGGAGGTAGCTTATCAGAAGGAGCTTCACAAAACCGATGTTGAAGTTTCCGTCCTTATCAATGAGTTTCCGGGCTTTCTTACCGGTGAGGGGCTGTCCCGCAACGAAATTAAGGTGCACGGTGATGGCCAGGTCCTTTTTGATATCGGAAATGGCGTCCATACACTCTTTAAGATACGGGCTGTTGGGCATGATGCTTATGCCATTCAGTGCTCCGTTATAATAGCAGTCTATAATATGACGGCTCTGGACCGGTAAGAGTCCGTAGTCGTCTGCGTGAAATTCTATCAATTCTTATTCCTCAGCTTTCAGGGTCCATCCCAGGATTTTCCAGTTACCGGTAGCCACGTCCCGGCGCATTATAAATTCATAGTAGTTGGCACTGGTGCCGTTGGAACCGTGCCTTAAGGAGAACAGGCACTCAACGGTGCACATCATTCTTCCGTCAACATTTATCTCTTCAGGTTCTCTGGCCTGAGTCATTACATAGTTGGAAATCGAGTAGTCCTCAGCTTTTCTGCCTGCAACCTCAGACTTTATGCTTGAGGCAAAGTTCAGATTGTTGGTAAGAAGCTCGTCATCCATGATCCCCATCAGGATATCGATCATCTTGTTTTCCTGCTCATCGGAGTACTCCTCTTTGTAAAGAACCTGCATTGTGCGGGCATAGAGCTCAACGACCTTTCTTGCACTGGCAGGATAATCCTTTTCAAGATTGGTTGTGGTGATCTCGTCCACCACGGTAAGATTATAGGTTTCCTCCGTAGGAGTCTTGTGGTTTCTGGTAAACAAAAGATACAGCCCCAATACAATAATGGCGCCAAGCACCACCAGAATAATTGATTTGACTATTGCCGAACCGGTACTGCCTTTTTCCATATCCCCTCTTTCCGCGCAGCATGGCGCTTACTTCTCGTCTGTAAATTTAAGTTCCACATTTCGGCCATCCTTGGCCGCTATGGTATTTTCAAATATCTTCCTGGTCTCAGGCAAAAACTCCATTGGATTTACCAGTGAAGGACTGTAGTGAGTAAGCCACATCACTTTTACCCCGGCGTCCCTTGCCATCCTTGCGGCCTCGTAGAAGGTCATATGCTTGTTCTCTCTGGCCTTGGCAATCTTGTCCTCCTCGCCGTACATACCTTCGCAGATAAAAAGATCCGAGTCCTTGGCGTTTTTTACTATGCTGTCGGTAGGTCTTGAATCAGTAACGTAAGTAAGCTTGATGCCCTTGCGCTCCTGTCCCAGCACCATGTCCGGTGTAAGGGTCCTTCCGCTCTCATCAACAACGGTCTCTCCTCTTTGGAGGATTCCCCAGTAATTTCTGTCAATTCCGGCAGCGGTTGCAGCTTCCACATTGAACTTGCCCTGACGCCTTAAGGACATTGAATAGCCGTAGCAGGTCACGTTGTGATTGACCCTGAAGGCTGTGATGGTAAAGTCAGGCATTCCTTCCATGGTAAAAGATTCTTCATCTTCCTTAAGTTCCTTGAAACGGATCTCAAAGGGCAGCTCCGGAGCGATGACTCTTAAGCTGTTGACCACCTTTTCAAGGCCTCTTGGCCCCACCATCAAAAGCGGCTCTGTTCTCTCAGCGTTGCCCATGGTGAGCAGCATTCCCGGAAGTCCGCTGATGTGGTCCGCATGGTAATGGGTAAAGCACATCACGTCGATGGGCTTTGCGCTGTGGCCCCTGCGCTTCATTGCAATCTGGGTGGCCTCGCCGCAGTCGATCAGCACGCACTTTCCGTTATATCTCACCAGAAGTGATGTGAGATATCTGTTTGGAAGCGGCATCATTCCGCCGGTTCCAAGTAAGCAAACATCTATCATAAATTAATTCCTTTTCCAGTAGATTGCGGCATCATCCTTGGGGTCGTCGTAGAACCCGGGTCTTATGCCTTCGTTCTTAAATCCAAGCTTCTCATAAAGCCCTATTGCAGGTGCATTTGAAGCACGGACCTCTAAAGTATAATTCTCAATGCCTATGCCGCGGCCCCTCTCAAGGAGCTGCTTCACCATCTTGTAGGCCGTTCCGTTTCTGCGGACATCTCCCGAAACGGACACGTTTGTGACTTCGCCGTCTCCGGATACGTTTCTTACACCGCACAGTCCCACGATCCTGCCGGCCATCTCCGATACCAGATAAACGGTGTCATCCCTTGTCATGGCCTCAAGAAGCTGGCCTGCTGTCCATGCCTCTTTTCCCAGATTGGTCTTCTCAAGCTTTGCCGCATCCTCGATATCCTCGGCTGTCATCTCCCTGATCCTGACCATACCGGGAGTGCTGTGAACTTCCATCCTGCGCCTTGCCTTTTCTTTGGCGGTCTGCTCGTCTTTGCCCTCGCCCTTCTCCCTGGCTTCTCTTTCAGCCTGGGAAAGACGAAGATACTCGGGTGCAAACTCATCTGCGCTGACGGTTATGCCATCCCGGACATAAACCTTCGCCAGTGCCAAAAGAGCTGCCGCACTCTGCCTGCTCTGATGAAGAGGCGCAATGGAATAGGGAACCTTAAGTTCCTTCTCCAGAATGTCATGATAAACGGGAACCCCGTCTCCGAGAAGAATGGCGGGTTTGCCGATGCTGTTGAGCTTTTCTATTATCTCTCCCACTGAAACGGCGCACTGGCCGCAGATCGTCTGCATGTCAAAGCTGCGCTCCAGGTTCTTCTCTTCACTGACCACCGGAACGAAGGTGTAGATTCCTGTATAGACCTGATTCCTTCTGGCATCCATCATAGGGCAGATGATCTTCTCATTGCCGTAGAGGTTGTAGGCCAGTCCATCCAGTGTAGGGATGGGAATGATGGGCTTATCAAGAGCCAGTGCCAGTCCCTTTGCCGTTGCACTTCCTATACGAAGTCCGGTAAAAGAGCCGGGGCCCTTAGCCACAGCTATGGCATCAATGGTGGAGAGATCCAGGTTGACCTTCTTCCTGATGTCCTCCATCATTGGCATCAGTATCTCTGAATGTGTAGTTTTGTATTGAATCGAGAACTGCGCAAGAAGCATGTCGCCGTCAGAGACAGC
Organism: Butyrivibrio sp. FCS014; assembly: GCF_000526935.1. Lineage (GTDB taxonomy): Bacteria > Bacillota > Clostridia > Lachnospirales > Lachnospiraceae > Butyrivibrio. Next base: position 103,256 of record NZ_JAHA01000006.1, on the reverse strand, counting down.
TACTGTTCCCACAAGTCCCGAAGTATCTATCGCTAATATTCTCATATGATTGCCTTATCGTTTTGTCATGGTTATAAGTCTGTAATCGAAGCCCTTCTCCAGGTTCTTCTCAATCACTATCTGTGTGTAATGCTCGGGCAGAAGCTCTTCTATGAGATTTGCCCACTCCACAAAGCAGACTCCGTCTCCGTAGAAATAGTCCTCATATCCGATCTCATCCATCTCGCTGATATCGCCTATTCTGTAGACATCGAAATGGTAGAAGGGGATACGTCCCTCATCATACACCTGCAAAATGGTGAAGGTGGGACTGCTGACCGGCCCTTTTATGCCAAGTCCCGCAGCAACGCCCTGGGTCAGGACAGTCTTGCCAACTCCCAGGTCTCCTATGAGTGTGTAGACCATACCCGGCACAGCGCTTTCGCCTATTCTCTTTCCCAGCTCGAAGGTTTCCTCCGGGCTGTTAGTTTCATGTCTGGTGACAATCTCCATAGTCTTATCTCCATTCACTCATTCTTATCCGAATATATATTACCACATTATAGCCGCCTGCTACAAAAAACAACAGCCATATCGGGGCTGAACCGAAATGGCTGCTGTTTTCTTAATATAATCTACGCTTTTGAAATGTTAGGGAAACTCTTAATTATGCATCTGCTTCCTGAGTTGCTGCCTTCTTGCGAATGCCGCGGAAGCCATCAGCCTTAAGCACGGGGCTGAGCTGCTTGTAAACAAGGAAGGTGATTGCGCTGTCTGCTACGCCCTTAACAAGGTTGAAGGGTGCTACGCAAAGAGCACAGAAGGTGAACAGGTTTGTTACTGCAGGGTTGATTGCTGTTCCTGCTGCGATAAAAGAATCTACGCCGCTTCCGAAAAGTACTGCGTATGCGGGAAGCAGGAAGAATGCGTTGAGGGTAGCTCCTACGAATGCGATGCAAAGAGTACCTACAAGGCAGCTGATAAGTGCTGTGTTCCTTGTCTTCTTAAATCTGTAGATAACGGTTGCGGGAACAACGAAGGCTGCTCCAACCACAAAGTTCGCGATCTCTCCTACAAAACCTGTTGTGGTTCCCTGGATGACCACGTTAAGAAGCACCTTGATAAACTCGATCATAACGCCTACAAGAGGACCTGCTGCAAATCCACCGATAAGAGCGGGGATATCGCTGAAATCAAACTTGTAGAATGCAGGTGCGAAAGGAAGCGGGAACTCAAAGAGCATAAGCACAAAGGATATTGCTGAGAATACTCCGATGATGGCTATCTTTCTGATGCTGAAAACATCTTCTACTCTGGCGCCGGCCTCGATCTCACGCTTTCTTGCTCTCTTCTCCGCAAAGCCTGTGATCGCAAAAGCGACGGCAATGAGGAGGAGCAGCGCAATAAAGTGCCCTGCATTGTTGGAAATTACCTGGATCAGTGACTGTTTCTCTTTCATGTTTTTCTCCTTCTTTCTCATCGGGTTATGTAATTTTGATTATGAAGGAGAGATTAAGTGGGAAATCCTTGGACGTCATCGCCGCTTATGCAAAAGAGCCTTCATAAATCGGAAATGACATTTCAGCATCCTTCAAGAGAACCTCGGCAGATGCTCTTCACTTCTTCTCTCATCCAGACTTTACTGTCGGTTTTGGAATCTCACCAAATCAGCCACATATGTGGGTCGCGGACTGTACCGCCGGTTGGGAATCTCACCCTGCCCCGAAGAATTAAATTTTATACAATCATATTATTACCGGTCCACCCGTCTGTCAAGCACGAGTTTGACAACAATATTTAACGAAATTATAATTAATTAAAGAGCGCCAATCCAGCATTTATGAGGATTCCATGAAAAAAGTACTCACAAAACAGCTGATTCCGGGCATGATCCTTACAAACGACGTATATACCTACGACAAAAGGATCAAGCTCATGGACGGCGGAACGGTTCTTACTCAGAAGGATATAGCCAGACTTGCCTTCTACTCTATAATAGATGTCCTCGTTGAGGATGATCCGGCGGAAACACCGGAATACGAAAGGCCCGCAGATGCAGGTCTTACTTATTCTGAGCGTCTTAAGCAATCACAGGATTTCAAGGATTTTAAAAAAGATTTCGAGGAGTGTGCCAACAAGTTTGAGCACAGCATAAAGGATATATTGGAGCACAATAAAGAACTGGATCTGGATGAGATGATGACTCCCATCTATGCACTTTTGGGGAACGGACGCACTGCATCCAACATTTTCGATATGCTCCACAACCTGAGGGTCTATGATGATGCCACCTATACCCACTGTATCAATGTTGCTCTTATCACTAACATCCTGGCTCAGTGGCTTCGGTGGAGTTCCTCTGAAATAGAACTGGCTACTCAGGCAGGTCTTTTCCATGATGTCGGCAAACTCCTTATCCCCGGCAGCATAATCACAAAGCACGGGCAGCTTACAGATGACGAATATTCCCTCGTTAAGACTCATCCCCAGAAGGGGTATGATGCCATGAAGGATTTAAACGTCAGCAGTCATGTAAGAAATGCCGCTCTCATGCACCACGAAAGATGTGACGGAACAGGATACCCCATGAATCTTCGCGGACCCCAGATAGATAAATTTGCAAAGGCCGTGGCCATCGCCGATGTTTACGATGCCATGACCAGTGCCCGCTACTACCGCGGTCCCCTGTGCCCGTTTATAGCGATATCAATGTTTGAGGATGAAGGCTTCCAAAAATACGATCCGGAGATGATCATGGCCTTCCTTCACAACATAGTAAATACATATCTGCTCAACACGGTCAGACTCAACACAGGAGAAGTCGGAGAGATCATCTTTATAAACAGCTCTCACCTCTCCCGTCCCACCATCAAGGTGGAAAACGACTATATCGATCTTAGCAAATGCCCGGGAGTATATATCCAGGAAATTATTTGACCGGTACCTGATGACCTGCGCAGAATGACCGGAACCAGAAAGCAATCGGAAAACAATTAAAAAGCCATGGCACTTAATCATGTCATGGCTTTGTTTTATGCGTTCTTAAGTTTGAACTTCTGTACTTCCTTGTCGTCATTGACCTTCTCGATACAGGCTCCAAGTTCACGAAGCTTCACTTCAAAATCCTCATAGCCTCTCTCGATGTACTTGATATCTTCAACAGTTGAGAAGCCTTCGGCAGTAAGTGCTGCGATAACCAGCGCTGCTCCGGCTCGCAGGTCCGGAGCTGAAACCGTTGCACCGGTGTACTTGTCAACACCTTCGATGATCGCGGTGCTGCCTTCTACCTTGATGCTGGCCCCCATTCTGGTAAGCTCGTCAACATACTTGAATCTGTTCTCGAAGATACTCTCCGTCACGATGCTGACTCCACTGGCCAGTCCCAGAGCTGTGGTGATCTGAGGCTGCATATCTGTGGGATATCCCGGATAAGGAAGAGTCTTAACGTGAGTGTTCTGAAGTCTCTTGGTAGCTACAACCCTTACCTCATCATCAGACTCATGGATCTGGCATCCCATCTCCACAAGCTTGGCGCTGATGGACTCAAGGTGCTTGGGGATCACATTCTTGATGGTGACATCACCCTTTGTGGCAGCTGCTGCCATCATAAAGGTACCTGCCTCTATCTGATCCGGAATGATGGTATATTCCGTTCCATGAAGATGCTCAACGCCGCGGATACGGATTACATCAGTACCTGCGCCCTTTACATTGGCTCCCATGCTGTTAAGGAAGTTGGCTATATCTACTACATGAGGCTCCTTGGCCGCATTCTCGATTATGGTCTTACCCTCTGCCATAGCTGCTGCCATCATGATATTGATGGTGGCACCAACGCTTACAACATCAAGGTAAATGTGGGCTCCCACAAGCTTGTCAGCATTGGCATAGATAATGCCGTGCTCAGTGTTTAAAGTAGCACCAAGAGCGGTAAAGCCCTTGATATGCTGGTCGATGGGACGAAGGCCGATCTCACATCCTCCCGGAAGAACAACACCGGCACTTTTGTGCTTGCCGAGGGTTGCTCCCAAAAGATAATATGAAGCCCTTATCTTCTTGATAAATTCATTTTCAAATGTAAAATTGCGGATCTGAGAGGCATTTATCTTAACTGAATGTCTGCTGACCCTCTCTACAAAAGCTCCGTTGCTGGCAATAGCCTGAAGCATTGCATTGGTGTCGGAGGCATCCGGCATGTTATCTATAAATACAGTCTCATCTGACATGGTGGCTGCAGCAAGAATGGCCAGTGCAGCGTTCTTGGCACCGCCTATCTCAACCTCGCCCACCAGAGGTGTTCCGCCTTTTATAACGTATTTTTCCATATATTTTTCCCTTTGAACAAATATAAGTTATACCACATTAACCTCTATTTGTAAAACCGCCCGTTAATTCAGGTAGTTTAGCGGGTTCACCTGACTTCCGCCCACAAGGATCTCAAAATGCAGGTGCGGTCCGGTGGATACACCGGTGTTTCCGGAAAGCGCAATCCTCTGTCCCTGGGATACAGACTGGCCAACGGAAACCAGAACCTTGGAAAGGTGTCCGTAGCGGGTCTCCTTGCCATCGGGATGACGGATATATACACAGTAACCGTATCCGCTTCCCCATCCGGCTCTTGTAACCGTTCCCGAAGAAGATGCCACAACAGAAGTTCCCACAGGTGTGGCCCAGTCAACACCCTTATGATAGGTGCTGGCACCTTTCTTGGGCGCAGTTCTTCTTCCGAAGCCGGAACTGAGTCTTCCTCCCGAAATAGGTTTGATATATGTAGGAGGTACAATGGTACCTCTCTCTACAATCTTTGGAACTGCCTTGTAAGTGATCTCTTCCTTCTCGATCTCTCTGGACTCCTCACTGTTATCGAGGTAGGTAACCAGAGCTACAACCTTACGGTGACCTGCGGAAGGCTCCTGAAGGACCTTGGTCTGGGTGGTGTACCAGGAGTCGTTATCCACGTACTGTACCTCAGCCTCATAGTCCTCTTCATAGTACTGCTCTATCACATACTTGACCGAAAGCTCAGGCTCGGGAACCGTAACGATAAGGTTATCCTGAACTCTGATAGTGGTTCTCTCACTTTCAAGGTTCTCGTTCATGGCCACCAGGTCATCAACGGTAAGTCCGAACTTAAGAGCGATGGATCCAAGGGTATCTCCGGACTGAACCTCGTAGATCTGGTTGGTCTCCTTGTCCTTGGTCACATCATCAATGGCTGTGTTGATATCTGTAAGCTCACTGTCAGGCAGGTAGCTCTCCACAATCTCCACCTTGTCGGCAAAGTCCATGTTCATAAGGCCCAGCTTGTAGTCGGAGAAGTCCTTGTCATAAGCAAGTGGCTTGGCTTCGTCCGCCCAGCTTGTAAGGTCCTGCTGAAATCCTGCCAAAGGAAGACTGACAGCAGCCTTTTCCTCTTCCTTCTTAACCTCTTCTCTGCTAAGGACCTGAGGGGTAAGAACATTAACCTCTCTGTCTGTATCAAGCACCAGCTTGGCATCGTAGAGATTGGATGAATCGAAATTGGAGATGGCGGTGTTCAAAAGAGCCATCACTTCGTTGAGGTTTGCAAGATTAACCGAGTACTGGTTTATCTTAATGGAATATGCCCTGTTAAGGGTACTCCTCTCATTGTCCCTAAGGATCCCTGTCATATTACGGGCAACGCTTCCTACAGAATTCACCTCTCCAAAGAGAACGTTGCTGCCCTCTATATTAAGATCCGCCCTGGCCAAAACAAGTTCATCATTGTCTCCGGCTATGGCGCGTCTGGCAGCTCTGTATGCCTCGTATGCCTCATCCTTGGTGGCTGTTATCCCAACCACCTTGTCATTCAGTTTTACCGTAAAGATGTTGTCTTCGCCCTTTTCAAACTTAACAAAGCTTGGCATCAGCAGTATCCATAATACAATTACCACCAGTGCAGATTGAAGAAACCATATTTTTATCTTGTTGCGAAATACCGTATTACCAAAACCCATTTAAATAACACCTAAAAATCTAAGAATATTGAATACCAGATCAGAGAGCGCTATGAGCAGCGTGATGACAACAAGGGGAGTTACCGCCTTGTTCTTGCTCTCAACTGCATACTGCAGTGTCTCAAGTCTGTTGTCAAGCTCCTTGAAGCCCTCCTCACTCTTTTCCCGGCTCTTTTCGACAATTGCCTGTACGTTTCTGTATACCTGAACTCCCACGTCGTGGATCTTGGATTCATTGTCATCCATACGACTGTTAAGGGAATCTCTAGTCTCCTCTATGATCGCTCTGTGCTCTTTCTCGCTCTCCTTGAGCTGTTCAAGCTGTGTCCTGAACTGCTCTGCCTCCTGGCGAAGTCTCTCAGTCTCGGCAGCTTCCGCCTGGGCATTGGCCCTTATTATATCAGAAGCACTTACCTTTTCTGCAAGCTTGTCCATAAAACTGTCCATCATTTTCCCTCCCAACATATCCTATTCTCCTTACACTCACATACACTATAGCTTAGCATCTGTTATGCAAAATAGACAAGATTTTATTGCTTTATCAAATTTTATTGGTTACTTTTACTATTTGTTCACCGTGTGTTCATATTTTGTTCATAATTGTCTTGTATATTTTTATCATAGCCGTAAGGAACGCGGCAGCTAATAACGAAAGATAGATTTTTTCATAATAGGCCGGGCGCAGAAATGTGTTCGGCCACTCCTCATTAATGGACCTTTTACCCGGAAGGTCCTTTTATTTATCCGTAGATACGGAGATGATCTCCTCGTTAAGAGACAGCATTCTGGCATCCAGATTGGCTACCATCACCGCGCATTCGTGAAGCTCGGAATTGATATGGGCAGGAGCCTTTCCTTCGAACTTGTACTGGATCTTGTGCTCTAAGGATGCCCAGAAATCCATGGCAACAGTCCTTATCTGTATCTCCACCTTTACATTTACGATCCTGTCAGACAGATACACGGGAAGGGAAACTATCATGTGATAGCTCCTGTAGCCGCTCTGCTTGGGGTTCATGATATAGTCCTTAACCGTAAGGACACGGATATCCTCCTGATTGCTGATCATCTCGGCAATCCTGTAAATGTCCGAGGTAAAGGAGCAGATGATCCTTATGCCGGCGATATCATTAACATATCTTACCATGTTCTCAATGGTAGACTCGTAGCCGTTTCTCTTGAGCTTCTTGACAATACTCTCAGGCACCTTGACTCTGGCCTTAACGTGCTCTATGGGGTTGTAACGGTGCACCTCCTGAAACTCCTCATTGAGTATCTCGATCTTGGTCTGTATCTGTTTCAGAGCAGCATTATAAAGGAGGTTGACTTCCTCCCAGCTGTTTATATCGTCAGAGATCTTAATATCGTTTCCTGAAAGATCTAACTCCATCAGTGATTCCTCCAGTATTCCTTATTCATGGAGCAGGCAGCAGCAAGCTTCCTTGGAAGCAGCCTGTAATTCTTGCCGAGTTTGTACCCCACAAACCTGAATCCGCACATGATAATATATCCGGGCACCAGATATGTCTTACCTATATGTCTGAAATGAGATACGGTCTGAGACACCATCTTGCGGCCCTCACTCTCGGATCTGACCGCTCCGAAGATCTCCGGATGATCAGCCTGTGATACGCCGATATCAAAGTTCCTGTGGAACTGCTGCATAAAGCTGTAATTATGGGAGTGGATCACCCCTGCCTCAGCAACATAGCAGATAGCATATCCCTTCTGGCAGGCATTGCCGGCATATACCATATCCTCGTTGAAAAGAGTCTTTTTGGTAAAGCCGCCAAGTTTATCGAAAATATCCCTCCTGTACATTGCACATACATTGGAGCAGAAATAGGTCTTGATCCCGAGCCTTTCCACATCCTTCTGAGTCTTCTTCATGGACTCGGCAGGATAATTGAATTTCCTTGAGTATCTCTCCGCAAGATTGCAGTCGGTCTTTGGATACTGCCTTGCATAAGCTGCAGCAACGTCTTCGGTAAGAGCCTTGGCAAGGCTTGAAATAAGCACCTTATCCCTGGGAAATGCATCCTGAGTCATCATAAGGAAAAAATCCGCATCCGAAAAAGCAACACCAATGTTCCTGGTATTGCCATGATCAAACTCAGCCTTGGTTACATGCTGCACTATTATGTTGTCATATCGCTCCTGGGGGTTCTCGCCGTACCTTTCAAGCATGGCATCCCAGTACTCTTTTTCGGTATTCATAATGATGATCTTTGAAGGCGCAACAGACTGCTTCTCAAGATCATCTAACAGTCTCAGTAATGAATTATCCGGTTTATAGGTGGGAATTATCACATCTACAGTGTACATAGAAACCACCTTCCTAAAAATACGGGCCGGGCTCTTTTCTGAACCCAGCCCTCTTATATTATACAATATCAGTTGAGGTATTTGCTAACATCAGCGGCAATCTTCTCACTGAATTTCTGAACGTCGGAGGAAACCTCATATTCAGAGTCATTGAAGAGGAATCCGTGAAGCCACTTAACATTGCTCTGAAGATCAACGGGAAGTACGCAGCTTCCTGCCTTACCCATGGTACCTGTAGTTCTCATGGTCTCATAAGGGAATCCGCTGTTATCAACAACGTTGTACTTGGCAACATTCTTAAGCAGGTCAAGGATATCAGCAAGATCAAGTGATGTATAGGTCTCACCGAATGCCTTATTGGCAACATCCTCAAGCTGTGAGTAGCTCATGCCCTTTGCCTTTTCAAGGCAGGCCATAAGTACTGTTCTCTGTCTCTCAGCACGTCTGAAGTCATCGCCTGCAGTGTATCTGATACGGCAGTAAGCTGTTGCCTGAAGTCCGTTCAGTGTCTGAAGTCCTGAGCTGGTAACGGGAGTGTAGTTAAGCTTGAGCTCAGTAGCCATTGTTGACTGATAGTTGTTAAGGTGAGAGATCTCAGCATCAGTAACATCAATGGGCACACCGCCAAGGGCATCAACTACATCGGTAAGTCCTCTGAAACCGATGGTGATAAAGTCCTTGATATCCATATCAAGGTTCATGTTAAGCATTGAGATAGCCTGCTCGGGGCCGCCCTCTGCATATGCTGCATTACACTTGGTGTATGTATCGTTACTAAGGTTAAGATATGTATCACGATATACAGAGCAGAGCTTAACATCTCCTGTCTCGTTGTTGATGGAAGCAATGATAATGGAGTCGGATCTTGTATTCTTGGTAAGCTCTCCGTCTCTTGCATCAACACCGAACAGTGCGATATTGGTGTATCCCACCATCTGCTGGTTCTGTGCAACCGTCTCACTGATTGACTGTGAAATAACCTCTTCGTTCATGTTGACCTTGCCAACCTTGGTAACATCAACCTTGAAGAAAAGTGTGTATGCTACAAATACAAGTATGCAGGCAACAAGCACTTCCACAAGAAGAAGGATGATAGCCTTTGTGTTGTTCTTCTTTTTCTTACCGCCTCTTGATCCGCCGCTTCTGGAACCTCCGCCATTCCTTGATCCGCCGCCGTTTCTTGAACTGCTGCCGCCTCTGGAGGCACTGCTGCTTCTGGATGCGCTGCTCCTTGATGAACTGCTTCTTGAAGATGTATTTCTTGAAGCGCCGCTTCTTGATGATCCGGAGCTGTTTCTTGAAGAAGGTCTTCTTACCCCTCTCTCATCGTATTCATCATACTCATCATATTCATCATACCTGTCATCGCGTCTGCGAACAGGTCTGCTGTCTCCTCTGTCGTAGTACTCGTCCTCGTAGTACTCATCATTTCTGTTCGACATAATAAATCTCCTCATTCCAACAAAAAATTTTCCCCATTAAGGCCAAAATAACACCAATATATTTTGCCACAAATATGGTAATTATACAAGCATTTCTGCCAGAACCCTGAGTTCATCGCGTCTGTCGTTCAAAAGAAGCAGTTTATTGTATTCATAATAAGACTCGTTTCCGGTCTCCCTTACAAACTTAAGGCTGTGATATGCTCCGGACAGCTCGGTGATGAAGATTACCATCTCCTGGCTTCCGGTGAGGGACTCCTTGTTTCCGAAGGTTTCCTCCAGGAAATTAAAGCTGTTGGTAAGATGCCTTCCGGTATTCTTTATGGCCTCCTGCCTTGCACTCTCCCTCTTTCTGAACCAATCCTTTACTTCTTCCAAAGAGCCGCATTCCTTAGCACAGGTAAAAAGAGCCGACGATGAAAGCCTGAGAGCCTTCTCCTGCTCTCTGTCAAGAAGCCCCGCCTCAAGCTTATCCGAAAGCTCCTTCTCCAGCTCTTTTGCCCGGGAAAGGATGGTTTCGGCTGCGGCTTCTTCGGGAAGAGCCTTAATTATATCGAACAGAGTCTTCTGAACAGCCTGGTCTTTGGCGTAATCCCTGAACTCGTCCATGAGTTTATCCGTAAGAAGGCTTATGATACTGAGCTTCTCATCAAAGCTTCCCTTTCTGATGCTATCCTTATCCTCAGGGAATCTGCCCTCAAGGATATCGGGGATCTTGTAGAGCTCATTGTATCTGTGGTAGAGCTCGTAGTAGGTGGCAAAGTCTCTTGCAACCTCTTTGTCCTGGAGGTACTGCACGGTAAGATCGTAGTCCACGATAAGCCCCTTCTTCTCATGAACCTTTATGACTCTTGAAAGATCCTCCCAGCCTCTGGCGGTGACAAAAGTCCTGCCTTCAACCTCGGTCCTGATGCTGTAGAAGTTCTCCTTTTTGATCTCAAGGTAAGCCATGATGGCGCCGTGGACTGCTGCCTTGTAGGCGTAGTCCTTCCAGGCATCAAAGTCCTCTTCGATATTGATCTGCCTTACCCTGTCCAGGGTAACGATGTCAAAGTCCCTGACGGACTTGTTGTACTGGGGCGGGTTTCCTGCGGTGACAATGATGAAACCATCGGGGATCCTGTGGCTTCCGAAGGTCTTGTACTGCAGGAACTGAAGCATGGTGGGAGCCAGAGTCTCGGACACGCAGTTGATCTCATCCAGGAAAAGAATTCCCTCATGAATGCCGGATTTTTCTATCTTCTCATACACCGCACCGATTATCTCACTCATGGTGTACTCGGTCACAGAGTACTTCCTTCCTCCATAGCTCTTTTCCGAGATCATGGGAAGACCGATGGCGCTCTGTCTGGTGTGGTGAGTTATGGTGTAGGAAACAAGGTTTATGCCAAGTTCATGGGCAACCTGCTCCATAATGGCTGTCTTGCCGATTCCGGGAGGTCCCATAAGAAGGATCGGGCGCTGCCTCTCCACCGGTATCTCATACTGTCCGGCCTCATCCTTTTCAAGGTAGGCCACCACTGCATTTTTTACCTGCTCCTTAGCTTCGTTTATGTTCATCTCAAAAATCCTCTCAAATATATAGTTTAAGTGCCCAGTCCGGCACCTTCTCGTCATCGTAGTCCTGATCCTTTGGGAAAACAAAGGCCGTATCATAGCTTGTAGGCTGCGCGGGGTACTCGCCGTAGCCGTCGGTAAAGTAGATAAGACCTTTCAGGTTATCAAACTCTCCCTTTTGAAGGAGCTTTTCCACATGTTCAAACACAGGCCTGAAGTCCGTGCCGTAGCCGCCTTCCACAGTGATCCCTTCAGAGTACTTCTTCATATCCTCAACAGAGGTTATCACTTCGTCCCTCTGGACCTGATCGTCGCACTCTATCACGTGGATCCTTATCCGCTGAAAAAAGCTCTCTTTTCCCAGAAGGATCGTGGCAGTTTCATTCAGGAACCTCTGCACCAGCTCATCCTTGCAGGAGGCGGAGGTGTCTATTGCTATCACCAGGTCCCGGATCTTCCTGACCTCCCGGAACTCATTCTCCTCGATAAGCGGCATGTTGCCGTAGTGGTCAAGGCCAAAGGCGTACATTCCGTAGTCAAATGTATCAAGGTCAATGCCGCCCTCCTCCCGAAGGATTGCAAAACGGGAGAGGAACTCTTTGTAGTCAGTTCTTTTGGTGTTCTCAAACTTGAGGACCCAGGAGAGCTTTCCGATCCTGTCGGAGGCTTTTTTCCCAATGGTCTCTATCTCGGTCTGAAGACGCTTGGACTCTCTGTCCCAGTCCTTTTCCTTGCTTTCCATGAGAGTCAGGATCTTCGGAGGCTTTTGTTTTCTCTCCGGTTCATCCTCATCCCTGTCGTCATCAAGACGCAGCCAGAAGCTGTGATCGTCCAGAAAAAACTCCCGCTCCAGCTTCTCGTATTCGTATTCATCCGGCATATGCTCCGGCTCCGAAAAGTACCGGTAGAGCTTTTCTACCGTGAGAACCTTCAGCTCTTTTTCCAGAATATCATACCACCTGTCCCGGTAGTCGGAGCTGACCCTGTAGATGCAGCGGTAATCCATGTCATCAAGGATCGACTCTACCACGATGTCCGCACAAAGATCGTAGAGGCGGTTGTCCTCGTAGCGCTTTGAGGTGTACATGTGCCTGAAGATGCAGTGAAGGATCATGTGAAGATAGGTCCTGTTCAGCTTCCCCGGCTCCTCCAGAAAGAGCCTCAAAACGTAGGATGGATTGAACCTGACGTTCACCGCATCGGTGCCCACTGTGGTGGTGGACAGATCCATCTCGTAGGAAAGGGATGAGAGGGCCGCTCCCATAAATCTCATATCTATATAAAGCTCGGTTCTTGAAGCATCAAGGACTCGTAGTCCAGCCGCCTCAAGCTCCTGCCTCTTTGTCCCGGTCCTTGTGTCTTTGTCCAAGGCTGTCCTCCTCTAAAAAATCCCGGTAAGTCAGTCGCAACTTCCTGCTCTTATTTCACAGCTTAAACATCTGATCCTCTGCCAAAGTCCTGCCCGCCTCCATCAGCACTGCGCTCATCTGCGCAAAGCCCTTGTCTGCCGACAGCTTTATGGCCTCATCTATGGCCCTTCCCGGAAGCACTTCCTTATCCGGATCATCATTATTATAGGTCAAAAGAGCCTTCACCGTCCCGAGATTTTCCGGCTCATCAGGGTATTGTTCCACAAGCCTTCTAAGTATAGACTCCGCGTTTGCTCTAACATGCTCCTCGTAGGTTTTCCTGAAATCATCCGACAGCTCCACGGGATATAAAAGCCTGTCAATTGCAATGTTCTCGGAGATCTCTCCGCCGTCTATGACCGCCTTTTCAAAGAGCCTGTCGTACTGGCGATAGTCAATCGACCTTCTGTCCACACACTCCCTGTAGAACATTCCGGAGCCCGCAATGGAAAACTGAATGGTCCTGGCCATGGTGTTCTCGTTAAAGTCGTAGACATACTCCGGGAAGGTCAGCACCGATCTTACAGGGGGCTCTGCCTCAGTACCGGGATCAGTCTGCAGATTCAGGATAAATCTAAGGGTCCTGTCATTGTCCGCAAGGAAGTTCCTCACCACCTCATACCAGCCCCTTATCATTGTGATCTCCACCTCTTTGAGGCTGTCGCACTGCCTGCAGACGCCGTCATAGTAGTCGTCAATGCTGTCGAAAAGAGCTATCTTCTTAAGTTTTCTGCAATTGTGAAAGGCAAAACCGTAGAGAGTCTTAACGGTCCCAGGAAGCGAAACGCTTATCAGATCCTGCCTGCCGGAGAAGGCGTGGTTACCTATTGCCTCCACGGTATAGCCGTCAATTTCCGCAGGCACAACAAGGTCCGACGCTTTTTCGTCGAACCCTGTTATCATGGCATATTTATGTTTATCTTTTTTGTGTTCTTCAATACTGTATAAAAATGGCATACTCAATTACCTGAAACCAAATTGACCAGTTTTCCGATGGGGTTGTAGTGAACCTTCATGGCTCCCACAGGGCAGAACTCCTGGCAGCAGAAACACTTGATGCACTTGCTTCTGTCGATCTGGGGGATCTGTCCGTTTTTGCCGGTCTTGTTAGGTGCCGGCACCATGGTGATAGCCTTGGCGGGACAGGTCTCAAAACACTTCTTGCAGCCGATGCATTCGTCGCGTTTTACCAAAGGCTTGGTGTTGAAGGCAATCTTCACTCCCCAGGATTTGATGGTATTAAAAACTCCGCCTCCTTCAAAAGTAATGCTCTGATGGATAGTGGCACGCTTAAAGTCCGGTATCTTGGCATCCTCAGGCTTAAGATCTCCAAGGATCTCAACCTCTGAGATGTTCTCCGGTCCAAGGCCTCTTTCCTTTGCTACCAGCAGAGTCTGAACATCCTTTATTCCCATTCCGATAAGATGTCCGCAAACAAGATCAAGGGCGTAGGGCCTTTTGGAGGCCAGAATGCAGCCGATATGTCTTTTCTCCCCTGCTGTGGGACCGTTGCCCTCCATACCGTCTATGGCATCAACCACGTAGAGTACAGGCTTAAAGTACTCGTTGAGGTCGACCATGACGTTGGCAAAGGCCTTCTCCTCAGGGAATCTCATGTGGTACTCCGGCTTGGTGGTTCCGGGGACGGTTCCGAACATGTTCTTGACTGCGCAGCTCATGCCCATCATGGCGTGGGTCTTGAGCTTTGAAAAATTGATGATCACATCCGCATCATCAAGCCATCCCGTATAGCTGAAGGATTTAAGGGACACGGCCTCCGGAAACTCGCCGTTTTTAACCGAGAAATTCTGGTTGAGACTTACGCCGTCTCTTACCAGGTCATTAAGGCCGCAGGCCCTGTAAACATTTCCAACAAAGGCCGGTGTAAAGAGACCTCCCGGGCTGTCTCCTAAAGTAACCTGCGCTCCCCTTTCCGTCAAAAGCTCGCAGAGCCTTTTAAGAAGTGCGGGGTGGGTTGTGGCAGCCTTCTCAGGGTCCATGGCTGACACCAGATTCACCTTGATGGCAACCTTCATTCCGGGCTTTACAAAGGAAAGTCCGTCACATAAAGAAAGGCTCTCATCAAGAGCCTTTCTGATATCGTCTTCTCTATAGGTATCGCATTTTACCAGCGCGACCGGATCAAAACCTGACATACAAGAACTCCTTAGGATTGATTCTGTTTCTCAACAATCTTCTCTCCGCAGTATATCTCACGGAGCTTGGGTTTGTCTATCTTTCCGGTGGCATTTCTTATTACATTTGCAAATATGATCTTTCTGGGTCTCTTATATCTGGGAAGATCAACGCAGAACCGCTCTACCTCTTCCTCGGTGAGGGTCATTCCCTCTTTTACCTGGATAATGGCTGCTGCAATCTCGCCAAGACGTGTATCCTGAAGGCCGATAACCGCTGCATCGTGGATCTTGTCATTCTTCATAAGGAAGGTCTCAATCTGAACAGGATACAGGTTCTCACCGCCGGAGATGATAACATCCTTCTTACGGTCAACAAGGAAGATGAAGCCATCCTCGTCCTGACGGGCCATATCTCCGGTAAAGAGCCAGCCGTCCTTTAATATCTCTGCGGTAGCTTCCGGATTCTTGTAGTATTCCACCATAACACCGGGGCCCTTTACGCAGAGCTCACCGATCTCTCCCTGCTTAACGGTATTGCCCTCTTCGTCCACGATCTTGGTCTTCCAGCCGTAGCCGGGAATACCGATGGCACCTACCTTGTGGACATTCTCCATGCCAAGGTGAACGCAGCCGGGGCCTGTGGACTCGGAAAGTCCGTAGTTGGTATCGTACTTGTGGTTCGGGAAGTACTGAAGCCAGTGGCGCACCAGTGACGGCGGGATGGGCTGAGCACCGATGTGCATCAGTCTCCACTGCTTGAGGTGATAGTCCTCAAGGCGCAGCTTTCCTGAATCCAGAGCTGCCAGGATATCCTGTGCCCACGGAACAAGGAGCCATACAATTGAGCACTCCTCCTCGGAAACAGCTCTGAAGATGGCCTCGGGGGAATTGCCCTTAAGAAGCACTGCCCTTGAGCCTGTGTAAAGTGAACCGAACCAGTGCATCTTGGCGCCGGTGTGATACAGAGGCGGGATGCACAGGAAGTTATCCTCGTGGGTGGTCTCGTGATGCATGGCCTCCATCTTGGCGGACTGCATCAGAGCTGTATGAATGTGAAGGATCGCCTTGGGGAATCCTGTGGTTCCTGATGAGAAGTAGATCGCGGCGTCATCCTTGTCCTCGATAAGAACTCTGGGTGCCACCGATGAGCTGTTGGAAACCTGCTTGTAGTAGTCCTCGGAATATGAGGGGCACTGGTCTCCCACATAGAAAAGAAGCATCTCCTTCTTGATCTTCTCTGCAATATCCTCGATTCGTCCGATGAACTCCGGGCCGTAGAATAGAACGTCCGAGTCGGAAGCCTTCAGACAGTAATCGATCTCTTCCGAAGTGAAACGGAAGTTAAGAGGCACCGCTATTGCACCGGCCTTGAGGACTCCGAAGTAAATAGGCAGCCACTCCAGGCAGTTCATAAGAAGGATTGCACATTTCTGTCCCTTCTTGATGCCTCTCTCCATCAGCATATTTGCTACACGGTTGGCCTTCTCATCGAAAACCGACCAGGTGATCTGTCTTCTGTAATAGGAAGTTGAGGTGGGCTGGATCAGTTCGTATTCTTTCCAGGTAACACGCTGCTCCTCCCTGATCTCAGGGTTGATCTCCACCAGCGCAACTTCTTCCCCATAGAGTTTGCTGTTCCTCTCCAATAAATCTGTAATTGGCATTGTAACCTTCTCCCTTCGCTATGGCATGCTGTTTGATACGCCATCGCTAACATGCTTTAAAGTGATAAAGCAAATTATACATTCTTTTGTTCAAAAGGTCAAACTGTTGTAAAATATAAAAGGTTAAATAAAATCAAATTTTACACAGGAGGTTTTTATATGGAACGAGTTGAGAAGTTCTTGAAAGAAGCAAATACTTACTATCTGGCTACGGTTGATGGGGATCAGCCCAGGGTTCGCCCCTTTGGCACCATCCACAACTTCGAAGGCAAGCTCTACATCCAGACAGGTAAGGTAAAAGATGTATCAAAGCAGCTCCACGCCAATCCCAAGGCCGAGATCTGTGCTTTCCTTAACGGCGAGTGGCTCAGGGTTGCCTGCACTCTTGTGGAGGACGATCGCATCGAGGCACGCCAGTCAATGCTTGATGCATATCCCTCACTCCAGGGAATGTACAAGGCTAATGACGGCAACACCGAAGTATTCTATATGAAGGACGCAACAGCAACCTTCAGCTCATTTACAAAAGAGCCTGAAGTAGTAAAGTTCTAAAATAATAAATACGGGGTAATATCTTCGATATCACAGTGAAGATATTGCCCCGTTTTTTTGCTGTATGAAGTCTCTTTTTACCAGACTGATATCCTGTCCTTAGGTGCTATATACATTCCGTTCCACTTCTTAATTCCGTAGGTTTTATAGAATTCATCAAATTGAGAAAACGTGACATTTACCCTCAGGTAGTTCAGCGGATGAGAATTACTGAGCGCCTGATTCTCCATATATTCCGTTGTTCCTACTCTTGCCAGAAGATGTGCATTTGCTCTGAAAAACTTATCATAGTCAAAGCCGTCTATCTTTTTGGCCATCATCAGCATGCACTTAATGCCTGCCATATCCGCTATAGCCTCTGTCTGTATGAGCTGTCCCCGGTACACTGTCCCGTTGTCAAAAGCAACAACTTCATCGTAGTACTTTATAAGCTTGTCAGCTCTTTCTGAAAAGGCAGCCTCATCCTCCTGTGTCCACCAGTTTTTTACATTTCCGTCGGCATCAAATTGGGAACCTATCGTATCAAAGGCATGGGATATTTCATGTCCTATCACGCTTCCCAAAGCTCCGTATTTTTCCTCTATACTCATATCACTGCTGTAGGTGGCGTCACAGAAAAATCCCGGAATGATATTTATGGAATTGGTAACAGGATCATAAAATGCGTTGGTGTCCAGAATATTTACATTCCAAATATCTTTGTCCACCGCGGTATTGATCCTGCTCCTCATATCCTCCCAACCTGCTTCCCTGTAATCCAGGACTGCCTGAAGGTAGCTTCCGCCATCTTCTTTGGGAGTCACCCTGTACATGGAGTCATCCTCCCATTTGTCGGGATATACCGCACGGATATTTATGCGGGAAAGCTTATATTTAGCCGCCTCCCGAGTCTCGGGGCTTAGCCATTCCTCCTCATCAAGCATTGTATCGTAAGCATCTATCGCATCTTTGCAAAACTGAGTTATCTCCTGCCTGATCTCTTCATTCATATACTCTTTGACATATAATCTGGCAAAGCAGTCGGGAAACAGCCTTCTGCACACCTGATATGCTATATCCTCATCGGGGCTGCTTTCTTCAATTCCCCTGAATTCATTGTTCAGCTCCTGATACTTTCTGTAAGCCTCCTCGTCTATAAAGGTCATGAAACCTCGAAGAGAAGTGGTCAGGATATATGCCTTTATTCCGGGAAGATTTTCCTCTTTATAAAGCTCATTCAAACCCTTGAGCCACTTAGGCTCCTCCACGTTTATCAGCTTTGAATCAGCAACACCGTTTCTCTCAAGATAAGCCACCAGCGGATAATCGGGACACATTTCCTTAAGATCCTCTATGGTCACGGGATTTATAGCTTTCTGAATCGCTGAAGCATCACTGCGTTCAAAAAGAGTCTTCTCATAAGCTGCAATCTTCCCTTCGAATTCATCGAAGTCCTTAAGTATGGCCGCAATCTCTTTTTCATCGTATCCGACTCTTGAAAGCATATACGTATTCTGACCCTTTATCATGGTCTGCAGACGCTTTCCGTTTTCCGTAAGAGTGGAATACTCCGCCGAGTTATCCAGAGAAAGTGGAGTTGAAGTCAGGTTCAATTCATAAAGGGATGAATCCTCTGCGTTATAACCAACATCCGTGCCAACAAAGCTAACACCATAATCATGGTATAAATCCGACAGGATAAACTCAGACATTTCATCAATAGTCTCAACTTTCCCCAGCGCCTCCACAAAGGGAATCAGGGGTTCTATCCCCACTTCATTCCTGGCATCCCAGTCGAGCCACATCTCATAATATGCCCGAATCCTGGCGGCATCCTCTCCTGTCAGGGATTTGTCACTAAGGATTTTCTTGCACCGCTGCTTCACAATTTCCCCGGCTTCCATCAAAGGCTGTTCCTGAGCATATCCCGGGCGAAGAGTCGCGTCCTTTAACCAGTCCCGGTTAGCAGCAAGATAAAAATCATCCTTAATACTTACTTTGGTGTCATCCGTGACCATTCCCATGATATTACTGTTGATCCAGGGTTTCATAACCTCCGGATCCATGGGAAGTTCTTCATTTGTCTGCGCCTTTGCCCCGCATCCTGAAAGAGAGGAACAGGCCAGTATTACAGTTGTAAAAAGAGCTATCATCTTTCTGATGATTTTCATATATTACAGTTATTCCTTTTCATACAA
The DNA here is from genome assembly GCF_000526935.1 of Butyrivibrio sp. FCS014. Classification (GTDB taxonomy): domain Bacteria; phylum Bacillota; class Clostridia; order Lachnospirales; family Lachnospiraceae; genus Butyrivibrio. The sequence goes on along the minus strand of NZ_JAHA01000006.1, from coordinate 84,035 downwards.
TTAGTTGTCGTACAGATTGATATGTATCGGCATCTTATAAGGCTTCCTGTCTATAAATATCATCTCCACTATACACAATATTGAAAGCACTGTCACCGTGTTCGCCTTATCTCTTCCAGGTAGGCTGCAGGCAAACCGCATCAAGGGTCCCGTCATCATTCCAGTAAACATCGACCATGTAGGTTCCGTCGTCCTTCCACTGCCACATACTGGGCTGGTAGTAGAAGCAGTCGAAACCGTGCTCCGCAAGGCACCTCTCTGCATCAGCCGCAGGCTGTCCGTTGTACAATCCCCACAGTCTGAAGTTCGTTCCATAGGGAATATCCGACGCGTAGAACTTAATGTATATCAGATATATCCTGTTATGATCGTAGTTCATCTCAAATACCCACCACAGATCGTTCTCGGGACAATATCTGAATATGCCGCTCTCCTCAGAAGTTGCTATCTCGGTAAAGCCCGGCATTCCACGGAATGCGCTGGGATCCTTGCCATAGAACTGTGCGAAGTCCACCGGTGTGTTTCTCACATCGGGAAATTTCGAAGTATCTATGTTCTTGCTGTCATCAATTGTGATGGGGTTCAGGGCATAGCCTGTGTAATTTCCTGCATTATCGTAAGCATAAATGTGTGTAACGTAGCTCCCCTGCTCTTTCTTGTGATCCTTGATGTCCACATGGCATATATATCTGCTGCCATAGTACTCACCCTCATACCAGATGATATCGTCCTGCCCGTTCTTCTCTGTCCAAGTTGGGAAAAGAACCTTCGACACCCCGCCGACGTCTCTGACAAAGCAGGACACATCATACCCCGATCCGGAAACATTGCTTATCACTGCATTTGTCAAATAAGGCGGTGTTGTGTCACCCCCATTGTCCCGGGCATATGCACGGACAGGTAAAAGAGCCGAAATAAACATGATCATTACGACTGCCATAAGCGCATTTCCTATTCTGTTTTTTGCTTTCATCTCTGAATCCTCCTCTCTTTGAAAACACACACATTTATTGTAATTATTGTATGGTTTGGCCATGTGGGAGTACATCACAAAAGCTGCAAAAAACAGTGTGTAAAATAACAATTTTTCGAGAATTACGGTGCCGACGCTAGCGTAAAGTTTTTGTAGGATTAATTGAAAAAGGGGATTTCCTTCGTGATATAGTTATTTACGGTGTCCAAGCCAAAATAACCAAACGGAGGAGTCCCCTTGTGTTAAATAGTATACAGCATTTTATTGAGAATGGAGTACCAAATCTTCAGAAGGCATCAAAAGATTTTTCAGAGGATCCGAGAGACTTTGCAGGTTTCATATACAAGGTCAGGAATGAAGCGCTTCAGATGGCGTTGGATTACATTTCTGAAACCCTTACAACCTGCAACCAGATATTAAAAGACAGTCCTGTGAGAAAGGAAAGATGGGAAGTGGTAAGGACTGACGAGAAGTCTCTTATCACCTCAATTGGAAAGGTTATGTTTTCCAAGACACTGTTTAAGAACAAGGTGACTGGAGAACGCAGATATCTACTGGATGACATGCTTTCATTTGACCCTCATGAAAGGATGTCAGAAGATGCCATAGCACAGCTCTTATCAGAGAGCGTTCAGACCTCTTATCGTAAAGGTGGACAAGCAGCAAGCATCCTTGATGAGGTCAGCAAAGAGACTGTAAAGGATAAGATACATGCTCTCGAGTTCCCCAAGGAACAGAAAAGAAGAGGCAGAAAACGCAAGGTTGAGTATCTGTATATAGAGGCTGATGAAGATCATGTGTCGCTTCAGTTCCAGAAGGAAAAGGGGGATCTCCAGGTCAACCAGTATGGAAGAAAACTCAATGGAATGATAAACAAGCTTATCTATGTTCATGAGGGCATTGAAAAGGATGCTCCCAAGAGTACAAGACATCACCTTGTTAATGCCCATTTCTTCTGTGGTTCTTATGAAGGCAAAGCAAACAGTGAACTCTGGGATGAAGTCTACACATATATTGACAACAACTATGACATAAGCAGCATAAAGAGGATATACCTAGGAGCAGATGGTGGAGCCTGGATTAAGGCTGGGGGAAAAAGGATAAGTGGCATCACATATGTGATGGACGAGTTCCACCTCAAAAAATACCTGATAAAGATGACAAACCATTTGATGGATAGTGCTGATGATGCCAGAAAGCTTCTCTGTGAAATGATCAAGGATGGAAGTAAGGAAGATTTCCTGTCTGTGGTAGATATGCTTGAATATCATGCCTCAAACGACAAGGAAATGAAACGTGTGCAAGAAGGCGCTGATTATATACTTGATAACTGGTCTGCAGCCAAGACAAGGCTTAGATACAGGAGGATTCCTGGATGTAGTACTGAAGGTCATGTCAGTCATGTCCTGTCAAAAAGAATGAGCATGACTCCAATGGGCTGGAGTCGAAAAGGCGCTGATAAGATGGCAAGACTCAGTGCCTATACATGGAACAAAAGGGATATGCTGGAACTTGTGCGTTACCAGAAGACAGTAATGCCTAAGGCTGCTGGGGCAGAAGAAGTAGAGACTGTAGTAGCGCATGTAAGAGAAAAACAGTATTCCCATCCGGCGTGGGGAAAGTATGTCGATAGCATACAGGTAGAGCTTAGTTCAGAGCTGAAGAAGTGGATGAGCATCGGAATGCATAACTACATCTGGAAACTGTTCTAAAAGGAAGCCAGAGGCTGACGCCTCTGCCTTTGAATAAAGTGCGCCAGAGCGCACACCTATCCTTGATCTGCTTGACTACAGACCAAGGATTAGAATGACAGCCTTGAACTGTCCTCCAACCAGGCGCTATAATGAGTAAGGTTTGAACATCTGAACTGATCACAGGGGCAATCTACCCTTTCGAATCCTACAGTAAATTTACGCCGTCGGTGCCGACTTATTATATCCATGAGGATTACGTTATGTTGTATAATAACTGTATATTTCTGTATTCTGATGATCGGGGGAATGATTCATGAATGAACTAAAGAAACCACAGAACATCGTCTACCTTGCAGTGATCGGAGCAGCTTTTTTGCTGTCCCTGATACTGTGTCTGACCTTTATTTCCAAAAGAGAACCTGCTTCCGATGAGGCTGCGGAAACGGCAACGGTTGTGAAGAAAGAGGACAAGGTCCTTGTCACCGTAAACGTCGAGACAGTAGAAGACGGCCTTCGGGACATGGGGACTTTGATAACCCAGGAGTACTACTTCTCCCAGGTGGAAAAATATACCAAGTCCAAAAAGATAGCCTGGGTCTTCGACTCAACTTCTGAGATAGCCTACGGCTACGATGGAACCGTCACAGCGGGGATTGATTTTACAAAGATCGAACTGGAAAAGGACGAGGAGAATAAGACCGTCAAGGTCACAATCCCCCCTTCGGAGATTCAAAATGTTGATATCGACACCTCCTCCTTCAGGGTGTATTCGGAAAAAGACTCTCTGTGGAATCCCATGAAGCTTGAGGATTACAACCTCTCACTTCAGGAGTTTGAAAAAGCGGCAGAGAAAAAAGCCCTGGACAGCGGAATCCTTGAGCGCTCCGACGAGCAGGCAAAGCTTCTTATCAACGGATTTATCAGGAACTATTCCGCCCTTTCCGATTATGATATTGAAATGGAGGTAAAGAGATGACTTTAAATCTGAAAAAAGCTATGATGATCGCCCTGGTACTGCTTGTTGCGGTGATTTCCGTAACCGTGGTGGCTCCCTGGGCCAGTTCCTCCAAAACCCACACAAAATCTATTGAGCAAACCGAAAACATGACAGGAGATGTGCTCACCCTTTCAGGAATTTCCGCAGGAACCTCTGCCACACTCTCACTGCTTCCGGGAGATATCTGTACTCCCATCGCAGAGCAGATGGCTGAGCTATCCAAGTATTTCCTTATAATCCTGAGTGCGCTTTATCTTGAGAAATACCTTGTAACCATCGCAGGGATCATAACCTTCTATTTTCTGATCCCCTTAGCCTGTATCCTCTTTTGCATATACATTCTCACCGATGGCAAAAAATGGCGTGAAATTGCCGGTAAACTTGCCCTTATAGGACTCATCATCTTTATCCTGGTCCCTGTCAGCAGCAAGCTCTCAGCTCTTGTTTATCAGTCACAGCAGAGCCGCATAAACAATGCCATTGAAGAGTACAACGGGCTGGAGATCGAAGGCGATGAAGGAGGCGGCATCATAAGTGAGCTTACCACCATCACCAACAAGACCGTTGACAGCGTAACAAGCTTCCTTAGCAGTCTCGTGGAGTCCCTTGCGGTGATGATCGTGGCCAGCTGCCTCATTCCGATTCTGGTATTTATTCTCCTTGCCTGGATAGTAAAAACCATCTTTGCAAGTACTTGATTTTAATGGTGTTTTCATATATTCTAATATAAGATGCGCTTTATCACTTTAAAGCGTTGGATTTTTCAAGTAATATGGTAGGAGGTTATTTCATGAACGACGCTAATAACAAGCAGCTCATGCTGGGCAATAAGGCTGTTGCCCGGGGGCTTTACGAAGCCGGTGTCTGCTTTATCTCCAGCTATCCCGGAACCCCCAGTACCGAGGTCACCGAGGAAGCTGCCAAATATGATGAGATTTACTGCGAGTGGGCTCCCAACGAGAAGGTGGCCATGGAATCCGCATTCGGCGCAAGTCTTGCAGGCCGCAGAAGCTTCTGCGCCCAGAAGCACGTAGGTTTAAATGTTGCCGCTGATCCACTCTACACCATGTCCTACACAGGCGTTAATGCCGGAATGGTAATTGTTGTGGCCGACGATGCAGGCATGCATTCCTCTCAGAATGAGCAGGACTCAAGGCACCATGCCATCGCAGCCAAGGTTCCAATGATCGAGCCCTCCGATTCCGCAGAGGCTCTTGAATTCACAAAGCTTGCTTACGAGATTTCCGAGAAGTTCGACACTCCCGTGCTCCTTAAGATGTGCACCAGAGTTGCCCACTCTCAGTCAATAGTAGAAACCGGTGACCGCAGTGTTCCGGATTTCCCTTATGAGAAGAACATCGGCAAATATGTCATGATGCCCGGCAACGCCAAGAGACGCCACCCCATCGTTGAGGAGCGCACCAGAAAGCTCATCGAATACGCCGAGAACTGCCCTCTCAACAGAGTTGAAATGGGCGGTACTAAGATCGGTATCATAACAGGATCCACCTCTTATCAGTATGTTAAGGAAGTTTTCGGAGACTCCGTTTCAGTTCTCAAGATCGGTATGACCAATCCCCTTCCGGAGAAACTGATCAAAGACTTCGCTTCCAAAGTAGATAAGCTCTTTGTGGTTGAGGAGCTTGATCCCATAATCGAGAATCATGTAAAGGCCCTTGGTCTTACCGTTACCGGAAAAGAGCTGCTTCCCATCTGCGACGAGTTCTCCCAGAAGCTCATTGCAAAGGCATTTGGAAAGGAAGCCGAAGACTCTTTTGCCCTGGAAGATCAGATTCCCAACAGGCCTCCCGTTATGTGTGCGGGCTGCCCTCACAGAGGACTGTTCTACACCCTTAAGAAGAATAACTGCACCGTACTTGGTGATATCGGATGCTACACCCTTGGCGCGGTTCCGCCCCTTGGAGCCATCGAGATGACTCTTTGCATGGGTGCATCCATCGGCGCTCTTCACGGCTTCAATAAGGTCAGAGGCGCAGAGAGCGAGAAGAAGACTGTTGCTGTCATCGGAGATTCAACCTTTATGCACTCCGGAATGACAGGTCTTGCCAACGTGGCATACAACCAGTCCAATTCAACCATTATTATCGTAGATAACTCCATCACAGGTATGACAGGTCATCAGCAGAATCCCACAACAGGCTACAACATCAAGGGAGATCCTGCCGGAAAGATCGATCTCGAGGCACTTTGCAAGGCAATGGGCTTTGAGAGAGTCAGAGTTGTTGATCCCTATAACCTTGAGGAGTGCGACAAGGTACTTAATGAGGAACTTGCAGTAGAAGCACCTTCAGTAATCATTTCAAGACGTCCCTGCGCTCTTCTTAAGTATGTTAAGCACAATCCGCCTCTTAATGTTAACACTGACAAGTGTGTTGGCTGCAAATCCTGCATGAGGATCGGCTGCCCTGCCATCTCCATAAAGAACGGCAAGGCCACCATCGACAGCACACTGTGCGTTGGCTGTAACGTATGCAGCCAGCTGTGTCCCGTAGGTGCCTTCGAATAAAGCTTGCGCTTTATTCAAAGGCTTTCGGGGCGACAATTTAATTTGCTTGCGCAAAAGGTCGCCCCTCACACTTGTATCATTTTCTCACGCAGTCAACAGCTAAGTGTTGACTGCTGATTATACTTTATTTAGGAGGCGTGAAGCAATGGAGACTAAGAATATTATGATCGTGGGCGTTGGAGGACAGGGCTCACTTCTTGCAAGTAAACTTTTAGGTCACCTTCTTTTGTCACAGGGGTATGACGTTAAGGTTTCCGAAGTACACGGCATGAGCCAGAGAGGCGGAAGCGTTGTCACCTACGTTCGCTACGGTGACAAGGTCTTTTCCCCGGTCATTGACAGGGGCGAGGCAGACTACATCGTCTCCTTCGAGCTTTTGGAGGCCGCAAGATGGCTTCCCTTCCTTAAGAAGGACGGACAGATCGTTACCAACACCCAGCAGATAGACCCCATGCCGGTTATCACGGGAGCTGCAGAGTATCCCGAGAACCTGGTTGAGAAGCTTAAGGCCACAGGTGCAAAGGTTGACGCCCTTGACTGTCTGTCACTGGCCGAGGAAGCAGGCTCTTCAAAGGCAGTTAACATCGTACTTCTGGGAAGACTCTCCCACTACTTTGACCTGCCTGAGGAAGCCTGGATGAAATCACTTGAAGCTAATGTTCCCGCCAAGTTCCTTGAGATGAACAAAAAGGCCTTTGAGCTTGGTAAGAACTTTGCCTGATACCGTCGTGTTTTTTATGTTGGAGGAGAATAACTATGGAGAGGTATTATCAACCGGAGATCGAGTGTGCCTCCCTTGAGAAGATCAGGGAGATACAATCCGAAAAGCTGGTAAAACAGGTTAAGCACGTCTGGGACAACGTTCCCTACTATCGCAAAAAAATGGAGGCAAAGGGTGTTACTCCCGACGACATCAAGTCGGTTGACGACCTTCACAAGCTTCCCTTCCTTTCTAAGGCTGACCTTAGAGAGAGCTATCCCTACGGACTTTTAGGTGTTCCAAAGAGTGACGTTGTCCGCATACATTCAACGTCAGGAACCACCGGCAAAAGAGTCATCGCCTACTATACACAGCACGACATAGATCTCTGGGAAGACTGCTGCGCAAGAGCCATCACTGCTGCAGGCGGAACAGAGGATGACGTATGCCAGGTATCCTACGGATTCGGACTTTTCACCGGAGGCGCAGGACTCAACGGCGGATCACACAAGGTTGGCTGTATGACAGTGCCCATCAGCTCCGGTAACACCGATCGTCAGATCATGTTCATCAACGACCTTCAGGCAACAATCCTTTGCTGTACTCCCAGCTACGCAGCTTATCTTGGCGAGCGTATGCAGGAACTTGGCTACGGTCCCGACGATATTCCTCTTAAGGCAGGAATCTTTGGCGCTGAGGCCTGGAGTGAGGAGATGCGTCACTCCATCGAGAAGACCATGGGAATCAAAGCCTTTGATATCTACGGACTTACAGAGCTGTCCGGCCCCGGTGTTGCCTTTGAGTGCTCAGCGCAGAGAGGCATGCACGTAAACGAGGATCACTTCATCGTGGAGATCATCGATCCCGAGACCGAGGAGGTTCTTCCCGAGGGAAGCCAGGGCGAGCTGGTATTCACAGCGGTTGATAAGGAAGCCTTCCCCATGATCCGCTATCGTACAAGAGATATCTGCAGGGTATCGAGAGAAAAATGCTCCTGCGGAAGAACCCTTATCAGAATGGCCAAACCCATGGGAAGAAGCGACGACATGCTCATCATCCGCGGCGTAAACGTATTCCCCAGCGAGATCGAGACTGTGCTTCTCAACAACGGCTATGCCGCCAACTACCAGATTGTGGTTGACCGTGTAAACAACACTGATACACTGGATGTACAGGTTGAGATGACACCTGAGATGTTCAACGATAACGTAGGTGAAGTTGAGCAGAGACAAAAGAAGCTTGAGGCTGACCTTAAGTCCATGCTGGGCATCAAGGCCAAGGTTTCACTTCTGGCACCCAAGTCCATCACAAGATCTGAGGGCAAGGCTGTCAGGGTTATCGATAGGAGGAAAATATGAGCATACAGCAGATATCCGTATTTCTTGAAAACAAGCCCGGAACCCTCAAGAAAATGACCGGTGTCCTGGCAGAGAATAAGATAGACCTTAGAGCCACGTCCCTTGCTGAGACCAAGGACTTTGGCATAGCAAGACTCATTGTTGATGATGCCATCAGCGCCATCAACACTCTTAAGGAGCATGACTTTGTTGCAAGCCTTACTCCCGTTCTTGCAATTGAGATCCCTGACGAGGCAGGCGGCCTTGATAAGCTCCTTGAGGCCTTCGACAACGAAAACGTCAACATCGAGTACATGTACGCCTTCTCCGGAGGCAAGAGCGTAAACAGCGCCTACATGATCTTCCGCGTAGCCGACACCAAGGCTGCCGAAGCAAGACTTGTTGGCAAAGGCGTCAAGATTCTGACCCAGGAAGACATCGCCAACATCTAACGCACCGGATGGTCCCTTGACTCCATCCCCAGGGACCAAAATAGTACAACAATATATAAGAGCACAGGAAGAAGCCCCCTGCCGGTTCCGGCAAGGGGCTTCTCTTTAGGGATAATACTAACAGGATGGGAAAGTGTATGAGTTAACGGGCTAAGATGAGCACGGGCGAAACGTCCCGCAGCCCACTTAATACCCGATAACTTACTCAGTATCGTCTGAAAGCGATGTACTCTGATGAACCATAACTTCCTTGTCATAGCATGCAAATGCGCCGTCCACAAGTTCCTTGTCGGGCTTCCTGGTAAACAGGGAAACCACAGGTACGATAACAAGGCCTGCGATCATGCAGAAAGCACCTGCATTGATGGGTGACTGTAAAAGTGCGGGGAAGCTTGAACGAACAAGCATATTTGCAAGCATTACAACTGTTGAGAATACGAAGCTGCACCATACGCCGGCCTTGCTGGTTCCTCTCCAGTAAAGACCATACAGGAACGGTGCAAGGAACGCTCCTGCAAGAGCACCCCAGGATACACCCATGAGCTGAGCGATGAAGGTCACATTCTGCTTGTACTGTATGATGGCGATGACAACAGAGATAGCAACGAATACTACTATCAGAGCCCTCATGATAAGGAGCTGTTTCTTTTCATCCATATCCTTGTAAACATGGCCCTTAAGAAGATCAAGGGTAAGAGTTGAACTGCTGGTAAGTACCAGTGAGGACAGGGTCGACATGGAAGCCGACAGCACCAGAACAACCACAACAGCAATAAGAAGATCCGGCAGTCCCGAGAGCATTGTAGGCACGATGGAGTCGTATCCGCCGGCTGCAATATCGATCTTATCGGAAAAGAGCCTTCCAAAACCGCCAAGGAAATAGCATCCGCCTGCAACAACAAAGGCAAAGAAAGTTGAAACAATGGTTCCCTTGGAGATGGCTTTCTCACTCTTTATTGCGTAGAATTTCTGGACCATCTGAGGAAGTCCCCAGGTTCCGAGGGATGTAAGGATAACTACACCAAGAAGGTTAAGGGGATCCGGGCCAAAGAAAGATGCGAAGATACCGGGTGTAGAAGCAACGCTCTCATCACTGATCCTTGCAAGTCCGTCAAGAGCTGCCATAAATCCGCCCTGGCTGTTAAGCACGGATAAAATAACCGCGCAGATACCGATCAGCATGATGATACCCTGAATGAAATCATTGATAGCGGTAGCCATATAGCCGCCTGCGATAACATAGATTCCGGTAAGGACTGCCATTACAATAACGCAGATAGAATAGTCGATGTTGAATGCCATTCCGAACAGTCTGGAAAGACCGTTATAAAGTGATGCCGTATAAGGTATCAGGAATATGAAAGTGATGATGGATGCTGCAATCTTAAGAGATCTGCCTCCGAATCTTGAGGCAAAGAACTGGGGCATTGTCGCCGAGTTAAGATGCTGAGTCATGATCCTTGTTCTTCTTCCCAGGATAACCCAGGCAAGGAGCGAACCGATAAGGGCGTTTCCTATTCCGACCCATGTTGCGGCTATTCCGTATTTCCAGCCGAACTGTCCGGCGTAACCAACGAAGATAACTGCGGAAAAATAGCTTGTTCCATAGGCAAAAGCTGTAACCCAGGGACCTACCGATCTTCCTCCCAGAACGAAACCGTTAACATCAGTGGAATTCTTGCGGCAGATAAAGCCGATGGTCAGCATCAGACCGAAGAATACCAAAAGCATTAAGATCTTGATAATCATGTTTTTCCCCTCCAACAAAATGTTCTTTCCATACTTTATCACTTTAAACCGACAAATGTCAACGGTTTAAAGCGATAAAGTGCATAAATATTTAAAAATCCCCCAAAAGGTGGCTTTGGATGTTTCCTCAGCCCTCTTTGGGGGATTTAATAAACATCAGAAAAGTTCCTGAAAAACCCGTTCTTACTTCCTGGTCATTATGGTGATTGCTTTGTTCACAACAGTGATATTGGTCTCTCTGGCTGATCCTCCGAATTCTCCGTCAATGGTCCACTCGGTCTCCTCATCGGAAATAAAGTTGGCATAATGCACCTGTTTAAAGGTAATGTATGGGTTACCCGCTTCCTTGTTGGCAAGCGCCGTGATGATGGCTCCAAACTCCGACAGATTCTTGGGAGCCTTTATGAGAAGCAGCTCCATCCTGCCGTCATTCTGCTGCACATCCGTATCTCCGAAAAGATTCATTCCGCCTACGGAAGCGGAATTACTCATAGCTCCGAAGATATAATCACCCTCTTCATCGATGCCCTCCGACTCAATCCTCATATGGCAGCTGTAGCCGATATTCTGGGGAAGTTCAGCAATGGCGCTGATAACATATGCCGCATATCCAAGAACATTCTTAAGTTCCTGGTCCGTTGCATAACTCACCTTTGAAAAAGCCCCGAAGGCCGCCACATAGTTGAAGTATCTGTCGTTCATCTTCCCCACATCATAGGCGTAGGGCTTGCCGTGGACGGACACGTCGATTGCCCTTATCCTCTGGGAAGGAATCCCGATACCCCTGGCAAAATCATTGGTGCTTCCCGCGGGAATATAGGCCAGAAGCGGCTTCCTCTTCATATCCATCAAGGCACTCATGACATGATTTAAGGTCCCGTCACCGCCGCTGCAAAGCACAAGTTCGACCTCGCCCTCGTACTTTGCAAGTATCTTTTCCGAAGAAAAATCCGTGCCCGGGATTATGGGGTACATTATGGGCTCATAGCCTTCATGAGCAAGGGCTGTAGCCATATCCAGCGCATCATTGGCGCCCCGTCCTGTTCCCGCTATTTTGTTAATAAGAATAAGTGCCTTCTTCTGTTCTGCCATAGCCAATCATCCTGCCTGATATAAAAATGTCTTTTCCCCGGGATTTATACACGCTTTTTGTAAGTCCTGTAGGTATAGGTAAGATCGAAGTATACCTGCTCCTCGCTCTCATCCACCATCTCCCACTCCGGAAGTTTGTCCAGGTTGGGAAAATAGCTGTCGGCGTCATAAGCTTTATCGATAAAAGTCACGATACAGGTGTCGCAGTCATCAAGGAACTCCTTATAGACACTTGCTCCGCCGATGATGAATACGCTGTCGGGATCTTCATCCTTAACAAGCTCCAGAAGCTCCTCTTTGTTGTGGGCAACCTCTGCGTTTTTTACCTCGTAGTCCTTTTTCGTGGATAAAATAATGTTGCGTCTCTTCGGAAGTACCACCTGCTGCGGGAAGGTCTCAAGAGTCTTCCTTCCGTAAACAATGGTTCCTCCCATGGTTATGTTTCTGAAATTCTTCTGGTCCGCGGGGATGCTCACAAGGAGCTGTCCCTTGTTTCCTATGGCCCAGTTGCTGTCAACGGCTACAATTGCCTGCATAAATATCCTCCAATATTTAACTATTTGCTCCGCCGGGGAGCGATACGGATTGCTGCGTTATATGAGCGATGCGGCTTGTTCTCGCCTTCTCATCGCTTAGATGGCAATAGGTATGTCTTTTATCTGCTCGCCTGCTACCTCGTAGCCCTCAAGGGATACGTCGTCTCTTGTGAACTTATAGAAGTCCTTTACGTCCGGATTAAGGTGGAACTTAGGTGCCGGAAGAGGCTTTCTCTCAATAAGCTCCTTGATAAGAGGAATGTGGCGGTCATAGATGTGCGCATCGGCAATGACGTGCACCAGCTCTCCGACATTCATATCGCAAACCTGTGCGATCATATGAACCAGAACCGCATACTGAACCACGTTCCAGTTGTTGGCTGCAAGAACATCCTGGGATCTCTGATTCAGGATGGCATTGAGGGTCAGCTTATCCTCCCCGGGCTTCTGTGTGACATTATAGGTCACGGAATAAGCACAGGGGTAAAGATGCATCTGGGAAAGATCGGAGAATACATAGGTATTGGTCATGATACGGCGGGAGAAAGGGTTGTTCTTAAGGTCGTAAAGAACCCTGTCCATCTGGTCAAACTCTCCCTCCTTGTACAGGCTCTTTTGTCCGATCTGATAACCGTAGGCCTTGCCGATGGATCCGGTCTCATCTGCCCACTCGTCCCAGATGTGGCTGTTAAGGTCGTTGATATTGTTGCTCTTCTTCTGGTAGATCCATAATACCTCGTCGGTAGCGCTCTTAAGGGCGGTCTTCCTCAGGGTCATGATGGGAAATTCCTTCGAGAGGTCATACCTGTTCACAACGCCGAATTTCTTGACGGTATAGGCAGGTGTGCCGTCCGGCCAGTGAGGCCTTACCTTCTCCCCCTCCGTTGATGTACCGTTTTCCAGAATGTCACGGCACATGTCAATAAAGATCTCGTCTGCTCTTGCCATACTCTCTCCTCCTGCGTTTTCTGTGTTTACTCATTCCCAAAAATTTTCTATTCGCGCTTCCCCGGCCGGCCCCGTTACTTCGACCACTTGTCGCACAGGGAATTTATCTGATCGGCGAACTTCGCCTTGTCCTTGTTGGAAATACCCTCCGACTTGGCTATGATGCCCATAAGTCTTGCTCCGGCAGCCTTAAGCCGCGCATAAACGTCGGAAACCAGTGTAGATTCTTTTTTCTTGACAGGAATCGGTACACCTTCCTTAATGAAGGTTCCCGAAATAATATCAAATTCGGTCCCGCTGTAGGGAGCATAGGTGGTAAAGCCGTGTTCCTCAGAAAGGCACCGGGCAAAAGAGGTACATACGCTGTCCTCTCCGTGAACGATGAAAACTCTCTTTGGCTTTTCCTTAAAGCCTTCGATCCACTCGATAAGGCCGTTCTTGTCGGCGTGTCCCGAAAGTCCTTCGAGCTTACTTATCTCGGCCTTTACATCGATGGTCTCACCAAAGAGCTTGATCTGCTCCGCTCCGTCAATGATGGCACGTCCTGTGGTTCCAACCGACTGATAGCCAACAAAAAGGATGGTGCTCTCAGGGCGCCACAGATTGTGCTTTAAGTGATGTCTTATACGTCCCGCCTCGCACATTCCCGATGCGGAAATAATAACCTTGGGCTCGGGATCCTCGTTGATGGCCCTCGACTCCTCGGTGGTGATGGTAAGGTTAAGTCCCGGGAAGGTTATGGGATTGATTCGCTTTTTGATCAGCTCCATAGCCTCTTCATCGTAGCATTCGTACTGATTGCGCTGGAAAATCTCCGTGGCCTCCACCGCCAGAGGACTGTCCACAAATACCGGGAAATTGGGAAAAGCGGGAACCAGTCCCTCTTTCTTGATCTTCCTTATAAAGTAGAGCATCTCCTGGGTTCTTCCAACGGCAAAGGAAGGGATTACCACGTTTCCGCCCCTGGCAAAGGTTCTGTTTAGGATCTCCGCCAGGTCTTTTACATAATCAGGAGGCATCTCGGAATGAAGCCTGTCTCCGTAAGTGGATTCCATGACAACATAGTCTGCGGAATCGGTCATCTGCGGGTCCTTTATAAGGGGCTGGTCCTTGTTGCCTATATCTCCGGAGAACACCAGCTTTTTGGTGACATTCTTCTCGGTAAGCCACACCTCAATGCTGGAAGATCCAAGAAGATGTCCTATGTCGGTAAACCTTATCTTAATGCCCTCGCAAACTTCAACCTCATCTCCGTAAACGCAGGGCACGATGCATCTGATGGTATTCTCAGCGTCTTCCATGGTATAGGAAGGCTCCATCATTGCGATCTCCTTATTCCTTTTGCCCTTGCGGTTTCTCCACTCGGCTTCCTGCATCTGAATGTGGGCACAGTCTCTGAGCATGATGCTGCAAAGATCTGCAGTTGCGTCCGTGGCATAGATCTTGCCCCTGAATCCCTTGGAATATAAAAGCGGAAGATTTCCCGAATGGTCCACATGCGCATGTGTCAGGAACACGTAGTCTATTTCCGGCGCGGATACAGGCAGCGGAACGTTCTCAAAATAGTTTCTGCCCTGCTCCATACCGTAGTCAACAAGAATGTTCTTGCCGGCAGCCTCGATAAAATGGCAGCTTCCGGTTACTTCGTGATCGGCACCGATAAACATCAGTTTCATAAGAACCGCCTCCTGCATGGTCCAAAGAAATCATCCCACGGGATGGATTCCTTAAGACACTTCGTCATTATGATTAATTATATCATGAATTTATCGTGGAAAAAGCACTGCTTATTTGGTAAAATATATGGGATTGATTTAACTAAATAAGGAGATTATGAAAATGTTTGGTAAAAAATATGGTAAAAGAGCTTTCGCAGGTATTCTTACTGCAGCTTTAATAATGTCTGTAACTGCTTGCGGTTCCACACCTGAAGCAGAGGAGACATCAGTACCCGCAGCATCTTTTGAGCCCATCGAGTCCGCACCTGAAGTTGAGGTTACCGAGGAGCCTGCTGTGGAAGAAGACACCGATGAGCCCTACGTTCTTCCCGAGGGAATGTACTTCAGCGAGGTGACCGGCGAGCCTATCAGCGAAGAGATCAAGGACCAGCGCCCCATCGCAGTAATGGTTGACAACGAGAAGACAGCGCTTCCTCACTACGGCACATCTGAGGCCGATGTAGTATACGAGATCATGAACAGCACAGCCAATGACCGTATCACAAGACTTATGTGCATAGTAAAGGATTGGGGCAAGATCGAGCAGATGGGCAGTGTCAGAAGTACACGTCCCACCAATATCCTTCTTGCAGCTGAGTGGAACGCAGTTCTTTGTCACGACGGAGGCCCTTACTACAACGATCAGTATTTCTCACAGCCCTGGGCATCACATTTCTCAGGAACCTTCTCCCGTGTCAACAACGGTAAGGCAAGAGAGTTCACAGAGTACATCGTAAGCGGCGACCTTGAGTCCAACTTCTCATCCAAGGAAGGCAACTCAGCATATTCAACAACCTACAACGAGTATGCTAATGCCGGAAGCCACTTCAACTTTGTAAATTACGGCGACGAGATCTTCCTCGACCAGAAGTATTCAAGATCCTACACAGCCAAGAAGATCGTTCTTCCTTTCACTCATAACGGTTCACACCTGATTATGAACGAGGAGACAAACGAGTATGAGTACTATGAGTACAACGATCGTCATGAGGATGCAGAGGACGACATGCCTTTAAGCTTCAAGAATGTCATCCTTCAGAACTGCTCTTTTGCACAGCTTGATGACCACGGATATCTCATTTACAACTGCATCGGATCCGGCAACGGCTGGTACATCACCAACGGCGTAGCCAAGGACATCACCTGGGTTAAGTCCGGCGAGACCGATGTTACAAGATTCTACGACGAGAACGGCGATGAACTCCAGATCAACACAGGCAAGACCTACATAAGCCTTATTCCCTCCGACACATGGGACAAGGTAATCTTCGAATAATTACGACTTACGGATCAGAGGTTGATGTATGCCTTTAAACATTGACAGGTTCAAGAGAATAAACGGTCATACATTAAAGATAATCGCATGTATCACCATGCTCATAGATCACATCACAGCCGGGATCCTTCTCCCTGTTATCAGGAAGGGTATGTATCCCGACAGTATTACCTTTGATCAGATGAAGATGGTTTACAATATTCTCAGAGGGATCGGCAGGACTTCTTTCCCTATTTTCTGCTTCCTTCTGGTAGAAGGCTTTATCCATACAAAAAGCAGGCTAAGATACGCTCTTAGCCTGTTTATTTTTGGCCTTATTTCCGAGATTCCCTTCGATATTACCTTCTATGCCAAAGAAGACGTATTTAACATAAGCATTCCCGAGATAATGGCCGCCAACAAGGAACATCTTTCCGAGCACTGCAACGTGTATTTCACGCTCCTTATCGGCCTTATGGTCATTTGGTGCTGCGACAGGATACAAAGGTTCATTCGGGAAAAGAACCTTCATATCGCCTTCTTTTTTGTCATGAGCGCCATCCCCGTCACCGCCGGTATCCTCCTTGCTGAAAAGCTCCACACCGACTATCACGGCTACGGTGTGTTCCTTATTGCTGTTTTATATCTTCTCAAGATCTATGAGCCTGTTAACATCTTTGCAGGCTACATATTCTTCTTAAACCTCGGAACCGAATATCTGGCTCTTCCGGGTTTCATTCTGCTTCTTCTCTACAACAAAAAAAGAGGGCGAAAGCTTGGAAAGCTTAAGTACGCTTTCTATGCCTTCTACCCTGTACATATCATTGCTATTTACTTCTTCAGGTGCATCCTGTTTGGTTAATTCTCCACTGTATTATATACAAACAGTGTCTCCATGGCTTTCTGAGCACCCTGTATGTCTGTAGTTGAAATGGTGTAATCCCTGATAACATTGGTATTAAATGCTACAAGTCCGTTCTCACCGGCTGTTACTGATGCATACTGTCTGTATCCGGTGTCCTTGCTTCCTGTGAGCACGTATACCGTATCTCCCGGAGTAACATCCAGCTTCACACTCACCATTGCAGATGAAGGAAGAATGGTCTTCCTGGAAAACTTCACTTCATAGGTTCCGGGATAAAACTCATCCTCACACTTGGTAACTGTTCCGCCTACTGTCATAAAGCCATTAAGTGTTGTGACCGTAACCTGCTGAGACAGCCTTGTATCAGAAAGCCCTAAGCCTATTGCCTCATGAGCTGCACCTTTATTATTTAAATAATCCCTGAGGACATCCTCGGATCTTGCAAGGAATTCATCACTCATCCCGATGATATTATAAGAATGGTGGGCAATTCCCAGCGCTGCTGTCATAAGCAAAACTATTGCTGCGGCAAAAGAAATAATGAACCTTTTTCCGTTTGTAAACATCTTAAATCTCACTATCCAATAAACTATTTTTCACAAAGCAAGGTATAGTTTATCACAAATTTGACACAATTTGCAATGCGGAATTTAGATATTTTTTATTTTTGTTTATATTTATTTTAGAATTGGGCAGATGCCTTTTTTACCGTCTCCAGGTCTTGGGCTGAAGCACAATGAACATGGGAAGAAGCTCAAGTCTTCCTGCCAGCATGTCAAACATCAGGACAATCTTGGAGAAATATGAGAACTGTGAATAGTTGCCCATGGGGCCAACCATGCTAAGTCCGGGTCCGATGTTGTTCATGGTGGCAATTACAGAGGTGATGGTTGTCGGGAAGTCAAAATTGTCCAGCGAAACCAGGATCGTTGATACGATGAAAGTGATCACATAAAGTCCAAGGTATGCTGACACAGATTTAACCGTGGTTCCCTCTACAGTGTGACCGTCCATGTAAACTCTCTTAACAGCCTTGGGATGAACCAGGAAATTAAGTTCATTGCGGGCATTTCTTATAACAATAAGAAGTCTTGAGAATTTGAACCCGCCGCCGGTGGAACCTGCGCAGGCACCCACTGTCATAAGTACGCACAAAAGAACCTTCGAGAACATGGGCCACTGATCAAAGTCCAGGGTTCCGAATCCTGTTGTGGTCATAATGGAAGTTACGGCAAACAGTGCATGGTGGAAGGAATTAAAGGCTGAGCCTGCAAGTCCCGATCTGTACACGTTAAGTCCGATAAGGGCCGATGCCACAAGGATTGTTCCAAAGTAGTACTTGACCTCATCTATTGCAAAAGCCTCTTTGGGCTTTCTGTGGATCAGGAAATAGTAAACGGTAAAGTTAACGCCGCACATAGCCATGAACACAATGATGATGCCCTGTGTCAGCATGGAATATCCGCCGATTCCCTCGTTGGTAACAGCAAATCCGCCGGTTCCAACTGTTGAGAAGGAAATGGTGAAAGCCTCGTACAATGAAAGACCAGAAGCCCAAAGGCACACAACCTCAAGAAGGGTTATGGCTACATAGATAAGGTAGAGGATCTTCGCTGTGTCTTTTACCTTGGGAACGATCTTACCAACTACCGGTCCCGGGCTCTCCGCTCTCATAAGATGCATGCTGTAGCCGTCAGCCATGGGAACAACCGCAATAAGGAATACAAGAACTCCCATACCGCCGATCCAATGGGTGAAGGTTCTCCAGAACTGAACGCTCTTCTCGATCTGGTCCACTGAAGTTAAGATACTTCCTCCTGTGGTGGTAAAACCTGAAACGGTCTCAAAGAGCGCGTCTATGTAGTTGGGAATGGTTCCCGTGATCACGAAGGGCACTGCGCCGATCATACTCATCACGATCCAGGCTACCGCTGTTATGGTAAAGCCCTCCCTGGCGAACATGATCTTGGATTCCGGCTTCTTGTGGGAGCCGATAATTCCCACTATGCTGCAAAGTGCGATCAGTGCAAGAAAAGAAAAGGCACTGTCAAATTCTCTGTATATCAAGGCTACTATAAGCGGAAGCACCAGAAGTACTCCCATAACCCTCAGCAGTCTGAATAACACATATCTGACCATTGAGTAATTCATTTTTTACTTCTCCAGTATGTCATTTATATCTTTTAAGCCCGGCAGCATGGTAACTACAATCACGGAATCTCTGTCCCTGATCATGGTATCTCCGCTGGGGGATATGATCTCACCGTAGTGATTGATGCAGGCAATAAGAACGCCTTTTTTGAGTTTGAGTTCGGAAAGAGGTTTGCCGATAACGGGGCTGCCGCTGCGAACAATAAACTCCAGAGCCTCCGCTCTGTCATCATTGAGCTTGTAAAGAGTCTCAATGTTACTGTCCTTGGATGCGGACATTCCGCGGACGAACTCAACAATTCTCTCGGCGGTAATGTTCTTGGGATAGATGATGCTTCCGATTCCCAAAGATCCGATTATATCGCCGTAGTTAACCCTGTGCACCTTGGTGATAAGCTTGGCCTTGGGGTTAATGCTCTTTACATACATGGAGAGCATGATGTTCTCTTCATCCAGGTTTGTGAGAGCCACAAAAGAATCGGTTCTGGTCACGCCTTCTTCAAGAAGCATGTCCTTGTCTGTTCCGTCTCCGTTAATAACAAGGGCCTGAGGAAGAAGATCAGTGAGATCTTTGCATCTTACGGGATCCTTGTCAAATATTGTAACCTTTATGCCAAGAGAAATAAGCTGCATTGCCAGGTAATATCCGGTCTCACCGCCGCCTATGATCATTGAAGAATGAACCTTGGCTGTGGGAAGTCCCAGCTTCTTGAAGAAATTCAGAGTTCCCTTGCTGGAGCCGCAGATGGTGATCTCGTCTCCCGCTCTTAAGATAAAGCTTCCGTCAGGGATAAATACTTCATTTCCTCTGGAAACTACAGCAATGACAACCTGTTTCTTGAGATCTGAAGGAATATCCTTAAGGGCATGGTCACAAAGTCTTGAATTCTCATCTATAACAAGCCTTACAAGCTCTGCTCTTCCTCTTGCAAAGGTCTCAATTTTGGTGGCGGAAGGAAGCTTAAGAAGTCTTGAAGCTTCGCTGGCTGCCGCCTCCTCAGGATTGATTACCATGGAAAGTCCAAGTTCTTCTTTGATGAAGTTGATCTCCTTCTTGTAGACAGGATTACGAACTCTCGCTATGGTATGACAGTTACCGGCTTTCTTGGCTATAAGACAGCACAAAAGATTCAGTTCATCTGAATTGGTAACCGCTATCATGAGCTCCGCAGAATCGATGCCTGCGTCCTTCATGATGGAATAGCTGGCGCCGTTGCCAACGATTCCCTTTACATCCAGGTTGTTGACAGCTGCCTGTACCACCTGGGATTTCTCTTCGATCACGGTAATATCATGACCTTCCTTGCTAAGCTGCTGTGTAAGGGCAAGCCCCACATTTCCACAGCCAACAACTATGATCCTCATAACATGCCTCCGAAATTTATATCATAAACATTATAGTCTTAAAGGATTCAACCTTCAATTCACATGTATTGTATCCGCACTTTTTTCAAACTGTTCTTCGCAGTCATCGTCTTCCGCCCTCTGATAGGTGACGGTGAAGACCTTGTATTTGGAGATAAGCATATACACCGTCTGATGTATCGTCTCCTCTCCCTCGGCCCTGTAGGAGGACCGGATCTTAAATCCCGGATATCCGTCCACTTCTATATCGTCAAAAGACTCTACTGCAAAGCCAACGTCCTGACCGTACTTACTGTTAAAAGCAGCTGACAGGGTCTCTTCATAAATCTCTTTTGTAAGGAGCGTGGGCTCGTCCGTTATTCTGTTTCCGGGCACATTGAAGCTCTCTTCCTGCCTCTGCCTGTTGGTAAAAGTCACATCCTTGCCGTTGTCGTAGAAGCTGTACTTGATGGTGGAGGACTCCATGGGGTAGTTCCTGTTGATGAATACTCCGCTCTCCGGCCCCGGCACAAACTCCGAAGGTATCACAAAGCTGCACCAGCCGGCTTCCGGAAGATCCTCCTGTGCCCTTACTTTCACCGCATCTGTGGTCAAAAGAGCTGTCGACATCGCCACAGCAGCGGCAAGAGCCACAGCCGTGATCATCTTAAGTTTATCCGTAACAATACTTTTCTTCATTAGTTCTTTTGCAAACTCCGATATTGCTTTATTACTATAAAAGGCACAGGTCAGTAGACTTTCCTGTGCCTTTATATTTGTTTCTTTAGATCAGGCCTCGTAGCTGTCGATAAGCTCAAGTGAATGCTCTTCATTCATCTTTTTGCACATCTTTACAAGCTCATCAAGAGGTACATTCTGAATCTGCTTGTTGGAGCCGCGAACATTGATGGATACAGTGTTCTCAGCAGCTTCTCTGTCACCGATAACAAGAATGTATGGATCCTTGTAGTTCTTGTACTTCTTGATCTTCTCCTTCATGTTGTTGTCGGAGTAATCAGCCTCTACGCGGATTCCTGCATCCATGAGAGCCTTCTCAACCTTCTTGGCATACTCATTGTGCTCCACTCTGATGGGAACAATGCCAACCTGGTAAGGTGAAAGCCAGAAGGGGAATACTCCCTTGAAGTTCTCAATGATGATACCTATGAATCTCTCTAAAGATCCGTAAATAGCTCTGTGGATAACTACAGGCATCTGCATTGTGCCGTCCTGAGCCTGGTATGTAAGTCCAAAGTTATGAGGAAGCTGGAAGTCAAGCTGTACAGTTCCGCACTGCCACTCTCTTCCAAGGGCATCCTTGATCTGAAGGTCGATCTTGGGACCATAGAAAGCACCATCGCCCTCATTGATCTCATATCCGCCCTCACCGTACTTCTCATCAAGGATCTCCTTGAGAGCAGCCTCGGCTCTGTTCCAAACCTCGATATCTCCCATGAAGTCCTCAGGTCTTGTTGAGAACTCTGCTCTGTAGGTTACACCGAATGTTGAGTAGATCTCGTCAGCGATTGCGATTACATCTGCAATCTCCTCTTTGATCTGTGACTCCATTACGAATGTATGGTCATCATCCTGACGGAACTCCTGTACACGGAAAAGACCGTTCATCTGTCCGGACTTCTCCTTGCGGTGAAGCACATCGTACTCACTGTATCTGATAGGAAGCTCCTTGTAGGAGTGGTTAGTTCTCTTGTAGGTCATCATGGCATTGGGGCAGTTCATGGGCTTTGCAGCCATGGTGTCCTCAAGCTCACGGTTGTAGATCATGGAACCTGCAACGATCTTAACGGGCTTGGGCTCTTCAAAAGCATCGTTGTAGTTCTCAAATACCTCAGGAATCTCGGCATCAGCCTTAACCATTCCCTCAAGACCGGGGACCATGAACATGTTGTTTACATAGTGTGCCCAGTGTCCGCTGATAAGCCAAAGCTTCTTGTTGTTGATAAGGGGAGCTGCGATCTCTGTGTATCCGTGTCTCTCCTGTACCTCTCTTGAGTACTTAAGGAGTGCCTGATACATCTTCCATCCTCTGGGAAGCCAGTAAGGCATTCCGGGAGCTGTCTCATCAAACATGAAAAGATCCAGCTGAGGACCGATCTTCTTGTGGTCTCTCTCCATAGCTTCCTGGATCATCTTGATGTGCTGCTTGAGCTCATCCTTGGTCTGGAAAGCATATACATAAATTCTTGAGAGCTGGTCTCTCTTCTCATCACCTCTCCAGTAAGCACCTGAAACGCTCTTGATCTGATAAGAAACGTTCATGAGCTCCTGAGAATTGTCTACGTGAGGTCCTCTGCAGAGATCTACGAAATCCTCACCTGTATAGTAAACTGTCAGTGTCTCGTCTTCGGGAAGATCATTGATAAGTTCAACCTTGAACTTCTGATCTTTGAAGATATCAAGGGCCTCAGCTCTTGAAACCTCTTTTCTTGTCCAGTCCTCTCTTCTCTTGATGATCTCTCTCATCTTGTCTTCGATGGTCTTGAAATCATCCTGGGTCACTGCCTTGGGCAGTACGAAATCGTAGTAGCAGCCGTCATCGATCTGGGGTCCGATAGCAATCTGCACTTCCTTGCCATAGAGCTCAAATACGGCCTTTGCCAGGATGTGAGCCAGTGAGTGACGATAAACTTCTTTGAATTGTTCTTTTTCCATTTCATTTCTCCTTTCGGCAATCCCAACCGGGGAGAGCCTTTCTTTATTGTTTTTTATATTTGTTCCCGCAGCTTACACCAACCAAGTGCTATGCTACCGGGTACATTCAGAATTAATGCTCTGCAGCGGTAATGGTATTTACTGCGCTCTGCCGTGGCACTTCTTGTACTTCTTGCCGCTTCCGCAAGGGCAGGGATCATTGGGATATACTTTTGCTTCTTTTCTGATGGTATGTGAATTCTTCTCTTCCTTATAAAGCTCTTTTCTCTTAGCCTCATCAAAGATGGGTTCCCACTCGGGAAGATTGTAAAGCCAGTCTGCACCGGCACCAACCATGTTCTTGTAGAGAAGCTCCTTGTCAAAACCAAGGTTAACCTCTGTATCCTCTTCCATCTCCTCGATGGGGTTCTGCTCCTTAAGGCTGTCGTTGATTCCGTCAAGGAATCCAACCATTGTCATAAGGTCAACGCCATACTTCTCAGCAAGCTCCTTAACAGTTCCCTTAACTGTCTCGTCGGGATTCTTTAAAAGCTCTGCGTAAATGTCCTTTTCCTTCTGGAAATAATCTGTCCAAAGTCTCTGAAGATCGCCTTTATTGGCTGTCTCTGAATATGCGGTGTTACGCCATTTTTCTAATAATGCCATAGTTTTTACTCCTGTTTCGTTGAAAAAATTAAGCGTATGAAGCTTAATTGACTACATACATTCAATATTCTAATATATCTTCTCTAATCTGTAAACTTTAGCCGTGCGCAGTGGTGTTTATCAAAACAGACTTTGTGCGCCATTAGGTTGTGTGCTATTATATATGCAAAATTCAATGCTACACATATTGGGGAGGAATTCGTATGAAGATCAATTTCACTAAAATGCAGGGCTGCGGCAATGATTACGTTTATATAGACGGAGGTCAGGTGCAGGTTCCTTCTGAGAAAAAGGCCGACCTGGCAAGGTTCGTATCAAACAGAAACTTTGGCATAGGATCGGACGGGCTGATCTTCATCAACCCCGTGGATGACCCGGACATCGATTTTGAGATGGAGATGTACAATGCAGACGGATCCCGCTCAGAGATGTGCGGAAACGGCATAAGATGCGTTGCCAAGTATGTCTTTGACCACAATCTTACAGACAGGACCCAGCTTACCATAGTCAGTGCTTGCAAGAAAAAATACATCGACCTGACTCTTGGTGAGGATGGCCTTGTAAAAAGCGTGAAAGTTGATATGGGTGCACCGGTTCTTGCTGCCCCCGAAGTTCCCGTAAGTCTTCCCAATTCCATTCCTTTTGATGAAGCTGAAAGCGATCCTGCAGGAATTCCTGCAAATTCAGTCATAAATGAGCCCATCACCGTTCTCGACAGAAAATGGCACATGACCTGCGTGTCCATGGGCAATCCCCATGCCGTAGTTTTCCTGCCGGAAGACATGGACCTGGCTTCATTTGATATCGAAGCTTACGGCCCTCATTTTGAAAATCATGAGTACTTCCCCAACAGGACCAACACCGAATTCGTTAAGATCGATGACAGGAACAACGTCCATATGAGAGTCTGGGAGCGCGGCACCGGCGAAACTCTGGCCTGCGGCACAGGCTGCTGCGCCACAGCTGTAGCCTGCATCTTAAACGGCCTTACCGACAACGAGATCACCGTCCACGTTCTTGGGGGTGACATCAAATGCAGCTGGGACGGAACCGCTAGTTCCCCCGTGATCATGGAAGGCCCTGCAGTTACTGTATTTGAAGGAGTACTGGAATGGGACTGAGACGCTATTCTCTAATCAATAATAAAAGAAAGCTCAAGACAGCTGTGATCCTTGCTGCACTTACAGCATTTCTGTCAGGCTGCGGTGCAGATTCAGCCCAAACCACCACGGAGGCGAATATGAACAACTCACTTACAGGCGTTAAAGTTAACGCAAGTGTTCGCAAGACAGGCCAGTATCCCGAGAATTTCGTACTGACCTTCAGCAATGATATAGAGGGAAAAGAGCTGTCGGCTTCGCAGTTTTCCATGAAGGGGAAGGCCGGCATGTGGGGAAGCAATGATACGAGAGACTTCTCCTGTGATTTTGAAAGCGCTGAAATTAAAGGAAATACCCTTACTTTAACGCCTCATGAATTTCCCGAGAAATTCTTCTATGTGAAGAATTATGAAGTCACCTGCAGCGATAACCCTGAATTTGGCTTCACCGAAAAAGATGTCACCGATGTGGCAACACCTATAGCAGATGATTTTGAAACTGTCTCCTATAAAGGCGATGCCTCTTTTGACTACAGACTGTATCGTCCCTCAGAGGAAAGCAAAATGCCCATCGTCATTGTTTTCCACGGATTCGGGGACACCAGCAATCTTCTGACTTATCGCACCGCAGTTGAATGGGCCGAGCCGGAAAACCAGGCCGTGCGCCCCTGCTACGTTCTCGCTCCCGTGATCGGGGATTCATCTTACTTCCAGGTTTCTTCAAGGGGTAAGGTTTTGGATTCGGTAAAAGATATAGTGGATACCATGATAAGTGAAGGCAAAGTAGACAGTTCAAGGGTTTACGTCATGGGAAACTCCTTCGGAGGTCTCTCCACCCTTGAAATTTGCGAAAAGTATCCGGATTTTTTTGCTGCGGCCATGGCACTTTGCCCGGCAACCACATATGCCCAGACCGCTGCCGCCAATCTTCCGAAAATGGCTGAGGTTCCCATCTGGTTTGCCCATGCCGAACATGATAACACGATTCCCGTCACCGCCAGCAGGGAAGCCGTAGACCTCTTAAACAGCTCCGGTGCAAAAGAGGTTAAATACACCGAGTACACCGATGATCAGATGAATGCGGCCGGTGCCGATGGTTCTCCCGATTCCACCTACAGCTACCATCACGTGGAGCTGGCAGTAATGGAGGATGAAGCATACATGGAGTGGCTTTTCAGTCACAGCAAGTAACTCTCAATATTTTTATTTTCCACACTCACGAGCGATCACATAAATCCTCTCGCTGTCATCAGTAGGGGGCTCGTGGGTGTCTGCATCTACGGCCTCAATAAATTCAAGGCCCGCCTTTTTAACAAACTCTTTCATCTCAGACAGCTCATACCCTCTCTGGTAGTGAGTTTCCACAGATCTTCTGAAGATCTCATCCTCATCATCACACCTTGCGAAGATGGTCAGATCGTATTCATTGATGTGGTCTTCGTCGTTGTAATAATTATCCCAGATAAAGCTGCAGTCCTCGCGGTTCTCAGCTATTGTGGCATCACCGATGATGTCGCGGTACTTGTGGACCGTATTGAAATCAAATATAAAAAGACCCTTCGGATAGAGGAAGTTGTTCACAAGACGGAAGGTCTCAAGCACGTCCTCATCCTCAGTAAGATAATTGATGCTGTCGCATACGCTTACAATGGTCCCTGCGGTGCAGTAAAGATCGAGCTCTCTCATATCCTGCTGAAGGAACATGATATCCCGCCCGGCCTCGGCAGCCTTGCGCCTTGCTATATCAAGCATCTCAAAAGAAAGATCCGTTCCGATTATATCGTAGCCTCTCTTTGCCATCTCCAGGGTAAAACTTCCGGTGCCGCAGCCAAGCTCCACCACAAGATTCCTCTCCTGTTCAAGAGCTTCCTCGGAGTCCTCGGGAATTTCCGCATCCTGCCTTGCAGCGTCTTCGGCATCTGCCTTGTTTCCCTGCGCTATCGCGGGCTTGGATACCCCGTATTTTTCAATTATCCCTGCAACAAAATCACCCCATACGGCGTATGGGGTTTCATCCATGAATGTATCATATACAGCTGCAAAATCAGTATACTGTTCCATTCTCTATTCCTTTTCTTAATGTTTGCATCAGCCGGTGATTCCGAACCATGCTCCGAATCCCAGAGCGCATACAATGCTGACAATAACTGCTGCCAGAGCAATTCCGCAGATTACGGCAGTAACTGTCTTCTTGAAATCCATATCCAGGATGCTGGCTGCCAGTGTACCTGTCCATGCACCTGTTCCGGGAAGAGGGATTCCTACAAACAGCATCAGTGCAACAAACAATCCCTGTCCTGCCTTGGCCTGGAGCTTCTGTCCGCCCTTCTCGCCCTTCTCAAGACAGAAGGTAAAGAACTTGCCGATAACAGGCTTATCCTTGCCCCACTCAAGAACTTTTCTTGCGAAGAAGTAGATCAGCGGCACAGGGATCATATTTCCGATGGCGATAAGGATATATCCCAAAAGAAGATTAAATCCTGTTCCCGTGTGGTTGAAGGCGTAGGCAAAGGGAATTGCTCCCCTGAGCTCAATAAGCGGTACCATTGACACGATGAAAACTGTGATGTACTGGCCAATAAGCGACTCTTTAAAAAATGTAAGCATAAAACCCAAACTCCTAAACTAAAAAATTATACAAGATACAATCCTCTGTTCCGGCACAACCTGCGCCAATCACCGATCGCATCCATACCTTATCTGATCCCGGGCATTGCGGACAGCACCTCGATCATCCTGTCCATCTGCTCATCTGTTCCGATGGAAATTCGAAGATACTCGCTGATCCTGGGTGCATCCCATCGTCGCACTATTATACCATTTTCCCTCAGATAAGCAAAAATTTCTTTTCCCGGCACAGTCTTGTGCCTTGCGAACACAAAGTTGCTGCAGGAATCCCAGAATTCAAAGCCAAGGTCACGAAGCTGTCCCTTAACTCTCTCCCGGGTGGTGATGATTCTTTTGCATACATCCTTAAAGTACTCATCATCAGACAGTGACGCGGCGCCAAGCTCTATGGAAGGCCTGTTCATGGTGTATGAGTTAAAAGAGTACTTGGCATCCTGAAGGTACTTGATAAGCTTTTTGCTTCCGAAGGCATAGCCAATGCGCATTCCCGCCATAGCCCTGGACTTGGAAGTTGTCTGAACCACCAGAAGATTGTCATATTTATCAATAAGATCAAGGCAGCTTTCACCGCCGAAATCTATATAAGCCTCATCAATGATAACCACAACGTCCTGATTGTGCCTGATCACGTCCTCGATCATATCAAGGCTCTGAAGGATTCCTGTTGGAGCGTTGGGATTTGGGAAGATCACGCCGCCGTTCTCTTCGTAATAATCCTCTTTAACAATCTCAAAGTTATCATTCAGCGGAACCTGCTTGTAGGGGATTCCAAAGAGCTCCGCCCACACATCGTAGAACGAATAGGTAATATCCGGGAAAAGAACCGGCTTTTTTGAATTAAAGAATGTAAGAAAAGCCATGGCAAGGACATCGTCGGAGCCAACGCCAACGAAGATCTGATCCTCTGGAACCTTGTAATAGTCCGAGAAAGCCTTCACCAGCTTCGAGGCCGTAGGATCCGGATAGAGCCTGAAGTCGTCATAGTCAATGGCGGCAAGGCACTCCTTTACCGCAGGGGCCGGTGGATAGGGGCACTCGTTGGTGTTAAGTTTGATGATGTTTTTGATCTTGGGCTGCTCCCCGGGTGTATAGGGGACAACCTTTCTTACGTTATCTTCCCAGCTCATACTTTTCTCCTTCATCAAAGAAGATCCAGAAGTCCCTGGATTCCGTATTTGTTGTAGATATTCTTATAGTATGCCACTTCGTTCTTGATAATGGAATCAATCTGTCTCATTCCAAGAAGCTCAACCGGTGCCTTGTCATCCGTCATCACATGGCCGGTGGACTCGTAGGGCATGCAACCTGCGTTTACGCTTTCCATCATACCTCTTAAGGTGTCGTTTGTCTCCATCTGTGTATTATCGGAAAGTCTGTTCAGGAATTCGGAATTGTTTGTGGCAAAAAGCTCTCTGTTGGTGGTTCCCGGCACCTTTACGGTTACAACGTTGTCAAATACAGAACTGATGGTGTCTGCAAGATATGTATTGATGGTAGCTGCCTCTTTTCCCGAAGCATCATCTGTGCCCTCGCCCTGATTATACATGTTCATGTTTACCACCATGATTCCCTCAGGAGCAAGGTGGTCTCTGACCATGGTAAAAAACTCTGATGAAGACATCTGGAAGGGAATGGTTATATCCTGATAGGCATCAACCATGATGACATCGTAGGTTCCGTCAATTGCTGCAAGATAAGCTCTTCCGTCATAGGTTGCAACCTTTGTGTCAGCGGGAAGCTCGAAGTATTCATGAGCAAGGTCTGTGATCTTGTCGTCGATCTCAACCCCCTCCACCTCAATGTTGTCAAAGTAGTGGCTAAGCTGGGTTGCGTAGGTTCCGGAACCCATGCCGAGAATAAGTACGTTCAATTTTTCGCCGGCCTGCTCCTTCTCCTTGATTCCTGCCATGTAGGGAGCTGCCATAGCGTAGTCATAATACATGCCTGTAAGGGCGCCGTTCTTTACAAGAATGGACTGGACGCCGAAGAGCACGTTTGTGGACAGGTAGACTCTGTTGTCATCTTCTTTTACCTGAAGATAGTTATACACAGACTCGCCTTCATATGAGAGGTCTTTTTCCCAGAATGCAAAAGAGGTGCTGTGGCCGAAGATCATGCAAAGGATGAAGATAAACGCTCCGGCGATGACCTTTTTGGCGCCTCCCATGGGCGGGCTGACAAAATATACAATGGATAGGATAAGAAGAATTCCCGCAAAGATCAGGAATGTTACGGAAGTGCCCACCGCAGGAATTGAAATGAAGGTGGGAACGAAGGTTCCGATGATGCTTCCCACTGTGTTGAAAGCACCGAGAGTTCCGATGATGCGGCCGTTGTCCTCAAGGGAATCCGTGGTGTACTTGGCAAGGCTGGGGGTTACTGTTCCCAGAAGGAAAAGAGGGAATACGAAAACCACCATACATGCCGCAAAAGCCGCAATTATAAGGAAGTTGCTGTTGACTGCAAAAATCAGTACCGCTGAGATTCCGATGATGATGTATTTGCCAAGGACCGGTATTGCTGCGATCCAGAGGGCTGCGATGAGGATCCTGCCATAGAGCTTGCCCGGATCCGGGTCCTTGTCGGCTTTTCTTCCGCCGTAGATGTTGCCCAGAGCCATAGCAATCATGATGGTTCCGATGATGATGGTCCACACGATCTGGGATGAACTGAAGTAAGGAGCCAGGAGCCTGCTGGCTCCCAGCTCTACTGCCATTACCGACATACCTGCGAAGAACTCAGTCAGGTACAAAAACCATTTATTTTCCAATATCTTCTTGCGTTCCAAAATAACTATCCCCGACTTTCTTATATTGTGCCGTTTCCTTGTTTACACAGGGGTTTTAGAGATTCCCAGTGCAACAAAACAACTTGTACACAATCATATATCTTTTTGGGGAATTTCTCAAGGATGAACCGGGGGATTTTTTCGAGGATGAACTGCCGGATTTTCTTGATGATGAACTGCCGGATTTTCTTCGGAAAAGGGGGCTTACAGGTGGTTGTAATACTACTGGTCTCTATATGCAAGATTGGTATTACTTTTTAGCTGTTTCACGCTCTTTTCAAGCCTTTTCAGGTCCAAAAATAATACCAAGGGCTTGAAATAAAGCTCCTTGGTATTACTTTTGTAATACTATAAGGCCGGTTTTCGGCGTGTTGGTATTATTCTAGGTAATTTGACCGGGGGTACCGGGGTTACAGGATCAATTTTCTTTAAAAGATTATTAAAGGCTCCGCCATCGCGGCTCATCAGTTTCCACCGGTGGTCTGGCTGCCGGAAGTCTGGCCACCTTCAGTTGTTTGGCTTCCGGAAGTCTGGCCTTTAAAGCTGCCCCTTCCGCCGTGGCCGCCGCCAAAGCCGCCCTGAGGCATCTGACCACCCTCAGGCATCTGGCCACCCTCAGGCATCTGGCCACCCTCAGGCATCTGGCCACCCTCAGGCATCTGGCTGCCGTCAGGAGCCTGGCCATTCATGCCGCCGCGGCCACCGCCAAATCCGCCGCCTCCCATCATCATAGAGTTGGAAATCTCGGTCACTTCCTCACCGTTAACTGTCACTGTTCCGCCGTTAAGCTCTGCTCCCTTGTCAAAGTCGAATGCAAACTGCGCGGTGATGTCCACAGTTCCGCCATTGATATAGATATATCCGTTGGCATCAAGAGCATCCGTGTCACCGGATCCCATATTGATAGTTATATTGCCGCCGTTGATCTCGATCACTACGTCATAGGCTGTGCTCTTCTGGGTTGCATTTATTCCGTCATCGGAAGCCTCGATACTTATTGTTCCATCATTTATCTGCACATAGGTTGCTTCAAGGCCCTCGCCTGCCTTGATGTCAAAGGTTCCGCCGTCTATCATAAGGACTGTTGTTGCCTGGATTCCGTCGCTGTCTGATTCAATATTAAAAGTGCTGCCTGAGATGTAGATATATCCGAGAGTATTGTCATCTTCATTCTCCGCATGAATAGCATCCTTTGCGGTATCGATGTTAAAAGTTCCGTCGCTGATCCTTACAGAGTCGTTGGCCTCGATGGCATCTGATTCTGAAGTGATGTTGTAGGTTCCGCCTGTGATTTTCAGATCATCCTTACAGGAAATACCGTTGTCGGAAGAAGTGACATTAAGTGTTCCGACACCATTCAGAACCAGATCCTCTTTGGAATAGATGACCGCATCGGTGTTGGTCTCGCCGTCAGCTGTGAAGGTGCCCGTCACCTTAAGAGTATTCTCACTGTCTGTGGTCGTGACAAATACCTTGTCTGCACTCTTTACATAGATAGCAGGTGCATCCTCATTGGTAATTGATACTCCGTCCAGAACGATCTGGACTTTGTCTGTATCTGCTGCCTCGACAATGATTGAGCTGTCAGTGGCGGTTCCGCTTATGACATATACCCCCTCAGCGGTTATGCTGATGTTCTCACCGCTTGTAAGGGTAAGGCTCTTCGCATCAGTAAGATCTGCTTCCTGCTCAAGATCCCTGTCGCTGAAAAGATCCGAGGTATCAATCAGGGTTGATGAGGAAGCGGTAGCTGATGAAGATGAAAGATTCTTCTCGCTTTCGCTTGAAACGTTCTCCTTCGCCTCCTCGCTGCCGGTGCCTTCGCCTGTTTTCCCGGCCACATCGCCTCCTGCCTGTTCAGCTTCGTCTTCACTTGTCTGCTCTGTCTGCGAGCTCATAAGGCCGTCCACCGCATCAGTAAATTCACTTGCCGAGCATCCTGTAAGTAACAATGCAGCTATCAACATCGCTGCAGATTTTTTTATAAGATTCTTTTTCATCATGGTTGTGTCCCTCACTTTCTGATGCCATTATGGAACACCAACCTAAATCCAACTTAAAAGGAATCTAAAAAAAATAGAGCCGGCCAAAAATCCTGCCGACTCATCCTGCTATCACTATAAGCACTGCATTCCCGTACTCATCTCGTTATCACTGTTAGCTCAACATCGCCGTACTCCGCAGTAAGGCTAAAATCCTTCGCAAGTCCCTCTGTCACATAGACCTTTCTGTCCTTGGTAACAAACACCGCTTCAAAGTCATTGGACTCACGCCAGACTTCTGTAGCCTCATCCAGCCCCTTTACAAAAAGAGCCGTGGACATCCCGTCACATACAAGGCCATCCCTGCCTACCACGGTCACCGACTCAAGGCCGCTGTCAGCAGGCTTTCCGGTCTCCGGGTCCAGGATGTGCCAGTACTTTACGCCATTCTCCTCAAAGTATCTCTCATAGCCGCCGGAGGTTATTATGGCAACGTCATCTGCCTCAACAACTCCGAGCATTCCCGTGGTGCTGTCCTCAAAGGGGCTCTTCACCGCCACCTTCCACTTGTCGCCGTTTGGCTTTGTACCTATACACTGCACATTTCCGCCAAGATTTAACAGCGCGCTTGTAACTCCCATCTTCCTTAGCTCATCCGCCACATAGGTCCCGGTGTAGCCCTTGGCCACGCTTCCAAGATCCATCATGGCGCCCTCAGGGATTGTGACCTTTGCGCCGCCGGCCCCTACAGCATCTCCGTCGCCGGCCCCTACGTCATCTCCACCGACATCTTCCCCGGCAACTCCGCCGCCGGCCCCTTCCTTCTCCACAACGATCTTTCTGTAATCCACATTCGCAAGGAGCTTTTCAATCTCATCATCAGAAGGAACCCTGTATTCTCCCGTGGTAAATCCCCAGGCGCGAAGCACCGGATAGATCGAAATATCAAGCGCTCCCTCAGTCCTGTCGCAGACATCCAAAGCCCTTTCAATTATCTCCGAAACCTGCCCGGAAACCATCCCGGTTCCATTCTTATTAAGCTTCGCGATTTCGCTGCCCTCGTCTGTTACCGACAGCTCTTTTTCCAGAGCACGGATCATCTGCTCCGCCTGCAGAGTATAGTCCGAAGGGCCTGCTATCTCCAGCTCCATCACAGTGTCCATGGCGAACAATGTCGATGTATAAATACGAGAAGAAGGGCCCCCGCACCCTGCAAGCCCGAAGGCCAGCACCAGCGCAAAAAGCCCTGTGATCACTATGTTTCTTTTGGCGAGTATCCGTTTCTTCATAGTATCTACCATTATAGACCATTACGGCAGAATTACAATTTAGATCCTCGCGCACAACGTGGCCCCTTCATTCATGTCATGGTAGATGTAGATGCCGTCGGATGATACGTCATACATGCCCACGATGTCCTTAACTTCCGGGTCATCAAGCATATTGTCAAAAGAGCTAAGAATCCCCGTATCGTAACGAAGAGTCTTTTCGTTCTCAAAGATGGCGTTGTAGAGGATTCCCGATTCCACAAGGTCCTGGAAGAAATGGCTTCCATAGGAGAGCTCCGGGTTATAGCCCACCTTTGAATCCGCCACCTCGCAAACCGCGTCAAACTCACTTATATCCGAAAACGCCGTGGGAACCCCAAGTTCCGGGGAAGAGGTTCCTATCCTGCCCGGGACCATAAGAAGCATGTGCTTTCCTTTGCCACGCATCTGCCAGTTTATCCTGCCTATGGCGCCGGCCACCTTATTCTTGTCCTGATAGGGCATGCTGTAGTATTTTACCGGATCAACATATACGATGATATCCAGTTTTATAGCCCGTGATAATCCCATCGCGGAGCCCCTGCAATCGAAGAGAATCTCATCATGCTCGATATCGTCCGGAATCCTGACCTCCTCATTGTCCTGATATATCTGAAGGGGTCTGCACTGAAGGATGTTGATAACGTAATTGCCGCTCTCATCAAAATTGATGGTAAACTCTATATCCACGGGATGTTTGTACTCGTCCTGTATTGTGCTCATGATGTCCTTCATCTGGTTCATGAGCTCATCCTTTTTGACTATTCCAAGGCATGAGATGAACTGAATATCCCTGTCCTCGCCTCTGTCCCTGAACATCCTCTCGGTATCGGTGTCATGTTCCAATAGAAGGCGCTTTAAGTAAAAAGGCATCTCTTTTTCCACTTCTTCCAGCGACACCCTCTCAAGCTTTCTTGTGGAGCGGTTCATAAGCTCAAGTTTCCTCTGGGAGTACTGATGCCTCTCAATGGAATCTCTTGCGTTGGTGGCTGTGGGCTTATCAAGGCTCACAAGCCTGGGGTAGGATCCTTCGGTCCTGTCAACGGCCGAGGTTCCAAGGCCCATAACAAGCCGCAGCATACCGGCGGACTGATCGATGGATTCCATGAATTTATAGGGGCTGAAGGAATAACCAACTCCCGCAGCGCAGGGCATGTAGAACTCCCCGTAGTAGGACCCCGAAACCCTCTGTACCAGAAGGGCCATCTGCTCATCTCTGTCCTGAAGGCCGCGTCTTGAGCGATAATCCAGTGCCGAACGGCTCATGGTGCTGGCATATACCGTGCGGATCGCATTCTCAAGTTCTTCGACTCGCTGCTTCATCTCTCCCGAGTTGGAGCAGAACACCGACTCATACTTTCCCGCAAAAGCATTACCAAAGCCGTCCTCAAGAATTGAACTTGACCTAACGATAATGGGATCCTGGCCGTAATACTCAAGAAGTTTAACCAGCTGCTCCTCCATGCTTCTTGAAAATCTTCCCTGCAAAAGAAGCTCCGAAAACTGCTCAGCCACAGAGAAAAACTCCTCCCTGGTGCGCTGTCTGATCCGAAGATCCCAGAAATTGTTATCAACGATATAGGTATAGAAAACGTCCGAACCTATGTAAAAAGAATCATGGGGCTCAAGATATTCGTA
This sequence comes from Butyrivibrio sp. FCS014, assembly GCF_000526935.1. Lineage (GTDB taxonomy): Bacteria > Bacillota > Clostridia > Lachnospirales > Lachnospiraceae > Butyrivibrio. The sequence continues at coordinate 48,937 of NZ_JAHA01000006.1, read as the reverse complement.
TATATCGGGGCGTCTTTTTTCAATTATCTTTCTGGCAAGGAGCATGCCGCAGGCCTTTCCGCCTATCATTCCGGTTCCTATCATTCTGTCCTTTACGGCAAAATAATCCTCCGGAGTAAACAGCTCTTTTACCATCTGACGCAGGCGCTCATCACGGGTCATCATTATATCGCACATGGTGGCACAATTTGCGCTGACGTCGCTCCCTGCCTGCCTCATCATCCTGGTAAGATCAAAGAACCGATCCCAGCTGTCCATGTTCTCGCTGTCGGAGGAGATGCCGCTTTTGCCAAGCACCTGATAGAACCGGCTTGCCATGACGCCATCCAGGATAGGCTTGAAATCCCCGGTATTGGGATCATAGAGCTGCGGAAGGAACATTGTCTCGGAGTATCTGTTCCAGACCTTATCCGGCCTTACATAGACATGCTTATCGTCGGAATAAACATCAAGAAACAGCTGTGTTGTGTCCCTTATTTTCGCGATGGCAAGGAAGGAATGCTTGCCTCTTATAAGAGGGAAAAAAGCCACCGTATCCAATATAAACAGATAAGGGCAGGTCACTCTGAAGAAATTCCCCATCATAAGGTCCGTGGCCCAGGCAGTCTGCAGCTCGGAAAGGCAGTCAAAAACATAGAAGGCATCCCGTCCTTCTTTTCTGATGATCTCATGAATCTGCACCGTGAAATTCTCAAACCTGTGGTTGAGTTCCACCTTGACTATCTTAAGCCCCTCCTGCTCTTCAAGAAGCGGCTCGTGGGTAGCAAATCTTATGTAGATGAGATTTCTTTTGTCCGCTATTGCCTGCTTGACATAGGGCTTTACAAAGAGCTTGAACTGCTCAAGGTTGTCCACCCTCCAGACCACATTATCCCCGAGACGGATGTTGTCAAAGACCTGATCCATCTGCGGTATTCCCGAACACACTCTGTCAAAAGCTGCCATAATCATCTCCCCTTTATTTCACGTCCAAACCATCCAATCGGGCAGGCTGATCGCCTGCCGGTCTTGTATCGCTTGACGGTCCTGTATCGCCTGCCGGTCCCGTGCAACAAAAAAGAGCAAAGAACGCCTAATATTCAAGCGCCTTTGCTCGTACTGTTATTATAACACTCTCCGCAGAATATGAACAAAAAACTTGCGAAGCCAACATTATTCCTGATTAGCCGGCTCTTTTCCCTGATATGCCGGATCAGCTCATCTTCTTGTACATGTGGTTGCCAAGCATCTGAATCAGCTGAACGAAGATGATCAGAATAATGGAGCAGACAATAAGGTAGTCCGTCTTGTACTGCTGATAGCCGTAACGGATGGCAATATCACCTACACCGCCGCCACCTACGGTTCCTGCCATTGCAGAGTATCCTACCAGCGAGATAACCAGAAGCACTATGCCGTTGAGCATCCTGGGAATGGACTCCTTAACGTAGACTCTCATAAGGATCTGGAAATTGGATGCGCCAAAGGACCTTGCCGCCTCAATGACACCGGGATTGGTCTCACGAAGACTGGTCTCAAACACCCTGGCAATATAGGGGATCGCAGACACGGTAAGAGGCACGATGGATGCCGTTGTTCCGATGGATTTTCCAACAACCATACGGGTAAATGGAATCAGGATAACCAGAAGGATAATGAAAGGGAAGCTCCTGAATACATTTACGATAAAGCTTAAGATCTCGTATACAATCTTGTTGGGCTTAAGGCCGTCAGGCGCTGTCAGCGTCAGAATGATAGCGGGGATAAAACCTATTATCACCGAAAAGAAGGTTGACCAGAACACCATATACAGGGTCTGGGTAAAAGCCTTCCATATAATTGCATGCATGCCGGTATTGGATAAAATTCCAGACATTTTAAAAACCTCCAGTAAAACTAATGTTCAAACTCTTGCAGTCACTGCAGATCCGCTTCGGGATAGCAGATCATCTCGGGATAACTTCCCAGGTAACATCCTTGGAATCAAGGAATGCACAGGCCCTCTCCAGGTCCTTCTCATCCATGTTAAGAACAAGGCTTCCGTATACGTCCTCCCTGAAGTCCTCGAGCTTGGCCCAGCAGATGTTGAAATCCGTGTGCAGCTCCTGTGACATCTGGGTAACGATGGGCCTCTGATTGCCCTCTCCAAAGAAAAAGAGCTTGAGATTGACGCCGGTGGACGGCAGCTTGTCGCTCTCCTCCCTGAGGAAGTCTCTGATTTCCCTCTCCTTGGGCCATACGAACAGCTGCTCAGGCTTGCCTACTGCAAGAACCTTGCCCTGGCTAAGGAAAGCCACTCTCTGGCAGATCTGCTTAACAACCTCCATCTGGTGAGTAACCACCACGATGGTGATGCCCATTTCCTTATTGATCTTCTGTAAAAGAGCCAGAATACCCTTTGTAATCTCCGGATCCAGGGCACTTGTCGCCTCATCGCAAAGAAGGATCTCGGGATTCAGCACCAGTGCTCTTGCTATGGCAACTCTCTGCTTCTGTCCACCTGAGAGCTCCCTTGGCTTTGCATGGACCTTTTCTTCCAGTCCAACGAGACTTATGAGTTTCAAAATCTTCTCTTTTGCCTCAGGGGTATTAGTGGGGATTCCCCAGAACTTCATGGGAAGCGCCACGTTCTGATATACATCAAGTCTCTCCAGAAGGTTGAATCCCTGGAAGATCATTCCCATCTTCTTCTGAATACGGCGAAGATTCTTCTTATCATCGATGTGAACAGGATTCTTGTTAACTGTGATCAGTCCGCCATCATAGGATTCAAGGCCGTTAATGCACCTAAGCAGGGTTGACTTACCTGCGCCCGACTGTCCGATGATACCAAAGATTTCGCCGTCCTCAATATCAATGGAGATATCCTTAAGTACCTCTGTTTTTCCAAATGTCTTTTTAACACTGTCAATTCTAATCATACAAATTCCACCGCTTACTATTGCTGTTAACATAAAATATGGCACGCCGCAACCGCAGCGTGCCATAACATTATACATTATTCATTACTGTGGGTCTACAAAAGATGTGATAACTGCTCCCTTGTAGGTTGCATCGATATAGTCCTGAACCTTCTGTGACTGAAGAGCCTTGATAAGAGCCTGTGTCTTCTCAGAGTTCTCATTGCCCTCTTTTACAACAAGGAAGTTTGTTCTCTTGATGGTGGTCTCCTCATCGAACTCCTCGATGTCAAGTGCAGGATACTGAGCGGGAAGGTCTGCCTCAAGAGCATAGTTTCCGTTGATGGTAGCTGCATCAAGATCGGGAAGTGAAAGAGGAAGGTTAGCTGCCTCAAGAGGTGTGATCACGTAGCCGTGAGGGTTAGCCTCTTTGTCGTTGGTAAGTGAATCCTCTGTATAGTTGTCATCTGTACCAAAGCCGCCGTTGGAAACAAGAAGTCCCTTCTGAACAAGAAGGTCTACACCTCTTGCGCCGTTATCAGGATCGTTGGGGATACCGATTGATGCTCCGTCGGGAAGCTCCTCAAGTGATGTGTACTTCTGTGAGTAGATACCCATGGGCTCGATGTGGATACCTGCAACAGCTGTCAGGTGAAGACCTGCATCAGCGTTCTGCTGGTTCATGTAACCAAGAGTCTGGAAATAGTTAGCATCGATCTCGCCCTGCTCAAGAGATGTGTTGGGAAGTACATAATCTGAGAAAACAACGGTGTTAAGTGTCCAGCCGTCCTCTGCAAGTACTTCTTTTACAATGTTATCAAGGATCTCTGCGTGGGGAACAGGTGTAGCACCAACTGTGATGGTCTTGTCACCGTCATCTGAAGCAGGTGCCTGGGCTGCTGTATCTGTGCTCTCTGTAGCCTCAGTTGTCTCTGCAGTCTCTGTTGTTGTAGCTGCTGCGCTGTCGCCGCAGCCTGTCAGTACGCCAAGTGCGAGAGTTCCTGCAAGCACAAGGCTTGTGATGATATTCTTTTTCATATTCTCCTCCTTTTACCGCTTCCGGAAATCCTGCCCTCCGCAAAACGGTATGTTTTTTATATTTAACTAATTTACACTTGCTTTTGCACCTTTGCAAGCAATAATCATCTATCGAGGGCTATAAGAAGTTCTTATTGCTGCTCAGGCTTCCTTGTGGGCTTCAAGTTTCTCCACAAAAGCCTGACCCATCTCACTTAATTTAGCGCCCTTTCTCTTGATATATCCGAAGGTCAGGGTCTCTTCCTCTTTAAGCTTGATGACCTTGATTCCCGATGAAGTCTCCCCTGCTCCCAGCATTGCAGCGCCAACGGCGTATCCGTCCAGTCCCAGCATCAGTTCAATGGAGGTCGCCCTCTCATTGGTGCTGATGATCTTCTTGTAGTCATAGGTTGCAAGAGCCTCTTCTCTATAATAGAAGGAAGTGTTGTCTCCCTGGTCAAATACCATGCAAGGATAATCGCTAAGATCCTCCAATGACAGCTCCTCCCTGTCAGCCAGAGGATGGTCGTGGCTTAAATACACGTAGGTATCACGGGAAAAGAGCTCGTGAAATTCCAGGGATGCATCAGCAAAAATCTTCTTGAAGGTGTTCTTGTTAAAATCCGACAGAGCGATGACACCAATCTCACTCTTCATGGTCTTAACATCCTCAATAACCTCACTTGTCTGGGTCTCTCGGATAAAGTACTGGTACTCCTCCACATCAAAGTCTCTTACTGTATCGATAAAGGCATCAACCGCAATGGTGTAATGCTGCATGGATACTGAGAATGTAGGGCGCTCGTTCCTGGCATTCAGGTACTTTTCCTCTACCTTCTCGAACTGCTCCACGGCATTTCTTGCATATGCAATAAAAGAGGCTCCTGCTGCCGTTGTCACAACACCGTTGTGAACCCTCTCAAAGATCTGGATGCCAAGCTCATTCTCCAGGTCTCTGACGGCACTTGAAAGGCCGGGCTGTGACACATAGAGTCTGTCAGCCGCCTTTCTCATGGAGCACTCTTCATCAATAGCTATAACGTATTTAAGTTGTAAGATGGTCATAGTTATTCCCCCGAACGTGTATGATTTATACAAAAATCATTTTGCATAAATATAACACAATATTCAAGGATTAACTATTCTCTTTTTCTGCAATGGCGAATACTCTGTTAAATTCACTGATAAGATCACCGATTCCCTCTATTCCGACAGACAGCCTCAAAGTCCTGGCATTTATTCCGTTGCGCTCAAGCACGTCCGCCGGAACATCAGCGTGGGTCTGGGTTATGGGATAGGTGATAAGAGTCTCTGTTCCCCCAAGGCTTTCCGCAAAATAGATCAGCTCCACATGATTGAGGATAGACCTGGCAAAACCCTCGCTGTCCACCTCAAAGGTCAGCATCGCACCAAAGCCTCTTGCCTGCTTCTTCATGATCTCGTACCCGGGATGTTCCTCAAGTCCGGGATAGATAACCTTTGTGACGTGCTTTTGGCGTTTTAAATACCTTGCCAGCTTAAGGGCATTCTCCTGAGCTCTCTCAAGACGCACAGCCAGAGTTCTTATTCCTCTTAAGATCAGGAAGCTGTCAAAAGGACTCAGCACCGCACCGGTGGTCTTATAGATAAAGCGAAGCTTCTCATCAAGAGCCTGATCCTTTACCACCAGGAATCCTCCCACGGTGTCGTGGTGGCCGCCAAGGAACTTGGTTCCCGAGTGTACCACGATGTCCGCTCCAAGATCCAGGGGATTCTGGAAATAGGGAGAAAGAAAAGTATTGTCCACCACCAGCAGTATCCCGTGATCTCTTGCAATCTTTGAAAGTTCACTGATATCCGTAACGTTCATCATGGGATTTGTCGGAGTCTCAAGATAGATCATCCTGGTATTCTCCTGAATGAGCGGCCTTACATCGTCTTTGCTTAAGTTGGCCGCTGTATATGTAAGTCCGTTCTTCCTGCTGATCTCGTTAAAGAGTCTTACGCTTCCGCCGTAGAGATCGCTGTCAATAATGAAGTGATCCCCGATCTGAAAAAGTTCCATCAGCGTCGCAATAGCTGCCATTCCGCTGGAAAAAGCTATTGCATCCTTGCCGTTCTCAAGATATCCCACGATTGACTCAAGCTGCTGCCTTGTGGGATTCTGAACTCTCGTATAGTCATAGCCGGTACTCTCCCCAAGTCCCGGGTGGGCAAAGGTCGCAGTCTGATAGATAGGGAAGCTCACCGCTCCGTACCTGTCCATCAGCTTTCTGTCCAACTGCTGACACTTTGTATCAATACTGCAGTTCATCTGAGTACATCTGTTGCAACCACTACAATCCATTTTTTCATCTCCCTGCTTCTTTTAATTGTTCCATAGCCTGCTCTAAGATCTTCCTCGGGCAGGCGATATTTATTCTCTCAAAAAGAGCTGACTCTTTTCCGAAGATTACTCCGGGATCAAGCCACAATTTTGCTTTATTTTCAATGAGTTCCTTAAGTTCCCTGCGATCATCCGTAACTTCCGAAAAATCAAGCCAGATAAGGTAAGTCCCCTCGGGCTCGATAAGCTTTACCTTGGGAAGGTTTTCCTTTAGGAACTGTCTCACATAATCAAGATTCCCCTTAAGATAGACAAGAAGTTCATCAAGCCACTGCTCCCCTTTGTCATACACCGACTTCGTTGCCAGAAGTCCCATGGCATTTGGCTGGCTGTAGCCTGAGCGCTCGTTCTCATCTCTGAAGGCCTTCCTTACATCCTCATTTGGAATGATGATGTTGGCCACCTGAAGTCCGGCAATATTGAAGGTCTTACTGGCAGAAGTGCCAAGCACCAGTCTTTCATGATACTTCTTATCAAGAGAGTAAAAAGATATATGCTCATGCCCGGGGTAAACGAAGTCGGAGTGTATCTCATCCGCAAAAATATACACGCCATGCCTGTCGCAGATATCAGCCACTTTCTCCAGCTCTTTTCCCGTCCAGACTCTTCCCACCGGATTATGAGGAGAACAGAGAAGATACAGCTTCACATCGTTTTCTACGATCTTCCTCTCGAAATCCTCAAAGTCCATCTCGTATCTGCCGTCTTTGCAGACCAGCGGGCTGTTTACAAGTTTTCTTTTGTTGGCGGTGATCATCTCGCTGAAGGGATAATACACCGGCTGCTGAATGAGGACAGCGTCCCCCTTCTTCGTAAGAGCCCTTATGGTCTGGGCTATCCCATAGACAACGCCGGGAACCACGATGATTTCCTCATTCCCAAACTCTATGCCGTGGCGCCTTCTGTACCAGTCCCTTACGGAAAAGAGATAGCTCTCATCCGGATCGGTATAACCGAAAACTCCATGCTGTGACCTTTTGACAATGTCTTCCACCACCTCATCGGGAAGCCTGAAATCCATATCCGCAACCCAGAGGGGAAGAAGATCGTCCCGTCCCTTGCGCTGCATGCCAAAGTCCCATTTGATAGAAGATGTGTTTTTCCTGTCGATGACCGAATCAAAATCGTACTGCCCCACGCCTATGACCTCCGCTTGAATATTTATTCATTATTCTACCCTAAATATGCTAATTGCTCCACAGCAAATGGGCCGTGGAGCAATTAATTGGATGTTATGAAAAAGGATTTACTTATGGCAAGTGCCTTATGGGCTAATTACTGCTCTGATGCAAAAAGAGGTGTTGACAGGTATCTGTCGCCTGAGTCGGGAAGAAGTGCAACGATTGTCTTTCCCTTGTTCTCTTCTCTTGATGCCAGAATTGATGCAGCTTTAAGGGCTGCTCCTGATGAGATACCTACCAGGATACCTTCTGATACGGCAAATCTCTTGCCCTCTGCAAAGGCATCTTCGTTCTCGATGGTGATGACCTCATCATAGATCTTGGTGTTGAGTGTATCAGGTACGAATCCTGCGCCGATTCCCTGGATCTTGTGAGGGCCCGCTGTTCCTGTTGAAAGAACAGGGCTGCTTGCGGGCTCAACTGCAACGATCTTGATATCGGGATTCTGTGACTTAAGGTACTCGCCTACACCTGTGATGGTTCCGCCTGTACCTACGCCTGCTACAAAGATATCAACCTTTCCGTCGGTCTGTTTCCAGATCTCGGGACCTGTGGTTGCTCTGTGTACTGCAGGGTTTGCAGGGTTTACAAACTGTCCAAGGATTACGGCTCCGTCAATCTCCTTCTCAAGTTCTTCGGCCTTGGCAATGGCGCCTTTCATTCCTTTGGCACCCTCGGTAAGTACAAGGTCGGCGCCATAGGCCTTAAGGAGATTTCTTCTCTCAACACTCATTGTATCAGGAAGGGTAAATATGGCTTTATATCCTTTAGCTGCGGCAACAGCTGCAAGACCGATTCCGGTATTTCCACTGGTGGGCTCTATGATTGTTGCGCCGGGTTTGATCTTTCCGCTCTTCTCGGCATCCTCGATCATTCCAAGGGCGATTCTGTCTTTAACTGATCCTGCAGGATTGAGGTACTCGAGCTTAGCCAGGATGGTTGCTCCTGTAACTCCTGCGTTTTTGCTGTAGCCGTTAAGCTTCAGTATAGGTGTTCCACCGATAAGTTCCAATGCGCTTTCTTTTATATCTGCCATGATATTTTTCCTCCGTATCAATTATTTTCTTTTGTTTTGATAAATGAATAATATCACGGTAAAAGTGCTTTGGAAATTAAGGAAAGCTTATCGGGAGAGTTAAGGTTTGCTTATGCCCCCTTAGCTGCTTTTTGAATATCAAGCTGCCTCTCCACATAGTGTCCCTCATGGAGATAATCATCAATGGCGGTTCCCACAATATTGTTCCAGTAGTTGTTGGCCAGGGTCAGAACTGCAGAGGTGATAAGAAGAACCAGTGTTTCCTCGTCATATCTCTTCTGAAGGGGCTCATATACGGAATCAGGAACATGATTGGGATCCTTTACAAGAGCTGCTGCAAAGTCAATGAGCTCAATCTCCTCATCGGTGAACTCAAAGTGATCAAAGTCTGTGATCCCCAGCTGATCCTCCAGTACCCACTTAAAATAATTACCGCAGATAGGGCACTCATTTCCGGAGGAGATAGCATATCCGAAAAGGATGTCAGCTCTTTTCCCAATCTTCTCTCTGAGCACCTTGCCTACAGCATAGGAGCCCTCTTCAAGTGAAGTAAAGGATACAACACTGTTAAGAAGTGTCTCCTTCATGTTTGTGATCCTGTAGCCCTGTGCCAGATGGTGATCGATGGCAGCCTGCTGCTCAGGTGTTGTGTTGTTTCTGTCGATTCTTGAAATAAGTTTCTTTCTTTCCATTTTTTCATTCTCCTCTCAAATTGTCTGTCCCATATGTCTTTTTGCATTTCTCTCTATTGCCAGAAATATCCGGGAAAAGAGTATGCTGAATACAATGTAGAAAAAACCAACCAGCACGTATGCTTCAACATATCTGTATCCGTACTCTGCCCGAAGCTTGGCTGCTGACATCATATCCACCACAGAGATGGTAAATACCACGGATGTCCCCTTTAAAAGAGCAAGTACAAAGTTAAAGTAGTTTGGAAGCGCAACGATTATCGCCTGGGGGATAATAATCCTTATGTAAGTCTGCCATCCGGTCATTCCCAGGGCTGTGGCGGCTTCCTTTTGTTTCATATCCACGCTGCTTAAGGCTCCTCTTACTATCTCCCCAAGGAAAGCCGCAGCGTAAAGTATAAGCGTAACTATTGCCACAGCATTGTTATTAAGATGTTTGATGCTTACTACCCTCATGCCATCGTGGAACATGTAGTTGATGGCTTTGGGTAGTCCGTAATAGACCAGGAAAAAAAGTACCACCAGCGGGATGCTTCTGAAAAATGAGTTATACACTGTGATGATCTGTGTGAGAACCGGAATCTTTCTGATCCTTGTCACTGCCAGCAAAAACCCAAGCATAAGTCCCACAGTAACGGGGATAAAGGTCAGGAGCATCGTCATTGGTATAGCCATGGCCACATATTTGATTGTGTCTAAAACAAATTCCCAACTGAAATTCATGCCGCCACTACCTTTCTTCCTCTTCCGAATCTTTTTTCCAGCTGACTGAAAATCACTGTAACCACACCTGCAAGTGCCCAATATATAAGAGCTGCTGCCAGATACATCTCAAAGGTCTTAACGTGTGCCTCGTTGGTATCGATCTGTCTGGCCTTCCCAAGAATGTCGTAGATTCCAAGGGTATAAACAAGAGCTGTGGCCTGGATTATGGACAGTACCGCACTGCTTAAGTTTGGAAGAATCACGAACAGTCCCTGGGGAACTATCACTTTAAGGAATCTCTGGATCTTTGTGTATCCGAGAGCCCATGCCGCTTCAATCTGCTCTTTTCTTATGGAATTGTAAGCGCTTCTGAACATCTCGCTTGAGGATATCCCCAGCTCCAGTGCCAGGGCTATCACTACAAAGGTCTGCTTGGACCATCCGTCAAGGCTTGCTCCCGTAAGACTCCCTACGATCTGGGGAAGTCCGAAATACACCACATACAGGAGTACTACCGTAGGTATTCCCCTCAGAATATCCGTAAGAAGCTTTAACACTTCCCGAAGCCATCTTGGCCCCGATACTTTACCAAAGGCGAAGATGAGCCCCAGCATCCATCCAAAGAACAGTGATATAAGCGTTATTGATATGGTAACCGGCAGTGCACCGATGATCTTCGGAAGATTATCCAGTATGAATTTAAGATCAAATGCATCTTTTATCATGTCTCTTTTCCCAATCAGTGTGCAATTGCAAATACGTCATAGCCAAAGGCTTCTTCGGAGAGCTTTGAAAGAGTTCCATTCTCCTTAAGAGTTGCCAATGCTTCATTTATTTTATCGCCGAGTTCTGCTTCTCCCTTATTTACAATGGGATAGGTGGGAACCACATCAATAGGATCTGTGATGTGCAGTCCTTCAACCGTCTCAGGTTTCTGAAGGTTGAATACAGGAATAAGGTCAACTGAGAAATCATATTCGCCGGACTGAATTGATGCAAAGAGATTAGCGTAACTGAACTCTGTGTTAAGCTCAAAGTCAAAGGCCTTGTCGGGATTTGCTTCATTCCAGTCGCCAAGTACGAATCTGATGCCGCCTGCAGCACTAGTGGGAGCTACTGAAAGTCCCTCATCGTAAGCCTGTGCAAGACTTGTTACGTTGGAATCTGTTCTCTGGATAATACCAACAGGTGTGTAGCCCATGTTGTTCTCAGGCATGTAATAGGTCTCGGTTCTTGCCTCTGTCTTGAACAGGGAGTTGATGCCTGCCTGGTAGGTTCCTGCCTGAACCCCGACATTCATGGTCTCTTTATCTGCAATCTCATAGGTGAATGTATAGTCCTCAAGGAGCTCATCCACTGCCTTGAACACTTCTACGTCATAGCCCTGGGCTACGCCGTCATCATCGGCATAGGTAATAGGGAAGAATCCGGGAGCTACAGCCACCTTGATCTGTCTGGGACCGGAAGCTGCATTGGCTGTCCCTGAGCTTCCGCATCCTGTAAGAGCCGAAACGGAAAGTGCTGCCACTGCCAATACTGCTGTTAATCTGCTTGCTGCTTTTTTGATGTTGTTCATTTTCATAATTTTCTCCTCCGTTAAATGTAGATCTGATAGTCCTGCGGAAAAAGAAATTGTATGAACTTCTTAGTCCGCTCTTCCTTCGGGTTACTGAAGATTTCCTTTGGCGTGCCCTGCTCAACTATGTGTCCCTCATCCATAAATACGATCCTGTTGCAAAGTTCTCTTGCAAACTCAATCTCATGAGTTACGATGAGCATCGTCATACCGTCTTTTGCGATGTTTCTGATGGTCTGCTGAACTTCCTTGGTAAGCTCCGGATCCAACGCCGATGTTGGCTCATCCAGAAGAAGTATTGACGGATCCATTGAAATGGCTCTTGCTATGGCGACTCTTTGCTGCTGTCCTCCGGACAACTGGCTCGGATAATGATCCTTCCAGTCCAGCATACCGACCTTTTTCAGTTCCTCTAAGGCCCTCTCCCGTGCCTCCTTTCTGCTTCTTTTCTTGACAATCACCTGAGCTTCCATAACATTCTCAAGTACTGTTTTATTATGAAAGAGGTTGTAGGATTGAAATACCATCCCACTTCTCAAACACAATCCGTGTATGTCCTTCTTTGAAGGGTTATCTGCATCAACCGTAAGGTCATCAATGGTAACTTTCCCTTTATCCGGGCGCTCCAGATAGTTTATGCATCTTAGGAGTGTGGTCTTTCCTGTTCCGCTGGGACCTATTATTGAAACAATCTCTCCGTTCTCGATTGTCAGGTCCACATTTTCCAGGACCTTGTTGTCGTTAAAGCTCTTACTTAATCCCTCGACTTTTATCATCCTTCTTACTCCTCATCTATGTTATCCAGGATCTCCAGGATACTTTTCAAAGATTTAAAACCGATGGTCTTTTTCTTTATCTGCCCGTTTCTGAAAAAGAAAAGTGTAGGTGCAGCCATGACTCCAAGTCTTCCTGCCAGTTCATTTTCTTTCTCAACGTTGGCTTTGTAGATCAAAACATCGCTTCGCTCCCGGCTTACTTTTTCAAGCTCTTCGGATAAAGCTATACAGGGGCCGCATCCATCGTTCCAGAAATCAAGTATTGTTATATGCGAACTGTTAATGATCTTCTCTTCGAATTCCTTCTCTGCAAGTTCCTGTGCCGGCATCTTTATTTCCTCCCTTGCGGCTCGTTTATGTTAGTTGCAATTATGCAAGCGGCAGTCTGATTTGTAAAAGACACTGATCTTATCGGTGGTTATAAGATATCTTTATATCCGGTATTAACTGATCACATTTTCCAGCTTTCTGTACACCACCTCTGCAAAGGCCCTGTGTCCCGCCTCATCCATGTGCTCATCGTCCACGCTGCTGGGCTTTACGTAGTCGGATGCTGCCAGGAATCTGGTGCCTCTTTTCCTTGCGATATCTCTGTAGACCTTCTTAAGTTCGCGGCTTGTCTCCACAGACCTTGCTCCAAACTCCGGGTCTTTTTCCGGCTTCCAGACATCGTCTCCAAGATGAATGGGCGAAACCAGAAGTATATTCTCAGGAGCCACATACTTTTCAAGAATGTCCAGGCACCGCTCTATGCCCTTGCCGATCACATAGGAGGAGGCATGGTAATAGGTCTTGCAGTCGTTGGTGCCAAGCATCAGTATCGCGCCGTCAATAGGATACTGGCTCTCAATAAGAGGCTCCAAAGAACCGCTTCCTTTTCTTCCGGGACGAAGCTCATCCTCAAAGACCGTGGTCCTGCCGCAAAGGCCCTCTTCCGCCACGCGGACATCCTCATATTTCTCTTGGAGAAGGCTGGTCCACCTTACTCCCCAGGGATATCTCTCCCGGGTCTTGGATCCGGGAACCAGGCCCCATGTATTCGAATCGCCGAATGCTAAGATCTGCTTCATATTGCTACCTCCGAAACTCACCGTGACGGTTCCATGACTTCGTTCCTTGGGTCCATTATCCATATACTTACCTGATTTGTATAAGACATGAACCTTATAGCTTGATATAAGTATTCCTTTTACCGGCCTTTTGGCGCATAAAAGAGCCCCGGGAGCGGAAGTCTTAGTACCAAAAAATGGTCCCAAAACTTTCGTCCCCGGGGCTCAAAACCCAAAGGTGCCAGTTCCTTATCTCTTTACATAGGTGAAGGTTGAGGCAACGCCTTTTCCTTCGTAGATGCCCTCAATGGCTTCAGGCAGGTCTTTCCTGGTGATAGCCATGTAGATGCCTTTTTTCTCAACGTTAAAGAATATCTTACCCTCGTAGGTGCCAACGGGGACGATTCTCGTTGGTGGTGCCGCTGGGTATGCTGCTGCGGACTTACAAGATTTCGATGATTTTGGCAAGGCGTTTCCGACGCATTTGTCTGTTATGGGGCTTTGCGTCGGTAGTATTTGTGAAATAACGTACAGAATTCAAGAAACGCAAACGCTATCCTGATAACCAGGTGTTCAAACATGCCATTTATCGATATAGCGTCAAGTTTTTGGGCTTTTTTACCGACTCAACCAGCTTATAGAATGCTTTGCGTCGGAGAGGACTCAATTCACATCAATTCACATTCCCCTCAGCTCACAATGCCCAATCACTTCCAATACAAGAAAAACCCCAATTCACGCTTGTAAAATAAAACCACTTTTGTAAATAGGGCGTTCGCTAAAACTTTCTGAGCTCGGTCCATGCCATGGGGACAGCCACAAACAGTGACAGTACATCTGCGCAGGCCTGTGCCATCTCAACTCCTGTGATACCCAGAAACTGCGGAAGGATCAGGATAAGCGGAATGAAACAATAGCCATTTCTGGCAGATGCCGTGATACTGGCTTTCACGCCCTTTCCTATGGACTGAAGCATCATATTGCTGATGACGATGGCTCCTGAAAGGGGCTGCGCCAGAGCCATGAATCTCAGGGCCTTGACTCCAACTTCCACCGCTGCGGGGTCTTTGGAGAAAAGAGCTATGATGGAAGGCGCAAATACGAAACAGATAATTCCAACGATTATCAGGAACACTGTGGATACCTTCACGCAGAAAGAGAAGCCCTCTTTTACCCTCTTTGTAAGGCCTGCTCCGTAGTTAAAGGAGCACATGGGCTGATAACCCTGACCGAATCCGATAAGGGCAGATCCCATCATAAGGAAAATTCTTCCTGCAACAGACATTCCTGCAATTGCGGCGTCGTAGCCAATAGCTCCCGCCGTCCTGTTAAGCAGAAGGGTTGAAATAGCAGCAAGTCCCTGCCTGAAAAGAGAGGGTGCACCGCCGTTTACCACCTCGAGAATGTAATGCCCGTTTATGTGAACGTTGGAGAGGCTCATCTTGATGTTCTCTCCCTTGCTTGTTCCTATAAGAAGAACAATGAAGCTGGTAAACTGTCCCATCACCGTTGCAATGGCCGCACCTCTGACCTCCATGTGAAATACCATGATAAGAAGCGGATCCAGTATCATGTTCATTACAGCGCCGCACATAAGGCCAACCATAGCGTAGACAGCGCTTCCCTGGAACCTGAGCTGGTTATTGATAACGAACTGGGCCATCATGAATGGCGCTCCAAAGAGGATGATCCTCATGTAGTCCTTGGTAAACTGCATGGTTGTAGGGGTTGCTCCAAGGAAATCCGCTATGGGCTCCACAAAGATATTTCCCACCACAGCAAACAGGATTCCCACAATAAGGGCCATGGCAAATCCCGTGGATGCCATCTCATTGGCCTCTTTGTGGTTACCTGCCCCAAGCATTCTTGAAAGGTAGTTGCCTGAGCCGTGGCCAAAGAAAAAGCCAAAGGCCTGGATTATTGCCATCACAGTAAACACCAGTCCTACCGAAGCAGTGGCTGCTGTATTTACCGCCGGATCACTTGAAACCCTTGCCACAAAAAAAGTGTCCGCTGTATTATAGATCGCCGTAACCATCATGCTGATGATCGTGGGCACCGAAAGCGAAAGTATCAGCTTCGGTACCGGCGTGGTTGTCATATATTCTCTTCTGTTTCCTGCCTGTGCCATTAATTAGTTTACTCTCTCTCTTTATTTATTCTCTGAATCTACCTCTTTGAAGGAAGGGAAGTTCATTATCATTTCCAGATATGCTCCGCATATCAGCTGCTCCTCTTCGGACTCCTCAGGATCATCGGGCTTTTGGTACTCCTTTAGTCCGTCTTCTCCCAGATACTTAGCTACTATATGCTCCTTAAAGGCATCCTTCTTAAAATCGAACATATCATAGTTATCCTTAAGCCACTTGGGGCTGCATCCAACGATCTTTTGACCTGATTTCAGGAACACCCCGCTCATTTCGTCTAAAACGTCCTGATTGCAGCTTATCATTATCTCATACCAGACAATATTAACAGGGTCATAAAACCAGTCTTCTAAATCCTCCGCCTCCCACAGGTCAAGACCCACCTCATATTCTTTATGATAATCTTTCCAGGACCCGAGCCAGCTTTGGCTATGCCTTGCTATATAGGTGAGCATTTTATGCAGATTATCTCTTATCGTCTTTTTACTGTCTTTGCCATAACAATAGAAATACGCAAGCAAAAGGCGGCGGAACGACTCAGATTCTTTTTCCGCAAATTCCTTCCAACCTGTCTTTTCTACGTCATTATTCTCAAACGCCTCACGAACAGCCCGGGAAAACTCCATAGTGGAATCAAATTCTCTGTCATCTGCAAATACAAGTTTTTCGTCATCTATAATGATCCTGGAATCGTTCATATACCTGCGCCTCCTATTATACTTAGCACACACAATTATAACATACAACCTTTAACGGTCCCTAGGGACGGATCATGGGACCATTTTATGAACCCCAGGGACCATTCAGTTGTGCTATAATGGGTAGAGTTTAGAAAGGAGTGACATTCTGCCATGGAGAATATCGGAATAGTTTTCGGGTGCTTCATACCTCTTCACAAAGGTCATGAATCCCTTATAAAAAGAGCTCTTGCGGAAAACGACCGTATGATCATCGCCGTGTGCGGTTATCAGGAAGATCGGGGCAAGGACTTCCTTCCCTTTACCGTAAGATACAAACTGGTAAAAGAGATGTTCCGTGACAACCAAAGGGTCACTGTAGGGATCATCGACGACAAGAAGATCGGTCTCGATGGCACCTTCACCCATGAGAACTGGGTGGCCTGGGGGAATGAGCTCTTTTCATCGGCAGGGATCGATCCTGATTCCGCCCATTTCAACTGGTATACCGGCGAGCCCTCCTATGTGGAGAAGCTCAGCGTCATCTATCCGGATCACGAATTCCACCTGGTGGACAGGCAGGTGATCAAGATGAGCGGCACTGAGATTCGCAGCGCTCCGGGAGTTCACGCCGACGATATTACCAGAGTATTTAAAGACTACCTGCGTAAGACAGGCAAACTTGAGGAGAATCCTATGAATCCAATTATTGACAGCTTACTTGAAACAGATCTCTACAAATTTTCCATGGGTCAGGCCATCTACCATAACTTCCCTGACTACACCACCACCTGGACCTTCAGATGCAGGAACAAGGACGTCAAGTTCACACCTGAGATGGTGGAAGAGATCAAGAGACAGATCTACCTTTACTGTGACCTCAACTTCACCGAAGATGAACTGAACTACCTTAAGTCCATCACCTGGTTTAAAAAATCCTACGTTGACTTCCTTCGTCTGTGGCATCCCCGCTATGAGGATTTCACCATAACAACAGACGCTGAGTGCGGCCTTGCCATCGAGACAAACGGAACCTGGCTCAACACCTCAATGTATGAGATCCCCACTCTGGCCATCGTCAACGAAGTTTACTTCAGAATGAATTATGATTATGACGAGCTGTTTGAATCCTTTGAACAGAAGCTGGATGAAAAGATAGCTCTTTTGACCGACGGAACATATAAACTTGGCGCCTTCAGTGAGTTCGGACTCCGCAGAAGACTCTCCGCAGAGGCTCAGGAGCTGGCTGTAATGAAGCTCAAGAATGCAAAACTTGACGGATCCGTATTTGTCGGCACTTCAAACGTTCTTTTGGCCAAAAAACTTGGCGTAAACCCTGTTGGCACCATGGCCCACGAGTGGATCATGTGCGTAGGCCAGGGCAACCACAAGCACAACCCCGCCTACTCCAACTGGTACGCTCTTGATTACTGGGTAAAAGAATTCGGAATCCTGAACGGAACCGCTCTTACGGACGCCATCACCACGGACTGCTTCCTGCGTGACTTCCAGCTGACATTCTCAACTCTTTTCTCAGGTGTAAGACACGACAGCGGAGATCCCATCGAGTGGGGCGAGAAGATGATCGAGCACTACAAGAGCCTCGGCATCGATCCTACCACCAAGACACTGCTGTTCTCTGACAGCCTTGATTTCAAGCGTGCCAACGACATCAACGCACACTTTGCCGGCAGAGCAAAGGTAGCCTTCGGAATCGGTACCTACATTGCCAACGACACCAAGGTTCCCGCACTTAACATCGTTATGAAGACCACTCGCTGCAACGGACAGGACGTAGCAAAGATCTCCGACGTTGAAGGCAAGGGAATGTGCAAGAACCCCAACTACGTAGATTACCTCCAGAGGTGCATCGACTGGAGAATGGAGAACGAGGAGCAGAGCACGAGGTGAGGTATTGACGAACCCGTGCGAGCCCTGGGTGAACACTTGGCGAGGTTTCATCGAGCCTAGTGAGAATCCCTGGAGCAGAGCACCAAGTGAGGTATTTTCGAACTCGGTGCGAGCCCTGGGTGAACACTTGGCGAGGTTTTTTCGAGCCTAGTGAGAATCCCTGGAGCAGAGCACGAGGTGAGGTATTGACGAACCCGTGCGAGCCCTGGGTGAACACTTGGCGAGGTTTCATCGAGCCTAGTGAGAATCCCTGGAGCAGAGCACGAGGTGAGAGGAGAATCTAATGATTGATCTAGAAAACTTTAACGCCAACGAACACATCGACAACATCACCGCCTGGATCCGCGAGTGGTTTGACAACAACGGTCCCAAGGCAAGCGCCGTAATCGGAATTTCCGGAGGCAAGGATTCCACCATCGTGGCAGCCCTCCTTGTACGGGCTCTGGGAAAAGAACGTGTGGTGGGAGTCATGATGCCCAACGGCGAGCAGAAAGACATCTCAGATTCCAGAAAAGTTGTGGAGTATCTGGGTATACAGAATTACACGGTAAATATCAAGGAAGCCTTTGACGGAGAGATGAATGCTCTTAAGGCCGCAGGCGTTGAGCCCGGCAATGATGCCATCATCAATACTCCTCCAAGGCTCAGGATGACTACACTTTATGCCATCGCCCAGTCCCTTCCAAACGGCGGCAGAGTTGCAAATACCTGCAACCGCTCCGAGGACTATGTGGGCTACTCCACCAAGTACGGCGATGCAGCCGGAGACTTCAGTCCCTGCTCGGATTTCCTTGTAAATGAGATGCTTCGCATCGGTGACGCCCTGGGACTTCCTTCAGAGCTCATCCACAAGACCCCTTCAGATGGTCTTTCAGGAATGTCCGATGAGGATAAGCTTGGATTTACCTATGACATGCTTGATAAGTATGTTCTTACCGGTGTTTGTGAGGATGAAGCCATCAAAGAGAAGATTGACAGACTTCACAGGCTTAACCTGCACAAACTGCAGACCATACCTATGTACCACAAGTAAATAAGGATCAAAATGGTCCCATGACTCCGTCCCCGGGTACCTCCGGAGAATCAGAGTTTTTTCACAACATAAATAAAGCTGTCGATGTGATTATCCCCAACGCCTTACTTCAGGGGTGACTCGCTTCGACAGCTTTTTCTATTGTCTAATCTGCAAATGTGCTTTCAAAAATGCCGGAAATAATACTATCGCCTGTCTATTTGGGCTTTGGTATTACAAAAGTAATACTATGGCGGGTATATAGGCGGACTGGTATTACCGACACCGCTAAAACTCGCCATATCCGCCGGAAAAGGGCTCAGAAATAATACCAAAGCCCATATATATGCTGCGTAGTATTATTTCAGCGCATTGGCGATATCCGCGATCAAGTCCTCCTTGTCCTCGAGGCCGCAGGACATACGTACAAGACCAGCAGGAATTCCGGCTGCAGCAAGCTGCTCATCGGTCATCTGGCGATGAGTTGAAGTTGCGGGATTCAGGCAGCAGGTTCTG
Source organism: Butyrivibrio sp. FCS014 (assembly GCF_000526935.1). Taxonomy (GTDB): domain Bacteria; phylum Bacillota; class Clostridia; order Lachnospirales; family Lachnospiraceae; genus Butyrivibrio. The sequence goes on along the minus strand of NZ_JAHA01000006.1, from coordinate 29,398 downwards.
GCATCGGCCACATGAGTCTCGATAGCAGCAAGGCGAAGCTTCTTCATGAAGCTCTCTGCAGCTGCTCTTCCGCCCTTAAGCTCGAAGGATACTACGCCGCATCCGCCGTTAGGCATGTACTTCTTTGCCAGCTCGTGATAAGGATCACTCTCAAGTCCGGGATAATTCACCTTTACAACTTCAGGCTGCTCCTGAAGGAACTTCGCAACAGCAAGTCCGTTCTCAACGTGCTTAGGCATGCGAACATGAAGGGACTCAAGTCCCAGGTTAAGAATAAAGGCATTCTGAGGAGACTGGATACATCCAAAGTCACGCATAAGCTGCGCTGTTGCCTTGGTGATAAATGCGCCCTCTTTGCCGAATTTCTCAGCATAAACAATGCCGTGATAGGACTCGTCGGGTGTTGTAAGACCCGGGAACTTATCGGCATGAGCCATCCAGTCAAACTTGCCGGAATCAACGATCGCCCCACCAACAGCGGCTCCGTGTCCGTCCATGTATTTGGTGGTTGAATGAGTAACGATATCAGCTCCCCACTCGATGGGTCTGCAATTTACAGGTGTAGGGAAGGTATTGTCTACGATAAGCGGCACGCCGTGTCTGTGTGCTGCTGCCGCAAATGCTTCTATATCAAGTACAGTCAGGGCAGGATTTGCAATGGTCTCGCCGAATACAGCCCTTGTGTTGTCCTTAAATGCCGCATCCAGTTCCTCCTGTGATGCATTGGGATCCACGAAAGTAACCTCGATCCCCATTTTTGCCATAGTCACTGCGATGAGGTTGAATGTTCCGCCGTAGATCGATGATGATGCCACAATGTGGCTTCCTGCCTCACATATATTGAACAGGGCAAAAAAGTTTGCGGCCTGTCCGGAAGATGTGAGCATACCGGCAGTTCCCCCTTCAAGAGCGGCAATCTTGGCAGCAACATGGTCGTTGGTGGGATTCTGAAGTCTGGTATAGAAATATCCGCTGGCCTCCAGATCAAAGAGCTTACCCATATCCTCACTGGTGTCATATTTAAAAGTAGTTGACTGGATTATGGGTATCTGCCTGGGCTCACCGTTGCCCGGGGTATATCCGGCCTGTACACATCTTGTTCCGATTCCCTGCTGATTCATTTTTTGTCCTCCATAAGCTAATTCTTTTCCATCAAAAGACCTGTGACTGGTCTTCACCACATTACTGTATTATACTAATATTAAGTATTAATAGCAAAAACATAGTTCTTTTCAGGAATACTCTTTTCAGAGCGAGGTTGATACATATGTCGGGAAGCAATGATTTCGTTTTCTCTCCATACGGTACAAATTCTTTGGAAACTGACTATTTAACCATTATAATAGCCGCTATTCTTATCCTAATAGCCTTTGCTTTCACCAAACTTGCATTCTGGCTTATCCGCAAGCGAAATGACAGCATTCACATTCAGTTCTCGGAAAAGTTATGCTACGTTCTTCTTACAATAATAGGTCTCATAGTGACCTTTGACTCCAGCGGTGCTACCAAAACTCTCCTTCAGGGAACTGCCATATTGACAGCGATAGTAGGTTTTGCCGCGCAGGATTCCATTAAGGACATTATTTCCGGATTTCTAATCTCCATGTACAGGCCCTTTAACACCGGGGACAGGATAGAGCTGGAATCCGGCATAAGCGGAGTTGTTGAGCAGCTCACCCTCGGACACGTTATCCTCAGAGACTACGGCGGAATGAGGATTCTGGTCCCCAACAGCCGGATCAACACCATGTATGTTAAGAACTACAGTGTAAACAACGGAGTCTGCTCAATACATCTCACCTTCCCAGTGAGCTACAATTCAGACGTTCAGAAGGTAAAAGAAGTAATACAGCAGGCCATAGTCTCAAGTTCCTATACTCTTCCCGCTGTTTCCAAAAACGGAGAGCATCGCTACAGCGACGTATTGTTTCTGGAAATGGCCGACAGTGCACTTCTTTTTAAGACCTGCATCTATTATCAGGCAAATGGTGCAACAGCCCTGGAAGTCAGAGATGATGTCACTTCCAAAGTCTGGGATGCACTTGCAGAGAACGGAATCGAAATTCCATACAACTACCTGAACGTGGTCATGAAAGAGGGAAAACAAGCATAAAGAAGCGAGGCGTCAATTGCCTCGCTTTTTTAGTTCCGTCCATCCCTGGGGATAATCCGTATCTCCCGCAGGTGCCACATAGAAGTCATCGCCGTTCTGGTATACCCCATCTGCCATTATGCTGGCAGAAAAGCTTCCTCCATCCTCCGTGGTGTAAGTATCAGTTTCTTTTATCACTTCAGTCCATTTTGAATTGGGATCAACCTGAGTCTGCTGCGCAACCTCCGATTTAAGATGCTGTTCCACCCAGTATGCTGTGATCTCCTCAAGCAGTTCCAGATTATTCTTCGTAACTATCTCATTGAGTTCCGCGCCCCAGGCAGCCTTCAGCTTTATAAAGTCTTCATGGAAATAGCTGTTGGCAAATACCGTCTCGAACACTTCTCTGTTCTCATCCAGGAGTTCCTGAGTAGGAGCTGCCATATAGCAGATGTAGCAGTTCTCCCAGGTGGTCTGATAGTAGTCGACGGTGGCATCATGTAGGACCACGTTGATACCGTCTCCGGCACTCAGAACATCAAGATAGATGGTCTCACCATTGATGTTTCCTTTGTATCTTGCATCCAGCATTGTAGCCGTCCACCCCTGAGGTTCCACAGTCATATTTGTAGCCACTGAATATAACTCTTCCGTAAGTTTCATTCCTTCGTTATAGGCGTTCTCCACATTGCCTGCAAAGGCGTTATATGTAGCCGGATCAATGTCTCTTTTCTCCAGAAGCTCCATAGAAAGTCCCCTTTTCCCAAGGTATATGGGGACAAATTCCTCTGCAGTCCTGTAGGCCATTGAGGTCTCCCTCTGTGATCTTATCACCTCATCATCTCCGTACTGCTGTACCTTCGTGCCGGCCGTGGCGCCCCAGGTCATTATCTGATAATTCCAGATAAAATTCTGACTGCTGAATCCCGCAATAACCAGATTCTGATCAGGGGATGCTATGGTGAATGCCGCCAGAATGGGATTTACCTTGCTCTGGTTGCTCCAGTCAACGGTAACAAAAGCCTGCCATCCGTTAGGTACCATTACATTGGCCACATTCAGGTTGTTGGCTTCATCCTTGAGGGTCTGGGTCCCGTAGAAGGTTCCGGAAAAATCACCGACCCTGACTGCAGACATGGGAATCGGCTCGCTGCTGCCCCCGGAAGGCTCAGATGCCGGAGGGGACACAGGTGTAGTGGTGGTAGTCTCCCTTGAGTCCCGGTCACCGGATTTTCCGCCTGCAAATGCAGATTCATCAGCATCCGTACTATAGCCTTCGTCCAGGGAGTAGCTGCCATATTCTGCTCTGCCGCAGGCACTGACCACTATCATGGCAAAAGAGATGAGAACTGTCACTACTTCTTTTCTATGCTTCATCATATTTCTTCCAACCTTGTTCATTATTGTGAAACCATAAAGGAATACATGATCTCGTATGCCAGAGTATTGTACAATTCGGCATTGCTTCCCTCATAGTCGTAATAGATGGTGTAGATATATCCGTTATTGTCTGCTGTTGCCCAAAGAGTGTCTCCCCAGGTTCCGTCGTGGAGAGTCTGGGTACCTTCGAACTTAAAGTATGCTCCGTCTATGCTGTAGAAGGAAGGATTTCCTCCATTGCTCTTTACTCCATCGGTATAGGCGGTGATGAAATCCTTGGCTGTGGTTATCCCCTGGTCATGGTAGTCATTCTTGGCTACAAATATTGCCACATTGGATTCGCTGCCCATTCCTTTGGGATAGACCTGGACACTGCCCTGCTCATAGGTCACATTCTCTATTAGGGTGGATTCTGCCATAAATCCAAAGCTATAATCAGGAGCAGTGATCTGCTGGAAGTCTCCGGTCCCCTGAAGGTCTTCGCCGGTCTCTTCATCGCCGAAATCTCCCATATCTATTTCGCTGCCCTCGTCTCCGGGATCTCCGGGCATGATGACGCCATCGTCCTCCCCGGTATCTTCTATATCTTCTGACTCTTCTCCATCAGCCACGTCGATCTGAGTTTCATCTCCTCCAAAGGTCCCTGTTCCGCTGCTTCCTGCAAGAGCCGCATAGGCGCCATCATCCGGCCGAAGACTCTCAACAATTGCTTTAAGGGCCAGATCTTCACTTCCCTCTGAATAACTCTTAACGGTGTAGATGATGGTTCTGTTCTTGTACTGCTCTATATATCTGTCTATCACCTGATCCGCCCCATCAACAAACACAGAGCTTCTCATCATGTACAGGGTCTTGTCTGTTATATCCACCTTGTTGATATTGGATACGTTAGCGTCACTGAAATCCTTCAAAAGAGTCTTCTTATAATCCTTAAAGTATGCATCAGTCTTAACGCTGCCTTTTTTGTTTTCAATCTGAATATACGGAATTCCCTGGTTTCCTGAGGTGTAGACATACACACCCTTTGCCCCGTTGTCCCTTATCTGGGCAGAAGAAGGATACAGGAAGGAAATATCCAGCTTATCGGAAGAAAATGCCTCGTACCCGGCGATGGCTGTCTGAGTGACAGGTGCTTTTTCCGGATCGTTATACTTAACGCCTCCTCTTGTAGCCACAACAACCGCAATAATGACAATTATAAGAACGGCGCCGGCGATTGCTCCGATAACAGGCTTACTAATGGGAAGCCCCGTCTTCACAGCAGGTGCTGCCGGTTGCGGCGCTGGCTGTGGTGCCGGTTGCGGCGCTGGCTGTGGTCCCGGTTGCGGCGTAGGCTGTGGAGCCGGTTGCGGTGTAGGCTGCGGTGTTGGCTGTGAAGTCGGCTGTGGCGCTGGCTCAGGCGCAGGCTGAGGTGTCGACTCAGGTGCCGTCTGTGGAGTCGGTTGTGGTGTCGGCTCAGGCGCTGGCTGAGGTGTCGGCTCAGATGCTGCCTGTACCCCCGCTACAGGGGTTCCGCAGTTGGTACAGAATTTAGCTCCTTCAGGTATCTCTTTTCCGCAATTAGCACAGAACATATTGTTATCCTCCTATCATCAGGCATCCGGAAGCGTAAGCAGCTTTCCATTGGTTATGGTGACCACCGCTGCATTCCTGCCGTTGTTATATTCCCAACCGCTGCTTCCGAATACATAATCTCCGGATTGATTGGACTGGGTATTTATGGCCTGTATATTGAACAGATAATTGCCTTCGGGAAGTGCAATGGAAATGATCCCGTTCTTATCAGGGAAGGAAAAGCCAAGGAATTTGCCTCCGGTATCGTAGACCAGCAGCCTGAACAGCACGTTTTCATAGCCATAGTTAACTACCTTGATCTCAGCTTTTCCGCAGCCCTGCGGGATCTCCTCCTCGAGCTGCTGCCTGGTCTTATCACTAAGAACCCCCACCTGGGTAAAGGCTTTTGTAATAATGTCCTCATATTGGTCATAGCCGTTTGCTCTTGCACTGTAGATCAGAGCCGCATATATGTCCTCGTAGCTGTTTGCCGGAGTAAGAACCTGCATAGAGGTGTAGTACAGGTCAAACATAGTATCAAGGCTCATACCGGCCTGATATATGAGAACGGCTGCCAGATTCGGAATTCCTGAGTTTATGTGAACTCCACCGGTGTCGTTAAAGTTCTGATTGGGAACTTCGACATTTCTTATGTAGTAGGCTCCTCCTATCCTGTCAGGCTGATGGTACTCAATGGGATTAGACATATTTCTGTTGGTCTCACCGCTCATCTCTGCTGACAGCCACTGTTTATCGGACGTCCTGTTATACATATATTCGATGATATTTCCCATTACATCTGAATACGATTCATTGATGGCTCCCGCATCATTCATATAGTTATTGCCAAGGATACAGGATTCTGTCACAGCGTGAGTGTACTCATGACCCACAACATCAAGGTCATAGCTGATATCCAGAACCTCACAATAGCAGAAGGTGAACCAGCCGAAGTACTTGGCCATGTAGCAGGCATTCTCTATTCCCTCCTGATTTTGATTGCAGTACTTCCTAAGAAGCAGGATCGGTGTAGAAAAACCGTCCGGTGATTTTATTCCTATAGCCTTATAGGCATCATAGGCACACTCGTAGTTGTACATCGCGGCTATATCTCTTTCGTCCCAGGTATTATCCTTGCTTTTAAGGAAAGTAAGAGTGGCTCCCTTATACAGGAAGTCGTAGCAGTCAGCCACAGCGATCTTTCTTTCAAGATCCATCATGTAGTACATTCCGTCGTTTGGGTTATAGGCCACATTAATGGTCACATCAAGGTTTCCGCCATTCAGGAAATTGACGCTCCCGCTCCAGGTGGTTGCCTGCATTCCCTTGAAGTAGTCGTCATTGTTGTAATACGAGGTGTCGGCTTCAACTCCCAGAGTGGCAGTCGGCAGATACCAGAACAGGTTCTTTCCGTCCTTACTGAAGTAAACAGCTATGTACCTCATGGCCTCAAAACTTTCATCTATTAGAGGATTATCCTTGAAGAAAACATAGCAGTTCTCGATAGTCTCAGTGGCGGCGACCCATATTTTGGCTTCTGCTGTAGCCTCGGGATAGTAATGGGCACCAGGCTCATCCATTTCAATGACCTTCGCCAGGACCTCTTCCTTGGAAAGAGGTGTGCCCTGTATGGATTCTCCCAGTGCTGTTGTAAACGATGAGGAAACTGCGCAGGGATACCCTTCAGGATCTATAACTATGTGGAGCGTTGCGTTAAAGATAGTGGACTGCCCGTCTCTTTGCTGATAGGCGATGTAGGTGTATTTGGCTCCGTCCTGGCCCATATCGGAACAGAAGAACTCTGTCCCCTCCTGCAGTCCCAAAAGATCAGCAATCCCGTTCAGTGATTCTATGGCATCTTCCGCAGTCACCATTTCTCCCGGAACGACCTTTATCTTTTTGTTGTAATATCTTCCTACCAGTGTGGACACATAGCCGTTGTTGGAGCGGACAATAATGGCCTTGTTGTTATTCATGGCCTGGATATCGGCTTCAGTCAGCTGTTTACCCTCGACAGGTCCGTCATTTACGACAAAAGAGCCATCATCTTCATCCGAGGTTCCGAAGATAGAGTCCTCTTCTTCATGGTCTGCGTATTCATCCTCCTCATCTGCAGAGGCAGTGCTGTCTCCAAATACGCTTCCGCTCCCGGAACTCTCAGAACCGGTAGTTGTTTCTGTACCAAATACAGAATCCGAAGCTTTGTTCTCGCCCAGGCTATAGCTGTCATATTCCTTTTCACCGCATCCGGCAAATATGGAGGAGAGCATAAGAACAGACAGGCAAACAGCTAAAACCGATTTTCTTTTTGACATAGTGCTCGATATCTCCTTTTCCAACATTTATTCTTCTGCTTTTTCATAGAAGCATGTATACACTGTGGACTCACCTTCTCCACTTATGACTGCCATTATCCCATCACCGGCCTTTGTAAAACGGCATATAAAATGATCGTATGTCTGATCTTCCAGCTCGTTGTCGGCATCAATTATGTAATACCATCCGTTATTATTGGTATCCTCATACATAGACTCCTCAACAAGTGTATATTCTCCTTCTTTTACAAAGTATTGAATGTACTCAAACGAAAACTGGAATTTAACTTTGTTTCCCCCTGAGAATTCAAAATAAGACAACCCCGGCATGGCCAGGTCCACCTCGGGGTCAGAGCTCATTTCCCCGTAGGTCATTCTCCACCTGCCGGAAAAAGCCACAGGTTCCTCAGTTTCGTTGACCCGGGGTATTTTTTCCGATATTTGAAGTGATATTTCATTCCCCGCATCTTGCGAAGCCTCATCGGACGCTTCCTGTCCGCATCCTGTAACAACAGAAACTATCAGCAGTAATGCCAAATTTACACAGAGTGTTTTTCTCACAGGTACACCTCTTTTTTGTAACAAAAAACCACAATACTATTTTACAAAAATGCGTATTGTAAAAAGAGGTCACACATGTGCCAAACACCCGTAAAGCTTAAACATTTAGAAAACAATAAATAAAAAAAGAATGAAGTCAGAAAATGACTTCATTCTTTCTTATCCGTAATATATATCACGAGATATTCTATCAGGCATTAAGTTGACTCATCATGGTATCGTGGTAGATCTGATACAGTCCAACGCGGCTCTTCGCCCCGGTTTTTCCGTACAAAGTTGCCACATGACGCTGATATACGCGCCTTGATATATACATTTCATCCGATATCTCCTGTCCTGAATCTTCGGTAAGGACAAGTTTTCTGAAAATCTCCTTTTCTCTGTCTGTAAAATCGTATTTCCCCGCAATGATCTCAAAGGCATCATCTTCAGTAACCTTGACTTCTGTCATATCTTCCTTTTCCAAAGAAAGCTCCGATTCCTCGGATTCTCTTGCCGGTTCTGTCTCCTTTGGCTTTGGTATAACTCCGCTCACAAGTAAGGCCACAGCCATCAAAGATACTGACAGGATACTGATGATCATTACAGCGCTCTCGGACATGCTCTCCCATGGAAGCAGCGCAGAAATGACTCCAAAACTTCCGTCTATCACTCTTCCCATGCTGGCATTTAAAGCCGGTCTTTTTGTGTATGGCGCTATACTCCAGAAAATAATGTACATATAGCAGATCACCATGCCTACAAAGGTGTAAAAGATGCACATATTCAGTGTGCTTCCGGGATTTTCCGCAAATAAAACAGGATTTATCAACATCCACAGGGACATTGCAAAGCATGTTACATTCGCAATCCTTATCCCGCCAAAGTCAAAGGCCATTCCAAGGATACAATAGCCCAGTATCACAAAGATCCTCGGCCAGGAATAGGGTGTGATGGACGCCCCCGGATTCTTTACTATCATAAGAAGCAATCTGCTGTCATAGGATTGAGCTAAAATGATAAGAAGCAAAAGCACGATTATTGAGTAATTAAATCTTTTATTAATATATCTGCAATTATCTGAATTTACCTGGCATTTGTCCTGTGATACCGCACTGGGAATCACCCGGTTTTCATTCCCGGTTTCCCATTTTAGGAAAGCATATACAATAACAGTAGTTATGGTTATCAGTGTAAGAACTAACACCCCGTTGTCCAGAAGAATCTGAAAGATATACTGGGCCAAAAAGGCAATGGCTGCACCCAGAGTGACGATCCGTCCTGTTTCTTTTCCTGGGGCCAGGCTATATGACAGGTAGTAATTTACCCCCGCACCTATGATACCCATTGCAAGAAACATCACCGGAGCCATTATCCCGTAGGATATCCATCCTCCATTGAGCATATATACAAAAAAACAGATAAGATAAGCAGCGCAGGCCAGCGATAGCACTATCCATCCGGCGGTGTTGTTGATCCTGTCCCACAAAAAACCGAATACCAACAGCCCCGCCACCAGTAGCAGTTGATCGGCATAGTAATAGACGACCCTCTGGGTTTCAGCCAGAATTCCCGCTGAATCCCTGTTGGCCCCGGAAGCGGTTGTGATATACATAAAAAGATATGCAGCAAATATAAGTGCCGCATAGATCCTTGGATCAATCCGATTTGCCCGGGTATTCATGTCCTTCAATGCCATTCCTCCCTGGTAAGAAAGAAAAAAATTGGTACACCACATATATGTTTATGGTGTACCAATTAATTTTATCACATTTTAATGCCACGGTTTAATTCATATTATCCGATTTCCGATTACAGAAGATGTGCTCTTAAGTCCTCTCCGCTCTTGTCTGAAAGATATGCCGGAGGGATATCAAGGATTGTCTTGCAGCCCTTCTGCCCTTCGTTTGACATACGGAATGCTGCTCTTGCAACAGCCACAAGAACGCTGGTGGTGAACTCAGGGTTTGAATCGAGCTTGAGGCTGTACTCAATGATGTGATTGTGCTCCTTGTCAGCTCCTGTCTTGCCGCTTCTGAATACGAAACCGCCGTGAGCCATTCCGCTGTGGTTCTTTAAAAGCTCCTCTTCGCTGATGAAATGAACTGTTGTGTCATAATCAGCAAAGTAGTTGGGCATTTCCTTGATCTCTTTCTCTACAGCTGCTGCATCTGCGCCTTCTTCAAGAACAACGAAGCACTCTCTTGTGTGTTTCTGTCTTGTTGTAAGCTCAGGGTTCTCGCCGTTTCTTACTGCCTCCAGTGCGCTCTCAACGGGGATAGTGTACTGCTTGGCATTCTTAACACCCTTTACGCGGCGGATCGCATCTGAGTGGCCCTGGGATACGCCCTTGCCCCAGAAAGTGTAATCCTTGCCGTCGGGAAGTATGGCATTTGCATAAACTCTTGCCAGTGAGAACATTCCGGGATCCCATCCGCAGGAGATAACGGCAACCTTGCCGGCTTCCTGTGCGTTCTTGTCAACATTTGCAAAGTGCTCGGGAATCCTTGCGTGGGTGTCAAAGCTGTCAACCACGTTGAAGAGCTTAGCATACTCAGGTGTCTGAGTGGGAAGATCTGTCGCACTGCCTCCGCAGAGGATCATAACATCGATCTTGTCCTTCCAGTCTGCAACATCATTAACTGATACAACAGGTACACCCTGTGTCTTTATGGTAAGTGTGGATGGATCTCTTCTTGTAAATACAGCAACCAGTTCCATGTCAGGAGCCGCATTGACAGCCAGTTCTACGCCACGTCCAAGGTTACCGTAACCAAGTATTCCAATTCTTGTACTCATTACTAATTCCTCCTAAATTACTATTTCCTGCTTTAACGTAATAAATCATGCATGAAAAAATAATAAGACTTCCCGCATAAAAATACAAGGGTAATTTATGACACACATTAGAGTGCATAATCAGAGCATAGAAAAAAGCAAGAGATCGAACAAATATTACGAAAAGTAAGACTTAGGAGGTATGAAAAATGAGTGAAGCCCTTATGAAAGCCGCAATGCTTTATAACGACCCCAGATTTGTATCAGACAGCGAGATCAGGATCATGAACAACAAGAGAAGACGCATGAGAATCGTACGCCGCCAGAGGATGGCACTGGCAGGTATCATCGCTGTTATCATAGCAACCACAGTATTCATCATTATGACTCTTACCTCCGGTGCTGCTTCAAATACATTCACTCCGGAGTACAAGTACTACAGACAGATCACTGTTCACAGCGGCGATACACTGTGGGACATTGCAAATGCCAATATACCTGAAGGTCACTACGCAGACGTAGATTCCTTTATGTCTGAGATTTCCTCCATCAACAACCTTAGGGAAGACGGAAGGATAAATGCCGGAGAGAACCTTATACTCCCTTATTATTCCACAGAATATAAATAAAAAATCGTCAATTCCTTTTTTATTCTGCGTGAAAAAATGATATACTAAAAGAAAAAGGGGGTTCGGTCAATGCTCAACGACTATACCAAAATTCCGGCCAAGCTTAATGCGAATGTTACACTGAAGATCATTCCCGGACATTTTGCAACCAACCATTCTCACATTACCAACTATATGGAAATGGGAACCATGAAGACCCGATGCAGCGAAGCCCATGGAGTTGCTTCCATTCTGGCTATGCACTACACCATTTCCACTCCTGTTGACACTATCCTTTGCTGCGACGGAACTGAGGTAATCGGTACATATCTTGCCGAGGAACTGACAAAGGCCGGTGTCCTTAATTACAATGCTCACAGGACAGTATATGTCCTTTCACCGGAATATTCCCCGGGTGGACAGCTTATCTTCAGAGACAACCTTCAGCTTGCCATCAGAGGCAAACATACTCTGATCCTTATGGGATCACTTACAACCGGTATCTCCCTTGAAGAGATGATGTCCGGTGTGCGCTACTACGGTGCCAATGTCTCAGGCGCCTGCGCTATCTTCAGTGCCGTTAAGGAAGTTTCCGGAATGCCTGTAATCTCGGTATTCTCACCGGATGATCTTCCCGAATACAACTACTACTCACCTGCCGATTGCCCTCTTTGCAAGAAGGGAATCAAGATCGATGCCCTGGTTAACAGCTTCGGCTACAGCGTACTGAAATAAACTTTGATCATCCGCACAACACAAGACGTGCCGCTTTACAACGTAAAGCGGCACGCCTTTTATGTTCACACATTTTCACTTGAGAAATTCACATTTATCTGGCAGCTGCCCAGGTCAGACCATAAAGCTGTTCCATAAGCTTTCTGAGCTCATCCTTCATAAACTTACAGGCTGAAGCCTCATCTACGAAATTCATAACCCCAATCCTGTCTTTCTTATCCTGGAAGAAAACAGCCCAGCCATTCTCGGTCTTATCCATACAGATTCTGTTTCTGTGCGCCCCACCGATCTTATAAAGCTTGGAAGGCACCAGATGCTGCTTAAGATACTTCCGAAGTTCCTTTGTATTCATTTGCACCTCCCGTTTTACATGTAGTTTTGATTACTACATATAATATAGCACAATACTACTTGTATATCAAGAGGCTATGGCAAACAAAACGCAAACAAGAGCAAGAATCACTGTCATTATGGACAGGATTCTCATCCAACGGTAGGTTTCGGGTTCATCACTTGTCCCGATCTTAAGCTGTGCAATTGTAAAGAAAATGACTCCTGCAATAAAAAGAACCGCAGCATATATAGCAAGAAGTTTATTCATAGCGAGAAATCTCCAAATACGCTGGTATTGATATCCGTGCCCTTATTTAGATAGGCGGCCAGAAGGGATCTGGCATTAAGCTCCGAAAGACTGCTGCCCGAACCCGAAGACAGAGAAGATGAAGAACCTTCGGTGGATTCGCTGAAAAGATTGCCCTGAATAAGGTTTCCCGAAAAGTATGCGGATTTAGCCAGTTCCTGAAGAGCCTCCGCACTAAGCTGTCCCTTGAAGGCATCAGCATTTGTATTAGAATCAAGGTTCGATGAAGTGATGGCCTTCACCAGCTCTTTTACCGAATCTGCAGAAGAAGCGCCTGCAGCAGTACCTGCGGTCTCACTGACAGCAGATGTTTCCGCAGCCTTCTCTGCCTGAAAGGTAGTATCCACCCTCATGCGATTCTCCATATTCTGCTGTATAACTGATGGAATATCAGGAAATTCAGGAATCTTGCCGGCAATTTCGGCCTTGATGGCTTCACCCAGGGTATCGCGAAATACTCTGCGGTTCTCCACAGCCTCATTGACCTCTTTAACAGCCTTCCCCGAATCAGAAATCGAATTGAGATATTTATTGACGACCTCAGTAAGACCCGAAATGCTTATAGCCATTTCTTTTCCCCCAAAAATGGAATACTACAACTAGTACCATTACCATTAATTATACACTAGAAAAGCGAAATTATGTATAATCTTATTATGAAGAAATCATATCGAAATCCTATTGGGAGACAGGGTTATGAAGATAAAATTCAGTATGGATAATCTGAGATACAGATTCAGGTATAGCATAAAAGATCTCATAAGATTTGAGTGGGCTGACGATGTCAGGGAACAGAAAACCAGGACCATGATGATCATCCTTATCGGCTTTCTTATCTATACGATCGTCACCTTTATTCCCTGCATACTTCATAAATACTACCATGGTGCCGTGACCAACATCAGCATCGGCATTATCTTCGTTGCCCTCATTATTTACCTGTGGAAATCCAAGAACCACGTGGTTACAACCATTGTTGGTATCTTTGCCTTGACTGCCGTTCTTTTCTTCCACTTTATCATGGAGACAAACTGGGAGATCGGAATGGACGCCTTCTGGCTGTTTATCCTTATCATGCCCTTTATCAATGACTTTATCGCAGGTGCTGTCTATGGCACCATTGCATCCTTCTGGGGTCTGCTTCTTAGTTTTTCTCTGCTGAACACTCCACTTTCAGGATATCTTCAGCCCTACGGCAAGAACATGATGGACTGGTTTACCATAATCTACGCGGTCGTAATGATGGCTGCAGTCATTGCTGAGTACGAGCTCACCGCCTCAGAGCTTGACAGGAAGGCCGCCGACGAAAAAGTAGCTTACTTCCTTCAGGAACGTACCAACAGGCTAAGAGAGCAGCTCTCCATCTATGAGAGCAATGAGCAGACCATAAGAAAGTACAAACACGATATCAGACATTACAACAGAGTTCTGGCCGGCTTTATTCACAACCAGGAATATGAGCAGGCTGCCGCTTACCTTAGTGAATTCGATTCGATGCTTGAAAAGGTCACCGCTGTCTCTTTTTGCGAAAATAACATCGTAAATGAGCTTCTTTCCATCTATGCCTCAAGATGCCAGAAAATGGGCTTTAAACTAAGGGTAAAGGCCATTGTCCCGAATCTTTTCCCGATGGAGGAAATGGACATTACAAGCCTTGTGGCCAATGCTCTTGAAAATGCCGTGGAGGCACAGACCCTTGTGGAGCCCGAAAAGCGCGCCCTTCAGGTGGAGATCATCTACGACGGCAGAAAGCTCAAGCTTATGACCAAGAACCCCTGCGCCATAAACACAAAATTCAATGAGAAAGGGCTGCCCGTAAGCACCCGTATGGTTCAGAGTGGTATCGGTACAGCCCAAATTAAATCTGTTGCTGAAAAGTACGGCGGAGTTGCAAGCTTCACTCAGGAGGGGGATACTTTCCTGGTAAAAGCTGTCATGACCTGCATTTAAGCCTGTGCAGCCATGTGCTCCTTTATCTTTTCTTTTATTCTGTTCTCTACAATTGATGCGATCTCTACAGTCTTAAGTCCCTTGTATTCCTCGTAATCTATCGGCTCAAGGAAATATACGTATGTGGTGGTGGGTCCCTTGTGATCACTGTTGTACACAAGATAGGAATCCACCAGGGCTACGGGAACAATGGGCGCCTTGGCCATCTGCGCCACCTTAAAGCTTCCTGCCTTAAAGGTCTCAACGATATTCCTGTTGTTCTCCTTGTAACCGCCTTCAGGGAAAAGAATGAACTTCCTTCCCTCTCCAACCTCTTTGGCCATCTCCTGGAATATCCTCATGGTCTGACGGAGGTTATCCATCATAAGGCGCTTGCCTTCCACCAGCTCAAGAAACTCGTTAACCAGGATTATATGGGACTTCTTCTCATCCATAACGAAAGTACAGGGCTTGTCATGGCTTGCCAGTATTCCGGGCACATCATATTTGCCTTGATGGTTGGGATACATGATATATCCGCCCTCTTTGGGTAAATTCTCAGTGCCGTAAGCTATGGTCTTATATCCCATGGATCTGTTCATCTTGGAGATCATCTCTCTGGCAGCAGCATACCTCTCTTCCTCACTGTGCCTGTCCCAATGAAGCTTCCACAGCCTGGTCCTTGTCACGTAATAGATTATCCTATGTAAATTGATCAGTATTGTACGATAATAATTATTCATGAGGAGTAGTATACCATAAGGATTCCATCTTCGCCAGATTGCAAAAAATATAGTCACACCTCATTAAAAGCTGCAGCAACCTTGGGAAGAAGCTCCCTGATATTAAGGTGCTGAGGGCATACTCTCTCGCACATACCGCACTTTACGCAATCCGAAGCCTTTCCGTGTCCATCTGACACGGCCTTCTTGTAGTGTTCCTCCGCATTCCAGTTGCTGAAGGCCTCATGGGCATTAAGCGCAGCAAAAAGATCCGGAATAAGGATATCCTTGGGACAGTGATTCTCTTCAATGCAGTATCTGCAGGAAGTACAGGGAATAAGGTTAAGTCCCTTGAAAACAGCAGTTACTCTGCCAACAGCTGCCATCTCAGTTTCTGATAAAGGCTCAAAATCCTTCATGGCACTGATATTGTCGTTCATCTGAGCCATATCGCTCATACCTGAAAGAACTACCGCGATGCTTGGGAAGCTTGCAGCAAAACGAACCGCATAGCTGGCATTACTGCCCCCGTTAAGATCACGAAGGATCTTGTCTGCTTCAGCCGGCAGATTTACCAGGTTTCCGCCCTTTACAGGCTCCATTACCAGCACGGGCTTGCCATGCTTCTCACATACCTCATATACCTTGCGGCTCTGCACTGAAGGATCCTCAAAATCCAGATAGTTAAACTGGATCTGCACCACCTCGATCTCAGGGTGTTCGGTGAGGATCATGTCAAGGACCTCAGCCCTGTCGTGGAAGGATATTCCAAGGTGCCTGATAAGTCCCTCCTGCTTAAACTGGTAAGCTGTCTCATAGGCCTTGCAGCGCTGGAACTTCTTATAATTATCTTTGTTCTGGGCGTGCATCAGATAGAAATCAAAATAGTCCACTCCGCACAGCTCAAGCTGCTTCTCAAGGAAAGGTCTTATATCCTCCTGAGAATTGAAATAAGGATCTGTCAGCTTATTTGTCAAAAGAAATTCCGACCTGTCGTGTCTTTTTGATAAACACTCCCTGATGGCGATCTCCGACTTTCCGTTGATATATCCGTGAGCGGTATCAAAATAGTTAAATCCGGCATCAATAAAGGCATCTGCCATCTTGCTGAACTCACCGTAGTCTACCTCTTCGCCGTTCATGGGCAATCTCATACATCCGAAAGCAAAATTGCCGTTCACTTCCGGAAAAAACTTATTCTGTTCCATTAGCCATAACCTCCTAACCTGTTTCGCCAACACATTATGTCGCGCGCAATATATTTACATGATACTATATCTTACCCCAACTTTACAGCCATCTTTTTTCACCTTTCTCCCCGGTTCCTGTGCTGTAAAAAACAGTGAATCGTAACGGGCTGCAGCTGTGGTATACTTACTAGTGATGTGATATTTTGCAAGGAGTAAAATAATGGCCAATACAGACAAATTCATTCTTATAGACGGCAGTTCCATGCTGGTTACCAATTATTACGGAAATCTCCCCAAAGCCCTGCTTTTTGAAAAAGACCCTGAGAAGAGAATAAAGCTCCAGAGCCAGATCATGCACAATGACAAGGGGCAGTTCACCAACGCCATGTACAGCATGATGAGGGCAATCTTAAAGATCATGGCAGAACAAAAGCCTACCCATATGATGTTCGCCTTTGATACCACAAGAGACACCTTCAGAAGGGAAAAATATCCCGAATACAAGGGAAACAGAGGTGATACTCCCGAGCCTTTGAAGGAGCAGTTCGCCAACATGGAGAACATGCTTGAGGAGATTGGTTTTAAAGTCATGTATGACGACAGATATGAGGCTGACGACATCGTAGGCAGCGTTGTATCAAAATATGAAAAAGAGATACCCTCCTACATCATCACCAAGGATCACGATTATCTTCAGCTTATAAGCGATTATACCAGGGTATGGCTTGTTCAGACCAAGCAGGAGACTGCTGATGAGCTTCAGAATAAATACGGAGCTGAGTTTGGCTGGAACAAGAAGCTTGTGAACATCCCCGACAAGGCCTTCGAGGTGACCCCCTCCACATGTCTTAAGGAATACGGTGTACGCCCGGAGCAGATTCCCGATCTTAAGGGCATCCAGGGCGACTCCAGCGACAACATTCCCGGTGTAAAAGGCGTAAGCAGCGCCGCCATCCCGCTTCTTGCACATTACGGCACCGTAGAGAAGATCTACGAAGCCATCGATGCCTGCGAGGACGAGAAGGCCCGCAAAGCCCTTGCAGCCACCTGGAAAGAAAATCTTGGAATTACCAGAAGCCCCTTAAAGGCAATGATGGAATACAGGGATATGGCCTTTTTGTCAAAAGACCTGGCTATGATCCGAAGGGACTATGAAATCCCTCAAGACCTCGAAGCATTCAAAATAAACTTCAATAAGGAAAAGGCCAAGGAACAGTTCGAAAAATACGGCTTTAAATCTCTCATGGAGAAGCTTTGAAAAAAACGGCATCAGATGCGCTTTGCACCTGATGCCTTTTCATTTGTCTTATCAATCAAATATATCCTCACCGAACCTGACCTTGCAGTGAGCTTTAATGGCCTCGACACACTTCTCAAAGCCGAGCTTGCTGCTGTCAAGGCAAAGGTCGTAGTTCATGGCGTCTGTCCACTTCTGACCTGTATGATGCTCATAGTATACAGCCCTGAACTTGTCCTCCTGAGCCATGAATTTCACCAGCTCATCATGGGGGAGGCTCTTGACCTTGGCTGCCTGCTCCTCAAGGAAATCCTGAGGTGCGTGAACAAAGACACTAAGGACATTGTCATAGTCCTTAAGGACAAAGTCAGCGCAGCGTCCTACAATAACGCAGCTGGTGGTCTCTGCCAGCTTCTTGATCACCTTGGCCTGGTAGTTGAAAAGGTTTACCTCCGAAGTAAACTCCTTGCTCTCAGGTCCTATCAGCTCTCCTCTGTATACGTTTATGGGAGTTCTGAAAAATCCGGTCTTTCTGACCTTCTCGTCGGCATCCAGAAACAGTCCCAGGCTAATCCCGCTCTCCTCAGAGGCAAGATGGATCAGTTCGTGATCGTAGTAGTGAATGCCAAGATCATTGGCCAGCATCTCTCCTACGGTTCGTCCGCCGCTTCCGTACTGACGTGCAATTGTAATAACGATGTTTCTTTTCATTACCTTAACCCTCCAATAAATTGAGAAGTAAGTTATTCTCCAAGATAAGCCTTTCTGATGGCTTCGTCATTTAACAGCTCTTTTGCATCGCCCTCTTTGGAAATGCTTCCGGTTTCAAGAACATAAGCTCTGTTGGCAATGGACAGAGCCTTCTTGGCATTCTGCTCTACCAGAAGTACTGTCACTCCGTCCTTGTTAACATCCTCAATAATGCTGAAGATCTCGTTTACAAAAATAGGTGAAAGACCCATTGAAGGCTCATCCATAAGGATCAGATCCGGATGAGACATAAGGGCTCTTCCCATAGCCAGCATCTGCTGCTCACCGCCGCTCAAGGTTCCGGCCAGCTGGTTCTTCCTCTCCTCAAGTCTTGGGAATCTCTTATAGATATTGGCCAGGGTGGCCTCCATCTCATTCTTGTCGGATCTGGTGTAGGCTCCCATTTTAAGATTCTGAAGCACAGACATCTGCGCAAATACACGTCTTCCCTCGGGAACCTGAGCCATTCCCAGTGAAACGATCTTGTGATTGGGAATCTTTGTAAGCTCCTGTCCCTTGTACTTGATCTCTCCGCTGTAGGCCTTTAAAAGCCCCGACAGAGTATGAAGGGTTGTGGTCTTGCCGGCTCCGTTGGCACCTATCAGCGCCACGATCTCTCCCTTGTCAACGTGAAAAGAGATACCTTTAAGCGCCTGGATAACGCCGTAGTATACACTTAAATCCTTTACTTCAAGGATTGATTCTGCCATAAGTAAATCTCCTATTCTTCGTGTAAAACCTCAGCAAGTGCTCTACTCGAGGGATACTCTACTCGCCAAGATAAGCTGTGATAACCTCCGGGTTAGACAGCACCTCTTTTGTCTCTCCCTGGCACAGTACGCGGCCGAAATTCAGTACCGTGAGCTTCTCACAGATACCTGAAACCAGCTTCATATCATGCTCGATAAGGAGGATAGTCATATCAAATTCCCTGCGGACCAGTGCGATGGTATCCATCAGCTCTTTGGTCTCATTGGGATTCATGCCCGCTGCCGGCTCATCCAGCAAAAGAAGCTTCGGCCCTGTAGCCATGGCTCTTGCAATCTCCAGCTTTCTCTGCTTGCCGTAGGGAAGATTTGCAGCCAGTACGTCCCTTGATCCGTCAAGATCAAAGACCTTTAAAAGACTCATGGCTTCATAATCCATCTCTTTTTCCACTTTCCTGTACTTGCCCACGTGGAGCATTCCCTCAAGGGCACTGTACTTGAACTTCTCCGCAAGTCCAACCTTTACGTTGTCTATAACCGACATATTCCTGAAAAGCCTGATGTTCTGGAAGGTCCTTGCGATTCCCGCATGATTTATCTCGATGGTACTCTTTCGGGTAATGTCATCACCGTCAAGCCTTATGATGCCTTCGTTGGGCTTGTAAACGCCTGTAAGCAGGTTGAACACCGTAGTCTTGCCGGCTCCGTTGGGACCGATAAGGCCGTAGAGCTCGCCCTTTTCAATGGTTATGTTAAAGTTATCAACGGCTCTCAAACCGCCGAAGGAAATGCTTAAGTTATTTACATCAAGAAGTGCCATTTATGCCACCCCCTTTTTCTTGCCTGTGAGAATGCTTATGAGGTTGAGACCTCCAAAAGTCTTCTTACGCCATGCGATAACCTTGGGTGACCAGTTCACGATCATCATGATGATCAGCACAATTGAATAGATCAGCATACGATAGGTATTCAGTCCTCGAAGCATCTCGGGAAGCATATACAGAATGCAGGCTGCAATAACGCTGCCCCTGATATTTCCGATGCCTCCAAGAACCACATAAACCAGGATCATGATGGAAGCATTATATCCGAAGTACTGGGAGGAAGCCGTCAGTGTGGTGATGTTGTGGGAGAAAAGAACTCCCGCTGCTCCGGCGATAGCTGCCGAAATAGTGAAAGCCATCATCTTATATCCGGTCACATTGATGCCGGTTGCTTCAGCTGCTATATAGTTGTCACGGATGGCCATGATGGCACGACCGTCTCTGGAATTCACCAGATTCTGCACGATGAAAAGAGATATCAGAAGAACCACGATACCTATGGTAAAGTTTGCGTTGTGAGGTGTTCCCGTAATACCCATGGCTCCGTTGATGATAATGTCGCCGTCCTTCTCCATGTTAAGGTCCATGGCGCTCTTCATGGTGAAGTGCAGGCCCTTACTGTCGATACCGATGTAGAAAGAGTTGATGACGTTCTTGATGATCTCGCCGAAAGCCAGAGTAACGATGGCAAGGTAATCACCCTTAAGACGAAGTACCGGGATACCGATGAGGAAACCAAACAGAGCCGCAACGGCTATTCCAATGATGAAAGCCATAAGGAATCTTGGCACTGTAGGGATGATCTGTTCCGTTGCCCGGGAAAAGAATGCGCTGGAGAAAGCTCCAAGGCACATAAAGCCGCAGTGTCCGATACTGAGCTCTCCCAGGATACCTACGCACAGGTTAAGTGCAACGGCTATTACCGCATAATAGGTCATGGGCACCAGTAGTCCCTTTAAGTGGCTTGAGAGGTTTCCGGTAAGCATCAGGACCTCAAGGATTATATAGGCGGCAATAACAATGCCGTATGTGATGAAATTGGATTTTTGTGTTTTAGACATAAAATATCTCCTTTATAAGGAAGTTACGCTCTCGCTTTGCTCGCCGTAACAAAGGTCTATGCTAGGCTCGACAGTACCTCGCCAAGCTAGACCTTTTCCTGCACCTTCTTTCCCAGGATTCCTGTTGGCTTAACCAAAAGAACGATTACCAGAATGCCGAAAACAATGGCATCCGAAAGCTGTGATGAAATATAGGTCTTTGACAGGATCTCTACTATTCCCAGAACAAGTCCGCCGATCATGGCGCCCGGAATTGAGCCGATACCTCCAAGTACCGCTGCCACGAAGGCTTTGATACCGGGCATTGCTCCCGTATAAGGTGAAAGGGAAGGATATGCGCTGCAAAGAAGAGCTCCCGCAACGGCTGCCAGGGCAGAACCGATAGCAAAGGTCAGTGCAATGGTCTTATTGACGTCGATTCCCATAAGAGCCGCTGCCGCCTTGTCTTCCGAGGCTGCAAGCATGGCCTGTCCCTGTTTGGTCTTGTTGATAAAGAGCTGAAGCACAATGAGGATAACAACACTCACCAAAATGGTCACGATGGTAACTCCCTGGATCTTGAGCTGTCCTCCCGCAAAGGATACGCCCTCCCAATTGATAACTGAAGTGAATGATTTGATATCTGCGCCGTAGATAAGAAGTGCTATATTCTCAAGAAGATAGCTGACGCCGATGGCTGTAATAAGCACCGCCAGAGGTGAAGCTGCACCTCTTAAAGGCCTGTATGCCACAAACTCCGTTGTGACACCAAGAAGTGTACAAAGAATAATGGCGACTATTATTCCAACCACTGAATTGCCGGAAAGTGCGGCACTGACGGAAAAGATAATATAGCAGCCCACCATGATAAAATCTCCGTGAGCAAAGTTAAGCATCTTAGCAATTCCGTAAACCATAGTGTATCCCAGCGCTATAATCGCGTAGATACTCCCCAGGCTTAGTCCATTAATGAGATAGGTCAAAAAACTCATCTCGCACCTCCACAATTTCTTTTCACCAAAATATTCTACCACAATATAGAGAACAAGGGATGCCTTTGACAGCATCCCTTGCTGATTTACTTTATAAATTTACTTAGTCCAAGGTAGTTCTGCTCTCGAACTTCGTTCGATCCAGAACGAGGTTCGAACCAGACTCGAAACTACCTCGTCAGGTTCTCTCACTCTGCTGATACGTAAACACCGTTCTGGATTACAACAGCCTTGGGCTCCTTGTTAGGCTCACCTGATGCTGACCAGGTCATCTTGGAAGATGTAAGTCCTGAAGCCTCGATCTGTACCATAGCGCCCTTAACTGCATCGCAGATCTCGGATACGCTGCTTGCAGGTGTAACGCCGGCCTTCTCGATAGCTGCCTTAATGATGTAAACAGCATCGTAAGCATCAGCTGCGAACTGGTTGGGTGTCTCGCCGTATTTCTCGTTGTACTTCTTAACGAAGTTAACAGTAAGCTCATCTGTAGCATCAGCTGCGAAAGGTGTAAGAAGCATAAGTCCCTCTGCAAGTGATGTATCAAAGTTCTCAACAGTAAGGATACCGTCCATACCGTCTACACCGAAGAATGTAGGTGCATAGCCCATTGTGTTGGCCTGTGTAAGGATCAGTGAAGCATCTGAGTAGTAGATAGGAAGGAATACCAGGTCAGCGCCTGCATCCTTAGCCTTCTGAAGCTGAACAGAGAAATCTGTGTTGTTATCCTGTGTGTAAGCCTCAGCTGAAACTACTTCGTAGTTCTTGCCCTCTGACTCCTCAACAAACTTCTGGTAGATACCTGAAGAATAAACGTCTGAGTTGTCATAGATGATACCAACCTTTGTAGCAAGGTTGTGATCGTTTATGTACTGAGCGGAAGCAATACCCTGGTTGGGATCTGAGAAACATACACGGAATACGTTGTCATACTTAACGCACTCCTCAGCAGATCCTGAAGGTGTAAGCTGGAACATATTGTCGTTCTTGGTGTTCTCTGAAACTGCGATTGAGCAGGCAGATGTGGTTGATCCTACAAGGAGCTGCATTCCCCAGTCCTTAAGTGTGTTGTAAGCGTTAACTGACTTCTCTGCATTGAGCTCGTCGTCTTCTGTCTTGTACTCAATCTTGTATCCATTGATACCGCCTGCCTCGTTGATCTCATCAACAGCAATCTGTGCGCCGTTAACAACTGCATTACCGTAAGCAGCAGCTCCGCCTGTAAGGGGACCAATAGCTCCGATCTTGAATGTATCTGAACCTCCCTGCTGTGATGCGCCGCAACCGGCAAGCATTGAAACAGCTAAAGCAGAAGCCATAACAACGCTGAAGATTTTGCCCGTCTTCTTCATAATTATTTCCCTCCTCACAAAATGTATATTTGTATACAATTTTTATTTATTATCTTACGTTAAAGTATTACATTGAAAAAGTCAAGAGAGAGTACGTATTTTTATTTGATTGCATTAATGTTTTATGCTTGTTAAAATTGTTCTATAGGGGGAAATGCATATGCTTCATTTATCATATGTGGGGATAGCCTTTTCGCTGGTATTTTACATCGTGTTCGGTGTAGCAGTGAGGTTCATGGAACTGCCTCCAAAGGCCAGGAACAAGGCGAGGCTGATCATCCTGATTACTTCCGTGATGACATTTTCGATATCTACCCTGTGCGCCGGAATTTTCAATCTTCATTCCGGGGCTTACATGTATGGCGCAATTTTCCTTGTTTTATCCCTGATCGCACTGATCTTTGTGCTTGCAATCCTCTTTGAACTCCACCAGATCAACACCAGAGTCAAGATGAGAAGGTTCATGGTGCTGTTTGATATTGTGGACCGCTATATAAACGAGGGCAAGTCCAGAGAAGAGATCATGTCCTACCTTACAGGTATCCAGAAGCTGACCCACAAGGAAGCCGCAGATTTCCTTGAATTCATTTCGGATCCCACCAATCACCAGTTTTTGGTCGACGTCAATGAGAAGATTCAGGAAGCCAAGGTTATGCAGAAGGCTTCTACGGATTACTTCAGATAAATAAATATGTACAAGCAAAGCGGGAGCTCATCGGACACCGATGAACTCCCGCTTTTTATCTGCCACCTACCTATTCGATTGTTATCACCCAAACAGATCTATGGTATTTCCTGCCATAGCATAGGACATTGCCTGAGTGTCCTGACTGTAGCCTGTGGTCATTCCCTGGAACTTGGCTGCCACGTCGTTATACATACGATTGGCTTCCTGGGACTTTCTTACCACATTGGCTGAAAGCTTTAACGGATCGCTCTCTTCATCTGAGGGTGTCAGTGCCTGTGCGTTGGGGTACCTCACGGGAGGTACGTTCATCACCGCACCGCTCATGCCGGTCTCGATGAAGGAATCCGACACATCCGACTCATTTTTTAAGTTGTAGTTGAGCGGCTGTATAAAGCTCATGCCGTAGGGACTGCCTACAGCGCCGATTGATAAACTCATATTTTTTCCTCTTATCGCAAGAAAGGTTAACATAGTTTCCCTGCACAGATAATCATACCTTCCACCGTCCTCAGGTTCAATTATGCGCTTGGGAATAATATCTAAAAAGATTATGTAATATCATAAAATTTTGTTAAATTTTATGATATTATATTTAAGAGGGGTTATTACTTAAGCCTTCGGAAATTCAGTAACTTTTGTAGCAGAGAAAGGAGCACCTGATTATGTCTAACCAGCTGCAATATTCTCCCTTCAAACCAAACTTGAAGACAGCCGAAGTATTTGCGTGGGGAGATCCGGAGTATAATCTTTTTGACCAGCTTAACGATAAGTACGAGGAGAAGCACCCTGAGTTCAGGGAGCTCTCAAGCTATGAGAAAATGGTCATTAAACAGCAGATCCATCATGAGGCCATCGGGCTGACACCGCTCAACCTGATAACCGACCTTGTTTCCGATCCGCAGTTTGATGAATTCCGGGCCATAGAAAACCTGTAATAACAACAAATAAAGTCGTCTTTCCTTCGCGGGAAAGGCGACTTTTATTTTTTGCTTTTTTCTTTTTATCTGGTCTCTCTGTTTACGTATTTGTTATGGAACTTGGAATACATGATCTTCTGGCTGCTGTAGAGCCCCGTATATCCCGAGAAGGTGTAACTTAAGGCGATTGCCAGAAGGTAATAGGGCATTCCCTTAAATCCAAAGAGCTCAAAGCATATGAACAGCGATGATATCGGGCAGTTGGTAACTCCGCAGAAAAGAGCTCCCATTCCGATTGCGGCACAAAGAGCCGGATCGAAGCCTCCGATCTGAGAATAGAGGCACCCGAAAGTGGCACCGATATACAGAGCCGGAACGATCTCACCGCCCTTATATCCCGCGCCAAGGGTCAGCGCAGTAAAGACTATCTTAAGAAGGAAGGCGTAATAAGGCGCCTCCCCCCTTATGGCCATCTCGATAACGTTCATGCCGGCACCGTTGTAATATCTTGTCCCCGACAAAAACGTCAGTCCCGCAACGATGCATCCGCCCACAAATATACGAAGGTACGGATTGGCAAAGAACTTTCTGTAGGCCTTTCCTGTCACTTTTAAGACGCTGCAGAATATAACGCTTAAGATTGCGCATAGGATTCCCAAAAGCCCCGTAAAAAACGCCTGATAAAGGGTAAATTCAGGGACAACGTTCACTGCGAAGGTCTCTCCCGCAGCTCCGAAGAAAGAACTTACTCCCTGGGCTATAAGAGCCGATATAACACAGGGCACAAGGGCTGAATAGTACATTACTCCCACATTCTCAATTTCCATAGCCATAAATGCGGCTGTCATGGGAGTTCCGAAAAGTGCCGAGAAAGCGGCGCTCATGCCGCACATGGTGATGATCTTTACATTTCCTTCCTTCAGCTTAAAGAGCTTGCCTAAATTATATCCGATACTGCCGCCCATCTGTAGTGCCGCGCTCTCACGTCCCGTGGATCCGCCGAAAAGATGGGTCAGAGTGGTAGAGATAAAAATAAGGGGAGCCTTAAACCAGGGAAGATTATCCCCTTCCTGGATAGACTTAATGACAAGATTCGTGCCCTTGTCCTCGTAGTCCTTGCACAGCCTGTACAGGAATACTATCAAAAGACCTGCCAAGGGAAGCCCAAGTATTATGTAATCATGTTCGGTTCTGAATCTGGTCGCCCAGCCTATGGAAAGAGAAAAGGCAGCTCCGATTGCTCCCACCACCATTCCGGTGATGGATCCCAATATGAGCCACCTGACCAGTACTCTTATCCTGCCTTTGATATCCATATCAGACAGCTGTTCCTTAAGATGTTCAAAGATGTTTTCTTCCATGTTGAGTCTCTTTTGCCTCGATCAAAGATTTATTATCTGCTGCCGCTGCTCCATGAGCTTTGCGTAAGCCTGTGTATAGTCCATGGCATCCTTCTTGCGAAGATGCTCTGTCACCTCACATAGTGTATCATAAAGAGGCGTGAGTGCAAGATTTCCGATGACTCCCTTCAGGGCATGGGCCATTTCGAAGGCTTCGTCCATGTTATTGTCCTTAAGGACCTGGCCCAGGTTCTCAAAGCGATCGTCGGCCAGCCCAAGCTCTATCATCTCCAGATAAAAATCCTCCATACCCATGCATCTTTGCAATCCGTCATCAACGTCCGCGCCGTATGATCTAAGAGAGTCTAAAGTCATGCTGTCTCCTTTCACCTAGCTGCCATTCTGCTCTTCTCTATAAGATGTCCGAACTCCGTAGCAGAAACCGGCTTGGAAAAATAATAGCCCTGAATGATATCGCACCCTGCCTTTTTAAGGAGAAGATACTGACTGGCTGACTCAACTCCTTCGGCAATAACCGGAACCCCCAGGAATCTGGCAATTTCCAGAACAAACTCCACCATGCTCATTTCCTTGTTGTTCTCGGCAATATCAGTGATAAAAGCCATGTCAAGCTTCAGCGCATCAATGGGCAGGGAGGTGAGCATATTCAGTGAGGAGTACCCTTTTCCGAAATCGTCCATCTCCACCATAAAGCCTTCGTTTCTAAGCCCCTCAACAACGCCCTTTATCTGGGTCACGCTGTCGGTATAAGCCGTCTCTGTTATCTCAAGATGCAGTTCACTTGCGCTGATGTTGTTTTCGGCAATGATCTGTTTAAGATAATCCACAAGGTCCGGGTCATAGATATCCACCCTTGAGACATTTACCGAAATGGGCACTGCCGTACCGTACAGATCCTTCCAGCGCTTAAGCTGTTTTTGCCGCCTCGCGCCACACATATCTGTCCAGCTTCCTTTATACGTCCGTTCTCCTCAAACAGCGGCATGAAAGAATCCGGTCTTACAAATCCGAACTCGGGATGCTTCCACCTGATAAGAACCTCTGCGCTGCAGAGCCTTGGTGTGTCTGTGGTTATATCGTACTTTGGCTGGAAGACCACCATGAACTGGTGCTCCTCAAGCGCCTTGTCCATATCTCCGAGAAGCCTGGCCTCATACAGCTCTTTTTCATGCATCTGATTGTCATAAACTGCGATATGAGGTGAATGGATATTCTTGGAAATGGTATTGCTCGCAGCCAGTAGCCCTGTCAAAAGCGCTGCTCAAGATTTGCCGAGCGGTAAAGATCCGGATTACACACCGATCCTTATCCTGGCATCCAGGGGCGATAAAATATCCGATATTCTCTGTACAAGCATGTCTTTAAGGAGGCTGTAATCCTCCTGATGCTCAATATACATGTAAAAACAGTCAGCATTGTATCGACAGGCAACGCCTCCGCAGGATCTGGCAACTTCCCTTGCGGTCATGGCAATCACCCTAATGAGGTTATCACCCATTGTCCGTCCGTAGAGCTCGGTTTACAAGATGAAACTTGCAGAAATTAAGGACAACTGCGTCCACCTGCTGATCGGGATGGAACTTGTCGTACTCTCTTGCATACTGGAAAAAAGAACTCCTTGGTCATAAGCCCCGTTAAGGAGTCAACACCGGGTCTCCACGATAATATTTCTGTCTATGGAAAGTTCGATGGCTCTTTTTTACCCTGGGCTTTTATGACCTCGGGGAGAATCGTAGGGTTTCCCAAAGAAATCCACTGCGCCTCTTCGAAGGCTCTCTACCTCCTCGGTCTTCGCAGCGGTGATCACGATGACGGGGGATATTCTTAAGGGAGTTCGTCATCCCTCATGCCGTCCGAGAACGAAAATACCCGTTTCCGTCATGCATATAAAGATCCAGGGCACCAAAGAACAGGAAATCCTTTCTGCCTCCTTTATTATGGTCAATGCCCTCCGCTCCGCCCTGAGCGAAAAACTATATCATATTCTTCCTTTGAGGATATTGCCAAGGATACGCAGATTAACGGGCTCATCATCTACAATGAGGGACCGTCCGCCTGAAGTCCTTCTCGTATTTCGCGCCAATATCAAGTCTTGTATTGCCATCAAAAGTCATCGCATCATCCTTAATTAAATCATTCTGCGGTTCCAGCAATCTGTCCATTAATTATAACGCACCCTAGCGAAAAATGGCTTTTTTATGGCTTAATTTTCGTAAATATTTAGATTTACCGGCAAAACAAAAGGCGCCCAAGACGGGCGCCTTAAAGGCCTAAAGGCTATATTGTCAATTTGTTAATTTGTCACTGTAGCAAGAGCAGGTACTCTGATAAATGCTACAGGTCCGTGTCCTGTCATGTTAACCACTACGTGGTCCTTACGGATCTCAGCTACCGGAAGCTGTACCCAGCCCTTCTTCTGCTGCTGATAAAACCGCAATGTTATCTCCGGCTACAACGCCGCTGCAATAGAAGTTGCACTTTGCTGATGTGAATGCAACACCGGGAGAACTTGTCTGCACACAGTTGATAAGCACACCGCCAAGGCTTTCCTGCCAGCTGGTTTGCCGATGAAATTATACCGCTGTTGGGTACGGTAAGAACAAAGGTCACATTGCTCTTGTTTCCGTTGATCTCAACGTGTCCGCCCTGGGCAACTGTATTTCCGTAGTATGCTACAGCATTATTTCTCTTAAGTATGGCGCTTCTGGGCTCTGAAGGAGAAGGCGTTCCCGTTCCGCGTCCGCCGCCACCGCCGCCTTTGTTCATGGCTGCCTGAACAGCCTTGGTGAGGTTCTTGATCTCTCCGGTGAGCTGATCGATCTCATTCTGGAGCTTCTCGATGTCCTCGGCAGTAACACTGCGTGAGCCCTCCAGTTCCTGTTCAGCGGCATATGCGCTTATAGATGTTGAAACCATGATTACAGATGCAAGTACCAGAGCTAGAATCTTTTTCATTTTTTGCGCCTCCATACTCTTTATTATTTGTAATTATTCGTCTTCCGGGTCTGAATAATCAATGTACCTGTCAATCTCCCCGCGAACATCTCCCA
>NZ_JAHA01000005.1 GCF_000526935.1 Butyrivibrio sp. FCS014 | reverse complement strand
CATAACCACATTTGCAACTCCGTCTATAACAGGCGGAAAAGAATCATTCAATAAGCAGATGTTCATGGCAATTACCTCACTCTAACTAATATTATCGAGCAGGTTTTTCACCTGTGCAAGTCAAAAAAGACCGGAGACGTTACCTTCGTCTCCGGCCTGTGCCGAGTCTGTTTAGTTATCAATTGATCTCATCAGAAGAGCCATCTTTCTTGACTACTTCAAGTTTGCATCCCAGTCCGAATGCTGCAACCGCTGCAGCGATCAGTGCCCAGGGGATTGTGGCAAATCCGACGATTCCTCCCCACGATTCCGATGTTAACGGGAACGCTAAAGACAACCTCTTGGTCTTTGCGAATCTGGATTCTGTCTACATTGCCTTCCTTAACCTTCTTTTTGAGCTTCTCAACAGCAGCTTTTGCTTCCTCACCTATATCGATGGTATCCTTTGTGATTAGCTTTATTGCTTCATCCGCATCGCCGTCTGATTTAAGAAGGGCCTCCTTGGCGACTTTGTACTCGACTCCCGTCTGTTCCATTACTTTTTCAACGTCTTCTAATCTGATTTCCATAACCTGTTCTCCTTTCAACAAATTACTTCAATTAACATCTATATTTAAGAGGTTGAAATAAGTATATCGCTGACTGATACCTGCTTACATAGCACATTGTCGGAAAAAGAACTGTCTATTTCCCCAAATTTGCGAATTAACCCTTTACGCTGCCTGCAATAACACCTTCAATGATGTATTTCTGCCCTATCAGATAGAAGATAAGAACAGGCAGAACGCCTAAGAAGAAGTCCCGCCATCATAGGCGCATACTTCAGCTGAATGATTGGTCAAAATGTCTTGATGGAAATTTGCCAGTGTCTTGGTGTCCACTTTTTGTAAGGAATAAGCTGGACATCAGGAAATCATTTCCATACACCCATGGCGGACAAAAACAGTAACGGTGATAATGATTGGCTTCAATAGCGGCATGATGATATGGAAAAAATGTCCTTGTGAAACCACATCCGTCTATAAGCGCTGCCTCTCATCAAGCTCAGAGGGAATTCCTTCCACGAAGCCCGAATACAGAAATACCGCAAAGGGTATATTAAGTCCCCACCGCAATATAAGCAACCATCATCAGATTGTTGGAAAAACCCAGAACTCCGGCATATATCCTTACAAGGGGTATCATATATACCTGAAAAGGAGCCACCATGGATGCCAGAAATGCCATGATATGATCTTGTTGATCTTCCACTTCCTTCTGGCAAAAAGATATCCTGTCATAGCCGAAACTATCATGTTTACCACTACTGCAGTCACTGTAATGGCTGCAGTATTAAACAGTGATTTGCCAAAGTTCATTCTGTCTATTGCCGTGATGAAGTTATCAACATTAAAACTTTGCGGAAGTGCAAAAGGATTCTTCAAAACTCTGCTGTAGGCTTGAAGGAATTCACTACAAGCATATAGAAAGGCACCATGAACAATATAAGTACTACCAGTGTTATGGCGAAGGTTATGCTTTTTTCTGTTTCTTTCTGCTCTCATGCATCAACCTTCCCTTTCCTTGTAAAGTAAACCTGAAGCAGTGATATGATCGCCACGATCACAAACAGCACAATGGCCTGAGCCTGACCTTCACCGAAGTTCATGCTGGTAAATGCTGTCTGATAGATCTTGTAGGCTATAAGTTCTGTGGATTTATACGGTCCGCCTGCAGTCAGTGGACAGGTTAGTGTCAAAGGACATGAAGCATCTTGAGATGGACAGGAATACGCATATCGCGATAGTTCCCCTTATCATGGGAATCTTGATTTTGGTAACTGTCTGCCAGGTTGTAGCTCCGTCAACTCTTGCCGCCTCTAAAAGGTCCGAGGGCACTGCGGTCAGTCCTGCGATATAAATAACCATAAGATAACCGCTCATCTGCCATGCGCTGACAATGATAAGAGCCATCAGGGCTCTGGTTGGATTGGTCAGCCATGAAGTCTGCATCCATGAGATTCCGGTGAATTCACCGAATTTTGTAAGGCCAAATGAGAAAATAAAGTTTCCAAATGTAACCCAGAATAATACCGCCGATGATATTGGGGGTAAAAAAGCCTGTCCTGAATAAGTTCTGTCCCTTAATACCGCTGGTAACCACCAGTGCCAGGATAAAACCCACCAGATTACTTAATATAACCGTAAACAGCGCATATATAACCGTCTTAACGAAGGCGCCCAAAAAGGCAGAATCCGTAAGAATATGTCTGTAATTTTCAAGTCCGATAAAGTTTATGTGAAGTGCTAATCCGTTCCAGTCTGTAAATGTGATCCAGAATCCGTAGATGAACGGAATGATAACAACAGAAAACCAGATCAGAAAAGATGGCAACCCGAATAATGAAAATTCAAGCGCATTTGTGATAGCTCTTTTCCTGCCGTGCATAATTCCTCTCTCCTTGTAATACTTGTAAAAAGAGGGGGAGAGACGCATCCCTCCCCCCAAAAAGTCTGGCTATTAATACTCTCTCTTTTCCTGGTTTGCCCAGTATGCATCAATCTTGTCTGCCAGTGTCTTTCTGTCGCATGCACCTGTCAGGTACTCGCACATGTAAGCGCCGCACTCATACCAGATGTCTGAAGGGCAAAGGCTGGGTGTTCCGTAGAAATCAACTGTTCTGCCGTCTGCAATGTATCCGGCTGTTGAATTTCCAAGAGGGCTCTCGATTGTTGCTGTGCAGTTCTTGAAAGGAAGAGCCTGGCCAAGTCTCTTAGCCTGTACTTCCTGTGAGTAGCTGTCTGATGAGATATACTCGATGAACTTAAGACCTGCAAGCTGCTGTTCCTCTGTGTTCTGGCTTGCATCAATGCAGTAGCCCTTAGCAAAGGATGTAGGAAGATACTGATTTGTAACATCATTTGCATCATCGCTGTGAGGAACAGGCATAAGACCGAACTCTGCGCCGGGCTCTACCAGCTCAGCCATGTATGTCCATGCCCAGTCTCCCATGAACCATGTGCCGCACTTGCCCTCTGCAAGAGCCATAGCATCAAGGTTTACGTCACCAACGAGGGGATCGTTCTTGTTGTAGTTGTACTGTGCCATCATGTCCAGAGTGTCCATGAAGCCATTAAATACGTCATTGTCGATCTCCTTGGTCTCACCGGAGATGATGGAGTTAACGTAATCAACTCTTGCCTTTGTGTCACCGATAGCCTCGCCGTAGGACTGGCAGAGGTAGTGAGCTCCCAGGGACCAGTTAACACCTGTAATACAGGTAGCTGCTACGCCGGTTGCCTCGATCTTGTCAAAAAGATCCTTGAGATCCGATCTTGTCTTGATTGAGCTGGGATCGAAATCTCCGCCTACAGCTGCATCGCATACTGCCTTGTTATAAAGGATACCGATACCTGCTGCGGACATGGGAACCGCATAAACAGTGCCGTTGAAAGTCATGGTTGAAAGAGATGACTCTGTGATGTTGTCAAGCATTGCCTCGCCTGAAAGAGGACGCATTCTCTCCTGGTTCTCCCAGATATTGATGGGATCCATAAGAGACACTGTAGGGCCTTCATTACTGGCATAGAGAGCCATCCACTGCTGGAGCTGATCGTCTCCGGCTGCGATATACTCAACAGTTATTCCGGGATTCTTGCTCTCAAAGTCGGAAATAAGATCCTGATACATATCATCCTTACCGGTCTCGGTGGTGTAGAATGAAATGTTCACTTCTGTAGCTGCAGCTTCGGCTGCGGGAGCCTCTTCTGTTGCTGCAGGTGCTTCCTGCGTAGCAGCAGGCGCATTCTCATCTGTGGTAGCTGCGGGAGCACTTGTGGAAGCATTGCCGCATCCTGTAAGGAGCGTTGCTCCCATTACTCCTGTCATGATTAAACTGATTACTCTTTTCTTCATAAAAAATACCTCCCTTCAAGTGATTTAAGGATAACCCAGGTCACCTGTGGGAGGCTTTGCTTTAATTATCTGCCAAGTTGTCAATTTTTATATCTCTTGAATTGGTGCTTTTTTACCCTGCTTTACCCATTCGGAAGGGGTACATCCAAAGGTCTTTTTAAAGGTCTGGATAAAAGACTTTACATTGGGAAATCCATGGTTTAAGGCACATTCCATAAGACGTACGTTCTCATCTTCCTTCATCTCCTCGACGCAGTTCATAAGCCTGACATTCTGAAGATATTGGTAGAAGTTCCTGCCAACATGCTCCTTGAACATCCTCGAAAGATATGTAGGGGTATAATTGAAATTTGCGGCGACAGAGGAAAGATCCAGCTGATCCATGTAATGCTCGTCAATGTAGTTTATTATGGACTTGATATTAGCATCCCCTTCATGCTCTGTCTTCTCTCCAGAGACTGTTTCATAAACGCAGTTATCCCGAAGAAGATTAAGGAAAGAGAAAACAAGTTCCATTTTCCGCAGGTCATCAACCCCATTTTTCTTATATTCACCGAACTTAATCAGGGTCTGTCTTATCCTGTCAGATGCCGCCTGATTTCCCGGAAGGTCAAACCTTACTCCTTCCCCGATCCATCTGTCCAGAAAACTCTTGGATATCTGCACGCAGATGCCGCCAAAGTGGTCCGTGGGCTCTATCCAATGATTGGAGTGAAGCTCTCCGCTGTTCACAATGCACCAGTCTCCGGGAAGAAGCTGCATGTTTTTGCCGTCTATGTTCATCTTTATCCGGCCTTCTGTTGTAAGGTTAAACTCCACATTCCTATGCCAATGCAACGATGTAAAAATATCAGTTCCATCAAAAGAATGGTTGAAAATCCGAACGGGCACCTGATTATAGATAAATGCCTCGCTCTCGTAGTGCTCTGCCATTTATACTCTCCCCAAGCACAGCTTTTAACTGCCGATCACCGTCTTGATATCTACGCAATCAGCCATTTTTTTGCCTCCACGGCTGTTAGGATGGAGGCCGTCTCCGATATGACAGGGGCCTTGCATGAATCCCGTCTTTGCCGGGTCTGCAACCTCTCTGTCAAAGTCAAAGAATCCATCAATGGACTCACCTTTCCTTATCCAGTCGTTCACTTCGTTTCTTACTTTTTCAAATTTCGGTAACCACGCCTTCGGATAATCTTCATTTCCGCAAGGAGTTATGGTGCCAAAAAATACTTCCGCTCCATTCTCGTGAGCACAATCCGCTATTTTTCTGTATCCCTCGATAATATCCGCTGCGGGAGTACTGCTGTTTTTTACCCTCAAGCTGCACCGGATGCATGATGTCATTGATCCCTATCAACACCATCACAGTATCCACCTCGTCCAGCTCAAAGACATCGCGTTCAAAGCGCTTAACTCCGGCTTCCCCAAAGAAAATGAGTCTTTTCCCTGCTTCAGGCACGAAGGTTGCATCGTCCACCAGCCTGTTGCCGCCAATGCCGCAGTTTATAAAGGACACCCTGCCAAAAAAGCCATCATAAAGCCGTCTCTGCAGTGCATTGGTATAGAAAGACATGTGAGTGATGGAATCACCAAAAGCCGCTACTGTCCTGATATCATCCGAAGCCATCACCTGAACGGCATCAAATCCCGTAAACATCCTCATCATGTGAAAATTCGGGTCATCTTTGATATAAGGTGCAATTACTGCCACAGGAGCCCTGTCGGCATCCAGTCCGTTTGTCACATCTCCTAAAAGCCATTGAACTCTGGCGCCGCCGTCGGCCCAGAAACAGCAGATGGAATCAATATCCTGCCTGCCTTTAAAGTAGATACTTACCACAAGGCGATCTCCGGCCCATACATCATAGTTTATCTCATCGCAAAAGAGTTCCCCGCCCGGAGCAAGGACAACTCCCTGCTTTCCGCCAAAGGTGATATTCTCCACATCGGTAATATAGGGAGATTTCTCCTTCCCAATGGTTGCTCTTTCAATTTTAAGGTCATTTCTGCCGTAGCGGTTTGTAAACCGGATACGCATTCTATCGCCGTCAATATTGCTCTCAAAGGATACCCGCTGAGTCTGATCCATGGCAAAAGCAATATTTTCACCGTATTCGATACTCTGATATTTAAAGACACTTACCCACTTCATACTCCATTTACCTCCATTATCGATTTAAATTATATGAAGAATATATGCGTATGACTTTGCAATTCTTATTGCCGTGGTTGTCATTTTTTATAACCGAATCTATCAGCTTTCATAAATCGAAATAAGTACTCCGCCGGGTTTCCCTTCTACAGTTCCGCTAAGATTGGCTGTTTCAAGCCATTTTAGTGCCTTGCTGTCAGTATAAATAACGGGTGTTGTTTTAACCATCCCGCCCGGCTCCTCTACTTCTCCGTTGTTTTCAATAAAGATCCTGCACCATTCTCCTTCGCTATCTGTTCCTTCCAGGATGTATCTGGCTGAAAGAAGTCTCTTTTCCCCGCTGGGCTCCTTCTGGGTATCTACCCCGCCCGGCAGGATCTTTCCCTTGAAATTAGCGCAGTTACTCTCTCCGTGGAAGAGAATCATGGCAGCCTTGCCCCGGCTGCCGGTCACTTCGATTATCTCGTCAAGCACCACGTCTATGGTCAATACCGCTTCGCTCATACTCACCCTCCGATAGAATCCGGAATAGCCATGCTGTTTCTGGTACCTGCAGGAATTCCGGCAAGGAAAGAAAATGCCGGATCCAGCATCTTTTCCCAGGTATCAAAGTCGTGATTCCCGGCTGTTCCAAAGAAGCTGTAGGGGACCTTCGATGCATCAAGAACGCTCCTGAATTCCTTTACCTGGGAATCCACAGCAATATCTCTGTCTCCGCATCCTATAAAAAGCTCGGGAATATCAGACTTATTCGCCTTAGAATAGCTCCTGTTTATGTTCCATTCGCTGTTTTCAAACTCATCCTTGGAGCCGAACATATTTGCAAACTCATTGCTTCCGAAGCCGCCTCTTTCGGGGTATTCCATAAGAGTATACGGATTGGTAGCCGGAGAAAAAGCCGCAACCTTAGAGAAAACCTCATGGTACCTTAGGCCATTTAGGAGCGCTCCGTATCCTCCCATTGAGATTCCTGCAATGTAGGTGTCTTCTCTTTTGTCAGAAAGGCGGAACATATCTCTGGTTCTAT
Organism: Butyrivibrio sp. FCS014; assembly: GCF_000526935.1. Classification (GTDB taxonomy): domain Bacteria; phylum Bacillota; class Clostridia; order Lachnospirales; family Lachnospiraceae; genus Butyrivibrio. Next base: position 47,652 of record NZ_JAHA01000005.1, on the reverse strand, counting down.
CAATAAGCTCCTCCCCAATAAATCTGCTGTAATTGGCATTTCTTTCGGGATGATCCACATAAAAGGCATTCTGCCCATTGGGGATCACCACAACAAGCCCCTTGAGCTCCGCCTGTTTTCTTATTCCAAGCATGGTGTATATGCTGGGATAGTCTCCGCTGTACCCCGGGAGCAAATACACTGTCCTGTACGGAGGCCGTGCATCAGACCCGAAAGGCCCTCTCTCCGGCATGAATACCGCTGCTGAAACTCCCTGTTTTAAGCTGTCCGACAAAAAATGTATCTCAGAAAAAGACATTTCACCTCTCCTTACATGTTCTCAAGGACCCACTCAACGCCCTTTGTGATATACGCATTCCAGAATTTCCAGTCATGGATTCCGGGGCCCTCTTCATACTTGAAGTTGGCCTCATTCTCTTTAAGAAATCTTCGGAGTATCTGATTGTGCTCATAGAGGAAGTCCTCGGTTCCGATAGCCATGTATATAGGCGGGATCTTAGCCCCGGCCTCCTTGAGCCTTGTGTAGAGAACCTCAGGGTTAGCATCAGACTCTTCAAGAGTATCCAAATCTCCAAATACCTCTCTGTAGTATTCGTAGTTGGCAAGAAGACCCTCGCTTGGATCATCGGGTTTAAGCCCGGCAATCTCGTGAATGACAAGAGCGGATGAAAGAGCCACTATCCCACCGAAGGTCTCCGGATAAGTCAGTGCCGTATGAAGTGCTCCGAATCCACCCATGGAAAGTCCTCCGATAAGAGTGTCTTCTCTTTTATCTGACAGTCCAAAGAGCTTTCTTGTGTACTCCACCACCTCTTTTCCCGCATAGGTGCAGTACTGGCAGCCCGTGGCCTTTCTGTCCAGATAAAAATTGTTGCCTGCAGTGATCATGATAACTGCCATGTTATAAGTAAAAGCGATGTCTTCGGCGATTCCGTTATACTCCCAATCACTCTCATTTCCTGACATTCCATGAAGAAGATACAGTGTCTTCATGGGCCTTTTAAAGCTTTCATTGCCGGCAGTCATAATCTCCGGTACATCATTGGGTATAACATATGCTATATTCACCTGTCCGTTCTGAGCCTGTGAATAGAATCTAAGTCTTCCTGTTGCCATTATTCTCACCTTCCTGTTATTTCTTGAATATCATCTGTGCAAAGTCATTGATGCACATTCTCCATACATTCCAATCATGGGTTCCCTTATAGACTTTGCGCTGGAAATGTATGCCCTTGTCGCTGCAAAGTCTGTCATCTCCAAGAAAATGTTCAAAAAACGGGTCTTCATCTCCCATTGCCCTGTAGAAGTTCCTGAAATATCCATTGAACTTTGCCGCATTGTCGAAAGCGGCAAGATGCTCGTCACTACTGGGCTCATGGCAGCTCATGTCGAGTTCGCTTCCGCTGATCCAGTCCCGAAGGAACCCGCTGAAGATCCCAACCTCCGAGAACATCTCCGGATGGCGCATAACTGTCATGGATGTCTGCATTGACCCCATGGAAAGCCCGGCCATTCCTCTCTTTTCTTTGTTTCCACCCGCGTGATACCTGCTCTCGATAAAAGGTATCACATCCTCAAGAAGCATGGATTCGAAAAGCAGATGGTCCACAATATGTTCCCCATCCAAGGTCCTCTTCTGCACCATGCCGTTATTCATAACGATCACAAAGGGCGTAGCCTTCCTCTCTGCAATCAGGTTGTCCATTATAAAGTTGACCTTACCGGAATAAGTCCACCCCACTTCATTCTCCCCATGCCCATGCTGCAGATACAGCACAGGGTAGATTTTGTCCGGATTCACGTCATATTCCGCCGGGGTATACACAAGGCAGGACTCCCACTCTCCGGTTACCCCGGAAAAGAAATATTCCCGTCTTACACTTCCGTGGGGAACATCCTTAAGTGCATAGAAGTCGCCATCCTTGGCCGGGAGCTCAACATAGTTGTAGGGCCTGCTGTATCCATAGGATATGGGCAAAAGAGCTGACAATGTGTCCCTTCCGTCAACTCTGATCTGCACGCAGTTAAAAGCAGTGGTAAAGGGAAGCTCCAGTTCCCAGATTCCATCTTCTGTCTTTTTAAAATCGTACAGCTGCTCCGCAAACAGCATCTGTACAGACCCCGCATCTTTTTCCAGTAGCCTTAAGAAATATTTACCATCCCGCATCACTACAGGATTTGGCCTCCCGTCATAGGGGATGACATCATTGAAACATAACGCTGTATTCATCTGACTCCCCCTAATTTGTAGTTCCAAAGGTCGCCCCCGGGAACATAGGTTACCGGAACTTTATTTTCCACAAGCTCTGAAAGCCAGTCCACGGCATATTTTGCCCCCAGTTCCTCCCAGTTAAAGTGGCCGATGTTAAAGCACGCCATGCTCCTTCCCAGAGAAATGCCGTCTCTTATATATGAGAGCAGATTCCATTCAATGATCTCCCCGGGAATAATTGCGTCAATATGCTCATTTTGCATTGCACGAATGATCTCTGTGGAATAATCGGTATAATAGCCGTCTTTATACGTTTCGGGAATGAAAGCACCGGGATACAGGTGTCCCACCAGCGCCAGCCTTTTTATCTTATCTACATGCCTTCCGATATATCTGGTCCCATGAAGCCCCACCTTCTTAATAAGCTCCTCATTGATATCTTCAACCGTTCTGGGCTCAGGGAACTCCACTAGATGCCCGAAGGGCACTGTCTTTCCGGCATCAACCACATATTCCTCCCAGCCCAAATACTTAAGCACACCTGTAAAGATACTGTCAGGTCTGTGAGCATGCATATGGTCATGGTCTCTGTAAACCACAATGCCGTGGTCACTAAGCAGCTGCATTTTCTCGTCGTAAACCTCGCACTTAAAGTCAGCCTTCCATCCCGCCTCATCCGGGGTAAGGTAACTTGTGGGCTCATGCACATACAAGAGGTTGCAGCCAAGCTCTATGGTCTTTTTGATGACATCCACATTCGGAACAAGAGCTGATGCTATCCCCGTGCACTCTTTTTCCGGATCTCCGCACTTTATCCCGTCACAGCCGTTGTAATCAGGGCCAAGGTCCGGATGATATGCGGCAACTTTTTCCAAAACTTCACTGATTTTCATGATGTGATCCCTCCAATAGTTTTTCCAAAAAACCTCTGTCCTCAGCCTTTTACAGCACCTACAACAACACCCTTAACAAAGTATTTCTGAACAAAAGGATAGATAACCACGATAGGAAGAATTCCTATAACAGCCATGGACATCCTTACGGCGTTACTGGGAAGCTGAATCGCTCCGGTTCCCACAGCCACACTGGCAGCTCCGCTCTTAAGATACTGAATGTTGTTCATTATCCTGATGAGCAGATTCTGAATCCCGTAAAACTGGGGCTTTTGAATATAATACAGCGCATTTACCCAGTCATTCCAGTAGGTGAGGGCTGTAAAAAGAGATATCGTAGCAACTGTAGGTACCGCCAGCGGGAAGATTATCTTAAAGAAAATGGTAAGCTCGCTGGCTCCGTCAATCTGCGCTGACTCAATGAGTGCATCCGGGATACTGTTAGCATAATAGTTCCTTACCAGGAAAATATTGAAGGCTCCGCAAAGATAATTGGGGAGGATCAATGCCCAGATGGTGTTTTTTATGTTAAATACCTGGGTCCACATCATATAAGAGGGAACTACGCCGCCGTTGAAAAGCATGGTAAAAAACACGAAGAATGCCAGAAGATTCTTATACTTAAAGTTCTTTCTGCTCATGGGATAAGCGATCATCGTGGTAATAAGCACGCTTATCACTGTTCCTACAAGTGTTACCAACACAGATATACCATATGCCCTGAAAATAGTAGCTCCCTGCTGAAGCATATACACATATGCATCTGTGGACCACTTTTCAGGCAGGAATGAATATCCATTTCTCAAAAGCGTAGTCTCGTCTGTAAATGATGCTATGACGATCAGGATTATCGGAAGAAGCGCTATAACCGCCAAAATTCCAAGTATAACAGTTGATATTATTTCAAAGCGCTTGGCGTCTGATGCCACGTGCTCTGCTGATTTTAATTTTGCCATCGTTTACTCCTTTAGAAAAGTGCGTTGTCGCTGTCTACTTTACGGACTACAGCATTGGCAGTCACAACAATTATGAAACCGAGGACAGACTGGAAAAGACCTGCCGCTGCTGACATTCCAACGTCATTGAGTTCCATCAGGCCTCTGTAAACGTAGGTATCAATGGTCTGTGTTGTGGCGTAAAGGGCTCCGGAGTTCATGGGCACCTGATAGAACAGTCCGAAATCCGAGAAAAAGATCCTTCCAACCGCCATAAGTGTCATGATGATCACTGTAGGTTTAAGAAGCGGAAGCGTTATCCTGAATATCTGCTGCATTTTTGTCGCTCCGTCAAGGCTTGCTGCCTCATAAACCGATTTATCTATACCCGCAATGGCTGCCAGATAGATAATGGACATATATCCGGCGTTTTTCCAAAGATAAACAATGGTGAGAATAAACGGCCAGTAGCCACGTTCCATATACCAGGCCACATCCTCTTTTCCCAAAGCTTCAAGGATAGTATTGTTGATAAAGCCGCTGTCGGAATTAAGGAACGCATATACCATATAGGCGATGATAACCCAGCTCATCAGGTTCGGCAGCAAAAGAGATGACTGAAAAAACTTGGTCCTGATGCTGTCTCCCAGGGCATTTAATAAAATAGCTATTGTTATTGCAAAGATGGTGCCTATTACTATAAATGCCAGGTTATAAAGAATTGTATTTCTGGTCATTATGATGGCATCTTTTGTATGGAACAGAAATTTAAAGTTCTGAAAACCGTTCCAGGGACTCTTCCAGATACCTTTTTTGTAACTGAAATTTTTAAAAGCCAGGAATATTCCGAACATGGGAATATAGTTATTTATCAAAAGATAGAGAATTCCCGGAGCTGCAATAAGAAGCAGCGGACCTGACTTGGCATATTTAGTTTTTACTTTTATTGGCTTGGACTTGTTTTCAGACATCTATATTCCTTCCCTTTTTCAGTAATGCAGGCCAGTATATGAATCCTACCGGCCTGCACATTTGGGTTTATATGTTTACTGCTCTTTACTGAGCCTGTAACCATGCATCAAGCTGAGTCTGCTTCTCTGCAAGGATATCGTCATAACCGGCATCTTTGAGAGCCTGTCTGAACTCTGCAAGAGCTGATTCTGTATCAACGGAACCGCAGGCAATTCCCGGCAGATACTGCTGGATAACATTACTTACTGCTGTGTACTGAGTCTGAACATTTGAAGCATCAAAGGTGAATCCCATTGCAGGTGATGTAGGTGCATTGTGATTCTGCTCATCCTCCCAGGCAAGAGACTCTGCTGAGCCTGATCCGATAAGAGGCCACTGAATGAAGAAGTTACCAAGTACACCGCAGGAAAGCTGCGCTGTGTAAGGAACTGTAGCTGCATCCTGTCCCTCGGGATATGAAACTGTTCCGTCGTCGTTCTTTACATAATCCCTGCCTTCGATACCGTAGAGCATTGTATTGATAACGTCTGCGTCTGTGTATGTAAGGTTAAGGAACTTAAGTGCTGCATCGGGATTCTCGGATGTTGAAGCGATTACCTGTGCAACGGCGTTCATTGAAGAAGTATCAAGATATGCATCTCCAAGAGCGATAGCACCTACTTCGTAGCCTGAAGGAGCTGAAAGTGATGCCGCTGTATCCTCGAGAGGATAGCTGTAGGAAGCGGAATATGCGAAGTATCCGCCTGATGACATGAGCTCGGCAGCTGCGGATGTTGTAGTAGCTGCATCCTTCATGATGTAGTCATTCTTGTACCAGTCTCTTACGATTCCGGCATATTTTTCAAAATCAGCCAGGTCATAGTAGCTTGTTACTGTCATATCTGTTCCCTGAAGAACACCTGTGGGTGATGCGAAGGAATCGCCAAGCCAGTCAATGCTGGGGATCCATCTTGTAAGGCCGCTGTCGCCCTGTGATACAGGTGCAAGAGGTGTGAGCTCAGGATGAGCTTCTTTAACCTGAGCAAAGATAGGTGTAAGATCCTCTGCGGACTTTACTGATGAAAGGTCAAGACCAAGCTCCTCGGCAATATCTTTTCTGTAGATCAGCATAGGCTGAAGAGCAAAGGGCTTAAGGGTGGGGATGGCATAGAGTCTTCCGTCCTGCATAGTAGTCTTGAGCCACTCCTCTTCGAAAAGAGCCTTTGTTTCAGGTGCATCTACATCGATCATATCTGTGATGTCGTAGCACATGTCACTGGCAATGCTGTTTCCAAGATCGCCCAGTGTGTGGAAAATATCGATTTCTCCGTTCTGTACAGCAAGACTTACCTGCTGAGTGTAATCAGCGATTGAAAGAGGCATCAGGTGAACCTCAACGCCAATCTTATCTCTTGTGATCTGATTAAGTGCCTCTTCTACCTCGGATGTATCATCCGGAACAGTATTGAAGGTCACAAATGCATATGTGATCTGTGTATAATCTCCGTCTGCTTCAGCGGTCTGTGCTACCGCTGTGTCATTTGACTCTGTGGTAGCAGTCTGTCCTGCTCCCTCAGATGAGCCGCAGGCAACGAGTGAGAGCACCATAGCTCCCGCAAGAAGTGTGCTTACTAATTTCTTAAACATAAATACCTCCCTTTGTACATTGGCGCGCCGTCAAAAGGCACGCTTCATTTGAGTTGTACTCATTATACAAAGGGAGGTATTTTCGATTCTTTTAAAAATAAGACTTATATTTTCAATTTTAAGGTTTATTGATCTTGCCCTGTGGCCATGGCCTGATACTCATTGGGCGTATAGCCCGTGGTCTTCTTGAATACGGTGGAAAAGTAAGAGAAGTTGTCAAAACCCACTTCACTTGCCACATCGCTTATTCTTGCCCCGGGGCTTGCCAGCAGCTCTTTTGCCACAGAAATACGATAGTCGCTTATATACTGCTTGAGGCTGATTCCAGTCTCTTTTTTAAACATCTTCGCCATGTATTCCGGTGTCAGGAACACACTCTCGGCAACCTCTGTCCGGGAAATGTCCTCCTTATAGTGATCATGGACGTACTTCTTGGCCCTCTGAACGATGGAGTCAGACTGCTCAACCTCTGAGACATAATCGATAGTACGGCTTATAAGGTGTACCTGGTATCGCATCATGTTCACTAAAGACTCCGTGGCCTGATCCTCAAGAGAAACAAAGGCCTCATTGGCAAAGAGCTGATTTGCCTGGATCTCCTTGCTATGCAGATACACAAACACGATCTGTAAAAGATCCTGCTTTATTTCTGTAAGTACCGCTGCCGATAGTTTCTTCTGGGCCGCCAGGGATTCCATGCTGAATTTCAGAAGATTAAGCAGTTCCTTTTTCTTCTTCTCATTAAGAAGGAGCCTTATCTGCTCCTGATCCAGCATATGCCCCTTCTCCGAAGCCAGCACGATCTCATCGTTCTCATGGAAAATTCGCCCTTTGGACGCCACATTGTTCTTGTCCAGCTCTTCTATATGAAGTCTCGCCTCATATAATTTCTCTATATTACAGGGATTGCTGATATAGACAGTTATCACGTTTTTCAGCTTCTCTTTTGCTTCATCCACGAATTCCTGCTCGGGAAAAGAGATATCGGCCTTTGCTATAACAGCGGTATAAATAAGGTTTTTAAGGTGATAATTGACAATACGGCTGCTGATAGCTCCTCCGCCAAGGTGCTCTGCCGCATAATCCGCCAGCTCTTTTTCATAAAGACCTGCCAGATCTTTGCCCCTGGTCTCTTCAATACCCTCAAGGTTTCCGCTGGCTATAAGTATAAGCCTGTATTCGGCATCAGGATCCACCAAAAGACGGCGTCTTTCTATTTCTTTGCCAATAATTGCGCGATCTGCCAGAATACGCTGCTGGAGCACATCGTCCCAAAAGGAACCTTCTACGTACTCAAGGCTTCCGGCGTACCACTCCTCGTACTGAGCCGCCTTCCTGATCTTACTTCTGTCACTGCGTTTTTGCAGGGCTGTTGTGAGCTCCGCCTCCATCCTGTCAGCGTTAAAGGGCTTCACCACATAGCCCGATGCTTCGTATTCTATGGCCTGTCTTGCATAGTCAAACTTCTCATGGCTGGTAAGGAAAACAAATTCAGTGTCGATTTTGTTTTCCCTTGCCCATTTGATCAGATCAAGCCCGCTTCCCATAGGCATCTCAATATCACACACCGCCACACTGATGTCATGCTCCAGGAATATCTTCTTGGCTGCAGCTATGTTGTAGGCTTTATACACCTTATCAATATGAAATTTGTCCCAGTCGGTGTTTGATACTATTACCTCCACCGTGGAAAGATCATCATCGATCACGATTGAGTCCATAAGCTGCTCTGCCTCTTTACTCTCCTTGGAAGCCACACATCAACTCTTGTTCCGTGGGGCTCCTTGTTGGAAAATTCCATCAAATCATCTCTTCTGTACATAAGGTTAAGGGTCTTTTTCATGTTCCAAAGTCCCACTCCGTGGCCGTCATCCTTGACCTTGACATCTCCTGCAGCCACTTCCTTGAGGAACTCTTCCGGATAGCCCTCTCCGTCGTCTTCAACTATAAGATGGCACATTTCCTCTCCATCCTTTTCCTGCATTTTGGCAGAAATAAGAATTGAAGTAAGCCTGTCCACGGAAACGGCATGCTTATAGATGTTTTCCAGAATAGTGTGAACAAGAAGCTGCGGGATAGGATAATCCTCGATTCCGGGTTCAATATCGATAAAATCGAAAACACATCCCGGATACAGGATTTCCTGCATAGATATATAGTCTCTGGCATGTTCCATCTCTTCAGAGAGCGGCACAGCATGAAGCCCCGACTTAAACAGATAACGGATATTCCTGGAGAGTCTCTCGATATACTCCCGTATCTCCTCATTTCTGTTCTGGAAAGACATACTGTGAATGGTGGTAAGGGCATTCAGGAAAAAATGTGGCTTTATCTGGAGCTGAACATATTTAAGTGTCGCCTCATCAAAAGCTATTCTCTCCTCATAGGACCTCATCCTTAAATTTACGATGGTATCCATCATGCGATTAAAACTGGTATTTATCTGCTGAAACTCCACAGTATCCGCCTCATCCGGCAGCCTTACGCTCTGATCGCCGTTCTCAATCTTCCTCATGGAAGCAAGAAGTTCCGCCAGCGGTGAATATACTGTCCTTCTGGTATAAAGAGCCATCAACAAAAGCAACAGTATCGCCGCAGCCACCAGACCTATAAGAACCACCTGAAGTGTCTGGAAACTTCCGAAAACCCGGCTTCTTGGCATGCTGACATATATCCGTAGCGCGCCTCTGGTGGACTTTGCTCCGGTTATATAGAAGTCTTTTCCCTCAGACCATCCTCCGTTTCCGATAAACCTCTCAGATATATCACCCTGCTGAGGGGCATCGGTGCCGCCAAACTGCGTAATAATAGCCCCTGCCTCATCGGTGAGAGTATAGGTGATGGTGTCACTTGCAGAAGAGATGTCAAAGAGATTTGATACCTCTACCAGCGCCCCAAGCATCCTCTTTTTATTCTTATACATCCTGACTGCATAGTTCTTTTCCCCGATTTTGCTGTAAAACCACTCTGAAGGCATGTTTCCGGGATTCTCATCCTTTAACTTTCTCACTGCCTTTTCAATCAGTACCGTCTCCTCGTAAGTGGCGTTATCTCCGGTTTTGGCTATGTAGGTATCACCAACAAGGTCATAGAAAACAAGCGTCTCAACATCACTGCTGGTAAGGGCGGATCGCTGCAGGATCTGGATCATATTCTGAGCTGCAATCGCCCGCTGATTCTCTGTTCCATATTCAAAGACCTTGATATTGTCATTATTCTGAAGAACCGATGCAAGAGCCTGTTCATTGGCCTTTAGAACGTCATCCATCTGATAAAGGCTGATATCCCGGGCCTGAATAAGAGCTGCCCCGGCACCATCTTCCAGCGTGGCAGAGGTGTTTCGCCAAACCGCAGAAAGAATAACTATCATAAGGATAAGATAGCTTACCACGCCGATGGTTATGGTCCTCATAAAAGAGTCTTTCTTGATGCGTCTTTCCATGCCTTTTATCTGCCTTTTCAGAAACCAAGAATTCCGGGAACTTCCTGCAGATCGGTGATCTCATAGTCAAAGGTTACATCTTCACGCCCCGGAAGGTGTTTGGGATTATACCAGCAGCAACGAATACCCGCGTTATTGCCCCCCATAATATCACTGGTAAGGGAATCGCCGATGATGATAACCTCATCTTTTTTCAGGTCGCCAAGGTACTGACCGCCGGAATAGGATAATTTAGCCTCATTCTCTTTGAGCCAGCTGTTCATATCTTTAAAGCACAGGTCAAAAAACTCCTTGGCAGGCTTTTCATATCCAATCTGCTCCGATATGAAAAACAGGTCAAAAAGCTTGTCAAATCCTGAGTTTTTAAGCTTACCGGTCTGAGCCGTCAATGTGCCGTTTGAAGCAATCGCCTGAAGCACCTTGCCGCGATAGCTTTCTATAAGTTCATAGGAATTGTCTCTGAAACAGATGGTTTCTCCCAGGAGTATCTGATATCTGGCATTAAAAGCCGCTGCAATATCCGTGGGAAGCCCGTACATACCAAAAAACTCTCTAAATCTTCCCTCCAGTACCTCCTGTTTTTCCATTTCTCCCCTCTCAAGAGCCTGCCAGCGCCTTTTATTAAGCGCCATATACTCAGAGAGCATCTCCTCTGTCAGTTCTCCCAAGCCAAATTCTTCAAAATCCTTATTCAATGCGGCATGCTCAGCCACATCAAAATCAAGCAAAGTATTATCAATATCCCAAAGTACAGCTCTAATCATCTTCTATCTTCCAGCCTTTATTTCTTTCTTCTACCTCTTCTTCCGTTCGCTTTACGGCATCACTTATGGCATCCTCATATCCTGTAAGAGCTGCAAAGGGAGAAAACTGCGCCGCCCGCTTCTCCATTGGCATTCTTGCCCTTCCAATAGGATCGTGACGAGGTATATCAATTATATCCTTGTAATCATCAAGAGTTCTGGTCCACTGCCTCATGCCTTGTGTCCTCCCACCTGGTTATTACGCTCTATGGTCATGGCGCCCTTCTGAAGATTCATCCCTTTAAGAATGGCGTTTTTCCCAAATTTCTTCTTTATATCAAGCACCGCATGTTGGAGCTGCTTTTCCTTCTCCTCCTCAATGCGGTCCTCTTCCCGCCTGGCCTCAAGAGCAGAATAGTCTGTAAAAAGATCCAACTGCTCAAACTCCATGCTTCCTCCGGGCCTTCCCGGGGCCTGATCCTCCTTCATGGTATTCACCGCCACAACGTTAACCCGGCGCACCAGAAGCTTAGGATCCACAATCCGGTCATAGAGTTCCATCATAGCACTGATTATCTTCCTTGTGGAGCTTGTATACTCTCCAAGAGCCGCTGTTCCGTGAGCATGCTCAGGAGCCAGGCGTCCATAGTAATCCACAGATATATTCCCCTCAAAGTTTGCCAGCTTTTCGGGATCAGTAAGATTCTCATTGTCATAACTTATTGTAAGTACGACCGCATTACACACCAGTCCCTTGTCCACAAGATCAAGCACAAGAAGATCTGTCATCTCCTGTACAATGATCCTGGCCTCATCGTACTCATAGGGGCGCATCAGCACCTGGCCGCTGCTGATACTGGTATTCTCCGGTTCATATGCCTTAACATCCGCCAAAGTGCATGGCTCATATCCCCAGGCATGGTCTATAAGAAGCTCGGCATTCACCCCGAATTCCTTGTATAGCATCGGCTCACCGATATACTTGTCATCACTTACCGATGCCCTGGCAATATCGCCCATGGTGAAGATGCCGTGCTTGGCCAACCGTCTGGCAATTCCGCCCCCGACACGCCATATATCGGTGATAGGTGTATGACACCATAAAAGCCTTCTGTAGGACATCTCATCAAGTTCGGCTATACGAACCCCGTCTTTGTCAGGATCAGCGTGCTTGGCGACCACATCCATGGCAACTTTTGCAAGAAAAAGATTGCTCCCGATACCGGCAGTAGCCGTAATCCCCGTCACCCCGAGTACATCCCTGACCATCTCCATGGTAAGTTCGTGGGCAGACTTGTTGTAGGTCTTAAGATATGCGGTAAGATCAATGAAAACCTCATCGATACTGTAGGCAAAGATATCCTCCGGCGCTACATACTTAAGATAAATACTGTATATTTTTGCACTTACCTCCATGTATCTGGCCATTCTTGGCGGAGCGACAATATACTCCAGCTTTGTTTTCCCGGCGGCATTTATCTTATCCACTGCCTGCTCTACCTCGAATAGTCTCGGTCTTCCGGGAATTCCATAGGCTTTAAGGGAAGGTGACACCGCAAGGCATATGGTCTTATTGGTCCTTGTAGGATCGGCCACCACAAGGTTTGTGGCAAGCGGATCAAGCCCCCTGTCAACGCATTCACAGGAAGCATAGAAGGATTTCAGATCAATTGCCGCATAAATCCTGCTATCACCGCTCATAATCAAACCTTTCATATTCAGACACTACCGATCAGCAATTCCCCTCATAAACGTAGTCTAAATGCTTTCTGGCTACATCCGCCAGTCTGTAAACCAATCTGACATCAGTTGCGGGAACATCCATCTTAAACCTGGGGAAATATCTGCTTATGTGAAGAGCCACATTTTCTTTTCCCCTGCCTCTGTTAAGCCCCGCAAGCCAGGAGGCTATCTGCTCCATTTCCCGCTCGCTGTCATTAAACCCCGGAACCACCAAAGTTGTCACCTCCACGTGACATATTGCAGCTGCGGCTTCAATAAAACTCATCACCAGCCTGCGATTGCCTCTTAGTACATCACTATAGTACGCATCAGTAAAGCCCTTCAGATCAATATTCATAGCATCGATATGGGGCAGCACAAGGTCCCTTACTCTCTCAGATACGCATCCGTTCGACACAAGTACGGTCTTCATGCCTGCTTTATGAACTTCTTTGGAGGCATCTATCACATATTCATAACCAATAAGCGGCTCGTTATAGGTAAAAGCTACTCCGATATTGCCTCGATCACTGTACTCCTTAGCGATATCAGCCAGTTCCTCAGCAGATATGTAGCGATAGCCCATATTGTATTCCTGCCCGAATCCATAGGAAATCTCATGGTTCTGACAAAAGGGGCATCGCAGATTACAGCCAAAACTTCCCACCGAAATTATATTTGATCCAGGGAAAAACCTGTTTAAAGGCTTTTTCTCTATAGGATCAAGGGCGATTGAAGTAACAAGTCCATAATTGACACATTTAAAGCCGCCATTCTCATACTTTCTTGCACGGCAGAGACCAACAACCCCTTCCTCAAGATTGCATTCATTGTGACACACATCGCATTTAGGCATAATACCGCACTTTCTGACCCTCAGTTATGCCGGATCACTTCAAATCTCTCTAAACTGTACTCTTCATCGTCTCGTATTCCGGCCTTACGGCATGCTATCTCAATCTGCTCCGGAATAGTATCCACTCCGTCAAGATTAGGCAAAAGAAGCCCTCTCTTGCGGCCGCAGGTGACGATAACTCCATATCGCTTTACATCAAGCTGATCGGGCCCGTCTATGGGCTCCGGCTCATCAAGCACATCCACGCTCATCTCAAGACTATCAAGCTCATTTTCGCCTATCATCGGAAATCTTGGGTCATTGGTGCCGGCGCTGATGGCATTCTGCATGATCTCATCCGCCACACACCTGCAGGTGGGCAGTATCGTTCCGATACATCCCCTTAGTGCTCCGTCCTTATGTATGGAAACAAAAGCTCCTGCTTTCTGCTTAAAAATCTCCTCCGGAAGATCCTTCCATCTGTCATCCTCAAGATCCTTCCGGGTGATCCTCTTACCCATGGTTATATAACTTTCCAAAGAGAATCTGGCCAGGCGAACATATGGGTCCTCATCAGCCTGTTTTTGTTTAAGAAGCGCTGTTTTAGCGGCTCTCCAGCTCTTTAAAAAACGCCTGTTATCATTTGTCCCTCCCACTTCAAAGCGGCATATTCCATAACCAACCCCGAAAGTTGCCTCATGGGACAGCTTCTGAGCCTTTACATCAAGTCCGTCAAGAGCTCCCGCCATCATGACAAAAGACCTGTGACCGCACTCAGCTGCTTTTTCACAGAAAACATCATCAAAGTCTAAAAGCTTTTCAAAATCTCCGCTTCCGCAGACTTCCATTATCCTTTCGTCATACTCCGGGCCCTCCTTGGCATAACCGTAGGGGCCTTCCTTTTTCATCTTATGGGACAGATCTCCGCTGGCCACGTATACAGCGCGTTTATTGGTCGAAATCACGGCTTTTTGTATTATCTGACCCATTTCATAGTGCATGGGCAAAGAGAGGCCGGAAAGGCCGATCCTGACGATTTTAAAGGTGCCATAAAACTGTCGGATAAAATACAGCGGAATCATGGTCCCATGGTCAAGGGAGCTGTCTCTTTCTCCGAGAGTTCCCGCAGGAAATTCCTGGATATTTGCGGCTTCTCCATCTCCATTGCCGTATCCATCGCAGATCCGGCATATTTCATCAACGAGCTCCGTATCATACTCTTCATCAAAGCTCACCTCGGATGCATTAAAACGTCCCATATTGCCTGTAGCTCTTTTCCCGGGCGAAATATGGAAATAGTCCGAATACATAATGCTGTGGGGACTGGAAATAATGATTGTGTCAGGCTTAAGCTCCGCTATTTCCTGCGCCACCTGCATATAAGCCTGTGTTGTGGCCTTTATATTTTCTTCTTCCCCATGTCCTACTTCCGGAAGGATAATAGGGGGATGTGGTACCATGAACGCTCCTAAAATCGGCATATCTGCCTCCTTTCCGTTACTGACCGCGGCTCATCTGTGCATTGCTGTACCGGATATTACCTGTAACATCCTCGTCAAACCAATCTGCTTTCTTATAATTTCTGGCACTGTCCTCATCAGGAAACTCCACCTCCGCCAGCATTCCTATATCAGCGGGGCTTGAGAACACGTCAAGTTCTATCTTTATCTTCCCCTCCGCAAGCATTTCCGCTATCTCCGGGCGGCGGCTCAGATATTCAGAAGTGTAAGCATCGCTGTTGAGCGGGACAAGATATCTCTTTTTCCTGATAACAATACCGTCTGCCTTTGCTGCCATGTGCTCGTAAGACTGTGCGTCAAGAGGCATATTATACTCTACCTGTCCAATCTCGCCCTCTACCCGGGACTTTTCCCCTTTGTAGGTCATAATATACTTATCGTCCTGACGCCTTACCCTTATTGCAGGACTGACATTAAGATATCCCTGCTCTATCTCATGTACCGGATACTCCTGCAGGTTCTCAGGCGCAGTGCTTACCGTGAATTTCCTCTCTATCTCGATTCCCATAGTTTATCCTCCTTTTGCTAAAACAGAATATCGTCTTCACCGAGAGCATCCCTGTCACCGGCTTGAAGCCGTATACCGGAATCCATGGCCTTTTTGAGTCTTTTGTACATTCCGGACTTGTTCATCCCTATCATTTCTGCCGCTCTTATCGCACCATATCGTGAAATCAATTGCCGGATACGATTTACAGTTGCCCTGTAGGTTATTCCGTCTTCCTCATAGGAGATATAGCTACGCTTTCTCCCGGCAGCCCGCTTAGTCTTGTACTTCACCTGTTCAGGCCTGAAAAACACAACAAGGGAGTCCGATGATATTTCATCGGAAAGCTCCCTGTGTTCTATCTTGAATTCTGCCCCAATGGGTCCAAAGAGACGATTAAGCTTCTCAACCATATCGTAGGAGTTGTCATCTACGTTCTTCAGACTGAAAAAGCATTTGTCAAAAGAGCTGTTTTCAGCCCGTTTTCGCCTCTCGGCGGACAGATTCTTCTTTATTTTCTTGTCGATATTGGTCATAGTGGTCTACCTTTTAATTAGTGGACGTTTCTATGACCATGATACCCGAATTTCCGGGTTATTTGCAATACCTGTCCAATGTAGCTCTGACTGCGCCTTTTCCTGCGTTGAGCTGCGCAAAATAGCTTATCACAAGATCAGAAAGCCCCGCTGTCTCCAAATCCAGCCCGAATATGGCCGAATCTTTAAGAAGGGGCAAAACAGCAGCTCTCAAAGTATCTTCATTGGTTTCCCCAAGACAGATATCCTTTACATAACTCTGAGCTTTCTCAAGCAGCGGATCCGGGCTGGGCTCAAAAGCATCTCCCGCATCGTTGATCCCCATAAGGTAACGGAGCCATCCCGCATATACCAATGGGATAAACTTTAAATCTGACACAGAAAGACAATTAGAGGCAGAATATGCCTTAACCGTCTCGCCAAATCGTATTGCAAGCTTCTGTGACGTATCTGTCGCTATACGCTGAGGTGTGTCAGGCATGAACACATTGGGGATACGTACATTAACTACAGTATCGATGAACTCCTGCGGCTTTATGACACCCGGGTCGGTAACTACCGGAAGTCCCTCCTTGTAACCTATGTTTTTTACAAGACTAAGAAGAGCAGGATCCTTCATCTCATCCGAGATCTTTTTGTACCCCAAAACACAGCCATATACCGCAAGCGCAGTGTGAAGAGGGTTAAGACAGGTGCAAACCTTCATTCTCTCAACCCGGTCCACCGTTTCCTTATCGGTAAATATCACTCCCACCTTCTCCAACAGCGGTCTTCCGTTGGGGAACTTATCCTCAATTACCAAATACTCACTTTCCTCAGCGTTCACAAATGGTGCAACCCAGGTTTTCAGTGAGGTTACCACCGGATCCAGATCCTCTACTCCGTCCTTTTTAAGAATCTCATTGACTGAATCGTCCGGCCTTGGAGTTATTTTGTCAATCATTGACCAGGGGAAACTCACCTTGTTTTCATCCTCAATGTAGTCAAGAAAGGCCTTTTCAGCCTTCCCGTTATCTACCCAGGCCTTGGCAAAAGCATGTACTGCATCAAACAGTTTATCGCCATTATGAGAACAATTATCTGTGCTGACCATGGCTATCTTCTTTTCGCCGGCTAAAAATCTTTCATACAAAAGAGCTGACACTTTTCCGATATAGCTTTCAGGCTGCATCGGCCCCTCTGCAAAATCCTTCGCAACAGCAGAAACTGTTTCTCCGGCTGCATTGGTAAGGCTGTAGCCCTTCTCAGTTATGGTAAATGTGGCCATCTGAAGGGAGTCAGCACTAAAAATCTCCTTTAGCCTGTCAAACTCCTTCGGATCTGAAGAATCAAGAATGCACGATTCCGCAATACTTGCAATTATTGATTTATCCACGCTTCCATCGGCCTTTAAAGTTACCAGCAAAGAAAGATTGTCGTGTGGCCGATACATCTTTTCTATGATCTCGTAGTCATAGCCTTCTACAACGGTTATTCCGGTATCGTCCCATCCGTTCTCCAGCATCCTCTGTGCGAGGTTGGCCTGAAAAGCCCGAAAAATATTACCAGCTCCAAAGTGAATCCACTTGGGCTGTTCCATTGTCTTCTCCACCATAGCTTTTCTATCAAATGATGGAACAAAATAACCTTTATCCTGCCACTTGGTATTGGCCATATTTTCTTCATTTATTTTCATAACGCATGTTACCTCACCTTCTGGCTGTGGCAGCCTTCTCTATTGCCTCCCACAGACCGTTTATATAAGTAGCCCCCAATGCCCTGTCGTAGAGTCCGTACCCGGGCATTGCCACTTCTCCCCAGATCATTCTTCCGTGATCCGGACGGATGGGACCATCAAAACCGGTCTCATAAAGTGCCCTTACGATCTCATACATATCAAAGGTTCCGTCAGAAGAAAGGTGCGCCGCTTCCTCAAAGTTCGTGGGAGAAATAAACTTCAGATTACGAACATGTGCAAAATGTATCCTTCCTTCAAGGGCTCTTATCATATGTGGCAGATCATTTTCCAGGCTTGTACCATATGACCCTGAGCAGAAGGTAACTCCGTTGTGAACATCATCAACAGCCTTCATGAGCTTTAGGATATTCTTCTCACTGTTGATTATCCTGGGCAGCCCGAACACTGACCATGCAGGATCATCGGGATGAATTGCCATCTTAATATCATACTTATTGCAAACAGGCATGATCGCTTCAAGGAAATATACCAGGTTTTCAAAAAGCTTATTCTCATCAATGCCTTTATATAACTCGAACAGTTCTTTTACATGTGCCATTCTTTCAGGTTCCCAGCCCGGCATCACTGCGCCGTTTGTATCTCCCGCAAGGGTCTCAAACATTTTCTCCGGGACTATGGCATCTACAGCTTCCTGCTTGTAGGCAAGAACCGTTGAACCATCTTCTCTTTTTCTTGCAAGTTCTGTTCTTGTCCAGTCAAATACAGGCATGAAGTTATAGCACACAAGGTGAATGTCCTCTTTTCCGAGGTTTTCAAGTGTTTTGATATAGTTCTCGATATGCAGATCTCTGTCTGCCGTAGCTGCCTTTATGGCGTCTGAAACATTAACTGATTCTATTCCCGCAATATGAAGCCCGTCAGCCGCAACCTCTTTCTTCAGAGCACTGATCTCATCCTGCTCCCACAGTTCTCCGGGCTGTTTATTGTAGAGAGTGGTGATTACACCTTTTACGCCGGGAATCTGTCTGATCTGCCAAAGCTTTACAGTATCATACTTGCTCCCGTACCAGCGAAGTGTCATTTCCATAGTCTTTCTCCTTTATATTCGATTAGTGATTTACTAAGTATTTACCTGTACTATAGGCCTGAAATCTTGAAATATGAATAGAATAAATTGTTGCCAACTTTGCAAATATTGCTGTCAATAATATTGCCCTTAAGAAATCAAAACCGGCTCCGATATATAATTTGTAAAAATTGGAAGGGACATTTGTATGGATTTCAACTTTTTAGCTTCAGCCAACAGAATCACAAGTACATACCTCAATAAAGAGCCTGTAGAAAATGCCATTTCAAGCTCTCCCGTGATCGATGACGAGCTTAAACGAAAGTTTGGAGAAGCCTTTGAAGAAGCCTATGATTCAATGATAGCCACAAAAGCTGTTAACAGCAGCATGCGGCAAAGCTATGAAATGGCTCATCAGGATGATTTCAGGATGCATGCAAGCCGCCTGGGCTACTCCATTGATAACAGAGTTATAGAGATGCTCAATGTTCAATTGACCGACGATATGAACGACAGAGTCAGCTTTGCCATGAACTCCGCAATGGAAAGTATCTTATAAAAAGCTGCACCTGCAAAGGTGCAGTATTTTTTTGCCCTTTAACCATACTTGAATTATTACCATATGAGATATAGAATTAATTGAATACAACATATTAACGAAAGGATTGCGCATGAAATTCAAGATCTTGCGAATTGTTGCCATTCTTATATGCCTTATTGTTATTATTTACGAGGCCATCAGCCTTTATAATGACAACAAGGAGTATGCGATTGCCGACACTGAATATGAACAACTGTTAAATAATAATACCGGCGTCTCCACAGGTCAGCAGGCAGGACCTGCAGATGGCGGAGAAACCTTTCCGGACCTTGGTGTCAGCTATAGCATGCTTGAGGCAATCAACCCGGATTTTGTCAGCTGGCTATATTTCCCATATTTTGATATAAGCTATCCTGTGGTTCAGGAGAATGAAATAGACGAATATATCAAAAAGACTTTTGACGGCACCCGAAACAATGCAGGATGCCTGTTTATTGATATCCTAAGCAGCCCCGATTTCAACGGTATGCATGATATAATCTTTGGTCATAACATGAGAAACGGCTCCATGTTCGGCAAATTCAAACAGCTTAGCCAGACCGAAGATCGTGATGCAATAAAATCTGATCCATTTATCTACGTATACACTGAAAAAGCCGTATACAAGTATGAAATATTTGCATACTACGTGACCACAGTCGGCAGCGATGCCTATTCCGTGGTTACAACCGATGAAGAGTATGACGATTTCCTTGGTTATATCAAGAGAAACACCATATTCCAGATTCCTAAGGACATGAGCTTTTCCGAAAGGCCATCAATCCTGACGCTTTCTACCTGCAGCGGAAGGTCAGGCAGTGGAAGAAGATTTGTAATCCATGCCGCAAAGGTTCAGACCTGGGAAACACCGTGATTTTTATGACATCAGCAAAAAGGAGGAAGCCCAAGGGCCCAATGTCATTAAGTTAGTATGACAATACAAAAATGGCAACAGACTGAGGATGAAGTATTTTACTCTTCATCCTCAGTTTCTTCTTTTTAGGGCATAGCAAATAGACGGATTTTCTCCGCCAAAATAAAATTATGCAGCTTATTGTTTTTATGCTACTCTGTATAGGAAACTATGATATATCTTGCCAGTTAGTTTTCTTTCCCGATGTCTATCTGGCCTTATAGGAACTAGATTTTTTGATATAATGGTTTCCAAATCAGGTGATGATGCCTTTCCTCGATAGAACAATCTACACATATGCACTGCAACCGAAAAATTCGCTTTATATGTATGTTTCCTTTGCTTTTTATCAATGACTACGTGCGAGGTAATCATTTCAGCAAAGTTATACATAATAAGATGTGCGTAGATTTCTTGTTGGATGCACATCACCTTTTTTGAATGAAAATCCAGCATTCCTGTTGTATATTTCAGGTCTCTGAAAGATGTTTCTATTCCCCAGCGAACTGCATATAATTCTTTTAGCTTTTCTGGCGGATATGTATCTGGTTCAAGATTAGTGAGTACCGTTTCATAGCCATTTTCTGAGATCTTAAATCGAACAATCCGGAATCTAAGATTATAACTAAGTGTTGGATCTGCTTTTCTTGATTTTGATGGAAGATAATCAAATGTCGAAGTGGCTGCTATAAATTTATAATGATTCCTGTCCTTGTATAACTCTTTGGTTTCTTTGTTTTGTCGGCGTATCAAATTCACGGATATAGGTACATCGTATTCTGGTTTCTTTGGAAGGTCATAACCCTCTTTCATTCCCGTTTTTCCATCTTTTATACGAATAAGAAAATACCATCCTTTTTCTTGAACGTGAGCCATGTTGTTATAAGATTCATAGCCTCTATCAGCAATTACAATGGCTTTTGGTATATTTGATCTATCTATCATTTCTGCAAAAGCTTTATGTTCGTTGGCTATTCTATCTTTTTGGATAATAGCATCACTATAGATACAATGCTTAAGATCATACAGCGCATTCAAATGTAGTAAGTTGTATGGTTTTTGGCCATTTGAGCCAAGATAAAATGAGTCGGTATCTTCTGGGGCGGTAGCTATTTGAATTCTGGAACCATCAACCGCTAATAAATGAATCTCTTCTTTAAATGTACTGGTTATTTCATGAGAAAACTCGCGGAATACTTTCAGAAAAGCATTAGGACTGATCTTACAACGTTGTTGCGAAAACGCTGAAGCAGTAGGAACATCAGACGATGCATTAAAAAAATCTATCAATTCATTAGTAAGGCTTCCACTTTGCATTCCGATTATGCCTGTGATCAATTTCTCCATAGTAAGTTTCCTTTTGCGTGAAAAATCCTTTTCTGGATTGACGCAATACAATTTAGAGTTTTTCACTACTCTACGAATATTTGACATCAAAAGATTTTTTAGTTGTTTGGGTTTCATGTGCACCTCCTTGAAATCGAGAATTATGCTTACAATTTCAAGGGCCGCTTTCGCTACCTCTAAATAAAATCAGTAGCGAAAGCGGCCGCACTTTTTAGCTTTTATGTCAACATTTTTTCAGAAAAAAAGACCCCTACATCATTTCTGATGTAGAGATCTTTATAGTGTCACCTTAACTTAATGACATTGGCCCAAGGGCCTCCTCCTTTTTATAATGCCACATATATAATATTTATGTTATATAACAAAGTATTAGCTGTCTCATCACATACAGTTGTATCCGTGATTTGTAAGAATATTCTCAACCTGTGCCACATCATCGGTGTGCATAACCATGATAGGAAGGCCTGAATCTCTGTTAAATGACAGATAAATATAATTCACATTGATATTGCCTGCATATAAAGTCTTTAAAATTTTATCCAAAGCACCGACTTCATCCGGGCACTCTACCGCAAGAACCGGTGTAGCCTTGCAAAGATAACCGCTTGAGTTAAGCACCTCAAGACATTTGTCCGGATCCGAAACCACCATTCGAATAATACCGTACTCTGCCGAATCGTTAGTTACCGATCCAAGGATGTTGATCCCGTTACTGTTAAGAAGTCCAGTGATATCCTGGAAACATCCCTTTTTATTCTCTGCATATATGGAAATCTGCTTAAGCATATTATTATTCTCTCTTTCACCTCTTAGTCCTGATCATTAAAAAGCTTCTTTACAGCCAGAAGAATGTCATAAGATGTAAAAGGCTTAATGACAAAGTCTTTTGCACCCTTTTTTAATGCCATCATTATCATGGAATCATACTTTTGATCTGAGCACATTATAACCTTGGCTTTAGGATCAATCTTCATGATCTCGTTGAGCGCGTCGATTCCGTTCATCTTGGGCATATTGATATCCAGAATCATTACGTCAGGGTTTGTTGACTTATACATCTCAACAGCATCAACGCCTGACTTGGCCTCACCCACAATGGTATATTCCTCAGCAGGCAGCGCGCCTCTGATCAGTTCTCTCATTAAAGCAGTGTCATCAGCGATAAGTACTTTCCTTTGCATAATTATCTCCTGTATTAAACATTTTTCTGCTTCTATTATCTTATCATGCCCGATAAACAATACGCTAGTGTTTTCACGGAATTGACGTTATTATTGCCTCAAAATTCCCATTGCAGGTATAGCTTCCCTCATTAGCCGGAATAAACAGTGAGTCTCCCTTCTTCACGGCAAAAGAATCATCACCGGAAACCACTGTTCCTTCACCTTCGATGACCATAAGACATTCAAAGCTTCTTTTCCCTGAAAAACCGGTGTAGCCAGCCTCATCTGTCACTTTAACAGGCTTCACATCAAAATAATCACATGTTACTGCAGAACCGTCTTTTGAAGGTATTTCCATATTGGGCTTTTCCAGCTTAGTAACTTCAAGCGCCTGCTTAATATGAAGGTCTCTGGGTTTTCCATCAGCATTAAGCCTTCCGTAATCATATATCCTATATGTCACATTGGAACTCTGCTGTACCTCCAGCAAAAGGATTCCCGCTCCAATGGAATGAAGAGTCCCCGGTTCTATAAAAACGACGTCCCCGGATTTCACATATACCTTATTCAGTACTTCTTCTAAAGTGTTGTCCTTGATTCTCTGCTCAAACTCAGCCTTTCCTATGCCATGACTGAATCCCTGATAGAGAAAAGCTCCTTCTTCCGCCTGAAGCACATACCACATTTCAGTCTTACCAAGCTGCCCCTCGTGGAGCTGTGCATACGCATCATCCGGATGAACCTGTATAGAAAGACTTTTCTTGGCATCAATAAGCTTTATAATAAGCGGAAATTCTTTAAACTGCCTGCAGCTTTCGCCAAGAATTTCTTTTCCCTGATCATTTATGAAGTCTGTAAGAGAAATATCTCCTTTGTCCGTACAGACAAAAGATTTTCCATCCTTATGGCCTGATAGTATCCATGCTTCCGCACATATATCTCCGGAATAATCCACTCCATATTCATCTATTAGTTTATGCCCACCCCATAAATAATCCTTACAGGTGGGTTTTAATCTGTATATACTCATAAAAACTCCGTTTATTTCTAAAAAGCGCTTTATCCATTTTGCATTTAAATAGAAATAAAATCAATACCTATTATATTTTATTATATTTTTCGCAGAAAAGACAAATCGCACCACCACTTCTCATACAGTGGTGATGCGATCAAGTTTTTATACGACTGATGCGTATTTTTTTAACGGAACCGTCCAGACTGCTCTCCTCGAGCGAGAATAAGTTATCATATTGAAAAAAATTATGCAATCCTTTTTTCACAAAATATTGCACAAATTTTAATGTTTTAAAATATAATTGCAATCCGCCCTTTCTAAATTGAAACATTTATTTCTAAATGATATACTTCTAACCTGTAATATCAACGTTTTAAACATTAAATATATTAAGGAAATACTATGACAAAAGAGAACAAGATGGGCGTTATGCCCATAAAAAAGCTGATAGTGACGATGTCATTGCCCATGATGATCTCAATGATGGTTCAGGCTCTATACAATGTTGTGGACAGCATCTTTGTTTCTCAGATAGACGAAGAAGCTCTCACTGCCGTAACCCTTGCTTTCCCGATGCAGAATCTTATGATTGCCCTCGCAGCAGGTACCGGTGTCGGAGTTAATGCCCTTTTATCCAGATCTCTTGGGGAAAAGAAATTTGATATATCCGACAGTGCCGCTAACGCATCTTTGCTGCTTACTGTATTTAATTACGCTGTATTTCTTTTTATAGGTATATTTTTTACTGGCAGTTTTATAGCATCCCAAACACATAACCCCATAATCCATGAATACGGCAACACTTACCTTAGTATAATATGTACCTGCTCAGTGTTTCTATTCTTCCAAGTCACTTTCGAGAGACTTCTTCAGTCTACCGGAAGGACTGTATTCAGCATGATCTCACAAGCTTCTGGAGCTATTACAAATATTATTTTTGACCCTGTCTTTATTTTCGGACTTGGTCCCTTCCCCGAAATGGGAGTTGCCGGTGCCGCTTATGCAACAATTCTTGGGCAGCTGGTTGGCTCTCTTATCGGTCTGTACTGTAATCTTCATTATAATAAAGATATAAAGCTGTCCCTGAAGTCTATATTCCATCCAAGTCTCCAGGTCATAAAGGAAATATATTTTGTAGGCGTTCCTTCTATTCTCATGATGTCCATAGGATCAGCCATGACATATATGATGAACCGGATACTGGAAAGTTTTTCATCTACAGCTACAGCTGTATTTGGCGTTTATTTCAAGCTTCAGAGTTTCTTCTTTATGCCTGTATTTGGCCTGAACAACGGTCTTATTCCTGTCCTTGCATATAACTATGGAGCAAGGAAAAAGGCCAGGATAATAGAAGCCTTAAAGTTTGCCATTATTTTGGCTGTCTCCATAATGCTTGTAGGAATGGTCACTTTCCTGGTTATTCCTGATGTTCTACTTAGCTTCTTTACTGCTTCTGATAATATGCTTCTAATGGGTATACCGGCTCTTAGAATAATAAGCCTTTCGTTCCCTTTGGCCGGCCTATGTATAGCAATGGGTTCTATATTCCAGGCCTTTTCGAAGAGTATTTATTCACTTGCCATATCTGTGGGAAGGCAGCTTGTAGTTTTGATCCCCGTTGCCTGGCTTTTATCGAAAACAGGATCTCTTGATCTTGTCTGGTGTGCATTCCCTATTGCTGAACTCTCTTCTTTACTGCTATCATCGTACTTTTTCAGAAAGCTATACCGCCAAACCGTGTCTGTACTGTAAATCTCAGCATCACAATTCGAAAAAAGTCAATATTTCTGCGCTTTTTCAGAATTATGCACTAAAAAACACTTTTAATTTATGCAGTTTTTCGTCTTTAAAATCTTGTGATGGCGCATAAATAGGTGTAAAATCTTGTTTAGTAGTTAAATAACTCTATTTGAGGGAGGTATAATCCATGAATAAGACAGAACTTGTTGATGCTATCGCAAAGGCTACTGAGCTCTCCAAGAAGGACGCTGAGAAGGCTGTTAAGGCTTTCACAGATGTTGTTGCTAAAGAGCTTAAGAAAAAAGGCAAAGTTCAGCTTGTAGGCTTCGGAACATTCGAGACTGCTAAGAGAGCAGCTAGAACAGGTAAGAATCCTCAGACTGGTGCAGCTATTAAGATTCCTGCAGCTACAGTTCCTAAATTCAAAGCTGGTAAGGCTCTCAAGGACGCTGTTAACGGAAAGAAGAAATAATCTCTGTTTATGAAATAACTAAAGCCCTCAGATCTATGATCTGGGGGCTTTTTATTGATATTATTGCTGTAACCGCAAGTTTGATATACTTACTGCTGTCCGGCAGTTCTGTTCATCAACATCTGTTCCAGTTTCTTATGGGCATCATATATATCCCTGTTTTTTTCCATATCCTTCTCTATAAGGCCTCTGATATACTTTGTTGCGGACATATTTGCCGCCTTGGACATATGCTCTACGTAATCTCTGTATCCTCTGATATCCAGCAAAAGGAATTTATCTTTTTCGTATCTGCTGGTGGACTTATCTACCTCTCTTTTGGGCTTATTTTCCATTTTATTAATTTCTGTCTGAACTTCCTCGATAATTTCCGATGGTGACTCAATAGGCTTGCTCTCTATTTCAGCCTTTGGTTCAATAGGCACAGATTCCGGCGCAGGTTCCATAATTGTACTAAGAATATCTTCATTCTTTGCCGGAGCCTCAATAACAGGCTCTGATTTCTTGACTGATTTGGTCGCTTTTTCTGTTTTTACGGTATCGCTTGTTACTTTATTGTCTGCTGTTGCCGCTTCTTCTCTGCCTTTCAGCGACTGCATATCTGCAAACAATCCTCTTCCGGTCTTTTTTGCGCCCATTTGCAATTTGTCTGCTTTACCCATCACTCATCCTCCTCAAGGAACTCATCTATAAAATCGTCATAATCTCTCGCAGCTGCCGATCCAGATGAATATTCAAATATGTCCATTTTCATCGTCTGAGCTTCTTCTACCGAAACATTTAATCTAATCTTGGATTTATATACCTTGGTTCCAAGAAGTTCCGCCTTTTCCTCAATATCATTGATCCAAATCTTGGAATTTGCTGTGTTTCTGACTTTAGTGACCAAAATTCCGTCAACCTTAAGTTTATCGTTTGTATACTCATGAATCTGATCTATAAACTTATACAGTCGACTTAATCCCTGTAAAGAATATGCCCCCGGTTCCAAAGGAATAACAACCTCATCAGCAACCGTAAGAATGTTCATTAAAACTACGCCCAACGCAGGGCTGCAATCAAAAATGCAGTAATCATACTTCTTTTTTAATTTCTTAAATGCTGTTTTAATAAGTCTTTCTCTTCCAAGATCATTAAAGGTCATATCTGCAGAAGCAAGATCAATCCCTCCGACAATGAGATCAAGATTCTCCGCAATAGGGATAATGGCTTTATTTATATCCTTCTCTCCCTTCATTACCTCGAATAGTTTAGCCGGTACATTTTCTTCAAAATATTTCTGTTCCTCCGGCGACAAGGCATCTATATCTTCAGGATCAGGGTCAATGTCATTAAGATCTATTCCTGCTGTCATTGATAAATTTTCCTGTGGGTCTGCATCAATTACAAGAACCTTATTCCCCCTTTTTGCAAGGCCAACAGCCATTGCATAACTGGATGTGGTCTTAGCAACCCCACCCTTCTGGTTACTAAAAGCTACTATTCGCATAACTCCTCCTATGGAACATATATGTGTTATATATATTATTTCCCTCAAGTATTATAATAGATTTTTTATTTGATTTCAATAAGAAATATGTAGTTTATATAATATATCTTTTATGAATGTTATATAACATATATGAGACATTTATATTGATTCTCTTTATTCTGAGATTTCTATAATATACAAGCCGGATGACCGCAGATTGTATATGTTATATATCAAATATAAATCATTTAGCATCTATATGTACTATTTTTACAGGTACAATACTTGAAATTTACTAAGAGCATTTGCGAATATTATAGATGTTATATAACATATTTTCAGTATATATTATGTATTTTATTTGTGGTCAGCATAATATTGACGGGAGCCAAACATTTTCTATTTGCTATATATTTATCCTTAATCTTACACTGGCAACTTAAACTAAATTCAATGAGTTATCGGAGCACTAAGTATAGTTATGTATATCATATATGTTATATATTGATATACTACTCTATTCCACATTTTTCGTTTATATTCCAACATTTCCGCATTACTGTTGATCAAGCTGACATAAAAGGCTCAGTGGCCAGCATTATATTCTTATATACTTTTTATTGGCGATACATATTATATATATCATATATGTCATTTTTTTTCATAGACTTTATTCGTGTATTATGTCTGCATATATGATATGTATGTTATGTATGTTATATATGTCATACTATTTATTTGACTTTTATAGTTTCTATTAGATATATCAGCAATATAATTATATGGTATTTGCATTAAATATGTTATATATCCCGAATATCCTATAGATGTATTATGCCATATATTACATACATCATTTGTATAATTATATATTATATATTTTTATTATATTTTATATACTAATTATGTTTTCTATATTTTATATATTACATGTATTTACTTTACATTTAATATATTAGATATTTTATTTGTATTATATTTTTATTATGATATAATTATATTATAGTACTAATATATATCATATTTTTCAGATGTGTTATTTGTAGTTTATAGCATGTATATTATATTTTTATTTTATAATATATTTGTATTTTATCTGTTGTATATTAAATATGATTGATATATAATACATATTATTCAATTGCCCAGGTGGCCTGGCGTAGTCAATTTCCAACTTAGCATTAAGATCCGGCAGCTTTTTGAGCCTTGCCACACAATACATTTTATACACTTACGCATAAGAATCTCTCAAGAAAACCAGGATCCCAGCTTCAGGATCATTGTGTGGAATTTAATCATTAATTATTATCAATTTTGTAGTGCTATTAATTGTTTTTCTCTGTATTGATTTTTGAGGGTATTAGTACGATAAATCTACTTGAATATATGATGGAATAATGAATTTTATAAAATTTATATAAACTATTTTTAGAAAATCGAGCAATTGCATGTTCATCTTGCATCAATATATATGTATAATCCCAGTAATAATGCGGGTTTATATCACATGCACCATTTATTGTCGGATATAATTACAGAATAATGCATTTTTTCTTGCATAATATTTGTCAGGAACCGTAAAATTGCATTACAATAACTCATGGTATTTATGTGTTTTAATCAACCTTTAAAGCCTTTATTAAATATAATTTTATTATTATAGAGTTTTTGATTTAAAATGCAACAAATTAAGATGAATAATTGATCTGTTCAGTCATTACATTTTACGCCATTCTTTTAAAATGATCCCGTTTGTTATTTCTTTACTATATCTATTGTAATTTTATAATATATCGCTCATCCCTCATATGCCTAATTTATTTAATTATTCACATTGATATGCACACCCAAGCATCAGATTTTATGCATTTTATTAAGTCTTATTTTAATATCTTATGTTATTATTTATATGTACTAATTATGTGATTATTTAACATTCTATTTCCATATTATTTGTTAATTTTTAAAATCTATATAGCATCTCCAACGATGCATTAATTTAAAGTTCTAAAAAGTATGAGTTCAAATGATATTCGAAGAATATATAAGCATAGCTGCTCAAATATGTAAAAGTATCAATATATGATTATTCGCTGCTTTATCCGATCACTATTATTGATATGAGTATTAGAACTGAATAAAAGATCTTTTTGGGTTCAATTAAAGACCAGAAGCTCCAAAACCATTCATAAATCTGACCTATGGAAAAATGATCTACCATACTTTACTGCAGTACTTACTTCAGGGATTACAATATAAACCATACTGAAAGCATTAAAAGCATTAAAAGCTTGATAGCCTATTATTTTATATAATATTTGGCCATCTGTTCTAAGATAGGAGCAGATGGTTATTTTTATGTGACTTTGTGTTGTTTTATTTTTATATATAAACGACAATTCTTTTATTAATTAGATAGGCGTGAAAATGCGATAAATTCGCGGTTTGTTGCAGTTAAGAGTGACTAAAACAGGTATATAAAGTGCAGTAAAAAGGTACGAGAAGTGTATCAAACAAGTATTTAAAGTGACTAAAAAGGGCGCACCCGGGATACCGTAAAAGTGACATGAAAGAGGAAATACAAGTACCATAAAGGGTATAAAGGGTGACTAAAAAGGGAAGTCGTATATAGTGGATGGAATTTTAAGTTATAAAAAGTGGATCACGTATCAGAGCCTTGTATCAAGCGGCTTTTACGGATTATATCCTGAATAGAAGATAAGAAAGGTGTACAAAAAGGGAATGTAAAGTGATGCAAAAGGGCGCACCCGAATAGCATTAGTATATATGATTAAAGAAGCATAAGAAGAATCATTTTTGCCATATATATATTTGAGATCTGTAATATAGTCCTGAAAGAGATAAGTGACTAAAAAGGGAAGATAAAGGGATTCATATTGGGCGGTGGGTGACTAAAAAGGGAACGGCATAAGCGATAAATTATACTAAAGGTGAACAAAAAGGGAAGATGTGAAAATAAAAGTGACCAAAAAGGGAAATGAAAGGGCTTAAAGGTGAATAAAAAGGGAACGGGCAAAACAAAAAAATGCAAATTATGATGGGCTTGGGAAAGGTGACAAAAAAGGGGACAAAAATGACCGTATTATATTAATCTAAAAAGTCAATTTTGTAATCAAGTATTAAAATCCCATGTAAACGGTGACAAAAAAAGGAAATGTAAAGTTGACTGTATTAGTTAACTATTTTTGGTATTAAAACATCCATAAAGCCACAAAATATAGTGATTCTACTATTGAAAGTGACAAAAAAAGGAATATAATAATCGTAAGGGCAGTAAAAAGGGAAGAGCGTTTCAGCACTTTTTTCTCTAAATAATGTCAAAGGTGATTAAAAAAGGAATTTGGGGTGGCTTCATGCAGCAGGATGAAAAAAGGGAACAGCTTATTGTAAGAAATAAAACTTACCAGAAGTCTAATGAGCTTATCAATGCCATGGGCAAAGGAACGGCACTGAGCCAGAAGCTCTTTGCCATCGGTATGCAACATATAGTTATTGACGAGACCAATAATGCTGTTGCGACAATATACGGATCCGATTTAAGAAAGATGTTTAATTCCAACTCCGGGTCATTATATGAACATATTGAGGCTCTCTGCGACAGCCAGGTCAAAGGGACGTCAACTATTTTTGACTGGAAACTGATGATGAAAGATAAAGAGAACGGTAAGATTGAGGTTCATCAGGTTGTAACAGACGCCTCTTTTAAAAACGGTACTTTAAAACTCAGGTATAATAATTCCCTTACCGATAAAATTGTCAACCTTCAAAAGGGTTATACCATTCTCAGCCTGGAAGAGACGATCAGCTTAAAGAGTGTATATTCGCTTAGATTATATGAGATGTTAATGTCTGCATATGATCGCAAAGAATATATTACAAAGATTTCCGGGGAGCATATATTTGAGTTCATGCTTACGGAACTCAAATTAGATCTTGGAATTATTAATTCCGGGGGATCAAAAGAAATAAAGACTGAGCTTGAGAAACAAAATCCTGATTATGACAGAATTGAGCTTCTGGCAGAGAAATCAGGGCAGACGATGTACAAAGAATATAAGATTTTTAATAGAAACGTACTGTCCAAGGTCAGAGACGAGCTGAATAAGAAAACATCACTGATCGTGGAATATGAGCCAATCAAAAGCGGTAGAAAGACAGTTGGGGTAAGATTTTTTGTTAATAAGAAGTCTGCAGTAAAGCAGGAACCGGTAAAACTCAGTGCTGAAGTTAAAGATGATATTCTTGATGAATTATATGAACTCATGCATGCAGATTTTAAACTAAAGGAAGTTCGTGAAATAGCAGAAGAAGCCGACTATGACTGCGAAAGCATAAAACTTGCATACGAATATATGCAGGATTATCCTACAACAATTGAAATTCCCATTGCTTTTATGAAAGATTGCATTAAAAACAAGTATTATCTGAAAAAAGCTGAACCTAAAAAGCCACGCAAGGGCGGATTTATGGGATTTGAGCACCGCGAGAACTTAGACATGGATGACCTGGAGAAGATGCTTTTAGATAATTGATATATATTATATAACATATATCAATTTAATAATGGAGATTGTATGGAAAGAATAGTGGCGAAGCTTCTGATATATGGTGATTTGCCGGAGGATGAAATACTCACGCAGCTGTCAATGGTTTACCGTGATTATCATATGGGGGGCTATAATAAGGAGAATCTGATAGCCAGGTGTTACAAACAGATAAAGCGTCTTCTGGAACTGGGGACAAGGTGTGCTTTTGACAAGAATTTATGGCACAATTATCTGACTTATCTTCTTGTTATGGACGAGAATCCATTTAGCCTTACCTGCGAGAAAGTTGGGAGTAAGGACGGAAGTGTCAACCACTTTGCAATTAATGATTTTCGCACTTTCAAAGAGCTGTTTGACTTTGATTTTTCAGAAATTGAAGAAGAACTGGGAATAGATTGTTTCAGTTGCATAACAAATTATAAAGCTATCGACAAGCCTGAACTTATGTATAACGGGAATGTAAGCGAGAAAGTGAGAAGACTCAGCGATGAACTTGAAGATTCGGCTGATGAAAAAGAGTTTTTTGACCGCGTTACATCTTTTTATAAAGATATAGGTGTCGGTGCTTTTGGCTTGAATAAGGCTTTCCGCATAAGAGAGAGTGACTCCGGGCAGGTTTTGTTTAATCCTATCAGCAATATGGACAAAGTCATGCTGGATGATCTTGTGGGTTACGAGATTCAGAAGAAAAAACTCATAGATAATACCAAAGCGTTCATCTTGGGCAAAAAAGCCAACAATGTCCTTTTATTCGGAGACAGCGGAACAGGTAAATCCACAAGCATTAAAGCGATTGTAAACCAGTTTTACGGTGACGGTCTTAGAATGATAGAAATTTATAAGCATCAGTTCAGGCTGTTATCACAACTTATAGCTCAGATTAAGAACAGAAATTACAAGTTTATTATTTATATGGATGATCTTTCATTTGAGGAAGACGAAATAGACTATAAGTTCCTGAAAGCTGTTATTGAAGGTGGTGTAGAGACTAAGCCGGATAACATTCTTATTTATGCCACATCAAACAGAAGGCACTTGATTCGTGAGACATGGAGAGACAGGAATGATATGGAGCAGAATGCAGATATTCACAGATCTGATACCATGGAGGAGAAGTTGTCGCTTGCCAATCGATTCGGTGTAACTATCGGTTATTACAAGCCTTCAAGGCAGGAATATCACGACATAGTATCAGAACTGGCGGAGCGCTATGGAATATCGATGCGGGAGGAAGAACTGTTTTTGGAGGCAGACAGGTGGGAAATGAACCATGGAGGGCTGTCAGGAAGAACCGCACAGCAGTTTATCACTCATCTTTTGGGGAATATATAAGATATATAACATACATAGGATGTATAGAATATATTTGATAAATAAAATCCAGGGATAACTTCCCTGGATTTTAAGGATTCCATTTTAAGTTTGGACAGTCGAAGGCGCAGCCCTGTAGTGAATTATTGCGAACTTCACAGGATGCATTGCGGCATTCCCTGCATTTAAATGTATAATGATATGAGTATCTGATTTTGCAGGTCTTGCAGCAGAAGGGATTAGAACTGTTTCTTGCAATAAAAGATCGTCCGCACCCCATGCATGTGATCATTATATTATGGGCCATATCGCACCTCCTATATATAATTATTGCAGAAAACAAGACATATTCAATAAAAATGTAATAAAATGATAATAAAATATATGATTTTACGTAGCTGGAGAAGAACAGATGCATGAAATGAGCTATATTTCCCGTATGGTGTCTCTGGCCATAGAAGTTGCACAGGATAATAATGCTAAAAAAGTCAAAGAGATTGAGGTACTAATTGGCAAGACCAGTGGAGTTATGCCATATTATATGCACAAGTATTATCCTGATGCGGTTAAAGGAACTATCCTGGAAGGCGCAGAACTTATTTGCAGAGAGGTGCCGGTAAAGGCTCTTTGTGAAGAATGTGGCTGTGAGTATTTTCCAAACAAGGATAATAGATATTTGTGCCCTGAGTGCGGAGGAAGAAAAGCACATATCATTGAGGGCAAAGGAGTAACCCTTAACAATGTTGTCATAGAAGACTGAGAGGGAAACATTATGAGAACGTTATATTTGGAATGTAAGATGGGTGCTGCCGGTGACATGCTTGCGGCTTCACTGCTTGATCTTTTTGAGAACAAGCAGGAATTAGTGGCAAAGCTTAATGACATTGGTATCCCGAAAGTAGAATATGTCCTTGAGGAAAGTACAAAGTGTGGGATAGTGGGAAGACATCTTTCCGCGCTTATAGAGGGAGAAGAGGAGCACGCAGAAGATGCATCTGATCATGAAAGCGGTCACAGTATAAAGGGTGCAAATGTGAATGAGGGCAGCTACCATCACGCGCAGCATACTCTCTACGACATTGAAGAAATAATTGAAAACTTGAGATTATCAAAAGAGACCAAGAGCGATATTCGTGAGATATATCAGCTTCTTGCAGAAGCAGAAAGCAAGGTTCACGGACAACCCGTATCTGAGATACATTTTCATGAAGTAGGAGAGTTGGATGCTATTGCTGATATAGTAGCGGTGTGTTGTCTGATGCATGAACTCGATCCGGACAAAGTGCTGGTTTCGCCTGTGAACGTAGGCGGAGGAAGCGTAAAGACCGCACACGGAATACTTCCGGTTCCAGCTCCTGCTACAGCAGAGCTGTTGAAAGAGATTCCAATATATTCATCGGATAATACAGGAGAGTTGTGTACACCTACCGGAGCAGCACTGCTTAAGTATTTTGCTTTTGAATTTTCATCCCAGCCTGTAATGAGGGTAAATAAGATAGGATACGGAATGGGCAAAAAGGATTTTGCTCAGGCGAATTGTGTTAGGGCTATCTTGGGCGAAACAAGTGAAGAGCTTGAACGCATTATCGAGCTGTCCTGTAATATTGATGATATGACTCCTGAAGAAGTGGCATTTGCTACTGAAAGGCTGTTTGAAGCAGGAGCGGTCGAAGCATATACAATATCGATTGGTATGAAAAAGAACAGGCCCGGAGTATTATTGGTTTGTATGTGCCATGAAGACAGCAGAGATGCGATTGTTAAAACTATATTTAATCACACTACTACCATAGGAATCCGGGAGAATCTATGTAACAGATTTGTTCTTTCCAGAGAAGTAAAGACTGTGGATACGCCATACGGGCAAGTCAGAGTAAAAAAAATCCTACGGATATGATATAAAAAGAGAAAAGGTTGAATATGATGATCTGGCCGGGATAGCCAGAAGAACTGGCAGGTCGATCATGAGTCTGAGAAAAGAGATAGAGGATATTATAAGAGAGTAAAAAAGTCTAAGCCGTAATCCGGCTTAGGCTTTTTTGTCAAATATTCAGTTGGCAGATATAAGTTCAATTTTTACCTGTGAATGCATCAGGGTGTCGTCGACTGACTGCTCTCCGCTAATATATTTAACAAGCTCTGCTCCAAAGACATCTTCAATCTGAGACCATTTGGCAGTCCTTGGTCTAACCCGTGAATTATTTGTTCCGTTATAGATCTGCTCAAAGTAAGGGTATTGGGCAATGACTTTTTTGTCTTTAAATATGCTCTTCCTTGTGGGAATACCTCCGTAAACTAATGCTTCTCTCTGGACTTCTTCGCTGGTGAGATAAATGGCTAGCTGCAGAGCAAGTTCCGGATTCTTTGAATTGCTGGTGACACCTATGAGCCAGTTACCAATCTCGCCTGTGGCGCAGGGGTCCGAGGATGGTGTTACCTTCCCGGGTATTGGGGCAATAGATGCAGACGGCCCGCTTCCTGTAATAAACCATGAGGGCCAGCCCAGAGCAATGGCAGCATCACCTTGCGAAATAGCGGAAGTAAGAGCGTTTTTATCATAATTTGCACCGGTGCCATATAGGCTTTTGAAAAATACCAGGGCTTCTTTAGCCTTAGGCGAGTCTATTACAACCTTGCCGGTTTCATCGAACAATTCACCCCCGAATGCCCATAATATAGGGAGAAAGTCTGAAACGATAGGATTACCCGCCTGACCTCGTATTACGTATCCCATTTTTCCGTTTCTTTTTGCGTTTTGACAAATAGATAGTATATCGGACCAGTTGTCTAAACGGGGATCAGCTCCTGTAACAGTCTGATTATAAAAAATGAGCTGGACATTTCCTGAGAATGGAAGCGCATAGGTGGCGCCAAGAGGATATGGATCCTTTCCGAGAAGTCTGGATTTTTCCACAAAGTCTTCGTCATCAGAATATCCTAGCTGAGTGAGATTCCAAAGAACATTTTTTTCAATATATTCCGGCATCAACGGATCATCTATCATAATAACATCGTACATTCCTTCGGCGTTATTTGCGTCATCAATGATAGTGTCTCTAAGTTCCTTGGCGTCAAGAGATACGATATTCACTATACAATTGTAATCTTTTTCAAACTTGAATTTTACGGCGCTTATGATTTCTGAATGAGATCCATCTCTGGCTGCGATAGTTATTGTGTTTTTTTGGCCGGCGCTTTTCTGACTAAGACTTTGTGAATTGGCGCATCCAATCAACGATAACAATAAGATTAAAATGCATATAATCAATATTGCATTTTTCCTTTTTATCATATCTTCCTCCGATAAATCAGTATCCAGTATACCTGAATGATAGCATATCAATTTAATAAATGTGTTAAAAATTAGGTAATTTAGTATTAAATTTCGCATATCGTTTGTGAGAAAAAGTGTAATTATAGCACTAAATATATACGCTTTGTAGTATAATTATCATGGATAAATTCAAACATTATAACAACAAGGAGAATAGTATGCCGGCCAACAATAACGAAGGAAAGATAGGATATCTGCCGATGGTAGAGTTTGCTCCGAGTGATATTTTGTACATGCTTAAGGACTTACCGGATGCATGTTGTATTTTCAAAGTATTGACTGATCCGTTCGGTACAGTTAAAGATATGTTATTTTTGTTTGCCAACGAGAAATATGCTGCCATGACAGGAACAAAGACAGCTGAGCTGATTGGCTCGACATTTTATAAAACAGTCAGAAATCATGATGAGGACTGGATCAAATTCAGTTATCAGGCTGCTATTTTGCGTCAATCATCCATAAACAGAACATATAACAGTCAACTGGATAAATGGTTTGACTTCTGGGCTGTTCCGGTTTATCAGAAAGGGTTTTGCGCCTTTATTATTCATGATGCCACTGCTGAGAAAAGAGATTCTGAAATCAGAGCCCGTGAATCTAATACCAATGAACTTGTGATTGAGTGTGCCAAAGCTGTGTCTACATCGGACTTTGGTAAAGGAATTAAAAGAGCACTTAAGATTGTTGGTCAGGCCCTTGATGCTGATATGGTCTATGTTGTCAGAACTAATGGAGAGAAAGTTGAAAAAATGTATGAGTGGGTAAGCAAATCCTGCTCGACAGATCTGCCGGCCAGAAAGATGTTTGAAGAGTTTGAAATGGCCAGGATATTTAACGGCGTTCTAGGGGATAAAACAGTATTTTTCAGAGATGATATGACGGCGGTAATGGATACTCAGCCTGAGCTGTATTCAAAATACCTTGCAGGGCAGGTGTCGAGATATATGGTGGCAGCTTTGAAGGATAAAGAGGAGATACTGGGCTATCTTATTGCAGATAACTATTCCCTTGAAAAGCAGATTGAGACGGTTCGTGCAATGGAAACAATCGCTATGTTTGTAGGTACGCAGCTTAAAAATCAGTTGCTGAAGGATGAGCTGGTATTCCTGGGAAGTCACGATGCGCTGACAGGACTGGGTAACAGGCACGCGCTTAATAAAGCAATTATATCGCTTTCCAGCCAGACATCTCCGGTAGGAATATGTTATACAGATATAAACGGATTGAAATTGATAAATGACGAGAAGGGTCATGAAGCCGGAGACCAGATAATTATTGATATAGGAATGATGTTTGGGAGCATATTCAAAAAGAAGTATTGTTATAGGATTGGAGGAGATGAGTTTGTTGCAATCGTTCCGGATATAGAAAAAGAAAAGTTTGAAGAATTGATTGCTAAGATACTATTGAAGAATAGTAAGGAAGTCTCTCTTTCGGTAGGCTATGCCTGGAGTAAGTCTTCCAAAGGAATAAATGACCTTATAAAGAAGGCAGATGAGGCAATGTACAGAGAAAAAGCCAGTTTCTATGAGGAACATGACAGACGACAGGTTAACAAACACTAGAGGTTAGTAATCTATGGACAAGAAGCTTATAGAGCAATATCTTATGGATGGTTTTACTCTTTCAAATGATGATCTTCCCATGGCCAATATGGAGTTCAGAGGCGAAAGAGTGATTGTTGTACAAGCCAATGAGGCCTATATTAATGAGCTAAAATCCATAGGAGTGCCTTCGCTCGAGGTGGCAGAAGGATTCTTTAACAGCGCAGAACATGGAGTTCACAAAAAATTCATTGAGTTTCGAGACAAATGTTTAAAGTCCGGAAAAGTAGAAACAATGGACTTTGTAATACGAGGCAAATATATCGAAATCAGCATGTACTGTGAAGAGGTTAAAGATAGCATACGATATGTTAAGTGTAAAGTTATCTTTTTTAACTTATCAGAGCATGACAGGTCCGAAGTCGAAGCTGAGAGAAAGGAAGCATTGCAGAATCTTTATTCTCTGTATGATTACATTAATGCTCTGGATCTTAACGGCAACAAGATCAGGAGGCTGTATAATTCCGTAGATAATGAATATAGGCTTGGAGTTTATGATTTTGACTCTTACCTTGCCAATTATGCTGAAGCCCACATTCATCCTTCTGAACGAGAAGCTTTTCTAAATGATTTTGACAGAGAACAGATTGTACGGAGATTTCGAGAGTCAGGTAAGCGTTTTCTCATCTCTTTCTATAAAACCGCTTTGCTGGGGGATGATTACAAATGGAAGGCCTATATCATTATGCGGACGAACCTGGAAGAGGAAAATATGGTCTATTCATGTGTCCGAGGAGTGGATGCTTCCATGGAGCATGTACTTATCAGGGATGATTATGTCCGGCTCATAAATGAAATGCCTCTGGCCTATGGCATTTTTGAAGTTGATGGCGAGGATGTTGATAAAATATATGACATAAAATGTATGTTTGCCAGTAAAAAGTTGGATGAGCTAATGGGAGTTAAGCTGGCAGACAGCCCGGGGATATCTGTTTACGGAAAAGAGATAATGCATAATCCGGAGCTCGTGGAATATGTGTACAAAGCCGCATATAAGAATGAGAACGGAAAAGTGTCATATTTTGCAGAGCACAATGACAAGTGGGTTCTTGCCAATACAAGTCAAGCTGCGGGTAAGGGCAGATGCGCCGTCATATTTGAGGACATTACAAAAGAAAGACTTACCAGCGAGAGGATTGGACGAGAATGGAGAACAGATGACCTTATAATAGCCTGCACGAAGTTACTTCATGGCGGCCTTCCGTTTGATGAGGCAGTGGATGCGGTATTTGATAAGATAGGAAATTCCATTGGAGCAAGAAGGGTCTACCTTGTGGAAAGCAGGGATGACGGGAGTGTATATTCCGAAACTCATGAGTGGACAAGTGCATCTACCAAGCCGGCCATAACAGCTTTTCAGAATATGAAAAGAGCGGATATGCTGAACTGGGAAAATGAGTTTGTTGGTGCAACAAGCCTGGTTGTAGACGATGTAGAGACATTAAAAAGCGGCCATAAAAAGATATATCAGATACTGAATGACTTTGGGGTTCACAATATTGTTGAGGTTCCGGTGTATGATAATGCTCAACTGGCTGCTTATCTTGGGTGCACTGATTATTCAAACAGTAAAGGCCTTGATGTCAGAGAATTGTTCGATACTATCTCCTATTTTATTACTGCCGAATATAACAGAAGAAGGCTGATGAGAGAGATCGAGAGAAAGAGCACCTATGACGGACTTTGCGATGTCAGAAACCGCAGCACGTTGGAACGCGCTATCCGGGTTTTAAAACATGGGGTTGATACTTCAGTTGGGGTTATATATGCAGATGCTAACGGCCTAAAGATAGTTAATGACACAAAAGGTCACGAAGCCGGAGATGAACTCTTAAAGCGCCTGAGCAATATTCTGGTTTCGCACTTTGGTGATGAATATGTATATAGGGCCGGTGGCGATGAATTTGTGGTAGTTTATCCTCATTCCACTAAGGCTGAATTTGAAAAGAGATATAAAGAGCTTGCAGAAGACTTTGGAAAGGCAGAAGACCTTTCGGTGGCGCTTGGAGGTAGCTGGACCGCTCATTCCGAAGAAGTATCAGAGCTGCTTAGGGAGGCGGATAAGAAAATGTACGAGGATAAGGCAAATTACTATAAAAAGAACAATCGAAGAAGGCCTAGATCCGATTAATAAAAAAACACCCCTTCGCCAGTCAAGGCGAAGGGGTTTGTCATCAGATACCTTATATATTATGCAAGAGAAGCAGTGATGATTGCCATTGAGTAAACCTCAATAGCATTGCATCCTCTTGAAAGGTCATTGATAGGAGCATTCAGTCCCAGAAGAATAGGGCCGTATGCCTCAAAGTTACCCATTCTCTGAGCAATCTTGTAGCCGATATTGCCGGCATTGATGTCAGGGAAGATGAAGGTGTTGGCATGACCTGCTACTGAAGATCCGGGTGCTTTCTGCTTAGCTACACGAGGAGAAACAGCGGCGTCAAACTGAAGCTCGCCATCGATAGGAATCTCGGGGTATTTCTCCTGAGCTTTTCTGGTTGCGTTCTGCATCTTTGTAACTGTATCATCCTTGGCTGAGCCCTTTGTAGAGAATGAAAGGAATGCAACCTTGGGGTCTACACCGAATCTCTGAGCGCAGTTTACGGTCTCTCCGCAGATTTCTACAAGCTCGTCCTCGTTGGGGTTGATATTGATGCCGCAGTCAGCCATCGCAATGACTTCGTTCTCACCGGTAGCTGAAGGACGAACAAGGATGAAGCAAGATGAAACGATGGTATTTTCGGGCTTGGTCTTGATGATCTGGAGCGCAGGTCTTACAGTATCAGCTGTAGAGTAGGTTGCACCGCCAAGAAGACAATCGCCAAGTCCCATCTTAACAAGCATTGTTCCGAAATAGTTGGTCTGCTTGAGAATAGGAATAGCCTTTTCGGGAGTCATTCCCTTGCTTTTTCTGAGCTCGCAGAACTCTGCAACCATCTCGTCGAATTTGTCGTAGTTTTCAGGATCGATTATCTCGGCGCCTCTGATATTGTATCCGGCATCTTCAGCAGCCTTGTTGATCTCGTCTACATTTCCGAGAAGAATGGGCTTAATGAAGTTTCCGGCAAGAAGTCTTGATGCGGCCTCGAGAATTCTGGGATCAGATCCCTCGGGAAATACAAGGGTTTTGGGGTCTTTTTTAAGCTTTTGAATCATATCGCCAAATCCGTACATTTATTTATCCTCCTTAATATGTATCAGACATTTGCTGCTTTGTAAGCGCATACATGCAAAAATGCGCAAGTCGTATTATAGAACAATAAATATTAAAAAAGTTTGATTTCGCTCAAGAAATCTTGATTGTTTTTTAACTAACATTTAAAATATTAATAAGAAGGGTATACTTATGGTATACAAGGAGAAAAGACTATGAATATGAATCCGATGATGATAATGCAATTACAGCAGAGAATACAGACTTTTCAGCAGGAACATCCTAAGGTTCTGCCTTTTTTGACTGCAATTAAAGATCATGCCCTTGAAGAGGGTACGGTTATAGCTATGAAAGTTACAACGAAAGATGGGCGAACTCTGGAATCCAACATCAAGCTTACGGCTAACGATATCGATACCATAAGAATGATGATGGATCCGGAGGGTCAGTGATCACAGGTTTTTAATGTATTGATCCCCTGACTTAACAAAATCGTATTTTTTCAGATATTCGCTGTTAAGGGTATCGGGGCCGCTATAGGTCACAGCCTTGATTCCCTGCCTTTGCAGCTGAGAGAATAGAAAGCTTCCAATGGAGAAGTCGCGATATTCGGGGGTTACATAATCCAGGCGGGTTTCAATAACAGAATTTTCGTCGGGATTTCTTTTGCCCACGTAAATGCCGCAGGGGGCACCTTCATGACATATAATGAAGGCAGTATTCGCATCGGAAAAGTCCAAGGACGTATTTGGGAAGAATTTGAGTATATCTTCTTTTAATTTATCAATTGTATAAGTAAAGAAGGAATCCACAGTTGAGACGGATACAAGATCGTAGCTTCTGGTGGATTCTTTTGTATTACTCATCTTAACCAGATGATAAATGTTGATGAGAACAAGGCAAAGGTTCATGATTGCTGTGGGATATGAATGGATGATGAAGGCATAAACAGTAAATATAATGCTTCCTATTGAATTCACTATCCTCAGCTTTACAACCGATACCATGAGAAAAGAAATCAGCACTAATGCAGATCCTGTGTATCCGATCGCTTCAATTATCATTTTATTTGTCATATCAATCCCTCTCGTAAGAACAGTTTTTACTATAATAAATGTTATCAGAATACATCTTTTTACGCAATTAGGCATGATAAGTGGATTGATAGATTGTTAATTGGTAAAAAACTATGATAAAATAAAATACATGAAAATTCTTTTGCCATAGTGACGGGTAGTTCGTATAAATTTACAGAATACAATACAACTGCTTTTCACAGGAGGCGCATATGAACAAAATAGCAAGATTGTTTGATTATCAGAAATATGAATCCAATTCAGAACTAGCCGACATTATTAGTGATGTTGAGTCAAGATACCCCGACAAACGCCGGGCACTTTCGGACGATGAGCTGGAGTTTGTTGCTGCAGCAGGGATACCTGACCAGGCTGGGATGAAAGAACTAAGGCCCAAGGAGAAGAATAAGGCGGGTGTGGTATCAAACCCAATTATTCCCGACAAGAGGCCGTAAACACTAGGAGTTTCTAATGAGCGGGGCACTTTCCAAGGAAGAGATTTACCTACAGTATAAAGATAAGGTTTTTGCGTACATCAGAAATCACGTAAACAGTCCCGAGGACGCTGAGGATCTTTGTGCGGATGTATTTGTAAAGATATATCAGAAGCTGGATACTTACGACAGTTCAAAAGCAAGCATTTCCACATGGATCTATTCGGTGACAAGCAATACGGTTATTGATTTCTACAGGACTAATCACATCCATTCCGAAATACCGGAGGATCTGACGGATGAAAGAAGTACCGTAGAGGAAGAGGTCCTCAGCCAGGAGAACCTCTCACTTCTTGCGAAAGCTTTAAAAGATCTGCCTCAGGAACAGATGGATATCATAGTTCTTAGGTATTACAAAGGATATACTCTCCAGGAAGTGGCAGAGCTTATGCATCTGTCTTATGGAGTGACCAAGCTAAGACATAGAGAAGCGCTGGGCAGACTCAATGAGATGCTGGCGTCATAATAACAAGTATTGCACAAGGAGGGGTCATGCGTTACGTTCAATCTGAGCATATCAAAATTGCCAATCTTGAAACCAAGATGGACACAGCACAGGAGCTGATTGAGAACTATATCTTTGATGTGGGTCTAAAGGGAAAAGGTGCTCTTAGGCTTAAACTGTTGTCTGAAGAGGTACTCAGGCT
The DNA here is from genome assembly GCF_000526935.1 of Butyrivibrio sp. FCS014. GTDB lineage: Bacteria > Bacillota > Clostridia > Lachnospirales > Lachnospiraceae > Butyrivibrio. Next base: position 4,096 of record NZ_JAHA01000005.1, on the reverse strand, counting down.
TGCAAAGTCTATTATGGGATATGGATTAATGGAGTTCTGGGTAGAGGGAAATTCCAGAGTTTCATACATATATCTCACAGCAGATAATCATATCGACAAGTCCAAACAGGAAGAGTTGATTTCAGTATCGACTACCGGCGAGAACAGCATGGAACAAGGCTTTTTCGGAAAGCTGGTGTCCATGTTCACAATGGAAGCTCCGGGAGCCGAGAAATGGTCTCTGAAGGATTATGAGGAAGAACTGAGGCACAAAAAAGAGGAAGACAAGTATTCACAGGAAGCATGGGCAGATCTGGAGAGATCGCTCGTTGCTAAACTGGCTGATGATATTGAGGTGGGTATTAATAAGGATAAGATAGAGATGAAGGTTACCAAGGATTTCTCCGAGGCCCTAAGTGCTATCGGTTCCAGAAAGCCCCAAACCCAGACAGAGTATACTTTTATCGAAAGTACCAAGCTGGATGAAGCAAAAACTCTGGAAAAGGGCGATGACCTTATAGAAAGCCTGCAGCTTTCCCCGAAGGATACGCTTCATATGAAGCTTCTTTTTGAGGAAACCCTGGGAATGCTAAAGTCTATGACTATGGACTATCATGCTGAAGTCTGGTTCGAGAAGTATAAAGAAGAATGTGCTTTAAGGTTAACAGGCAAGACAGAGATGGATGCCTCCAAAAAGGACAGTCTTCTGAAAATCGCAACAGACAAGGAAAACACATCTGTACATGGCTTTATGGGCAAGGTAAGCGATATTATCGAGAATAGCCTTCTTAACTATTCAGAAGTTATGAGTTTACAGCAAAAATATGGCGGCGGGTACGTAAATTATGGTACCATGGGTATGTACGGAAGCGTAGAAGGAATGGCTGATTCCGGTATTATGTGGTCGTTATACGAGTATAAGGACGCGCTGACGGATGCCCTGGATGGTAATGACAGCGCAAAAGAAGCCTGGGATGAGTTGGAGAAGTCCATCGTAGCTAGTCTTGCGAAAGACGTCCTTGTGGGTGTTAAGGGCGATCGAATAGATATAACAATAGTTTATGACCTTAATTCATGAATCTTATTTAGAGAGGAGACACTTTTATGACTATCAACAAAATTGCAAACGGAAAAGACCTTACAGTAGCGTTGGAGGGAAGACTTGATACTACAACTGCTCCACAGTTGGACGACGAGCTTAAGACAGCTCTCGAGGGAATAGAGAAGCTTGAATTTGATTTCTCCAAGCTGGAATACATCTCATCTGCCGGATTGAGAGTTCTTCTCTCAGCTCAGAAGGTGATGAACAAGCAGGGTAGCATGGTCATCAAGAATGTAGGCGAAGAGATCAATGAGATCTTTGAAGTAACCGGATTCGTCGACATCCTTACAATCGAGTAAAACAACCCAATAAGCAAGAGGCCTGGCCTTTTGCTTATTGTTTTATAGGACTGATTGAATGTCAAAAAGTATTTTTTAGAGAGGGAAATGAGGAATGAAAGAATCTTTGCAGAATGTGTTTATCAGAATATGCGCGGTGCTATTGATAGCTTGCGTAGTCGTGTCCAGTATTACAGCGGTTCAGATCATCAGAGTATATGCTGAAGAGGGCGGCGATTATCCGGAGAATACTATTGAGGAAACTGTTCCGGAACCTGTTACAGAACAGGAGGTTACTGAACCTGAGCCTGAGCGTCAGCAGGAAGAACAGTCAGATCCGTTTGATAATTATGATTTGACCTGCTATACACCAAATGTGGATTTTGGCAGTGTGTATCAGGGAACCAGCATAAGCGATAAACAAATAGGTATAGTTAACATCGGTCTTACAACTATACCGCTTACTTGGGAAGAATTTGATGAGAGTACGGCTTTTGACGTTGCTCTCGTAAAAGGGGAGAGGGATCTTGAGCCCGGAGCAACAACGACATTTTCAATTAAGCCCAATACGAATCTTCCTGCAGGTAAGTACACTGCAAAGTATCAGTTCTTTTCACTTAACGATTACAGGCGACATCACAGAGCGGAAGTTCTTGTAACAATGACCATTAAAGCAAATGAGCCATATGTTTCAAGCGTCGATATCACTCCCGGTTCAGTTTCGCTTCCGACAGGAAAGAGCTATAAATTTCAGGCTGCTGTTTCGGGTGGTAATGGATATAATGAAGCCGTTGTATGGTCAATAGCCGGGACAGCAGAGTACCGGTACTACTATAAATGGTGATGGACTTCTTCAGATAAGTAGTGATGAAACATCCGGTTCTTTTGCGGTCATAGCTACATCTGTTCAGGATTCATCAGTAACGGACAGTGCCATCGTAACTATAAGTGCAGTAGATCATTATGTATATGTTGGCGCAAACCCCTCTGAGGGCGGAGCTGTTGCCGGCGGAGGAGCTGTAAAAGACGGCGGAAGCTGTACTATTTCCGCATCTCCCAATAATAACTTTAATTTTGAAGGGTGGTATGAAGGAAAGGCTCTTATTTCAAATGCAAGGCAGGTTACCATTTCAAATATTAAAGAAGACAGAAATATTGAGGCTGTTTTTTCAAGAAACACTTGTTATGTAAGAACATCAGTAAACATCGGGGGACGGTGGGAACCATTACAGACAGTGCCAGCGTACCTTATGGCGGAAAGATAACGCTTACCGCCAAAGCAAAGGCAAACTATTCCTTTGGAAGGTTTTTGTAGAGAATGGCAAGACCATCAGCAAAGCTTCTTCATTGGAGCTGAATAATATTACAAGTGACAGGAACATCCAGGCTGTATTCAGCAGGGATAAATGCCAATGTTAATGTATCGGTTTATCCTTCAGGATACAGGAAAATACGAAGGTGCAGGCACCTATAACAAGGGAACTAAGGTTGAACTCAGAGCACAGGCATATGATGGATATGAGTTTACAGGATGGACCATAAACAGTCAGGTTGTATCGAGGGATGCCAAGTATACTATCAATGAGATTAAGAGCGACATAAATGTTGTTGCAAACTTTAAGAAGAAGAATGCCACGACATATAAGCTGGTTTCCGGCATTACCAATGCGGGAGGATCCATCATACCAAGCGGGCGATTATTTGGTTCCTGAGGGGGGCAAGTCTGACTTACAACATGGTTCGCAGGCTGATTATAACATATCTGCTGTTATTATTGACGGAAAGAATATAGGTGCTGTATCTAGCTATACTTTTCAACAATATTCGCGGCGGGCATACCATTACAGTAAGCTTTGAGAAAAAACCTGCACCCGCACCGCAGCCTTCCTCTAAAAACTCTCAGACTGCTAAATCGGCAAACACCAAGAAGGCAGAGCCTGTCCAGAAGACAGAATATAATGAAAAAACTGCTGCAGAAGGTTGCTGTTCCCGAGCAGCAGATCATTGATGCCGAGGTTCCGAAGCAGGGATAGTCTTGAGGGCGAGGAAATATGACGAGGATGTTTATACGCCGGCAGATGAAAGCCCGACAACAGACGGCCACCATCGTTACAACAGGCGTAATGGCAAGCATAATTCTTGACGAGGAAACCGTTAAGGAGACTTATCAGGGATGACGCTGTATATCCTATGCTCAGAGAGGCATTTGAAGACGGAACATTGCAGATAACAATCAATAACTCTTATGCGGAAAATCCTCAGGAAACATCGGAAGAGCTGTATTACAGCAAGCCGACACTGCTTAATTTTGAGCGTGTAGTTGCTGAGACGCTCTCTGATGACGAGAAGTTTGCTGTGCTTACCGGTACGCCAATATCCTTTAATGTGGATATCAGCGAGAATTCCGAGTATGTTGATACTTCCATTAAGTCGGCCATGCAGAAGAAGGTTGGATATAAGGCAATCACCTATTTCGACTTCCTTATCATGAAGACAAGCGACGGAACATCATCGATCATCAATAATACTGCAGCGGAGCTGGAGGTTATGATTCCGATTCCTGAAGAGTATCAGAAGGCAGGAAGAAAGTTCTGTGTGCTCAGATATCATAATGGATCTGTAGATATACTGGATGATATTGGAACAGATGACCCTACAACCATTACATTTAAGACAGACAAATTCTCAGAATATGCGATTGCATATGAGGCGATTAATATAAATAAACTGATCATAA
>NZ_JAHA01000004.1 GCF_000526935.1 Butyrivibrio sp. FCS014 | reverse complement strand
AAAAGAGATATAAAGAGCTTGCAGAAGACTTTGGAAAGGCAGAAGACCTTTCGGTGGCGCTTGGAGGTAGCTGGACCGCTCATTCCGAAGAAGTATCAGAGCTGCTTAGGGAGGCGGATAAGAAAATGTACGAGGATAAGGCAAATTACTATAAAAAGAACAATCGAAGAAGGCCTAGATCCGATTAATAAAAAAACACCCCTTCGCCAGTCAAGGCGAAGGGGTTTGTCATCAGATACCTTATATATTATGCAAGAGAAGCAGTGATGATTGCCATTGAGTAAACCTCAATAGCATTGCATCCTCTTGAAAGGTCATTGATAGGAGCATTCAGTCCCAGAAGAATAGGGCCGTATGCCTCAAAGTTACCCATTCTCTGAGCCAATCTTGTAGCCGATATTGCCGGCATTGATGTCAGGGAAGATGAAGGTGTTGGCATGACCTGCTACTGAAGATCCGGGTGCTTTCTGCTTAGCTACACGAGGAGAAACAGCGGCGTCAAACTGAAGCTCGCCATCGATAGGAATCTCGGGGTATTTCTCCTGAGCTTTTCTGGTTGCGTTCTGCATCTTTGTAACTGTATCATCCTTGGCTGAGCCCTTTGTAGAGAATGAAAGGAATGCAACCTTGGGGTCTTACACCGAATCTCTGAGCGCAGTTTACGGTCTCTCCGCAGATTTCTACAAGCTCGTCCTCGTTGGGGTTGATATTGATGCCGCAGTCAGCCATCGCAATGACTTCGTTCTCCACCGGTAGCTGAAGGACGAACAAGGATGAAGCAAGATGAAACGATGGTATTTTCGGGCTTGGTCTTGATGATCTGGAGCGCAGGTCTTACAGTATCAGCTGTAGAGTAGGTTGCACCGCCAAGAAGACAATCGCCAAGGTCCCATCTTAACAAGCATTGTTCCGAAATAGTTGGTCTGCTTGAGAATAGGAATAGCCTTTTCGGGAGTCATTCCCTTGCTTTTTCTGAGCTCGCAGAACTCTGCAACCATCTCGTCGAATTTGTCGTAGTTTTCAGGATCGATTATCTCGGCGCCCTTGATATTGTATCCGGCATCTTCAGCAGCCTTGTTGATCTCGTCTACATTTCCGAGAAGAATGGGCTTAATGAAGTTTCCGGCAAGAAGTCTTGATGCGGCCTCGAGAATTCTGGGATCAGATCCCTCGGGAAATACAAGGGTTTTGGGGTCTTTTTTAAGCTTTTGAATCATATCGCCAAATCCGTACATTTATTTATCCTCCTTAATATGTATCAGACATTTGCTGCTTTGTAAGCGCATACATGCAAAAATGCGCAAGTCGTATTATAGAACAATAAATATTAAAAAAAGTTTGATTTCGCTCAAGAAATCTTGATTGTTTTTTAACTAACATTTAAAATATTAATAAGAAGGGTATACTTATGGTATACAAGGAGAAAAGACTATGAATATGAATCCGATGATGATAATGCAATTACAGCAGAGAATACAGACCTTTTCAGCAGGAACATCCTAAGGTTCTGCCTTTTTTGACTGGCAATTAAAGATCATGCCTTGAAGAGGGTACGGTTATAGCTATGAAGTTACAACGAAAGATGGGGCGAACTCTGGAATCCAACATCAAGCTTACGGCTAACGATATCGATACCATAAGAATGATGATGGATCCGGAGGTCAGTGATCACAGGTTTTTAATGTATTGATCCCCTGACTTAACAAAATCGTATTTTTTCAGATATTCGCTGTTAAGGGTATCGGGCCCGCTTATAGGTCACAGCCTTGATTCCCTGCCTTTGCAGCTGAGAGAATAGAAAGCTTCCAATGGAGGAAGTCGCGATATTCGGGGGTTACATAATCCAGGCGGGTTTCAATAACCAGAATTTTCGTCGGGATTTCTTTTGCCCACGTAAATGCCGCCAGGGGGCACCTTCATGACATATAATGAAGGCAGTATTCGCATCGGAAAAGTCCAAGGACGTATTGGGAAGAATTTGAGTATATCTTCTTTTAATTTATCAATTGTATAAGTAAAAGGAATCCACAGTTGAGACGGATACAAGATCGTAGCTTCTGGTGGATTCTTTTGTATTACTCATCTTAACAGATGATAAATGTTGATGAGAACAAGGCAAAGGTTCATGATTGCTGTGGGATATGAATGGATGATGAAGGCCATAAACAGTAAATATAATGCTTCCTATTGAATTCACTATCCTCAGCTTTACAACCGATACCATGAGAAAGAAATCAGCACTAATGCAGATCCTGTGTATCCGATCGCTTCAATTATCATTTTATTTGTCATATCAATCCCTCTCGTAAGAACAGTTTTTACTATAATAAATGTTATCAGAATACATCTTTTTACGCAATTAGGCATGATAAGTGGATTGATAGATTGTTAATTGGTAAAAAACTATGATAAAATAAAATACATGAAAATTCTTTTGCCATAGTGACGGGTAGTTCGTATAAATTTACAGAATACAATACAACTGCTTTTCACAGGAGGCGCATATGAACAAAATAGCAAGATTGTTTGATTATCAGAAATATGAATCCAATTCAGAACTAGCCGACATTATTAGTGATGTTGAGTCAAGATACCCCGACAAACGCCGGGCACTTTCGGACGATGAGCTGGAGTTTGTTGCTGCAGCAGGGATACCTGACCAGGCTGGGATGAAAGAACTAAGGCCCAAGGAGAAGAATAAGGCGGGTGTGGTATCAAACCCAATTATTCCCGACAAGAGGCCGTAAACACTAGGAGTTTCTAATGAGCGGGGCACTTTCCAAGGAAGAGATTTACCTACAGTATAAAGATAAGGTTTTTGCGTACATCAGAAATCACGTAAACAGTCCCGAGGACGCTGAGGATCTTTGTGCGGATGTATTTGTAAAGATATATCAGAAGCTGGATACTTACGACAGTTCAAAAGCAAGCATTTCCACATGGATCTATTCGGTGACAAGCAATACGGTTATTGATTTCTACAGGACTAATCACATCCATTCCGAAATACCGGAGGATCTGACGGATGAAAGAAGTACCGTAGAGGAAGAGGTCCTCAGCCAGGAGAACCTCTCACTTCTTGCGAAAGCTTTAAAAGATCTGCCTCAGGAACAGATGGATATCATAGTTCTTAGGTATTACAAAGGATATACTCTCCAGGAAGTGGCAGAGCTTATGCATCTGTCTTATGGAGTGACCAAGCTAAGACATAGAGAAGCGCTGGGCAGACTCAATGAGATGCTGGCGTCATAATAACAAGTATTGCACAAGGAGGGGTCATGCGTTACGTTCAATCTGAGCATATCAAAATTGCCAATCTTGAAACCAAGATGGACACAGCACAGGAGCTGATTGAGAACTATATCTTTGATGTGGGTCTAAAGGGAAAAGGTGCTCTTAGGCTTAAACTGTTGTCTGAAGAGGTACTCAGGCTTGCAAAGTCTATTATGGGATATGGATTAATGGAGTTCTGGGTAGAGGGAAATTCCAGAGTTTCATACATATATCTCACAGCAGATAATCATATCGACAAGTCCAAACAGGAAGAGTTGATTTCAGTATCGACTACCGGCGAGAACAGCATGGAACAAGGCTTTTTCGGAAAGCTGGTGTCCATGTTCACAATGGAAGCTCCGGGAGCCGAGAAATGGTCTCTGAAGGATTATGAGGAAGAACTGAGGCACAAAAAAGAGGAAGACAAGTATTCACAGGAAGCATGGGCAGATCTGGAGAGATCGCTCGTTGCTAAACTGGCTGATGATATTGAGGTGGGTATTAATAAGGATAAGATAGAGATGAAGGTTACCAAGGATTTCTCCGAGGCCCTAAGTGCTATCGGTTCCAGAAAGCCCCAAACCCAGACAGAGTATACTTTTATCGAAAGTACCAAGCTGGATGAAGCAAAAACTCTGGAAAAGGGCGATGACCTTATAGAAAGCCTGCAGCTTTCCCCGAAGGATACGCTTCATATGAAGCTTCTTTTTGAGGAAACCCTGGGAATGCTAAAGTCTATGACTATGGACTATCATGCTGAAGTCTGGTTCGAGAAGTATAAAGAAGAATGTGCTTTAAGGTTAACAGGCAAGACAGAGATGGATGCCTCCAAAAAGGACAGTCTTCTGAAAATCGCAACAGACAAGGAAAACACATCTGTACATGGCTTTATGGGCAAGGTAAGCGATATTATCGAGAATAGCCTTCTTAACTATTCAGAAGTTATGAGTTTACAGCAAAAATATGGCGGCGGGTACGTAAATTATGGTACCATGGGTATGTACGGAAGCGTAGAAGGAATGGCTGATTCCGGTATTATGTGGTCGTTATACGAGTATAAGGACGCGCTGACGGATGCCCTGGATGGTAATGACAGCGCAAAAGAAGCCTGGGATGAGTTGGAGAAGTCCATCGTAGCTAGTCTTGCGAAAGACGTCCTTGTGGGTGTTAAGGGCGATCGAATAGATATAACAATAGTTTATGACCTTAATTCATGAATCTTATTTAGAGAGGAGACACTTTTATGACTATCAACAAAATTGCAAACGGAAAAGACCTTACAGTAGCGTTGGAGGGAAGACTTGATACTACAACTGCTCCACAGTTGGACGACGAGCTTAAGACAGCTCTCGAGGGAATAGAGAAGCTTGAATTTGATTTCTCCAAGCTGGAATACATCTCATCTGCCGGATTGAGAGTTCTTCTCTCAGCTCAGAAGGTGATGAACAAGCAGGGTAGCATGGTCATCAAGAATGTAGGCGAAGAGATCAATGAGATCTTTGAAGTAACCGGATTCGTCGACATCCTTACAATCGAGTAAAACAACCCAATAAGCAAGAGGCCTGGCCTTTTGCTTATTGTTTTATAGGACTGATTGAATGTCAAAAAGTATTTTTTAGAGAGGGAAATGAGGAATGAAAGAATCTTTGCAGAATGTGTTTATCAGAATATGCGCGGTGCTATTGATAGCTTGCGTAGTCGTGTCCAGTATTACAGCGGTTCAGATCATCAGAGTATATGCTGAAGAGGGCGGCGATTATCCGGAGAATACTATTGAGGAAACTGTTCCGGAACCTGTTACAGAACAGGAGGTTACTGAACCTGAGCCTGAGCGTCAGCAGGAAGAACAGTCAGATCCGTTTGATAATTATGATTTGACCTGCTATACACCAAATGTGGATTTTGGCAGTGTGTATCAGGGAACCAGCATAAGCGATAAACAAATAGGTATAGTTAACATCGGTCTTACAACTATACCGCTTACTTGGGAAGAATTTGATGAGAGTACGGCTTTTGACGTTGCTCTCGTAAAAGGGGAGAGGGATCTTGAGCCCGGAGCAACAACGACATTTTCAATTAAGCCCAATACGAATCTTCCTGCAGGTAAGTACACTGCAAAGTATCAGTTCTTTTCACTTAACGATTACAGGCGACATCACAGAGCGGAAGTTCTTGTAACAATGACCATTAAAGCAAATGAGCCATATGTTTCAAGCGTCGATATCACTCCCGGTTCAGTTTCGCTTCCGACAGGAAAGAGCTATAAATTTCAGGCTGCTGTTTCGGGTGGTAATGGATATAATGAAGCCGTTGTATGGTCAATAGCCGGACAGCAGAGTACCGGTACTACTATAAATGGTGATGGACTTCTTCAGATAAGTAGTGATGAAACATCCGGTTCTTTTGCGGTCATAGCTACATCTGTTCAGGATTCATCAGTAACGGACAGTGCCATCGTAACTATAAGTGCAGTAGATCATTATGTATATGTTGGCGCAAACCCCTCTGAGGGCGGAGCTGTTGCCGGCGGAGGAGCTGTAAAAGACGGCGGAAGCTGTACTATTTCCGCATCTCCCAATAATAACTTTAATTTTGAAGGGTGGTATGAAGGAAAGGCTCTTATTTCAAATGCAAGGCAGGTTACCATTTCAAATATTAAAGAAGACAGAAATATTGAGGCTGTTTTTTCAAGAAACACTTGTTATGTAAGAACATCAGTAAACATCGGGGACGGTGGAACCATTACAGACAGTGCCAGCGTACCTTATGGCGGAAAGATAACGCTTACCGCCAAAGCAAAGGCAAACTATTCCTTTGAAGGTTTTGTAGAGAATGGCAAGACCATCAGCAAAGCTTCTTCATTGGAGCTGAATAATATTACAAGTGACAGGAACATCCAGGCTGTATTCAGCAGGGATAAATGCAATGTTAATGTATCGGTTTATCCTCAGGATACAGGAAAATACGAAGGTGCAGGCACCTATAACAAGGGAACTAAGGTTGAACTCAGAGCACAGGCATATGATGGATATGAGTTTACAGGATGGACCATAAACAGTCAGGTTGTATCGAGGGATGCCAAGTATACTATCAATGAGATTAAGAGCGACATAAATGTTGTTGCAAACTTTAAGAAGAAGAATGCCACGACATATAAGCTGGTTTCCGGCATTACCAATGCGGGAGGATCCATCATACCAAGCGGCGATTATTTGGTTCCTGAGGGGGCAAGTCTGACTTACAACATGGTTCCGCAGGCTGATTATAACATATCTGCTGTTATTATTGACGGAAAGAATATAGGTGCTGTATCTAGCTATACTTTCAACAATATTCGCGGCGGGCATACCATTACAGTAAGCTTTGAGAAAAAACCTGCACCCGCACCGCAGCCTTCCTCTAAAAACTCTCAGACTGCTAAATCGGCAACAACCAAGAAGGCAGAGCCTGTCCAGAAGACAGAATATAATGAAAAAACTGCTGCAGAAGGTGCTGTTCCCGAGCAGCAGATCATTGATGCCGAGGTTCCGAAGCAGGATAGTCTTGAGGGCGAGGAATATGACGAGGATGTTTATACGCCGGCAGATGAAAGCCCGACAACAGACGGCACCATCGTTACAACAGGCGTAATGGCCAAGCATAATCTTGACGAGGAAACCGTTAAGAGACTTATCAGGGATGACGCTGTATATCCTATGCTCAGAGAGGCATTTGAAGACGGAACATTGCAGATAACAATCAATAACTCTTATGCGGAAAATCCTCAGGAAACATCGGAAGAGCTGTATTACAGCAAGCCGACACTGCTTAATTTTGAGCGTGTAGTTGCTGAGACGCTCTCTGATGACGAGAAGTTTGCTGTGCTTACCGGTACGCCAATATCCTTTAATGTGGATATCAGCGAGAATTCCGAGTATGTTGATACTTCCATTAAGTCGGCCATGCAGAAGAAGGTTGGATATAAGGCAATCACCTATTTCGACTTCCTTATCATGAAGACAAGCGACGGAACATCATCGATCATCAATAATACTGCAGCGGAGCTGGAGGTTATGATTCCGATTCCTGAAGAGTATCAGAAGGCAGGAAGAAAGTTCTGTGTGCTCAGATATCATAATGGATCTGTAGATATACTGGATGATATTGGAACAGATGACCCTACAACCATTACATTTAAGACAGACAAATTCTCAGAATATGCGATTGCATATGAGGCGATTAATATAAATAAACTGATCATAAGGTTTGCGATAATTACATTTATAGCACTTGTTCTTGCGGTTATCTGCTTTGCTGCTCTGGTTTCATATAGGAGATCACTTAGAAAACAACGCAGATTATCAAAATAATGTTACAATAGAAGTGTAATTATGTAAAAAGGAAGCAACATGAAAATTTCGTTTGACTTAGATGAGGTTTTGTTTGTTTCGCCGGACAACTTTGAGGTGGAGCCGGAACTCCGGTTCCCCCTCAATAGAATGTTCCCTGAACGGTTAAGGAAAGGAACGGTAGAGCTTATCCATGAACTTCAACGACGGGGGTTTGAAGTGTGGGTATATACCTCTTCTTTCAGGACTGAAGTTTATATAAATGCACTTTTTAGGCATTACAATATTCACTTCGACCAGATTGTCAATGGATATAGACACAAAAGAGAAGTTCAGGGAGATCGTGATGTTACTTTGCCGCAGAAAATGCCAAGCCACTATCGAATATCGCTTCACATTGATGATGAAGAGGTAGTTCAGCAGAATGCCAGAAGTTATGGCTATAGAGTCCTGAGAATATGTGATCCGGACCCGGATTGGGTACAGAAAGTCCTGGATGAAGCTGAGCGGGTGCGCAAAATAGAAGAAAATAACAATTGATATGTTTGTGAGGAGCAAAAACAGGCATGACAGAAGACGAGATCGAGAAGATGCTGGTTTTGGTGGAGTTGCTGTTTGAGAAAAACGGCGCTGTACCGCTGGATATTAATGAAAAGAACCGGGAAAAGTTTGGGCTTAGGCGGACCTTTAAGTATGGCGATAAATTTTACCGTGTTGATCAGGCGAAGTTCGAAGAGGACAATCGCCCGTACATGGTTATCAGCTGTACCGACAATGAAAAGTATGCTCAGATAGGAGTTATGGATGATATAGATGCGCTGGGCTTTGACATGTCGGAGGAGGTATTGGATCGGCAGGTCCGGATCGCTTTTGGACTTGAACCGGATGCGGATAATGACTGACGATAATAAGTGACCTGTAGGTGAAATATGCTTACAGGCCCTTGTAATGCCTGGACAGATAAAGTGAAAGAAGAACAAGGCCAACCGTTTCAGTGATGTGGTAGATAATGGATGTCCAGACTATACCGACTTCTCGACCCATAAGGTTTACGGTCTGCATCTGCAATACCGCAAATGAAATGAGGAAAAGAGCCAGAATCGCAAATGAAGACAGTTTCATGGCACGGTCATTAAGAAAGATTCCTGTCATGACGACACCCAGAAGAATTGCCGAGAGCATCTCAAGATATTTAAAGCCGTGGGTCATGTTATATAACATCACAAAAGTGCCATCAGTAAGGCTGGAGCTTCCGGAGAGGGCATCCATCAACATTCCGATGAAACGGCGATACATTATGGATGTAAAAACGTAAAGCATTTCCGCTCCAATGAAAATAACAGCCCAAAGCTGCTGCAGGCGGTTTACTGAAGAAACAGATAGGGATGCGATTTTGTCCCCAAGAAACTCCTTCTGGAGTTCTCCCATACTGTCTCGATCCTCCTTTGGAACGGTGTTGATGTAGTGGTTGAGTTTTTTCCATGAATAGTAGAAAATAAAAGCAGTGACAATAATCTGTATTCCGGAAATTGCCAGCTGACAGTTCCATAAAATGGCATCCAGCATGTCCGGAGAGCTGTATTGGCGGCCTCTTAGAATCAGCCTCAAAGCAAATTCCAGAAAGGCAGCCAGTATCTTTACAAGTGCAACTCCGAGGATTGCGTTTGACAATATATGTTTTCGAACATTTATATACATAATATGAACCTCGCTTATTCCATTAAGAATAGCATAACACATCTAAAAGCCTATTAGGAGCTAATGTATGAAAGAGATTAACATTGTTGCAAAAGTAGATAATCTTGACGATGTACTTGCCTTTATTGACGCTGAGCTGGAGGCAATGGATTGCCCTATGAAGGAGCAAATGCAAATAGATGTGGCTGTAGAGGAAATCTATGTCAATATCGCCAGCTACGCATATGAGGGAAAAGAGGGACCGTCTTCCATCAGGATAGAGAAGACTGCGGATGGATCTGCGGTTGCAATAACATTTACAGATGAGGGTATTCCGTACAATCCTTTGGAGAAGGAGGATCCGGATGTGACTCTGTCAGCCGAAGAGCGCCAGATCGGTGGCCTTGGAATATATATAGTAAAAAAGAGTATGGATGCTACGGATTACAGGAGAGAAGATAACAAGAATATTTTCAGGATAGAGAAGAAACTTTCTTAATTGTGCCCCAAACAGGAGGATTCATATGGAAGAGCAGATGAGGAAGATTGGTCGAGAAATGAGTGTCAGGATGGGATTGACCATGAGCTTTGTGATGGCTTTGGTGGGAACTTTAACATCAGGGCATTTTACAATTGTGGGATTTCTTGTCAGCTTTGTATGCAGCGCCATAATTGCATTGGTTATGGGCTTTTTTATTCCCATCGGAAAGATTACTAACGATCTGACGGTAAAGAGGGGGATGATTCCCGGGAAATTCAGTACCAGATGCGTAGAAGCCCTAATATCAAATCTAATTTATACACCTGTGATCACCCTTGTCATGGTGGGATTGGCGTATTTTATGGCAATGAAGCAAAGCGGTGGAATGGCACAGATTTCCTTTTGGCCAATGTTTCTGCATTCGCTTATAATATGCCTTGTTGTAGGTTTTGTTCTGATATTTCTTGTGCAGCCAATATTTTTTAGGCGTCTTATGAAGAAGTACAACATCCAAAAAACCCAATAATAATATAGAAGAAAAGAGGAATTAAACGTGGGAGTAGGAAAAAGGGCAGCATCATGCCTGCTTGTGGCTGCAATGACCATTGCGGTTGCCGGATCCGGTATAACGATGATACCGGCCGGTACTGATTATGGATATGAGTATGACGGTCAAGATCAGAGCCAGGGTCAAAATCAAAATGTGAGCCTGGCAGTGGATAAAAACAAGGAGGCATACCCGGTAACCTGGGATCTTGAGCAGATTTATGCCTCCCCGGAAGAATGGCAGGCCGATTACGATAAAGCATGGGAAATGCTTGGCAAATACGATGAATTTAAAGGTAAACTTAATAATGCTAAAAGCATACATGATTTCATGGAGTTTGCCTATTTGACAGAGCTTACTGAGATTCAGTGCAGATTATATACGTATGCGCACCTTGGAGAAAGTCTTGATCCAACCAATGCCATATATAAGAACATGAACTCCAAGATTGCCACCATGAATGTGGAAGAGAGCAAGAAAAATGCATTTGCGATTCCTGAAATTTATCAAATGTCTCTTGAAGAAAGGCAGAAGATTTTTTCAGATCCGATTTTTGATGGATGGGAGTATTGGGTAAGGGAATATACTGACCCGGATAGCGAGCCTCTTACAGAGGATCAGACCATGGTCCTCGCTGAAGCCTCGATTGGCTTTGGCTATCCAAGCCAGCTGTTTGATATTTTGAATGAAGTCGAGATTCCGCATCCGACGATAACTATGCCAAACGGCAGAGAAGAACAATTGACCGAAGAGCTCTATCAGCAGATTATTGGCGGAAATTACAGTGAGGATTTCAAATATTCCGCTTATAAGACAAGGATCAGTAAAAACAAGACTTACGAGAATACATTTGCAACGCTTTTGGAAGAAAACTGCAATCAGGCATATGCCAATGCGCAGATTGCGGATTTTGATACTACTCTGGAAGAGGCTCTTGATGACTATGACCTTGATACGGATGTATATTACATGTTGGTCGATGCGGCTCATAAGGGAATTCCGGAATATAAGAGATATTTGAGATTGCACAAGGAAGCCCTTGGGCTTGATGTTCAAAGGCCGTATCATATCTCGGGGCTTACTTCGTATTATTATCCCGGTATTACAGGCTATGATGATGCGGTGGATGAAGTTACAGAGGCTTTGTCTGTACTGGGAGAGGAGTATATAGCTCTTTTTCGCGAGATCATCACCAGTGGACATGTTGATGTGTATCCTGCTGATAATAAGGTCTCCGGGGCTTTTGAAACTCAGATGGGAACAGAATATCTTCCGTGGGTTCTTTTCAATTATTACGGGCAGCCGGATGATGTCAGCACCATTGCTCATGAGATGGGGCATGCGTGCTATGATGAGCTGGCAAACCGCAATCAGCCTTCTATGTACAGCGACCCTACCATATTTACCCAGGAAGTGGCATCAACTACTAATGAGCTTTTGTACTATAACTATATGATGAATAAAGCCCGGAACAACGAGGAAAGGCTTTACTATCTGGAAAATGCCCTCTATATGTTCAACGGAACGTTCTTTACCCAGATGATGTTTTCTGAGTTCGAGGATTATATGTACAAGACTGTTGAAGCCGGAGGTGCCCTTGACGCAGAGGCTCTGGGGGACAAATGGGTTGAACTCTGTAATGAGTACAGAGGCGGAGAAGTGGAATATCCGGAGGAATATCGCTATTATTGGTCGGAGATCCCTCACTTCTACTATGTATATTATGTTTACCAGTATGCTGCCGATGTGGCGTATGCAGCTTCTATAGCTGAACGCATCTCTTCCGGGGAAACCGGAGCTGTGGATGACTATCTGGAGTTTCTAAAGAGGGGCGGAAGTGCTTCACCGGTCGATCTTCTTAGCACAGCAGGCATTGACCCTCTTGATTCAGAGACTTATAACTATGCGCTGGAGTACTATTCCAGTCTGGTTGATGAGTATGAGAAGCTTACAAAGAGATAAAAAGCAACAAAAAAGTACCGCCACCGGGATCCTGCCGCAGTGACGGTACTTTATCTTTTTGGAAGATGATTCATAACTTATCTTCCTCCTTTCTGATATTTATATCGGATGGGAGGAAGTCTTTATTTAGATACGGAGAGGAAATTATGGAGGAAAAACAGCACAAAAGAAGAGCTCATTATTCGGGTAAATATCCCAAAAGATTTGAAGAAAAGTATAAGGAAATGGATCCTGAGAAGTATAAAGATACGGTAACGCATGTTATCTCAAAGGGCTCAACCCCTGCAGGGATGCACATTTCCATTATGGTCAAAGAAATATTGGATTTTCTTGATATCAAACCGGGACAGCGAGGGCTTGATTGTACTTTGGGATATGGCGGGCACAGCAGAAAGATGCTGGAGAAACTGGAGGGTCAAGGTCATCTTACGGGATTGGATGTTGATCCGATTGAGTCAACAAAAACTGTGGCAAGGATTCGGGATGCCGGGTATGGTGAGGATATCTTCGGATTCCGCCTGATCAATTTTGCAAACATTGATAAGGTCGCAGCAGAAGAGGGGAAGTTTGACTTTGTTCTGGCAGATCTTGGAGTATCTTCCATGCAGATAGACGACCCTAAAAGAGGGTTTTCTTACAAGACGGATGGCCCGCTGGATCTGCGGCTTGATCCGGAACATGGTGAATCTGCCGCTGAAAGGCTTCATAATCTGACAAAAGAAGAATTCGTGGGCATGATGGTAGAGAATTCGGATGAGCCCTATGCCAAGGAAATAGCCGATAAGGTGTTTTCGTTGATGAAAAAGGGCGATCCCATGGACACCACTACGGCCCTGAGGAAAGCTATAGAAGATGCGCTGTGGAAGATCCCCAAAGAAGATAGAGCTATGGAGATAAAAAAATCCTGTGCAAGGGTGTTTCAGGCGCTCAGGATCGATGTAAACAGTGAATTTGAAGTGCTCTATGCGTTTCTGGACAAGCTTCCGGGAATTCTCAATCCAGGCGGAAGGATTGCGATTCTTACTTTTCACTCCGGGGAGGACAGGCTGGTAAAGAAGTCCTTTAAAGAGTTTGCCAAGGCGGGAGTTTACAGCAGTGTGGCTGAGGATGTTATAAGGCCCTCCGCAGAGGAGTGCCGATTAAATCCAAGAAGCAAGTCAACAAAGATGCGATGGGCGATAAAGGCATAAATTAAGCCGAGGCTAAATAAATGGCCTCGGCTCTGCTTTTAGCTCTCTATCTGCTGTTTCGACTTATATTGAGGATTTCCTTTAGTATTTCCTTTGTATTTAGCATATCTTTCTCGCAATCCTTGCTGATTTCTATGCTGGACTGAGACGATGCCGCAACCTCCTCCGATGTTGCAGAGAGGTTGCTGATTGCGTCCATGACTCTGGTGTTAGCTTCTACGCAGGCGTCTACATTGCTTGAAATGGCGCTGACTCCATTGGTCAAATTGGTAACTTTTTCAAGAATTGCCTCGAATTTCTCGCCTGTAGCCGCAATTATCTCGCTTTGTTCATTGGCAGAAGCCACGCTCTTTTCCATGTTCTGGGATGCAGTATTGACCTTATTGATCAAATCATCAATGGTGGTTGCAATCTGGTTTGCAGACTCTTTTGTATGCTCGGAAAGCTGCCTGATCTCGTCGGCTACAACCGCAAATCCTTTTCCTGCGTCGCCAGCTCTTGCAGCTTCGATGGAAGCATTAAGTGCGAGAAGATTTGTCTGGCCTGAAATGCTAAGTATGGTGTCTACGATTTCTTTTACCGTATCTGCCGAATGCTGAAGGTTGGCAGTCATTTCCGCTGTCTCTGCATTGATTGTGGAGGCTTCATCAGATTTGGCACGAAGTTCTTTTACAAGGGCATTTCCATCTGTTATATTTGCGGTAACTTCGTCGGCATTGGCCTTCATGGCTTTGGATTGGTCGGCGATATGCTCAAGTGAATCGGTGATATTGGAGTTCATTTCGGTCTGGGTCTGAATAGCCTCAGCGGTAAGCGTTACTGACTGAGAGATCTGCTCGGAGGCTTCTGCGCTGGAGGTGACTTTTTCCGAAAGAGATTCCATGGATTCATTGGCATCTTCGAGCTTATTGGCAATCTGTTCACCAATGGACTGAATTATCTGTGCGTCCTTTTGCTGTTGAATTGAAGCTTCTTTTATCTCCTCAAGAGTCTCCTGATTCTGTTTACTGGAGAGCCTGACATAGAATACAGCCATGAGGGAAAGCATTATAGCAAAGAATGTATCTGTAAGAACCTGAAATCTTCTTGCGCTTACATCTGTCGCCCATATAAAAAACAGGGGAACAAATATGATGTTTATAGCAACTATGATTCCGGAGGTTATAAAAGTTATCTGTTTATCGGAGTATAGGAGTGACAGGATGAGTATTCCGGGGCCAAATGCCCAAAGATAAGCTACGTGGACCGATCCTACCATTACGACAAGATAACTTAATGCCAGTGTAGTCATCTGAATATAACGTCCCAGAATTTGTCGACCGTAAACGTAGTAGCCTATTATGGCTGCAATAAGAATAATGATCTGGAGAATAACCATGATTGTGGTATTGAGAATACCCACACGTTCGGCCTGGTAAACCACGGTGGATATTATCTCAAAAACCTGGATTATCAAGGCGAAAATAAATGCCAGACGATTGCTCTCATAAACCTGTTTTTCCTGAAGAGTCATAGAGAACCTCCTATAGAACCAAAAGTCGATAAACATTCTAATTCTATTGTTAACATTATTATGAGTTGCAATCAATTAAATAATGATTAATTTTTATTTTTTTGATTTTCCTGCTTTGTGTTTGGCTTTTGGTTTGTTCTTTGGGGGCTTTTTGGCCACGCTATATCCGAATTTACCGAGCTTATCCCCCAGTTCGAAATACTCGCCGTGAGAATAGGCAACAAGCCCGGCTTTTTTCATATCAAAACGCTGCTTTTCATCGAGATATTTGTCGTCTACAGTTACACATACAACCTCTGCGATAAAGAGATCATGGCTTCCGAGCTCCACAACGGAATGGACCTTACACTCGATATTCACGGGACTTTCAGCAATTCCCGGGGCATCTATCATTATGGATCTTTGAGGAGTCAGTCCCATCTCCTTATATTTGTCATAATCCTTGCCGGAGCGGACGCCGCACCAGTCACAGGCTTTGGTCAGCTTCTTACTTGTGAGGTTTACTACAAACTGGCCGGTTTCTTTGATGATGTCATAGGAATATCGCTCTTTTCTGACAGAAATTGACAGCATAGCTGGAGAACTGCAGACATTGCCGGCCCAGGCTACGGTTATGATGTTGGGTTTCTCTCCCTCACGCTGGCAGCTTACCATTACTGCGGGTATGGGGTACAGCATATTTCCGGGGCGCCATATTTCTTTTGACATTTATATTCTCCTTATATATTTGATATATAACATATATATTTGTTGAAACTAGACTTCTTCACATATATAAATGCGCTTGCTTTTCAGCCATGCCAGTGCCTGCTTCTCATCGGCAAAAGATCTTTCCGCTATAGCCGAGAGCTTTGCAAGATCGGTAACCTTGGCCATTATCACCGGTGAATCCGGGAGGACTTCCCCTTTGTCCAGGGCGTCAAGAGCTGTTTCTTTTGCCATACGGCGAAGATAATCCTCGTTCTGTATACAGTATATATCAAAAGAACTCTGAATTTTGCTGTAATCCTCAATTCTGTCAGAGCGGAAGTCTGTAATGGTCTCAAAGCCTAGCCATGAGTATATGCTTTCGTCTACAGGAAGCAGGAAGCAGAAGGGGATCTCCTCCGCCTTCATGTGCGAAAGAGCGGCATCGAAGAGCCTTGTCATATGCCCTTTGTGGCGTTCGGATGCCGTGGTTGCCACAGCGACAACGTAGTAAACTTTGGATTCCCGTCCGCAAATGCTCATCGTAAATGGGTTAAGATGAAGCATGGCCACGATCCGTCCACCTTCGCGACTTACAAATATGGTATTGTCTATGCACTTGTCCTCATAGTAGTAATCCACGAATTCCGGCGAGTCATCAAAAGCCTCTTCGTAGAGTGGCCTTGTGGCCTGTTTATCAGCACAGATTTCAATCATTTCCCGGCTGTTTCGCTTTCATAATAGTCTGTCGTTGCGTTTTCTGCTCCACAGAAGTTTGTCTGCAGAACCATGTATTTTTGAGCAAAACCTACAGGGTTATAGCTCTCTTTGGCCTGGCGAAGGCCTTCAATTCCCATATCATCTTCGCGATTGACCAAAACCGCATCAGGATAGGAATTCTGTAAAAAGAGCTGATTAATGGCCTGATAGATTCCGGGGATTTCCGAGTTGCCTTTTTCTATACTTACAACGACCATCTTCTCTCTCTTATTGTAAGAACCTATTGCAAAGGCTTCAAGCACATCATCAATAAAAATACCGCCTACAGTAAAGGTCAGCTTATCGCAGTTCCTGAGGATATCGATCACTCCGTCCTTTTCAAAAAGAAGGGTATCCTGATTCTCAGAGTCGTCCTCCTGCTTGGCTGAAACCCACTTGTTCATGAATTCTTCCAGGAAATATTCATCAGAACAGCACATGGTCTTGTACTCCCAGCGGCCCTCGTATTCTCTCATGAATTTATTTACAAGGTTTCGCTTTTTCTGGTATTTTTTTCCCGCAAGGGTACGAAGAGCTTCGGCATCGTAGAGATAATCCTTCAGATTTGGCTCTTCCTTTACAAGATAGTCGGGATTGTCCTTAAGCCCAAGTGCTTCCACGGCATCTTCATCTGCAAGATAGATCTTAAGCGGCTTTTTTAACTCGTTATTGAAATAGTCCTGAAGTTTCTGGAAATAGTCTTTTAATTCATCCTCACGGCAGTAGGGCATGGCAGAAAAGTATTCGCCCTCGTTCTTCATAAGAAGAAGCGCAGCACTGTTGTCCTCCATGTATACTTTCGTATTGTAGTAGTACTTCCAAATGTAGGTGTCCAGAACGGTACTGTCACAGGTTTTATTGTCTCTAAGAGAGTATATTTCAGAGAGCCTGGCGGCTTCATCAAACTCAGGTGTTTTAAATTTCATAATTTTTACCTCATAAATGTTCATTTCGACGCGATTACCGCTATTATATCGCGCACAATTTATGTTTACAAGATTTTGTGGGAATAAACGTTTTTTTGCATTATAATATAAGAAGTAAATCGTTTACAGATGATAATAAAAAGGGAATAAACGGATGGATGCGATTAAGGAGAAGACGCTTGATGAAGAGCGAGCACTATATGGAAGAGACGGTATTTTGGTTGAAAAATGCACATTTGACGGGCCGGCAGATGGGGAGAGCGCACTGAAAGAGTGCCGTAATGTCGAAGTCAGAGACAGCTTTTTTAACCTAAGATATCCCTTCTGGCATGACGATAATTTAAAGATCTCCGGCAGTGAGATGACAGATAAATGCAGGGCAGCACTCTGGTACAGCACAAATGTAACCATCACTGACACGAGGCTTCACGGGATAAAAGCCCTTAGAGAATGCTCGGATGTCAGGATAGGCGGATGCGATATCATATCGCCCGAATTCGGCTGGTCGGTAAAAGAGATTGCAATGAAGGACAGCTCTGCAGAGAGTGAGTATTTTATGCTAAGATCCGACAGATTGCGATTTGACAATGTGTCGCTTAAGGGTAAATATTCTTTTCAGTATATAACTGATTCTGAGTTCGATAATTGTAACTTTGACACAAAAGATGCCTTCTGGCATGCCAAGAATGTAGTTGTTAGAAACAGCATTGTCAAAGGCGAGTATCTTGCCTGGTACTGTGAGAATGTAACCTTTGAGAACTGCGTGATCAGCGGCACTCAGCCTTTGTGCTACTGCAAGAACCTTAAGCTGATCAACTGCAAGATGGAAGCGGCAGACTTTGCTTTTGAGAAGTCAGAGGTGGATGCATCAATAATAACGCCTGTTATTAGTATTAAAAATCCGCTTAGTGGAAGGATTACAGTTCCGGCCGTTAATGAGATTATTATGGATGACCCCAATGCAAAAGGGGAAGTAGTTATTATTTAACAACATGTATCTATGTACCGCTCACATGATACTGCCCACTTCATTTTTCAATTCTTGAGGAATGCAATTATGGTTGTATATCTGACAAGTAGTTTTATTTCTATTCCGGAAACGGTTGCTTATGGAAAAGAGGCACCGTCTGAGTGCTATGGCTTTTTTGAGGATCTCAAAAAAGAATGGCCAGGCGCGGCCAATATTCTTTATGTTCCCTGTGATCCGGCAGCAACCGAGGAAAATGAAAGTCAGTTAAGATCCCTGCTTAATGCTTTTGAGAAAGCAGATCTGAAGGTAAATGAGGTCCATATACTGGAAGAAGACCCGGAAGACGCGTTATCAGGATATATTTCCAAAGCTGATGTGATCTATCTGGCAGGCGGTCATACGCCGACTCAGCTTACATTTATGAGACGCTTAAATCTTAAAGATGCGCTTCTTGATTATAAAGGCATTATCATCGGCCTCGGAGCCGGTTCCATAAATGCCGCCTATAGCGTATATCTTGTTCCGGAGCTTCATGGTGAAGCTGCGGATCCTAACTACGTCCGGTTTTTACCCGGACTTGATCTTTCAAATATTCAGATTATCCCCCATGCTGAGGAAGTCAAAAAGATTAAGGTTGATGGAATGGACCTTATTAATGATGTTATTCTTCCTGACAGCTATGGAAGGCGCTTCTATCTTATTACTGACGGAAGCTACTTCAAGATCAAGAACGGAAAAACAAAGTTTAAGGGCATCGGAGAGGTTATAGAAGACGGGAAGAGGAGCCCTTTGAAGCCCGGAACAATCGTTCCTTATATGGGTTATTTTGAACAGCCTGTTATAAAGACCCTTCTTGCGGATGGTTATGACATGGTTGTATCTGTCAATAAGAAAACGGAAGTATGCGAAGTTTATTATCTAAGTGGTGACCTGGGCAAAGTATTTGCGGAGAGCAGATTAAGATTTAAAGATATCTGCTTTAAGATGTCCCAGTATGTTGTGGATGAGGAACGGGAAAATTTCCTGGATCAGGTAACCATCCCTGTTATTCTGAAAGAGCTGAAGGAAAACGGAGATTATGTAAGGACGGTTCATGTTGATACACCCAAGGGGCGCAGAGCTAAAAATGTCAGAGTGCGGGAGGTTCCGGGATACCCTGATTGGTTTCTCATTGTATTTTTTGATATTACAACAGCCCTCGATCATGACTGGATGACAGATGAGTATGCAAGAACCGGATTTATGGAGAGGGCAAGGCTCTTTATTTCCGAGCTTAAGGAGGATGACCACTATTCACTGGTTTATACCAATGTAAAGGGCTTTAAGGTAGTCAATGAGCTGTTTGGAGATCAGAGCGGCGACATGGTAATATTCCAGACCAGGGATATTTTAAAGAAATATCTAAAGCCGATACTTCTCGGAAGACTTGAAAGCGACCACTTTGTGTTGATAACCGCAGATGAAAATCTAAAAGACAAAAATATGAAGGCTGTTTGCAATCAGGTATTCCATATCGAATCCAAGGAATACAATTATGAGATCAGATGCGGTATTTATTCCATAAGCGGCCCAGGTAAGGAAATTACGCATCTCGTTGCTGGAGCAAAGCTGGCTGAAAAGACAATAAGGACCGGAAAAGGAAACCGTCTGTACGCATATTATGATGATACCCTGAAGGAAAGCTATGTGAAACAGCGATTCTTTCTGGCAGACTTTGAGAGAGGCATATCCGACAGGGAATTCCACCCTTACTATCAGCCTATTGTCGATGCCAGAACCGGTGAGGTTGTCAGTGCGGAGATGCTTATCAGATGGAATCACAGAGATCTTGGAATGGTATCCCCGGGCGATTTTGTACCGGTTATTGAGTCTGAGGGCAAGATGTCATCTTTGGATAGCTTTATGCTTGGATGTGGGATTGATTTTCTGGCGGAGCGTACCAGGGAAGGGAAAAGAAATGTCCCCTGCGCCATAAATCTCTCAAGAGTAGACTTTTACGACCCGCATTTTATTGAGAGTATTTTCGAGCGCATCAAAGACAAGAAGATAGACCCTTCTTTAATAAGGTTTGAGGTAACCGAGTCTGCCTATGCCGACCTTGAAGCCAAATCCATGGAATACCTTGAGAAAATGAAGAACAAAGGCATCAAGATCCTTTTGGATGACTTCGGAAGCGGAATGAGTTCCCTGTCCATGCTTGAAACCTTTGATTTTGATGTGATCAAGCTCGATATCGGATTTATCAGGAAAATCGGCATAAATGATAAGGCGGAAGCCATAATTGTTTCTACCATCAATCTGGCTCATTCCATAGGGGCAACAGTAACAGCCGAAGGTGTTGAGACAGAAGAACAGCTCGCATTTTTGCGAGCTGCGGGTTGCGACTATATTCAGGGATATTACTTCTTCAAGCCACTTCCGGAACGTGGATTCGCGGATGTGCTGTAATCAGATCAGCTGATTGAATATGATACTTCAAATATCTCTCCGGGATTGAGGCGGTTTCCGTGTTCTCTCTCGGAGAGTTCTTTATTGAACCCGGCTCTGTCGCAGCGGCCATACCAGGGCTCTATGCACACAAAAGGTGCATTTTGGCCGGCGGGAGACCATATGCCTACAATGGGGGCATCAAATCTAACGCGGACCTGTTCTTCATTATCTAAAGTCAGCAGGGCAACTTCATCTACCTGCCTGTCCTCAAGTATAATAGTGTCAATATCGAATAATTCCTTAGAGAGGCGAAGTTGCCCGTTTTCAAGAGCATATTTGTCTATTCTGTCGCATACGCATCCGCTTCCGTCATTGGCAAGAACGCCGGACTTAAGGTTACCGGAAACCGGCGCACCATCCTTGAAGAATGCAAGCTTCGAGTTCCCAAGATCACAGTTGAATGCCGGGTGACCCCCGATTGAGAAAAGGAGCTCTTTTTCCGCAGGGTTTTTGACAGTCCAGGAAATTGTTACGCCGTTTTCGTTCAGCTGATATCCTATCTGCAGAACAAACTCAAAAGGATATGCGGCCAGAGTATCCTCGTTAGACTCAAGTTCAAACAAAAGCCCTTTTTCTGAAGCATTTATCAGCTTAAAATCTCTGTCTCTGGCAAACCCGTGCTGAGACATCTTATATGTCCTGCCTTCATATCTGAACTCTTTTCCGTAGAAGTTTCCAACTACAGGGAAAAGAATCGGTGAAGTACGGCCCCAGAACCTGGGATCTGCCTGCCACATAAGCTCTTTGCCATGTTTTTTAAGTGATCTGATTTCTGCTCCATGTTCGGATACTTGTAATTCGTATGTACTGTTCCTAAGGGTGTGTTCCACGGTTGGCACCTCTCTTATCATGTATTTACTAATAATTGTGACACTTCCTCATGTATGTTGTAAAGAACGCATCCACCGTTATGTTCCTCAAGGAGATATCCGCCCTCACGAAGCTTCACGAACAGAGGAGAATTAAGTGCTTCTCTAAGAGAAGTCTTTTTTACATTTATATCTGAGTATGGTGAGAAGGGACAGGGCTCTGCTCCGCCGTGGGAGTTAATGTGAAAGAAGCCTCTTCCTGCGGCGATGCAGCCACCGGAGCTCTTCTCGTCCCCGGGGAAGGATACAAATACCATCTCGGGGCATTCTTTGCGAAGCCTTGCAATTTCTCCAGTGAGATAGTCTCTTTCTTCATCTCCGGGTGCGAGATGGGTACTCTCGTCTGTAACAGGAACATATTCTACGTAAATTATCAGTTTACAGCCCCTGTCCTTAAGGCTGTTTATAAAGCTGTCTGAAGTTACTTCATTTATATTCTCGGTTGTGACAGTCACGGAAGCGCCATAGATAAGGCCGCGGTCCTTGAGTTCATCCATATTCGAGATGAGTTTGTCATAAACACCATCTCCGCGCCTTGAATCTGTAGCCTCTTTGTTGCCCTCGATACTCATAACAGGGATGAGATTTCTGTGCTTGTCAAAGAGTTCCATGTATGTGTCAGCCATATAGGTTCCGTTGGTAAATACAGGGAAAAGAATGTTCGGATACTTGCAGGCTGTATCGATAACGTCGCGTCTAAGAAGCGGCTCTCCTCCGGCAAGCAATATAAAGCTTATGCCAAGATCGTCAGCTTCGCTGAAAATTTTACCCCAATCGCCGGAAGTAAGTTGTTCTACAGGCTCTGTATCGGTGGTTGCGTTATTGCAACGGGAATAACATCCTGCGCAGTGCAGATTACAGCTACTGGTGATGCTGGCTATAAGGAATGGCGGAATATTTTCACCGTTTTCCTGGGCTTTCTTGCGGCGCTTGGTTGCTGATTTGCTGGCCATTGCAAACTGGGCCATGAACAGGCTCTCTGTTGGATCCTTAAATGTGGCCTTGATGGCATCGGCGACAATTCTCTCTACGCCTTTGGTCATATATGCCTGAATGTCGAAATTTTCCATGACTAATCCCCTTTTATTATACTGGTACTAGAATTACACAAATTAGATTGTATACAATTAAATATAAAAAGTCAATATACTTTACGTGTATAATATATAAACAAATTATTTTCAGGGAAATGAAAGAGAGAGAATATGGATAAAAAACAGAAATTACTGGATTTGATAGATAAGGCGGGAAAAGGGAGCATAGAGGCTGCGGAAGAAATCGCTGTCGGTTACTTCAAAGGCTCTTTTGAAGAAAAACCCAACTTTATAAAGGCAAAGAAATGGGCGTCCTACGCAGCAAAACACGGCAGTGAGAAGGCCGCAGAGATTCTGGCCAGGCTTGGCAATCAGTGACTTAGATACCCGGGGCGAATGAAATTGCAGAAAACGGGGAATAAACTGCTGTAATACGCCAAAGTGATGATGTATATACGTGGGTTTTGGCTATACACTATAATCAGAACAACATATAAAACCATTTTGATGGGAACAAACCTTAAGGAGGTGAATGATATGGAAAAAAAATTATACAGAAGCAACGACAGAAAGCTCTTTGGTGTATGCGGCGGAGTTGCCGAATATTTTGGAATTGATCCTACCATAGTAAGACTTCTGTGGGTTGTATTTTCGGTTTCGGGAGGAATCGGAATTCCGGCTTATATTATCGGAACATTACTAATGGATAACCGTCCTGATTATGTAAGCAAATATGACAATGACAATCAGTAAGTAAAAACAAATTGGGTGCCGTTGGATGATAGTCCGACAGGCACCCCTCTTTTTGTGTTTTATTTTTCAAAGTATTCTCCACTGAAGAGAACATAGATCATTTTTTCCAGCTGAGCGCAGGAGATCTCGGATTTGTTCTTGACGTAGTGCTTGGCAATGGTGGTAAGGCCTGAGGCGACAAAATCAATTGCCAGGTCCGAAGAAAGAGTGGGGTCAACCTGCAAACAGCCATCATTGCCGCCACAGGTGTTGAAGCTGTCATACAGGGTTTCCTGCATCAGGTATATGATATTGTTCTTCTCCAGAAGGTCTATAAAATCGCTTTTCTGAACGATAAAGGACGAAAAACCTTTACTGAGCTCCTTAAGAGTGGGAGTTCCGGAACATTTACACTCTTCGTTTGGGTTAAAGGAGTATTCTTTCGACAGAATAAATGCGACAATATTCTCCTTGGAAGAAAAAAGAGAGTAGAAAGTCTGACGGGAAACTCCGGACTTCTTGCATATCTCACTGGCTGTGATCTTCGAATATTCTTTTTCCTGAAGCAGTGCATAGAAGCCCTCTGCGATGTTATTTTGTGAACAAAGGGCGGTTTTATTGCATCCCTGGTACATTTTATTTCCTCATCAAATAAACGTTGACACCTGTCAAAGTTGGTGCTAATATCATGTACATATCTTAGACAAGTGTAAAGGTTTTGTAAAGCGTTCAATACAGATTCGCTTTATTTTTTTACCAAGGCGTTAGCACTCAACGACGCGGAGTGCTAACAACGAGACAAGGAGGATAACCATGATAGTAGTTCCGGTATATAATAAACAACTTATTTCAGAAGGAAATCTCTACTTCCAGACAGATGAATTCAAGAGTCTCGGCGGCAGAGCCGTTCAGGGAGAAAAGGTAGTTCTTTTGCAGAATAAGACCTTTCAGAAGAGAAATGACATGACGGAGGATAATTTCTATCCAATCGGTGTTTCGGGAATTCTCAGCAACATAAGCTCTGACGGATATATAGTTGTAAAGGTGAATAACCGCGTGAATATCGACGAGGTGTCCATCGATCCGAGGCATAACATTGAGCTTAGTATATCAAGAAGGCCTGACAGCGACGCTGTGGATCAGGCAAGGGAGCAGGAAGTGCTCGCTCGTCTCAAGGACGAGGTAAAAGACTTATCGTCAAGGTTCCAGTATGCCGGCTTTTTCAACATGATGATCGACAACATGAATACAGTGGGAGAGCTGACGGCAGCCGTATCCTACTGGATGAAGAACAGCAACGACGATAAGTACAGGATCCTTGCGGAAGACAGCGCGGCAAAGCGTCTTGAGATGATGGAGAAGGCTGTTGTGGAATTCGTGGAAGTTGCCAAAGTCACAACAGATGCCGCTACCGCTCAAGAGCAGGAATACAAGGATATGTACCGTGAGTCTGCCATCAAGAAGCAGATGGAATACCTGCAAAAAGAGCTTGATGAGATGCACCCTGAAAATCAGACCGATATTCAGAAGTTTGAAAAGAAAATCGATGAAGCCGGCATGAATGAGGATGCGGAAAAAGAGGCAAGAAAGGTCCTGGACAGGCTCAAGCAGGAAGGAAAGAACAGCCCCGAGACAGGCATGCTTTATGATTATCTGGACTTTGTGACCGGGCTTTCCTGGAAGAAGCAGGAGGCGGAGCACATCGACCTTTCTGAAGCCGAGAAGATCCTTGATGAGGACCATTACGGTCTTGATAAGGTTAAAAAGCGTATTGTCCAGCAGATTGCCGTTATGAATCTTAAGAAACAGCAGTCCGGTTCGATCCTTCTTTTCGTAGGAGCACCCGGTACCGGTAAAACCAGTATCGGTAAGAGCATAGCCAAGAGTCTCGGAAGGGAATATGTTCGTGTAAGCCTTGGCGGTATCAGAGATGAGGCTGATATACGAGGTCATCGCAGAACTTATATAGGAGCCATGCCCGGAAGGATCATGGATGCCATTAGCAAGAGCGGTGTTACAAACCCTGTTATGGTGCTGGATGAGATCGATAAACTGTCCCAGTCCTATAACGGAGATCCGGCCAGCGCACTTTTGGAGGTGCTTGATCCCGAGCAGAACAACACCTTTACGGATCACTACATGAACGTTCCCTACGATCTTTCGGATGTAATGTTCATCTGTACAGCGAACAGCGTGGATACAATACCTCAGCCACTTCTTAACAGAATGGAAGTGATCAATTTTACAGGTTACACGCCTGACGAGAAACTGAAGATAGCAAGAAAGCATCTTTTGCCCAAGTCCATGTCTGCAATGGGAATCTCGGAGGATGCACTTGAGGTATCAGATGAGATCCTGGAAACAATAATCGAAGAGTATACCAGAGAGGCTGGAGTAAGAGGACTTAGAAAAAGAATCGACTCCCTCTGCAGAGGGGCTGCTGTACTGATCTCCAAGGGCGGAAAAGAAAAGCTGTCCATCACCAAAGAGCAGCTCAGGACCGACCTTGATATGAGACCGGTGCACAGAGAATGCGTGCCCGATAGGCAAAAGGCCGGAGTGGTGACCGGAATGGCCTGGACACCGGTGGGCGGCGAGATTCTCTACATTGAGACGCTGTTTACCAAGGGAAAAGGAAACATCATCATAACCGGTAAACTTGGTGATGTGATGAAGGAATCCGCTCAGATAGCTGTGAGCCTTGTGAAATCTCTTTTCCCTGATAAGGCAAATATGTTTGTTGAGAACGATCTTCACATTCATGTGCCGGACGGGGCAGTTCCCAAGGACGGACCTTCTGCGGGAATCACCATGACTACAGCCATTGCATCCCTTGTGACGGGACATGATGTTGATCCCAAGATTGCCATGACCGGCGAGGTATCGCTTAGAGGCCTTGTGATGCCAATTGGCGGGCTTCCCGAGAAGCTCATGGCGGCGCTCAGGAGCGGCGTTAAGACTGCATTTATCCCTGTGGACAATGAGCAGGATCTTATAGATGTTGCGGATGAGGTAAAAGAGAATTTGGAGATAATACCGGTAAAGACGGTGGAAGAGGTGCTTGAAAGAACCGGAGTAAAATGAGCCCATGACTCCGTCCCCAGGGACTATTTCAGACTTTCCGAAGAGCCAGTTCGACAACAAAACCGTTATCGTTGTAGTATTCCATACCTCCGCCCTGCCTGTTCATGTACATTTTGCAAAGGTACATGCCAAGCCCGTATCCTGATTTGTCTGTGGCGTTTTTGCCGCGGTAGTACTTCTCGGCGATGAGAGGAAGGTCGTCTTTGTCTACTCCGGGACCGTTGTCACGAATTCTGATCTTGATATAACTGCAGTTTTTCCCGTTTTCAAGGGGAACACCTTCAGATTCGGAAAAAGAGACAGTGATATCTGTACCGGCATATTTAGCGGAGTTGCCAATGACATTATCCAGAACCTGCTCCATGCGCTGCCTGTCCATGTAAACGAGGCAGGGGTGGATATGGTTTTTGAGAATGATATTTCCAAAGGAAGACAGGCTCTTTATTCTCTCCTCCAGGATTAAAGAGCTTTCTTCAGTAACATTTATGTCGATCTTTTCCATATCTTCAAGACTGGCGTGCATGACATCGCTGATAAGAGCGCTGACAGTGCCGGTCTTGTCGGATATGGTCCTGATTTTTTCAAGAGTATCAGTGCATTCTGAAATATGACTGTCATTTGCACCTTTCGATGGTGTGGATGACAGTTCTTTTATTTTCCTTGTATATTTAAGCTCTAAGACTTCACAGGTGGCATTGATTACGGCAAGGGGAGTCTTTATATCGTGACTGAGGCCTTGAATAAGCTCTTTTCTTGCAATCTCTGAAGAGCGCTCTCTGTCGATGGAGAGTTTCAGCTGTTCACGCATGAGATCAAAGCCCTCCACAAAGCTACCGAACATATTTGTTTTGCGAATGGGAAGAGGTTTATCCAGTTCGCCTTTTGCGATGTCTGTGGCAAAATCCTTAAGTTCTTCGATGGGTTTAATAAAGACTGAGTACATATACAGCAGCAGAAGATAGCCGCAGCAAAGAACTGCGGTCCACAGCAATACTGCGACTTTTAAAACCTGATACCTGGTATTGTTGTAGGTTTCTTCTCTGTCATTCCAGGCCACCTTGCCAACATACTCACCGTTTACGTTAAGGTCCAGGACCAGAGCGCCGATGGCATAGAGCTTTGAGAGCTCGGGATCGTCAAGTTCCTTGGAAAGTATGATCCGGCAGGTGTATTTATCTTCAACAGCGCTTTCGGCAACGCCGTTTTCAATATCAAGACTTACCTGATGGAGCAGATCGTTGTAGTATACGATGTCTCTTTTTCCAAAGTTCATTTTCCTGCTCTGGTTGAAGAACAGGATGAATATGATGATCATAAATATGGTAAAAGAAATGAATATTCGCCTTAAACTTTTCATGATAGCTCTAATATATATCCGGTTCCCCAAACAGTTTTTATGAGCTTTGGCTCATTGGGGGTTTCTTCAATTTTTTCCCGCAGTTTTCTTATATGTACGTTAAGAGTGCTGTCGCTGAAGAATGCATCTCCCCACACCTCATCAAAAAGGACCTCCTTCTTGACTATCGTGTCGCGGTGCTTGTAGAGGCAATCAAGCAGCGCATATTCTTTGGCTTTTAATGGGATGCTTCTGCCGTTTACGATCACGGACATGGTGGGATAATCCATAAAAAAGCCGGCGTCCTCTTCGGCTGCATCCTTATCGGCAGGGAGAACTACAGCACTTTGGGCCTCCTTAATCTGGGCAATGCGCTTTAGATTGACCTTGACCTTGGCCAGAAGTACAGATAAGCTGTAGGGCTTTTTGATATAATCGTCGCCGCCGATGGACAGGGCAATAAGAACATCATCATCGCTCTGCCGCGCGCTTATAAACAGGATCGGAAGCTGCATCTCTTCGCGGAGTTTCTTACAGACCTCAAACCCTGAGCCATCTCCCAGGTTGATATCCAGAAGAATGAGGTCTGCGGTGTTGCCATCGTCAAAGAACTGAAGACAGGCTGCAGCGCTGTCCACATATTCTGTGGATACTTCAAACATTCTGAAGTATTCCGCAGTCATCCTGGCAAGTTCAATTTCGTCATCCACAATAAGACAGTTGTAATGCATAGTTTATCTCCGTATGGATTATTGTAACACATAGTGACTATTCTTCGGTGATCATCTTTACAGGTTCAAGGCTCTTTATCCTGCGCCCCATGATGGCGGCGGTTGCAAGGGCTACACCGCATATGATCACAGCTGTAAACAGGTATGACAATGGGTCAATGTTGAAGTTGATCTTCTTAAATCCGAATATAGCCAGGGTGCTTACCATCAGTTTGCTTCCAAGAATCGGAGAGAGTAAAAGGCCTGTCATTACGCCGATGAGTATAGCCGGTAAATTGGACAGCATGACCTGTCCTATGAGCTGGCGGGAGGTAAAGCCTAGCGCTTTGCTGACACCAAGATTTCGCCATTGCCTGTTAATGTTGGTACGAACTATAAGTGACTCGACAAAGGCGACTATCAGTATAGTAAGCAGAGTAACAAAGAAGGCAAATGCCTTCATTCCACCTGTGATAAGGCCTACAGTCTGGTGGGCTGCCTCAGCATAATCGGTTACAGCCACTTCCGGATAAGCATCTTTAAACTCTTTTTCAAATTCAGCAAAGGTAACACCGGGCTTAAAGTTAACACAAACACTCATTGAATCGGGGAGGGCGGTAACTTTGGAGAGACCATCGGTTGTCATAAAGGCCATCATTCCCATGTTGTTCATGGTCTGACCAATACCGCAGACAATATAGGATTCTTCGGCCATGTCGTTTTTGACGGTGACTACATCTCCAAGGGAGGCGCCCAGTCTTGTGGCGGAATTTGTGGAAAGTAAAACTTCGTTTGGGTGTTTGGGCCAGCGTCCTTCCAGGACAGAACCGCCGATAATGGTCGAGGTATCAGTGAAAGCTCTGGTAGTGAGAGACTGTTTGTTCCTTTTGTAGTAGTAATTGACACTCATCCATATCTCTCTTCTGGTATTTTCTACAGTCTTCATGCTTCTGACGGTGTTTTCCATGGACTCATCACCGGAAAAGAACGCGTCGTAGACATCAAAACCGCCCATTTCAAGCACGCCTTCATCCGATCCGTAGGTATCCATCATACCAAAAGCGACAATGGTTGAGAGTGAGAGTATCATCATGATGAATATGACCCCCAGCTGGTTTCTGAATTTTCCGAAGGTCTCCTTTAATGCCAATGTTACGGATATGGGAAAAGAGCTCTTGTCAAAAGAAAAGTAGTTTTTCTTGAAATTGTGAGTATTTACACCGCCCCTTAAGGCAGAAAGAACGCTTACCTTGCTGTATTCCCGTCCAAGATATACAGTCAGAACTGAGATAAGGAAGCATATGCCCCAAAATACAGAAAGGGCAACAGCTGCGCTTACCGGCTGATTCCATCTAAGCCCAAGGGTGATAAGTATGATGATGCCTATTTTGTCAATAAGCAGCGCACCAAGAACAATCCCCACAACAGCTCCGATGCCGGATACTAACAGAAGCTGGAATAAAAGGATCAGCACAAGTTCACGGATTGTGTAGCCGGAAGCCTCCATGATTGCTGTGTTTTTCATGTTGGTCATGATGAAGTTCTTTACGCTGAAATTTATAATAACAATCGCTATTGCAAGCATGATGATCGCAAAAAGAAAGGTCATTGCCACAAAAATAAGAGGCAGGATCATGGCGCCGGTCTTCATGAGATCCGCAGGGACGATGTTGATATCCACCATCGCGGTTTCCGGATGGGCGGCCGAATAGTCGTTATACCAGTTCATAAGATCATCGCCAAGTTCATCTGCAAGAGCGTTTGTGTCAATATGCTTCTTTTGGGCGGTATCTGTCAGTTGAGACTTTAGATATCTGCCTTCCGAAGCGTTTTTGGGATTTTCAAACAGGATGGTTTCGTACAGTTTGTCTGATACCTGCATTTTATAAATGCCCAGGTTCAAGGGAGAGCAGAAGAAGTTATCTTCATTGTATCCTGCTATTTTCAGGTTATAAATATTGTCACCGACCTTAAGCTGCAAAGTGTCCCCAACCTTAAATGATGTACTTAAAGAGATGGGGATTACCACCTCATTACCGGAAAAGCCGGAAGCATCTATGCTCATGGTCTGTATTGTGGATGGCTTTTCATAACTGCTTAAATAGAAAGGGTATTCGATCCAGTTCTTATTTCCCTTAAGTCTGTACTTGGAGACGAGAGCCAGGTAATTCTCAGTTTCATAGTTTTTAAGATATACATTGCCCTTTATGATCTCTTCAAGTTTTGAGATGACCGGTTCGCTATAGCCCGCAATGACCAGGATGTCTGCGGAATTGATCTTTTCTCTGTTGGTATCGATGACTTTCCCGGTGTCGGCAAGAAACGAGGCGCTAATAAAGATGAAGAGCGCTGACAGAGAGGACAATATAAAGAACGTGATCATGTCGCTCTTTTGTTTTTTTATGTTATTCTTTGCGATAAAGAAGAATCTGTACACTGTATTTTCCTTTCAAAATCAGATCAGGATTACCAGCCCATATCCTGTAGGAAGTTCTTGAGGCGCTGATGACGCTCACGGGCTTCTTCAAGCCTGGGGTTGGAATCATCTTTGTAATCTCCGGCATAGGGGCCAAGATCTATTTCATCACTGATAATCCCGTCTGCCAGATAAATGATCCTGTTTCCACGCTCAGCAGCCTTAATGGTATGTGTTACCATGACTATGCTCTGACCGTTGTTATACAGATCAGTAAGGATATTGAGGACATTTTCCGTGTTTTGGGAGTTAAGAGCACCTGTAGGTTCATCGGCAAAAAGAACCTCCGGACTGTTTATTACACCCCTGACTACGGCAACTCTCTGCTGTTGGCCGCCTGATAACTGTGTGGGGAATTTCCGGTAGTCACTTTCACCGATCTCGACGCTGGAAAGCAGCTCTTTTGCCTTGCTTGCAAGAGCCTTTCGGTCCTTGTTCTTCAAAAGCCCGCAGACCATTACGTTATCAAGAGCGCTCATGCTGTCGTTAAGATAGTTCTGCTGGAAGACGAAGCCCACATGGTCTCTTCTGAACATTGCGAGCTTGTCGTTGCTGTAATTGGAAATATCTGTCTCTTTTCCCGCATCGTCAGTAAAATAGGAGACGGTTCCCATGCTGGGGCGGTCCATGCCGGAGAGAGCGTACAGGAGAGTACTTTTACCGGAACCGGAATTGCCCATTATGACGGTGAAATCCCCTTTATATATGGAAATATTCAGGTTTTTCAGCACATGCTGCTGAACAGAGTCATTGGAAAATGTTTTGGAAAGATCTTTTGCACTTAGTATTATCTGCTTTTCTGATGCCATTATTTGTTCACCTTTACGCCCATTCCGTCAGTTATTTCCTCGGAATCCTTCCATACCACAAGGTTTCCTTCATCAAGACCGGATACGATCTCGACCATATCGTCATTTCTGACGCCACATTCCACAAACTCTTTTGCGGCCTTTCCGTCTACAGCGACAAAGACATAGCTTCCTTCCTCGTCCTCGTTAAGGGCTTCTAGGGGAATGCGGGTTACTTCTGTGAGGTTAGAGGTATGGATCCTGGATTTGGCCTCCAACCCAAGGATTATGTCGCTGTCCGGTTTATCAAGGGTTATCTCTATGCCAACTCCGGTGCCTGTACCGGAATCCCTCGTCATTTTTTCTATACGGGAAACTTTGCCGGCATAGTCCTTGTTTTTGACGCGTACAGTGGCCGGCTGACCTTCTTCAACATTCACTATATCATATTTATTTACTGTACTTTTGATAACAATATCTGATATAGACTTAAGGGTGAGAAGCTGTGTTCCTTTGGAAACATCACTGCCTTCAACTGTATCAATCCGGGTTACGATGCCGTCAAATTCAGCTTTTATCCCTTCTTTGGCTTTGGCGTAGTCTTCCAGTTCCAGATTTGTTGACAGCTCATTGGACTCTTTTACTGCCTCAAGCTGTTCCTTGGCACCTGATGTCAAAAGACCTGTGACAGTGGCAGCTTTTTGGCTGGTCATTACTGCTTTATATTCTTTGTACTCAGCAAGCTGTGTATTCAGAGCATTCAATTCTTCCTGCATTTTAACGATATCATCTGCATATTGCTGTTCATAGGCATTGGTCTGTACCAGCTTTTGAAGGTTCTCGTACTCGTCGGAATCGGGCTTGTCCGCCCAATCGATAAGAGATATCTGAAGCTTTGCGCCAAAGTCCGCGAGAGAAGCTTTTCTCTCGGCCAGCCTGTTCTGGGTCTGTGTGATCGCGGCTTCGGTGTCTGCTATCTGCTGATCGAGAACTGCCAGGTTTGTCCTGGCTTCGGAATAGAGCCCTGCTGTTCGGCCACCCATCTGTATTGAGTTGTTATAACTTCCAAGGTCGGCCTTGGCTTTAAGTTCTGCCAGGGTTTCCAGACGCTCAAGCTCTTTGCGATCGTAGGAGATGATGACATCGCCTTTTTTGACAAAGTCTCCTTCTTTGACGTTGATACTTCCTATTTTTGCGGAGACCTCCGAATAGTAGACCATGGTCACATTGCTCTCCACGTTTCCGTTGACCTCAATCTCGCTGTCTATGGCTCCTTTGTCAACGACGTATGCGTCTACTGACATTGCGGCCTTTGTGCTGATAGAAAAGCCGCCAATGGCTGCTATCGTGATGGCAGCGGTGGTTATCAAAAGTAGTTTCCTGTGTTCTTTTATTATTCTGATCATTTTCTGCCCCTCTTACTTAATCGTTTACGTGTGCTGCTATAGATACTTTACTGCGATGAAGCCGATAAGTCTTAAGCTGAACCTTGCGTAATTATTAATTGATTCTTAATTGGAGGGGGTATAAGTGTATCAGGTGGTCATGGTTAGTGATAAAATGAAAAATATTGATGATCTGTGAAGGCAGGGGATTATGAAAGATACAGGTAAAAAGAATATCTGGACATACCTTCCCGTTGTATTTGCAACAGCACTGTTTTGCTGCGTACTGTGGGGAAGCGCATCTCCGGCGATTAAAATAGCATATGATTTGTTTAAAATACCCGCAGAGGATACGGCATCAAGACTGATGCTGGCCGGTGCGAGGTTCATGATTGCCGGCGGAATGACGGTCCTTTTCGGTTCCGTTCTATCGAGAAACGCGCTTATCCCGAAGAAGAGCTCATTTAAGTACATCGCGGCTCTGGCTCTTTTGCAGACAATTGGACAGTACTTTTTCTTTTTTATGTCGCTGGCTAATATCAGCGGAGTCAGAGGTTCGATCATTAATGCTTCGGGGAATTTCCTGGCTATTATTGTGGCTGTTTATGTATTCAGACTAGAAAGTCTTACGTTGAGGAAAGTTATTGGGTGTCTTGTGGGCTTTTCCGGAATTGTAATGATCCTTGGCGGAGTTAAGGGCCTTGTAAGCGGCGGAGCGATTACTTTTCAGGGAGAAGGCGCAATGCTGATCGCTGCCTTGTTTTATGCATTTTCTTCCTGTTGCATCAAAATCTTTTCCAAATATGAAAATCCCGTTACTTTAAGCGGATATCAGTTTATGCTTGGCGGCCTTGTGCTGTACGGAGTGGGTATGATAATGGGCGGGCAGTTGGTGTTTTATAGCACAGCATGCTTTGCCAATCTGATTTATATGGGATTCATATCAGCGGGAGCGTACACGCTGTGGGGAGTTCTTCTTAAGCACAATCCCGTCAGCAGAGTGTCCATATTTGGATTTATGAACCCTGTAATGGGTGTTGTTCTCTCGGCGTTGTTTCTTGGAGAAAACAACGAGGCCTTCTCTTTTACAGGGCTTGCGGCGCTGCTATTGGTAGCACTGGGGATCATAATAGTCAACACCGGGCGTCAGCGGACATAATAGTGGCGCCCGAGCCATCTTGAAAGTCCGTCAAGACCGGGATAGACAATTCGTTCGGATACATTCTGGTGATCAAGCATATCCCTTATCTGCCAGCGGATTTCTTTTTTTATCACATAGCGCACGGTCTTTTCGGTGTGTTTATCAAGAAAGCCTTCAATATCCTGCATATCGTTTGGAATTACCGAGAAGAAGGAATACTGATTTACGATACGTACGTCTACTGAAGGCGGCTCGATCATGAGCATCGCCGAAGAACCCATGTCATTATCATACATATCCAGGCTTTCACAGGCTTCGGAGAGCATATCCACGGAAAAAACAGTAGTGTTGTATTTTCGGGAGATTTCCTTGTATTTTTGGGGGAGCAGATCATGAAGCTCGTGAATGTCTGTGCGCCAGACCACGCTGTCTCTTTTCTCCATATCCTCCATATCACTTTCGGTTACTGAAAAGTGCAGGGCAATGAGAGGAGAGAAGGACCAGTCAAGAAGTCTTGTGGGAAGGCCGTGGTGCTGGCCGAAGATCATCTGCTTCCACACGGAATTCTCAATTGAAGGCTCTTCCAGCACGGCGTACTTGGTGAAATTCCTCAGCATACAGGGCTCAAGCTCTTTTCTCTTGCCCTTGCAATTCCTGGCAAGGCTTGTTGTAAGCACAAAGGAAGCATCAGGCTGGCCGCGGTAGACGAAGAGATTGCGGTTCCTCTTAAGATCTGTTCTGAATTCCTGTTCGTTGAGAAGCTCATAAAGATGGTCCATATCTTCGATGTAAACAGTCTTGATCATTGGCGGCCTCCTTGCTGTTGGTATTGTGGTGAAAAGCGCTATGAAGTTCTAATATAATTTTATCAGAATGACTGCCAAAAAGCGTAATTAGAAGTATAATAATGTTATAAAGAAACATCATATTATCCTTTTTGGGAGGGCAAGATTATGTTAGATGAACACAGAACTCATGTCACAAAAGAAGAGGAGATTGCAGTAGCCAAGGAAAAAGAAGCACTGTTTACGGATGACGTAAGTGAGAAGGAGATAAAGCCTGAGATTTCCAAACAGTCGACAGTTGCCTTTACTGAACGTGAACGACTTTGGGAAGGCATGAAATAAACTGCCAAATTTAACATGATATGGTCATATGAAGAGTATTGCAGCGGTCTTCGTAGATAATACGAGGACCGCTATTGTATTATATAGGAAAGAATGTTGGTAGAAGGAGAATGCGATGAGACTGCTGTTTATAAGACATGGAGACCCTGATTATGAGATTGACGGGCTTACACAGAAGGGAAAAACGGAAGCGCGGCTGCTGGCTGAAAGTATAGACAGGCTCGGGATTGACGAAGTATACGTTTCGCCTCTCGGAAGAGCCGGGGAAACTCTGGATTATTCGTTAAAAGAGCTGGGAATGGAAGCTAAGACTTTGGAATGGCTTCAGGAATTTCCTGCGGTGTTTGATGGAAACCTCGCTAAAGAGGAGACCCGCTCGGCATTTAAGAACGAATTAAAGAAAAATGAGGACACCGGACTGTATGAAAAGCGCATAGCGTGGGACATGATGCCGTCGTATTATGGAGTGCATCCGGAGCTCTTTGATGTTAACGGGTGGCGCTCATCTGATATTGCCAAAGCTTCAAACACTGTGGAAGTGTATGACCATATTGTAAAGTGCTTTGACGAGTTTCTTGATAAGAATGGGTATCGACGAAACAAAAACCTGTACGAAGCAACTGCAGGGAATGAGAAAACGGTAGCATTCTTCTGCCATTTTGGCGTAACGTGTGTTATATTATCTCATCTGTGGAACATCTCGCCCTTTGTTTTGCTGCAGTACCTGGCCATGGCACCAACCTCTGTAACAGAGCTTGTAACCGAAGAGCGGGAAAAAGGAATCGCCATATTCAGGGCCTTGCAAATAGGAGATATAACCCACCTTACTCTGGGAAAAGAGAAGCCTTCTTTTGCGGCGCGGTTCTGCGAGCGATTTGAAAACATGGACCAGAGACACTGACAAAAACATATTTACAATTTTGCCACAGGGCATTTTCTAAAATTGCCGCATATTTTTGGACAATGAGGATCGGCTTACCGCCGGTCTTTTTTTCATGCTATGAGGGGAGCGAAAGAGGACCGGAAACCTTTTCCAGGGAAAGCAGTTTGATCTTCCTGTCTATTCCGCCGGCGTATCCGGTGAGACTGCCGTCTGCGCCTATAACGCGATGACAGGGAATGATCAGGGAGATGGGATTATGACCTACTGCTCCTCCGACAGCCTGGGCGGACATGCGGGAGCGGCCGGTTTGCTTTGCGATTCTGTCCGCGATCTCTCCGTAGGTCATGGTCTGGCCAAAGGGGATTTTGAGCAGGATTTCCCAGACCGTTTTGCGGAAGGGAGTGCCTCTCATGGTAAGCTGGGGTGTAAAAGCAGGATCCTTGCCGCTAAAGTATATATCCAGCCATTTATCTGTCTGATCAAATACAGGCAGGGATTTCTCTTCATATTCATTATTAAGGGTATCAGCATAGTATTTTTGCCCGTCGAACCACAGGCCAATCAGCGCATTTCCGTCGCTGGCCAGGGTAATCCCGCCAAGAGGCGAGTCGTAGTGATGAATATAGTCCATGTTTTTCCGCCTTTTTTAAGAAGAGTCTCTTATTAACAATATCATTATGCACCGTAAAGCAACAAATTCGAACATAATTTGATCTCAAATGTAAACTTTATTTGGTGGATTACCATGCGATAAAGCAATAGAATTATGTTAAAATATATTGCAAAGGTGGGATATGTGAGTATGTCGCTGGCAAATATGGTCATGAAGTTGAAGAAGCAGTAGATGAGGCGAAGACTACTATCTTTTGGGGCACCGGGACAGCGAACAAAATCTTCGAATGACCGTTAAATCATCTATGAAAAGATGGTCAATAATGCTATAATAAAATCTACCCTCACTATATATGAAAGAGGAAAAATACTTATAGCTGATTTAAAACCGGAGGTGCTCTTATGAAATTCTATGTATGTGAACTTTGTGGCAATTTTGTAGAAATGATCAAGGAGTCAGGTGCTCCAATGACTTGCTGCGGACAGCAGATGAAAGAGCTGGTTCCCGGAACATCTGATGGAGCAGTTGAGAAGCACGTGCCTGTATTTACAGTTGAGGGCAATAAAGTTACTGTTACTGTCGGATCGGTTGAGCATCCTATGATCCCTGAACACTTCATAGAGTGGATCGCTGTTGAGACCGCAAAGGGTGCCCAGAGAAAGTTCCTTAAGCCTGAGGAGAAGCCCTGCGCAGAATTCCTGCTTACTGAGGGCGATTCAGTGGTTGGCGTATATGCATACTGCAACCTCCACGGTCTTTGGAAAGCAGAATAAGCCGTGATATTTATATAAACAGACAGAAAACACAAGTTGCGTTTAGTCTTGGAAATCTTTTATTATATACCTGCGGCATTTTTCGCCGTAGGTATATTTTTTTACGTGAAAAGAGGATTCTTTTGATTTCGGATATGGATTTCTGGGCCGAATATGGCCAAAAACTGAATGAACAGCAAAAGGAAGCGGTTCGGACAATAGATGGTCCGGTTCTGCTGCTAGCGGTTCCGGGAAGCGGAAAGACTACCGTACTTGTCAACCGCCTCGGATATATGCTCTACTGCAGGGGAATAGAACCGGAGCACATCCTTACCCTGACATATACCGTGGCTGCCACAAGGGATATGTCTGACAGGTTTAAGTGCCTGTTTGGCGAGGAGATGTCAGAAAAGCTCGAATTTCGTACCATTAACGGGATTTGCGCCAAGATAATTGCTCATTATGGGAGGATCATCGGCAAAAGCTCTTTTGAACTGGTCACAGATGAGAAAATAACCGGAAAGCTGCTGACAGACATATTTGTAAAGGTGGTAGGAGAATATCCGACTGAAAGTGATATCAAAGGCATTAGGACGCTTATTACCTATTGCAAGAATATGTGCCTTGAAGAGAAGGAGATAGAGCAACTGGGGAGAGACCAGGGGATCGATCTTTTCGGAATATACACTGCTTATAACAGTGAACTCAAGGCCAGAAGCCTTATGGACTATGACGATCAGATGATATATGCCTACAGGATGCTTAAGGGGTCAAAAGAGCTCCTGGCTTACTATCAGAATGAGTACAGATATATCTGTGTTGATGAAGCTCAGGATACATCTAAGATCCAGCATATGATCATATCTCTTTTGTCCGGAGCAAAGGGCAATCTCTTCATGGTGGGAGACGAAGATCAGAGTATCTACGGCTTCAGAGCGGCTTACCCGGAAGCGCTCCTTAACTTTGAGAGAGAGCATCCCGGAGCAAAGGTTCTTGTCATGGACAAAAACTACAGATCAAATGCCAAGATTGTTGAGGCTGCAGACAGGTTCATCCAGCGTAACAAAGATCGTCATGAAAAGCACATGTGTGCCACGAAAGAGCCGCAGAGCGATATAACGATAACTCTGTTGAATGCAAGAGAGGCCCAGTATAGCTATCTTTTAAAGGTGGCAAAGGACACTGAATCCCAGACAGCGGTGCTATATAGGGATAATGAGAGTATCCTGCCGCTGGTGGATATCCTTGAACGGGAGAACGTGCCTTACAGGATCAAGAACGTTGATATGGCATTCTTTACCCACAGAGTAGTTGTGGATATCGTGAATATGCTTAAGTTCGCTCTTTACCCGGCGGATCCGGAGCTGTTTTTGAAGATCTACTTCAAGTTCCAGGCATTTCTTAGGAAGCCAGACGCTGAGGCCATGTGCGAGATTGCAGATGAACGTCACATTGGAATCTGGGATGCTGCTGAATATATAGATATCAACAAGCGAGTCCTGGGGAACTGCAGATCCCTGCGGACACATTTCAGGAATATGGCTTTTGAAGCGCCATACAAGGCCATCAACAGGCTTGAAAACTATATGGGATACGGCGAATATCTTAAGGCCAACAATATTGATACAAACAAGATATTCATTCTCAAAATGCTGGCCATGCATGAGAAGACTATAGAGTCATTCCTTGCAAGGCTGGAGGAGCTAAGACTTCTTCTTGCGGAAAAGAGCCCTGATTACAGTGCCAAATTTATTTTGTCCACTATTCATTCCAGTAAGGGCCTTGAATATGATTCAGTCATCCTGATCGACGTGATAAATGGTGTATTCCCAACTAAGGTCTTCAGGGAAAAAGACAGATCGGCTACCACTCAGGACAGACGAGATTTTGAGGAAGAGCGAAGGATCTTTTACGTGGGAATGACAAGAGCCAGGGAGAGGCTGAACATCTTTAAGTACGACGATGCTGCGTCGGTATTTGTAAAAGAGCTGACCGGCAAGGAAAAAGAGAAAACGGAAGTTAAAAAGAGGAAAGCTACGCTGAAGGAGCCAACAATGCTGCTTAAAAAGAAAAAGCCTAAAACAGCGGCTGCTCCGGCGGAGATTCCGGAACAGCTGATAATCGGCGAAAGGGTGACTCAGTCAAAATACGGCGAAGGCACCATAATAGACGTATCTTACGATGATGACGAGATTCCATTAAAGTTCTCCGTGCGATTCGATTCCGGGGATGAGAAAATTTTCCTTTATCCTGTGGCGTTTAATATGGGGATGAGGATATTCAGGTAGAAAGATATCTGGAACTGAGAAAAGAGTTTTTCAAGTATAAAAGATGAAAACGAAGATACCCGTGATGGCAGGCATCTTCGTTTTTTGTAGGCAAAGAGCACCTCTCAAGGGTGCTTAATGTTCATACTTGATCAGAACATTATTACTGCAAATGCTGCAAGCAGGCTACTTACAATAGCAGATGCAGATGCGATCAAAATAACTTTTTCTTTGACAACAGAAACGTCAAAGTATTTGTCATGTATCCTTATGGTATCTATGATCTTTGGAGAATTCTTGTGATAGTAACAGGTTGATGAGCTTGAACTGTACATGGGCACGTCCTCCATTGTACGAAGGAAATAAATTTACATTATGACTCGATACTTTGAAATAAAAATACAATATCTTGTAGCTTCTAATATGAGTATATACTAGATATTCTAAAAATGGTGTTAACAATTCGAAAGAATTTATTAAACTGATTTAGGGAGTTTTGCGATGTTGTAAATTCAATTTTGCCTAAAGCGAGCGCTTGAGCTATTACTGTTCGATAAATCTGCGTTTTGCGAATAGTTGCCATAATCGCTTTGATAGTCTGCTTTGATAGTCTCTGCCAAGCTTTA
Source organism: Butyrivibrio sp. FCS014 (assembly GCF_000526935.1). Taxonomy (GTDB): domain Bacteria; phylum Bacillota; class Clostridia; order Lachnospirales; family Lachnospiraceae; genus Butyrivibrio. The sequence goes on along the minus strand of NZ_JAHA01000004.1, from coordinate 89,277 downwards.
TGTCGGTTTAAGCTAAACTTGTAATATGTTTAAAGATAGGAGTGTAAAAAGTCAAAAATACGGCTTTTTACACTTTTTAACTTTAAAAAATAAAGCTTGAAAATGTAAAAAGCCGTACTTTTAAAGATAAATCTGTAAAAAGCCGCATGGATTAAAGCTAAAATTGTAAAAAACCGGGCACTGTAGTGTGTGCAATTTAATCATTATCCTGGTTATCATCAGTTCCATAAACGTCTACCTGGGATGCCTGTCTTTTATGTTCTTCTTCTATAGCAGCATAGTGTTTAACAGTCGTATTTACGTCTTTATGTCCCAGAACATCAGCAACCATATAAATATCACTTGTTCTGTTATAAAGCGCTGTACCATACGTTCTACGGAGCTTATGAGGGGTGAGTTTTTGAGTAAGTCCTGTGTTTTTTCCATATTTTGAAATCATATATTGGATGCTTCTTATCGATAAACGCTTATGCTGAAGAGATATGAAGAGAGCAGGTTCTTCAGAATCATTGAGTAGGGTAGGGCGTTCATGATTGATATAATCCCTTAGCGTATTCCGGATAATCTCGTTTATGTAGAGATGATCTTCATCGCCGCCTTTTCTGACGATAGTAATTGTATTTTCATCAAAATTTATATCTGAAAGATCAAGCCCTGCACATTCCGAGACGCGGATTCCAGTATTTAACAGAAGAGTTACAATTGCCAGATCTCTTTTTGCAGTAGGTTCAGACATAACTTTGGAATGGTAACTAGCAGAATTCACAGCTGCGACAGAATCCATTAGAAGCTGAACCTGGTCAGGATACAGCCTTCGGATATCTTTCTTTACCTTTTCTTTCTTCTTTACAGCAGCTTTCACTGTGGGATCAATCTTAAGATAGTCATATTTGATCAGATATTTATAGTAATTCCGCACAGCCGCCATTTTTCTTGCAATTGCACGTTCTTTAGCAGGCTTTACATTGCCTTTTTTATCCGGTTTGTGGCCTGATGCAACATAATTTTGGAATTCATTGATGTCCTGAGGACCAAGATTTTCGACAACTTCAAAGGGGATATCTTTGATTTCAAGATTCTTGCACAGGGGATTCTTTTCCTTGAGAAATCCGTAGAAAAATAGAATATCCTGCGCATAATTTAAAGCGGTGCTTTCCTGATATTTGAGAAGACATTCCTCAACAAATCCATGTGTATGCTGAGGAAGAATGTTTTTAATGCTTTCAGTATCTTTACGGCGTTTCTGCCTCAATGAATTGTAATATTCTGAATTTTCACCCATGACTTAACTCCTCCGCTTTTCTAAAATAATCGTAACACAAAAGAGGAATTTTGTGCAATGATATTTGCGTTAGCAGCGCGTTCCAGCGGGAAGTGAACCCCCTGTCTGACATCGTTCTTTATTGGCTTTATTTCTTTGTTGGATATGCCGTTAATTCTTCAAACTCATCTACCGGCATAGGCTTGTAGAAATAATATCCCTGCATTTCCTCACATCCAAGACTTCCGAGGAAATCAGCCTGTTCCAGTGTCTCAACACCTTCTGCGATAATAGAAGTTCCAATAGCATGGATCATCTGGACCATGTAGCTAAGTATTGTCCGACCCATCTTTTGGTCACCTGAACCGGTAATAAATCGAAGATCAAGCTTTATGCGATCAAGGATAACTTCTTTTAACATATTCAGTGATGAGTAACCACTTCCAAAGTCGTCCATTTCAACTTCAAAGCCTGCTTCACGAAGTTTGGTTGTTGTTTTGATGATGGTATCGGAGTTTTCGACATATGCGCTTTCCGTTATCTCAATACGAAGTTGACCAGGCAATAGGTTATAGAACTCTTTTAATGTATTAAAGTGGTCGGCTACATCAGGGTTCTTTACTATATCAAGTCTTGATAGGTTTACTGATACACACAGTTGTCTGCCCTGATCATTCCATCGCTTCAAATCCTTACACACAGTGTCCCAAACGTGACAGTCAAGATCATAGATAAGCCCAGCATCTTCCAAAACCGGAATAAATTCTCCCGGAGAAATGTTTCCATCCTTCTTGCTTTTCCAGCGGCAAAGAGCCTCTGCACCAGTTATCATCCCAGTCTTATAGTTGACCTGTGGCTGATACCATACTTGTATTTCCCCAGACTCAATAGCTGCAGGAAGGCGACTTGCGATACCGGCACTTTTCCTTCCCATGTCCCACTGCTTTGGGTTATAAAACTCAAATCCTTCTTTCTTGGATTCTCTGACTTTTCTTTCTGCAATGCGGGCATAATCAAGCATCTTATCCACGTTTATGTCTTTATAGTCATCAGGCATAAGAACATAAATACCAGAACAGAGCCTTACAACAAAGTCTTTTCCACGATCGCTAAAATAATTGCGAACAGGAGTCAAAATATATTTTTCATCCTGAAGAATCTGTTCATTGCCGCCAATACATCGAAGGATAACAAAATGATCTCCATCATACCTTCCTATAGCTTCTTTATCGGTAAGTACTTCAAGGCTTCTCTCAGTCCAAAATTTTAACAGCTCATCTCCGGCCTTCCAGCCAAAGCTGTCGTTGATGAACTTAAAGTCTTTTATGTTGTTATAGGATATCGTATACGGTGTATCAGGGTTGTTAGTGAGTAGTTCCTCAACTTTTTTACGGAATCCATTGTGGCTGAGCACACCAGTGAGAGGATCGATATCCTCCATTATCCGCATCTTTTCCTTCTGCTCTTCAAAATATGCTTTCTGTCTTAGGACAAGCATTATAACAAGAGCAGCAAAAAGGATAGTCCCAATAATAAGGAAGTACTTATATTGGTAGAGATAGTCTTCAAAAGTATATACATAAAGATCTCTGGTAGTGTAATCAAGGGCTATAGCCTGTTTTTTGGTTTCAGGAATAGCTGCAATTCCTTCGTTCAGAAGTTCAATTCGTTTTTTTCCCTCTGGGGTTTCAAGAGTTCCGGCACGAAAATCCATTGAAAACATGGCAGAAGGCTGTACTTTAAAATCATTATAGGATGGCTTTTGAAGCACATAGCTCCACGCATATGAGTTATGTAAAAGTGCATCTACCTCTTCATTTCTAAGCGCTTTAATGCAATCAGCCATGGAATTGTAAAGGTTTATCGTTATTCCAGGGTATAACTGCTTTACAGTTTCTGCTACTCCGCCCTGTGATTTTAGCATGCCTACTCTGATGGTATTTATGTCAGAAATAGAGTGCTTATCTGTAGTCACAAGGGTAAATGGGGTCTGGATGAGATTGTCCGATACGATGGTCGCTTGACCAGATGCACTTGAAACAGCACTTCCAAAGGGCATAACAAGATCGTACTCAGTACTATCAAGGGCTTCCTTAAGATTTGATTCACTTATAGCTTTGAATGCGACATTGAAACCAGCTTCTTTGGCAGCGGATTCCATAAGATCAACGCCGATTCCTGCAATCTTGCCGTTGTCTTTATCAATGTAAAACATAGGACATCTGTCTACAGGCACACCGACTGTAAATTCTGTAGCAGGAGAATCAGACGAGGCATAAACAGGCGTCAAAAAGACTCCCTGATAGATTACCAGGAAAAGGAGGGCTATGCTGATAGTAGTATGGATCCTTTTTGATTTCATGATACACTCGCCTTATTGTTTGTTCTTTGCTTTAGATACTCACACTTAATTCTAACATTATTATGTTAAAATACGATAAATAATAAATAACAAATCGATAAAGGCGACTTCTAGTATTCCGGCATTGCTAACTTATGCGCATACGGGACTTGAACCAGGGATTCACGGAGCACCATTAGAACATATTATGACAACGTTTCCGCTCTATTGGCTATATTCTGCTTAAAGTTGATGACATCGTGATTGTACTCTTCATCCATGAAAGTTGAGTGAATGAGGAAATCCGCTGTGGCTTTGTTGTTGGCAAAAGGGATATCATAAACCTGCGCAATTCTCATTAGCGCCTTTACGTCAGGATCATGAGGTGCAGCAGTAAGCGGATCAGAGAAGAAAATGACAAAATCTATCTTGCCCTCTACTATCTTCGCACCAATCTGCTGATCTCCACCCAAAGGACCAGAGTTATAGCCTCTTACAGGCAGGTTCGTTGCATCGGTTATCATTCGGGCTGTCGTACCTGTTCCACATAAAAAGTGGTTCTTAAGAGTTTCCGCATTATCTTTGCACCATTGTATGAGCTCTGCCTTTTTCCCATCGTGGGCGATAAGTGCAATATTCTTCTGTTTCCCGATAGTAAGTGTAATTGTATCTGTCATAGCCGCTCTCCTTTTTTGCGTTATTTTTCAAAAAGGAACCTCTCCGGAAGTGAAACTGCAAAATCCTTAGCAAGATGCCTGAAATCGTCTGGTGTTATCGTCTGTCTCTTAGCGCCAGTCATAGATAGCGTTTTTACGAGGATTTCTGCAGACTTTTCAACTGCATGCATAAGTCCAAAGGTAAGGTCAAAATCTTCTCCGGCAGCAAACATTCCATGATGAGCCCAGATAGCCACATCATATTTTTCCATGAGCTTACTGGTTTCCACAGCAATCTCTCTGCCCCCGGGTACCATCCAAGGTACTACGCCTATTCCATCAGGGAATACCACAGGGCATTCAGTCGCCATCTCCCAAAGTTCTCTGGTAAAAGCTTCATCTGTAAGTGGCAACACAAATGTCAACGCAATGGTATTTGTGGTATGTGCATGATAGATTACTCTGTATTTTCCGTTTGTCACACGTTTTTTCACCTCATGGTTCATAAGGTGTGAAGGCAACTCAGAAGTTGGTCTCCCGCCATTGACCAGCCCCCACATAACGCGGTAGTTCTCACCTTCTTCGTCAAGCTCAATAATTCCGAAGCTGTCCTCAGGCTTTATTATAACATTTCTGAAGAACTTGCCAGAGCCTGTTACCATAAGAAACTCTCCGGCAAGGTCAGGCACTGATGTTCCAATTTCCTTCCACTCTCCGGCCTTAAACTCCTCTTTTACCAGCTCCACCTCTTCCGGCTTCATTCTGTAAGACAGATTTCCGCCGTTTCTCTCATGCCAGCCCTGTTCCCAGCCGTCATTTGCCATTCTGATAAATCCCTTTGTAAACTCAGCATCTAAAACTCTCATTGTCCTTTTATCTCCTATCATCAGACCCTCTTCGAAAGAACGTCGATTTCATATCTCTCAATTTCCTGGTACCAACTTCCATCCTGAGGAACTTTACATCTATCACAGTATTCATTCCACACCTCTCCGAAAGGCATGGTCTTAAGCTCCTCCTGCATGATCATGAGCTTCGTAAAGTTCGATTCATCCTGCAGCTTTTTTAGCTCCTCATGAGGTGTAAGAAGAGCATTCAAAAGAGCTTTCTGTGTATTTCTAAACCCAGTTACCCAGGCACCTATCCTGTTGATGGATGCATCAAAATAGTCTAATGCCATAAATACTGAGCCATCAAGTCCGCCGCAGCGCACAATCTCTTTTGCAATTTCCTTTGTCTCATCATCAAAAAGAACTACGTGGTCTGAATCCCAACGAACCGGCCTTGTGATGTGAAGAGCAATGTTTGGATAGAAAGACAAGAGCGCAGGAATCTTGTCACTTACAACCTCTGTAGGGTGATAGTGGCCGTTGTCCATAAGAGGAATGCACTTGTCAGAATGAGTTGCTGCAAAAGACAGTGTGAACTCAGCACTACCTACTGTATAGGACTCTACTCCAATTCCGAAAACCTTTGACTCAACGCAGGGCTTAACCTTATTAAAATCAAAGGGTTCGGAAAGAATCTGCTCGATAGAATCCTTATATCTGTCCCTTGGTCCCTTACGGTCTGCAGGAATGTCCTTGAAGCCATCTCCTGTCCAGATGTTCATGACACAGGTCTCGCCAAGTTCTTCTGCGATGTACTGAGAAATTCTTATACATGCCTTTCCATGCTCGATCCAGAACTTTCTTGTATCCTCGTTTGGAGAAGAAAGGGTAAGCGGGTCACATTTAGGATGAGAGAAAAAGGTAGGATTGAAATCACAACCCAGATTCCTCTCCTTGCAGAAATCCACCCACTTCTTAAAGTGTTTGGGCTCAAGTTTATCTCTGTCTACCCAGCCTCCGTTTTCATCATCAAAAATTGCATAGCAGGCATGAAGGTTCATCTTGGCTCTTCCCGGAATCAGCTTTATTACCTCATCGATATCTGCCATAAGCTCCTCTGGAGTTCTTGCTCTTCCGGGATAATTTCCGGTGGTCTGGATTCCTCCTGTCAGAGGCTTATCCGGATCTGTATCAAAGCCTCTGACATCATCTCCCTGCCAGCAATGAAGGGCAATCTCTGCCTCTTTAAGCTTTTCGATTGCTTTTTCTGTATCAATTCCAATTGCTGCATATTTTTCTTTTGCTTCTGTGTAGCTCATTTCTCATTTCCTCCTGATCTTGTATGGATTAACTCGTCCTTATCGTTTAATTATCTTATTTCGCTTTTATTCCCAGACTTTCATGCCCCATATTTCTGAATTTCAAAGCTCTCGTAAATGCAGTTTCTTGCATCCTGCAAATCCTTAAATAACCCCGCATTTATCATCTGTACCACAAGATTTCCGATGGCTGTACCTTCAATTGGCCCTGCATATACGGGAAGTCCGGTAGCTTTTGCAGTAAGTTCATTGAGATATGTGTCCTGACAGCCTCCACCTATGATATTCACATATGTGATTTCTTTTCCTGTGATCTTACCAATCTCCTTTACAGTATCTGCATAACATGCAGAAAGACCTCTGTAGACAGTCTGCATTATCTCCCCAACCGACTCCGGTACCGGCTGGTTCTTAGCCTTGCAGTACACTTTAATTGCATTTATCATGCTTACCGGCGAAAGAAAGAGCTCATCATTTACATCAATATCAGCCACAAATTTCTCACTTCCCCTGGCCAGCCTTATCAGATCCGGAAAGCTGTATTTTTTGCCATCAGCATATTCGCTCTTTCTTCCTTCAACGTACTCTGTACCATTCAGCTCACGTCTTATGGACTGTATGATCCAGAGCCCCATGATGTTCTTTAAGAATCTGTATCTATACCAGGCGCCGCCTTCATTGGTAAGGTTTTCCTGCCTTGCAGCCTCGGTGGTTATGGGCTCTTCGTTCTCAATCCCCAAAAGGCTCCAGGTTCCACTGGATAGAATTATCGAATTCTCATCCCTTGAAGGAACCGCAAGAAAAGCAGAGCCTGTATCATGGGTTGCAGGAAGAATGACTGTTGCGCAATACCCGACCTCGTCCTGTATCTCTTTTGTAAAAGAGCCAACGACAGTGCCAGGCATTGACAGCTCCCCGAAAAGATTCTGAGGTAGTCCCAGCATAGAAATAAGCTCTTTATCCCAGGTCTTTGTCCCTGCATTTACTAGGCCTGTGGTTGTGGCATTGGTGTATTCCTGTTTTCTTACACTTGTAAGCCTGTAGTTAAAATAATCCGGTATCATAAGAAGTGCGTCCGCTTTTTCAAGCACTTCCGGATCATCCTCCTTTTGAGACATCAGTTGATAAATGGTATTGAAGGACTGTTTCTGTATTCCGCACTTTTCATAGAGCTCTTTTTCGCTTATGATTGCAGAAATCAAATCGTCCATGCCCTCAGTCCTTAAGTCCCTGTAGGCCACAGCATCGCCGATCAGCTCTCCCTTCTCATCAAGAAGTACATAATCCACGCCCCAGGTATCAATCCCCACGGTCTCGGGTATCATATTCTGTCTTTTGCATTCCTTAAGACCTTCGATGATCCCCTTCCATAGATGATCCAAATCCCACACAAGATGTCCATTTTTCTTAAGCTGATGGTTATCAAACCGGTGGATCTCCCTGAGAATCATCTTCCCATCTTCTAACCAGCCAATCATGTGCCTCCCGCTGGAGGCGCCTATATCAATTGCAAGAAAATATTTATTCATATCGATACAGTACTCCTAAGCGTCAAGAAATAAGCATTTCATCTACCATTCTGATAACACGTGATGCGTTGATTTCCATCTGTCTCCTGGAGAGCTTACCTTCCTTGATAGCAGAAAGCACGTTTTCATAATCCTTCTTTCCTCCAGGCATAAACAGATCTCCACCTGCGCCCGCCACTTCATTTGAAAGCGCATTCCTGTAAATGGATCTTTTGCTGTCCATAACAGTCATAACCCAGTCAGTCATGACGATTCCTTTAAACCCAAATTCTGATCTGAGAATATCCTGTATCAGCCCTCTATGCTCAGAAGTATGCGTTCCGTTAAGCAGGTTGTAGCTTGTCATCACAGCTTTGGGCTGTGATTTTCTTACGCAGATTTCAAATCCGCGGAGATATATCTCACGCATGGCACGTTCACTTACATGGCTGTTATTGCAATAACGGTTTGTCTCTGCATTGTTTGCAGCATAGTGTTTAATGGTAGTCCCACAGCCTTTATGCTTCTGAACACCTTGGGTCACCGCCGCCGCAATGAGGCCGGAAACCAATGGATCTTCAGAGTAATATTCAAAATTTCTTCCGCATAGTATGCTTCTGTGAATATTCAGGGCAGGAGCAAGCCAGAGATTTATTCCCATCTCTTCCATTTCACTTCCTACCATATCCCCAAAGCTATAAGCAAGGTCTGTGTTAAAGCTCTGGGCAATGGCTGTTCCTATCGGGATTCTGGTAGCATAGTGTTCTCTGATCACTGCACCTTTAGGTGCCTTTTTTCCTCCTGTTACCTTTAAAGCTATGAACTTAACCAAAGGATTCATGACTTCTAGCATACTATCCGGGATCATTCCTGCACCGCTGGCATCATGAGCTCCATTTTCATCCTCGTAGTACTTTTTGGCAAGTCTGAGTCCTGCAGGACCATCAGCCATAATAAGAGGTTTAATTCCTTTTCCGGTAAGCTTGGATGTGGTTTCACCCGCAGCACCTGCGACATGGGTTGCAGCATTACCGATGATACTTAGTCCTTTCTGCTTTTCGTTGAAACTACCTATCGCAAGATAAGCAAGCTCCTCATCCGTTAATGACTTAGCTCTTTCATCCACGTCTTCTTCGACATCATATATTAGTTCCGTACAATTTATGTCATTAGAATTTATAGTCAGTTTCTGCACTTCTTCCGGAATACTCTCATTCGAATGTCTTTCCATAAAAAGATCTTTAAAGCCTGGATCTCCAAGGCAATTCCTTGCTTTTGTGACACATATGGTTTCATCAAGATTTATCACAGCAACAACATTTGTGTTGTCCGAGCTGTTTCCGCACCTTATGATATAGTCTCCCTTTTCAAGAATATATGCGCTGGTCTCTTCATCATAGGATGATAGATCAGAGAGCCTGAAAGAAATGTCTGTCTGTTCTTCGCATCCCGGTTCCAGCAGAGATGTCTTGGAAAAGCCTGCCAGTTCCTGATATGCCTTATCAAGCTTTCCATCAGGCAAAGAGACATATACCTGAACAACCTCTTTTCCTGAATAGTCTCCATCATTTTTCACATTAACGCTGACGGTTATAAAATCACCAGATGCACTTACGGATAACACCTTCTGCTCAAAACTGGTGTAAGACAATCCATACCCAAATGAGAATAAAGGCTTTTTGCACGCAGTGTCAAAATACCTGTACCCTACATATATTCCCTCTCTGTACTCTGTGTCATTCCAGTCGCCAAAAGTGCCTTCGTGACAGTAGTCTTCATAAGAAGCCCAGGTTGTGGTAAGTTTTCCAGAAGGATTCTGCTTCCCAATGAGGATATCTGCAAGAGCTCTTCCGCAGTCTGTTCCAAGCTGAGATAAAAGAAGGATATTTCCAACTTCCATTACAGGAGAAAGATCGACAGCTCCGCCTACATTAAGCACCAGCATGAAACGCTCATACATTTTGTTAAGTGCTAAAATGTCTCTGACTTCAGATGCAGCAAGCTTTACATCTCCTTCTACCACCCCTCTGTCGCTTCCCTCCCCGGAATTGCGGGAAAGAACATAAATAGCTGTATCACCCGTCTTATCAATGTGGATGCTATGCCATGGTTCTGTCATTTCCTTTCCCATGGCATACATGATCACATTCTCATGCTTTTCTTTTGCTTCTTTTTTCAGGTTTTTGTAAAAGGTATTCTTTGCAACTTTTCTGACCTGGTCATACTCATCCAGCCATTTTTTAGTTGTTATCTCAAAGCCCGCTTTTTCCAGCCCCTGCTCGATGGTATATGCAAATCTTGTATTAACCTCACCGGATCCTGTTCCGCCCATGACTGTGTATCTCATGCCGGCACCATAAGCTGCAAGCTTACATGGTTTATCAATGGGAAACTTTCCATCATTTTTTAACAGAACGGTACACTCAGCTGCATTTTTAAGCACTAAAGCGCGGTGTTCTTTTTCATACTTTTGCATATCTCTTCTCCTGTTATTGTTAGTGTTTCATTAAAAATCTGCTTTACCTGGTCCTACTTCCAATCCCTCTTTCCCCGGAAGTATTACCATTGCATCCGTGTTTGCCGGGACTTCAATGTGATAACTGTACTCACCATCATCTTTTTTATCCCATCTACAGAAAACTGTTCCATATACGCTGTCATATGAAAACTCTGCAAAATCAAAGTGTCCGCCGGGGTGAGGTGCAATGATAAAATGATTTTCTCCAACCACCCTGATTCCACACATCGCCTCAAATATCCACTGACATACAGCACCCTTGGAGTAGTGGTTCAAAGATGCGATTCCGCCGCCTTTTCCATTATTCGAATCCGGTCCATCCCAGTCTTCCCATATTGTTGTCGCTCCGGATTTCGGCATTGAAAGCCATCCGGGCTTTTCCTCATTCTCCAGAAGCTTATAAGCATATTCGATATCAATATCTTGAAGAACATATGGTAAAAGAGGTGTTGATAAAAAGCCTGTTCCTACTCTCCATTTATAGTTTTCCAGAGCCTTTATCAGTCTCTTTTTCGCATATTCAGTCTGTTTTTCATTAAGCATACCAAAGTACAAAGGTCTTACGAGTTTTGCCTGTCTGTCCGTGTCGAGAGAGTACTTTGGATCCTCAACGAGCTTTTGATAGGCACGTTTTGCACCTTCCGCATACTCTTTGTAAAGATTTATGTCTTCTGTTTTTCCAAGGGCACCGGCAATCTCAACCATAAGAGTCATGACATAGCTCATGTAAGCTGTTGAAACCTCCGGCTGTGACTTTATGAAATCCTTAAAACTCATGGCATGGACATCTGAAGGTTCTGCCCACTCGCCATAGTGCTGGCCGTTGTTGTAAATATACTTTTTTTCTTTTCCTTTTACTGAATGCTTCTCTGAATTTAACAGACTCTCTTTTCCCGCGCGTTCCATAACATATCCGGCGTACTTTTTCATTGAATCATAATATTTTTCAATGATCCTGATATCCCCGTTCTGTTTCCAAAGGCGATAAGGAATGATTACTCCCGCATCTGACCATCCCGATGATCCGTTCATTCCACGCATATATGAGTCAGTGCCACCCTCCGGTGCAATCTGAGGAAAGCACCCGTCTTTAGTCTGCCAATCGCAGAGATCTGTTTCATATTTCATGGCAAAAGGAGCGTAGTTTACCATATAACCTGCAGTGCCAATAAATATCTGGGCATCTCCGCTCCAGCCATGACGTTCTCTTGTCGGGCAGTCCGTCGGAAGATCTGCGGAATTGTTCTTAAGCGACCAGAGTGTATTCTGCACAAACTGGTTCAGAAGCCTGTTTGAACTGTCAAACTTAAAGGTCGTTTCAAAATCAGAATAAACCGCAATAGCAGTCATGTTCTCCAAATCAATATGAACATCAGATTCCACCAGTACATACTGAAAGCCAAATATGGCGAATCTTGTCTTATAGTGGTTCTGTCCATCCTTACATATGTATTTTATCTGCTGAAGTGGTGTGATGAGGTTCTTTCTAACACACTGAATATTGTGCTGAGTAAATTCTCCAGCCTCGTCCAGCTTTTCTCCAAAGCGAAGGAAAACACGCTGCCCTTCATCAGCTACAACGTCAAATTCCACGTAACCTGCAATATTCTGGCCAAAGTCAAAGATTGTTTTCCCCTGAGGCGTCCTGATCACATTCTTAACAGATAACCTCTCCTGCTCTTTGAGTGCAAAATTGTTGGATGCTGTTGGTATCACATTGTGGTATGTTTCCTTAGCAGTCCACCACTTTGCCTTCTCAAAATCTTCTCTTCTGGCATCGTAGTTTTCTCCATCCTTGTTATCTGCAAAGCGGATTGGCCCTTCATTTGTCCACTCAAAAGATTCATCAGTGCAGATTACCTGAACCTCTCCATCCTCATATGTGATCTCAATCTGGGCAAGGAGCTTCGTTTCGCTGCCATAATAATTCTTCATTCCCCAGGCACCGACCGAGCCCCTGTACCATCCGTCAGCCAGCATGAAAAAGACTTCATTCTTTCCCTGGATAATCTTATCTGTAATATCAGCGGTCTGATACTGGACTCTTTTGCGGTAATCAGTAATTCCGGGTGCCAGACAGAACTCACCTATTCTGTCTCCGTTGATACTTCCTTCATATATCCCACAGGCAGTCATATATGCTCTTGCTGATTTAACTTTCTTTTCCCCGGTCCAGAATCTTTTTCTGAAGCAGTCAACAGGGTATCTGTTCTTCTTGTTTACCTTATAATTTCCGGTGATCCATCTTGCCTTCCAGTCATCGTTATTTAAAAGACCTAGCTCAAAAGAGGCAGTATCACTCTCTTCACCCTCAATATCATTTTCGTCCCAGAGTTTTACTGTCCATTCAATCCTGTCACGACTTCCAAGTGTTTCTCCGCCCCAGATCACAAGGTGCATCTGGTCTGAGTTCACTTTCCCGGAATCCCAGACGGTTTCGTCTTCCATTTTCGCAATGATCTGATATGCGCTCTGCTTATTGCCGCCTTCACAGTTCCATGAAAGTCTGGGTCTTACTATATCTATTCCTATTGGATCAGTTAAATATTCGCACCTTAGTCTGACAGCTTTCATTATCATTTTCCTTCCTTATTTCTCTCATTAAGCTCACTCATGATCTTGCCATAAATCTTCTCCAGGTCGTAACGGCTAAAGATCACTGCCATAACAACAAGCAAAAACAGTGGAACATAGATTGAAAATGCAAAGATTCCGCCATTTACTGCAGCTGGCTGCTCAGCAACAGCTGCGCCGGAAATAAATCCACATGCGCCAAGGATCCATCCAATAAGTGATCCTCCGATTCCGGAACCAATCTTTGATCCGAAAGAGCTTGCTGAGTTACTCATTCCGATCATTCTCTTTCCAAACTTCCAGTCATTGTACTCAACACAGTTATTTACCATTGCACCCATAAGACACATGATCGGAATATTGGCAAAGGTTGCCATGCTTCCTCCGACAAGACATGAAACAAGGCTGTAAGGAGTAAATACACGGGCGATGCAGCCAACTATTCCAATAACACAGCCGATAAGACATGTTTTTGCCATTCCGAATTTCTTTGTCATCGGACCAACTAATATGAATCCAAGGAAAGTCGGGATAAGTCCAACGGCACCAAGAAGTGCCACAATGTTGTCATTTCCGAGGATATATTTTGCATAATATGCTCCGCCTGAGCTGGACAGTCCATAAGAAATGTTCATAAAAAGATTTGCAACGAGCATCAGAACCCAGTACTTGTTTTTAAACAAAAGACCTATCTCCTGGGCAAAAGACATCTTCTCTTCCTCCAGCTCATCCACTGACTTCTTTTCTTCTGAACCATTTTCCTTTGAGCTTCTGTAAAGAACGATCATGCTAAACGCTGAGATAGCTGCCATAATGACTGCCACCTTTATCCACGCTGCCTGATTTCCCCCCAAGGCATTTGTAATAGGTATAAGACCGATCGCTATGATCATACCGATGGCATAACCGAATACTGCACGGAAGATACCCATTTTGCCTCGTTCTTCAACACTGTTTGTCCTCATGGCCATCATAGCACCATAAGGTATGGCAACAGCAGTATAAACCACAGCAGTGCAAAGGATGTTGGTTAAAAGAACATATCCCGCCTGAAGCCCCGAAGCAGCTCCTGCAGGAACTGTGAAAAGCAGTACCATGATCGCTGCAACCGGTATTGCCATTATCTTAAACCACGGTCTTGCCTTACCATCCTTAAAATGAACTGAATCCATGATCTTACCCATGATAAGATCTGTAAAAGCGTCAAGTATCTTGGCTATGATCAGCATTGTAGCAACAGATGCTGCAGCCAGTCCGACCTTTTCTGTATAGAAGTAGGTCAATTGTCCTACCAGACAGCTTAGTGCATTAAGCGGTATCTGCCCAATTCCATCTCCCAAAAAATCTCCAAACCTCATGGTCTTCTGGATTCCCATTGAATCCACGCCAAGTTCTTTTTTTCTTCCCATAATAACCTCCTGATTATTGTCACGGCTTTTGCTATTTGCCATATTTCTCTTTCTATTGACAGTCTATCAGGAGCCCGCTTATCATTATTGTAATAGTATGACGCAATATTGTAATTTTGTGACTATTTGAGGTTTCCTATGGAAAATGCATTTTTTCAGGCTTTAAGCTACATCTATAATGCCACCTATGTTCCAATCCACTACTACAAAGATAGTGTATGCCTTCTTTCTTTCCCGGTAATAGATATGCCAACTGAACTGGCTTCTGCTATCAGCGGAATACTTGGCAAGTCCACAACCAGCCTATACCATTACCAGACTGAAGAAGGGCTTCATATTGGCTATGTAGGAAGCGATCTTAGCAATGAAGCTGTTGTTGTAGGTCCCGTTAGCAGTATGGCTGTGACTGATGAATTCATAGACGCTATCATCCTAAAATATGGTGTTTCTATTGAAAACAAAGACAAGATCAGAGAGTTTTTTGTTCAGACGCCGGAGTTTTCAATCATACAGTTCTTGAATATTCTTGCCATGATCAATAAAGAACTCACCGGTAACTACGTAGACATTTATGAGACTTTTAACCTCTTTGACAGAGAAAAGGAGGCGGAGGTAGGAGAAAGCCATTCTAACACCCTGTATGAGCGAAAAGAAACTGAGAACTTTCATGATACATATTTCTTTGAACAAGAATACTATGGCTACGTGGAACGCGGTGATATTGCCGGTCTTGAAGCCATGATCAGAAATATCCCCAGAATAAATGAAGGAAAAGTTGCTCCAGATTCACTTCGTCAGGCAAAAAACATATTCATCGCTTCAATGGCCCTGGTAACCAGGCACTCCATCTCAGGTGGACTTGACATCGAAACAGCCTACCAATTGTCAGATATGTATATTCAGGAGGCTGAACGTATGTCAGACGCTTCTTCAGTTACTCTTCTTAATGCCACGGCAGTTATGGACTTTACCAAGCGTGTAGCCGAATCCAAAATTCCTCAGGGAATGGAGACGGACATATATATGGCTATCCAGTACATAGCAAACCACGTCAATCAGAATATTTCAGTAGAAGATGTTGCCGCATACCTTGGGATAGACCGAAGCACTCTTTCACGAAAATTTAAAAGAGAACTGGGATTTAACATAAGCAGTTATATAATGCGCAGAAAACTGGAAGAAGCAAAGAGCCTCCTTAAATTCACTGACAAAAGCATCAGCGAGATAAGTGAGTATCTTTGCTTCTCAACACAGAGTTATTTTCAAAATGTATTTAAAAAGAAATATGGAATGACTCCAAAGGAGTTCAGAAATAGTTAAATATCCAGTTCCGAGACCATCTTGGGATACTCACGAAGCTCGCTTTCTTCATGAAGCGGATTCCATACCTGCGCGAAAAACTTATCCTTTTTGGCTCTCATTCCGTAGTTCCAGGATTTTCTTTCGCACTCATCACACCAGTGCCCACCTTCAAGAATAAGGCGTGGACTGCCTTTAAAATGATGTCCGAACTGACATGTAAACTCAAGGGGAGTTTTCCAGTCACCGGTCTTCATTTCTTTGGAATCACAACTGCCGCCTCTGAATTCCGCCGCTTTCTTCATATCCTCCAGAGTAAGCTCTGATTCGTGCTTGGATTCATCATAGCCATGGTCTATGTGTACAACTTTATCCCAATCAGTAAATTCTTCCATCTGGCTCAGCTTTTTGGGAAGCTTTTCCCAGGCCTTTTTGCTGCCCCAGTATGCATCGATATGGTCTTCCATGTTTTCATCCAGCCAGTGCTTTGTCCCATGCTCTGAATTTAAGTCTTTTTTGAAGGTTGACTTTATAATACTTCCCATGAGTTTCTGACCACCGGGAAGCTTTGTTATCACTTTACCTGCGGTAACTGCGCGGCCAAGGTCCTTTAGATATGCGTCATAAAAGTACTGCATGGAATCACTTCTGAAATGAAGGTATTTCTCCAGTTTGTCGGAATCGAGATAATACTGACCATGGAAATTCCTTGTGGCATACATCTTTGGATCGATCACCGGATCAAGGCTCTTAAAGCCCAGAACACCGTACATATCCTTGTACATTTCATAAGTGCTCACGCGGCAGCTCTCACCGCCGCCAATATTGTAGATGTGTCCCCAGAAACTCTCATCCAGGGTTCCATCGGCATCGAATGCTGCAAGATTTCTCATAGCTCTTCCGCTGTCCCTGTCAGAAGCATACTCAAGCACGTTGAAAATGCAGTTGTGGAACTGGATAGCATCACGGATCTTGGCCATAGCCGGTCCGATGATTCCTGTCTGCCTTAGAGATACCCAGTAATTTAGGCCACTATCGATAACGTAGCGCTCTGCCGCAACTTTGGAAACCGCGTAGTAATCAAACATACTTGGCTTTATCGGATCCCCGACCCTTCCCCAGTGTATAGGTGGCATTCTGTCACCGGTTTCTGCCACGGTTCCGATATATACAAACTTATAGCTATCCTCTTTACCGCTCTTCTTTATGGCTTCTATCATATTCACAACAGAACCGTAATTATTCTGCATTGCTTTTTTTGGATAATAGTCTGCTGCAGGGGACACAAATGCTGCAATGTGAAGTACCATGTCGCTGTCAGCAATACATCCGTAAACATCATCCCTATTAAGAAGATCTCCATAACGAATGGACAGACCTTCCCTGCCTTCATAACTGTCAAACAGGTTATGATTCTTTTCACTGTCCCTCACCAAAATAATGAGGTCATAGATTTTACCTATGTCAGGGAGCATCTGCTTAAAGCTCTCAAATCCCATTCCTCCACCTGCACCTGTCATAAAAACAACCGGTAACTTATTCGCACTCATATCATTCGCCTTTCATTCCTACTACTTTTGCCTTGCCATCAAGTACATCGACACAGAGCTTAATTGAGTCTCCGATTGCCCTGTCAATGTCGTCCTCTTCAACATGAAGCGGCTCGCATCCAAGTTTCTTATCAATAAAGAGATTGCTGCACTGAAGATCCGTAAACTTCACCATATGAAGTCCGCCCTGGATATTCTTTGCTGCCTGCTCCTTCATCAGCTTTTTTCCGCCCATAGCGTACATCCAGTTAGGTATTGTGATAACCTTTCTTCCCTCGCATCCAAGGTACTTATGAACGATAGCAAGCATCTCTTTCCATGTCATATTGTAATAACCGATTGGGTAACAGTGTCCTCCCTTGTTGTATTCAAGAGCTCCTGCCAGAGCCTGTCCAACCTGATGAACTGTTACCATTGTGGTTCCGCCCTTGGGATATAGCGTAGCTTTCTTCATGCTCCTGATCTGTTCTACAAGGAATACCCATACAGGCTTTCTTCCGGGCTGAGTTCCGAAAATATATGGAAGCTCCAGAACTGCTACATCAAAGCCGTCACCGGCAAAAGACATCGCTATCTCTTCCTGGTCAATTCTGCTTCTTATGTACGGATGCCACTTTGTTAATTCAAGTTCAGGCCTTGTCTTGGCAAAATAGGAAAAGTATGATCCACAGATTGCAATATGCTTAACACCGCACTCCTTGGCAATAGCAAGAAGTCTCTTAAGTGGATCTATATTGTACTTTTTGAAAAGATCATAGATTGGAGCAGGGCCTTCAACTCTCTCATCCACTCCGGCTGCAAAAACAAATCCATCACACCCGGCCATGTAACCCTTTATTTCTTCATCTGACATCTCCAGATAGTTGCCATATTCAATTTTCATTTCAGGTGGCAAGACAGCTCCCTGAGGAAGCGGAGGTAACGCAACAGATGTCACTTCATGTCCCCTCTCAATAAGCACTTTGGCTGCTTCACTTCCGAGCAGTCCTGTTCCACCAATCATAAATACTTTCATCGACTTATCTCCTTTAATCAATATTCATAAGCAGGCTTTTCTTAGGTACGCCATGCTTATTCTCAAAATTAAACAATCCCATTGTTCCCCAGTCTTCATAGTCGGCAGCCCAGTAACGGATGCCTGCAACGCCATGGGTTTTACCCCAATCGATGACATCTTTATAAATGGCTGCCTGTCCATCTTCAGTATTTGCATATCCCTTTGTAGCCTTGTTCCATCCGGCAAAAGCCCCGGACATCTCTCCTGAAGGATATGCAAACTCTCCGATAAACACGGGTACATGGCACTTTTTGTTTATGGCCATAACAGTCTTTTTAAACAGAATCGTGGAATCTGCATACATGGATGGAGCACTAGGATAATAGCTGATCCCCGCAACATCCACGGAATATCCATTCTTTGCAAGGCAGTTAAAATATCTTGCACAGGAATTAGGAGTCATAACCACAGTTGCAATATGAGTTGAAAACTTAACATTGGAGGAGTCAATTCCGAGTTCTTCGTATGCTTCCAGGATTCCCTCTTTTACAGCCGCAAACTCGCTTGCATTGTATCTCCAGATATTCTTCTCTAACCATCCGGGATTAAACAGTGGGAGTAGATATCTCATAAAATCCGGAACTCCGGCAAGCTTTTCATTTACAGCTGTCTTAAGCCCAAGGCTGACTCCTGCAAATCCAAAGTTAGCTTCATTTCCAAGATTCCAGTTCTCCACTGTGCATCCGGTATTCAATATCTCTTTTGCCAGGAACCTGCCATATGCTTTAAGCAGAATATTTATCTCATCTAGCGAAAGCTCAGACCAGTCCTTCCCATTTTGAAGAGCAAAAAGCTCGGGATACTCATCAAACTTTGGGGCCTGCTGCTTTTCCATATCCATGTAGGTGTATGCACACATTACCTCAGGATTAATAGGGATATTTAATTTGGCTGCCAGCTTGCAAAGCTCTATGGCCTGATCAAAAGTATGAACGTTGGCATTGGTATCAACCTCTCCATCAGTCACATCCTCATCTGTTATGTGCCTCTTTGTGGCTATGCGCACATACATTTCTGTAGCGCCTTTATCTATATATAACTGCTCCAGTTCTTCTATGGAGCTTATCTGCCTGCCTTCATACTCATAGGTGTATCCTTCGTCAAAAGCCCTTGCTGTAAACGGGCTGACCGATAGCGCCATTCTGAAATTCTCATTATTATCAGCCGCTGCGTATCCGATTTCTGTGTATAAGAATTGAGCAGTAAGAACTTTAAGCACAACACATATAACTATCAGAAGTATTGCAAGGCCTACCTTATGGCCTGTCTTCATTTTCTTTAACCTTTCAAGAAAACCTGTCATTTTTTCCTTCATTTACAACCTCCAAAAAATCTCCATTTGCAATAACAAGTCACTGTATGTATAATATGGACACCGTGTATTATTTACAACTTGCAATATTCTTTAAAACGTCGTAAACAATACATATTTTTTAAAAGTGTACGAAGTTAACAGTTTTTTTAGATTTGGGAGATGGATAATGGCGACCAAGAACAACCGAAGAACCGTAATCACAAAGAAGATCTTAAAAGAATCATTACTGGAGCTTATGCAGAATAAGCCCGTCTCAAAGATCACCATAAAGGAAATATGCGACCTTTCAGATATGAGCAGATCAACGTTCTACCTCCATTATCAGGACCAGTTTGAACTTTTGGAGGACATAGAAAAAGAGGTCCTCGAAAAGACCTTCGAAAACCTCAGAAAAATTGACAGTCCCATGAACACCATGGAATCCATCGAAGCATTTTTAAATTATGTAAAAGAGCATCGGACCACTTTTGGAGTACTCCTCTGCCAGCCGGAAAACGAACTCTTTCAGCAGAGCATTATTTCCAATGTGCAGAAATATGTTCAGGAATCAGCTCCCGAAATAGATGAGATTCCCACTGCGCGATACGTATACACCTTTATTATGTATGGAAGTCTTAACGTAATAAAGATTTGGATACACAATAATTTTGACGCAGATACACATGATCTGGCTGAAGTCATATATCATTCCTGTAATAATATTGCACAAAGCCATAAATGAATTCTTACGAAGCTGTAAACCGTTATTTCCCACATATATTATTGGCGCGCTTACAGAAATTTGCTCCAGGGATTCACGGAGCACCATTAGAACATAAAAAAAGTGTTCCGACGCTATATGAGTCATCGGAACACCATAGACCGACGCAGCATGGCATTTCCATCCTTGCAATAGTAACATCCCTTATGTCCTTGTTACTGATAACTTCTGTCAGTTTCTCAGTGTAATCTCCCTCATCCGGTTTGGGACATCCGATCATTGTAAACCTGCCTTGCATCAGAAAAAGAAAAGTATAAAACTTTATTCGACAGGGTAAATGAAACAACAATACTATAAAATTCGAGGCATTTAAGCTCTCTTATGTTTAAAGTGATGCTGTCTGGGTTTGTGCTTAAATGCAACTATGTTTAGAGGCTTTTCATCCTTTTTTGCATAATTCTCATATGCCTTCTTATAGTGTTTCTGTCCGGCCCAGATATCGTCAGCTACAGGCGCCCACTCTTTTGCGTAATCATCACACTTTGCACACAGATGCTCAACACTTTCTTCGGATTCTTCATTTGTACCATGAGCTTCTGATCTTTCGACCATATCCCTTAAAAGAGCCGGATTTTCAAGCATAGGGCACGGTCTTAAATGGTTCTTATTGAAAGGCTGGCCCTTATGGTATTCCATGAAAAGAGGACTTTGAAGCATCTCAAGTATTGAATGTGTATGTATATTGGTGTTGGAGAAGTGGACAAATACGCATGGTTCAGCATCTCCACTTGAATTGATGTGGAAATAGTTTCTTCCGCCTGCGATGCAGCCACCGACAGCTTCACCATCATTCTGGAAGTCCATAGGGAAGAATCCCAGGTCACATTTGACGCTTCTAAGGAACCTTATCTGATCCACCATCTTCTTTCGCTGCTCTACTGTAGGCATAAGCTCAGGAACAGCATTGTTTCCAACCGGCATGTAGTGGAAGAAAAATCCGAATCTAGCACCTTTTTCAGCAATGAACTCGATGAACTTGGGATCAGTCACTGCCTCGATGTTGTTTCTTGTATAGCAGATGGAAGTTCCATAAACTATTCCGTACTTTTTGAGTAGATCCATGGCATTCATTACTGCATCATAATGACCAAGGCCACGTCTTGCGTCATTAGTCTCAGGAGTTCCCTCGATAGAAAGCTGGAATGTGAGATTTCCAAGCCTTACAACTTCTTTACAGAAATCCTCATCAATAAGTGTTGAATTGGTATAGATAGAGAACTCAACATCATTGTGCTTTTCTGCCAGTTTCAAGATATCTTTCTTCCTTACAAGAGGTTCTCCTCCTGTCATCATGTAAAGATATACTCCCAGCTCTTTTCCCTGGGTAACGATTTTGTCCATATCTTCAAAAGACAGATTGTGCTTAGGTCCATAAGTACCTGACCAGCATCCCGCACAGTGCATATTGCAGGCGCTTGTAGGGTCAAAAAGAATAAGCCATGGGATATTGCATCCGTATTTTTCCCTGTTTGCCCTGATCATTTTTGTGCCTCTGAAAAATGCCTCATAGCCAAGATTGAGCATCATCATCTTTGCAACATGCGGATCTGTCTCATCTATTACTTTATTCAAAAACTTAACCCATCTGTTATCCGGATCTTTAAATGCCGCTCTTACTTTATCAAGGCTTTCTTTTCTGGCTCCATCTTTACCCCAGAATTTCTCTGCCTGGTCAACAAGCTTAAGATAAGTAGCAGTCCTGTTCTCCGTTTTATCGAGATTTGCAAGGAACCTGTCAATCAGTATGCTAAAAGCCTGTCTTTGTACTTTGTGAGAAATGTTTTTTGCTAATTCCATACTTGTTATGCCTCCCCAAACGATGCTACAATTATTCTGATGTAACAAGTGTAACGCCACAGCATATTAATAACAATGGCTCTACCATCGGACATGACAATATTTCGTTTAAGTGAACCGATGTTACATTCTTGCATTTTTTGTAACGTCGAGAGGGAGAAAAAATGAAAAGCTCAAAAGAATCTTTAACAGAAATGCAAAAAAAAGAAGTTCTGAGGATGAATAATAAGGAGTCCAATCAGCTGACAAGAGAGTGTCTGCAGCTTTCGCTTATGCATCTAATGAGCGAACACCCTTATGAGAAGATCACCATCAGCGAGATAGTACGCCGTGCAGGAGTATCAAGGACGGCGTTCTATCGAAACTATACAGATAAAGAAGATATCCTGCATGAGCTTGGGGATGAAATAATAAAGCGTATAGCGGAGATCAGCGAAAAGCCCGAACTGCACGAAAACCCACATCTGTGGTTCGAAGATATTTTTCGGGCTGTCAAAAACGATAAAGATATAATATCTCTGTTTGACCAAGCCGGAATTCTTCAGAATGAACTCTTTCTTGAAAAAGCGGTCTCAGAGCGGCTCTATCCTACAGCTGACCCAGAAAAGAAGTATCTCAGACTTGCTGCCGAAGCTGCCATTTTACAAATACTCATAAGCTGGTTCAGGGATGGGATGCAGGAAGACGAAAAACAAATGGCTGATATCTGCGTAAATATCTTTGATAACGCTTTGAGCAGACTGCCATAATTAACAAGGACCTCTTCTAACATGAGAAATGATCCTTCCTGGCGTAAACGAAGTAATTCTTGCGCATATGAAGCTTGACCCCGGAATTCCCTTAGCACCAATAGAACATAAAATTCCGATATAATGCTCATTCCAGCAAACTGGAATTGTTAGCACTCTGTCTTATTGCACCGGAGGCATAAAACATAAAATGCAATCGCCAGAAACTGTGATACCACAGACACAGTGACAAGATACACAGGATTCAAATCATACAGGGCACCGAGAAGCCAACTGCCCAGAAACCACGCAATACCAAATCCTGTCTCAAATATTCCGAAACCGGTGCTTCGCATGGAACGCGGGACGATTCCGCTGACAGCTGCTTTCATAATACTTTCCTGCGCACCCATTCCAATCCCCCACAGAATTATCCCAGCTCCGATCAACCAGGCATTTCCAGTCATAAAAACAAAATATGAGAAGAATGTGCTGCATAGTGTGGAAATGATCAGAGCCTTCAGCCCGACCTTATCATAAAGCCAGCCAAAGAATAGTGCAGCAAAGGCATCCACAGCCATTGCCCCAGCATATAGCAGGCTGAGCATGGATTCATTAAATGCTCCGGTATTAGCCGAATGAAGTGTGATCAGGGTGAAGTCTGCAAAGCCAAAAGCAAAAAAGCAGATGGCCGCCATGAACAGAACAAATGACTTCCTGAATTCAAAGCTTGCCGGTTTATCTTCCTGCTTTTCAAAGATCTCCGGATCAGGGTATCTTATCTTTGCTGTCAAAACAAGAGCTATGGTGATCATTGCAGGAACAAGCAGTATCGCAAAAGAGATTCTATATGTTGTAAAAAGGTCGTCTGTACCTTTTACAAGAGCTGTTACAAAAAGCAGTACCGGTCCGAGAAACGCGCCAAGCTGATCCAGAAACTCCTGATAGGCAAAGCCTTTTCCGGTTCCGATCTCGCTTGCCGCAAAGCTTACCAATGTGTTTTTGGCAGGCTTTTTTATCGCTTTTCCGATACGCTCCAGGATCACAAGACCGCAGGCCCAAATCCAGCCATGTTCAGGTACGAGTGCCAGTGCAGGAATCGCCAGAGCCTGTATTACATAGCCTGTGATAACAAATGTCCAGTATTTCTTCGTTTTATCTGCTATAAATCCGGATATGAGCCTTAGTGAATACCCGCACAATTCTCCTATACCGGACACAAATCCGATGGTTGTAGCGGATGCCCCTGCGAGGTTCAGATATTCGCCCAATATGCTTCTGGCGCCTTCATGAGTCATGTCCGAAAACAGACTTACGATTCCCATCAGGGTTATAAATATTATGGCGCCAGACAAAGCCCTTTTTTTATCCATGTTCTACTCCACTAATCCCGATTTGCTTATTTCATTATCCTGAAATTCAAAGTTTTATTATCGTCGCAAGTTTCTTTCCGCATAGAATTCCAAATATGCAGCAACAACAACTCAGTACCACATATAATCCGCCATTCATATATTGTTTCTTCTCAAACAAATTAAAAGCTTCAAGGGAAAATGTAGAGAATGTGGTAAAACCTCCACACACCCCTGTCTTCCAGAAAAGAATGGTATTATCAGATACACTTTCTCGGTTACTGGTAATTCCAACAACGAATCCAATTAGTATGGCACCGAGGATATTTGTAATCAGAGTTAATATCGGAAAATAAGTCTTAACAGGAATCAGACTTATTGCATATCGCGCTACTGCACCCAAGGCACCACCAAGTGCTACAAATAGAAAATTCATATCAACCTCTCTATTGTCATATATACTGAAATTTAAAAAGTATTCTCTGCCTTACTCTTAAGATAGCTATCAGCCTTTTTAAGCATCTCTTTTTTGTTATCATACTCTATGGTATTGATAGCATCTTCAAGTTTAAGAATCTTCAGAGCTTTGACCTCGTCTGGTCTTGTTATGCTCGGAGATGAGTCTTTATACTTAGCAAGGAAATAAACTACCTGCTTTGTCACTCCAGGTTTTTCTGAAAGCGTATACTGTTCGCTTGCTCTAAATTCAGTGTCTAACTCGACTTTCAGATTTGTTTCTTCCTTTATTTCACGAAGCGCAGTTTCTATTTCAGTCTCGCCTTCTTCCATATGTCCTTTTGGAAAGCTGTGAGATCCGCTCATTTCCTCAACTAAAAGATATTTTATTACTCCACCGTCTATAGTGTATACTATTGCCCCGCAAGATTTTTCAAACTTATCATTGAATTCTTTTTTACCCAGTTCCATGTAAATATAAAGAGAAGGATCTTCTCCTAAAGCAATAACATACTCAGGCATTTCTTTCTGAATAAATCCCAACTTACGGTACAAATTTATTGCCTTGGCATTAGCTGGATGGGGATCAACCCACAGATTTTCAGCTCCTTGTTTAAAAGCTTCTTGAATAGAGTATAGTAGCGCCTGCGTTGCAATCCCTCGGCCCCTGGCAAATTCAAATAACTTAATATCCAAAGAAGCATTTTTAGTTTCCGAATCAATACGATATTGAGTCTCACCGCAGTATTTGCCATCTTCAAAAATTGAATAATGATTTTGCTTTGGTCTTGCAGATATGAATCTATCTAACCATTCTCGTACTGCTTCCCCTGTCTCATGCAATCCTCCTGGCCAGATATACTGCATGACGTCTTCATCTGCCCACAGGTTTTGTATATTCTTGATATCATCATATGTTGATTCTTTAATAGTTATCACTTAGTTCAGCCCCTAAATCTTTAGTTTGTCTTAGTCAGTTTTAACTGAAATCTAATCAGCGAAATGAATCACTTCTACAGATTATAATGTCCTAATTTTCTCCACAACTTTTTTAAACTCATCATATCTAATTTGCTCAGAAAAGGTTTCATACCCTTATTTTTTAATAGTTGAAACAAATAAAGAAAAGCCTTGTCATCAAGGCCTTTCCATTATAAAATCCATCTTTAGTTATCAGTTCTCGAATCGGCGAATTAACAAAAATATTGCGTCTTTGGGCTAACCTTCTAGGATGTCCAGTTCATCATCAATAGCTCTGGATACAAACTGGTTTATTGTGATTCCTTCATTGGCAGCATATAATGCAATTTTCTTGTGCTGTTCGGGTTTAATACGGACATTGAAGGAGCCTTTAAACTCACGCTCAGGCTCTTTACCAATCTTTTTGCAGTAATCCAGGTAATTATCTATACAGTCATGCATTGACTGGGAAAGCTCTTTTACCGATTCTCCATGAAAGTTCAGAGAATCATTGATTCCGAGAACATGACCGATAAAAATCTGATCTTCCTGGTCAAATTCTACCTTTGCATGATATCCGTTGTATTCCATCAGTGAACTTATCATTCTATCTCACCTACTTCCTTAAGAAATGCTATGACCATCTTTACATGATACCTGTACAGCTCATTGCCTGGGTGTGGACCGTCAAATTGAAGGATGCGCTTGGTTTCAACATGATAATAGCCTATTCCTGATCCTCTTCCGCCCTCGAACTTTTCGCAGCCACATTGCTTCATAAGTGCGTCCAGTTCTCTTATTGTAAAACTTGTCGGTGCGGGTTTGGACAGTATTTTTTCTAGTAATTTTGATTTCTTTGGCACAGTAATTCCTCTTGCAACTATTTTCTAGTTACAATATAACACTTTAGCCCTACCTCGTCAATTCCAACAGAGTAACAGCTAGCATTTCCTTATTTCATACATATCTTCATGTTTCAGATACAATACCTGATATGTCGGGATTATTAGTGTGTTCCATGGATCAGATATATATACTCCGCCTGTAGACGTTGCTGATTTCTTGAACTGGATCCATAGGTCATCTATCATATCTGACATGATGAAAAGTTTAAGATAAACTTTATCTGCTTCAGATTCGCCAATTTCGTAAAAACGTATCCCACCTACACAAGTAACATCTTCCAGAGTATATGACCGTAAATTTCTTTGCATTACAGGCCGGATGTTGTGTCCAAGGCAGGCTGCGCTGATAGCATCACCGGGCTCTTCGAAGCCCTGCATTATCCATGTGAAGCATATTGCGAGCAGTGTCATATCCGAATCACGGATACTGTCCACGTAATGTAAGGTGTTAACATCGTTTTCTGACAGTGAGAAAATGCCCTTGCCTATGATAGACATATATTTTGCGAATAAAAAGCAGTCAACCATATCATAAGAGTCATACTCTGCAGGCATAATACGGAAGAACTTCTTTATGCGCTCAAATGGGTTATATACTACATTCTGCTGATTAAACCACGTGAAGAAACCCGCTTGAAAACAATCATATGTTTCCGGGCGTCGATCAACATACATTTTCGATATTATAGGCGTTTTATCTGCTTCTTTAGAAAGAATAGGTGAATAAAGATAACTTATATTTGAAGTGTACACTTTCCCATATTTTTCAAAAGATCTATTGATCACATCTGTATCATAAAAGTCATTTGGATTAGTCCTGCAACAAGGAAGGGGTAATAAATAAGCATTAAATCCTGTCCCTTTATCATACGGACTGCATCTGATTCCTTCAGCGTGATAAAAATTATGTTCAAAAACAAATCTCCCATCCGTCCCTGTTCCCGGGTGGAAAGGGCAGGTCTTTACATAATGGAACTGATGGATTATGCTATGATATCCATCTTTCAGGCATTTGGGGCATATTCGCATATGATATGTACCAAAATAAGATCTTGCAGTGTTATAATCCATATGCGCAAAGATTTCCATTTTGTCTATATACCACTGGGGCAAAATTTTATTAAGGCACTCGATTGTTTCTAAACTGTTTCTGCAATGTCCATCCATCTGAAATCCTTCTATATATTTCTTCTCGTTGGTCGCTTCAGCTCCAAGCATTTTGAGCGCATGTTTACTTGAACATATGTTGACCCTGCAAAAGTTTGCAAGAATGCTGAATATGGATTCATAAGGTCTCACCCATTTTTTATCCCATCTGTATTTTCTGGAAAAAAGTAAATCCTCTTTATTTAGTGTATTCATCATCTGATTCACCATAGCCCGAAAGCGCTACACAACTTTCAAGTTCCTTTCTCGTAGGGAATGCAATTGGACTGCTTCCCAGTTTTCCATGCTTATTGAGGCAGATCACCAGTGAATCTATGAAATATTTCATGGGAATATCTTCTGCCGCAATCCTCTTTTGGATCCTTACACTCTGAAATGCTTCCCAGAAGTCATTGCTGATATCAAAAAAGGTCTTACCATCTGCGTAAGGAAAATAAAAATCCACAAGTCCATCCGATAATATTTCATAGTCTGTAATGCAAACATGAAGTTTATCTACCGAAGCCATGCAGAACTGGAGCTCTTTGGGATCCTGTATACCAAAGAACTGGCTTTCATTGATCATGAAACGTCCAACTATCTGATCTTTGCCCTGAAGTTTAAAGGAATGCTTAAGATCCTTAAGTTCCCTTGTCCCGTACATGAACACAGATAACTGGATATCTTTTCCGCTAAGATTGTTATATAAATCCATAAGCCAGTAAAAATCCTTTTCCCTTAGTTTCCAGGCTTCATCAATGAACATGACTGCTTTCTTAAAGGGGGTCTCGTGAGCACGTAATATAAGCTCATTAAGAACTCGTTCTTTTAGTATTAGTGCGGTACTGTATCTGGGACATTCATAGCCCATAGCCATAAGTATCGAGGCATAGAAGTTTCTCTCAGTTTCGGGGTGATCAGTCACATTCCATATAATGACCATTTCACGGCTCCCATATTGATTTCTTATGGATTCAGCTACATAGTTCATGCACACCGTCTTGCCTATCCTGGCTCTTCCATAAGTAATACTCCCACAAGCTCCTATGCCGAGCCATGAATTGATTCTCCGTTCTTCATCAAGGATGCTCTTAGTCGGAAATACAAGCTTACGGGAAGTAAGATAGCGGATAGTCATCTGTGATATGAACTGTTCTGATATATTATTAGCTGATACAGCTTCTTTTGCAGAATACACGCATTAACCCTCCTTTCTGTTTTGGAACATCAACGTATAAAGGTCTTCCGGTGAAAGACCTTTAATATCTTCATATCTTAGTACAGCCCCAGTTTCCTGTTTTTTACGTACAGTCTCCAGGTTAAATGTATTATCACTTTGCTGTTCTGCTGCTATGCCCTTGCTAATCTCACGTCTGACTATATCTGCCCTGGTAGCGTTTCTCCGGCTTTTCTTTCCTTTGACATCAAGGCTTGATATATATGCATCTATCGGTGTATCAAATATTAGTTTTGATCTCCCACGCTCTCTGGCAAGCTTCAGGGCATTCTTTCTCGTCCTGACGGAATGTGATTTTGTACCGAATTCCCCACTTGCCTTAAGCGTGTCTATATATCTGCCATCCTGATCATATGCCTCAATACTGGAAATATCCCTGGGGTCATAAAGGATGGTCAGTGACTGTCCAAGGTAGTGTTCAGTGGCAGAGAGTATCTTGCTACGATACTCAGTACCCATAAACTGAATATATGCGTGTTTGCCATGTGCTGCCCTACCTCTGACAGTGCGTTTGTCCATCCTCATGTTCAGACGTTCTATGACTGATATGATCATATCTTCGTCAGCCACATATGGGTAAAGCCCTGCTTGAAACAGTTTGCAGCTCATGCACTCTAAGGGTGAAAGTCCATCTACCCCTTTATGGGGTGTGTTATTATACTCAGCTATGAGAACATCTATCAGTTCAGTCATCTGTTCATATGTGACATCATATTTTATTGCATTTTTTTCAGGGTTTTTTCTGACAGGATCTTTGGTATCTGACCCGGTTGTTGATGGCAGCATATGGAATCCTCTGGACTCTAGCGTTCCGAAAAATCTTTCAACAATTCCTCTTGTTTCGGGAGTTGCAACAGATCCATAGTTAACGCAGCAGCCAAGCTCATCTACAAGTTTTCCTACCGTGTATGCTGACAGATGCGATTTTGCATTATCCAGCATTATTGAATCAAAGACTGCATATTTGAAATCAGAAAACGCGGTTGAATAGAAACCGCCATTAGATGGATACTGAAGTCCTTCGATGGTCAGATCCAGCAGAGTTTTCGGTATGATGGCATTTTTAATAGCATCCATGACATCATACTGGTCGTAATTAAATTCCTGAGAAAGGGAATATCCAAGGATACATCTTGTTGCTATATCTATCACGGCTATTAACCACGCCCTTGTAGCAACAACCTTGCTAACAGTGCCGTCTGTATTGGGTACATCAATTACATATTCGATATCTATGATGTGGCCGTCAATCTGTACTGTAGCAAAAGGAGCCACCGGATTGACTGTAAGCCTGTGCCCAATCCCTGTAGACGCAAGCTTCTGGGCAGTATTTTTATCAAATCTTCTGGCATTTAAAGAAATGTTATCAGCTTCAAGTTTATGGACGTAGGCACACATGCTGACATATCCACGGTTTTCTGTAGTAAATGGGTACTGCCACTCTGTGATGCCAAGATTGCGGCATTCTTTAAGAAATAACCTGTGAAGTGATGTTATGTTCATGTTCCTGACAAGCGTATATTTCCTGTCACCAAAATAACACCCTACTATGAACTCTTTCAATTGAGGATACTTCTCCAGAAGCTGATCAAACTCTCTGCCATGTCCTGATCTCGTTTCTCTAAAGGGTTTACTTCCTGTTAAAAGACCGTGATATCCAAGAATATTCCCTGTATCATTTGAAGAAAGACATCTTTCTATCAGCGATACCATTCTCGAACCGGGGATACCTGTCATTTCAGTAATCTTTTTTACAGATTCGCCATCTATGTACATATCTACAGCCTGCTTATTTAGCATATACCTACTTCTTTTAGATTCAGGGACAGTACTGATAAGCGGTTCAGTCCACATGCTCCTTGCCTGGCGGAGTTCTTCGATATTATATTTTTTATTAGCCAATGGAGATCACCTCCGTATCTGCAGAGATGCAGTCTGTATTCATATTGCTCAGTGTGACCAATCCTCTATAGTACAGATCTGAAATATAATCCAGCGCTCTGTACTTTTCTAGGCGCCCCATCTTTTCAAGTTCACCGATACATATATGCCTTTTTGCCTGGATAAAACTTAGGAAGATCCTGTCTGCATTTAATCCACAAGCTGTGAATCTTCTGGCCCTGGCTGCAAGAAGCGATATATTTCGGATATAGAAAGGTCCTATTTCAATATTCTTTTCGTTTCGGAATACAAAATTGACATCATTCTGTAAGCACCACGCCGACTGGCAGGCAACCTTCACATGATCCTTACTATCATCAGAACTGCAAAGATATGCAACACCTTGATATTCTTCTGTTCCGTCTTTATATTTTACCCATGCATTGAACAGAACCTTTGACTCCTTCCCTCCTATATAGACAGTAGTTTCCAAAGGATATTCACAGTACCACTCCACATCAGGATTCATCTCAAGAGTAAGAATATTCTCATATTCAAGGTTAGAAAATACTGCTACTCTTCTCCGAAGTTTTCTGCTGTGAAATACCCAATAGTTACTGCCATAGCTTGAACTTCTCAGCCTGAAAATAGGTTCCTCGTATCGATACATTTTTAGTGCACCTCCTATCGATAAAATTAAGTTTATATAACGATAATATTATCGGCATAATTATATCCTTGGCACTCATATTCGGCTTTTTACACTTTTATCTATAAAATTACGGCTTTTTACAAAAATAGCTTAAATGGTACGGCTTTTTACGATTTTTAGCTTTAAAAATTTAACCTAAATGGAGAGTAATGTAAAATGTGAAAAAAAAGAAAGCCCATGGTTGTGAGCTTTCTCGTATATGTATATTTTACTGTTTTAGGTTAATCTGACACTTTACAAGACCTCTCAGTTATAACATCGACGATGGCGCCCAAAATGATCTTCTTTTCGACGCCCTGACTAACACATTATCATCGCCGTATGGCTGGTCATCATAATCCTGCATTGCGTTTTCTTTTGCCTCTATGTCGTCAAACCAACAATCCCCACTGATAATGTTGATCTCTTTTTCAATCTGATTCATCATTACTCTCCCCCGCCAATAAATTATTTAATATTTTATCATCTGGGGAAAAATAAATAACGTCTTGACTTTATTATTACTACTCGCATCTCATGAAATAATTAGATATCTCCCGCTTCAATGAACTTCAGCACAAAAGCCTTTGTGTAATCGCCATAGGGCTGTTTAAGGTGAATATCAAACCCGTGCATGTCCATTACCTGTTTGGCCACTGACAGACCAAGGCCACTTCCAGTGTTTTGAGAACGGGAGTCCTCTCCTTTTACAAATGGTTCAAACAGTTCTTCTTCAGATTTACCGATCTGAATTCCGGTATCTGCCACGGCAAAAAACTCTACGCCGGAGGCCTTTTTTATGATAAAACCTGCTTTTGTACCGGGAGGATTGTGCCTGATCACGTTAATGATAAGGTTTTCGATGACTCTTTTTAAATGAAGATCATCTGCACTGATAAAAAACGGCTCTTCCGGGGTATCGATATCTACGCTAATTCCGGCACCCTCAAGATCCGGATAAAGGCCGGCAATTATGTCGATAAGAAACGCGTTAAGATCGATCTTTTTTCTACTTAGGGTAAAACCCTCACTTCCTACCCTGACATACTCAAACAGCATTGTTATAAGCTCTGTCATTCGCTTTGATTTTGTGGCAATTGCATTAAGATACTCCTTTTTTTGAGTATCATCCTTGACCAGACCATCATTAATAGCGGTTGCATAACCTCCGATAGTCATGATGGGCGTTCTAAGGTCGTGGGCAAAGTCCGAGAGCATGAGATTTCTTTTTGCTTCGTAGCTCTTTCGCTCTTCTGTCCTCTCTTTTTCCAGAATTTCTACCTGTCTGGTGACCTTTCCTGCATATATCAGTATTCCCACAATAATCGGAAGCACAACCAGAAACAGAGAGAAAAGAATCATCAGTATTACAGTAGACGTTTCAAGGGCGTTGAATACATATGCGCTGTTACCGCTGATGAGTCCCCAGATAAAAAAGGGGATACTGCTGATAGACAATGAAGACAGCCCCGGCTGACCCATAAGATATCCAATGAAAGGGAAAATGACATCATTAAGAATTACGGTGAGCATAAGCTCGACCGCAACAACAATGACCAAAACCAGGATAAGATGTTTTATTAGAAAACTTCTGAATTTATTCATATAAGCTAATTCCCCGGATTACTCTTTCTCCATACGATAACCAAGTCCTCTGACTGTCTTGATATAAGCAGAAGGATCTTCACTGAGTTTGGACCTGAGCTTGCTGATTGCGACCATGATGTTATTGTCGGCAACTACATAGGTATCTCCCCAGACGTATTCATATATCTTTTCCTTGGTGAAGACTTTACCTGGGTTTTCCATAAAAAGTTCCATCATCTTAAGCTCATTGGAAGTAAGCTCAATCTTTTCATCGTTGTGATATAGAATGCAAGCATCTTTGTCGAGCTTAAGATCCAAAAGTTCCAGAAGTCCTTCCGGCTCGGTTTGGTTGTCTCCTTTAAGCGCATGAAAACGCCTGAGGTTGGAACGGACTCTGGCTACGGCTTCAAGCGGATTGAAGGGCTTTATCATATAATCGTCTGCCCCAAGATCAAGGCCCAGTATCTTGTCAGGGTCGGTATCCTTGGCGGATATGATGATTACAGGAATATTATTGTTCTTACGCATCTCCTTGAGCACATGGAAGCCATCCATTTCAGGCATCATGACATCAAGCAGGCAGAGACTTATGTCTCCGCCTGCAAGTATCCTTAAAGCTTCCCGGCCATCGCCCGCTTCTTCTACTGCATAACCTTCATTTTCCAGATACAGTTTCAGCAAACTCCTGATTTCGGTTTCATCATCTGCAATAAGGATCTTATCCATCAGTTATTCTCCTCAATTTCAAGGTTTCCATACTCAAGTTTTTCATAAAGAGCTGCATTTGTCATATTTCTATATGGAGATACATAGAATATTCCAAGAATTCTGGCGGTAAAGAGTGATAATATCTCCCATCCTATGAATGAAAGATCAAGTACAAAGGCTCTCCACTTCTGTCCATTCATAAGCTCTTTGCTTTTTGCAAAAACTTCTTTGGTGCTCATCTCCGGATGATCTGCAAGGATATAAGGAATCATGCGGTATTCATAGGATTTGATGATACCGGGGATGATAAAAAGCAGTGACCAGAGAATTATGTATAAGTCTCTTAAGAAAGCGGTCTTAACATTATTAAGGTAGTTATGGTCAAATGCGTATGTAATCTCATTTACGTTAGCCTTCTGGTTCAGATTTCGGGTAAAAAATCTATGACATCCGACTTCAATGGGATTGATCAAAAAAGCGTTGATCGCCAGTGAGATACCAAAAGCTACGATACCCAGCATAACTGCCAAAACCGCTATAACGAATACTGCTTCCGGTGGTAAATCAAAGTCCGGAACCTTATCAGAAAAATTCTCTGCTATAGTTGATGCGGAATCGGATTGGCTGGTGTTTGATTCTATCGTTGATTCGATTTTGTGATCAGATCCACCTCTGACACCTATTCCTGAGACAGAGCCGGCAGCCCCGGCAATAAGTATTACATAGATGAGACTTACCAAAACAGTCTTCCAATAGTTTAGTATAAATGCCTTTTTTCCTTTTTCCTTAAGTTCTTTTCTTGTCCACATTCTTTTTCCCTCCGTTTATAAAAGTTCCGAATGACTGCTTGTATGCATTCGGTGTTGTTATCTTATGAACTAAGGATAACAGGCTAACCTTTCTGCCAAACGGAAAAAACCTTAACGTAATCTTAACACTTGCTGAACGGATCATAAAGGGTTTCACTCCGGTTGAGTGAAGCTCAGACGCATCTTTTGAGATTTTTTATCAGCGCAGTGCCTTGACTGGCGGCTCCAAAAAGGATAATGTTAGCGTGTGCTAACTAAATGAACAAAAGGAGGAAAGTATGAGCAAAATAGCAATAGTATATTGGAGCGGTACAGGAAATACACAGTCAATGGCAGAAGCTGTCAAACCCGGCTGCCCCTTTCTTGTGAAGGCTTTATTCAATATTTTTCAGCGCTACATCAAGCGGAATTCTCTTTATTCTGGCAAAATCAATCAGCGACACAGCGGCATATCCCACAAGCAGATACACAACCGCCAGCAGCATCGATGACTGCTTCATATAGAAGGCGAAGTAACCGTCAAGTTGCAGCATGAATACGTGGAATATCCATATCATGAGATAATACCCGATCACAAGGCTCACAACAGAGAACAGCACTACTACAATGGCTGTCGGAACAATGTATAGCGATCCAATCTCCCCGTTCTTAAAGCCCAGGATCTTAGCCATGGATATTGAGTGTTCATTTCTTTCAATAATTATTTTGGCCAAAAGATATATCAAAGAAGCCGACAGCACGATCAAAGCATACTTAAAGACGCCCATGAATCCGCCCATAGAATGCATTAGCTGATTTGTTACCTTCACAATATCCTCGGAGGTAATTACAGTCGCAATGTACTGATCATCTATATCAGTGATCTCATTCCTTGAGAAATACCCCGAAAAATCATCCTTGTCCTTTTCAAATACGGTATTAAAGCTATCCGCATCCAGGAACGCCGCAATTCCGCCATCATAGTTGATCACACCAAGAAC
The DNA here is from genome assembly GCF_000526935.1 of Butyrivibrio sp. FCS014. Lineage (GTDB taxonomy): Bacteria > Bacillota > Clostridia > Lachnospirales > Lachnospiraceae > Butyrivibrio. The sequence continues at coordinate 53,643 of NZ_JAHA01000004.1, read as the reverse complement.
ATTGAATTCATAGGTCTTATTCTCATACTCCTCATGAAGTGTGATCATATCACCTGCAGAAATCCCAAACTTCTTGGAAAATGCGCTGGAAATGTACAAGGCATCTATTGATGTATCTTTTCCCAATGTGACATAATTGCTGCTCTCTGTGATTCCGTAAACCGTTACGCTCTCATCCTGGCCGCTTCCCATACCTTCACGGAAGGAACTGCTCTTCTTTGGATACATAAGATTTGTCATGCTAAAGCGCTCCGCTGACTTTTCGGAGGTCTCTATCACATTTCCGTCATCATCCTTACTGTCCATGAGCATGTACTGATACTCGGCAAACATCATGTCCGGTGCGGCTTTTGCATAGTGGTTCAGGGAGTCGGGAAGCCCGAAAGCAAAACACATCATCAGCTCAATGAATATTACACCAAATATCAGTACCAGATAATTAGGTATATTCTGGAAAAAGATTCTTAACCTGAATCTCTTTAAAAACGACCATCTTGGCAGCCGCATAGCCTTTGTTCGCCTGGTCTTTATAAGATCGTGACGCAGGAACCTGAGCGGACTTAACTGAAGCTTTCTCACTATCACAAAGAGATTTATGAAAAACATCAACAGCAGTGGAATTATCGTAGTCTTAATAAGCGCTGTGTTGCTCCAAACCGCATGGCAAGCAGGCAAACTGTAGCTGTTGTAATACAGGAAACACGCCAGATCTCTGAAGGCAGTGTATCCAAGAACGTTTCCTATCACTGCCCCAATAATTGTAACAATAACCGGCATGGACATGTAATGCACAACAAGCTCTGATCTGCTGTAGCCCGAAGCTCTAAGCGTTCCTATAACCGATGCTTCTTTTTCTATAGTATTGCTGATAGTGATGGCAAATATAAATGCAATTACGCCGATGAGGATATAGCAGAGAATACTGGCTCCGGCCGAATCTCCCTCGATATCCGATACCGCGAAATTACTGGCCTGACGCAGGTACTCCGGCAGATAATCCTCAATTTCATTGTCATAAACAAGACTCTGTGTGATCAGGGCCTTAAGGAAATTCTCCGAATGATCCTGCTGCTCTACCTTTGACTGCGGCGCATCGTCATACTTATAGGCGTAGCTGTAGTGAACCCTTGACCTTAGCTTGTTAAAGGCTTCCGGTGTGACCATCGCAACATCAAAGCCAAATGCGTCAAACATCAGGTCCGTATTGGACTCATGAAGCGTCAGATAATTGACATAAGAAAGAAGTCCCACAACCTCGAACTGCTTGCCACCCACAACTATACTGTCACCCAGCGCCACACCCACGTTGTCGGCATGCATCCTGTCGATTGCAATCTCATTGTCTGCCTCAGGTGCCCGGCCTTCGTTAAAAGAGGCTTTGTCTATCTCTGAGTCGCTCTTGTAGATCCTGACAGTGGCATCTTCTGCCCCATCACCGTTGTTGTCCTCGGATTCCTCTCTGTAGAAATGCTCATATATTTTAACCGAAACCGGATTGATTTCATCATTCAGATTGTATCTGTCAGCGACTTCATCCCACTCCTCATCGACCTTTTTAACAACCTCTTCGTGGGCTTCCTCGTAGGCCTCATCCACGGCTTTTTTAAACTCTTCTGACTCCCGGGCTTCTTTGATAGCCTGGTCAAAAGAGCTCTCAACAGCCGCATCAATCTGTGCCTGTATCATTTCTTCATCGGTAATACCATATGCAGCACACTGAGCCCGTACAGCTTCTTCAATCTTTTCTGTCACCTGCTCATTGAGCTCTTCCTCAATAGCCGCAGCCACCTTTTTGTCTGCTTCTTTATTTCCTTTATCTATATAGTAGCTTCTGACATCTGCCTTTTTTCCCGAAGCTATATCATCAAGCAGATCCTGGGATGCTTTCCTGGACAGCTCAAAGCTGCCGTCCTCAAGCACCAGTTCCTCTCTGCCTGCATATACTGCAGCCAGCATACTGTCGTGACCGACGTACATACCCGAGATAACACCGATCATGATAACCATGAAAACGATGATAACCAGATATTTGTGCCAGTCTGATCTAAGTTCTTTAGGAATTCTCCTGATAAGAGGATTTTTCATGACACTCACCTCCTACCACTCAAGATCCATTGCGGAAATTTTATTCGTATTAATATCATTATGACGCACCACGCCATCCCTAAGCTTGATAACATGATCCGCCATATTTCTGATTGCCTCATTGTGGGTAACCATGATAACGGTGCTGCCAAACTTGCTATTACAGTCCTCAATGAGTGCCAGTATTTCTTTTGACGTCTTGTAGTCCAATGCGCCTGTAGGCTCGTCGCACATTAGAATGTCAGGATTTTTAACCACTGCTCTTCCTATTGACACCCTCTGCTGCTGGCCGCCGGATAACTGATTGGGATACTTGTACTTGTGATTCTGAAGTCCAAGAGTGGTCAGCACCTCCTCTACATCCAGGGGATTGTCGGACAGATACGCACCAACTTCGATGTTCTCCTTGACATTAAGATTTGGTATAAGATTGTACATCTGAAAGACATATCCCAGGTGCTTTCTTCTGTACATTGTGAGTTCCTTCTCATTCATCTCCTCAAGCTTGTCTCCGTTGATGCTGACAAACCCTTCATCAGGAGTATCTATACCGCCAATGATATTAAGCAGTGTGGATTTTCCTGATCCGGATGGCCCAAGAAGTACGCAGAATTCACCTTTTTTCACCGTAAAATTCATTCCTCTTAGAACATCCTGCCTGGCCTCTCCTGTTCCAAAGCTTTTCTTTAAATCCTTGATTTCCAAAAATTCGTTGTTCATAATCCCTCCTCATAGCATAAGTTACCCATTGCTAACAGAATTATAATACGCTATAATTGCGTTAGCAATACCTAACACCCACAAAATAATATTGAAGGAGCCACGTAATATGCCTGACAACATCATAGTTGACAACTGCTCGCCCACGCTGGCAGGAATAAAGACAGGGAGCATATTCACGGTGGACAGGTCTCTTATCACTGATATAAACGAAGATCTCAGGGAGCTTAATCGATGCTTTGCCGGAAAGGGACTTCGTGCAATCCCTCTGAAAATAACCGATAAAAACGTCCTTGTATATCTCTACAGACCCGACAAATTAAAGGCCGATCTGGCCTGCCGGGAAGCCAGGGAGATTCTTCTCGAAAAAGGGTACACCTGCGAGTCCGTCGAGGGCGACATCGTTCATCTTATCAATCAGATCTGCAATCAGAAGACCTTTCCTCATGAGATAGGTCTTTTCCTGGGGTATCCTCCTGTTGATGTAAAAGGCTTCATGGAAGATACAAGAAAAGGTGTTAAATGCGTTGGTTATTGGAAGGTTTACGGTGATAAGGAGAAGGCGGAAAAGACATTTTCCAGTTACCGAAAATGTACGGAAGTATACAAAAAGTGCCTGTCCGGAGGCAGACACTTATCACAGATGATTGTCAATACTACTCGCATCTCATAAAGAATGCAGCATTTTCAAGCGTCTCTTCAGACGTGCCAAGATCGACAAGCATCTTATGCTTCGCCGTTTCAATATAAAAAGACAGCCCATGTGCAGACGCACATTCGGGTACACCTTCGGTATTCTCAATGAGATTTACAATCCTCAAATTAAGTTACCTCCCAAAACATATTAAATACAACTTCTCAATGATACTATTTCCTAAGATATTTCTCATCTGACGCATATTCATCACTTACATAGCGCTCTACGGTCATGTGAAGATCATATTTATCGCGAAGCTCGGCTAGTTGTTTCATCATAGGGGATGCATGATGCGCATCTATAGCCGCCTGATCAGACCATGAATCAATAAGCAATATGGTTTCAGGATCTCCAATAGGCTGAAAGTATTCATATCGCAGATTTCCTTCTTCTGCCCGAATAGCATCCGCAATACCAGACGATTCCATTTCATTAACAAACGCTCGAGCATTTCCATTTGTGCCCTTATAGTACAGATTTACAGTTATCATACAATCTCCTTTCTCAGTTATGCCGCAATTCAAATGCTTTCATTTCGGAATGATGTCTTTTCCCGTAATCCAGTAAGCTATCATAGGGTTCATCATGCTTGCACTATATGCGCCTTACCACTTCATTTTGAGGAAAAGAGACGTTCAACCATTTCTCTTGTGGTATTGTCGCGGCAACGGATCACTATCTCCGTTTCCGCAGGATATCCATCCATTAGAGCCTTAGCTGTTTTTTGCACAAGGAGCATGCACTGGTTTGTTGAATCCGCTCCGCAGGCGCGCAGGTATTCAGGCCAGATCTTTCCATCCTCTTTATGTACGAGAAAAAGTCCTGTAACTGCGCCTTTTCTTATCACCACGCTGGACAGTGCGGGATCAAACCAGGCTACCGAAATATCTTTTATCAATCCTCCAAAGCAGCTCTCCGGCATCGCTTTACTGCACAGCTTAATGCCTTCTCCTAACATTGGAAGAGTGATCTCGCCAAGGCTTACAACCTTCGTGTTCTTATTCTCCCCTCCAGCAGTATTCATCAGCATTTCACAGTCAAAAACATCTTGTGCATGGATCAGGATGTCAGATGCAAGCCTGGTCCTCTTTTCCACTACCGGCACCTCATCATCGTAGGCAGCCAGGTCAAAGCTGAATTCAAACAGCGATAATTTATCAGAATCAAAGGCCAGCTCAGAAGAATCATCGTCCTTATGCTCAACCGAAGATAAAAGAAGCTTCGCCTTTCCGTCCCCAAGTGACACTTCCTCATCAAACCCCTGGAATCTGAAAAAGGTTTCTGCCTCGGGGTATATTATCTCTTTTCCATACTCATTCAAAAGAAGCGCGCCAATGTAGCTTGCTCCTTCACTTTGGGCCATTTCGTAGACAGCACTAAGAAGCAGGTCGCTTATGCCTTCTCCCCTGAACTTAGGAGCGACATAGATCCATCTCACTACAAGAACTGTCCTGTCCAGATAACAGATGACGATTCCCGCTGGTGTATCACTTTTTTCTCCTTCCCCGGCGCATCCAATGGCAAAAGTTGGAAAGGAAGATCGTTTGTCTAAATACTCGAAGGGGTCAAGTCCCTGGAAAAACTGCCCGCTGTTCTTATCAAGTCTTATCAGCTTCATTAATCATTCTCTGCCCCCTGCATATTTACCATCTTACGTGCCTTATAGTTACCTACAAGTCCCAGCTGCATAAATGTGCTTCCTAAATGTTTATCGATCACATCACCCATAACACTGAGGAAATTTTTTGGCTCAAAATCGCCATCGTATTTGCTCTTATCCAAATGCTTTTGCTCCAGGATATCCACATGAACCTTAACGGCATATATGGCGTTATCCAGCATGTCAACTGAAAACTTTTTAAATTGACTATAAATTGACTTGGCGTTACGTTGAGCATAATACTTATCATTTATGCACTTTTCGTATAATGCTTTCATTTTCTCGCACTTTTTTTTGAATCCTTTGTCAGTTTCCATTTCTATTATATTCTTAATAGCATCACTCCAAAGTGCAAATTTCTTTTCCAGGTTATCATTCATTGTTCCATCAGAATTAACCGGAAAAATGTTCGAAACAGCATCAAGATACTGGCCTCTTAGCACAACGGCATCCTTATTAGCATTTTCCAGATACTCCTTTTCATAGGTTTCCCATAGCTTTTCAGCCCTTGAGTCAAAAGTTTCATCCAACTTTCTGTTTCCCTTCTTGTCCTCAAAGAATTTCATAGCGTCTTCATAAAGGCCGCCACGATTTTCATCCTTTTCTGGAATAAACCGTGTTGCATCCTTCCAGTCTTTTATGCCCTCTGCATCGGTCTCTTTGAGATATGCAATAATATCATCCACGGTATCAAAATGCTTGTCCTTTTGTTTACCATCAGAAGTATCGACTTTAATGCATAGCCTCTCATGCCCTACAATACCCTCCTCCATTAGGGTATTTTGGTTCTGGGCTCGCATTACCATGTAGCCTCCCAATCCTTCCATTTCTTTATCCTTTATGGAAATTCTTTCATGCACCATTTTAAGCACATGGTCAAACACACCCTGCATCAGCTTTTTCTGGCCCTCATCCTGGGAGTTTTCAATATACTCACAAAGTCCAGGAAATGCCTCAGAAAAGTCGCCATGGTTAATATGATTTTCTTCCTGATAAGTAAAATACTCTTTACCCTGAAGTATTCTATTAAGCCTTTCTCTCTCTCCCTTCAGGCTCTTACTGATCTTATACTTCTCACAGAAATCTCTTCCATCCACAAACGCTTTTAGATAAATCAAAAAATCCTCTTTTTTAACCAGCTCATATTTTTCGATATGGTTCTTCATCTTTTCTTTGGCATCTCTAGCCTGATCAGCTGACAAACCGCGGTGCATACTCTCGTACACCAGGTCAACACTAGCCTTTTCACTATTCATGTTAACTTTGGTATGAAGAAGCAAACTACAGCTGCTTCTTATATCCACAAGTAGCTTGTTCATTTCGTTTACCGTATTTTGAAGACGGATCTGTCCTGATGAAAAGTTAGCTACTACAGGCGGAAGCTCGAGCCCAAGCTCCTGGGCCTTGACCAGTGCAACCGCAATACGTTCTCCGGTAGCAGCCGCATCACCCATGGAAAAGATCTCTTTCAGGGCCGCAGTAAATTCCTCGCTCTTTGCCTGGTAAACCTCCTCAGGAGTATTTACAAGGAGTGCATGGAAGCTTTCCTGGAACATTTCAGCTTCACCAAGAGCCGCAGCTGCCATCATTCTTATGATATGCTTCTGCTGCTCCTTATCAAGCTGGGTAGCGTTACCGAAGTCTATGACTGTTACGCCGTCCTTACCCACCATAATGTTGCCGGCATGAAGATCTCCGTGGTAATAGCCGCTATTATATATGCCCTCCGTAACCCATTTTTCGGAGAGCTGCAAAAGACCTGTCTGCTTCTGCTGGGCATCGAGATAATCCTCCTGCAGTTCTTTTCTTAGAGATTCATATTCAAGTATCTCGTCTTCAGTCAGCCTTCTTTTGAATACAAATTTATTGTCTTTCTTCTTAAAGACCTTGTTGCCATAATCATCAATCTCTGTTTCACAGTATTTCTCAAGCTTTGCTATCTTTTCATAAATATCAGAAACGTATTTCTTTAATGTTTTGGTTCCTGCAATCTCCATAATACAGGAATCACTTGAAGGTTCTGCAAGATCGCTCAGTTCCATTGAATGGCAGAAATTAAGCTCCGTGCTACCTGCTATCTTTTTCTCATAAATAACACCTTTTTTGCAGTTTTCTGCCTCAATATTAAGATCCAGTTCCTCCTCAATCCTCTTTAAATTTCCAAGGTAAGTGGCCTCCATGCCACCTATCCTGTGGTTGTCATCCATTTCCTTGATCTCTGCAGGAGAGAGCCCGGCTCTGTCTGTCATCTTGGCAGCCTTAAGCATTATCTCCTTCTCTCTTTCCATTCTTGCTCTCACATCAGGACGAAGTAGCTTTATTACTACGTTTTTGCCTTCCTGATTAAATGGTCCGTAAACCTTGCACAAAAAAGCCTGTCCTACTGACGCAGCCCCCAGGGACTCTTCAACCTTTATTTTGGTTATTTTTCCGTTACTTCGCTTGATGAGACTGTCCATGTGGTTTTTAACAACCTCATCAGAAATAGGTGCAAGGCTGTCCTGCGTATCAGAAATAGCCTTCTTTAGAGATGGCGACAGGTTTGTTGTGGGAATTCCCTGCAGCATTTTCTGGAACAATGGACCTGCTCCCTTAAACATTCCTCCGAGAATATCTCCCATTATTTCCTCTTCATCCACATCACCATCAGCTGCATTTCTGTTCTTACAGTTTCTTACAGCTGCCGCAACCATAGCACGCTGTTCAGAAGCGGGCATACCGGTAAAGTAAGTCTTAAGGACATTTTTCATAAAAAGCCCCTGTCCCTTCTTACCTTTCACGGAGTCCCCCAGGATCTGTACCAGCTCTTCAGCTTCAGCTTTGGCTTTTGCTTGCTTAATACCCTCCTCGTTAATCTTTGTATTCCTTTTGATAGTAACCTTGCTTTCTTTTATAGCATTTTTTGTTAATTCACCTTTTTTGACTCTCTCATAGAATCCTTCGACCTGATGGTTGAAGGCATCCTGTTGCATCAAGACTTTATCCACAGCCTTAGAGTTGTACAGATTCTTCTGGCGTCTGTCCATGCGCTTGTTTATCTCATTTAGGTGCTGTCTTTTAATTCCCTCCTGGATAATCTTGCGCTTTTCATTGATCTTGCCTTCAAGCACTTTTATTTGCCTGTCGATATCCTCAAGTTTTTCGGGATCCTCAGTTGTTTTCTTCATATCCGGTAGAGTCTTATTATAGCGCTCAAGCCAATCCTCATACTCTTTTTGCTGCTTCTTAAACTGCGCTTCCTCAGTGTTTTTTGGAGCTCCATCTTGTTCCTTTTTCTTTTCCTTTTGCTCCTGTATTATCCCCTTGTATTTTTCGATGAGATAATCACTGCAGTTAACACCGGCGGAGTCAAGCTTTCGGATCTCGCCAAGGATTTTGTCTCTTTCTGACTTAAGGTTTCTTGGTATTCCATTTACTTTTATATCTTCATCCAGTGCTTTCTCTTTTTCTTCAAGAGCTGTTACTTTTTGGCGCATATCAACGCAGTCACTCTTAAGCTGCTCTAGATTTTTCTTATCGTCTTCATTGTTCGTGTCAAAAGAGCCATTCGTAATCATATCTTCAAGCTCTTTTTCATATTCTCTAGCTGCCTCCAGCTGCTCTTGCATTTCTGCTTTTCTTTTGGCAATCTTATCCTCATATGGCTTGATCTTCTCCTCAACCTGATCAAGCTCAAGCATGACCATTGGAATCCACACGTCACCTTCCTGAACGACTGCCGCCTTCTCTTCTTCATCGTCCATTGAAAAGAGCTTGTCTATGTACTCATCAAACTTCGACTGGACCTCAGTCATGGCGTTATTTACAATTTTATCAAGTGTCTTTCCAAGGTCGGTCAGAGCCTCCTCCGGCATCTTGTCAGCGTTACCCTGTATTCCAAGGGTGAGAAGTGCAGGGCTCTTAAGCATGTTTATCTTGCTGCTGTTCTCATCCACAACTTCATCGCCAATGAGCGTGTCGTAAACCATGTCACAGATCTTGCCTATATTATCCTGGATCAGTTTCTTAAACTCACCGCCATCTCCGCCGGCGAATTGAAACATAGGAAGTGACTCAAACATGGTATCCAGTATTGACGGCTTTTTGACAGCTACAGCATTCCTCTCTTTGTTTTTGTTCTTCCTAAGAGGGTCCTCTTTGAACTCTTCGCTGAGGATAATAGCCACGGCATCAGCATTTTTCTTTATGATCTCCCTGAGCTTTCCTTCTGTTGTAAGCTGCTCATTCTCTGTGATCCACGTATCACGGGCATAAAACAGGTCTGCAAGAAAATCGCGCACTTTAAGCTGATCAGAAGTCCATCCCTCGTCCTCCTGATTTATATTCTCAGGTAGTACAACACTTTGTGTGTAGCCTACTACCTGATGCAGTTCCTGGTTGAGCGCAGAGTTGATCTGAGCATCCTTTTTAGCGTTTGACCTTTCTATCTCAGAACGTATCTGCTCAAAGACTGCTTTGTTTTCGCCATAAACACATAGCTGTACAGCATACTTCCTCAGCTCCTTCACATGAAGGTTATTAAGTTCCCCCTTATTTACTCCAAGCTTTTGATGAAGGATCTCGGCAGCATACTCTCTGGTGTTTATAAGATCAGCCGCATCCATGTCCTTTAGTTCGGCCGGCTGATTGAAAATTACATCACATACCGCCTCTTCACCGTAAACATCAGGATTGAAAACTATATCCTTTGAAAGAGCTGCACACAGATCTTTTCGCTTGAAGGGCAGCGGCACTTTGTTCCTGCCCACGCGGATTTCCAGATTCCCAAATTCATCCTGGAATATACGGGTAAATCTACCGTCTATGAAAAGCTCCTCAGATACCACTTCCCCGTTTTTAAAGCCAGAAAGGGTATTCTTAAGAGCAACCATGTTTTCTATTATCTTCTTATCTTTTTCCTTAAGCTTCTTTCCTTTGAACATCTCGGAAGGAGCTCCGCTGGTTATCAGAATTCTGACGATATCCTTAAGTGTGCCGGGAAGGTATTTGATCTTTCCATCAATATCATTAATTAACTCTTTTTGTTTTATCTGAGCATTCTTCTTCTCCTGCTCGTCCTCATTCTCTTTATTCTTTTTCCGTTCAGACTCCTTCCATTCAAGATCTCTTAAGCTGTCCCCAAGTTCCCAGATCTTTCTTAGTTTATCGTCATAGCCAACTTGTTGCCTCTTTTTATCGCGTTCCTGCCTGGCATTCTTGAGCTCGTCATCTTCTGCTACTGCCGGTGAGAACCAATTAAGGAACGTTGAAAAAATGCCGCCCTCTTCTTCCTTCTTCTCTTCTTTCTTAGCTTCTTCGGCTTTCTTCTTTTCTTCTTCCTTAGCCTTGCCTTTTTCAGCCTCTAACTTCTCGTAGTCTGCGTCAGCAAAAGCCTTCGCAGCCTCAAACTCAGCCCTGGCCGCAATAAGCCTATTCTCAAGGCGCTCTTTCTCGGAAGTCTCTTTCTGGATCATCTCTTTATCGATCACCTGGGCAAGTCTTCCATACTGCAAAAGAGCTACTCCGTTATTTATTGGATGCTCTTTGGCATCCCTAATCTTCTCCTCCTTATGCTTGCTGTAGACCTCCCAGGAATAATCTATCTGCTGCATTTCTTTTTTGAGCTGAGCCAAAGTCGCCTTGACTCTTCTCATTCTCTTTTTTCCTGTTGGAAGCCAGGGATTCTTGGAGGCGATGTACTTTGTGCACTCGTTAATAGCATCCGTATAACATCCGCATATGTTATTGTATGCTACCTCAGTCATCTCTTTGCTGGTTTTATAGCCTCCCATATTCTGTTCCAACGTCTTCAGCGCCTCTTTGAGGCTGTCCATCTCATCACTGTCGCCAAGTAACTTGGTCGAATTTAACAGGATCTGAGAAATATTGCGGCCCTTTCTGGCTTCAAGCTGTTCTTTTTTCATCTCAGATGCGTTATATTTAAGTTCACCTGTCTCAATCTTGCTGATCAGGGCGTCAATCTCAGCATTTTGGTCAAGTCCTATATGTGGTGTAAATTGATTCCTGATATAAATGTTGTGGCTGTGTCCGCCATCCTTGACACCCATAAATCAGAACGCTGTATGTCAATCACCGACGGCGATAGACTCATGAGCAGCTGATATGCATCACCATCGGTTTTCTCAGCTTAGCATTCTGATTTATGGGCATCAAGGACAAGCCCTGCCGCTGGCAGGGTGGCTACTTTATTACCTCGGGCTCCAGATCTTTGAGCAGCTGTTATGCGGCCATAATCTTTTGCTGTTCAAAGGCCAGGGTTTTGAGTTTGATACGGGTTTCATTAGATATGCTTTCATAAGCTTTCCGGCCAAAACTTGTACGTTTCATTAGTAGGATATCATTCTGGTCTATAAGCACCGAGCCCATGAGACGTAATAATGAAGCTTCATTCGGAAATATTTGTATAACATCGGAACGGCGTTTTAACTCTCTATTAAGCCTTTCTATTGTGTTTGATGTACGCAGGTGGCGCCATGTATTCTCTGGCAACATATATACCGTCATGGCATCTTCAAATCCGTTGTCAAGCAGTTCCATCGCCTTTGGAGCAACATCAGAGTAGTCTGACAGGATGTCATCGCGCTTTTTTCTTGCAGCAGTAAGGGTCTTAGCCAGGAACATTTGCCTTAACTCTATTTCAAGCCCGGGTCTCTGTGAGTTTGGGGCTGCGTCAAGGATGTTTTTAGTGAAGTGAAACTGACAACGCTGCCACGGTGTATTAGGAAACACTTTGAACGCTGCGTATCGAATGGATTTATGGGCGTCAGAAGTGAGCATAAGTGGATCCTTAAGACCATTGGCTTTCAGGTGGCTGAAGAAGTCAAGCCATGTATCGTTAGTTTCGCCATCATATACATTGAAGTATAGGACTTCTTTCTTGCCATCAGTTGTAAGACCTACTGCTATGAATAAAGCTTTTGAAACAACCCTATGATTTTCACGTACTTTAAAATATGTGGCATCCACCATGATAAAAGGATAATCATGAACACTCAGATCATGGTTTTGAAACTCTTTGATCTCTGGATCAAGTCGCTTACACACCTCTGATATAGTGGACTTGGAGTATTCCTTGCCACATATCATTTCGATAACATTACTCACCTTACGCGTAGAAACGCCCATGATGACCATTTCTGCCATGGTATTGAGCAAGGCTGTTTCACTACGCTGGTATGTTTCAAAAAGAGTGGTGTGAAAGGGTGATAATCGGTGGCGCGGTACTTCCAGGACGATAGTGCCTATCTTGGTGGTTAGTTCACGTTCTCTTGTACCGTTGCGCTGGTCAGTCCTGTTATCAGACCTTTCGTACTTTTCAGCTCCCAGTTGGGCTGTGGATTCCGCTAATAGAGCCTCATTGAGGATTTTCTCGACAAGATGCTTGAACGCTTCTTCTCGGTCTCCTCCTAATAATGCTACCAATTCCTCATGGTTTAATGTAATATTTACTTGAGCCATGATGATTACTTGCCTCCTTTATACTGTTTTGTTTGGTCACTTAACATTTTAAATCAGGAGAGAGCATTCATGGCTCTTTTATATTTAATTTTCAATTTACACCATTATATGGACATAATGAGCATTTTCCCTCTCAAGAGCTGACATGTCCTCATTTGAAAACTTTTCCTTCTTTTTAGGAACATACATTTCCTCTTTCAGGAGCTTTTCGACACTTTGCTTTTCAACTTCTTCAGGAAGCAAAGGTCTTTCAACGTTGACGAAATCATTAAACTCTTTATTTGCCATAAAAACATCCATAACATTTCTCCAATGATATTATTTCGCGGCCTGAGCACCGCCTTAAATTTAAGTTAGCAATCTATATCACATTTTAACTCAGATAACGTACAGCACCCATTTATGGCACGATATTTCACTTTTTTTTTATTATTTTCAGCTGGTTTTACAAATTAAAAAGGGCACCAGCTTCCGTGACGTTTGTCAGAAGTTGATGCCCTGTGTCTATTATTGCGCTTATTGTTTCATTGTTTCGTTCAATTATTCCCTCTGTTCAGATGGATCCCATCCCACTTCCTTCGTTGGTGCAGAAAGGAAGAATATTTTTTCCTGTGAAATCATATCTTTCAAGCAGGGTTTTAAACAGCCTTTTCATTACCTTTCTCCAACAGATAAGCCACTATAGGTTCTATATATTTGACATCAGAAATATCATAGGATGAAGCCATCTTCTCGGCCATGGCCTTTTCTTTCTCAGTAGCATCTTTTTTATTCCTGAGAGTTGATACAAACATCTTCATTGCAAGTCTGGATGGTGCCTTCATCTTTTCATAGTTAAAACCGCCCTGACAGTAAAATACTTTAATATATTTCTTCTGCTCCTCCGTAAGGACATTCTGAAGAAAAGCATCTACATCAGGATTGTCATTAGGGCTGCCGCCTACACAGAACATAGCCAGGCGCTTGTCTTGCAAGTCAGAAGCTTTTTCGAGAAACCACTTACCTTTGACCAGATTACCTGCCATAGCCCAACCTCCGTAGCAGATCGCGTCAAAGTCCTTGAAATAATCATCACTCTTTTTCTGAGCATCCCTTAGATCAAGAAGCTCACCGCTCATTTTTTCTGCAATCCACTCTGCGTACCTTTTAGTAAATCCTGTCTGTGATGTGTAAATAATCAGTGTTTTCATAACTCGCTCAAATTCCTTTCCATTTTCATGATAGTTTGTATGGTAGTCTGAAGGCTCTTTTCATCGATTCCATTAAATATTCTTCCGATGACGTACTGGCTCTGCTGACCGTTATTGTCATTCTGTTCCAGAAAAGTCCTGCATTTATCTGTGACAAAGATTCGCTGCTTTCGCTTGTCCTTCTCATCAGGGATTGCAGAGACAAACCCCTTTTTCTCAAGCTTAAGTAAAATCTGCTTTACATTCTGATGAGAACTTCCCATTACATCTGAAAGCTCATTCAATGTCGGAGGTTCCTTGCATAGGTTGATACAGATTATTGCAAAGAATTGTTTCCAGGTAATCTCCTTGAAATATGCATCGGCTGCAGCCTGATATCTGTTATCAAATGCACTGAGTAATCCGAGTAAAAACGGCTGTGGTGGCATATCTCCAAACGTTACTTTTTCTATATTCATTACTTCATCGTAATTCATGTGAGCTCCTTTTTATATTATGTAATATATTACCTATATGAAACAATGTAATATATTACATATTTTTTGTCAACACAATTCCAAAGAAAAAGCTTCGGGATTTAACCGAAGCTAAAATGTACATTATACTGAAAGTCACTCTTCCTGCTTTGCAAAGTAATGTTCCCTGGCGTAAGCAAACATCTCATTGAAATTATTTATTGCCTCTTTTCCTGTCGGATGCTCCGGTTCGCTCATATCAAATGCATGATACATTCCTTCGTAGACATCAACTTTAGCCTCTACGCCTGCAGCCTTAAGATCATCTATGTACTTCAGTGTCTCGCAATAGAAGGGCTCTGCCGTACATACAAAAGTATAGGCAGGAGGAAGGTTTGAATAATCAGTCTGCCTTGAAGGAGCTGCATATGGAGAAACTTCCTTCTTTGCATCTTTTCTCAAATACACAGCCCAGGCCTGATGGTTTCTTCTGGTGTTCCAGACCTTAGCGTGGTTATCCTTAGAACTTTCCGTATCGAAATTATCAATCATAGGATACAGCGGAATTTGAAAAGCGATTTTCACTTCACCCTTGTCTCTTGCCAGCATTGAAATAGCTGCAGCAAGACCACCTCCGGCGCTCTCTCCGCCAACCATTATCTGATCCGGATTTATTCCCAGCTCTTTTGCATGGTCCTTAATATACAAAAGCGTGGCATAGCAGTCATTAAGTGCTGTCGGATATGGATGAAACAGCGACAGATGATAACCCGGAGCTATCACAACCGCGCCGTGATTTCTCACAAGATCAGCTGCCCTTCCGATATAAGCCATTTCTTTCATGCCGGTCATATACCCGCCGCCATGGATCCACATAACCCCGGGAGCATTTTTCGGCTCAGTCAGAGGCTTCAATATCAAAAGAGGAATTCTAAGCCCGTTTGCCTCTATTTGGATTCGCTTGCTACGGATCCCTTTAATACTGAAATTGTACATTTGGTGCTTTTACCTCCGCATATATAACCGTATGATCAGTCATTATCACGATTGAAAAAGAATGATCTAACCCTCATTATTTCCAAGGAACTGCGAAAGCACAATCTTTATAACAATGATGTTCTTAAATTAAAGGCCTTATGGACTTTCTCCACTTGACCCTTGCTCCAATCTTGAAATTTTCAAAATTACCGGTACCGTCAATGATATCAGAAAGAGCCTGCATAGCAAGATAGCCTCTCTCATAATTTGGAACGCAAACCGTCGTAAGTCCAAGATATTTGGACATTATAACATCATCAAAGCCACAGACAGAGATGTCATCCGGGACTCTGATGCCGTTCTCCTGAAACTTTCTTATGGCACCGATTGCCATAAGGTCATTGGCACATACTAAAACCTGCGGCATACGTGGTTGCAACATAATAAGCCTTGCAGCTGCTGCACCACTCTTTTCTGTCCAATCCCCTTCATATAAAAGATTTCTGTCAAAAGAAATATCGTTGTCCCTCAACACATCCCTAAAAGCCCTGTATCTTTCCCTGTTGTCGTCGGAATCAATGCCTCCGAGAAAAGCAAAAGACTTAAACCCTGAAGAAACAAGCTTCTCAACAAGAGTCTTCTCGCTCTCATAATTGCCTGTCACCATATTTTTTATGAGTTTGTGAGGCATCTGCCGGTCCAGCGTGATCATGGGGATCCCTTTGTCTGCGATACTTAAGATTGTTGCATCGTCAGTACTCCAGTCCATTATAATGCAGCCGCATATACTCTCTGAATCAGCATATTTGGCAAAATTCTCCTTGGTACATATAAGGAGATTGAAATCTCTTTTCACCGCATAATCACTGATCCCATGAAGGACATCAAAGTAGAACTGCGCATCAAAATCACTGAAGTTGATGGCTACTGTGTTCCTTTTACTGCCACCGGCCACAACTTCAGTTTTTTTATGGACATATCCCAGTTCTCTTGCAGTTTCAAGGACTCTGTCTCTGGTCTTTTGTCCTACATTGTTCTTGTTGTTCAAAACATTTGATACGGTGGTAGGCGATACCCCACATCTGCTTGCTATATCTTTAATGCCAACCATGCGTTATCAAAATCCTCCCCCGTAGAATACGGTGTTTCACTCAAGCTGGAATGAATTCAAACTCATCAGCTGTCATCATACCGGCATCAAACTGTACGGTGTACTTCCAGGCACTTGCTTCGACTTTGGCCTCCCTGACTATGCCTACTCCATATTCAGGATAAATCCTAAGAAGAACCTTATCTCCAACGTTGAAGCGCTGAGGTGGGATGTTCAAACCTTTGCCACCGGCTACATTGTTTAACTGGTCATCATTTAATCTGATATCTTTCATATTATCTACCCTCTCATTTCATATATTAACAGAATTTGTTTTCTTAACTACACATATTTATACGAAAGATGTATTCTTCCGGCAAAAAATTATCTGTCACATCCATAAATGATATTATGTCGCCAGCAAAATCCTTTTATCCACGCGGTTTCTTCCAAAGTACATTCCGTATTAAACCTGTGAAATGCCTGTGTTAGTGTTCTGTTATATATCTCAATTGTAATAAAGGGTATGTTAACATCGTTCTCTCTTCGAAGAAACATTATGGTAGTGTCATTTTCAACGTAGGCCTCAAGATAGCTCATAAGGCAGTTGCTCATATAAACCGATTCCCTGCAAAAATCGTTTATGGTCTGCGGATACCGTATTACATAGCCATCATAGTGTTCCTGCCAGCTGTAATCTCTTTTCCTGTTGGATCTTCTAATATCCCGGTCAAGCTCCTCCTTGTTATTGACCAGATAGTGTAATAACTCTGCGAGCTTACTTGTTCCCATGCTGGGAACGTATTTTTCATAGAAGGGATCAACCGCGATCAGCGCCTGTGCTTTTTCACGAATTGTATCTTTGGCGGTTTCAGCAGCCACAAATCTGACAAAAAGAGAATGGCTCCAAAGTCCGGAAAGTCTTGTTTTTTGAGACAAAAAGAGCCTGTATATCTCCGGATTGGTAAGATCGCCCTTTTTAAGGCGCAGTATGTACTCACACTGCGCATCATTTAGGGGATCCTTAAAAATATCAGGATATTGACTGCCAATTTCCTTTAAAAATCCTCTGTATTCCGTTTCTGACAGTAAAACTGCCCCATACTCGGTATTTAACGCTCTTATAACTCGCATTGGTACATTTCCATAGATCTCAGACGGATTTGTTGCTGAAGGATTTATCCCATGAGCATCATTAACTCTAACTGCCAGCTCATCCACCCCGGCTTTGTACAGCAGCTCTTTGGCGGTGTTCCTGGTCATACAGTGATGGATATGGTCTAAAAGACGCATTTCCCTGGTATAATACCTCTTCAGATGCCACTCAGGGTGCAGCGCTGAATAATATGAGTAGATCCGGTCAAAATCTGCCGAGTTATAGTGAAGTGGATAGTCACTGTTAAGGCACTTCTTCTCGAAATCCTTCTCTTCATCCTCTCTCCAGCGCAGATTGTCATGGAATGTAAATCTCGAAATATTGAAGATCTCCTCTACAGGATCCTCCACCTCAACGTAAATCATATCTATATACGGTTCAATGGTGATAAAAGAGAGCACGGCACTTCTCTCATCTACCTTCCTGATATTCGCAATCATTGACGATAATGAAGTTGTATCCAAAACAGGAGTTCTCCATGATCCCTGCAGCGTTTGTTCTTGCATAGTCGGTTCGTTCCTCACAAAGAAACTTTTGGGCGATCCTTTGCGTATCGCACATACGTCAAAGCATCGCCCTTTCTTTATCATTTTATCGCATAGCTTTTATTCAAATGTCTTTGAGTCTCATCATGAATATAGAATATTCATCATTCTGAAAATCCAGATCCGGCGAGTTTTCTCCGCCTCCGTTGGTGCTTCGCTTGATCTCGGCATAGAACTCCTCTCCCTGATTGACAATATCCATTACAGACATGGGAAGTCCTATCTCTGATGCGATTTTACAGAAATCTGCCAGTGGATTAGCTGAATCTTTTGTCCCAAGAAGCTTCTCCTTAAGATCCTTGTCCTCTTTGGCCATTTCAAGGAGTTTATCCAGCATTTCAGTTATCATCATGCTTCTCACCTCCATTTCCGGGTTCGGCGCAGTTTTTAATCTTCTCAATGGTCTCATTACGTATCTCTTCCCGAACCGATTGAAGGAAAGGTGAAAAAGCCACTTTATCGTTGCCGTAGGTGAGATTCAGCTCATATTCATGGGGCTCCCAGGTAGCTATATCTGATTCGTTATGCTGCAGAACAGCCTCCATGTTATCCAAGGCCTTGTAAATCTTGGCTTCGGTAGTTTCAAGAGCATTCATTTCCTGCAAAAGAGCATTCATTTCCCGGTCATATGGCTCGGGAAGCGTTGCTACCCATTCAAACAATAACTCATCTTCACGCTTTGTATCGGCTTCAGTCTTGTTAAAGGAAGGAATATCTCCTGTAAATATTTCTCCAAGATCATGGATAAGACACATTTTTATGACCTTGTCCATATCCGCTTCGGGAAATTCCTCCTTAACAAAATATGCCATAAGCGTAATGCGCCAGCTGTGCTCTGCCACACTCTCGTGTCTGCCTTTTGAAGTATAGCAGTGTCTGGTGGTGTCCTTGAGCTTTTCCGTAACGTGCATGATGTTCAGCAGTTCTTTTGCATTCATATAATATCCCCCTTAAGGGATAGTTTACACTGCCGCGAAACCTTTCTCAAGGTCTGCGATAATATCGTCTATATGCTCTGTTCCGATGGAAAGTCTGATGGTGCTCTGTGTTATACCCTGATCAGCCAGTTCATCATCGTTAAGCTGCGAGTGAGTTGTAGATGCAGGATGAATAACAAGACTCTTTACATCGGCAACATTTGCAAGCAGAGAGAAAATCTCCAGGTTATCAATGAACTTCCAAGCCGCATCCTTGCCACCCTTGATCTCAAATGTGAAGATTGAAGCTCCGCCATTAGGGAAATACTTGGTGTAAAGGGCATGATCAGGATGATCCTCCAATGAAGGGTGATTTACCTTTTCTACCTTAGGATGGTTCTTAAGGAATTCCACAACCTTTGCAGTATTCTCGGCATGTCTGTCAAGTCTTAAGGAAAGTGTCTCAACTCCCTGAAGAAGCAGAAATGCGTTGAAAGGAGAAATTGTTGCACCTGTATCTCTTAAAAGGATTGCTCTGATGTATGTAACAAATGCAGCGGGACCAACAGCGTCATAGAAAGAAACACCATGATAGCTGGGGTTGGGATCTGCGATGTTCGGGTACTTGCCGCTTTCCTTCCAATTGAATTTGCCGGATTCTACAATGATTCCGCCAAGAGTTGTTCCATGGCCACCGATGAACTTTGTAGCTGAATGTACAACAATATCAGCACCGTGCTCGATGGGCCTGATAAGATAAGGGGTTCCAAAGGTATTGTCGATTACCAGCGGAAGTCCGTGCTTATGAGCAATCTCTGCGATTGCATCGATATCAGGGATATCACTGTTGGGATTGCCAAGAGTCTCAAGATAGATGGCTCTTGTGTCGTCTGTGATTGCTCCTTCTACTTCCTGAAGGTTGTGGGCATCAACAAATGTTGTATTTATGCCAAACTGAGGAAGAGTATGAGCCAGCAGATTGTAGCTGCCGCCATAGATAGTCTTCTGAGCCACAATATGACCGCCATTTGCAGCAAGAGCCTCAATTGTATATGTGATTGCTGCAGCACCGGATGCAAGGGCAAGTGCTGCGCTGCCGCCTTCAAGAGCGGCTACTCTCTTTTCCAGGACATCCTGTGTAGAGTTCGTTAGTCTTCCGTATATGTTTCCCGCATCAGCAAGACCAAATCTGTCTGCTGCATGCTGGCTGTTCCTGAATACATATGATGTGGTCTGATAAATCGGTACCGCTCTTGCATCTGTAGCCGGATCCGGCTGCTCCTGCCCTACATGTAACTGAAGTGTCTCAAATCTGTAACTCATAATGCTCTCCTCCTATCGCCTTTATTTATGATAGGTGTATTATTACACTTGGTTACATGCAGGGCAATTAAGTAAAACTTATTACCAGCGATAAGTCGCTTAGTTGTTCATATAGAACATCCGGGCAAGCTCTGAGTTCTGATCCAGGATAATGGTCTTTTCTCCCTGACCAAGAGACTCCTTGAAAGCATCTAAAGACCTCATGAAGTTATAGAATTCTGCCTTTTCCTCTGTGTTATAAGCCTCAGAAAGAGTCTTCATGTATTCAGCTTCACCTTCACCGCTTAGCTTAGCTGCAGTTTTTTCAGCTTCAGACTTAAGGATAGATACCCTTTTATCGGTTTCGTTCCTGATCTTCTGAGCCTCAGCTTCACCCTCTGCCTGATATGATGCTGCAATGTTGTTTCTTTCGGAAATCATTCGCTCATACACGGCTGTTCTGTTATCATCAGGAAGGTCAAGGGCCTTGATCTCGGCCTTTACAATCTCAATTCCATAGCCACCCATGTCTGAGTTTGCGTCCTGGGTGATGATGTTTGTTAAAGCCTCGCCTCTTGCCTCAATGACTTCGTCCTGAGACATGGATGAAATAGCTGTTTTTGTAGCGTTATATACAGCAGCTTCAATACGTTCCTGAGCCCTGGTATCAAGTGCATTCAGCGTCTGAATGTACTTGGTGGGATCAACGACCTTCCAAAGTACGTATGTATCAGTGATCATGGACTTTTTGTCCTTGGTGATAACGTCAGATTTCGGAATATCATAGAGCTTTGTTGCTGCGCTGATACGCTGTGTGCTCTGTACAAAAGGTGTAATTGCTTTAAGTCCGGGCTCTGATTCAATCCTTACGATCTTACCGAACTGTCTTACCGCTACATATTCCTTTTGATGAACCGTATATAGTGATTCCGCCAGTACCAATACTATGGCTATCGCTATTATGGCGATAATTGTTTTTGTGATTTTCTTTCTCATATTTTTTCCCTCAACTTTATTCATCAATTTCCGGATGCGCTGTCACCGCTGAATGAATCCAATGGCAGGATCTGCTGGGTTTTTCCGTCAGTAATGATAACCTTTGCGTCAGGAAGCACATTTTCCATTGCTTCATAGAAAAGACGCTGTTTGGTTATCAGAGGATATTTACTGTATTCCTCAAAGATACTGTTAAACCTTGCGGCCTGACCTTCAGCTTCGGCAATTCTTGCTGCTTTTTCAGCCTCAGCGTTCTGTACGATCCTGTCGGCCTCAGCCTCTGCTGCGGGAACCTGCTCACTTTGGTACTTACGTGCATTGTTAACCGCTGTCTCTTTTCCCTGCTTAGCTGTCTCAACAGCTTTGAAAGCCTGCTTGATCTCATCTGTCGGGGGCTCTGCGTCCTGTACGGAAAGGTTAACCACTGTAAGTCCAACGTTCTCAGCCTGAAGTGCTGACTGTAAGCGTTCCTTGGCTTCCGACTGGATCTGGCCTTTCGCCGTAGTGATTACCTCATCAACCGGATAATTGATAACGGTAGAACGGATGCTGGCAAGAGCAATGTTCTTCATTACGCTCTCAGGATTGTTGGTGTTGTAGATGTAGGCCACCGGATCACTTACCTTGTATTCAAGATAAAAATCAATATCTACAAAATTGAAGTCCGATGTGATCATAATGCCTTCATCGTCTACAGTGATGTTCTGACCGTTTTTGTCAATCACATAACCGATTCCGATACCGTGGGTGGTCATATCTACCATGTGAACCCTCTGAATAAAAGGGATTTTGAAGTAGAGGCCGGCTGTATTGGTGGCCACCACTTTGCCAAACTGAGTAACAACCGCCTGCTCCTGCTCGCTTACGTTATAAAACGAACCCATTACCGTGGATAATATGAATATTCCAACGATGATCGCAAGCGCGGTCTTACCAAACTTCGCTGCGCTAAAATTGTGTTCTCTTTGTAATTTCATTACACGTCCTCCTGTCTATTCGCGATATTCTCATCGAATATATATAGACTATAAAGCAGGCAGAGGCTATGGTCAAACCAAAACATGGCAAAATAATGGCCTGTATTCCTAAAAAAGGGCATCTTCCTCCCGGATAGATGCCGTAAAATAAGGGGCTATCCCTTCACAAATGAGGAATAGCCCCGGAAAATTCTCTTATGGTATGGAGTTTATCTTGCGCTGCAAAGATCACCGTAATCTACTGTTTCAAAGGAATTGATCTTACCGGTTGCACCGTCTACATCATATGTGTATTCCGTTAATCCAATATAGAACTTAACTCTGTAGGTTTTATATTCATCGCTTATATGAACTTCAACCTGTGGGAAAAGAACATCCTGCCTGTCAACACCGGCATGATTATATGCAATCTTTACTGCCTGCTCAGATGATATTTCCTGCTGAAGCAGATAAGAAATGATCGATCTATGCTGATCTGTGCTTATGGTTTCACTTGATGCCGCAAACGATGGAATAGAAGAGACTAAAATAATAATAGCTGAAAGAGCTGTTAATACTAATACTTTGACGAAGATTGCTTTCATGGCCCCATACCTCCAATCGCTTGAAAACGCACTTGCGTGTCATCTTTTCTGATTATTTATACGAAGGTCGGGGCTATCTGGCAAAAGATATTTTGAAAATAATTAAGAATTAAAGGTAGCAGTACTCGCTGTGTGTTGCGCCATAGCGAATGATGCCATTAATTACTGCTCTGTAAACTCTTGCAAGAAACTTCTTGTTCATTGTTATATACCTCCGATTATTGTGGCTAATTACAGTTCACTGTGCAAATTCAGATAGTAATTCATTTAATTGCACAAGTATGAATTATAGAAATCACAATAATCGGAGTCAATGCTAAAACCAACAATCTTTATGATAGTCTTTGAATTATCATGGGCATTTTCCACAAAAATCAATTGTTATTTTTTACGTCCGGACTCTACAAGCTCCTTTTCAAAGGCCTCCGGGTTTTTAAGATAATAGTCCTGATGATATTCCTCGGCCTCATAGAAGCTCTTGAAGGATTCCAGTGCAATGTACACTTTCTTACCGGTCTCCTCCTCCAGTTTTTTAATCCTGCTGTAGGCCTTAAGCTTTTCTTCCTCCGTAGTGTAATAAATTGCCAAAGTATAGGAAAATCCCTTATCGATAAACTGTCCTTCCCCATCAAAGGGATCTACATTGGCAAAAAATATGTCAAGCAGCTTATCATATGACACCTTCTTTGGGTCATATTCCAGCATAATAGTTTCCCTATGGCCTGTTTTCTGGGCTTTTACATCCTCGTAAGCAGGATTTTTCTCATCACCGCCCGAATATCCGCAGATAACATTATCAACTCCATACATTTTATATATTGGTGTAACGCACCAAAAACATCCGCCGGCGAAATATGCTTTCATTTTCAATTCCTTCTTTCTATTAATAATTCCCATATTAAGCGGCCCTGTTATAATGGCCACAAAAATTCCGTTCTTATTTGTGATATAATTATACAATAAACCGTAAATATGCAGATCATTCCGTGAGGGCTGTAGCAATGAAAAGATTACGTGGAATTCCTTCTATTATTCTGCTTTTATCTCTTATTCTGGCATGTTTTCTTCCAAATGCAAGGGTTTCTGCTGCAGAAACAACAGAATATGTACATGCAAGGCCTTCAGTCAACGGAAATCTATCTGTCGATGGGGTCAAGTCCTATATGTGGTGTAAATTGATTCCTGATATAAATGTTGTGGCTGTGTCCGCCATCCTTGACACCCATAAATCAGAACGCTGTATGTCAATCACCGACGGCGATAGACTCATGAGCAGCTGATATGCATCACCATCGGTTTTCTCAGCTTAGCATTCTGATTTATGGGCATCAAGGACAAGCCCTGCCGCTGGCAGGGTGGCTACTTTATTACCTCGGGCTCCAGATCTTTGAGCAGCTGTTATGCGGCCATAATCTTTTGCTGTTCAAAGGCCAGGGTTTTGAGTTTGATACGGGTTTCATTAGATATGCTTTCATAAGCTTTCCGGCCAAAACTTGTACGTTTCATTAGTAGGATATCATTCTGGTCTATAAGCACCGAGCCCATGAGACGTAATAATGAAGCTTCATTCGGAAATATTTGTATAACATCGGAACGGCGTTTTAACTCTCTATTAAGCCTTTCTATTGTGTTTGATGTACGCAGGTGGCGCCATGTATTCTCTGGCAACATATATACCGTCATGGCATCTTCAAATCCGTTGTCAAGCAGTTCCATCGCCTTTGGAGCAACATCAGAGTAGTCTGACAGGATGTCATCGCGCTTTTTTCTTGCAGCAGTAAGGGTCTTAGCCAGGAACATTTGCCTTAACTCTATTTCAAGCCCGGGTCTCTGTGAGTTTGGGGCTGCGTCAAGGATGTTTTTAGTGAAGTGAAACTGACAACGCTGCCACGGTGTATTAGGAAACACTTTGAACGCTGCGTATCGAATGGATTTATGGGCGTCAGAAGTGAGCATAAGTGGATCCTTAAGACCATTGGCTTTCAGGTGGCTGAAGAAGTCAAGCCATGTATCGTTAGTTTCGCCATCATATACATTGAAGTATAGGACTTCTTTCTTGCCATCAGTTGTAAGACCTACTGCTATGAATAAAGCTTTTGAAACAACCCTATGATTTTCACGTACTTTAAAATATGTGGCATCCACCATGATAAAAGGATAATCATGAACACTCAGATCATGGTTTTGAAACTCTTTGATCTCTGGATCAAGTCGCTTACACACCTCTGATATAGTGGACTTGGAGTATTCCTTGCCACATATCATTTCGATAACATTACTCACCTTACGCGTAGAAACGCCCATGATGACCATTTCTGCCATGGTATTGAGCAAGGCTGTTTCACTACGCTGGTATGTTTCAAAAAGAGTGGTGTGAAAGGGTGATAATCGGTGGCGCGGTACTTCCAGGACGATAGTGCCTATCTTGGTGGTTAGTTCACGTTCTCTTGTACCGTTGCGCTGGTCAGTCCTGTTATCAGACCTTTCGTACTTTTCAGCTCCCAGTTGGGCTGTGGATTCCGCTAATAGAGCCTCATTGAGGATTTTCTCGACAAGATGCTTGAACGCTTCTTCTCGGTCTCCTCCTAATAATGCTACCAATTCCTCATGGTTTAATGTAATATTTACTTGAGCCATGATGATTACTTGCCTCCTTTATACTGTTTTGTTTGGTCACTTAACATTTTAAATCAGGAGAGAGCATTCATGGCTCTTTTATATTTAATTTTCAATTTACACCATTATATGGACATAATGGTCGATGGCCTTCAATTAGTGGATCAAAACGGTAATCCTGTCATTCTTCGAGGCTTGAGCTTACACGGCATCACCTGGTTTCCGGAATTTGTGAACAATGATCTTTTCAGGCAGTTGTCTGTGGAATGGAACTGTAACATGCTCCGCCTTCCAATGTACTCCGATTTATATTGCGAAAATCCCAAGGAAAGTTGGAATCTCCTTATCAAGGGAGTGGATTATGCAATTGCCAACGACATGTATGTACTTGTCGACTGGCATATTCTTGATGATTACGATCCCAATATGCACTTAAGCGAAGCCACTGAGTTTTTTGGCAGGATCAGCGCGAAATACGCTGATTCTCCGTATATTATATATGAAATATGTAATGAACCCAACAGGGAGACTACCTGGAAAGATGTTAAAACCTACTCTGAGCAGGTTATTCCCGTCATCCGCAGGAACAGTCCAAATTCCGTCATAGTTGTGGGAACTCCCAACTATGACAAGGATCTTTCAAGTGCTGCCAGGGATCCTCTTGCTTTTGATAATCTTATGTATGTTCTCCACTTCTATTCAGCGACTCATGGCAGTGATCTTAGATCAGAGCTCATTGAAGCCCTGGACAGGAATCTTCCTGTGTTTATCTCCGAATGCGGTATCTCAGAAGCCAGCGGTGATGGCCGCGTAGGCTACAAAAATGCAGCTACCTGGTTCGGACTATTACAGGAGAAAGGCATCAGCTATGCAGTCTGGAGCCTATCCAACAAAGACGAATCCTCCGCCCTTCTGTACCCTTCCTACAATCCGACACAGCCTATCACAGATAACGATATTACCCCGGTAGGAAGCTGGATCAAAGCGCTTATACAAGGCCAGTATCCACACGATATTCCCATTCCTATCACCCCCAAAAGAGAGAGCTCTCTCCCGGTATGGTTAAAGCAGTCTCTTACTCAGCGGGATATCATAATCACTTCAAGCTGGCCCAGGCAAGCCCTCTATGTCCTTGCAGGAATGGCAGTATGCCTGTTGCTGACCCTTTTTATAAAAAGAGTTACCGGCCAGAAATATAAGACATATGATACTGTAACAAAATACGAAAGCACACAGCGGCCACCCAGCAGAGACAGCGTTTTAGGTGTTCTTCGTATAGTTGTCCTGCTCCTTAGCATGTTCTTTACCCTTATGTATTTGTACTGGCGTGTAGTCTACTCTGTGCCATGGAAATATGGTGTACTGGCTACCTCGGCCAACATAATTCTGCTCATAGTTGAGATATTCGGATTCGTCGAATCCATAATCCTGTATCTTCATCTTCTGGGCATGAAAGATCATCCCCTTCCCAAGATTGCGGATGATGAATATCCGGAAGTGGATATTTTCATTGCCACTTACAATGAACCCACAGATCTTCTCGAGAAGACGATAAATGCCTGCAACCATCTGTCCTATCCGGATAAGAGCAAGGTCCACATCTGGGTCTGCGATGACAATCGTCGTCCGGCCATGAGGGAGCTGGCTGAAAAAATGCATGTCGGATATTTCGACAGGCCCGACAACAAAGGCGCCAAAGCCGGAAACTTAAACCACGCACTGGGACTGACAAATGCCCCATATGTGGTTACTTTGGATGCAGATATGCTGGTAAAAAGCGATTTTCTGCTTAAGACCATACCCTATTTTGTTGATAATGAGAAGAGAAATGCCGCCCTTCCAGAAGCGGATCAGGCTCCGCTTGGACTTATACAAACCCCTCAGTGTTTCTATGAACCTGATGTTTTTCAGTACGCGCTGTATTCCGAGAAAAATGCTCCAAACGAGCAGGATTTCTTTTATCGTACCATCGAAGTATCCAAAACCTCTTCAAACAGCGTAATCTACGGCGGTTCCAATACGGTGATCTCCAGAAAAGCCCTGGATAAAATTGGTGGTTTTTACACTGAATCCATTACCGAGGACTTTGCAACAGGACTTCTTATAGAATCCAATGGTTTTGTAAGCCTTGGGCTTCCGGAACCCCTTGCCAGCGGCAAGACTCCCGATACCTTTGCGGAACACATCAAGCAGAGGATTCGTTGGGGCCGCGGTGTTATCAGCACCGCTCGCCAGCTCAAGATCTTCCGCCGCAAGAACCTCTCCCCGATTCAGAAGCTGAGTTATTGGAGTTCAGTAGTTTACTGGTACTCACCGCTGAAAAATCTGATTTATATCCTATCCCCGCTTGTGTTCGCAGTATTTACTATTCCGGTATTCAACTGCAGTTGGATAGATCTTTTGATATTCTGGGTTCCCATGTTCATCCTGCAGGACCTTTGCCTTAGAGCCCACAGCAACAACGCTGTGTCCCTTAAGTGGAGCGGAATCTACGAAACCAGCGTTATGCCGTTCCTTCTTGTTCCCGTGATCAAGGAGCTCTTTGGCATAACCACCAAAAAATTCGCAGTTACCGACAAGAGCAAAAAAACCATCAAACGTCACACAGATTTTAAGACTGTTATGCCATATCTAATTCTGACCGCCCTTTCCATCGCCGGAATTATTCGTACATTATTTATAGTTAAAGGCATTCGATCTCTTGGCCTGTTTATACTGCTCTTCTGGCTTGTTCGAAATTCCTACTTCCTCATTATGTCCATGTTTCTGGTTGATGGAAGAGACAGTGACTCAGAAACAGTGCATGTTATTGACGCTGAACCAGCAACCATCATAACAACCGGGGAAAAGAGCTATCGCTTTGACGGAATTACTACTTACCTTACAGAGCATAACCTTAAGATCTTTCTTGATGAAATGCAGGATATCTCCATTGGTGATTATGTTGATGTAGAAGTTGAAAGCGATAATACAACCGCAAAGATGCAGGGGGTAATCACCGGAATCAAGCCCGCAAGAACCGGTGTTTCTGCAGTATATGACATAGAAATCCTTGATTTTAAAGGCCAAAGATTTGACTATCTGCAGGTGCTTTATGATCGCGTTCCCACACTGCCTCAAACGCTTAACAGAGATAACGGAATCATCGCCCACCTGCTAAAAAATATTGCCCAGCGCATTTTAGAGCACTGAGCAATACAAACGTAACATATTCAATTAAATATCACTTGATTTCTAATAACTCAATAGTGAAATTCAGCTCTTTTCCTGCCAGTTCATGGTTTGCATCAAAAGTGATGGTTGTATCATCCTTAGCAGCTACTGTACAGGGGAAAGGTCTTCCGTACATATCCTGAAGAGCAACTCTTTCACCTACTTCGAGCTCCTCTGAACCGGGAAGCTCTGTTATTTGCATTGTAAGCACGGCTCTGGGGTCAACCTCGCCATAAGCTTCCTCGGGCATAAGGTGAACATCAAGGGTTTCTCCCACTTCCATGTTGGCAACAGCCTTGTCAAAGCCAAGGATCATCATGCCTGCGCCGCACACGAACTCGAGGGGAGCATTTCTGTCATAGGATGAATCAAACTGTGTACCGTCATTGAAAGTTCCCCTGTAATGTACACGGGCAATCTTTCCAACATTCTTACCCTCTATAGCAGGAGCTGAATGGCAGCCTGAGCATCCGCCGCAACCGCCTGCTCCACAGCCTTCCTCATCACAGCCGCAGCCTTCAGAGCCACAGCAGCCTTCGCTGCTCTCACCGCCGCAGCAGCTTGTCATTTCTTCGCTATTATCAAAATCCATTTCATTTTTCATTGTAAGTAAATCCTCCAAAAAACATCAGTTAACGCTCGCCGTAATAATTTAACACAAGCATGGTGATATCGTCAAACTGTGGTGCCTCGCCGACGAATCCATCTATTGAGCTCTTCATGTTTTTCAGAAGATCATAAACTGAAGAATCCTTGTTATTATTAAGCACATAGAGCATACGGTCATTGCCGAACAGCTCATTGCTTGAATCTGTTGCCTCCGGAACGCCGTCGGTATAGACAAACAGGCGGTCTCCCGGGTGAAGTTCAAATTCATGCTGCCTGAATTTCATCCCTTCCATGGTGGCAACCGCAGGAGAATGGCGATATTCCACAAGTTCAAAGTCGCCGCCTGCCCTCATTAGTACAGGGTGCTCATGGCCTGCATTAGCAGCCATTCCCTTTCCTGTCTTGATATCCAGAACCGCCAGCCATACCGTTACAAACAGATCAGCCTCATTGCCCTCACAGAGCTGCTCGTTCACATATTCGAGTATCTCGGAAGGAGTTCCGTCCAGTATAGCTCTGTGCTTGATCAGAGTCTTTGCAATCACCATGAAAAGAGCCGCCGGCACACCCTTACCTGAAACATCAGCCATTACGAGGCACAAATGTGTATCATCAATGAAGAAAAAGTCATAAAAGTCACCGCCCACTTCCTTGGCGGGATCCATTGTGGCGTAAAGTTCGAATTCTTTTTTATCCGGGAACGGCGGAAAATTGGTGGGAAGCATGTCTGCCTGAATCTGAGTGGCAACATTAAGCTCCGCTCCAATCCTCTCTCTCAGCAGTAACCTCGGTCAGATTCGCAATGTAGTCTTTAAGTGAAACAGCCATGTTATTGAAACTTACTGCCAGGTCACCAATCTCATCATTCTGATAAATCTTTGCCACATGATCCAGATTACCGCTACTGATTTCAGCTGCATCTTTCTTAAGGTTTAACAGAGGCTTTATCAAGCCGGAAGACAATGCGCCCGCAGCAGTAAGGCTAAGGAGCGTGATAAATGCGAATATAGCTAAAAACATCAGCACTGAAGACTTGATTTTTATACTCATGTCCTCAACCGGCTGCAGTACCATTTCCTCAGGCACATGCAGGCACAGGTTCCAGTTTACAGCCTTGATTGGCGCATAAGCATAGTATGCACCTGAAGTTTCAGAAAAAGAGACTCCGATATCCGGTCCGAGAATCTTCGCGCAGATCTCCTGTCCAATTTCGGGATCGTTTTTGATATTGCTGTCTTTGTACAATGGAGAAACCGCACGGCCTGTGCTGTCAACCAGAAAAGCATAGTCACTGCGGCCTTCTAGAATGTCAAAATCTATGAGAACATTGTAGACGTGGTCGATCATCATATCCATGGCTACAACACCGGCAAAAACACCGTCCCCGTCATATACCGGGGCGACGCAGGTGATCATATATCCTCTGCCATAGGTATCTTCATATACATCGGTAAAGCAGACCTCCTGCCTTTCCTTACACATTTTGTACCAGGGACGATCAAAATAATTGAAATATACCTCAGATCGATCTTCATGCGCTGTCACTTCCGAATCCTTGTCATAGGATATCTGAAGTCCTGACTCTGTGCTGTAGAAAATGGCCACTATTTCATCTTCATTTTCCATAGCTATCGGCTTAAATACATCGTCTGCATTACCAAGAAGATCACACTCGCTTTTAAGGCTTTCATAAGTTATATCCTCGCTTGCGATATATCTTTTCATCACAAATTGATCCGCATCCGCTTTCGAAGGAGGCAAAACCTCATAAGGAGGATAATCCTCAGGATTCAGATACAGCATATGAAGATAATCGGCAAGCATATTGGCGTAGCCTGTATATCGCTGCAATTCGGCATTTGCAACTTCCGCTTTGGTCGTCACCATATTGGTCAGGTTGTTTTCCATACGGGTTTTAAGCACATCTGAAGCATCCTGCCTGATTCGCAGCATACTGACAACAGCCACCATGGTAGTGATCACCAATGCCAGCGCAACTACACCTATAAAAGCAATCCTTATCTGCGATTTAATGGATACTCTATGCTTGTTCTCCATTTTCCCTCGGTTTCCCCCTGTATATAAACCTGAAAACCCAATAAACTATGAACACACACACCAGCATAAAAAGGTGAGTGTAGAATATTCCAACTATGTAGTAGTTCCGCTCCAGGAAAAATCCCATTCTAAAGCCGGTCAGACCAAGAATTCCGGTCAGCATCAAAGTCATAAGTAAAAACGGCAAGTTGAAAAATACATTCCTGAGATTATATACGAAGTCCATGAAGCTTGCGTCAAAATAAACGAATCTTCCGACCATCAATCCGAAATAATACATCATAACAGGACCATACTGACTCTCGTCTCCTATTGTGTTCAGGAATATAAGAATCACTATGACATAAAACATTCCCAGCATCCTCATGCTGGCCTTTTCCTCTTTGGTCAGTCTGCTTAAGGGTATAAGAAAACGATCCAGTAGTGAATTTACTACACAGGAGACCACTATCATAAGCAATAGAATAAAGTCCTTACCTTCATTCCAGGCTGATGCCAGCATCTCCAATACTTCAGGGGCTTTCCCTGCAGCCCCGCTGCTGACCAGTGTACAAATATGGTTAACTACGACATACGAACAGGAGAACATCATTACTGACGTTCCCGAAATAACCATTTCCATGAATCTTTGTATCTGATCGTTCAGTCTGTCTTTGTAGACTTCGTCGCAGCCTCTTTTTCTCCCATGGCCTTTTACCATGAGTCTTTCCACACCCGCAATTATAAGGATACAAATGCTAATCAGCAGATAAGTGATCAGCAGGAAAAAAAGTTTTTTGTACCAGGTAAAATCCGGGTTAATATATGCTTCTATACTCATTTTATCAATCTTTCAGTCTATACATGTGATGCTTTTACAAAATACTTATCAAGCTCCTGAATAGGAATGGGCTTGGCATATTTGTACCCCTGAAGGTAACGGGCATACATCTTTGTACAGAGTACCTCATCCTCCTCATCCTCAATACCCTCATAAAGCACGGAATAATTCATATCCGTAAACATATGGGCCAGATACGAAACCATGGTCTCAGACTTGGAATCACTCCTGCTGGCCATTACCAAAGATCTGTCAAATTTGATTATATCAAATGGAAGCTCCATTATTCTCTCAAAATTGGAATATCCCGTACCAAAATCATCAAGGTAAAAAGTGATTCCGCTGCTCTTGAGCTTTCTGAAGGTTTCCTTGACTGCATCAAAGTCCTTCTGGTTCTGACTTTCCGTAATCTCTATGGCTATCTTATCCATAGGAATACCGCACTCGCTTACGATGCGCTGAACATTTTCCGAAAACTCTTTTTCCCTGATATCCAGAATGGAAAAATTCACTGAGATTCTCTTGATCACATAGCCTTCATTCAGCATCTTCCTGATCTGTCTGCAAGTCTTGGCCAGTATTATAAGTGACAACATATGAATACAATTATGCTTCTCGGCAATGGGAATAAATCTGTCCGGGAAAACCATTCCTATTTTAGGAAGATTAAGTCGCATCAGAGCTTCCGCCGTGTCATAACGGCCTGTTCTTAGGTTATAAACAGGCTGGCAGTATACCAGAACCCTGTCATCATAAAGGTTCTGTTTTTCGTTGATATCGTTAAGCTCATCAACTATATATTTATGGCTGGAAAACTTATCCAGTATTTCATCATCAACAAATTCTATCTGGTTCTCAGGCATCCTGTTCTCAACATACTGGATCAAAGCTATGTAATCATCAGGATTTGTGATCTCTTCCCTGCTTTTAACGATTATTATTTTGTAATCATATTTGTAAAGGTTGTAATGATCATGGAAGACCTCAAGAATCTGTTTCGTTTTTTCTTCATAATCCGGGTTTATATCAAGGTCAACCACCAGTTCCATGCGGCCACCGGTTATTTGAAACAGCGCCGCACCGTTATAATATCCCTCTACATACGACCTGATAATATCTCTCATTTCCTTTGGATATTTATGGCCTGCAGCTTCAAACTCATGAAGCAAAATACTTAAAATCGCAAACTTCTTTTTGCCCTGAATCCTGTGTTGAAGATCTGACTCAAAAGAATCCAGCTTAAGTGAACCCATTTCAAGATCATAGGGATTAGAATGAAGAAGATAAAGAACAGACAACGCCGGAAATACAAAGGTCGCTGTGGTAAAGGACTGCTGATTGAATAATCCCTGAATATACATAAGGACGAGCGCAATCGCAATTGTCAGCAAAAATGCCCAGATAATCGGTTTGTACACACGGTCTCTGTACCGGATCATCATAAATAAGGCAATTCCCACAAAGAAAAGATATTCTACAAGGAAGAGATTAACCTGTGACGCAATGGTGAAGTCATCTGTAATATGGAACCCAAAACCAAGAATCGTTCCAAGAATATCGGTTATGCCAAAACCGATAAGACCTAATAGGCCGATTATAGGAAACGCCTTCTGTTCAGAAGGAAGCAGCTGCATAGTTTGTTCTATATATAGAATATAGAGTTCCAAATTTATAAAAAGCAACTGATGGTACAGAAAGCGCAATGCATATGGAACTATCCCGGGAATTTGATCGAAATTGGCCAAAGCAAGATGGTACATGATATCCGTATATGCTGCCAATGTCAGCACGGCCAGTATCCACTTAAAAAGACGAAAACCCTTGCTGGGCTTGATATAGGCAGCACGAATAAGTATCACGAAGATACCCATAATCGCAATGACCAATATATCCCCAACAGGAGTATATGACGTACTAATCAGAGTTTCCATACACTAATAATAATACGTAAGAACATATATTGTCATAAAATTTCCATTAATTTATGCAATTCCACGCCTCAATGCCAGATCACTTCAAGTGTAGACTTTTCTTTCGTTACCATCAGTGTCTGATCTTCTGTTACCGGCCTGAAAATAGTACTGTTATCATGAACATCCCTCCTGAATACAGGAGTTCCATCCCCCGCCATAAAGGCTTTAACATATTCTTCTATTGTATGTATAGGATAAGGAAAGCTCATTCCTCCCATGTTGTCCAGCGAATAGTTGTGAATGTCTGATCCTCCGCTCATCAAAAAGCCTCGCTCTAAAGCATATTCATATCCAAGGGCATTTTGCCAGTCGGGATTTGCTGCATTATAGACTTCAATGCCGTCACTGACAGCAGGAGTTAAGTGAATCGCCGACAGGTATCCTCTTTCCCTGTAGGGATGCGCCTGAATCATTATTCCGCCGATACTGTGAACTGACTCATATACCTGCTCCCGGCTAAATTCCTCAATATCCGGATTATCAAGAAGCCACTCTTCAGTTACTCCATACAACAGGTATTCATCCCCCTGAAAGTTATACTCTATCCCAAAAAGGACAGTAAAATCATCTCCCGCAGCCGCCTTAGCATGTTCATATCCGGAACAGTACTTCTCTATTCTTGCTTCCCAGGGAAGATTATTCGGAACACAGCTGTTTCCTGTAAAAAAGTGATCTGTGACAATTATCCCGCTGTATCCAAGGCTCTTCATGTATGCCGGATACTCCTCTCCGGGCATGCTGGCGCAGGCACTGGCCTCTACCGTGTGAAGATGTGTTTCGTAAATATACTTCATAAAAAAATCCAATCTATATTCTATATATGTTATATATCATCTCTTCATGGGGTATATCCCGCCTTTACAGTTTTTATAATATTATACTGCTTTTGCGAAGAGACTTACCACCCCGGCAATAATAAGTATCGGCAAAGCTATATAGATCAGTCCGCCAAGAGCCATGAATACCAATGCCAGCGGAAGGAATACCAGGAACATAGCAACTTTAAATGCGCCCCAGGCAAATCTGATGGCGAAACCGATCATTTTTTCCGAAAACCATCATGAATAAAACAAAGAATACAATTGATAACATGGCCATCACCACCTTTCAATAATGTCATATCCTGCTATCTGATTACATTATATGAAAGGCTGCCTTACGGATATATACTCGCCTTTGCGATAAAGTACTACCTAATTCTCCTCCCGGGCAAGTTACTGATTTATCACTCACATCCGGGCAGTTTCAGCTGCTCATATTCCTGCTCTTTAAGCAGCTGTGGCATCCTGGCAAGCAGCATCTTTTTTGCCACGCCATCATCATATAGCCAGTCCTTCACAGAATCCGCTGGTATCATGAGGGGCATGCGGTCATGAACCTTTATCATGGATTCATTTGCTTTGGTTGTGATCACCACAAAGCTGTCACGATTATCCGCCAAAGTATATACCCCCGCCAGATAAACAGGATCTTTTTCCATATCATAAAACGTCGCCTTGTTCCGGTCACTGTCCCACTCATAAAACGCCCCGGCCGGCATCACACAGCGCCTGTAGGCAAAACTGTCCGCAAACATCGGCTTTTCCGCCACCGATTCCGCTCTTGCGTTTATGACCAGCGACTTGTCCAGTATGCCCCAGTTCATGTACCTTACTGTCAGGGGAAAAGAGCTATCACCCCTTTGCGCGATTATGACAGCTGCTGTCATCCCCGGGCAAACGTCCCCCTGAGGCATGCTTAAAGAGCCGGGTCCCAATCCCAGCTCTGCTTCAACCTTTATGGCGTTTCTGTCCCAAAACACATATCTGGCGCACATATCCAAAATCCTCAATAAAGCTCACCGTTTATCAGGTCCCTTAGTATGCCAAAACACTCCCGTACCATGTTATTTGGAATAAATCTGGGCTGCATATAGGCTGCAATCCCGCAAACTCGAGCTTCTGTATTTTTCTTTGCTATCCTCACTCCGCGAAAGACATGAAATCCGTTGGTCACAATACCTATTTTAAGATTATCCTCTGCCACATCTTCCGCTCTTACAAGCAGAAGCGCATTCTGTATATTCTCTCCGGTATCCCTGGACGTTTCTTCGGCAAGTATCCTGCTTTCGGAGATTCCAAGCTTAACCAGATACTTTTTTCCGCCCATTCCTTCGCTGATATTCTCGTTTATGCCTGCGCCCCCTGTGGTGATGCAGATTGTATCAGGATTCTCCGACAGATACTGATACGCTTTCTCCAGTCTGTAACGATATATCACACTTGGCCCGCTCTCCCGCATTTGTGCTCCAAGAACAATGATATAATCGAGATCACTTTCTCCCTTATCAAAAAAGTGGGATAAAATGGCAATCTGACAGGTCATGAAGACCGAAGCAAAGACTGCCAATGCGATATATGCGGCATATCTAACAGCCTTGGGAACTTTACTCCATCTCTTTTCCCCTGCAAGGAAACAGCACAGGGCAAAAAAGGCAGCTCCCGCAAGCCAGATTGTGAATGAAAGGGTGCCGCTTCCCACCAGATACACCATCAGCGAGTAGCCAAGGCACAGTATAGAAAGAAAAAAACCATAGGATTCTTATCTTTTGAGTAAACAGTTTCTTCATATTTACATAAGCCTTTTATATATATCCAGCATGCTTTCCATCTGGTATTTCAGTAGCCATGAGGCATTCCCGTATGCCGTGGTATCCTTTAGCACTTTTATCAGCGGAGGGAAATATTCCTCTGTTTCTTTTATAGTCCTGTATATTCTGTCTCTGCTAAGTCCCCAGGACATTGTGGTAAGGTTATTGCACCTGTCCAGACATTTTACCAAGGTAGCCTTGGGGTTTTGCGCAATGTCGTGGAAATAAGCGTCCAGCGTCTCTTTCCTCTTCTCTTCAGGAGTGTCTTTTCTGGTCAGAAGTCTTACCAGCTCTTTCGTCTCATCACTTACCGGCAATTCCTCAAGTTTTTTACCGCAGTCCTCTACCACATCATGAAGCAGGCAGGCTGCAATGATTTCGTCTTCGATAATACCCATGGAAAGGGCATGACAAGCCAGATTCAGCGGATGATAGATATAGGGAACCGTGGAGCGCTTTCTGGTCTGCCCGCGATGAGCCTCCTCGGCATAATCCACTGCCCTTAAGGTATCCTCCAGTTTAAAATTTCTGGCTGTTGTTTTGACATAGGTTTTCATGTGCTCCCAATTGTATATGGTTTCCTTTGTATGAAAGGCCTTTTGTCTCTCTTCAGCTATTGCAGAAACTGAAACATCAAACAGCTCTGCGAGTTTTATCAGTTTATCTGTATCAGGCTTGTACTCATCTCTTTCCCATGAAGAAACTGCCTGGAAGGTAACCCCAAGTGCCTCTGCCACCTTGTCCTGTGTAAGCTTCCGCTCTTCCCTCAGAGCTTTTATATTTGTACCCATACTCATCGTATATTCCCTCCTTACTAATTACATAATAAGCGCGAAATAATCTGTTATACAGCCAGTGTGGATTTATCTTTCATTATGTTTTTCAAGTTATACTTGAGGAATTGCGGATGTTCCAATAAATAATACTGTGTCATTTATAACCCACTATAAGTGCGATAATGGCAACATAGAAACAAATAGCCATCCGGGCAGCTTGCTAATAGGTATATATAAGGAGGATCGTTATGACACAGAACATGATTATGAATAAGGCTTACAACCAAAATATCACCTTTGGACTCACAGGAAAGGGCATTTTGGATAACAGCAACAAGTTTCGCAATATGTGCAGCCAGACAGTTATCATCATCACTGATGAATTTGAGGATGAGAGCATAATCAGGGATCTGGCTAATACTATTCTTTCAAGAGGCTGCAAAAACATAGCTTTCTGCGGATTTGCTTCCGATGAATGGCAGCGCATTTTCTGTGAAGAAGACCGTGAAATCAACAGATTATACGATCCAGACAGCTATGATGACTTTGCTATCATGTGGAGATTTGAAGATATTGAAAGTCTTAACGATGCTGTCTGCAGATGCTGGAACGAAGTTCTCATCCTTTGCAGCAACCTGACACTCATTAAAGAGTGCCGCGACATTCTTAACGAGGATTGATATTTTTCTCCGCAAATTCAGAGGATTTTCATATCAACTCCCGCTAGCGTAAAGTTTTTGTAGGATTAATTGAAAAAGGGGATTTCCTTCGTGATATAGTTATTTACGGTGTCCAAGCCAAAATAACCAAACGGAGGAGTCCCCTTGTGTTAAATAGTATACAGCATTTTATTGAGAATGGAGTACCAAATCTTCAGAAGGCATCAAAAGATTTTTCAGAGGATCCGAGAGACTTTGCAGGTTTCATATACAAGGTCAGGAATGAAGCGCTTCAGATGGCGTTGGATTACATTTCTGAAACCCTTACAACCTGCAACCAGATATTAAAAGACAGTCCTGTGAGAAAGGAAAGATGGGAAGTGGTAAGGACTGACGAGAAGTCTCTTATCACCTCAATTGGAAAGGTTATGTTTTCCAAGACACTGTTTAAGAACAAGGTGACTGGAGAACGCAGATATCTACTGGATGACATGCTTTCATTTGACCCTCATGAAAGGATGTCAGAAGATGCCATAGCACAGCTCTTATCAGAGAGCGTTCAGACCTCTTATCGTAAAGGTGGACAAGCAGCAAGCATCCTTGATGAGGTCAGCAAAGAGACTGTAAAGGATAAGATACATGCTCTCGAGTTCCCCAAGGAACAGAAAAGAAGAGGCAGAAAACGCAAGGTTGAGTATCTGTATATAGAGGCTGATGAAGATCATGTGTCGCTTCAGTTCCAGAAGGAAAAGGGGGATCTCCAGGTCAACCAGTATGGAAGAAAACTCAATGGAATGATAAACAAGCTTATCTATGTTCATGAGGGCATTGAAAAGGATGCTCCCAAGAGTACAAGACATCACCTTGTTAATGCCCATTTCTTCTGTGGTTCTTATGAAGGCAAAGCAAACAGTGAACTCTGGGATGAAGTCTACACATATATTGACAACAACTATGACATAAGCAGCATAAAGAGGATATACCTAGGAGCAGATGGTGGAGCCTGGATTAAGGCTGGGGGAAAAAGGATAAGTGGCATCACATATGTGATGGACGAGTTCCACCTCAAAAAATACCTGATAAAGATGACAAACCATTTGATGGATAGTGCTGATGATGCCAGAAAGCTTCTCTGTGAAATGATCAAGGATGGAAGTAAGGAAGATTTCCTGTCTGTGGTAGATATGCTTGAATATCATGCCTCAAACGACAAGGAAATGAAACGTGTGCAAGAAGGCGCTGATTATATACTTGATAACTGGTCTGCAGCCAAGACAAGGCTTAGATACAGGAGGATTCCTGGATGTAGTACTGAAGGTCATGTCAGTCATGTCCTGTCAAAAAGAATGAGCATGACTCCAATGGGCTGGAGTCGAAAAGGCGCTGATAAGATGGCAAGACTCAGTGCCTATACATGGAACAAAAGGGATATGCTGGAACTTGTGCGTTACCAGAAGACAGTAATGCCTAAGGCTGCTGGGGCAGAAGAAGTAGAGACTGTAGTAGCGCATGTAAGAGAAAAACAGTATTCCCATCCGGCGTGGGGAAAGTATGTCGATAGCATACAGGTAGAGCTTAGTTCAGAGCTGAAGAAGTGGATGAGCATCGGAATGCATAACTACATCTGGAAACTGTTCTAAAAGGAAGCCAGAGGCTGACGCCTCTGCCTTTGAATAAAGTGCGCCAGAGCGCACACCTATCCTTGATCTGCTTGACTACAGACCAAGGATTAGAATGACAGCCTTGAACTGTCCTCCAACCAGGCGCTATAATGAGTAAGGTTTGAACATCTGAACTGATCACAGGGGCAATCTACCCTTTCGAATCCTACAGTAAATTTACGCCGTCTCAACTCCCGCAAGCTAGTGATTTTTTACCACTATAATGATAACATGTATTAGGTGGTTATTTTTCAAAAAAGGAGAGAAGGTATGAAAATTTACAAAGCTACAGATCCGGAATTTACAAATTACGGAAGAATCATTGAGGGGTATGAAGCTGAGAAGCAGGAAATTTTAGAGACTCTTAGGGATAAGACTCCTATTCCCGAGGGTACAGAGTATGTTGCAGAAGATCTGGCTCTTCAAAGCCTTGCAGCTGCAGACAAGATCACAAATTCATTGTTTGGAGGATCTCCCATGCAGTTTGGATGGTGCAACGGCCATAATACCAAGCTCAATTGTCTTGAGTATCATCGTTCAAGCGAAATCAATTTTGGACCCAGTGACTTTATTCTGCTGGTCGCTAAGCGAGAAGAGATAAGTGACTACAAGATTGGTTCTGACAAAGTAAAAGCCTTTCTCGTTCCTGCAGGAGTAATGTTAGAGGTCTATGCTACAACCCTTCACTATGCACCCTGCCAGGCGCATAAAGACTCAGGTTTCCAGGTTCTCGTCGGACTTCCCAAAGGCACTAATGTTGGTAAGCCGGAGTTTACTGCTATTAACCAGGAAGACACTATGCTCAGAGCAACCAACAAATGGCTTCTTGCTCATAAGGATGCAAAGGAAGCTTCCGATGGCGCATGGGTAGGCATCACAGGCGAGAATATCGACATTGTCGGCGATATCGACTGATAGCACATCTTA
Source organism: Butyrivibrio sp. FCS014 (assembly GCF_000526935.1). Lineage (GTDB taxonomy): Bacteria > Bacillota > Clostridia > Lachnospirales > Lachnospiraceae > Butyrivibrio. Next base: position 12,892 of record NZ_JAHA01000004.1, on the reverse strand, counting down.
GTACATATAACCAAAGCAAGCCGCTGCTGAGCGATCATCACTCAGTAGCGGCTTTTCATCTATAAATAAGTCTGTTCACTGCCAATCAAAATGAAAATCTGTAAACGCGGGTCTCGTAAGGTCTTAACATACCGTGGGTAAACTCCAGATTAAGCAGCTCATCCCCGATAGCCTTAAGCTTGTGCGCGGGAATGTCCTCAACATTCTCAGGATAATTGCAAAGCACCAGCTCTTTTTCTCTGCCATCATAATCTCCGGGGAGCCTTAGCTTAACCGGTAGTCTTGAAAATGAGCATATGATAAGGTACCGCTCCTGTCCCATTTTTCTCTCATACATATAAATGCTCTTGTCTTTTGGAAAATACTCTTTATATGTTCCGTAAATCAATGTCCTGGAGTTCTTCCTAAGCATAAGGCATTTGCGATAGAAATTCAGGATACTGTATGGATCATCCTGTTGACGGGCAACATTGATCTTCTTATAGTTGGGGTTTACATAAAACCATGGCTCTACAGTGGAAAAGCCCGCATATTCACTGGAATCCCACTGCACCGGAGTTCTGGATGAATCCCGGCTTGAAAGATGGATCCTGTGAAGTCTGCGCTCCGGGTCTTCCTTCAGGTGGTAAGTGTAATAATTGGTCTTGGAGGAAACGTCCACATACTGCTCAATTGAAGCAAGTCGTATGTTTGTCATTCCTATCTCCTGCCCCTGATAGATAAAAGGAGTCCCCCTCTGGAAAATATAGCTGGCAGCCAGCATTGTTCCGCTCTCCCACCAGAAATGGTGGCTTCCGTAGCGGCTTACAATCCTGGGATGATCGTGATTCTCCATATACAGTGCATTCCAACCATCCTTAGCCAGGGCATACTGCCATTTGCTGAAGGCTTTTTTGAGCTTGACCAGAGAAAACGGCCTGTGCATGTACTCGGTAAAAAAGCAGTCTGCCATCATGTGGTCAAAAGAAAACATCATATCCAGTGACTTGGTTGGCCCGGTCAGATATTTTCTGGCTGACTTAACAGTAGTCATGGGGCCTTCTCCCAATTGGAAACAGTCATACTCATCGCATACCTTGCGAAATTCTGCCAGATATTCGTGAATATGAGGACCGTCCTTGTACTGCATCATTCCCTTTGCCGCAGGCAGAAGCGGCATACCATTGGGAAGTCCTTCTTTTTTTGATATGAAGTTAATGACATCTTCTCTAAAGCCGTCAACTCCCATATCCAGCCAATATCTCATGATATCCTTAACTTCCTGCCTAACTTTGGGATTATCCATGTTAAGATCCGGCTGCTTCTTGGCAAAAATGTGAAGATAATACTGACCTCGTTCATGGTCATACTCCCAGGCCTTACCCTCAAAAAGGCTGTCCCAGTTATTGGGCTTGTCTCGCCATATATAGTAATCGCTGTAGGGATTATCCCTGCCCTTACGGCTCTCAATAAACCAGGGATGCTCGTCTGAAGTATGATTTACCACCAGGTCCATTATCACTTTAAGACCCAGTTCATGGGCTTTTGCCAGTACTTTTTTGAACTGCTCCAGATCCCCGAAATCAGGGTGTATATTCTTATAGTCAGAGATGTCATAGCCAAAATCTGCATTGGGAGACGGATAAATTGGTGAAAACCAGATTCCGTCGACCCCAAGGGATTTAACATACTCAAGCTTGTCGTAAACCCCATACAGATCTCCGATGCCGTCTCCGTTTCCGTCTGCGAAGCTTCGCACCCAGATCTGATAAAAGCTCATCTCCTTGTACCAGTCTCTTTTTTTATTTGTCTGAGCTTCCATTGAACCTATCCCTCATCTGCTCTATATCTTCGAGAATGTCATTACGGATATCGTCACGTATATCCTGAAAATCTTCCCGAATACTATCAAAGTTATCCTTCATGCCTTCATAAAAGGTCTTAGGTGCCTTAAATACTTTCTCCGTCTCATCAAGGATCATAGCCGCCGACTTGATCAGATACTCGTGACTTTGATGCTTTCTGTGGCCAAACACCCCGCCAAGTGACATCTCATGCAGCTCTTCGTATCTGTCATGAGCCACTTTGACACTGTCTTCCCAGGAGATGTAGATCTCATCCATGGCATGTTGCCCCACATCGTGCAGATGCGAAAGATCCTTGCACAATTTCTCTAAAAGATCTGCCATGGACTGTGCATTTTCTTCTATCAAATATCCATTTCTGTCGTGGATTATCCCTTCGGCAGCGCAGGAGCCTTTTACCAGAACACTGGCCAGTCCGCAGGCTGCAGCCTCCCTTACCACAATGCCATTTGTATCATATACAGACGGGAAAAGAAACAGATCCGCCCTTGTATTCCATGCTCTGAGTTTTTCTCTGTCGTGCTCCGGCCCGGTGAAAATAACCTTATCGCCTATGCCATACTCTTTAACTCTGGTCTGCATTTCCTCGGCATCGGCTCCGCCTCCAACGAATACCATGCGATAATCTATATTTCTGTCGGACAGAAGCTTCATGGCATCAACAATTATCGGAAGGCCTTTGTATTTCATTATCCTTCCCACAAAAAGAAACACCGGTATTCCCTCAGAAAGCGAATATTCTGTCGACAGCTCTTTTACCAGCTTCTCATCTCCCCGGCCTTTGGGGAAGTCCACCCCATTATTCATGACCCGGTATTCGCCCTCAAAGCCCAGAGACCGTAGGTTTTCGCCGGCGCCTTTGGAAACCACCCACACATCATCGCATGCCTCAATATTGCTGATCATGGTCTTTATGGTCTCCTGCTTAAGAAAGCCATCGCCCACAGCCCTTGCAATATCCACATCAAATTTGGTGTGATATGTAAAAACAATGGGTGCTCCGGTATCCCTTCGCAAAACTCTGGCCATAACGGTAGAAGCCGCGGGACAGTGGGTATGGATAATATCCGGCCCAAACTCGCTCATCTGCGCAATCTCTCTTATTGATAAAGGATTTCCGGTGCGATATCCCTTTACGAAATCTGTAGTGTCAAAACTGGGATAAGCTATTACTTTGTACGGATAGCCCTCATAGCTTACATCGGGATACCTTGGTGTTCCCACCACAACATTTTCATGCAGATCCTGGGTCAACACCCTTGCATAATTCATAACCACATTTGCAACTCCGTCTATAACAGGCGGAAAAGAATCATTCAATAAGCAGATGTTCATGGCAATTACCTCACTCTAACTAATATTATCGAGCAGGTTTTTCACCTGTGCAAGTCAAAAAAGACCGGAGACGTTACCTTCGTCTCCGGCCTGTGCCGAGTCTGTTTAGTTATCAATTGATCTCATCAGAAGAGCCATCTTTCTTGACTACTTCAAGTTTGCATCCCAGTCCGAATGCTGCAACCGCTGCAGCGATCAGTGCCCAGGGGATTGTGGCAAATCCGACGATTCCTCCCACGATTCCGATGTTAACGGGAACGCTAAAGACAACCTCTTGGTCTTTGCGAATCTGGATTCTGTCTACATTGCCTTCCTTAACCTTCTTTTTGAGCTTCTCAACAGCAGCTTTTGCTTCCTCACCTATATCGATGGTATCCTTTGTGATTAGCTTTATTGCTTCATCCGCATCGCCGTCTGATTTAAGAAGGGCCTCCTTGGCGACTTTGTACTCGACTCCCGTCTGTTCCATTACTTTTTCAACGTCTTCTAATCTGATTTCCATAACCTGTTCTCCTTTCAACAAATTACTTCAATTAACATCTATATTTAAGAGGTTGAAATAAGTATATCGCTGACTGATACCTGCTTACATAGCACATTGTCGGAAAAAGAACTGTCTATTTCCCCAAATTTGCGAATTAACCCTTTACGCTGCCTGCAATAACACCTTCAATGATGTATTTCTGCCCTATCAGATAGAAGATAAGAACAGGCAGAACGCTAAGAAGAAGTCCCGCCATCATAGGCGCATACTCAGCTGAATGATTGGTCAAAAATGTCTTGATGGAAATTGCCAGTGTCTTGGTGTCCACTTTTGTAAGGAATAAGCTGGACATCAGGAAATCATTCCATACACCCATGGCGACAAAAACAGTAACGGTGATAATGATTGGCTTCAATAGCGGCATGATGATATGGAAAAATGTCCTTGTGAAACCACATCCGTCTATAAGCGCTGCCTCATCAAGCTCAGAGGGAATTCCTTCCACGAAGCCCGAATACAGAAATACCGCAAAGGGTATATTAAGTCCCACCGCAATATAAGCAACCATCATCAGATTGTTGGAAAAACCCAGAACTCCGGCATATATCCTTACAAGGGGTATCATATATACCTGAAAAGGAGCCACCATGGATGCCAGAAATGCCATGAATATGATCTTGTTGATCTTCCACTTCCTTCTGGCAAAAAGATATCCTGTCATAGCCGAAACTATCATGTTTACCACTACTGCAGTCACTGTAATGGCTGCAGTATTAAACAGTGATTTGCCAAAGTTCATTCTGTCTATTGCCGTGATGAAGTTATCAACATTAAAACTTTGCGGAAGTGCAAAAGGATTCTTCAAAAACTCTGCTGTAGGCTTGAAGGAATTCACTACAAGCATATAGAAAGGCACCATGAACAATATAAGTACTACCAGTGTTATGGCGAAGGTTATGCTTTTTCTGTTTCTTTCTGCTCTCATGCATCAACCCTCCCTTTCCTTGTAAAGTAAACCTGAAGCAGTGATATGATCGCCACGATCACAAACAGCACAATGGCCTGAGCCTGACCTTCACCGAAGTTCATGCTGGTAAATGCTGTCTGATAGATCTTGTAGGCTATAAGTTCTGTGGATTTATACGGTCCGCCTGCAGTCAGTGACAGGTTAGTGTCAAAGGACATGAAGCATCTTGAGATGGACAGGAATACGCATATCGCGATAGTTCCCCTTATCATGGGAATCTTGATTTTGGTAACTGTCTGCCAGGTTGTAGCTCCGTCAACTCTTGCCGCCTCTAAAAGGTCCGAGGGCACTGCGGTCAGTCCTGCGATATAAATAACCATAAGATAACCGCTCATCTGCCATGCGCTGACAATGATAAGAGCCATCAGGGCTCTGGTTGGATTGGTCAGCCATGAAGTCTGCATCCATGAGATTCCGGTGAATTCACCGAATTTTGTAAGGCCAAATGAGAAAATAAAGTTCCAAATGTAACCCAGAATAATACCGCCGATGATATTGGGGGTAAAAAAGCCTGTCCTGAATAAGTTCTGTCCCTTAATACCGCTGGTAACCACCAGTGCCAGGATAAAACCCACCAGATTACTTAATATAACCGTAAACAGCGCATATATAACCGTCTTAACGAAGGCGCCCAAAAAGGCAGAATCCGTAAGAATATGTCTGTAATTTTCAAGTCCGATAAAGTTTATGTGAAGTGCTAATCCGTTCCAGTCTGTAAATGTGATCCAGAATCCGTAGATGAACGGAATGATAACAACAGAAAACCAGATCAGAAAAGATGGCAACCCGAATAATGAAAATTCAAGCGCATTTGTGATAGCTCTTTTCCTGCCGTGCATAATTCCTCTCTCCTTGTAATACTTGTAAAAAGAGGGGGAGAGACGCATCCCTCCCCCCAAAAAGTCTGGCTATTAATACTCTCTCTTTTCCTGGTTTGCCCAGTATGCATCAATCTTGTCTGCCAGTGTCTTTCTGTCGCATGCACCTGTCAGGTACTCGCACATGTAAGCGCCGCACTCATACCAGATGTCTGAAGGGCAAAGGCTGGGTGTTCCGTAGAAATCAACTGTTCTGCCGTCTGCAATGTATCCGGCTGTTGAATTTCCAAGAGGGCTCTCGATTGTTGCTGTGCAGTTCTTGAAAGGAAGAGCCTGGCCAAGTCTCTTAGCCTGTACTTCCTGTGAGTAGCTGTCTGATGAGATATACTCGATGAACTTAAGACCTGCAAGCTGCTGTTCCTCTGTGTTCTGGCTTGCATCAATGCAGTAGCCCTTAGCAAAGGATGTAGGAAGATACTGATTTGTAACATCATTTGCATCATCGCTGTGAGGAACAGGCATAAGACCGAACTCTGCGCCGGGCTCTACCAGCTCAGCCATGTATGTCCATGCCCAGTCTCCCATGAACCATGTGCCGCACTTGCCCTCTGCAAGAGCCATAGCATCAAGGTTTACGTCACCAACGAGGGGATCGTTCTTGTTGTAGTTGTACTGTGCCATCATGTCCAGAGTGTCCATGAAGCCATTAAATACGTCATTGTCGATCTCCTTGGTCTCACCGGAGATGATGGAGTTAACGTAATCAACTCTTGCCTTTGTGTCACCGATAGCCTCGCCGTAGGACTGGCAGAGGTAGTGAGCTCCCAGGGACCAGTTAACACCTGTAATACAGGTAGCTGCTACGCCGGTTGCCTCGATCTTGTCAAAAAGATCCTTGAGATCCGATCTTGTCTTGATTGAGCTGGGATCGAAATCTCCGCCTACAGCTGCATCGCATACTGCCTTGTTATAAAGGATACCGATACCTGCTGCGGACATGGGAACCGCATAAACAGTGCCGTTGAAAGTCATGGTTGAAAGAGATGACTCTGTGATGTTGTCAAGCATTGCCTCGCCTGAAAGAGGACGCATTCTCTCCTGGTTCTCCCAGATATTGATGGGATCCATAAGAGACACTGTAGGGCCTTCATTACTGGCATAGAGAGCCATCCACTGCTGGAGCTGATCGTCTCCGGCTGCGATATACTCAACAGTTATTCCGGGATTCTTGCTCTCAAAGTCGGAAATAAGATCCTGATACATATCATCCTTACCGGTCTCGGTGGTGTAGAATGAAATGTTCACTTCTGTAGCTGCAGCTTCGGCTGCGGGAGCCTCTTCTGTTGCTGCAGGTGCTTCCTGCGTAGCAGCAGGCGCATTCTCATCTGTGGTAGCTGCGGGAGCACTTGTGGAAGCATTGCCGCATCCTGTAAGGAGCGTTGCTCCCATTACTCCTGTCATGATTAAACTGATTACTCTTTTCTTCATAAAAAATACCTCCCTTCAAGTGATTTAAGGATAACCCAGGTCACCTGTGGGAGGCTTTGCTTTAATTATCTGCCAAGTTGTCAATTTTTATATCTCTTGAATTGGTGCTTTTTTACCCTGCTTTACCCATTCGGAAGGGGTACATCCAAAGGTCTTTTTAAAGGTCTGGATAAAAGACTTTACATTGGGAAATCCATGGTTTAAGGCACATTCCATAAGACGTACGTTCTCATCTTCCTTCATCTCCTCGACGCAGTTCATAAGCCTGACATTCTGAAGATATTGGTAGAAGTTCCTGCCAACATGCTCCTTGAACATCCTCGAAAGATATGTAGGGGTATAATTGAAATTTGCGGCGACAGAGGAAAGATCCAGCTGATCCATGTAATGCTCGTCAATGTAGTTTATTATGGACTTGATATTAGCATCCCCTTCATGCTCTGTCTTCTCTCCAGAGACTGTTTCATAAACGCAGTTATCCCGAAGAAGATTAAGGAAAGAGAAAACAAGTTCCATTTTCCGCAGGTCATCAACCCCATTTTTCTTATATTCACCGAACTTAATCAGGGTCTGTCTTATCCTGTCAGATGCCGCCTGATTTCCCGGAAGGTCAAACCTTACTCCTTCCCCGATCCATCTGTCCAGAAAACTCTTGGATATCTGCACGCAGATGCCGCCAAAGTGGTCCGTGGGCTCTATCCAATGATTGGAGTGAAGCTCTCCGCTGTTCACAATGCACCAGTCTCCGGGAAGAAGCTGCATGTTTTTTGCCGTCTATGTTCATCTTTATCCGGCCTTCTGTTGTAAGGTTAAACTCCACATTCCTATGCCAATGCAACGATGTAAAAATATCAGTTCCATCAAAAGAATGGTTGAAAATCCGAACGGGCACCTGATTATAGATAAATGCCTCGCTCTCGTAGTGCTCTGCCATTTATACTCTCCCCAAGCACAGCTTTTAACTGCCGATCACCGTCTTGATATCTACGCAATCAGCCATTTTTTTGCCTCCACGGCTGTTAGGATGGAGGCCGTCTCCGATATGACAGGGGCCTTGCATGAATCCCGTCTTTGCCGGGTCTGCAACCTCTCTGTCAAAGTCAAAGAATCCATCAATGGACTCACCTTTCCTTATCCAGTCGTTCACTTCGTTTCTTACTTTTTCAAATTTCGGTAACCACGCCTTCGGATAATCTTCATTTCCGCAAGGAGTTATGGTGCCAAAAAATACTTCCGCTCCATTCTCGTGAGCACAATCCGCTATTTTTCTGTATCCCTCGATAATATCCGCTGCGGGAGTACTGCTGTTTTTACCCTCAAGCTGCACCGGATGCATGATGTCATTGATCCCTATCAACACCATCACAGTATCCACCTCGTCCAGCTCAAAGACATCGCGTTCAAAGCGCTTAACTCCGGCTTCCCCAAAGAAAATGAGTCTTTTCCCTGCTTCAGGCACGAAGGTTGCATCGTCCACCAGCCTGTTGCCGCCAATGCCGCAGTTTATAAAGGACACCCTGCCAAAAAAGCCATCATAAAGCCGTCTCTGCAGTGCATTGGTATAGAAAGACATGTGAGTGATGGAATCACCAAAAGCCGCTACTGTCCTGATATCATCCGAAGCCATCACCTGAACGGCATCAAATCCCGTAAACATCCTCATCATGTGAAAATTCGGGTCATCTTTGATATAAGGTGCAATTACTGCCACAGGAGCCCTGTCGGCATCCAGTCCGTTTGTCACATCTCCTAAAAGCCATTGAACTCTGGCGCCGCCGTCGGCCCAGAAACAGCAGATGGAATCAATATCCTGCCTGCCTTTAAAGTAGATACTTACCACAAGGCGATCTCCGGCCCATACATCATAGTTTATCTCATCGCAAAAGAGTTCCCCGCCCGGAGCAAGGACAACTCCCTGCTTTCCGCCAAAGGTGATATTCTCCACATCGGTAATATAGGGAGATTTCTCCTTCCCAATGGTTTGCTCTTTCAATTTTAAGGTCATTTCTGCCGTAGCGGTTTGTAAACCGGATACGCATTCTATCGCCGTCAATATTGCTCTCAAAGGATACCCGCTGAGTCTGATCCATGGCAAAAGCAATATTTTCACCGTATTCGATACTCTGATATTTAAAGACACTTACCCACTTCATACTCCATTTACCTCCATTATCGATTTAAATTATATGAAGAATATATGCGTATGACTTTGCAATTCTTATTGCCGTGGTTGTCATTTTTTATAACCGAATCTATCAGCTTTCATAAATCGAAATAAGTACTCCGCCGGGTTTCCCTTCTACAGTTTCCGCTAAGATTGGCTGTTTCAAGCCATTTTAGTGCCTTGCTGTCAGTATAAATAACGGGTGTTGTTTTAACCATCCCGCCCGGCTCCTCTACTTCTCCGTTGTTTTCAATAAAGATCCTGCACCATTCTCCTTCGCTATCTGTTCCTTCCAGGATGTATCTGGCTGAAAGAAGTCTCTTTTTCCCCGCTGGGCTCCTTCTGGGTATCTACCCCGCCCGGCAGGATCTTTCCCTTGAAATTAGCGCAGTTACTCTCTCCGTGGAAGAGAATCATGGCAGCCTTGCCCCGGCTGCCGGTCACTTCGATTATCTCGTCAAGCACCACGTCTATGGTCAATACCGCTTCGCTCATACTCACCCTCCGATAGAAATCCGGAATAGCCATGCTGTTTCTGGTACCTGCAGGAATTTCCGGCAAGGAAAGAAAATGCCGGATCCAGCATCTTTTCCCAGGTATCAAAGTCGTGATTCCCGGCTGTTCCAAAGAAGCTGTAGGGGGACCTTCGATGCATCAAGAACGCTCCTGAATTCCTTTACCTGGGAATCCACAGCAATATCTCTGTCTCCGCATCCTATAAAAAGCTCGGGAATATCAGACTTATTCGCCTTAGAATAGCTCCTGTTTATGTTCCATTCGCTGTTTTCAAACTCATCCTTGGAGCCGAACATATTTGCAAACTCATTGCTTCCGAAGCCGCCTCTTTCGGGGTATTCCATAAGAGTATACGGATTGGTAGCCGGAGAAAAAGCCGCAACCTTAGAGAAAACCTCATGGTACCTTAGGCCATTTAGGAGCGCTCCGTATCCTCCCATTGAGATTCCTGCAATGTAGGTGTCTTCTCTTTTGTCAGAAAGGCGGAACATATCTCTGGTTCTATCAATAAGCTCCTCCCCAATAAATCTGCTGTAATTGGCATTTCTTTCGGGATGATCCACATAAAAGGCATTCTGCCATTGGGGATCACCACAACAAGCCCCTTGAGCTCCGCCTGTTTTCTTATTCCAAGCATGGTGTATATGCTGGGATAGTCTCCGCTGTACCCCGGGAGCAAATACACTGTCCTGTACGGAGGCCGTGCATCAGACCCGAAAGGCCCTCTCTCCGGCATGAATACCGCTGCTGAAACTCCCTGTTTTAAGCTGTCCGACAAAAAATGTATCTCAGAAAAAGACATTTCACCTCTCCTTACATGTTCTCAAGGACCCACTCAACGCCCTTTGTGATATACGCATTCCAGAATTTCCAGTCATGGATTCCGGGGCCCTCTTCATACTTGAAGTTGGCCTCATTCTCTTTAAGAAATCTTCGGAGTATCTGATTTGTGCTCATAGAGGAAGTCCTCGGTTCCGATAGCCATGTATATAGGCGGGATCTTAGCCCCGGCCTCCTTGAGCCTTGTGTAGAGAACCTCAGGGTTAGCATCAGACTCTTCAAGAGTATCCAAATCTCCAAATACCTCTCTGTAGTATTCGTAGTTGGCAAGAAGACCCTCGCTTGGATCATCGGGTTTAAGCCCGGCAATCTCGTGAATGACAAGAGCGGATGAAAGAGCCACTATCCCACCGAAGGTCTCCGGATAAGTCAGTGCCGTATGAAGTGCTCCGAATCCACCCATGGAAAGTCCTCCGATAAGAGTGTCTTCTCTTTTATCTGACAGTCCAAAGAGCTTTCTTGTGTACTCCACCACCTCTTTTCCCGCATAGGTGCAGTTACTGGCAGCCCGTGGCCTTTCTGTCCAGATAAAAATTGTTGCCTGCAGTGATCATGATAACTGCCATGTTATAAGTAAAAGCGATGTCTTCGGCGATTCCGTTTATACTCCCAATCCACTCTCATTTCCTGACATTCCATGAAGAAGATACAGTGTCTTCATGGGCCTTTTTAAAGCTTTCATTGCCGGCAGTCATAATCTCCGGTACATCATTGGGTATAACATATGCTATATTCACCTGTCCGTTCTGAGCCTGTGAATAGAATCTAAGTCTTCCTGTTGCCATTATTCTCACCTTCCTGTTATTTCTTGAATATCATCTGTGCAAAGTCATTGATGCACATTCTCCATACATTCCAATCATGGGTTCCCTTATAGACTTTGCGCTGGAAATGTATGCCCTTGTCGCTGCAAAGTCTGTCATCTCCAAGAAAATGTTCAAAAAAACGGGTCTTCATCTCCCATTGCCCTGTAGAAGTTCCTGAAATATCCATTGAAACTTTGCCGCATTGTCGAAAGCGGCAAGATGCTCGTCACTACTGGGCTCATGGCAGCTCATGTCGAGTTCGCTTCCGCTGATCCAGTCCCGAAGGAACCCGCTGAAGATCCCAACCTCCGAGAACATCTCCGGATGGGCGCATAACTGTCATGGATGTCTGCATTGACCCCATGGAAAGCCCGGCCATTCCTCTCTTTTCTTTGTTTCCACCCGCGTGATACCTGCTCTCGATAAAAAGGTATCACATCCTCAAGAAGCATGGATTCGAAAAGCAGATGGTCCACAATATGTTTCCCCATCCAAGGTCCTCTTCTGCACCATGCCGTTATTCATAACGATCACAAAGGGCGTAGCCTTCCTCTCTGCAATCAGGTTGTCCATTATAAAGTTGACCTTACCGGAATAAGTCCACCCCACTTCATTCTCCCCATGCCCATGCTGGCAGATACAGCACAGGGTAGATTTTGTCGCGGATTCAACGTCATATTCCGCCGGGGTATACACAAGGCAGGACTCCCACTCTCCGGTTTACCCCGGAAAAAGAAATATTCCCGTCTTACACTTCCGTGGGGAACATCCTTAAGTGCATAGAAGTCGCCATCCTTGGCCGGGAGCTCAACATAGTTGTAGGGCCTGCTGTATCCATAAGGATATGGGCAAAAAGAGCTGACAATGTGTCCCTTCCGTCAACTCTGATCTGCCACGCAGTTTAAAAGCAGTGGTAAAGGGAAGCTCCAGTTCCCAGATTCCATCTTCTGTCTTTTTTAAAATCGTACAGCTGCTCCGCAAAACAGCAATCTGTACAGACCCCGCATCCTTTTTTCCAGTAGCCTTAAGAAATATTTACCATCCCGCATCACTACAGGGATTTGGCCTCCCGTCATAGGGGATGACATCATTGAAACATAACGCTGTATTCATCTGACTCCCCCTAATTTGTAGTTCCAAAGGTCGCCCCCGGGAACATAGGTTACCGGAACTTTATTTTCCACAAGCTCTGAAAGCCAGTCCCACGGCATATTTTGCCCCCAGTTCCTCCCAGTTAAAGTGGCCGATGTTAAAGCACGCCATGCTCCTTCCCAGAGAAATGCCGTCTCTTTATATATGAGAGCAGATTCCATTCAATGATCTCCCCGGGAATAATTGCGTCAATATGCTCATTTTTGCATTGCACGAATGATCTCTGTGGAATAATCGGTATAATAGCCGTCTTTATACGTTTCGGGAATGAAAGCACCGGGATACAGGTGTCCCACCAGCGCCAGCCTTTTTATCTTATCTACATGCCTTCCGATATATCTGGTCCCATGAAGCCCCACCTTCTTAATAAGCTCCTCATTGATATCTTCAACCGTTCTGGGCTCAGGGAACTCCACTA
>NZ_JAHA01000003.1 GCF_000526935.1 Butyrivibrio sp. FCS014 | reverse complement strand
ATTCTTGATCTGGACGCTGTTGTGGCTGAGAAGGAAGTAAAAGAGAAGGCTTCTAACGCAGGCTGATTGGAGGATTGAATATGGGAGAAATGAGTCTGGATAATTTATCCAGCCAGTACTTTGATGTGCTCAAGGAGCTGGGCAATATCGGAGCCGGTAATGCCACTACAGCCTTGGGCGCAGATTGATTGGAACAAAGGTTGATATGTTTTGTCTCCTCAGGTACGACTTCTTGACTTCAAGGATGTCGGGGGATATGATGGGCGGAGCAGAGAAAGATAATGGGCAGGCATTTTATCTTGCAGTGGAGGGAGAATATAGAACGGAAGTATCATGTTCCTTCTTGGGGCAAGCAGGCTGCAAGACATCTCGTGGATAAGCTTATGGGAACAGGCGCCAAACCTGAAGACCAGGAATTTGATGAGGTTTGAAATGTCAGCCTTAAAGGAAGTAGGTAATATCATCAACCGGATCCTATCTGAATTCACTTTTCGATGATGACAAACCTTAAAGCTTGTTCCTTCGGTTCCTTATGTGGCCATTGATATGGCAGCTGCCATCCTTAGCGTACCGGCTATCCAGTTTCGGAATGATGGGCGACAAGATACTCCTGATTTGAGGACTCAGTTCTTTGATGAACTTAAGCTTAGCGGATATTTTCATTCTTTTGCCTGATATGGATTGGTTTACAAAAAGATTCTGTCATCTCTCGGAATGGGAGACATTGATGTTTAATGAGGGAAATATATGAGCCAAATTATTAAAGGTTTGGTATGGCCGATTCTGAATATTTGTGTCAGCCCTGACGGAATCACTACACTGGGACTTGGTTCCTGTGTGGGAATTGCTGTGAGAGACCCTGTTACCAAGATAGGCGGCCTGGCACATATCATGCTACCTGATTCAACCGAGATAAAAATAATTCTAATATCCCCAAGTTTGCCGATACGGGCATAGAAGAAGCTCATAAAGCAGATAGTTGCAAAAGGAGCCAGCCAGATCAAGGCTTGTGGCCAAGATCGCAGGCGGAGCTCAGATGTTTGCTTTTCAGTCAAGCAATAACGCTATGCGTGTCGGCGACAGAAATGTTCAGGCCACGCTTAAAAAGCCTCAAGGGAGATGAACATTCCGGTTTTGGCACAGGATACCGGAGATTCTTACGGAAGGACAGTTATTTTTTATCCCGAGAACGGTAATATTTTGTTAATCAGAGCTGTAGGAAAGCCTGAGAAGACCATATGAATACCGATATTGAACAGATTAAAAAAGTTAATACAAAACTGATCACACCGCTGATAGTGCTTGGGATGTACAGCGGATCATAGCTCTTTTCACTTACTTTAAGCACTATCCGGTACGTGATTGGTTTATTATTGTTTTTGCATCCGTTGTGGTGTTCCTTATCATCGGACTTATCATTGAGAAGATGATAAACAGGTTCCTCGATGTGAATTACGAGAAAGCCATGGCCCGAAAAAGCTGAGGCTGAAAGACTTGAGAAGAGCAAGGGCCGCAATGGAAGCCGAGGGGGTGGTGAAGATGTAACCTCTGTGGATGGACCCAGAATATTACATCTGACTTCTAGAAAAAATATTGACCGGGGAAAAGATGCATGGACGAGGCAGGCAGAAATAAATTATGGACTGAATATAATAAGACCAAGTCAGCTGATATCAGGGAGAAGCTGATACTTGAGTATGGCTCCTCTGGTAAAAACTGGTTGCCGGAAGGCTTAGTATGTACCTTGGATTTAACGTGGAATACGATGATCTTGTAGGCTATGGTATCTTTGGACTTATTGATGCCATAGATAAATTCGATCTTATGAAAGACGTTAAATTTGAACATATGCGAGTCTTAGGATCCGCGGAGCTATTCTGGATCAGATAAGGAAAATGGACTGGATTTCCCCGTACCATCCAGACAACGGTCAGAAGAAAATCGATTGCGGCTATCAGAGAGATAGAAAGAGATGGCGGCCCACGTTGCCACCGATGCCGAGATCGCTGCAAAAATGGAGATCAGCGAAGATGAGTATCAGAAACTGGCAGAACCAGATGAAAGTCACCGGCGTTGTTTCTTTGAACGAGTTTTATGGATCAGGGTTCAGACATTAACCGATGATTCCAATAATCACAGTTCTTTCATTCGTAAAGGCCCGAGGAGGCGGTTGAGAAGGAAGAGCTTAAGAAGATGCTGGCTGAGTCTCTTGAACTTCTGACTGACAAGGAGAAGAAAAGTCATACTGCTTTATTATTATGAAGAAACTGACACTTAAGGAGATAAGCGAAGTTTCTTGAGGTTTCTGAGTCCAGAATTTCTCAGCTTCACACCAGGGCTCTTCAGAAGATGAGGGAGAAACTCGGCAAATATCTAGGGATTACCTCACAAATTCAAGATAATATGGTTTGCCGGGGTAAAAAGAATGAATGGTTATTTTCAACTGGTGATCACGCCAAAAGGCACCGGCATCAAAGTGGTTTGCAACCGACAGATGGCGGGACCGCTAAACGTCACGATGTCAGAGAGACTATCTTGACCGATCGGAAAAATTCAATACGACGTAGTTGTAAATCAATGACGCTGTGACAAAAAGCAGACGAAAGTGTCGTTCTCTTTAATGACGCTCAGATCTTTCCTGAACGTGAGGCCTTGTAAGTTCGACATTCTCAGGACCGCATGACTGTCACAGCATTTTTTTACCCGCCATCAAAAACGGAGCGGAGCTGATGACTGAGAGAATGAGGTCCTTAGCAGTCCTCGCTTTACAGAAAAGTTAATTATGGCATCAACAAAGATGTTATACATAACTTTTTTGAACACAGGCAGTACTGTAAAACGCTTGTTGTCGCTCAGGGAAAACCTGTTGTCCAGGGCCGGGATGCGAAAGTTGAGCTTCATTTCAATGCAAATCTCAGGGCAAAGCCTACCCCTTAAAGAGGACGGAAGTGGTTGACTATTTCCATTTGAATCTTATTAACAATGTGGAAGCCGACAGCTTCTGGCTACTCTGCATCCCGAAAAAGCCGGGAGAACCCGGTATAAATGTTCCACGGCGAGAACATCAAGGCCCCATGCCGTGAAATCCGCTTTTATAAAATACGGCAAAAACACGGTCCTTTTCCGAAGATAAGCTTACACTTACAGCAGGCAAAGGTCAGGGCCACGTTACCATAAAAGAAGGCAAGATCACCGTATCAGATGTTCTTGTACTTGAGAATGTCGATGTTTCCACAGGTAATATCGAATACGAAGGCAGCGTTGAAGTAAAGGTGTCATAAGCTTCTAATTTCAGCGTAAAGGCCGGAGGAAATATTGTTGTAAAAGGAATCGTAGAAGGGGCTACACTTGATGCGGGGCAGATTGTTATACTTGAAATGCGGGAGGCCAAGGCAGGCGGCATATATAAAAGCCGGCGGAAAATGTTGTCACCAAGTTTCATTGAGAAACGCCACCATGAATGGCCAAAGGCCAGTATCACCAGCGAATGTATACTTCATTCGACGGTGCCTCGGGAAACAGAAGATAACGTTACCGGAAGAAGAGGCTTCATAGCAGGCGGTAAAGGTTACTGGCAGCAGATAAGATAAGGGCAAAGGTGCTGGGGGTCTGAGATGGGGAGCGCAATTACTATTATCGAAGTCGGGTGGCAGAATCCGCAAGCTTAAGATCCGGTTAAAAGAGCTGCAGAAGAACATCCAGACAGCCAGCAAAAATATAAATAGTATAAAGCCCACCATCGATGGTTTTACCAAGATGCTTAAGGCGGGCGCCAAGTTCACTTCCTGACCAGGTTTGCCAATGCCAAGAAGCTTAATAGAGATGAACAAAACCCTTACGCAGCAGATTGAGGCAGGATTCCGCAGAATATTCGGAGCCTCATGGGCAAAGCTGGCAGAAGTCCAAAGGAAGCTGAAGTTATTGTTGAGGGGACAGCATATCCCGGGACGACTGTCAACATAGGGAGCTTTCCATGATAGTAAAAAAGCCTGTTCAATACAGTAAGTTTGTTATAAACTCGGGAGATGTAACCGGACTGCACCTATATGATAAAGGCTCGCAGGCCGATATATAAAGGGAGAGAGGAGGTTGTATGAGCGATGTCCATAACCAGAATTGATTTTGGCGTAATGGCTACGTCAACGGATGTAACCAGCATTAAAGCTGGCAGAGGAAGGCCAGAACCCCTTGCGGATCAGCACAACTTCCAGACTCAGTTCAACAATGAGGTTGAGAATCAACAGCATCAGGTCAACACCAAGAATGATATCTCACAGGACGGGATGAACGCTGATGCGGAAGACAAGGGCTCTAATGAGTACATGGGAGACGGAGGGCAAAATCGTCGTAGAAACCAGGGGGACGACGACGAGGTTGTTGAGCGTCAGCTGACCACAGAGCAGATGGAAAAAATAGCAGATAACATGAGGGACAGGAATGGGAAACCTGTGGACCTTCATCTGTCATCGGGTTTGATTTGAAGATTTAACGGTTCTATATTATAATAAAGAAACGTGTTTTTTTAAAACGCGACTCTTTTGTTGGGATTTTTTGGGCGGAGTTATGATAAGTATCACAGAGATTGTTCTCATCGTCGCAGGATTCGCTGCGATAATATTGGGTTACCTTCTTCCTGCCGGTAAAGAAATGGATGAAGAAGAAAAGATGCTCATGGAAAAAGAAATTCGTGAGCTTGTTAGACGTGAGGTCGAGGATCAGAAGGAAACCATCGAAAATATGGTCGACGATACCGTTGACAATACTCTGGACAGGACAGAGAGAGCAATGGAGCGCATCTCCAATGAGAAGATGTCAGCCATCGGCGAGTACTCTGATACCGTTATCAATGATATCCACAAAAATCATGATTGAAGTCATGTTCATGTATGACATGCTCAATGACAAGCACAAAAAATCTTACGTCCTGTTGTCTCCGAAGTCTCAAGAAAGACTGATGAAGCCCAAGCAGGCTGTTCTTGATGCCCAGGCTACAGCCAAGGAGGCAAAAGAGGCATCTAATCTTCGGGCAGTGTATATTGATGAAGCTGAGGATAAACTCAGTGGAATCCATATTCCATATAAAGAAAAGAACGATCAGGCTGACGCCGATGCACCGGCTCCTGTTAATTCACAGCCCCAGCCTGAGGGCAGCATAGAGAGCGGTTTACGTCGATGAGAAGAACCTTAAGGAACTTGAAGTTCTTGAGGAGATTCCGGCTGAGATCCTGAATGCGGAGGATTTAAACGGACTCCATATTATTGGAGGAAAGGGCGACACAGAGCAGCAATCCGATTCAAAAGGTGATTCCCATTAAGGAAGCAGTCAGAGTTCAGGGCAAGGCCAAAAATCCTGACACATCCATGGAGGAACTTACAGCCAATGATCCCGCTTCCCAGAACAGACAGATCCTTGAGATGCACAAGCAGGGCAAATCAAATATGGTCATTGCCAGAGAACTTGGCCTTGGAATAGGTGAAGTGAAACTGGTTATCGATCTTTCAAACAAACACAGAAAAGTAAGATAAAGGAAAAGATATTTAATGAAACTAAAGTATTATCTTCGCGGTATGGGAATCGGCATAATTCTCACCGCTATCGTCATGGGCTTTGCCCTTGGTGGCAGGAAGACCACCATTAGTGATGCCGAGGTTATCAGAAGAGCCAAGGAGCTCGGAATGATAGAGGCCGGAACCGGCACACTTTCTCAGAACAGCAAAGAGGCAGGGAATAGTAATGAAAAAAACAGATACATCTTCATCCGATACGCCATTGGGTCAAGCAGGAGAAAAAATACCTGAGGAAGTCGACCAAACAGTCACTTCGCCAGATCAACCTTCTTCTGGCGTGGCTGGAGAAGCGCAAGAAGGAGAAGGTACGGATGCAGAAGAGGGAGAATCTCAGAGTGAAAGCTCAGGCGATGATGCTCAGGGTGCAGCAGAAGGACAGGTAAAGACTACCGATGTAGCTTCTGCCAAGGATACGGGTTCCGGGACATCAACCGGGAAGTCAGCCTCCGCATCAAGTGAGACATCAACCGGGAAGTCAACCGGTTTCTTCAACTGAGACATCAACCGGGAAGTCAACCGGTTCTTCAACTGAAACATCGACCGGGAAGTCATCCGGTGGTAATTCTACAGAGACGGTAACCGGTACTTCCAGCGGTACTTCGGCAGAAACTGCGACAGGCACTTCCACAGATACTGCATCCTCCGGAAAAAACTCTTCGACGAAAGGAAGCGATACAAGTACAGGTAAGACTTCTGCGTCAGGCAATACATCCGGAAGCTCTTCATCAGAAAGCACTTCATCCGGTAATTCCGGTACTTCAACAGGAACAAGTACCTCATCGGAATCCGGGACAGGAACGGGAACCGGTACAAACGTATCGACAGGAACAGAGACATCTCAAGGTTCAAGCTCATCATCAGGTTCGCAGTCATCTACTCAGACAGCATCCGGAAAGAGTGTTACAATCCCCGGCGGACTTGGCTCTGAAGCGGTGGCAGCCATCCTTGAAAGAGAAGGACTTATCGACAACGCAAGCTCTTTTAACAGATATCTTGTTGAACAGCATATAGACAGAATAATTCGTTCGGGAGTAAAGACAATTCCCGAGGGCGCAAGCTACGAACAGGTTGCAAATATAATCACGAAATAAGACATTACCGTAAAAATGTGGATAATGTCTTATTTTTTTGTTGATTTATCAAAATCCGTATGATAATATATAAAAGCTGTGGGCTTATAGGGCTGTTTATGCCCATTTAAGGCTATGGCAGTAACAAATACACACGTACATCCGATTCTTTTTCCGGTGTCGGCATTGTCGATCAGAAGAGGAGCCTGCCTGACAGGAGACGCACTGCAGGAGTAGCGGGCACAAGGTGTACGGAAGATTAACCAAACGGAGGTATCAAAATGAGCGTTGTATCAATGAAACAGTTACTTGAAGCAGGTGTACATTTCGGACACCAGACCAGAAGATGGAACCCTAAAATGGCTCCTTACATCTTCACAGAGAGAAACGGAATCCACATCATCGACCTTCAGAAGTCAGTTGTTAAGGTTGACGAGGCTTACAAGGCAGTATTCGAGATTGCACAGCAGGGTGGAACAATCCTTTTCGTAGGTACCAAGAAGCAGGCTCAGGACGCAGTTAAGACTGAGGCAGAGCGTTGCGGAATGTACTATGTTAACGAGAGATGGCTTGGCGGAATGCTTACAAACTTCAAGACAATCCAGTCAAGAATCGACAGAATGAAGAAGATCGAGAAGATGCAGGAAGACGGAACTTTTGATGTTCTTCCCAAGAAGGAAGTAGCTCAGCTTAAGAAGGAGCTTTCAAAGCTTCAGGCTAACCTTGGCGGAATCAGAGACATGAAGAGAATTCCCGATGCTATCTTTGTAGTAGATCCTAAGAAGGAGAGAATCTGCATCCAGGAGGCTGAGTCACTTGGAATCACTCTTATCGGTATCGGCGACACAAACTGCGATCCCGAGGAGCTTGACTTCATCATCCCCGGTAACGATGATGCTATCAGAGCAGTAAAGCTTATCGTTGGTAAGATGGCAGATGCTGTTATCGAGGCTAACCAGGGTGCTGAGGCTGATGTTGCAGCTGAGCAGTCTGCAGAGGAAGAGGCTACTGCAGAAGAGACAGTTGAGGCTTGATCTGATCTTTTGAATTTAATAAACACAATCTTACGGAGGATAGATAAATGGCTATTACAGCAGCAATGGTTAAAGAGTTACGTGAGTCTACAGGCGCCGGCATGATGGAGTGCAAGAAGGCTCTTACAGAGACTAACGGAGATATGGATGCAGCCGTAGAGTACCTTAGAAAGAACGGTATCATGAAGGCTGAGAAGAAGGCCAGCAGAATCGCTGCAGAGGGTCTTACAAGAATCGCAGTAAAGGATGACAAGACAGCAGCTGTTGTTGAGGTTAACTCAGAGACAGACTTCGTTGCTCAGAACGAGAAGTTCCAGGCATTTGTTGAGGCTGTTGCTAAGCAGGCAGTTGAGTCTGATTCCAAGGATCTTGATTCCTTTATGGCTGAGAAGTGGATCGAGGACGGTTCCAAGACTGTTAACGATGCACTTGTTGAGATCACAGCAGTTATTTCTGAGAAGCTTTCAATCAGACGTTTCGAGAAGGTTGTAGCTGAGAACGGTATCGTAGTTCCTTACGTTCACGGCGGCGGAAGAATCTCAGTTCTTGTTGAGGCTGATACAGATGTTGTAAACGATGAGATCAAGGATGCAGTTAAGAATGTAGCTATGCAGGTTGCAGCTCTTAATCCCAAGTTCATTTCTTCTGAGGATATTTCAGAGGATTACAGAAACCATGAGAAGGAGATCCTCCTTGCTCAGGCTATGAAGGAGAACGAGGAGCTTCCTGAAGGAAAGAGAAAACCTCAGGAGATCATCGAGAAGATGCTTATCGGTCGTCTTAACAAAGAGTTCAAGGAGATCTGCCTCAATGAGCAGGTTTACGTTAAGGCTGAAGATGGTAAGCAGACTGTAGCTCAGTACCTTGCACAGGTTGGCAAGAACAACGGCGCAAATATTAAGATCAAGAAGATCGTTCGTTTCGAGACCGGTGAGGGTATCGAGAAGAAGAACGAGAACTTTGCTGAGGAAGTTGCTAAGCAGGCTGGTACACTTAAATAATATCTGATTTTAATCGGAGCCTCGGGACTATCCCGGGGCTCCATTTTTTGTAATAAAAAACATCCATTATTTATGTATTTTGTCGGTTTAATTTTAGAGGCAAATAGCATATACTTGTATATGGTGTGTTCAGGAAAGACCGAACATACAAGATGTATGAAAAAAGGGTGGGTGATCTTAGTTGGAAGCAAATGTCACTATCAAGGGGACCAAGTCAGGGATAATTCTGGTCTTGGATCCGTCTGTTCCTTTCAATGATCTCAAACAGAAGGTTGCGGAGAAATTCGCGGAAGCATCTTCTTTTCTTGGCAAACATGATATGGGACTTATATTTAGAGGAAGGTTCCTGTCAGATGTGGAAGCCGATGAGATAGTTAGGATCATTGAGGATAATTCCAATCTTCACATAATCTGTATTATTGATGAGCAGTCTGAGAAGGAGGAACTTATCAGGCTTGGAGTACTTCGCAGTAACGGAGAACTTCCGGATGCTCCGAAAGCTTCACAGGATAACGACCTTGCTGACGGAGATGCTGTTATTTACAGAGGCAATTTGCGATCCGGTCAGGATTTTAAGAGCGACAAGAGCATTATAGTTCTAGGAGATGTTAAACCGGGAGGAAATGTTGTCTCCAAGGGCAGTATATTTATTCTCGGAGAGCTGAGAGGTAATGCCTTTGCCGGATGTGAAGGCGACAACGATTCAGTCATAATGGCACTTAAGCTTGCTCCTATTCAGGTCAGGATCGGGGATGCAATCGCGATATCTCCTGATGCTGAAAAGGGTGCCAGGATCAAAACCAAGAAGAAATTCCTTGGAAACGATAAGATGGCAGAAGTAGCTTATATAGAGAATGGTCATATTGTTAAGACATCGTATGACACTTCATTTTTAAGAAGATTTTACAGTATTTAAACGGAGGAAAGTATGGGAGAAGTAATAGTTATCACATCAGGTAAGGGCGGAGTTGGTAAAACCACAACAACGGCCAATATCGGTACCGGCCTTGCCAAATTAAACAAAAAAGTAGTTCTTATTGATACGGATATAGGCCTTAGAAACCTTGACGTTGTTATGGGTCTTGAGAACCGTATCGTCTACAACATCGTTGATGTTATCGAGGAGAACTGTAAATTAAGACAGGCTCTTATTAAAGACAAGAGATATGACACACTGTTTCTTTTGCCTGCTGCTCAGACCAGGGACAAGACCAGCGTAACACCTGAGCAGATGAAGAAACTTACAGAGGAACTTAAGGAAGAGTTTGACTACATCATTCTCGACTGTCCTGCAGGAATCGAGCAGGGCTTCCTTAATGCCATTGCAGGTGCTGACAGAGCAATTGTTGTAACTACACCTGAAGTATCTGCAGTACGTGATGCTGACAGGATCATCGGTCTTCTTGAGGCGAAAGAGATCAAGAATCACCAGCTTATTGTAAACAGACTTCGTCCTGACCTCATCAAGAGAGGCGACATGATGTCTGCAGACGACGTTGTGGAGATTCTGGCTGTTGAACTCATTGGTCAGGTTCCCGATGATGAGAACATTGTCATTGCCACCAATAACGGTGAGCCGCTGGTTGGAGATAATTCCCTTGCCGGACAGGCTTACATGAATATTTGCCGCAGAGTTACCGGTGAGAACGTTCCTTTCCTGGATCTTGAAGCCAGAAAGGGACTGTTTGGCTGGCTCTCAAGGAAGAGATAAGGAGAATTGAATTATGAAAATATCTGATATTTTTAAGAGAAAATCCTCCAGCGATGTGGCCAAAGACAGACTTAAACTGGTCCTTGTATCTGACAGAGCAACATGTTCACCTGATATCATGCAGAAGATCCGCAGCGATATCATAGAAGTTCTGTCCAAATATGCAGAGATCGATATGGATAATATAGATATCAATATTACCCAGATGGACACTGAGGATAATACGGGTAAGACTGTTCCTGCACTTTATGCAAATATACCTATCAAGAACATGAATCATACTTCTAAGTGATTATGGATAATAAGATAATGGGTCTTTCCTCTGAAAAAGCCAAAGAGCTTTATAATCAGGGAAAGGGCAATGTACAAATTGAAAATATCGGTAAGACCAACGGTCAGATCATTAAAGAGAACATCTTCACATACTTTAACCTGATCTTTCTTATCATGGCTATATTGCTTATCATATCCGGCGCTTTTAATTCGCTGACTTTTTTGCCTGTTATCATATGTAATGCGCTGATCGGAATATTTCAGGGGATAAGAGCCAAGAAGATACTTGATGATCTTAAGGTCCTGAATCAGTCTACCGTTACTGCGATACGTGACGGTAAGGAGAAGATAGTTGCGATAGATAAGCTTGTTCTCGGGGATGTGATAGTTCTTTCTGCGGGAAGTCAGATCTGTGCCGATGCAGAGGTCATTAGCGGTGAAGTTAACGTCAATGAGGCGCTTCTTACCGGTGAAGCTGATGAGATTGTAAAGACAGCCGGTTCATCACTTATGTCCGGAAGCTTTGTTGTGTCCGGAAAATGTCTTGCAAGGCTCACAAAGGTGGGACATGAGTCATATATTTCCCAGCTTATGTTAAGAGCCAAGAAGATGCCTTCTTCTGAACAGAGTGAAATGGTTAAATCCATTAACAGGATTGTAGCCTTTGCCGGACTTATCATTATTCCTATCGGAATCTGCCTTTTTGTACAAAGCTTTTATATCCAGGGTAATTCTTTTTCCGAGAGTGTTCCTTCAATGGTGGCAGCCGTTATCGGAATGATCCCGGAGGGATTATATCTTTTACTTAGTATTACTCTCGGACTTAGTACCATAAGACTGGCAAGGCAGAGGGTTATGCTTCACGATATGAGAAGTATTGAAGCTCTTGCCAGAGTTGATACCATATGCGTCGACAAGACAGGTACCATAACCGATAACAGCATGCTTGTAGCCGATGCTGTACTGCCGGACGGAACCAAGGACGGGGAGGAATTCCCGAGAGTGGTGGATATTGTTGCGGAATATATTAGCTGTATCCCTGATGAGAATATCACCATGAGAGCTCTTGAAGACTATTTCCCCTTAAGGAGCAGCCTTGGAAGCGTTTCTTTCCATCCCTTCACATCCAAGTACAAGTACAGTTCTGTACAGTTTAAGAATGCTACATATGTCCTGGGCGCGCCGGAATATGTTCTTACGGACAAATATCCTGCGTATAAGGAGATAATAGACAGTTATGCTGCAAAGGGACTGAGAGTCCTTTGCTTTGCAAGATATTTCGGAGGAGCTGACGGAACGCAGGCAGTGGAGGCCACTTCCGAAAGTACTTCGATTCCTGCACCGGAAGGGTACCTTGACGGGGCCAATACGGTTCCCATGATGTTTATCCTTTTGCAGAACCCGATCAGAGAATCAGCACTCGAAACCTTTGCATTTTTCAAAAAGCAGAATGTTAATGTTAAGGTTATATCCGGTGATAATGCTCTGACAGTATCGGAAGTTGCTAAAAATGCAGGAATTGATAATGCCGACAGGTATGTTGATGCGACAACTCTGATGGATGAGGATATTCCCCATGCTGTCAGGAAGTATACCGTTTTTGGAAGAGTGACACCGGATCAGAAGCAGAAGATTGTAAGAGCCCTTAAGGCAGATGGACATACCGTTGCCATGACGGGAGACGGTGTTAACGATATACTGGCCATGAAGGATGCTGACTGCTCCATAGCAATGGCTGCCGGTTCCGAAGCTGCAGTTCAGGCTGCCCAGGTAGTTCTTATGGACAGCGACTTTTCCAAGATGCCGATGATAGTGGCAGAGGGCAGAAGGAATATCAATAATATAGAAAGAACTGCGACTCTGTTCCTGGTAAAGAACATTTTCTCGCTGCTTTTAGCTTTGTTCTCCATTATCAATGTGGTAACATATCCTTTGCAGCCGTCACAGATAACCATGATAAGTCTTTTTAACATTGGAATTCCCGGATTCTTCCTTGCGATGGAGCCCAATAACAAGAGGATAGAAGGACATTTCCTTGTTAAGGTGCTTCTAAAGGCCATGCCCGCAGCTCTGACGGATTTCCTGGCTATTGCAGCCCTGGTTATTTTTGGCAATACCTTTGGAGTGAAGGCATCCGATGTTTCAGTTGCCGCCACCTTCCTTCTTGCAATAGTGGGATTCATTATCCTTGCCAATATCTGTATGCCTCTTAACAAATACAGGTTGAGAGTAATACTTGGATGCGTTGTTGGTATCGTGGTTGCAGCATTTATTTTTAATGATCTTTTTTCTATATCATATGTTTCGATTGAATGTGTTATGTTGTTTGTGCTGTTTGCAATAGCGACAGAACCGTTTATGAGATACTTAACTATGCTGTTTAGCTATATCGAAAGTAGATTTCAGATAGAATTAACTAAAAAAGGTTAAAAAATTAATTGTGCGCATTCGCAAATTTGTGATATAATTAAATAGTATAAAATTTATTCTTGGGAGTTTTACATGAGTGCAAAAGAGGAAAAATACGAAACTTTAAAACTTGGGAATCAGCTTTGCTTCCCGCTTTATGCTTGTTCAAAGGAGATCATCAGAAAGTATAAGCCATATCTTGATGAGATTGATCTGACTTATACCCAGTATATTACTATGATGGTGCTTTGGGAGCAGAAGTCACTCAATGTAAAAACCTTAGGGGAGAAACTGTACCTTGATTCAGGTACACTTACTCCTGTCCTTAAAAAGCTTGAATCCAAGGGCTATATAACAAGAGAGAGATCCAATGAGGATGAGCGTAATCTTCTGGTTACCATCACCGAAGAGGGAGAGCAGCTTAGAGAGCGCGCTCTTTCTATTCCTCCTGCAATGGGCTCATGTGTTAAACTGTCCCCTGAAGAATCAGAGCTTCTCTACAATCTTTTATATAAGATTATTGGAAATGTAAGATAATCTTTATTGCTTTTTTCAACTTATAGAAATATAATGATAATCGGTCATTTGTGCGTTTTATTTTCTTTTTGTCTTAACAAGTCAAAAAATTAACAAAAACGCACATTCTTTATGGAGGTTTTTATGAGTTCTGAGAACCATGAACATCACCATCACCATGACCCTGAACATATGAAGGCTATCTCGAACAGGCTTTCCAGAGCAATCGGCCACCTTGAATCAGTAAAGAGGATGGTGGAAGACGATAAGGACTGTACCGAGGTGCTTATTCAGCTTGCCGCCGTGCGCTCTGCAATCAACAATTGCGGCAAGGAAATTCTTAAGGAACACATGAGCCATTGTATAGTTCATGCAGTTCAGGACGGTGATGAGAAGGCCATCATTGAACTCAATGAGGCCGTCGACAAATTTATGAAAAACTCATAGTCTGAAAGGACTTTGAGAATATGTGAAAGGGGCGAAATACCTTGATTCCAATTCTAAATGTAGTCAATTTCTTAATTCTCTTTCCCTTTATCATGGCAATTGTAATAGGGCTTCTCAAAAAGGCAAGTCCTCTCAGAAGTGCTGTTATCATGATCGGTGGATTTACCATTATGATAGCCGCTATTTATGTTGCCGTGACGGTAATTACTTCCGGGGACACATCACAGTTTGTGTACCTTGAGGAAACACATCTTCCCGATACCTTTGTTATGGCCGGTGAAGTATTCCTTATGTGCGTTGTATGTTTCCTCAGCATTAAGTACAAAAAATACTATGCAATTCTGTTTTCTCTTGCAGGAACCCTTCCTGTACTCTGGATGGATCTTACAGGCAGAGTAGTAGAAGGCAATACTCACATTAGGATCGATACCCTTGCAGCTGTTATGTATTTGATTGTGGGTATAGTAGGTATCCTTATCTGTATCTACGCTTCAGGTTATATGAAGGATTATCACAACCATCATACTGATGTTCAGGACAGATCAAACTATTTCCTGGCATTGATGTTTGTTTTTCTTGGAGCTATGTTTGGACTTATTTCATCTGATAATCTCGGATGGATCTACTTCTTCTGGGAGATCACCTCAGTTTGTTCATTCCTTATGATCGGATACACCAGAACTCAGGAGGCAGTAGACAATTCCTTCAGAGCTCTCTGGATGAACCTTCTTGGAGGATGCGGTTTTGCTGCAGGCCTTATGATCTGCAATATGAAGTTTGAGATATCAAATTTAAGTGAGCTTACTGTAATGGGATATGCTCCTTATCTTGTACCTGCAACTTTGTTTGCCTTTGCGGCACTTACCAAGAGCGCCCAGTTCCCGTTCTCAAGATGGCTTCTTGGAGCGATGGTTGCACCTACACCATCCAGTGCGCTTCTGCATTCCGCTACTATGGTTAAGATAGGCGTTTATATGCTTATAAGACTGGCACCTGTAATGAAGGATTCTCTTACAGGCGTCATGATTACTGTTATTGGTGGATTTACATTCTTTGCAGCATCTCTTCTTGCTATTACCGTTAGTGACGGAAAGAAAGTTCTGGCTTACTCAACAATATCGAACCTGGGTCTTATTACTGCCTGTGCCGGAACCGGTACAACCGAAGGCGTATGGGCTGCTGTTATGCTGGTTCTTTTCCATGCTGTATCAAAGTCCCTGCTGTTCCAGACTGTTGGTGATATTGAGAACTGCATGCACAGTCGTGATATCGAGGATATGCACGGACTTATCATCAAGCTTCCCAGACTTGCATTTATCATGATCATCGGTATCTGCGGTATGTTCATGGCTCCTTTCGGAATGCTTGTTTCAAAGTGGGCAGCACTTAAGTCCTTTGTAGATTCAGGATCCGTATGGCTTGTTATCTTCCTGGTATTTGGTTCAGGAAGTACGCTTTTCTACTGGGCTAAGTGGCTTGGCAAGATCTGTACCGTAATCCACCAGTCCTTTGAGCTCGAAGATATTACTCCCAGAAGCGAGCTGGTTTCAATCTTCCCGCTTACTTCACTTATAATCATCATGTGCTTTGCTTTCCCCTGGATGTCAGGACATATGATCCAGCCCATTCTTAATGAGGCATTTTACACCAAGATCCCTGATGTTATCGGCGGAAGCGATGTAATCATCATGATGATAATGGTAGCAATGGTATTTATGATCCCTATCGGATCAAGATTCCTTTCTATCGGTAAGAATTCAAAGATGACAATGTCTTACGTTGCGGGTGTTAACGCAGGTGATGACAGACACTATATAGACTCCTTCGGAAAAGAGAGAGCTCTTTATATGTCAAACTGGTATATGGTTGATTATTTTGGAGAACATAAGCTTCTGAAGCCTTGTATCTGGGTATCTGCGATTCTGGTAGCAGTAATGCTTATTGTTGTGGTTGGAGGTGCTTTTTGATGGAAATTAATTTTATAATCAAAGCGCTTTTGTATTTAATATTAGCTCCTTTTATTGGAGGACTGTTATCAGGCACAGACAGACTTTTTGCTGCCCGTATGCAGGGGAGACAGGGCCCGCCTATTATTCAGCCCTTCTATGATGTGATTAAGCTGCTCAACAAGCAGACCACTGTTGTTAACAGTATTCAGGTTCTGTTTGTTACCGGTTATCTTATCATGACCATATTCACCGGCTGCCTTTTCTTTGCCGGCGGAGATATGCTCCTGGTATTTTTCGCTCTGTCCATGTCAGAAGTACTTATGGTAATGGCTGCTTTCTCAACAAACGGTCCTTACAGTATCATGGGTGCGCAGCGTGAGCTGCTTCAGATGATGTGTTACGAGCCTATGACCCTGCTTGTTGCAATCGGTTTCTACTATGCACAGGGAAGTTTCATGGTAAATGATCTTGTAGTTGCTCCTATGCCTGCGATCATCAAGCTTCCCGGTTTCTTTATCGGATTTGTGTTTATCCTGATCATCAAGCTCAGGAAATCACCCTTCGACCTTAGTACATCACACCATATGCATCAGGAGATGGTTAAGGGACTTACAACAGACCTTTCCGGTAACAACCTGGCTTTTGTAGAAATAGCAGAGTGGTACGACACAGTTCTTATGATGGGTATTGTAGGAATGTTCTTTATTACAGCTAACCCCATCAGCAGACTCTGGGCTATTTTAGCCATTGCTGTCGTATTCTTCCTTATAACCCTTGTTGACAATGTATTCCCCCGTGTTAAATACATTACCATGCTCAAGGTTTCCTGGGCTGTGATCCTTGTATTTGCGGGAACAAATCTTTTGATTCTGAATGTACTTAAATAATAATCAGGAAGGGAATATAGATCGATGAATATTGCAAAATCACCATGGGTCTTACATTATGACGGATCCAGTTGTAACGGATGTGATATAGAAGTTCTTGCTACCATGACTCCCATGTATGATGTGGAGAGATTTGGTATTATCAATACCGGTAATCCCAAACATGCTGACGTACTTCTTCTTACCGGAGGAGTAAACGCACAGACTGCACCTGTAATCAGACAGCTCTACAACATGATGCCTGATCCCAAGGTTGTTGTGGCCTGCGGTATCTGCGCATGTGACGGTGGAATTTTCAAGGAGTGTTACAACATCCTGGGCGGCGCCGACAAGGTTGTTCCCGTTGACGTATATGTACCCGGATGCGCCGTAAGGCCTGAGGCTCTTATCGAGGGAGTCGTAAAGGCTGTAGGAATCCTTGAAGAGAAGAGAAAGAAACTCAAAGAGTCCATGAAGGCCGGTTACTGTGCAGTTGATTACAGCAAGATGGCTGTTCATATGACTGCCGATGACTATGATCCTACGGATCAGTATGATGAGGTCCTCACTGAAGAGGCTCTTCGTCAGCAGGCTGAGGAGAAAATCAAGGCAACAGCAAAGCCTGCTCCCAAGCCCGCACCTGCGGCAAATGCAGCAGCACCTGCAGCAAACGCAGCAGCACCTGCAGCACAGGCTTCCAAGACAGCACCTGCGCCCGCAGCAAATTCTGAGAAAGGAGATAAAGCTTAATGAATACAGAGTTTATAAGTGTTAATCCCGAGAGCATTATCGACGAGTCTCAGAAACTTAAATTCGCCGGATATCACCTTATCCAGCAGTGCGCAACCCGAGTTCCCGAGGCATATGAGCTTATCTATTCCTTTGGAAAAGACCTGGAGATGAAGCATCTTAAGATGACTCTTCCTGAGGATCAGGAGATTTCCAGTATCACCAGTATTTATCCCTGCGCATTTATTTACGAGAATGAGATGCATGATCTTTTTGGCGTAAACATTAAGATGATAAATATTGACTTTGAAGGCAAGCTCTATCGCACAGCGATTGAGACACCATTTAAATAATCGGAGGAAATAATGTCTAATAGAAGTGTAATCCCTTTTGGACCCCAGCATCCTGTTCTCCCTGAGCCTATACATCTCGACCTCGTAATGGAGGATGAGAAGGTTGTGGAAGCAATCCCTTCCATCGGCTTTATTCACAGAGGACTTGAGAAGCTGGTTGATAAAAAAGATTTCAACGAAATGGTATATGTGGCAGAGCGTATCTGCGGTATCTGCTCACTTGGCCATGGACTTGGCTATGCTGAGGCTGTTGAGCACATTATGGATATTGAGGTGCCTTCAAGAGCTCAGTATTTAAGAACATTCTGGTCAGAGCTTTCAAGAGTTCATTCACATCTTCTCTGGCTCGGTCTTCTTGCCGACGCTTTTGGATTTGAGTCTCTTTATATGGAATGCTGGAGACTTAGAGAAGAAGCTCTGGATATGTTTGAAGCATCTACCGGAGGCCGCGTTATCTTTTCCGTAATGAAGGTAGGCGGAATCAGACGTAATGTAAGCGATGAAATGCTTAAGGATTTCTATCAGAGGATCAACAAGATGGAAGAGGATCTTAAGACCATTTCAAAGCCTTTCCTTAACGATGCTGCCGTTCAGACAAGACTTCGCGGAGTTGGTATTCTTACAGCAGAGCAGGCAGATGCTCTCGGATGTGCAGGTCCTTTCCTCAGAGCCAGCGGAATTGTCAGAGATATCAGAACAACCGGCTACTGCGCATACGGCGATGTTGATTTTGAACCTATCATTTCTACTGAAGGTGATTCCTACGCCCGTACAGAGTGCCGTATCAAGGAAATCTTCCAGGCCTTTGATATCATGCGCCAGTGTATAGATAAGATGCCTGCCGGAGATATTGATGTTCCTGTTAAGGGCATGCCCAACGGCGAATACGTAATGAGAATAGAGCAGCCCAGAGGTGAAGCTATTTACTACGTAAAGGCAAACGGAACCAAGTTCATAGACAGAATGAGAGTCCGCACCCCTACTTTTGCAAACCTGTCAGGTCTTGTTGAAGTTCTTAAGGGCTGTGATCTTGCTGATGTTCCGATCCTTGTACTTACAATTGATCCATGTATCAGCTGCACTGAGAGATGATCAGTTGGTAATTGATTCGATTTATTTCATAAGAAGGAGATAGATAGAAATGGCAATTGTAAGTTTTAATAAAACAGTTTTACATAATCTCTTTTCAAAGCCCAAGACAAGAAAGGTAGAGAAAGAGTATCCCGAAGGAACAAGAGGCCATGTTGAGAACGATATGGACCTTTGCATCCTCTGCGGTCTTTGCTCAATAAAATGTCCCACTCATGCTATTACCGTGGACAAGAATGAGAAGACCTGGTCAATAAGACCTATGAGCTGTATTCAGTGCAGATGCTGCGTTGATAACTGTCCCAAGAAATCACTTTCAATGGGACTCAGGTTCCAGGAGCCTGGTTCTGAGAAGGTTACCAAGACTTTTAAACAGTCAGAAAAGGCTATTGCAGCCCAGGAAGCACTTATGAAGGCAGCCAAGGAGCGTGCGGCAGCCGCTGCAGCAGCCAAGGCAGCACAGGCTCAGGGCACAGCCCCCGCAGCACAGGCACCGGCAGCAAATCCTGCAGCACAGGCAGCACCTGCTACACCTCAACCTCAGGCTAAGCCGGAAGAGAAAAAAGAGCAGTAAATAATGGTAAAGAAGATTATGGTTAAAGGGGCGGTACAAGGAGTTGGTTATCGCCCCTTTATTGCAGAAGTGGGAACTAAATACGGACTTACAGGCTACGTTAAAAATATTGGCGCAGCTGTTGAGATAAAAGTTACCGGCAAGGATGAAGATATTCTTCTGTTTATTCATCATTTAAATTGTGATAAGCCTGAGGGAGCTTTTATTTTGTCTATAAACTTTTATGATGTTCCCGAGGACCCTTCAGAACTTTCCTCCTTCAATGGCGTGGAGATTGTTGAAAGCAGTACTATGGACATGGTCGGAGACATACCTGTTTTTCTTCCGGACATAGGCATCTGCAATTATTGTATGAAGGAAATGCTGGATAAAAACAACCGCAGATACAGGCATCCGCTTATAAGCTGCGCTGTCTGCGGCCCGAGGATAAGTATTTTAAACAGACTTCCCTATGACAGGGAAAATACCACCATGAAGGATTTTGCCCTGTGCCCTGAGTGCAAACGTGAATATACCAAGGGGAGAAGGTGGTATGCACAGACAATTTCCTGCTGTGATTGCGGTCCCAAATGGGGATTTGTTCAAAGAACAGAGGATAATACATATATTGAATACGAGTATGATGAAGGTATCAAAAAAGCTGCTGAAGTTGTTAACGGCGGTGGGATTATCGGTTTTAAAGGTGTCTCCGGATATCAGATAATATGTAAGCCTACAGAGGAAGCTGCAGAAAGACTTAGGAAGATTAAGGGAAGAGAGAATAAACCCTTTGCCATAATGTATCCCACCATTTATGATATCGAGGAAGATGCAGATGTAAATTCTTCTGAAAAGTCAGTTCTTGAGTCTTCGGCAAGACCTATTGTTCTTCTTAAAAAAATAAGAGAATTTCCGGAGGCTGTTGTCAAGAACAGCGATTATATAGGCGCTTTCCTCCCGTCTTCGGGAGCACACAGATTACTTCTTGATTTAACAGGGCCTTTGATCGTTACTAGCTGCAATATATCAGATTCCCCCATAATAATTGATGATGATGAGTTTGCCGAGAAGTTTCAGCACCTTTTGGATGGGCATTATTACTATAACAGGCAGATAAAGATACCTCAGGATGATTCTGTTTTATTTGTTATTGAGAGATATCAAGATTCGCCATGTGATCAGTTTATCAGAAGATCAAGAGGTTATTTCCCGCTGCCCATTCAAACATTCTATCCCCGGGTAAAAGAGGAACTCATAGATCCTGACAACCTTGACCCTTATATAAAAAAGCTGATCGATCTCAGTATAGATACTATTCTGGCTCTTGGCGGGGATCTTAAGGCTTGTCCCGCAATAGCCTGCGGTAACAAGACGATGTTGTCACAACACATCGGTGATCTTGAAAATGAAGAGACATTCCGGCTATATAAACAGACAATAGATTATTTTGAGAAGGTGTTTTTAAAAAAGCCAACTGTTATAGTTGGAGACCTTCATCCCGGTTATCATTCCACTTCCTACGGGAAAAGAAAAAGTGAAAATGAGAACATTCCTTTTATCGGATTACAGCATCATTTTGCTCATATTTATTCCGTTATGGCTGAGAAAGGTTTGTTAAGAACTCTTGGCGTTTCTTTTGACGGAACAGGATATGGAACCGATGGAAATATATGGGGCGGTGAATTTATCTATTGTGATGGCACCAAAACTAAGAGACTTGGGCATCTGGAGTATATTAAGCTTGTTGGAGGAGATAAGGCATCCAAGGATGCAAAATCCGTTGCAAGATGTTATATTCATGAGTGTGTAAAAAGAGGCTATATTTCCAGGGAAGATGCAGCTATCCCGCTTAAGGGCGAGACAGTAGCGGAAATGGAACTTATAAACTCAGCTCTTGATAATGACATAAATACCTTCGAAACTTCCAGTATGGGAAGGCTGTTTGATGCTGCCTGCGCCCTTTTGGGAATAGCGAATTACAACGATTATGAAGGTAAGTGTGCAATTATGCTGGAGCAGGAAGCCGCTAAGTATATAAGAGAGAATAACATTGATTTTGAAGGTGATGATGGATTGGGAACGGAACTCTATTACGATAAGGATTCCTTTGAAGTTGATTCTGTCAATGTATTTTCAACTTTATTCACATTAAGAAAAACCGGCCGGTATTCGATTTCGAAATTGGCATACCGATTTCACAGAACTGTATTAGATATGATACGGATTGGATGCAGGAGAATGAAAGATGTTACCGGTATTCACAAAGTATGCCTTTCGGGAGGATGCTTTAATAACAGGATTATTTTAGAGAAATCCATTGATGTTCTTAGAGATGAGGGCTTAGAGGCTTACTGGAATCAGTTGGTCCCTCTGGGAGATGGCGGTATTTCTTTGGGACAGGCATATTACGGTCTTTTAAAGACAAACGAATCAGGATTCAGAAATGAAATGAACACCAGGGAGAATTGATATGTGTGTAGCAATACCCGGAAAAGTCATAGGGCTTGAAGGAACAGAAGCCAGCGTAGATTTTAGCGGCAATATAGTAAAGGCCCAGGCAGGCCTTGTCAATGTAAAAATAGGAGACAGAGTTCTTGTTCATGCAGGTTGTATCATTCAGACCATGGATGAAGATATGGCCAATGAAATTGAAGAACTTTTCAGAGAGATTGAGGATCTTGGCTGATAATGAGTGTTACAGATCTGAAAGATATAGTAAAAGAACTAAAAGAATATGACGGCGAGGAAGTAAGGCTTATGGAGGTCTGCGGTACCCATACAGCAGCCATCTCTGAAAACGGCATTCCTTCGATGCTTTCTCCAAAGATCAAACTTATTTCCGGCCCCGGATGTCCTGTTTGCGTAACAGTCACGGCTGTGATAGACAGGCTTGTTGAGCTGTCTCTTTTGCCTGGGACAACGGTACTTACATTTGGAGATCTTATAAGGGTTAAGGGTTCTAAAATGTCACTGGCGGATGCCAAGGCTGAGGGCGCCTCGGTTAAGATGGTATACTCACCCATGGAATCCGTTGCGCTTGCCAAGGAAGATCCTGATACACAGTATGTTTTTGCGGCTATCGGCTTTGAGACAACAACTCCCGTATACGCGCTTCTTGTAGAGGAGGCCATAAAGGAAGGCATTAAAAATCTGAAGCTTCTGACCTCACTTAAAACCATGCCTGAGGTTATCAGATGGGTTATGGCAAACGGAGGCGGAATAGACGGCTTTATTGCACCGGGACATGTTAGCGCAGTTACCGGAGGAGCCCTTTTCAAAGACCTTGCCAACGAGCTGCAGATTCCCTTTGTAGTATCAGGATTTGAGGGAAAAGAGCTGATTTTTACAATCTACTCCCTTGTTAAACTGAAAGGAACATCCGGCTATAAAAACCTCTATAAGAATGTAGTAACAGAAGAGGGAAATATCAAGGCAAAAGAGCTGGTGGATAAATACTTTGAGGTTTCTGACGCCTCATGGCGCGGCATGGGTAAGATACCGGGCTCGGGAATGGTACTTAGAAAAGAGTACAGAGATTTCGATGCCGGAAGCATTGGACTTGACGAGGATCACATGCCTGCAGGGTGCTGCTGTGACAAGGTTCTGGTTGGCAAATTACAGCCTAATCAGTGCCCACTGTTCGGAAAGAGCTGCACTCCCGACAATGCCCACGGCGCCTGCATGGTTTCCACTGAAGGCAGCTGCTACAACTACTTTATTTCCGGAAGAAGGTAATATAGATGAAGATTACAATGGCTCACGGAAGCGGCGGAGAATCCACTTCCAGGCTTATAGAGCAGGTTTTTTCCAAACATTTTCATAACGAGTATCTCTCAAAACTTGAAGACTCGGCAGTTCTGCCGGGAGCCGGAAGAATTGCCTTTACCACAGACAGTTTCGTGGTGACACCGGTTCTTTTCCCCGGAGGAGATATCGGAAGGCTGTCGGTTTGCGGAACAGTCAATGATCTTCTTATGAGCGGCGCAAAGCCCATGTATATAACCTGTGGCTGCATACTCGAGGAAGGCCTTGATATCGATATTCTGGATAAGGTCATTGCATCAATGGCAAAGACGGCAGAGGAAGCTGGTGTTAAGGTGGTTACCGGAGACACCAAAGTTATCGAGAATAAGGGCGGTGAGCCCGGACTTATCATAAATACATCAGGAGTTGGTTTTATACCGGAGGACCTTGTTACTCCCGGACCTTCAAAGCTTGAAGACGGTGATGTTATCATAGTTTCGGGAAATCTCGGGGATCACCATGCGGCCATTCTTGGCACAAGAATGGGGATTGAGACTAGTATAGTTTCAGATAACGCGCCTCTTAATGAGATGGTTTCAAATCTCTACAAGGAAGGTGTAAGAGTTCACGCCATGAGAGACGTAACAAGAGGTGGTCTTGGAACCGTGCTCAATGAGTTCGGTGCTGCTTCGGGCTGCGAGATAGAACTTGTGGAATCTGATATCCCCGTATCCAATGCGGTGAAGGATTTTTGCGGTATCCTTGGACTTGACCCCATCTATATGGGAAATGAAGGAAAAATGGTGCTGTCAGTACCGAAAGATGACGCAGATAAGGCACTTTTAGCCATCAGAAGCTCCAAATACGGCGAAAATGCTGCAATTATCGGCAGTGTCAAGAAGAAGGAGAATAATGCCGATAATACTAATGTGTCAGTACTGACTGACATCGGCGGCAAAAGAGTGGTTGGTCTTATGTACGGAGAAGGACTTCCACGTATCTGTTAGTTATGGTAAAATATCTAAACAGGTTGTTTTCGGACTTATAAAAGGGATAAACATGGAATTCAGACGTATTAATAAAGACACTGTAACATGCATCATTACTGAAGATGACATGTTTGAACAGGGTATTAAATTAGAGGATCTATTTGAAAAGAAAAAAGAGGCAATGGATTTTCTTCACGATGTGATGAAGAAGGCCGAGGAAGAGGTTGATTACAAGCCCACCGGTGCATTTATGCCGATGCAGATCACCGTACTTCCTGATCATTCCATTTCTCTTACACTTTCTGAGAATGCCGGAGCTTCATTCGGAGAGATTCTTAAGAACCTCACAGAGAAGGCCGGAATCAAGATTCCCAAGAAGGTACTTGAGGATATCGGAGAGTCGGTTGATGAGGAACGTATCAACAGGCTCCATGAGTATTTGAAGAGCATCAATGAGAAGATATCCGACACGGTTGGAGATATTCTTGAGGATAGCGGACTTAATAAGAACCGCAAAGGCAAAGACGGCAAGCCTTCCGCTAATAACAATGAAGCTTTGGAAAGCGCAGCAAGAAAAGCAGGTAAGATCTCCACAGGCGCATCCAAGAAGCGCTCTTTGGATGACAACAGGAAGAAGAGGGACCAGGAGAGACTTAAGTTCCATGAGTATGTCTTTTCCTTTGGCGATCTGCAGACAGTTATGGCTTTCTGCAATAAGGCTCCCAAATTCCTGAAGATCAAAAGCTGCCTTTACAAGAATGAAGCTGACGGACTGTATTATCTGGATCTTAAGAGAGAGAACGAAGATCCCAAACTCTTTGCTGCATTGTTTACAATGGCATATGAATTCGGACATTTTCAGGCCAGTAACCCACATGTAATCGCCCATATCACTGAAAGCTTCGACTGTATCATCAAGGACAACGCCATCGAAGCTCTTGCAGCTCTCTAACAGGTGAGGAAGGTCATATATAGGAACGGCATGAGACAAGGCCGTTCCTTTTTTAGTATGAGACAGGCAGAAATAAATGCGAACCGGCATAAAGATAAACAGGAAAAATGAGACTGAATAAATATATAGCCTCCTGCGGTGTATGCTCCAGGAGGGAAGCCGACAAGTTAATAGAAAGCGGACGCATCACGGTAAATGGTGAAGCTCCCGCCATGGGGCTGGACGTTCTTGACAGCGACATAGTATGCCTTGACGGAAAAGAGATATCGCCAAAAAAGCAGCATGAATATATTGCTTATTACAAGCCTGTTGGTGTAGTCTGTACCGAAAGGGATGTACATGCAAAAAGAACTGTCATAGAAGATCTTGGGCTCGATGAGCGTGTTACCTACGCCGGAAGGCTTGATAAGGACTCGGAAGGGCTTCTTATAATGACCGATGACGGAGACCTTATCCAGGCCATGATGAAGGGCTCCAAAGGTCATGAGAAAGAGTACCGGGTCACTGTGGACAAGGATATAGATGATGAGTTTATCCGCAAAATGTCCGGGGGACTGTATCTTAAGGAGCTTGACAGAACTACACGGCCCTGCACTGTGAAAAGGACCGGCGACAGATCTTTTGACATAGTACTGACCCAGGGGCTTAACAGACAGATAAGGCGAATGTGCGACAGCCTTGGCTATAAGGTCATAACTTTAAAAAGAATAAGGGTCATGTCCATAAAGCTGTCGGATTTGAACCTTAAACCGGGCAGTTTCGTCCGTTTAAACGAAGAGCAGATAAATATGCTCTTTGAAGAAACAGGGCTTAAAAACAGATGATTTGGGGGATTTTGATATAATGGCATCTGAAGAGATCAGAAAAGAGTATGAAAGTCTGTGCAAGGAGATCAGGCATCACATGGATCTGTATTACAACCAGGACGAGCCTGAGATTTCCGATTATGAATACGATCAGTTAATGCAAAGACTTAAGGTTATTGAGAAGGAGAATCCCGATCTTGTTACAGCGGATTCACCAAGCCGCATCGTGGGGGGAGTCGCCAAAAGAGAGGCCGGAGTCAAGGTCACTCACAATGTTCCCATGCTTTCAATTGAAGATGTTTTTAACACGGAGGATGTTACCGACTGGATCAACAAGGTCCATGAAAGGCATCCCGATGCGCTTTTTTCCGTTGAGCAGAAGATCGACGGACTTTCCATGTCCTTAAGATATCAAAGACAGGAGGATGGGAAACTTCATCTTACCCTTGCGGAGACCAGAGGTGACGGCCTTATCGGCGAGGATGTGACCGCAAATGCCCTTGTTATCCCGGATGTGAAGCAGGTTCTTGATCTTCCCTACGAGAGTCTCGAGCTTCGAGGTGAAGTTTACATGTCCCACGAAGCCTTTGAGAGCTTTAACGAAGAGCAGGAGAAATTGGGAAAAAAGCTTGCGGCTAATCCCAGAAACCTGGCTGCCGGTACTTTGCGCCAGCTGGATCCCGAGATCACAAGAAAGCGCGGCCTTAAGATGTTTGTCTTTAATGTTCAGGACGGACCGGATGAGATCAAGGCAGAGCATTGCAAAGGAATGGATATCCTTGAAAAAGCCGGTGTTGCAACTGTATTTCACAGACAGTGCAGGGATGCCGCAGAAGTCCTTAAGACCATAGAAGATATAGGAAACATGAGGCAGGACCTTGAGTTTGACCTGGACGGAGCAGTCATTAAGGTTGACAATACAGCCTGGAGAGATGATTTCCCTGCAGGCAGCAAATATTCCAGCGGACATATAGCTTACAAGTATCCCCCTGAGGAACGAATCGTTGTAATGGATGAGATCATGGTGGATGTGGGAAGAACAGGAAAACTTACGTTTACCGGAAGCTTCCATGACAGAGAGACCGGGAAACCCGCAAGACTCTGCGGAACCAGTGTTTCCAGGGCAACTCTTCACAACCAGGACTATATCAATGAAATGAAGATTGGTATAGGCGGAGAGTATAAGCTGTTTAAGAGCGGAGAGATCATCCCGAAGCTCAACGGATGCGTAAAAGAACCTGAGATGATCTACAAGGCTCCTGACAAGTGTCCGGTTTGCGGAGGCCATCTTGTACGGGAGGAAGATACGGCTGATATCAGATGCATCAATCCCACCTGTCCTGCGCAGGTTGTGAGAACAATTGCATACTTTACTTCAAGAGATGCAATGAATATCATGGGACTTGGTGATACACTTGTAGAAGCATTGGTAAAAGAAGGGTATCTTTCAAATTACGCTGATATCTATCATCTTAGGGATCACAGAGATGAACTGATAGAAAAAGGTATCATCGGCAAGGAAAAGAATACGGACAAGCTTCTTGGGGAGATTGAGAAGTCCAAGTCCAACGACCCTGTAAGACTCCTTACAGGACTTGCCATAAGAAATGTCGGAAAGTCCACAGCCCGTGAGATCATGAAGCATTTTGACGATATGATGGATCTTACGAAGGTTACCAGGGATGGATTTTTGCAGATTCCCGATATAGGAGAGACCACAGCCGGTGATCTTTACGAGTTTTTCCATGATGAAAATAATCTTAAGATCCTTGGCGTCATGCAGGAACTGGGGCTTAACATGAAAGCGGTAAAAGATGCTGATGCATCCGATAAGCTTTCGGGAATGACCGTCGTAGTAACGGGAACTTTACCTACTCTTGGAAGAAAAGAGGCAGAGGAACTTATAGTTAAGAACGGCGGTAAAGCTTCGGGAAGCGTATCCAAGAAGACATCAATGGTGCTGGCGGGAGAAGCTGCGGGAAGCAAGCTGACAAAAGCCCAGGAACTTGGGATCAGGATCATCGATGAAGCAGACTTTCTTAATATGATAAACAGCTGAGGGGAGATACTAAAATGCCGATCAAAGTAAAGAATGACCTTCCCGTAAGGGACATACTTGAAAAAGAGAATATATTCGTTGTGGATGAAAACAGGGCGATGCATCAGGATATCAGATCCCTTCAGATCTGTATCTTAAATCTTATGCCCCTTAAAGAGGATACGGAGCTTCAGCTTCTTCGCTCACTGTCCAATACTCCGCTGCAGATTGATGTTTCCTTCATGCAGATGAGTACCCATCATCATGCAAATACATCGCCGAACCATCTGAACAGGTTTTATCACACCTTTGATGAGCTCAAGGACAATACTTACGATGGCCTTATCATAACCGGAGCACCGGTTGAACAGCTTCCCTTTGAGGAGGTTGACTATTGGGATGAGCTCTGCAGGGTATTTGAGTGGTCCAAGGTAAATGTAACCTCAACATTTCATATCTGTTGGGGTGCTCAGGCCGGTATTTATTACCACTACGGAATAGATAAAGAGCCTCTGGAGACCAAGAGATTCGGAATATATCAGCACAGGGTGATGAACAGAAAGGTGCCTCTTGTCCGCGGGTTTGATGACATTTTCATGATGCCTCATTCAAGACACACCGAGACTCCTTCCGAGAAGATACATGAGTGCGAAGACCTGGTGGTTTTGGCTGAATCCAAGATAGCCGGAATCTTCCTTTGCATGAACAAGTCCGGAAGCCAGATCTTTGTAATGGGACACGCGGAATACGACAGACTTACACTTGATAGCGAATACAGAAGGGATCTGTCAAAGGGACTTCGCATCGATATGCCCATTAACTATTATCCCGAGAATAATCCTGACAATAAGCCTGATCTGGTATGGAGAAGCCACGCCAATAACCTGTATTCAAACTGGCTTAACTATTATGTATACCAGAACACGCCTTATAAATGGGGACAGATCCTGGATGAGGAAAAGAGAACTCTTGCAAGAAAGGATCTTACTCAGAAAATAGTGCAGTAACAAAAGGAGACAGCTATGGCCAAATCTAAGAAACTCCGCAAGATCTATACCTGTTTTCCCGAAGGAAAACATAAGGTACTGACCACAAGTTACGATGACGGCAAAATACCCGACAGAAGACTTGTGGAGCTGTTTAATGAGTATGGAATAAAGGGAACCTTCAATGTCAATTCAGGGCTGGAAAAAGAGACTTTTAAACATGACTACGATGAGAGAATCCCTCTTTCGGAGTATAAAAAGCTCTATGCAGGACACGAGGTTGCCTGTCACAGCGTAACCCATCCAACTATAGCAAGATGCCCCAAGGAGCAGATAGTAAGACAGGTTATTGAGGACAGAAGAGCACTGGAAGAGGTTATGGGCTATACCGTAAGAGGCCTTGCTTACCCAAACGGTTCTTTTTCCGATGAGGTTGTGGATGCTCTTAAGGCCTGCGGCATCAGACATGCAAGAACCGTCAATGCCACACACTCTTTTGATCTTCCTTCTGATTACCTTCGCTGGAATCCAACCTGCAGGCATGGTGATGAGGCCTTCGAGGATATCTACAAGGAGTTCATTAAATTCCATAAAACCCAGTATCTTTATATGCTCTATGTATGGGGACACAGCTATGAATTTGACCGGGATGATAACTGGAATATAATCGAAAAATTTTCTAAAAAGATTGGAAACAAATCGGATATATGGTACGCCACCAATATTGAGATCGTTGATTACCTTGACGATGTAAGTCGCGTGCAAGTCTCTGTTGACGGGGATTTCGCCTACAATCCAAACGCAAAAAGTGTATGGCTGGAAGTGGATAAGAAGTCCGTGGAGCTTAAAGGGGGAGCTACAACAGAGTTGTAATTTTCATTTTAATAAGTTAAAATATATATGTTAAGTCGTTAATTTTCAAAAAGGAGAAACCCCTATGCCTCTTAATATTGAAAACGATGACGTTGAAGTAAAGAACTCTGATCTTAAGAAAAAACCTACGAAAAAGACCAAGGAAATGCTTGACGAGAACGCTAAAAAGATTGAAGAGCTTCAGGCAGAACAGGTTCGTCTTGAGGAGGAGCTTAAGGGCCTTGAAAAAGAAGAGGCTGCTCTTGGCGAGAAGTCTGCCCTTAAGATGAAGGTATCTCACAAGAAGTTCGGTGAGGGCGTCATCAGCAAGCAGGACGGCAAATACATAGAGGTTAAGTTCTCCGATGTTGTTAAGAAGTTTGTTCTTCCGGGATGTATTGCAGACAAATTCCTGGAAGTTGAAGATGACAGCATTCTGGATTACTATGCAAAGTCCAATGAGATCCATGAAAAGAAGATGGCTGTTGAGCTCAAGATCAAATCAGCAATCTATGCTATCCAGCGCCATGAGGATGCGATTGAGAGACTTAACGCTAAACTTAAATAAACTGATATGAATCATAAAACCCGCAGCATTGTCGCTGCGGGTCTTTTTTATGCCTTCCTGTTAAATCCGGAAGTTTGCTTTAGCTGGCATCTGCCTTTCTTTCTTCGGCGTTATTTTCTTCTCTTACCTTTTTCTGAGCGGTAGAGAGCATCAGCTTGATACGGTTAAGCTGGTTAACCTCGGAAGCGCCGGGATCATAGTCGATGGCTACGATATTGCAGCCGGGATACATATGGCGCATCTGCTTGATAACACCTTTACCCACAACGTGGTTGGGAAGACATCCGAAGGGCTGTGTACAAACGATGTTGTTGGCACCTTCCATGATAAGCTCAACCATTTCACCTGTAAGGAACCATCCCTCACCGGTCTGATTACCGATTGATACGATGGGCTTAGCATATTCAACAAGCTTGTAGATGCTTGTGGGTGGATCGAAATGTTTAC
Source organism: Butyrivibrio sp. FCS014 (assembly GCF_000526935.1). Classification (GTDB taxonomy): domain Bacteria; phylum Bacillota; class Clostridia; order Lachnospirales; family Lachnospiraceae; genus Butyrivibrio. Next base: position 549,838 of record NZ_JAHA01000003.1, on the reverse strand, counting down.
TCTTTTCAAAGGCTTTGGCAGCACCGCTTCTAAGCTTCTCTATAGCCCAGATGGCAACTCGCATTAAAGCAGCTGTCTTCTTGGAGGTTCCAAGCTCTTTTGCCTTATAGATCTGATTGTAGAAGCAATAGAGCATGAAGTCGATAAGATCGGGAACAACAGCCTCTGCGCCTTCAGCCTCAAGAAGTTCTACAAGATGGTTGTTGGCGGCGGGAGCGAACTTAACAAGGATCTCACCTACAACTCCAACACGGGGCTTAACAATATCCGTAAGCTCAATTCTGTCGAAATCTTCAATGATGTCACGGCAGATCTTCTGGAACTTACCAAAGCTCATGTGCTTAGCGGTTACAAATTCCTTGCAGACTTCCTTCCATTTCTCGTGGCATGCATTTACTGATCCCGGAATCTTCTCGTAAGGACGCATTCTGTAAACACATCTCATAAATATGTCACCGAAGATGGCACCGTAAGCAGCTCTTTGAAGCATTTCCAGGTTGATGTGAAATCCGGGATTAGCCTCAAGCTTGGAAAGGTTCAGTGATACAACCGGAATTTGCTCCATGCCTGCTTTCTTTAAGGCTCTTCTGATAAAGCCCACATAGTTGGTGGCTCTGCAGCCGCCTCCTGTCTGTGACATGATAACTGCGGTCCTGTTAAGGTCATATTTGCCGGAATGGAGCTCGTCCATGATCTGGCCGACAACCCAAAGGGAAGGATAGCAGGCATCATTATTTACATATTTTAGTCCCATATCAATGGCGTGCCTGTTGTCATTCTGCATTACCACAAAGTTGTAGCCGCAGGCAGCAAAGGCAGGTTCCAGGATATCGAAATGTATGGGCGACATCTGAGGACAAAGGAGAGTGTAATTCTTTCTCATTTCCTCAGTGAAAAGTACTCTGTTATTGGCAGTTGATCTGATGGTTCTTTGCTGATTCTTTTGCTTTCTAACACGAATCGCTGCAAGAAGAGATCTTACTCTGATCCTTGCACTTCCAAGGCTGTTTACCTCATCGATCTTAAGACAGGTATAGATCTTATCAGAGCCTGAAAGGATATCATTTACCTGATCTGTTGTAACTGCATCCAGGCCGCATCCGAAGGAGTTGAGCTGGATAAGGTCAAGATCGTCTCTTTCTCTTACGTAGCTGGCTGCAGCATAAAGTCTTGAATGATACATCCACTGATCGGAGACGATAAGAGGTCTTTCGGGTTTTCCAAGGTGTGAGATGCTGTCCTCTGTCAGAACCGCAACGCCGTAGGAGCAGATCATATCAGGGATACCATGGTTGATCTCGGGATCCACATGATAAGGACGTCCTGCAAGAACAATTCCGTGCCTTCCGTTTTCTTCCATCCATTTAAGGGTCTCTTCGCCCTTGATCTGGATATCTTTTCTTGCGGCTGCCATTTCATCCCAGCCATCCTTTGCTGCGGCAATGATCTCCTCAGCAGGGATCTCGGAAAACTCTTTTACCAGAGCTTCCGTAACGGTAGAAAGGTTCGTAAAGGCCATGAAGGGGTTACGAAGCTTCATCTGGCCGCCGGTTATGGCTTCCACATTGTTCTTGATGTTTTCTGAATAGGAAGTAACAATGGGGCAGTTGTAATGGTTTGTGGCTCCCTCAACTTCCTCGCGCTCATAGAAAAGACCGGGATAGAAGATGAAATCAACCTTGTTCCTTATGAGCCATTCCACATGACCGTGAGAGAGCTTTGCGGGATAACACTCTGACTCACTGGGAATGGATTCAATACCAAGCTCATAGATCTGGTGTGTTGATCTTGGTGAAAGAACAACCTTGAATCCAAGCTTTGTAAAGAAGGTGAACCAGAAGGGATAGTTCTCGTAGAAATTAAGAACCCTGGGGATTCCAACGCTGCCTCTTTTGGCATCAATATCTTCAAGAGGCTTATAGCCAAAGAGCCTCTTATACTTGTAATCATAGAGGTTAGGAATGTTATCGGCGTTCTTAACCTTGCCGATTCCGCGCTCGCAGCGGTTTCCTGAGATGTGCTGACGTCCGCCGGTAAACTTGTTGATTGTAAGACGGCAGTGGTTTGTACATCCCTGACAGGTTGTCATGCTGGTGGAGTACTGAAGGTTATTGATCTGGTCGATGGAAAGCATTGTGGTCTTGTAGCCTTCGGTCTCAAAGAAACGCTCACGGGCAATGAGGGCAGCACCGAAAGCACCCATAATACCAGCGATATCAGGTCTTATTGCCTCAGCTCCGGAGATCTTCTCAAAGGCGCGAAGAACGGCATCATTATAGAAGGTTCCTCCCTGAACAACGATGTGCTCTCCAAGATCCTTGGCATCTGAAACCTTGATAACTTTAAACAGAGCGTTTTTAATAACTGAATATGCAAGGCCGGAGGAAATATCGGCAACATCTGCGCCTTCCTTCTGGGCCTGCTTAACTCTTGAATTCATGAATACGGTACATCTTGTTCCAAGATCCACCGGTGATTTTGCAAAAAGAGCTACCTTGGCAAAGTCCTGAACACTGTAATCAAGGGACTTGGCAAAGGTCTCGATAAAGGATCCGCAGCCTGAGGAGCAAGCCTCGTTGAGCTGAACGGAATCAACGGAGCTGTTCTTGATATGGATGCATTTCATATCCTGTCCACCGATATCAAGAATACAGTCTACCTTAGGGTCAAAAAAGGCAGCGGCATTATAGTGGGCGATGGTTTCAACCTCTCCGTCATCAAGAAGAAGCGCTGACTTAAGAAGAGCCTCGCCGTAACCTGTGGAGCAGGAGCGCGAGATGTGAACTCCCTCGGGCATCAGTTTGTAGATCTCCTGAATTGAGGAAATGGCAGTCTTAAGAGGGCTTCCGTTGTTGCTTGAATAGAAGGAGTAGAGAAGATCTCCGTCTTCACTTATAAGTGCACACTTTGTTGTGGTGGAGCCCGCATCGATTCCAAGGAAAGCATTTCCTACATAGTCGTCAAGCTTTCTTGTCTTAACACGATAGTTGTCCTGTCTTGACTTGAAAGCCTTGTAATCCTCCTCTGATGTAAAGAGGGGATCAAGCCTTGAAACTTCAGCCTCCATGACAATCTTGCCGGAAAGCTTATCTACCATCTCATCCATGGAATAGAAGGTGTCTTCTTCAGCATTCATGGCTGAACCGATGGCAGCAAAAAGATGTGAATTATCAAGATCGATGGTGTGCTCTTCATCAAGGCTTAAGGTTCTTACAAAAGCTGCCTTGAGCTGGTCAAGGAAATGAAGAGGTCCGCCAAGGAAAGCAACGTGCCCGCGGATGGGCTTACCGCAGGCAAGTCCTGAAATTGTCTGATTTACAACAGCCTGGAAAATGGAAGCGGAAAGGTCTTCCTTTGTTGCTCCTTCATTAATAAGGGGCTGGATATCAGACTTTGCAAATACGCCGCAGCGGGCTGCTATGGTATAAAGTGAATTGTAATTTCTTGCATACTCATTAAGACCTGTGGCATCTGTCTGAAGAAGAGAAGCCATCTGGTCAATAAATGATCCTGTACCTCCGGCACAGATTCCGTTCATACGCTGTTCAACATTGCCGCCCTCAAAGTAGATGATCTTGGCATCTTCACCGCCAAGCTCAATTGCTACGTCGGTCTTGGGAGCAAGCTCTTTTAAAGATGTTGATACGGCTACCACTTCCTGTACAAATGGAACTCCAAGGTGCTTGGCAAGGGTAAGTCCGCCGGATCCGGTTATGATAGGATGAAGTGTGACATTGCCGACAGAATCTTTGGCTTCGGTCAGTAGCTCTGCCAGAGTCTCCTGGATGTTGGCGAAATGTCTTTTGTAATCCGAAAAGACAATATTCCTGCCACTGTCAAGAACTGCGATCTTAACAGTAGTGGAACCGATATCAATACCTAATGTGTAATCTTTAGAAATCATTGCAATACCTCGATAAAGTGCTAAAAAATGACAATCTATAAGATTATAATGCACCTCGTTTTAAAAATCAACGAAGAGAAATTGCAGAAAAGTTCAAATATGTTATGATAGTTGTTGATAACAACAAGGGGAAATTCTGATGTTTAAAAAAGTTAAAAATTTTACTGCCATTTGTCTGATCGGAATATTTCTATTGCTATGTCTTTATCCTGTTTCAGTAAAGGCATCTTCAACCAATGATCCCAAACCTGTAAGAGTAGGTTACTATCAAAATGAAGTTTTTGAGGACGGAGCTTCTGACGGTGCTGTCAAGAAAGGTTATGCCTACGAGTACTATCGTAAGATTTCCGAGTATACAGGCTGGGACTATGAGTATGTATACGGCGATTTTGTGACTATCTATAAGATGCTTCTTAATGGCGAGGTGGACCTGGTTGCCGGGCTTGCCTATACACCTGAAAGGGAAGGTATTATTCTTTATCCTGACAGGGCCATGGGTTCCGAAAGATACGGTATAGTTAAGCATGAGATGGACGCCTCCATTACGGGAGATGTTAACACTCTGCAGGGAAAGACAATCGGAGTTCTGGATTCTGCTATAGTTGAAGTCCTGAATGGTTTTCTTGAAGAGCGGGAAATCATCTGCAATGTAGTTACTTACAACGACTATGAGAACCTTCTTTCTGCCTTTGACAAAAAAGATATCGATGTAATGGCGGCAGAGATTGACGGAATATACGACAGGCATCACGCGCAGGTTCTTTATTCCTTCGGACAATCCGATTATTATCTTTGTGTTAATAAGGAAAGAACTGATCTTCTTGATGATCTGAATGCGGGACAGGATCAGCTCTTTTCCGATAATCCCGATTATCTTAGCTTTTTACGTAACAAATATTACACCACATCTCTTTCAAGCCGTGCTTTAACAAGTGCAGAGCATGAGTGGCTGACCAATAACGGTCAGATCAATATCGGGTACCTGAATAATTATCTGCCTTTCAGCGCTACAGATAAGGATGGGTCTGCTATAGGTATGGTTTCCGAGGTATTTCCTCAGATGTTCAAGGATCTTGGCATCAGCACCATGTCTTTTTCATATGAAGGTTTCGATAATTATGACGACATGGTTGCGGCTGTTGATGCAGGAAAGATTGACGTGGCCTTTCCTGTGGGCGGCGGACTGTTTTATTCCGAGGAAGACGGACTTATTTTATCCGATCCCCTTACCTCCACGCTTACGGACCTTGTATATAAGGAGAACCATCCGGGCGGCGGTGCGATGGATTTTGCCGTAAATGAGAACAATAAGATTCAATATTACTACATTAAGAATAACTATCCCGATTCCAGCATCAAATTATACAGATCCATCGAGGACTGCCTTAATGCAGTTATCAGGGGCGAGGTTTCCTATACAACATTAAGCGGACTAAGGACCAATTCATTCCTTCGGCAGGATGATTATGAAGATCTTTCCTTCATGCAGCTTCCCTATGAGGATGACACCTGCTTTGGAGTTAAGATCGGAGACAGCGGATTGTTAAAGCTTCTCAACCGCGGAATAAGTGTTATGGGAGATGACTATGCCCAGAACATGGCATTCAGATATTCGGAGCAGATGAATGTATATACCTTTAAGGATTTTTACGATCAGTACTCCTGGGTGTTCATATTGACAACTTTTATCATTGCCGTTCTGATTGTTTTGGCCCTGATAAGGGATGTGAAGTTCAATAAAAAGAGACTTCGCGAGAAGGAAAAAGCTCAGTTGGAGATAGAAAAGGCCAATCAGGATAAGTTTGTATTTGTGAACAAAATGGCCAACTATATGAGGGATCCCGTGAGGAGTATGGACAATCTTGTGGACCTTGCCGGGAAATCCGAGGATGCATCAGCCATCAAGGGATACCTTGGTGAAATATCCTCCTATAGCAGAGAGCTTAGCAGCATCATCAATAATATCCTCAATATGAGCCGGTTTGAGAGTGGTCAGATCCATATAGAAGACAAAAACATCTCCAGACATTTCAGGGGTAAGCGCATGCTTATCGTTGAGGATACCCTTCAGAATCAGATGATCACAGGAAGAATATTAAAGCAGTTCGGCTTTGAAATTCAGGTTGCAACCAGTGGCAAAGAAGCCTATGATAAATTAAATGCCGCTCCGGAAGGGTATTTTGATGCGGTCATAATCGATACGGACATAAACGAAGGCAGAGATCTTGAGGATGCCGTTAAGATAAGGACTCTCAATAATGACGGGAAAGCTCTTATCCCGATTGTTGTTCTGTCCTCCGGTGAGACCGAAGATCTTGAAGAATATCTTGAGGAGAAGATTGTCACAGGTGTTATCAGAAAGCCCTATGATATCGACTCAATGACAGAGGTATTTACATCAATATTTAAAAACGCAGAGGTTTAACAATGAATAATTTTCTTTATAATCTGGAACGAAAATTCGGGAAATATGCAATCCCGAACCTTACCAGAAACATACTGATCCTGTATGTTGCGGGATTTGTTCTTCAGCTTCTTGGAAGAGTGCTTCCCTTTAATCTGACGGATTATCTTACTCTTGATGTGTATCAGATACTTCACGGACAGGTATGGCGTCTTGTGACCTGGATCCTGATCCCTCCCGTAGCACTTAGTATCTGGATCATCATTACCTTGTACCTTTACTATTTCATCGGAACCACCATGGAGCGTACCATCGGCACATTCAAGTACAATGTGTTCATCTTTGGCGGAGCTCTTTTCATGATCATTGCAGCATTTGTTACCTTCGGCGTGCATGCCATCGTACTTAAAGGTAACGGTGCGCTGCTTGCGGCATATTCAGGATTTATGGCACCGATCTTTTCTACATATTATATTCAGATGGCGGTATTTCTGACCTTTGCCATCAGTTATCCTGATATGCAGCTGCTTCTCATGTTCATTATTCCTGTTAAGGTTAAGTGGCTTGGAATCATATACGCAGCTTTCCTTGCCTTTGATGCTATCTACACAGGACTTATCCAGGGCGTTTACGGAGTGCTTTTTGCGATCCTTTCACAGTTCATAAATCTTTTCCTGTTTTATCTGTCAACCGGCAGAGCAAGTCACCTTAATCCCAAAGAGATTAAGCGCAGGCAGGAGTTTAAGAGAAATGTAAAGATGGCACCTCCCGGAGTTACAAGGCATAAATGTGCTGTTTGCGGCAGGACAGAGAAGGACAATCCAAATCTTGAATTCCGTTTCTGCTCCAAGTGCAACGGCAATTATGAGTACTGCCAGGATCATCTTTTCACACATCAGCACGTTCAATAAGAGGATATTATGGGTAATTTAGAGAATAAGGAAAAAGAGTTTGCACAGATCCTTAAGTTTGTGACAAGGACTGCAAGAGAGAATAAAAATGTCATCTCAAAGCAGGAGGTTATGGATGCCTTCTCGGAGCTTGAGCTTGATGACTCACAGATGGCCATGGTTTTTGACTATCTTGAGAAACATAAGGTTGGTATCGATGCCCCCGCAGAGATAGAAGACGACCTTACGGAGGAAGAGACTAACTACCTTGAAGAGTACCTCAAGGAATTAAAGGACCTTCCTGTTTTATCTGACGGAGAGAAAAGAGCTGTCTCAATGGCTGCAATCGCCGGAGACAGGGATGCTCAGCAGAAGCTTATAAACAATTATCTGCCCTTGGTGGTGGATGTCGCCAGAATGTATACCGAGCAGGGCGTTTACCTTGAAGACCTTATCGGAGAAGGCAATGTGGCCCTTACAAGAGGCGTTACCATGCTTGATGCAGTGGGTGAGCCTGATGAGGTGGAGAGCTTCCTTTATAAAATGATGCTTGATGCCATGGAAGCTGTTATAGAAGACAATCTTGCAGAAGATGCGGGACAACAGAAGGTTCTTAAGCTCGTCCAGGAAGTTGCGGATAAGGCAAAAGAGCTGTCGGAGGACCTAAGAAGAAAGGTGACGGTAGCAGAACTTATGGAAGAAACCGGTTGGGATGAGGACAAGATCAGAACGGCCATTAAATTCAGCGGGGATAATATAGAAGACCTTGAAAGCGGCGAGGATAAGAAGAAGTAATGTACGGTATCTCCGGAGAAAATGATTTTAAATATTACATGCAGGATATAGAGAGACATTACTTTGGATGCCGAAGCAGCTACAGATATCTTCTTGACAACGAGAATGTCCCTTTTAAATTCAAGTCCGTTATAACCAAATATCTAAAGGACAGCGTGGACTATGACACCACATTGGAGAGCCACCTCTATTATATGGAAAAGGAAGGCTTCGATTATGAGGTCTATAAACAGCTGAAGGCCAGAGTAAGAGTGGTTCTCTACAAGGATCCCTCAAAACGTGAAAAGGGATTTAAAGAAAAGCTTCTTACCATAGAACAGCTTGTGAAAATCCCTGTCAGTGAGAAGGAAAGTCAGGGAATGATCGTCAGGGAACTGGTACTTTCCAAGCTGGCTCTTTTTGCATTTTCAATTTAAAAGTATTAAAAAATATGGTTTTTTTAAGATTTTGCTTGCAATATTAGAATTTATTTGATAATATATCAATGTTGCGGAAAAATCCGCACTAAATTGCTATCAGAATTGATTACATGGCTTATAAGGAGGTGTCAAAATGGCTAAATGTGAAGTTTGTGGCAAGGGCGTTCATTTCGGAAACAACGTAAGCCATTCTCATAGAAGATCTAACAGAGTTTGGAAGTCTAACGTTCAGCACGTAGCAGTTAAGATTAACGGAGCTACAAAGAGAATGCACGTTTGTTCAAGCTGCCTTAGATCCAACAAAGTTGAGAGAGCTTAATCTTAAGACTTATGATCGTCCGGTTAACGCCGGACGATTTTTTATTTCCATTACAGTCTACAATTTAATTAGTGGACTGCAATAAAAAATAATGGTTTATTTTTTTGGAAACTGATATTATAATAACAAAAGTATGCGGCTTTTTGAGTTCGTTTAAAAAATGGCAATTAAAGGAGGATAAACATGAAGAGTTCTTCAATGAATACTCACATGGGAAATATCTCAATTGACAATGAAGTTATTGCCCAGTATGCTGGCGCAGTTGCCATGGAGTGCTTCGGTATTGTCGGAATGGCCAACGTTAATGTTAAAGATGGACTGGTTAGTCTTCTGAAGCTTGATTCTATGACAAGAGGAATCAATGTATCTCTTGATCAGAACAATAAGCTTAAGCTGGACTTTCATGTTATTGTTGCTTACGGCGTTAGCATTTCAGCTGTATCCAACAACCTTATTGATAACGTTAAATACAAAGTAGAAGAGTTTACGGGGCTTGAAATCGAAAAGATTAACATCTATGTCGAGGGCGTCCGTGTCATTGATTGATCGATTTCTAAGTTCAGGAGGATTTTGTTTTGAGTAATAATGCTATTGATGCAAAGCTGATTGCCAAGATGTTTCTTAGCGGTGCTAAGAATCTTGACGCCAAAAAAGAATGGATCAACGAGCTGAATGTGTTCCCTGTTCCCGACGGTGATACAGGAACAAACATGACCATGACTATCATGTCAGCAGCCAAAGAGGTTCAGGGTCTTGGTGACAGTGCCAATATGGAGGCAATCTGCAAGGCTATTTCTTCAGGTTCTTTAAGAGGCGCAAGAGGTAACTCAGGAGTTATCCTTTCACAGCTTCTTAGAGGCTTTACAAAGGTTGTTAAAGAGCACGATGAGATAAATGTAAATGTTCTTTCACAGGCTTTTGATAAGGCTGTAGAGACTGCCTACAAGGCTGTTATGAAGCCCAAGGAAGGAACAATCCTTACCGTTGCCAAGGGCGCAAGTGAGAAGGCTCATGAGCTTGCAATGGAAGGCTGCGATGATATCAAGCAGTTCTGCGAAGAAGTTATCAAATATGCAGAGGAAGTTCTTGCCAAGACTCCCGATATGCTCCCTGTTCTTAAGCAGGCAGGCGTTGTGGATTCAGGCGGACAGGGTCTTGTTCAGGTACTTAAAGGCGCTTTTGACGGCTTCCTTGGCAAAGAGATAGATCTTTCAATCCATGAAGATGATGTAACTCCCGGAGCAAGGATCAAATCAAAAGGTCAGGCTCAGACAGAGGAGGACATCAAGTTTGGCTATTGTACAGAGTTTATTGTTCTTCTTAACAAGCCTTTAAATGTAAAGCAGGAGATTGATTTCAAGGGATTCCTTGAGTCTATCGGAGACAGTATCGTTATGGTGGCTGATGATGAGATCTGTAAGGTCCACGTTCACTCCAACGATCCCGGACTTGCAATCCAGAGAGCTCTCATGTACGGTCAGCTTTCCAATATGAAGATTGATAACATGTGGATGGAGCACAGAGAGAAGCTCTTCCATGAGAATGCAGACGGCTCCTGGTCAGAGATACAGACAGAGATCAACGGCGCCGCCGAACTTACACCTACATATTCAGCAGGTGATGAGATCCCTCTTGGTGACAAGGTAGATATGGACTCAGCTCCCGAGGATACAGTTCCGGAGGAAGCTCTTCCCAGAAAAGATGTGGGATTTGTTACTGTCTGCGCCGGAGGCGGTCTTGCTGAGATATTCAGAGGACTTGGTGTTGACTATGTTATAGAAGGCGGTCAGACAATGAACCCCAGTACAGCAGATATCCTTGATGCAGTAGCCAAGGTAAATGCTGACACTGTAATTGTTCTTCCCAACAACAAGAACATTATCCTGGCAGCCAACCAGGCAGCGATAATGTCTGAAGACAGTGATGATAACAAGAAGATCATCGTTGTTCCTTCAAAGACAGTTCCTCAGGGTATCACAGCTATCATCAATTATGTACCTGATGTAGCTGTTGAAGATAATGTGGCAGCAATGACAGAATCTCTTTCTACAGTAAAGACCGGTGAAGTAACCTATGCTGTCAGAGATACAATGATAGATGATGTTGCCATCAAACAGGGCGATTACATGGGAATCGGTGATTCCGGTATCCTCGGTGTCGGAAGCGATATTGCAGATGTTACTTTTGACATGATAGGCAAGATGATGAATGAAGACCTGGAGCTCATCAGTATCTACTACGGTGATGAGGTTGAGGAGAGCAGCGCCGAAGCTTTAAGAGAGAAGGTTTCCAAGGAATATCCTTCCTGCGATGTTGACCTTCAGTATGGCGGACAGCCCATCTATTACTACATTGTTTCTGCAGAATAATCATTAAAACTATCTCTAAGCCGGACCATCAGTGTCCGGTTTAGTTTTTATTGGGGGCTAGAGTGAGTAACGTTTATCTTAGCGAAAACATAACCGGCCTGAAGGGGATTGGCGACAAAACCGCCAAGCTCTTTAATAAGTGCGGCATATATACATGCGGCGACCTTATTACATATTACCCCAGGGGATATGATAAATATGAAGCTCCCGTAAGGGCCTGCGATCTTAAGGAAGGCATTGTAAACAGCTGCAGACTTACCATTATCGGAAATGTCACAAGACGTCATGTCCGCAATCTGTCTATAGTGGCCTTTGAGGCGGCAGATCAGACAGGCAGAGTTAAGATGACCTTCTTTAACGCCCCATATCTTGCAAGTTCCATCAAAAGCGGAACTACCTATATTTTCAGAGGAGTTGTCCGTAAAAAGGGCAATTTCTTTTCCATGGATCATCCCAAAATGATAAAACCCGAGGAATATAATTCCCTGATGGGAACATTGTGGCCAAGGTACCCGCTCACCAAGGGCCTTACCAATAATGCGGTTATCAAGGCCGTGGAGCAGGCTTTTAAAAATGTCGGGAAAATGGAAGAAACCGTTCCTGAAAATCTTCTTAAAAGTCTTGGCCTTATGTCTTATTTTGAGGCAGCAAGAGGCATTCATTTCCCGGCTGATGAAGAGATCCTGGAAAGAGCCAGAAGAAGACTTGCGTATAATGAGTTCCTTGCATTTTTGTTAAGGCTAAGGCTCTTAAAGCTCAGTTCGGAAACCATTGAGAATACTGCAGTGATGATGGAAGTTGCGGATGTAAAAAGACTTCTTGAAAAGCTGCCCTACAAGCTTACCAAAGCCCAAAGTGATGCCTGGAATGATATTATGAATGACCTTTCGGGAAAGAGTGTAATGAACAGGCTCATTCAGGGAGACGTGGGCTCTGGCAAGACCATCCTGGCAATGATGGCTCTTTTGACCGCGGCAGCAAACGGGTATCAGGGAGCTTTGATGGCACCAACGGAAGTTCTGGCGGCCCAGCATTTTGAAGGCTTTAAGGAAATGATAGAAAAATACGGGCTTGTAAACCTTAAGCCCGTGCTTCTTACCGGAGCTTTGTCTGCTAAGGACAAGAAGGAAGCTCAGCGGCAGATAAGCGAAGGAGAAGTTAATTGCATAATCGGCACCAATGCATTGATTCAGGAAAAGGTTAATTACAAGAACCTGGCTCTTGTTGTGACCGATGAACAGCACAGATTCGGAGTAAGGCAGCGTGAAGCTCTGGCGGGAAAAGGAATGAATACCCACGTTCTTGCCATGAGTGCTACGCCGATCCCGAGAACTCTTGCAATTATTCTCTACGGAGATCTGCATATTTCAGTGATCAATGAGATGCCAAAGGGAAGACTCCCCATAAAGAACTGCGTGGTGGGAACCTCCTACAGGCCTACAGCCTATAAATTCATTAAGGATCAGGTTGAACAGGGAAGACAGGCCTATGTGATATGTCCCATGGTGGAAGAGGGAGAACTGGACGGGGTTGAGAATGTAACGGATTATGCCCAGAAGCTTAAGGCAGCCCTTCCGGATTCCATAAGGGTTGAGGTGCTGCACGGACGGATGAAGCCTGCTGTTAAGGACAGGATAATGGAAGCTTTTGCGGCAAAAGATATTGATGTACTGGTCTCCACAACGGTTATAGAGGTAGGTATCAATGTTCCAAATGCCACAGTTATGATGATTGAAAATTCGGAGAGATTCGGGCTTTCACAGCTTCATCAGCTGAGGGGCCGTGTAGGACGAGGCGAGAATCAGTCCTACTGTATTTTTATCAACAGTTCAGACAGCGAGGAAGCTGCACAAAGGCTTGGTATTATGAACAAGTCCAATGACGGCTTTAAGATCGCCGAGGAGGATTTGAGGCAGAGAGGCCCCGGAGATCTTTTCGGAGTAAGGCAAAGCGGAGAGATGATCTTCAGGATAGGGGATATATATCACGACAGCGACCTTATCAAGGCTGCCGCAAATGATGCTGACAGGATACTATCAGAGGACCCTGATCTGTCATCTCCACAATATAATGTATTAAGAGGGCTCCTTAGTACAAAATCTGCAAATTTTGTTGACTTTACTACTTTATAAAAGTAAGATTATTGTATGTAATTAGGTAGAAAATAGGAGGATTGTCGGCATTTTGTCGATATTGGTGTTATGTCAAAGATTGCTATCATCACGGACAGTAACAGCGGAATAACTCAGAAGCAGGGACAGGAACTTGGTATATTCGTGGTTCCAATGCCCTTTATGATCAACGATGAGGATTATTTCGAGGATATCAATTTAACTCAGCAGGAGTTTTACGAGAAGCTGGCCCAGGATGCCAATGTTTCCACCAGTCAGCCCACTCCGGACTCTCTTATGACCCTGTGGGACAACACTCTTAAGGAATATGACCAGATCATCTATATTCCCATGAGCAGCGGCCTTTCGGGAGCCTGCCAGAGCGCCTTTATGATCGCCCGTGAGGAGTATGAGGGCAAGGTATTCGTGGTAGACAACCAGAGAATCTCGGTTACACAGAGGCAATCGGCTCTCGATGCCAAGGCTATGGCTGATGCCGGGCTTTCTGCGGAAGATATCGTAAGTAAGCTTATGGACACCAAATTCGAATCCAGTATCTATATCATGCTGGACACTCTCCATTACCTTAAGAAAGGCGGAAGAATTACTCCTGCAGCTGCTGCGCTGGGTACACTTCTTCGTCTTAAACCCGTTCTTCAGATACAGGGCGAGAAGCTTGATGCTTTTGCAAAGGCAAGGACTACAGCTCAGGGCAAGAGCATTATGATAAATGCCATCAAGGCTGATATCGAGAACAGATTTGGAGGCATGGAAGCCGGAGATTTCTGGATTGCAGGTGCCTATACCAATAATTTAGATGCAGCAACAGAATGGAAGAAGGAAGTTGAGGCGGCATTCCCGGGTCACGAGATGCACCTTGATCCTCTGTCTTTATCGGTTGCCTGCCACATCGGACCCGGCGCTTTGGCCGTAACCGTTACAAGGAAAGTTCATTTCTAAGACCACGGGAGTGGTGTGAATTAAGTATAAAGGGGTTATTTAAATGGCAACACAGGAACAATATGGCGCTTCCAGCATTACCGTCCTTGAAGGACTCGAGGCAGTTCGTAAAAGGCCGGGAATGTACATCGGAAGTGTTACCACAAGGGGACTCAATCACCTTGTATATGAGATCGTGGACAACGCGGTGGATGAACATCTGGCGGGTTTCTGCTCCAGGATCCATGTGTCTTTGGAAGCCGACGGCTCTGCTACCGTAGAAGATAACGGCCGAGGCATTCCTGTCGGTATGCACGCTAAGGGTATTACAGCTGAGCGTGTGGTTCTTACCATGCTCCATGCAGGCGGTAAATTTGACAATAATTCGTATAAGACCAGCGGAGGTTTGCACGGTGTAGGCTCCTCCGTTGTTAACGCGCTTTCAGCAAGGATGAATGTCCGTATTAAAAGAGACGGCTTCATTTATGAAGACAGCTATGAACGTGGATATCCCACAACAGAGCTTGAGGGAGGACTTCTTAAGCCCGTGGGAACAACAAAGGAAACCGGTACCACCATCAATTTCCTTCCCGATGACACTATTTTTGAGAAGACCAGATTCCGTGAAGACGACATTAAATCAAGGCTTCATGAGACTGCATATCTCAATCCCGAACTTACCATTATTTTCGAGGACAAAAGGCCCGGTGTTGAGGAGTATATAGAGTTTCATGAGCCTGACGGAATAACAGGTTTTATCCGTGACATGAACAAGTCCAAGGAACCGGTCTGCGACGTTGTCTCTTTTTCCGGAGAGAGCGAGGGCGTAGAGGTAGAGGTTGCCTTCCAGTATGTGAACGAGTTCCACGAAGAAGTTCTGGGATTCTGTAATAACATTTACAACGCCGAAGGCGGTACTCATCTTACCGGCTTTAAGACCATGTTCACGAACCTTATCAATCAATATGCCCGTGAACTCAATATCCTCAAGGATAAGGACAACAATTTTACCGGAACCGACGTAAGAAACGGTATGACAGCCGTGGTTTCCATCAAGCACCCGGATCCCAGATTTGAGGGACAGACCAAGACCAAGCTGGACAACCAGGATGCAGCCAAGATAGTTTCCCAGGTTACCGGAGATGAAGTCACAAGATTTTTTGACCGTAATCTTGAGACTTTGAAGGCCATCATAGGCTGCGCGGAGAAGGCAGCCAAGATCCGTAAGACAGAGGAAAAAGCCAAGACCAACATGCTCACCAAGCAGAAGTATTCCTTTGATTCCAACGGAAAGCTGGCTAACTGCATCAGTAAGGACGCTTCCAAGTGTGAGATCTTCATAGTAGAGGGAGATTCCGCCGGCGGCAGCGCCAAGATGGCAAGAGACCGTAATTATCAGGCAATCCTGCCCATTAGAGGTAAGATACTTAACGTTGAGAAGGCCAGTATCGACAAAGTTTTGGCCAATGCCGAGATCAAGACCATGATCAATGCTTTCGGCTGCGGATTTTCCGAAGGTTACGGCAACGACTTTGATATAGCCAAGCTTCGCTACGACAAGATCATCATCATGGCGGATGCGGACGTGGACGGTGAGCATATCTCCACGCTTTTGCTGACTCTTTTCTACAGATTCATGCCTGAACTTATTTATCAGGGACATGTGTATCTTGCAATGCCTCCTCTTTATAAGGCTATGCCTTCAAGAGGCAAGGAAGAGTATCTGTATGACGATTCAGAGCTTGCAAAGTACAGGAAGACCCACAAAACAAGTTTTACTCTGCAGAGATACAAAGGTCTTGGTGAGATGGATCCCGAGCAGCTCTGGGAGACCACCCTTGACCCCGAGAGAAGACTTCTTAAGCTTGTGGAGATCGAGGATGCCAAGATGGCTTCTCAGATGACAGAGCTTTTGATGGGCGTGGATGTACCACCCAGAAGAGAATTCATTCATCAGCATGCGACAGATGCTGATTTAGACGTATAAACCGGAGATAAATATGGAAGACAGAATCATACGAACCGAATATTCCGAGGTAATGCAGAAGTCCTTTATCGACTATGCCATGAGCGTTATCATCGCAAGAGCCCTTCCGGATATAAGGGATGGACTTAAGCCCGTTCAGCGAAGAACCCTCTACGATATGTATGAACTTGGCATCAGATACGACAGGCCCTACAGAAAGAGCGCCAGAATCGTGGGCGATACCATGGGTAAATATCATCCCCACGGTGACAGCTCCATCTATGAGTGTCTTGTGGTAATGACCCAGGACTTCAAAAAGGCCATTCCTCTTGTTGACGGTCACGGAAACTTTGGCAATATCGAGGGCGACGGTGCAGCCGCCATGCGTTACACAGAGGCAAGGCTCTCCAAGATTACCCAGGAGAATTTCCTTGAAGACCTTGATAAGAACGTAGTGGACTTCCTGCCCAACTTTGATGAGACGGAAAAAGAGCCATCGGTACTGCCGGTAAAGATTCCCAATTTCCTCATTAATGGATCAGAGGGTATCGCGGTAGGTATGGCAACCAGCACACCTCCTCACAATCTTGCGGAGGTAATAGATGCCGAGATCGCCTTTATGAAGGACGACACCCTGACAACGAAGGACCTTATGAAATACGTGAAAGGCCCTGATTTCCCCACCGGAGGAGTTGTCATAAACAAGGATGAGCTTCTTTCCATTTATGAGACCGGAACCGGCAAGATCAAGATCAGGGGCAAGGTAGAGGTCGAAAAGGGCAAGAGCGGACATACAAACCTTGTTATCACAGAGATCCCCTATACCATGATAGGTATGGGTATCGGCAAATTTATGGCAGATGTAGCCGAGCTTGCCGAGAAGAAGATCACCAATGACATCGTGGATATTTCGAACCAGTCTTCGAAGGAGGGAATCCGTATCGTTATAGAGCTCAAGAAGGATACGGATATTGAGAACTTCACAAACCTTCTCTACAAGAAGACCAAGCTGGAGGACACCTTTGGTGTGAACATGCTGGCCATTGACAACGGAAGGCCCGAGACCATGTCTCTTCGCGAGATCATGAGAGCCTGTGCCGACTTCCAGTTTGAGATCACCACAAGGAAATATCAGAATCTTCTTCAGAAGGAACAGAATAAGAAAGAGATTCAGGAAGGCCTTATCAAGGCCTGCAATGTTATAGACCTTGTAATCGAGATATTAAGAGGCTCCAAGGACAGAGCAATGGCCAAGGACTGCCTTGTAAACGGCAATACAGAAGGCATTAACTTCAAGTCAAGAGAATCCAAGGCTATGGCCGCACAGCTTCTTTTTACAGAAGCACAGGCTGATGCTATTCTGGAGATGAGGCTTTATAAACTCATTGGTCTTGAGCTTGAAGCCCTTATCAAGGAGCATCAGCAGACTGTTGCCAATATTTTCAGATACGAGGATATTCTTGAGAGCCACGACTCAATGTCCATGGTCATTCAGGATGAGCTTCTTAAGATCAAGAAGGAGTATCAGAGACCGAGGCGTACCGAGATCGACAACAGAGAAACTGCCGTATACGAGGAGAAGCCCGTAGAAGAGACAGATGTTGCCTTTATCATGGACAGATTCGGCTATGCAAAGACCATTGATGTCAACACCTATGAAAAGAACAAAGAGACCATTGAGAATGAATTCAGGTTCTCCTTTGTCATGAAGAACACCGGAAAGGTATGCTTCTTTACCAACACAGGTAACCTCCACACTGTGAAGGCCATGGATCTTCCTCAGTGCAAGATGCGTGACAAGGGTGTACCTCTTGATAATGTAAGTAATTTCGATACCTCCAAGGAGATGATCGTCATGGCTGCCAGCCAGTCTGACCTTAATCTCTTCAGGATACTGTTTACCACCAAGATGTCCATGATGAAGATAGTGGACGGCGGAGAGTTTGACGTATCCAAGAGGACAGTAGCCGCAACCAAACTTATGGATGGTGATGAGGTTGTAAGTGTTGAGATCCTTCACACCCAGAAAACAGTGATCCTTAGATCGAATGAGGGATATTTCCTGCGTTTCCTTATAGAGCAGGTTCCCGAGAAGAAAAAGGCGGCAGTCGGCGTAAGAGGTATGCGTCTTACTAAGAATGACTTTGTTCGTGATGTCTTTTACCTGGAAGACATGGAGAATAAGGTGATAGAACATAACGGAAAAGAGCTGTCATTAGGGCACCTTAAGGTGACAGGCAGAGATACAAAGGGAACAAAGGTGAGAGTATGAGAGTAATAGCCGGAAGTGCCAGAAGGCTTCGCCTTGTTACGCCGGATGGCAATGATACAAGGCCCACACAGGACAGGATCAAAGAGACTCTGTTTAACATGATACAGAATCAGGTTCCGGGAGCGGTGTTTGTCGACCTTTTTGCAGGCAGCGGCGGAATCGGAATAGAGGCTCTTTCAAGAGGTGCAAACAGGGCATATTTTATCGAAAATGCCCAAAATGCCTATAAGTGCATTTTGCAGAACCTTAAGACCACACATTTTGAGGAGGTATCTACTGTCCTCAAACAGGATGTTGTCCTGGGCCTTAGGAATATCCATGAGGAAGAGGTGGACATTATCTTTGTGGATCCGCCCTACCACGGGGAACTGTATGAGAGAACTCTGTCACAGCTTGCGCAGATGCCTTATGTGACAAAGAACACCATGATCATTGTAGAGAGTGCCGGGGATATGGACTTTTCTTTTGCTGAAGGCTATGGACTGGAAGTCAGAAGAGAGAAGAACTATAAGACCAACAAGCACGTATTTCTCTACAGAAAGGAGAACGGATGAAGGTTGCTGTTTACCCGGGAAGCTTTGACCCCGTAACTTACGGACATCTGGATATCATAAAGCGCGCATCCCTGATGTTTGATGAAGTTATAGTGGCTGTCATGTGCAATTCCGCTAAAACTCCATTGTTTACCCTTGATGAACGTGTTAAAATGTTAGAGGAAAGTCTGAAAGACCTTGATAATGTGCGGATTGAGTCCTTTGACGGTCTGCTCATTGATTACTGTAACAAGGAGAATATTCATATCGTGATCAGGGGACTTAGAGCGATCACAGATTTTGAGTATGAGCTCCAGATAGCGCAGACCAACAAAGAGCTTTCACATAACAAGGTTGACACGGTATTCCTTACAACGAGCCTGATATATTCATATCTTAGCAGTTCTGTAGTAAAGGAGATCGCAAGTTATAACGGTGATATAACCCCTTGCGTTCCTGAATCCGTTGCCGACAGACTCTACAAAAAGTTCGGACATAAATAAAGTTTGGGGGACAATCCTATGACCAGCAGAATAGAACAGCTTATTGATGAGATTGAGACCTATATAGATAACTGTAAGCCTCAGCCTCTTTCTCAGACCAAGATCATTGTCAACAAGGAGGAGATCGACGAGCTTTTAAGAGAGCTTAGAAGCAAGACTCCCGATGAGATCAAGAGATATCAGAAGATCATCAGCAACAAGGAAGCCATCCTCAATGACGCCAGGAAGAAGGCTCAGGAGCTTATCGAAGAGGCAACAGCTCATACCAATGAGCTTATAAATGAACACGAGATCATGCAGCAGGCCTATGCTCAGGCCAATGACCTTATTTCTCAGGCAGCAACAAGGGCTCAGGGAATTCTTGATGATGCCATGAAAGAGGCCAATGACATGAAGGCTGCGGCTGTTGCTTATACAGACCAGCTTCTTGCTGATGTTGAGTCCATTATCAATCAGTCAATGGATGTCACCAACAAGCACAACGAGAATATCATTGAATCCATAAAGCAGAGCAGTCAGGAGGCCATTAAAGAGGTTGCAGCCAATAACGATGACATTCTGTCAGCTCTTACACAGTATAGCGAGGTTATCAAGTCAAACCGTGCCGACCTTAATCCGCCCACAGCTGTATCACAGCCTACATCCGGCGGATCTTCCAAAAGCGGTAACGGCGGATCTGATGCCGGTCAGGGCGAGGGTATAAATCTCGATATGCTTGGCTGATCCTACAGAAAAACAAAAGCTGCCGCAGATTGCGACAGCTTTTTTGATAATAACCATTGTGCAAAACTCATTGTGAAAGAATGGAGACGAATCCGGATGAAGACTGGGAGAAGAATACTTTCCGTTTTAATGGTATCGGTAAGCATGTTAGTTATGATCCTTACAGCGTTTACTGCTGTTCCTGTTAAGGCCAAGGCCGCAACCCCCATCACCATTGTGATCGACCCTGGTCACGGCGGTGTAGGCGACAGGAATCTTGGGGCCCAGTACAACGGTTTTTCCGAAAAAGAACTGACATTGCAGCTTGCAACAGCTCTCAAAGCCGAATTGGAAAAATATGACAATGTAACCGTTCTTCTTACCAGAACCACGGACACCATCTTAAGTCTGGACAGCAGAGCTCAGTACGCCAAGAATGTGGGTGCTGATTTTGTATTCAGTATTCATTTTAATGCCTCCAATGAGCATGAATTTTATGGCTCAGAGGTATGGACCTCCACCTTTGGCAATTATTATCAAAAGGGCACTGATTTCGGACGCATCGTGTCCGGCGAGTGGAATAAGCTTGGACTTTATCAAAAGGGTGTTAAAACCAAGATCGGCAGCAAGGGACAGGACTACTACGGGATCATCCGTGGATGCGTTGAAAGAGGCGTTCCCTGTGTCATAATGGAACATGCATATCTTGATCATGATTATGATGTATCGCTCTTAAGAACAAGCGGATTTATCAATAAACTGGCTGTTTCAGACGCTACTGCCATTGCCAAGTATTTTAATCTTAAATCTACAGCAACGGGAGCAGATTACACAGGCTTTACCTATACTCATGCCAAGAAACCCTATGGCAGGTTATATCAGGATGAGACAGGACCTGAGACCTGCAGCATAAAGGTTCTTGCCCAGGATGCCGCCAGCGGAAATATTCTGGTGGAGATGACCACCCACGACAGCCAGAGCCCTGTTATATATTTCAGCTACAGCTACGATGGAGGCAGGACGTTCTGCACCCTTCAGATGTGGGACAGAACCAAGGATACCCAGTCCTTTAATATCAAAGTTCCCTCGGGAACAAATAATCCTGTTGTAGTCTGCAGATCCTACAACAATTACGAGAAAATGAGTGAGAGCACTCCCGTGCAGGTCACAGGCTCTTTTAACTACTAAAGGTAAGAATATTGAGACTAGATAAATTTCTTGGGGACCAGAATATCGGAACCCGTAAACAGATAAGAGAATATGTAAAGAACGGCAGATGCAAAGTCAACGGAGGAGTTGCCTCCAAGGCAGATATACACATCAATCCGGAGACAGATGTTATCGCCTTTGATGACATTGAGCTTACCTACAGTAAATTCCACTACTATATGCTCAATAAGCCCGACGGGGTTGTGAGTTCCACCAAGGACGGGCGGACCATGACCGTGATCGATATTCTCAAAGATGAGAATGTTAAGGATCTAAGCCCCTGCGGAAGGCTGGATATTGATACCGAGGGGCTTCTTCTTATTACAGACGACGGAGAGCTTATTCACAGGCTCCTTTCTCCCAAAAAGCACGTGGACAAGGTCTATGAGGTGCATATTGCCAAAGACCTGTCGGAACGGGATATTTCCCGGCTTGAGGAAGGCATTGATATCGGGGACAAAAGAAACGACGGCTCCCCGGACAAGACCCTTCCTGCGAAAGTTCTTTTAATGGGAGAGGATGAAGAGGGAAATCCCGTGATCCATCTCACCATAAGAGAAGGCAGATTCCACCAGGTCAAGAGAATGCTTGAGGCTGTGGGAAATGAAGTGGTATTCCTTAAAAGGCTTTCCATGGGAAGTCTTGTTCTTGATGAAGAGCTTGAGCCCGGTGAGTACAGGCCTCTTACACAAGAGGAAATAGATAATCTTAAGAAATAACGGTATTTGTGAATGAATAATATACATTTGGATGATTTTGAAGCAGTGATTTTTGACCTTGACGGGTCTTTGGTTGATTCCATGTGGATGTGGAAGGCCATTGATATAGAATATCTTAAAAAGCACGGAATAGAAGCTCCTGACACACTTCAGAAGGATATCGGAGGAAGGAGCTTTATAGAGACCGCAGAGTACTTTAAAGAAAGATTCGGCATAGAAGATTCCATTGAGCAGATCGGCGATGACTGGAACAGAATGGCCTGGGACAAATATACTAATGAAGTTCCTTTAAAGGAAGGAGTATTTGAGTTCCTTGGGCTTTGCGATGATAAAAATATTAAGCTTGGCATTGCATCAAGCAATTCCACGGAGCTTATTGAACAGGTCCTTGCTTCCCACGGGATAAAAGGTAGATTTGGAAGCGTTAAGTCAGGGACTGAGATTCTTAAAGGCAAACCCGCCCCCGATGTTTATCTTGCTGTAGCGGATGAACTTGGAGCGGAGCCCTCGAAGTGCCTTGTTTTCGAGGACCTTGTGGACGGTATAAGAGCCGGCAAGAACGCAGGTATGACTGTTGTTGCCGTAAGTGATGATTATTCCAGGCACAGCGATGATCTGAAGAAGGAGCTGGCCGATTGCTATATTGAAGATTACCGGGGATTTTTGATATGAAGAAAGTATATAAAGGGGAATTCGGATACGTCAAATACCGCAGAAAGGCTGCTGTCATAAGAACGCTTATCATGCTTGCAATAGCTGTAGGATTCTTTGTGGCAGGACTTATCATTTTCGGATCCCAGAAGAATGTATTAAGTATAATCGCAGCTTTATGCTGTCTGCCTGCAGGCCTTAGTGCAGTTAACATGATAATGTTTCTGCGGGCCGGTTTTTGCAAGGACGAAGACCACGACAAGATCTTAAAGCACTGCGGGGATCTGCTTATTCACTACGATCATGTGATAACCTCCTACGACAAGAACTTCAACGTTCATGCATCCACTGTTCTTGATAAGAACATCTGTCTTTACAGTGATGATGACAGCTTTGATGCCTCAGATCTTGAGAAGCATGTTAAAAAGATGATGGCCCAGATCGGATATTCGGATTACAGCATAAAGCTTTTTAACAATATTGATAAGTACTGCGAAAGACTTGATCAGTTGGAGAAGCTTCGCGCAGACAGAAACATCGATCCCAAAGCCATAGAAGATGCATGGGTTCCCGGAACATTGGAGACTCCTGCGTCAGTTCTTTTGTCCATATCCTTGTGAGGCGTTTGGTATAATGAAAGAGATCATTATAGGAGCAAATGAAGCAGATAAGCGGCTGGATGCATTTTTGAAATCATATTTGAAAGAGGCTTCCGGCGGCTTTATCTATAAGATGCTCAGGAAAAAGAATATAACCCTTAACGGCAAAAAAGCCGAAGGAACAGAGAAATTAAAAAGCGGAGACAGCATCAAGATTTTCTTTGCGGATGAGACCCTTGATAAATTCAGAGGAAGGGACAATAATGCCGTTTCAAATGCTGCGGAGGATGATAAGAAAGCCTTTAAGACCATTGGAAATCTACCCATCATTTATGAGGATGAGAATATTCTCCTGGTCAACAAGCCTGCCGGAATACTGACCCAGAAGGCAGATAGGAAGGATATCAGCCTTAACGAATGGCTTATAGGATATCTTCTTAGTACCGGAGAAATTACAAGTGAAAGTCTTGAAACCTACAGACCATCCGTTTGCAACAGACTTGACCGCAATACAAGCGGCCTTGTGATCTGTGCAAAATCCCTTGCAGGAGCAAGAAAGATGACTCAGCTTATTAAGACAAGGGAAGTAGACAAGTACTACAGGACTATTGTCAGCGGGAGATTAACAGACAGAGTTTCTTTAAAAGGATACCTGTACAAGGATGAAGCCCGCAATAAGGTATATATCAAGGATCAGGACCCGGGGGATGATCGCTATTCATATATAGAGACCGAATATGAGCCTGTTTCTTACATTAAGGACGAGGATCTTACCTTACTGGAGGTGAAGCTGGTTACAGGCAAGCCCCATCAGATCAGGGCCCATTTATCAAGTATAGGGCACCCCATTATAGGAGATGCTAAATACGACGGAAGGAAAGTGCCGGGACTTAACTATCAGCTCCTTCACAGCTACAGACTGGTATTTCCCAAAGACCTTGAGCCGCCTTTTGAAATGATAGCGGGAAAAGAATTTACGGCTGAACTTCCTGAATTATTCGAAAAAATCGTTAAGTGAGGTTATTATGCCCACATGGAAATCCAGGGGACTTAGAGGTTCCACATTAGAAGAACTGATCAACAGAACCAATGAGAGATATCTGGAACTGGGACTGGCACTGATCCAGAAAATACCTACACCTATCACTCCCATAAATATCGAAAAGGAGACCCGGCATATAACACTGGCTTATTTTGACCAGAAGAGTACCGTTGACTACATCGGTGTCGTGCAGGGGATTCCTGTCTGTTTTGATGCAAAAGAAAGCGCTGCCAAAACCTTTTCTCTCCAGAATATCCACCCCCACCAGGTGAAGTTCATGGAGAGCTTTGAAAAGCAGGGCGGTGTTGCCTTTTTTCTTATTTATTACACCGAAGAAAATGAATATTATTACCTGACCTTCAGAAAGCTCAAGGAGTTCTGGGACAGATCGGAAGCCGGAGGCAGGAAGAGCTTCAGGCACGAGGAGCTAGAAGAGGAATTCTTTATTAAGACTCCCGGAGAAACAGGGATTCTCATTCCTTATCTTGATGCCCTTCAGACGGATCTTGACGGCAGAGAATAAAAACGTTGACATGGCAGGGGATATACTGTAAACTCTTTTCTATGATAGCGAATTAACAAATTAGCACTGCGCATTACTAAAGTGAGGTAAGCATGAACAAAGTCTTATTACATACGCCGGACGGTGTCAGAGATATATACGGATCGGAGTGCAGCGACAGGCTTCTTATCCGGAACAGGATTCATAACAAAATGAAGAGTTTCGGCTATTTGGATATCGATACTCCCACCTTTGAGTATTTTGATGTGTTTGCGGAAGAGATCAATGCCACAGATGCAAGGGAGCTTTACAAATTCTTCGATAAAGAGGGCAATACACTGGTCCTCAGACCGGATTTTACTCCTTCCATAGCAAGATGCGCTTCGAAGGTTATGCTTGAGAACGGCGATCCTGTAAGGGTTGTTTATCAGGGCAAGTCATTCCTTAATACATCAAACCTTCAGGGCAAGCTCAAAGAGAATTGCGACATCGGTGTCGAGCTTTTTAACGAGGATTCTGTATATGCCGACGCTGAGATGATAGCTCTTTTGATAGAATCCCTCAAAGCTTCGGGGCTCTCAGACTTCCAGGTTAGCATCGGAGATGCCGATTATTACAAGGGTATCTGCGAGGCAGCCGGTATCGATGAGGAGACTGAGGAGCTGATAAGGGGCCAGATAGTCCAGAAGAACTACTTTGCTGCTGAGAGTATTATGACCGAGCGTGAGATCCCTGATAAATACAAGGATCTTCTTGTGAAGGTTTCTGAGTTTATAGGCTCGGACGAAGCTCTTAATAACGCTGAAAAAGAGGTCACCAACGAGAGGTCCCTTGTCGCAATAGCAAGACTTAAGAGGCTTTATCAGGTCCTTAAGGAATACGGATGCAATCAGTATGTATCCTTTGACCTTGGAATGCTGAGCAAATTTAATTATTACACAGGTGTCATTTTCAGTGCTTATACCTATGGTGTAGGCGATGCCATCGCAAAAGGCGGACGCTACGATTCCCTCCTTGGCAAGTACGGCAAGGATGCTCCCGCCATTGGTTTTGTAATCATAATCGATGATCTCATGTCGGCTCTTTACAGACAGAATGTAGAGATCGAGCATGAAGAGGAGGTTATCGATATCGAATACAACGAGGATAACTTTTCAGAGAAGCTGTCAGAGGCTGAAGGCTTGAGAAAAGAAGGCAAAAAGGTTTCGTTAAGTTTTAGAAAGACAAAAGGGTGAACCTATGAGATATCTTACATTTGCTCTGGGAAAGGGCAGACTTGTAAATTCCACAATGGAAATTCTTAAAAAATGCGGCATTGAATGCGAAGAGATACTGGACAAGAAGACCAGAAAGCTTATATTTACCAACGAGGAGCTAAAGCTCAAATTCTTCCTGGCAAAGGGGCCGGACGTTCCCACTTATGTGGAGTACGGCGCAGCTGATATAGGAATTGTAGGTGCAGATACCATCCTTGAAGAGAACAGAAGGGTATATGAAGTTCTGGACCTGGGATTTGGTAAATGCAGAATGTGTGTCTGCGGACCTCATGAGGCAAAAGAGCTGCTGGAGCATCGGGAGATGATCAGAGTAGCCAGCAAATATCCCAATATAGCCAAGGATTATTTCTTTAACCGCAAGCATCAGACCGTTGATATTATTAAGCTTAACGGTTCCGTGGAGCTTGGACCTATAGTAAACCTGTCGGATGTCATCGTTGATATCGTGGAGACCGGATCAACTCTTCGAGAGAACGGACTTGAAGTACTTGAGGAGATATGTCCCCTTTCCGCAAGGATGATAGTTAACCAGGTTAGCATGCAGATGGAAACTGAGCGTATCAGAAAGCTCATCAATGATATTAAGGAGAATCTTGACTAATGCGTACATTAAGATTAACAGAAGAGACCAAAAAAGAGCTTCTCGGAAATCTCCTCAACAGGAATCCCGGAAGCTATACAGAATACGAAGATACAGTTAACGGAATCATCAATGATATCCGCAAAAACGGGGATAAGGCCCTTTTTGAGTACACTGAGAAGTTCGATAAGTGCACTCTTGATGCAAACACAGTAAGGATCACACCGGAAGAGATCAAGGAAGCTTATGCTGCCCTTGATCCCGAGTTCATCGAGGTTATGAAAAAGAGTGCCGAGAATATCAGGGTATTTCACGAGAAGCAGAAGAGGAACACCTGGATCGACACCAAAGAGGACGGAAGCATACTGGGACAGAGAATCCTTCCCATTGAGATCTCAGGTGTTTATGTTCCCGGAGGCAAGGCTGCGTATCCTTCCAGCGTTCTTATGAATGTTGTTCCCGCCAAGGTTGCAGGAGTTGAGCGCATTGTAATGTGCACACCTCCCGGAAAAGACGGTAAAGTAAATCCCGGAACACTGGTAGCGGCCGATATAGCAGGCGTTACAGAGAGCTATAAAGTGGGCGGAGCCCAGGCTATCGCTGCCATGGCCTTTGGAACAGAGAGCATCCCTAAGGTTGATAAGATAACAGGCCCCGGAAATATTTTCGTAGCCCTTGCCAAGAAGGCATGCTTCGGACATGTTTCAATCGATTCCATTGCGGGCCCCAGCGAGATCCTTGTTCTTTGCGACGAGACCGCAAATCCCAGATATGTGGCCGCAGATCTGCTTTCCCAGGCGGAGCACGATGAGATGGCAAGCGCGATCCTTGTTACAACATCACAGGAGATCGCAGATAAAGTATCAGAGGAGATCGAAGGATTTTTGAAGACTCTTTCAAGAGCAGAGATCATAAGGAAGTCCCTTGATAATTACGGATATATCTTTGTTGCGGATAATATGGAAGATGCCATAGAAGCAGCCAATGCCGTAGCTTCCGAGCACCTTGAGATAATCACAAGAAACCCTTATGAGACCATGACAAAGATCAAAAATGCAGGAGCGATCTTCCTTGGAGATTATTCCTCAGAGCCTCTTGGAGACTACTTTGCAGGCCCCAATCACATTCTGCCCACCAACAGAACTGCAAGATTCTTCTCACCTTTATCTGTTGATGACTTTGTAAAGAAAACCAGCATTATTTCCTATTCAGAGCAGGCTCTTTACAACGTACACAAGGATATTGAGCTTTTTGCCAAGCAGGAAGGATTAACTGCACACGCAAATTCCATAGCAGTAAGGTTTGAATAAAGCATAATTTAAGATTAATATAATGACTGATATGGTAAACGCGGATTAAATAACACTTTGAATTGTTAAAAATTGTTTTAAAAATGCAAGTTAACTTTCTAAAATACCTATAAAATGCAAGTTTACATAATGTTTATAATTACAAACAACCATATATAGCATTGTTTTAAAAGGAGATACAAGCTATGGAAAATCGAAGGGCCACAGTGGAGAGAAAAACGCAAGAGACCGACATTAAAGTTGACATCAACATTGACGGAAGCGGCACCTCAAAGGTCCAAACAGGCATCGGATTTTTCAATCATATGCTCACCGGATTTGCCAAACACGGCTTTTTTGACATTGATGTCACCTGCAACGGAGACGTTGAGGTAGATGGTCATCATTCCGTGGAGGACACCGCAATAGTGCTTGGACAGGCCATTTCCAAGGCTTTGGGGGACAAAAAGGGTATAAAGAGATACGGAAGCATGATACTTCCCATGGATGATGCACTTGTTCTTTGTGCCATCGACCTTTGCGGAAGGCCCTATTTCTCAATGGAAGCGGAGTTTTCATCCCCTATGGTGGGAGAATTCGACACACAGCTTGTGAGAGAGTTTTTCTATACAATTTCTTATGCCTCAGCCATGAACCTTCACATCAAGGTTTTATCGGGGCTCAACGATCACCACAAGATAGAAGCCATTTTCAAGGCCTTTGCAAAAGCCCTGGATGAAGCTACTTCCTACGACCCAAGAATAACTGATGTACTCAGCACCAAAGGAGCACTTTGATATGTCAAACGCAAAAAGATTTATTGGAGCCATTTATCTTAAGGACCTGAAAGTTGTAGACAGCATCCCCGGAAACAACGTTATTTCCGAGGATCCCGTGTCCTTTGCCTGTGCTCTTTCGAATTCTAACGTGGATGAAATAATGGTCTTTGACCTTTCACCTTCAGGAGACGATAAGGCTCACGAGGCAGCTCTTGATATGATAAAAGACATCTGCAAGGCAGTTGATGTCAATGTCACCGGAGCCGGCAACGTAAAGCGCATGGAGGACATCAAAAAGCTCCTTTACGCAGGCTGCAAAAGGGCATGCCTCAACTACAAAGATGCCAAAAACGCCGATATCCTGCAGGAAGTAAGCAAGAAATTCGGCAAAGACAAGATTGTTATCTGCTACGACGATGGAAAGGTTTTAGAGGATAATAAAGAGCAGATCGAGAAGTATGCTTCCGAAGCTGTCTTTTTTGCCAGGGGAAAAGAAATATCGGCTATCGCTGCAGAAATTCCTTTGACCGTACTTCTTGATAAGAACGACTATGATAAGCTTCCGGATAATGTTTTCTACGAAAACGAATTTGTAAGCGGCGTAACAGGAAACATCATCTATGAGAATCTTTCAGCGATAGATGAATGCAAGAAGAACTGCCTGGAGAAGGGCCTTAAGATATGCGCCCTGGAGCCTGCCTTTACCTGGGAACAGCTCAAGAAAAATTCCGATGGAATGGTTCCCGTTATTGTTCAGGATTACAGAACAGACCAGGTGCTGATGCTTGCTTATATGAACGAGGAGGCCTATAACAAGACCCTTCAGACCGGTAAGATGACGTACTTCAGCCGCAGCAGAAATCAGCTCTGGCTTAAGGGAGAGACCAGTTCCCATTTCCAATTTGTAAAGGAACTTACCGCTGACTGCGATCTTGATACGATCCTTGCAAGAGTCAAACAGGTTGGAGCCGCCTGCCACACCGGCAGTTATTCCTGCTTCTTTAACGAGATCGCAAAAAAAGACTACAGCGAAAAGAACCCTCAAAAGGTGCTGGACAGCGTCTTTGAAGTCATCAAAGACCGCAAGGTCAATCCCAGAGAGGGCTCCTATACAAACTATCTCTACAGCAAGGGCCTTGATAAGATCCTTAAGAAGGTTGGCGAGGAAGCCACCGAGATGGTCATCGCCGCCAAGAACCCTAACAGCAACGAGATTGTTTACGAAATGTCCGATTTCCTGTATCATATGATGGTACTCATGGCTGAAAAAAATGTCAGCTGGGAGGATATAACCGACGAACTGTCAAGACGATAAGGAAAAGATATGAATTATAATTTAGCACTTTCAGATGAGACACTCCTTGGTATAGAAAAGCCGGAGAGATACATAGGCAACGAGGTTAACAGCGTCACCAAAGATAAGGACGCTGTTGACATAAGATTTGCCTTTTGCTTCCCGGATGTCTATGAGATAGGAATGTCTCATCTTGGCATTCAGATACTTTACGGTCTCTTTAATTCCTACGAGGATGTGTGGTGCGAGAGAGTTTATTCTCCCTGGATGGATATGGACAGACTCATGCGAAAGGACCATATTCCTCTTTTTGCCCTGGAATCCCAGGATCCGGTAAAAGAGTTTGATTTCCTCGGATTTACACTCCAATACGAGATGTGTTACACCAATATTCTGCAGGTTCTGGACCTTTCAGGTATTCCCTTTATGTCCGGTGAAAGAACCTGGGATGACCCGGTCGTTATCGGTGGAGGCCCCTGTACCTATAACCCTGAGCCCATAGCAGACTTTTTTGACCTGTTCTATATAGGTGAGGGCGAGACCAGATACAGGCAGCTTTTCGACATGTATAAAGAGGCCAGAAAAGAGGGCATTTCCAGACAGGAATTTCTTCACAGATGTGCGAAGGTCCCCGGAATGTACGTTCCTTCACTCTACAAGGTTGAATACAATGAGGACTGGACCGTTTCCTCAATTGAACCTGTGGTGGACGATATTCCAAAGGTAATTGAAAAGGAGATGTGCACAGATCTTTCATCTGCTTTCTATCCCACAAAACCTGTAGTTCCCTATATCAAGGTTACTCAGGACAGAGTAGTTCTTGAGATCATGCGCGGATGCATAAGAGGATGCCGCTTCTGCCAGGCGGGTCAGCTCTACAAGCCCCTTCGCGAGAAGGATGTTGAACATCTTAAAGAACTGGCCATTGAGGCACTGAATAATACAGGCTACGAGGAGATTTCCTTAAGTTCCTTAAGTTCCAGCGACTATTCAAAGCTTCCCGAGCTTCTGGATTTCCTTATTGAGAGCTGCAAGGACAAGAAAGTAAATATTTCACTGCCTTCCCTTAGAATAGACGCATTTTCCCTTGATGTAATGAGCAAGGTTCAGGATGTTAAAAAGAGCAGTCTTACCTTTGCTCCCGAAGCCGGAACCCAGAGAATGCGTGATGTTATAAACAAGGGGCTCACCGAAGAGGACATCTTAAAGGGCTCCCACGATGCTTTTCTTGGAGGCTGGAACAAGGTCAAGCTCTACTTTATGCTTGGACTTCCCACCGAGACCGACGAGGATATCTACGGCATCGGTGATATAGCCAATAAGGTTGCCAAGGAGT
The DNA here is from genome assembly GCF_000526935.1 of Butyrivibrio sp. FCS014. Classification (GTDB taxonomy): domain Bacteria; phylum Bacillota; class Clostridia; order Lachnospirales; family Lachnospiraceae; genus Butyrivibrio. Next base: position 518,435 of record NZ_JAHA01000003.1, on the reverse strand, counting down.
ATTTCGAGACCGTTCCCAAGGAAAATAGAAACGGAAGATCCATAGACATAGTGGCCAGCACCTCCTTCTTTGTTCCCAAGCCCTTTACACCTTTCCAGTGGGCTCCCATGAACACCAAAGAGGAGTTTCTTGAAAAGGCCAACAAGACCAGAAAAGGAATCATGTCCCAGCTCAATCAGAAGCACATCAAGTACAACTGGCATGAGGCTGATGCCAGCATGATGGAGGGCATATTTGCCAGAGGCGACAGGAGGCTTGCTCCCGTTATCTTAAAGGCCTATGAAAAGGGATGCATCTATGATGCCTGGAGCGAGTACTTCAAGTTCGATGTATGGATGGAAACCTTTAAGGAGTGCGGCGTTGATCCTTTCTTCTATACAACAAGAGAAAGATCTGACGACGAGATCTTCCCCTGGGATATATTAAACTGCGGAGTTACCAAGAAGTTCCTATTGAGGGAGTGGCACAATGCCCTTGAAGGAAAGCCTTCAACCAACTGCAGAAAGGGATGCCTGGGCTGCGGAGCTGCTGCTTACGGCGTTGGCGTTTGTCTGGAGAGTAAGAATAATGATTAAACTGCGTTTGAAATTTTCAAAGAACGGCCCCATAAAGTTCATCGGCCATCTGGATGTAATGCGATATTTCCAGAAAGCTATAAGAAGGGCCAACATAGATATCAAATATTCGGAAGGCTTTAGCCCTCATCAGCTGTTATCCTTTGCCCAGCCCCTTTCGGTTGGCGCAACAAGTGACGGAGAGTACCTTGATATGACAGTCAACTCAATGACAAGTACCAAGGATATCATGGACAGCCTTAACGAAGTTATGAATGAAGGCATCAAGATTGAGGCGGTAACCGAGCTTCCCGAGAAGGAAGAGAAGGCCATGACCTTATCCTATGCCGCGGGATACAGAATAAAATTCAGGCAGAGCCTTAAGCCTGATTTTGACTGGATCACGGAGCTCGACAACTACCTTTCCCGTGACAAGCTTCCCACCATGAAGAAGACCAAGAGCGGGGAAAAAGAGATCAATATGAAGGAGATGATCTTCAATTACAGTCTCGATCGTAATAAGGAAGAAGCGACCTTTCTTCTTGCCATGAGCAGCTCTGCGACTCTTAAGCCCGCACTTTTATTTGAGACCTTCTTTAAAGACCTGGGAAAAGAGCTTGCTCAGGGAGCATTGGATATTCACAGGCTTGATATTTACAGATCCGGTACTGATGATAATGGTTTGTATATCGAACCCTTCATACCGGCTTCAGAAAACGAAAGAGTGTATATAAATGGCTGATATTTATACCTCAACATATAAAGATATTCCGATTGTTACCGCATACGTGGATGGCAGGATGGAATATCTTTCTGTTGTCAGTAAGAATAATGTGGGCAACATTTACCTTTGCAGGGTAGATAATATCGTTAAGAACATTGGCTCCGCTTTTGTTAAGTTCGGGGATGGAGAAACCGGCTATGTTTCCCTTAAGAACATAAACCCTTCCATGGTGCTAAACAGAGATTTCGAAACCTTTGAAACTCTCAAATCAGGAGACGAGATCCTTCTTCAGATGGAGGCCGATGCCATCAAGACCAAGAAGGCCAAGATGTCCACTGCGATATCAATATCGGGCAAATACTGCGTTGTAACTCTGGGAAGGATCGGAGTTGGCGCAAGTCTAAAGATTCCTGTGGAAAAGAGAAAGCGGCTTATCGCTGAGGTTAAGGAAAGATATCAGGAAGACAAAGACAGATTTACTGATATGCTTCGAGGTTCATCCTACGGTGTTATCATACGAACAGAGTCTATGGGACTTGATGAGGATACAGCGGTATCTGTAATAACTGCCGATATAGAGGAGTGCATCAATAAGCTTTCAAATATCATCAAAGAGGCTTCCACAAGAACTGTCGGTTCCTGCGTATTTGAGAACAGTTCCGAAGACATTGATTCTCATATCAGCAGAGCTAAGGGCTTTCTAAAGGTCTTTTGCCCGGAAGAAGAGATCAGAGTCACGGAGGATAACGGTATCCATGGCATTAACTCCGATATGGACAAGCTCTTCCAGAACAGGATATGGCTAAAAAGCGGTGCTTTTCTAATTATCGAACAGCTTGAGAGCTTCAACGCCATTGATGTTAATACAGGAAAAGCCATTCAGGGCAAAAACAATATCATCGAAAAAGTAAATCTTGAGGCGGCAGAGGAGATCATGAGACAGATAAGGCTGCGAAACCTTACGGGAATGATCCTCATCGATTTCATAAATATGAAAAACAACACGGCATCAGAGGAACTGATATCAAAGATAAAGGCCCTTGCACTGAAGGATTCGATGCACACGGAATTCATTGATATTACAGGCCTTGGGATCATGGAACTGACCAGAAATAAAAATAGTAAGTCACTTCGAGAGCTTTTTTGATATAATTTGTTGACAATATCGATTTGTAGTGATATTATTCTATGGTATGCCGCATAACCAGGCATAAGTGGGCCCAGCCCCGCCGACGTTAGCGAGTTTTTGAAGAAGGAGGATAACTTATGTACGCAATTATTGTAACTGGTGGTAAGCAGTACAAAGTTTCCGAAGGCGATGAGATCAAGATCGAGAAGCTTGATGTTGAGTCTGGAAAAGAAGTAGTATTCGACAATGTTATTGCAGTTAGTGATGACAACACCCTCAAGGTTGCTGATGATGTAAAGGGCGCTAAGGTTAACGCTACAGTACTTGAGCAGGGTAAGTTCAAGAAGGTTGTTGTTTACAAGTACAAGAGAAAGACCGGCTACCACAAGAAGAACGGCCACAGACAGCCTTTCACACTTGTTAAGATCGACAAGATCACAATGTAATCAGATTTAAACGAAATACGATGACAACGATCACAATCACAAAATCATCCGATGACAACTTCAAAAAGGTAGAATGCAGCGGACACGCAGGATTTGCGGATAGCGGCGAAGATATTGTATGTGCGGCGGTTTCCGTTCTCACGATCAATCTTCTTAATTCTATAGAGAAGTTTACTGATGACGGAATAGTCATAGAGCAGGATGAGAAAAAGGGTTTGATCACACTGGAGTTTAAGGATACCCCTTCAAGTGAGGCGGATTTACTGTTAAGATCCTTTGAACTTGGTGTCACAAGTATTTCTAAGCAGTACGGTAAGAAGTTTTTGAACATTAAATTTAGGAGGGAATAAGTCATGATGAATATGAACCTTCAATTTTTTGCTCATAAGAAGGGTGTTGGATCAACCAAGAACGGTAGAGATTCAGAGTCCAAGAGACTTGGAGCAAAAAGAGCTGACGGACAATTCGTAAAGGCTGGTAATATTTTATACAGACAGCGTGGAACACACATTCATCCCGGCGTTAATGTTGGAATCGGCAGCGATGACACATTATTCGCACTTGTTGATGGTGTTCTCAGATTTGAGCGCAAGGGCAGAGACAAAAAGCAGGCCAGCGTTCATCCTGTAGAGAATAAGTAATTGGTTTTTATCAGGCTTCAAACAATCTATGTTTGAAGCCTATTTTTTACTTAATGTGTTTGGATTATCGTAAAGAGGTACAATATGCCTGTATTCGTAGATAAAGCTAAGATTTTTATACAGAGTGGTAAAGGCGGAGATGGACACATCTCCTTCAGAAGAGAGAAATATGTTCCCAACGGCGGCCCCGATGGCGGTGACGGCGGTAACGGCGGAGATATTATCTTTAAAGTTGACGAGGGAATCAATACCCTTGCCGATTTCCATTACGGCGGTAAATATAAGGCCGAGAATGGTCAGGATGGAAACAAGAGACGCTGCCACGGCAAGAACGGAGCAGATCTCATTATCAAGGTTCCCGAGGGAACCGTTATAAAGGAAGCCGCATCAGGCAAGGTTATTGCCGATATGAGCGGCGACAATAAAGAAGTGATCGTGCTTAAGGGCGGACACGGCGGAAACGGAAACATGCATTACGCAACATCCACAATGCAGGCTCCCAAGTATGCCCAGCCCGGTCAGCCGGCCATAGAGCTTGAAGTTCTTCTTGAGCTTAAGGTTATAGCGGATGTAGGACTTGTGGGCTTCCCCAATGTCGGAAAGTCAACTTTCCTTTCCAAGGTATCCAATGCAAAGCCCAAGATTGCCAACTACCATTTCACAACACTTTCACCTATGCTGGGTGTTGTTGACCTTGATGGGGCTCCCGGCTTTGTTGTAGCAGATATTCCGGGTCTTATTGAGGGTGCTTCCGAGGGCGCAGGTCTTGGACATGAGTTCCTTCGCCATATCGAGAGAACCAGGATGATGATCCATGTGGTGGACGCCGCTTCAACGGAAGGAAGAGATCCTTTGGAGGATCTTGAAGCCATCAACAAGGAACTGGCTAATTACAACGCTGACATAACGCAGAAAGTTCAGGTAATTGCAGCTAATAAGATAGATATGCTTCCTGAGGGAGAGGATTCCGAGATCATTCAGAAGATCAGGGACAAATACGAACCTCTCGGGGTTAAAGTCTTTGCCATTTCCACACTGACTGGAAAAGGGCTCAAGGAATTGTTATACTATGTAAGTAGGACCCTTTCTGAGATCAAGACAGAACCTGTTACCTTTGAACAGGAATTCTTCCCCGAGACAATGGCAAGGGGCAATGACGAGGCATTCTCCGTATATTACGATCAGGATGCTGCGGAATATGTTATTGAAGGTCCCAAGATTGAGAAGATGCTTGGTTACACCAATCTGGATTCCGAGAAGGGCTTCATGTTCTTCCAGAACTTCCTTAAGGATAATGGTATCCTGGATGAGCTTGAGAAGCTCCATATTGGTGAAGGCGATACAGTAAGAATGTACGGATTCAGCTTTGAGTACTACAAAAACGTAGAGACAATGCCGGATTACGATGCAGATGAAGATGATGATTTTGATGATGAAGATGAGGATTGATAAATGCAGTTTACAAGCAAGCAGAGAGCATATTTAAAGAGCCTTGCGGCTGACCTTGAACCGGTTTTCCAGATCGGCAAGTCAAGTGTTACTCCAGAAGTGACAACCGCCATTGAAGAGGCTTTTAATACACATGAACTTATTAAGATAACGGTACTCAAGAACTGTCTTGATGATGTCAAGGAAGTTGCGATCACCGTATCTGAGAGAACAAGGTCAGATCTTGTTCAGGTTATCGGAAGGAAGTTTGTTCTTTACAAACCTTTCAAGGACGAACCCAAGATCATCCTTCCCAAGGCTAAAAAGAATTCCTAAAAACCAATACCAAACGGAGGCTCAATTATGGAATGCAGAAAAATTGGTATATTAGGCGGCACTTTTGATCCAATCCACAACGCTCATCTTTTGCTTGGAGAAGCGGCAAGAGAGCAGTTCGGACTGGACAGAGTTATCTATATCCCCAATAACCTGCAGCATCTTAAGAACCGCACCGAGATAACACCCGGTGATATAAGGTACCAGATGGTTAAAATGGCCATTTCTGACAACCCTTATTTCACCTGCTCAAGAATAGAGATAGACAAGGAAGAAGGCACTTACACCGTAGATACGATCAACAGCTTGAAACTTATGTATCCCGGAGATGAGCTGTTCCTTATCCTTGGCGGAGATTCCGTAATCGGTATAGACACCTGGTATAAGGCCGATGAACTTTTGAAATCCTGCACAATCCTTGCAGCAGTAAGGGAAGAGGACGATCTTCAGGCTCTGGACAAAAAACGCAGAGAATTAAATACACGCTTTGGGGCAGATATACGTATTCTGACCTTTAACCGTCTGGATATTTCATCAACGGAGATAAGACAAAGAGTTAAGACCGGCAGATCCGTAAGATATCTTATGCCGGATGAATGTATAGAATTCATGTGCATAAAGGGGCTTTACAGATGAAGACCATAGAGATTTCCAAAAAGTTTCGAAAGGCACTGGAAAAGGAACTCAAACCCGACAGATATGAGCACACCATTGGAGTTGCCTATACCGCCGCAAGTCTTGCAATGGCCCATGGAGCAGATGTTGAAAAGGCTCTGATCGCCGGATTTTTGCATGACTGTGCAAAGTCTCTTTCCCATGAGGAACAGATCAAGATCTGTGAGAAGAACAACATTGATATCACAGATGTAGAGCGAAGAAATCATTCTCTTTTACATGCAAAGGTTGGAATGTACCTTGCCAGGACCAAATATGATGTATACGATACGGAGATACTTAATGCCATAAGATGGCATACCACGGGAAGAGAGGATATGACTCTTCTTGACAAAATCGTATATATCGCAGACTTCATTGAGCCCGGCAGAAAGCCTTTGGAAAACATGGACATAATAAGGCAGGAGGCTTATAAGGATATAGACAGATGCCTTGCTCATATTCTCCATGATTCGGTGTGTTATCTTAAGACCATCGATAAAGAGATTGATGAAACCACAATGAATGCTTACGAGTTTTATAAAAAATACTATAAAGAGGGAAAATAATATATGTCAGATATCGAACTTTCAAAAAAGATGGCTGCAATGGCCATAGATGCTCTTGAAGACAGAAAAGGTGAAGATATAAGAGTTATTGATATCAGCGAGATCTCTACACTTGCTGATTACTTCATCATTGCTGCAGGAACCAACAGAAATCAGGTTCAGGCTCTTGCTGACAGCGTTCAGGAGAAGCTTGGAAGAGCAGGTCATATGACCAAGAATGTGGAAGGGTACGACTCAGCAAACTGGATCCTTCTTGATTTCGGCGATATCATCGTTCACGTATTCGACAGTGAGAACAGACTGTTCTACGATCTTGAGAGAATCTGGCGCGATGGTAAGATGATCGACACTGCAGACCTTAAGAGCGAGTAATCGCAATAAGAAAAAGATAGATAAAACATATCAAGAAATAATAAACCCGAGGCGTGAACCTCGGGTTTTATTATTTAATAAAATCTCATTACTCCGAATACCTTACCAAGGATCTTGCAGTCATCTACGATGATGGGATCCATGGAATCGTTCTCCGGTTGAAGTCTGATATGGTCCTTCTCCTTATAATAGGTCTTAACTGTAGCGGAGTCATCTATAAGAGCTACAACCTGATCGCCGTTCTTGGCAGTGTTGCAAACCTGAACGAAGAGCTTGTCACCATTGTAAATACCTGCGTTGATCATGGAATCGCCCTTAACATTGAGGATGAAAGCATCTGCCCCTCTGGGACACATCTCTGCAGGAATGGGAATATAGGAATCGATATTCTCTTCAGCAAGAATGGGTGTACCGGCGGCAACCTGGCCCACAACCGGTATGCTGACAATCTCGGTTCTCACCATATTGAAGCCGTCGTCGCAGATCTCAATGGCACGGGGCTTGGTTGGATCTCTTCTGATATATCCGTTCTTCTCTAAAGTTTCCAGGTGAGAGTGAACAGAAGAAGTGGATTTAAGATTAACGGCTTTGCAGATGTCTCTTACTGCAGGCGGAAAGCCTCTTTGAAGAGTCTGCTCTTTGATAAAGTCTAGTATTTCCTTCTGTTTAGGTGATATCTTACCCTTGGACATACTTTACCTCCCTTATTATCAAACAAATACTTTTCTTAAGTATAGCATACGGGAGCCTTATAATGCAAATGTTTGTTCGGAAAATATGTTCGAAAGTATCCTTTTTATAAATTGTTTCCAATTTTGACAATATTTAGAAAAACTTAAGAAAAATGCGGCATTTCACTATGATTTTTTCCTATCGCAGATGATACAATTAAATATATGTCATTTATCTTTTTTTGTTCGTATAAATATATAAGGACCAGGTTTTAATATGAAAGTCGCATATGTTGGAATAGATATTCTCTATCCGGTTCTTACAAGCCTCTATGATACCGGATGCGAAATTATCAAAATTTTCACCTGCAAGACAGACAATTATACGGAATTTAATACAAAGACAATTGAATTTGCCAAAGAGCACAATATTCCCTATGAGATCAAAAAGCTTACAACAGATGATCTGTACGAGTTAGTAAACATGGGGTGCAAATTTGTTTTATTCGGAGGCTATTATCACAAGGTTCCTGTAATTCCGGAGCTTAAGATTGTAAATACGCATCCCGCTCTTTTGCCCTTCGGAAGAGGAGCCTGGCCAATGCCCCTGACCATATTAAAAGGCCTTGATGAGAGCGGCGTTACCATGCATCAGATGGAAAAAGAACTGGATACGGGAAAGATACTTCTTCAGGAAAAATGCCCTGTGTACCCTGATAAAGATGATCTTATATCTTTAACAAAACGTCAGTGGAGTCTTATTCCTGACATGGTAAAACGCCTGGTTTCAGATTTTGACAACCTATGGGATAATGCCTATCCCCAGGAGGGAAAAGCCGAATACTGGGAAATGCCCACCAAAGAAGACTTCACGGTTGCAAGCGATAGCTCTTTTGACAGGGCAGATCTTATCCTGAGGGCTTTCAGAAGCTATGAGGTATTCTATATCGACAAAAAAACCGGCAAAGAATTTGAAATGATAGATGCCGCTGCCTTCAGAGAAGGAGATGCTCAAAATATCCCGGAGGGCGCACTAAAAATAAAAGACGGCTACATTGTCTGTGAAAGGATTCGAAAGATCTAAATTATGTCACATATAGAAACAGCGGAGATTGACTTAAGTCAGGCTGACATTGTGGGAGAGATTTATTATAAGTATTCCGCCCATGATGCGGCTCACTCCTTCAAATCTCTTTTTATCTGGAAAAAGGACATGGAACTTTCCATATACACAGGAAATGATATTTACGCCGTCAAATCCACCCAGGAGGACAGATTCTGGTTCTTTCCCGTAGGAAGTGATGAGGCCAAAAAAGAGTTTATTGAAAGGCTCATTTCAACGGGGGAAAGGCTGGTTTTTGAGTACGTAACGGAAGGTGATGTTTCTTTTCTCGAGAAATATTTCCCCGGGAAGTTTGAGATAATCCCTGCTCCCGATAACAGCGAATATATCATGGACAGACAGATCATGGAGAGCCTTCCCGGAAAGCATTTTGCCAAGGACAGAGGGCACGTGAACAAGTTTGTTAAGGGACATGAGCTAAGGACGGTAGACATACATTCCATTTCCAAAGATGAGCTTTTGGATATTACGAGGACCTGGGACAAAAACAAGAGAAATTATGAAGAAGTAATAGACAGATCGGCCACTACCACCATCATAAGTCACATGGATGAGCTTGACCTTAAGGGAATAGCCATAATCATGGATGATGAGCCCTATGCGGTAATAGCCGGATTTGCGCTGGATGAGGAGCTGGTTGACTGTTGCCTTCAGAAGTGCAAGGAGAATGTTCAGGGCCTGTCCTATTATCTAAGGCAGGAATATGCAAAGTCTCACGCAGAAAACGTAAGATTTTTTAACTGGGAAGAAGACCTTGGGGTTGAGGGGCTTCGGCGGGCAAAAGAGCTTATGAGGCCCGTCAGAATGCTCGATATGTATACAGGTTGCTTGCGATGATAATAAAGGGTAAAGTTTCAAACTTCACAAGGCAGATGTTTGTAAGGCAGTATATTCCTGCGATCATTTCCGCGATCGTTTTTGCCATCGCCGATATGGCGGATGCGCTGGTTGTGGGAAACAGAATGGGAACGCTTGGCCTTGCTGCCATAGCTTTTTCCATTCCCGTGTACATGTTTTTTAATGTGATCATGCACTCCTTTGGAATGGGCGGATCCATCATGTACGCAAGAAGGATGGCGGAAGGCGACGAAGAAAAGGCTGTGAAATCCTTCCAGGGAGTTTTCGCCGTGCTTATGGTCATAAGCATAGCAATAGCGGTCCTTGGGAATATTTTTATCGATGACGTGCTCTTTATCCTGGGAGCCAAGGCCTCGGGAGATTTCCTAAAGGAAGCCGCAAGGACCTATCTACAGCTCATTCTAACCGCGGCACCGTTTTTCTTTTTTGACTACAGCCTTGGTTACTATCTTAGAAACGATGATATGGAAAAAGAGGCATCGATATGTTCCACAATTGGAAATATCACCGATTTTTCCCTGAATATAATACTGGTCCTTTTCCTAAACATGGGCGTTTTCGGAGCTGGCCTGGCGACTTTTATCGGAGTTGTGCTGACAAGCTGCGTACAGTTCGTATTTCTTTTGCAAAAGAAATCTCATCTAAGGTTTTTCCCCTTCAGACCCGGATTCTTCGATATTGGAAAGAGCTTTAAAACGGGAATATCATCCTGTATCAGCTATATTTATTCCTTCGCCTTCATATGGATCGGAAACAACGCCATGGTAAGGCTTGCTGGAGAAACAGGTGTTGCTATATTTGATATCATTCAGAATCTGAGCAATCTGATGATCTATATATTCGGAGCACTTAATCAGGCAACGCAGCCCATTCTCAGCACTTATGAAGGAGAATGCAACTACAGCGAGTGTGACGGAATGCAGGCAAGGGCAGGAGTTATCGCTGCAGGAAATGCTATATTTTATACAGCTCTGATTTGGATACTGGCACCGTGGATCTGCCGGCTGTTCGGAATCCAGCTGAATTATGCCATTGCAATGGGCACATTTGCCATAAGGATATTCAGTCTGTGCATCATATTTGTGGGGCTGAACATGGTCATTGCAAATTACTATACATCAAGGAGCATATTTGTACCGGCATTTATACTCTCTACCTTAAGAGGCGTTGCCATAATTCTTCCTGTTACTTTTATTTGTATTGCCATCGGAAGAGACGCTTTCTGGTTTGTATACCCGATCACCGAGTGCGTATCGTTCCTGATCATATTAATTTATATCTCTTTTATCATGAAAAAGACAAAGCGTCTTGAGCCGGAGAGAATATTTACAGCAACACTATTTAACGAACCTGAGAAAATCGGCACGGTTACCGAGCAGATAGACGGCTTTTGCGAGAAGTGGGATGCCAATGTCAAACAGCAATATTATGTACAGATGACTGTGGAAGAGATGTGCTCAGCCATTATGGCAAAAGGATTTTCTCAGAAAATGCCTGTACCCGGGGAGATACAGCTTACGGTGGTCGCATCGGATAAAGGTGAGTTCTCGCTTCATATAAGGGACAATGCAACAACCTTCGACCCTTTTAGTATGGAAAAAGCTGTTGTTAATGACGATGAAGATTCTGAGACGGATTTCAATGCCCTTGGCATGGATGTTATAAAGCAAAAGGCAAAGTCCTTTTACTATAGGAGATATCAAGGATTCAATACAATGGTGGTGAAAATATGAAGAAGGTAAAAAAGTTATCATTAGGTTTTAAAACTGTTATTTCTATTCTCATCATGGTGGTCCTTTTAAGTGCCATAGAAGGATCCATTGCAAAGATCATTTTTGATAAGACAATCAATGCGGAGTATGAGAAGAATGTCACTAATCTAGCTGAGACCGTAAGTGTGGCAATTACAAGGAATGCAGCCCTGCGGTTAAAAGAGAAAGTGGCAGACATTTTTGCTGTTTCCTATAAAAAAGATATGGATGATGCCGGATATGAGGCATATATTTCCAACTTCTCGGCTCTTTTGGAGGATCCTGATTATAAGGAACTCTTATATCAGCTGGATACTATCAGGATCAAAAACGATGTGGAATCGGTCTATCTTATCTATGTGGACGCCGACGTGCTGAAGACCATATATATAGCTGACGGTTCAGGTGACCCCTGTGTTCCCGGTGATTTTGATGATCTGTACGAAAGCAATATGTTCATTCTGGATAATCCCGATACCGGTTTTCCCGCATATATAACCAATACCCAGGAATACGGGTGGCTGGTATCAGCAGGAGCTCCCATATATGATGACGACGGAAACGTGTTTGCCTACAGCTTTGTTGACATCTCAATGAATGATGTTAAGGCTATAGTTGCCGCATTTGCAGCAATTCTTCTTGGAACAACCGTTATTATTGTTCTGGTATTCAGTCTGATCTACATACACTTCATAAGAAGAACTGTTGTTAAGCCCATCAATTCACTTTCAGATGCAGCATTAAGCTATACGGAATCCGAGAACAAGAATGTATTCGAAAAGCTTGAGATTCATACCGGTGACGAGATAGAAAACCTGTCTGATGCCATGAAACAGATGGAAAAAGACATTGAGACCTATATCAACGATATCACCAGTATCACAGCCGAGAAGGAGAGGATTGGCGCTGAGCTTAATGTTGCTACCCAGATCCAGGCCGATATGCTTCCCAGGATCTTCCCGCCGTTCCCTGATATCGATTCCTTTGATCTGTATGCCTCCATGGATCCTGCCAAGGAAGTGGGTGGAGACTTCTATGATTTCTTTATGGTTGACAATGATCATCTTGGACTGGTAGTGGCTGATGTTTCGGGTAAAGGTGTTCCGGCAGCTCTTTTCATGGTCATTGCGAAAACTCTTATCAAGAACAGAGCTATTACGGGAGGTACTCCTTCGGAAATATTGAGCTATGCCAACGAACAGCTTTGTGAAGGCAACGAGGCTGAGCTTTTCGTAACCGTCTGGCTTGCAATTCTTGATATAAGAACAGGAAAAGGAATTGCGGCAAACGCAGGCCACGAGCATCCTGCGCTCAGAAGAGCTGACGGAAGCTTTGAGCTTGTTGTGTACAAGCATTCACCGGCTGTTGCTACCATGGAGGGAATGCGGTTCAGAGAGCATGAATTTGAGCTTCATCCCGGAGATACGCTTATGTGCTATACAGACGGCGTTACGGAAGCAACCAACAAGAACGATGAGCTCTTTGGAAATGACAGACTCCTGGCTGCCCTTAATAAGGATCCGGATGCGAATGTAGAAGATATAATCAAGAATGTTAAGAATGACATCGATGCCTTTGTTGGCGATGCGCCTCAGTTTGATGACATCACGATGCTGTGCCTCAAGTATAAATCAGAATAAATAAGCTTTACATATACATATCTTTATAAGAAAGCGTCACGAATATTTGTTCGGAAAATATGTTCGAAATTTATTGACAACAGAACAGACGTTTGTTAATATAATTTCAGAACAGTTGTTCGTAACATTTGTTTGGCTTTTCTGTGAGGTATGGATATGAGCGAGGCAATGAGAGCAGCAAGTTTATACAACAATCCCAGATATTTCAGCGAGAGTGAGATTCGTATTCGCAGGAATAAGATCAGAAGGCAGAAGATTTACAGAAGACAGCTTCTTCTGGTAAGCCTGATCGCTGCTTTTATTGTATTTGGCGGTGTTTTTGCAGCATCATCTTTGCTTATAAATGCTCAGGCTGATGATGCTACCTTTGAATACAAGTACTATAAGACAATTACAGTTCACGCCGATGATACTATGTGGAACATCGCACAGGCCAATTATTCCGATGAGCATTACCATGATATGAATTCCTATATCAATGAGATTTGCAATATCAACGGAATATTTGACAGAGATGATCTCAAGGCCGGTGAAGCCCTTATTGTTCCTTATTATTCATCTGAATTCAAATAAAACACTTAAAATCTCCCTGCTGTTAAGCTATAATAAACTCGCAGGGAGATTTTTTTATGAAGCTTTCCAGTTTATTGGATCACAAATCAATCACCATACAGTGCCATGATAATCCTGATGCAGATGCTATCTGCTCAGGATATGTTTTGTATAGATATTTTGAGAAGCATGGTGTTAAGGTCAGATTCATTTATTCCGGTAATTTTGAGATCAGTAAGAGCAATCTTGTTTATCTTATAAAGAAGCTTGGGATAGAGATCGAATATGTTGAGAAGCTGCGTTCAAAGCCCGAGCTGCTTCTTTTGACCGATTGTCAGTACGGAGAAGGCAATGTACGTAAGTTCAATGCCACAGAAGTCGCCGTAATAGATCATCACCAGGTATCCGGTAACCTCCCTAAACTCAACGAAGTAAGAAGTAACCTTGGAAGCTGCTGTACTGTTATATGGAATCTTCTTAAGATAGAAAATGAAGCTGATTTTATTGATAAGAAGATTGCTACAGCGCTTTACTATGGATTATATTCCGATACCAATGCTTTTTCCGAGATTTCGCACCCTCTGGACAGGGATATGATCGAGGATCTTGATTATGACCATGCCCTGATACTAAGACTTAAGAATATGAACCTGACTCTTAAGGAAGCCAGAATAGCCGGTGTAGCTATGCTTGGAGTTGAGTATCACAAGGACAATAACTATGCGATACTTAAGTCCGATCCCTGCGATCCCAATATTCTGGGACTTATCGGTGATTTTATAGTTGCCGTAGATTCCGTAGATGTCTGCCTTGTTTACAGCAAGCTGAATTTTGGCGTTAAATTCTCCGTTAGGAGCTGCGTATCAGAGACCAAAGCTGATGAACTTGCTTCATTTATTGCCAATAAGATAGGATCAGGCGGCGGTCACAAGGAAAAGGCCGGCGGAATAATTAAGACAGAGCTTTTAAAGAAGGTTTATCCCTCCTATACGGAAATAGATGATGAATCTGCCAAGTATTCCACATCCAATATTATTAGGATGAGGATGAAGGATTACTTTGAAAATTCAGACATTATCTATGCCAGGAAGACCAAAATAGATTTATCTGACATGACCAAATATGTGAAGAGTCCTCTTGTAGTTGGTTATGTAAGGCCTCAGGATCTTGTTCCTGAAGGGAATATGGCCATAGTCAGAACCCTTTCCGGGGACAACAATCTGGAGATAAAGAGCAATACAGTTCTTATTATCGGCATAAAGGGCGATGTATCAGCCATTACTGATGAGGAATTCAAGAGTGCTTACATCAAGACCGGCAAGAAGTTTTCATTGAACCTGGACTATACGCCTACTATAAAGGATGCCGATAACGGCAAGACCTATTCACTTATGAAGAATGTCAAAGGCTGTATATCAACGGGAGACATGAACGTTTATGCCAGGAAGCTGACAAGGACCACGAAAGTCTTCCCGTACTGGGACAGCGAGAATTATATGATTGGAAGAAGCGGAGATTTTCTATGTGTCAGCGTAGATGATCCCAATAACGTATTCATCATAGAAAAGAAGATATTTAAAAAGACCTATACGATAGTGTAATTTTGGCACAATAATACGCCGACTGCATCTTTGCAGCCGGCGCTTTTTTATTTGTTATCATCAATGTCTTCTCTTAATTTGACCATTCTGGCAGCTCTGCGACGGTTTTCGTCATCCTGAGCGGCATAATGCTTTCTTGTAGTATTAACATCCTTGTGGCCAAGAACATCCGCAACAAGGTAAATGTCTCCGGATTCCTTATAAAGATTGGTACCAAAGGTGCTGCGAAGCTTATGGGGAGTTATCTTCTTAAGTGTAGTGACGTTTCTGGCGTATTTTTTCACCAGTTTTTCAACGGCTCTTACAGATATCCTCTTATTCTGAAGAGACAGGAAAAAGGCGTTTTCATTGCCTTCTACGGGTATTATGGTTTTTCTTTCCTCATAATAATCAAGAAGAGCTTGTCTTACTTCATCAGGGAAGTAAACAATTGTATTATAGCCGCCTTTTCTGTGAATATTCAGTCCGTTGGTATCGTAATCTATATCTTCGATATCTATGCCAACACATTCCGAAACACGGATTCCGGTGCCTAAAAGGAGAGTAAGAAGAGCTACGTCCCTTACTTTGGTCTTCTCATGATATTTAAGCTGTGATTTAGTGAGCTTTTCACCGGCTTCAACCTGATCAAGAAGTATAGCTACCTCGTTTGGCTCAAGTCTTATGATCTCGTGTTCGTGCAGTTTGGGCATGTTCACAAGCTCGGGAGTGTTCTTACTGATAAGCTCGGCCTTATAAAAGTAGGAAAACATGGAACGAAGGGCTGACATTTTACGTTTTTTACCCTGTTCTGTATTGGTCCTTTCCTTCGTTGTTTCTTTTTCCTGCTTCTCATAAAGTGAGAGATACTCAAGATATTCCTCAATATCCTCGCGCTCGATCATCTCAAGAACATCCAGCTTGAAATTCTTAACTTCAATATTCTTAAGAGAAGGATTCACATTATGAAGGTACTCAAAAAACACCCTCAGATCGTATGCGTAGCCAAGTCTTGTCCTGGCTGAGGTAGTAGGCTCAATTCCTCTGAAATACTGCTTACAAAAAGAGGGAAGGCAGCTTAAGACTTCACGCATCTTAAGGGTATTTATTCTGTCCTGTTCGTTATAATATTTTGCGTCATTTCCATTGGTCTGCATGTACATATTATACCACTAAATATTGTATTGTTTTAACCTTGATGTACCCTTTAAAAAAATGGTAAGATAACAATGCATATTTTTTTTACGGGAGATTCAAAGTTGGGGAATTCAAGAGCTAATTATCGCAGGAAGGACGGTAAAAGACTTACTGCGTCAGAATATAGATCCAGAAGAAAAAAGGAAATAATCATTCATCTAAGTTCGCTTGCAACCGTGCTTTTGGCGGTTACAGTGGGAACTGTCTTTATTATTCACGGAATCAGCAAATCAAGAAATTCTAAGCTTGATGAAGCCTCTACTGAAGTTACCATTGAAGAGGTACCTCAGCAGATAGAAATAGTTGATACCATCGTGAATGATGTCGATCTGTCCCAGATCAGCAAATATCAGGATAGATCCGATGAATCAGCCAGCTTTTTTGATGGTTATATCGTTGAGCAGGACAGTAATACCGCATATATCTCAAGCGATAATGTGAAAAGTAATTACGGTCTACTAATTAATTTGGATACCGGCAAGGTTGTTGCGTCAAAAGATGGAAATGTGAGAATAAATCCGGCCTCAATGACCAAAATCCTTACATTATTGGTGGCTGTGGAGCATCTTGATGACATTGATAATACTTTCACAATGACCAGAGAAATAGGAGACTACGTATTTTCCAACGATTGCAGCCAGGTGGGATTTGAAGTTGGAGAAACTGTTACCATAAGAGATCTTCTTTACGGAACAATCCTTCCGTCAGGAGCTGATGCGGCATTATGCCTTGCTGAATATGTTGCCGGTTCACAGGAAGCTTTTGTAGAGCTTATGAATGAAAAACTCGAAGAACTCGGACTTTCAGATACAGCGCATTTTACCAATTGTGTGGGTGTTTACGACAAGGATCATTACTGTACATTGATGGATATGGCCATGATACTGAAGGCAGCCGAAGAAAACAAGCTGTGTCACGAGGTTTTAAACGCAAGAACATACCTTACAACATCAACAGCTCAGCATCCGGAAGGAATCCAGATTTCAAACTGGTTTCTTAGAAGAATTGAGGATAAAGATACTCACGGTGAAGTTGTTGGAGCTAAAACGGGTTTTGTAAATCAGTCAGGATGCTGCGGAGCAAGTTACCAGGTTTCAAACGACGGATCACATTATATCTGCGTAACAGCAGACGCCTGGAGCTCCTGGAGATGCATTTACGATCATGTAGACATCTACGAAACGTACACGAGCTAATATATAGAATATTTCCAGGTTTAACGAATCAGTTAAACCGTACGGAGTAAATACATATGAATTCGCAAAACGCAGGTTTAACTATTCGTTAAACCTGTGTTTTGCGAATAGTTGTATGTGTGACCCTATTAAGTCTATTAAGTCTATTAAATGAAATTAAATGAAAAACTCCCCCGAAAAGCCCGGAAGAAGGCTTCGGAGGAGTTTAAATATGGAAAAGAAATATTATTTGGTTTTACTACTTATCATACCTGAACAAATGCAGGTGTATCAGCGGGAGCATCAAGGAACTTCTTGAGCTCATCATCAACCTTAAGAAGTGTGATGGAGAATCCTTCCATATCAAGGGAGGTCATGTAGTTGCCTACAAGAGTCTTATATACGTTGATATTCTTGCCTGCAAGGACTTCAGAGATGTGCTTGTTGGCTACAAACAGCTCCATAAGAGGAGTTCCGCCCATGCCATTAACCATAACAGCAACCTCATCTCCTGCATTATAGATGCCTTCTGCAAAAATCTTAGCAAGAAGCTTATCAGCAATATCATTTACAGAACCGATCTTCTCACGGTTTACACCGGGCTCGCCATGGATACCGATACCGATCTCGATCTCATCTTCTGCAAGATCAAAGCTGGGCTTTCCTGCTGCGGGAACTGTGCAGGCATCAACTGCCATACCCATTGAACGAACATTAGCGATAACCTTCTCGGCAATTCTCTTAACCTCAGCAAGGTCTCCGCCTGCCTCAGCACAAGCGCCTGCCAGTTTGTGTACAAAGATTGTTCCTGCGATTCCTCTTCTTCCTGTTGTCCAGGTTGAATTCTCAACAGCAACGTCATCGGCTGTAATAACCTGATCTACCTCGATGCCCTCATCTCTGGCCATATCAGCAGCCATTTCAAAGTTCATAACATCACCGGTATAGTTCTTGATAACAAGGAGAACACCCTTTCCACCGTTAGCAGCTTTGATAGCCTCAAAGATCTGATCGGGTGTAGGTGATGTGAATACAGCACCTGCGATAGCGCCATCCAGCATTCCCTTGCCAACGAATCCGCCGTGTGCAGGCTCATGACCTGATCCACCACCGGAAACAAGAGCAACTTTGCCGTCTGAGCCGCCGGCTCTTACAACAACATCAAAGCCATCGAGTCTCTTAAGATACTTAGGATAAGCTGCGATCATACCATCCAGCATCTCGTCAACGATGTTGTCGACCCCATTGATTAGTTTCTTCATGTTCCGCCTCCTTATAATGTTATTAGTTTATTTTGTTTACAGTCCGCGCTTGCTCGGCGGCTGCTTGTACCTTATCGATATCAAGTCCGCAGGCTGCTGCAACAGCTGCTGCGATTGCACCTTCAACAAGAGGAGCATCTGCTATTCTGATGTCAATATTCTCATCCTCAAGAAGATCCTTGGCTGTCTCCGCACTCATTACTCCGCTTCCAAGATCCGCAAGTACAACAACTCCATCTCCCTGATTTGCTTTTACGATAGCCTCCTCGATACGGATAGCGTCGGTTCCTATCTCCTTATCTTCCATTCCGCCACAGGCAATAATGTTAGGTACCTGTGCCGCAACCTGGTCTGTAAGATCTTTGATGCCATCAGCAATTTTCCAACTGTGGGAAACAATTACAACTCCTACCATATACAATCCCCCGTTTTAGCCTTTTAAAAAATCTCTGATTACTTCAAGGGTCATGGTTGCTGAAGTAGCACCCGGATCCTGATGACCGATACTGCGGTCTCCAAGGTAGCTTGCTCGTCCCTTGGTTGCAGCTATTGTCTTGGTAAATTCAATACCTTCCCTTGCTGCTGCGCAGGCTGCATCAAGTCCATCTACAATACTTCCGCCTGCAGCAATCTTCTCTGAATATGCGTCCAGAGCAGGAAGAAGCGAATCAAGCATGGTCTTCTCTCCCTTTTCGGCCTTTCCTCTCTTCTGGATACCTGCAATAGCGGCTTCAAGAGCTGCCTTGAAATCTTCGGCAGTAACAGTCTGTTTATCTGCAAAAACCTTTGCGGCTTCCATATATGCTGTACCGTAAAGAGGGCCTGAGGCTCCGCCCACTGTAGACAAAAGAGTCATGCCGGTCTTTTTAAGAGCTGCTCCGATGTCGGGATCATCCTGAGAAACCTTTTCTATAACAGACTGAAAACCTCTTGCCATGTTTACTCCGTGATCGGCATCTCCGATCTCCCTGTCCAGTTCTGTAAGAAAGTCTTTATTCTCAATGATCTTCTCACCTATAGCTTTCAAACAATCGTAAACTCTTGTTGACATATGCAATTTGCCCTCCTGTTTAGAAAAAATTTATATCTGTATAGACTATTATAACAAATATTAAGAGAAAATCTATATTTATAATAGCATTAATTACTAATTAAGCAGTTAATTAAATGGTAATTCTTGTATTTATATCACAATAAAAGAAGCAGGTCGTGAAACCCGCTTCTTATCTGTATTCCGTATATAATGTTTTTGATATTAGATATTATCCCTGACTTTTTGCGGCTGCAAGGCTCTGGATAATGCCATCCAGTGAATCTGCCTTATGAGAATTGCCGTTGATATCCGCAAAGAAATTCATTTTGCCGTCTTTTCCGATTGTAATGCCGAAGTTCGAGATCTCATCTTCATCCCCGGTGCTTTCACCGATCTTCTCGCTCATATCACTGATTGTCTTCATTGCATCATCAATCTGGCCAAGAAGCTTATCCTTTGCTTCCTTGTCTTTGGGATCCTCGGAGGCCAAAAGATTCAGCTCATCCTCCGATAGGATAATGCTGTATTCCAGGTCGCCGCCGATCTGTGAAAGATCATCTCCCGGGCCTGCCACGAATACTTCGGCATTATCATATTTCTTTTGCAAAAGATCTACCACTTTCCCGTATTTCTCAACTTCCGGTGAAAGTTCGAATTTTGCACTCTCTCCAAAGAGTTTATCGGTTACCTGTTTTTGCTGCGGTGCCTTTGCTTTCGAAGGCCCTCTGGCATTGCCAGCACCGGTGGCACTCTTCATGCTGCCGGCCTGCCGGACATTGTTATACTGGTTAATGCCGGCGTTGATATTAGTTGCCATATGCGTTCCTCCTTGAATACTACACACAGAATCCATTCTGCGGCAAAAATTATAAAAACTTATGCTTCTCCAGGTTTTATACTTGTTGTGGATTTTAGTATAACACCCACTATTTTATAACATTATTAAATATGTATTAAATTTAGTCCAAAATGAAAAAAACTTCCAGAAAGACAAATGTCTCTCTGGAAGTAAATTACATAATCACTGTATTCCTCTTGCTTTCTCAAAATCCTCGATATACTGAAGGATGAATTTAACTGTTCCGTCAATTCCAAGAACACTTGAATTGATGCAAAGGTCGTAGCTGTCAGCTCTTCCCCATTTCTTGGAGGAATAGTAATTGTAGTAGCTCTGACGCTGCTTGTCCTTCTTGTTCATCATGTCTTTGGCCTGATCATCGGTCTTGACATCGTCAAATCTCTCTTTGATCCTCTTTATCTTGCACTCTTCATTGCCGTAGATAAAGAGATTGATCACATTATCAAAATCCGTAAGAGCGTAGTCAGCGCATCTTCCTACGATAACGCAGGGGCCTTCCTGAGCAATTTTCTTAATTGTATCAAACTGAGCAAGGAAAACCTTATGGCTTATTGGCATATCAACAAAGCTGGATGCATTATAACCGAAGGAATATGTATCCATTACCAGATTGTAGAGAAATGAATTGGTGGGTCTCTCGTCGTGGTTCTGGATCATCTCCTCGCAGAAGCCGCTTTCCTTGGCAGCTCTTGAAAGAAGCTCCTTGTCGTAGCATTTGATTCCAAAATGCTCAGCTACCTTCTCCCCTATTTCTCTTCCACCTGAGCCGAACTGACGGCCGATTGTAACGATAGTGTTCATACGCTCACCCCTTTACAGATGTAATACTTCTTGGTCTTAATTATATTGTAAACTATTTGAGTATCTCAATCAAATGTAAAAAATATTCCGGCAAAGGTGCATCTACTTCTACATACTCACCGGTTGTAGGATGGATAAATCCGAGAGTCTTTGCATGCAGACATTGTCCGTTTGTTTTAAAACGGCTCTTTTTCGAAGGACCATACACCTCATCTCCCAAAAGAGGATGCCCGATATGGGCCATATGTACCCTTATCTGGTGTGTTCTGCCGGTCTTAAGTCTGCATTCAATGAGAGTGAATCCATCAACAGGAAAGCGCTGTAACACTTTATAATGGGTAAATGCATTCTTTCCTCCGGTTTTGACAACAGCCATTTTCTTACGATCATTGGCGCTTCGACCGATGGGAGCATCTACATCACCCTCATCTTCTTTTATCACTCCGTGACAAATTGCGTAATATACCCTGTTTATGGAATGTTCTTTGAGCTGATCCGCAATATTCTGATGTGCTTTATCATTTTTACAGATAATGACCGAGCCCGTTGTGTCTTTATCTATTCTGTGAACAATACCGGGGCGCATTACGCCGTTTATACCTGAGAGATTGTCTTTGCAATGATACATTATCCCATTTACTAGAGTATCGGAATAATGCCCGGCTGAGGGGTGTACAACCATATCCTTGGGCTTATTTACCACAAGGACATCGTTGTCCTCATAGAGAATATCCAAAGGAATATCCTGAGCCAGGATCTCCGGAGCTTCCACGGGAGGAATCTCCAGCGATATCCTGTCATTTTCCTTGACGGATAAGCTGGCCTTGACGCTCTTGCCGTTGCAGGTAACCTTGCCGTCATCGATCAGCTTTTTGATATAGCTTCTTGAAACAGAATCGATAAGCTCACTTAAAAGCTTATCGATCCTGAAACCGTCATATTCATCTGAAACTGTAAATTCAAAGATAGTGCTCTCTTTTTCCATCACTTGATTTCCCTGAATTTCTTCTGCTGTCTGAAGCTCAAGAAATTGAAGTCATTTTCCTTATAGTAGAACAGGAAAAGGATAACAAAAAGGAACGTTGAAACCGTTACATATATATCCGCCACATTGAATATGGGGAAATTGATTATTACAAAGTAAATAAAATCAACCACGTAGTCTTGACGTACTCTGTCTATCATATTTCCTGCGGCGCCGCTGGCTATGAGTACCAGAAGAATATGCATTATATTGTACTTCTTGTCATCAGGCATTCTGAAAAGCACATAGGCAATGATAAAGATGATAAGAACTGCCACAAGTATAAAGAAGACCTTCTGATTCTGCAGCATTCCGAAAGCCGCACCACTGTTCTTAAGGAAATTCAGCTCCAGAACTCCGTCTATGATCTTAAAAGGCGGCTTGTCCTGAAGATTCTCAACAGCCAGGTATTTGGTGAACTGGTCAAGAGCCACAAGAGCAATGATCAGCAGAATATCCACCAAAAGAAATATCTTTTTCTTTTTTGACATTTTTGTATTCATAAAAACCTCAGTATCAATCGTTATTCTCTATATAGATGATCTCATCAAGAGCCTTGTCCATCTCATCTCTTGTAACGGTATCATCAATAAATGCCTTTCCGATGGACTTAAGAAGGATGAATTTCACCTTGTCGGAATCGGCTTTCTTATCGGACTTTGTAAGCTCAAGAACTTCGTTTTTATCGATATCTTCCACGGAAATGGGAAGTCCGAAAGGAACGAACATATCCCTGATTTCATAGTACTCTTCCATGGAAATGAGGTCTCTTTTCCAGGAGATAAAAGCAGCTGCAACGCAGCCAAGAGCAACGCATTCGCCGTGCATCATCTCGAAATTCTTGGCCTTTTCAATGGCATGTCCGAGAGTATGTCCGAAATTAAGAAGTGCTCTGTCCTTCTTCTCGGTGGGATCCTTCTCCACAACCATACGCTTAATATCGCAGCTTCTTTCAACCATTTCAAGAACCACTTCAGGGTCCCTGTCTGTGATTTCGTACATGTTCTCTATAAGCCAGGTGTAGAAATTCTGATCCTTTATAAGACCGTGCTTCATAACCTCCGCAAAGCCTGATGCATACTGCCTTCCGTCAAGGGATGACAGAACGGATACATTGATGTAAACAAGCTTTGGCATATAGAAGGCACCTACCATGTTCTTTATGCCGTTAAAATCAACTCCGGTCTTGCCTCCTACGCTGCTGTCTGTCTGCGCAAGAAGCGTTGTGGGAATCTGGACAAAAGAGATACCGCGAAGATATGTAGCTGCCGTAAAGCCGCACATGTCTCCCACAACTCCGCCTCCAAGTGCAACAAGAAGGTCATGTCTGTCAAAGTGCCTCTCTATCAGAGCTTCGTAAATTCCCTCAATTTCACTTAAGTTTTTGTTGCTCTCACCTGCAGGAATCGCATAGGTAAATACGTTGTCGGAAACTTCCGAAAGACGCTCCATTATTTCCTCGGCGTAGAGCCCTTCCACATTGGTATCGGTTATGATCGCAATCTTCCTGCCCTCAAAACCAAGAGCCTTGATCTCTGAGGCAAGATCGCTAAAATCTGTTCCGAATACAATGTCATAGCAAGGTTTGTTTTCATAATTAACTGTAATTTTCTTATTCATATGTCCCCTATCAAAGAAAAGACTGTTGACCAGACTAATGTCAACAGCCTCTTATTTTCAATCTATCTGCGAAGGTCCCTCGGCGATTCCTCCACCGAAAGTACCTGAGAGGATATTCTGGAAATCACCGGAAATATCCACGCTGGCAGGTGTAATAATAAAGATGTATCTTGAGATCTTCTGAAGATTGCCCGAAATGGCGAAGCAGGAACCGGATGTGAAATCGATGATCCTCTGTGCCACATCAACATCAAGTCCTTCAAGGTTAAGAACCACTGTCCTGTTAGCAAGAAGTGTCTCTGTGATCTCTCTTGCGTCCTCTACGGATGTAGGTTTGATAACACAAACTTCCATTCCGGAAAGAGACTTTCTGTTGCCGTTTCCCTTTGGAACTCTCGGAATAGGCTTTTTCTTGTCTTCGCTGGCGTCGATAGCAGGTTCGTCCTTGCCTACCGGTGTGGAATTATCAAGAACCTCTTCCTTGCCGGGAGCCTTGTAATCATCTTCGTCGTAGTATTCGTCGTCTCCATCCCCATTAAGCTGAATTGCTTTTAAAAATTTGTCCATCATACTCATGATATTTTCGCTCCTCAATTTTACCCAACAAATCTCATATAATATTAACTTAATATTACATTATATGTCAATTATCTTGCTCTACAGTTTTGGAATCCAGAACTATATAATCATATACATTTAAACCATAATTGGTATTTGGTTTAACAATGGCATATTCATCATTCTGATAAAGCACCGTGATCTGTCTGAAATCCGCATATCCCTTGTTGATATTATAAACACCGATAAGGGAATCGGACTTGCTTACCGTAAACCTGCTGTTGGAATCAGTAAGTATCAAAAGATCCCCGGATCTTAAGACTTCTTCATCAACGTAATACTCGGTTTCATTCTCGCTGTAAACTTCTATATCCACGAATTCAGAGGTCTCATTGCCCTGCTCATCATATTTAACACGAAGGACACCGGTGGTACCGTCATTATTCTTGATGATATATGATTTGGGCACAAGATAGAAGTTCTTGTAAACAATGGAGGAAACAGGTATTTTCAGTCCCTTCTCGTCCTCTGTTATAAGTTCTATGTTAAGGAATCTGTCCCTGCAGAAGGTGAGCATCGAGTTTGTAAATGTCAGCTGCACAAATGTGTCGCCTTCATCATTGGTAAATGTACTGACCTTACCCCAGGACTCATCCTGATTCTTGATAAAGCGGACCTTTACATACTCAAGATCCTCCAGAACTTTGACTTTATCAGGGTCATTCTCATTAATTACAACGGACCATTCTTCACTGGTGCAGAGCTTGTAGACAGGATCACCGGATTTAACCAGATTGTTGTTGATAAGCTGAGTCTTTTCATAGGCATTCTCATCCATTAGGCTCATGTTCATCTGCTGCAAAGTCAGATCTTCGTATCCGTCAGTTGAATAAACAACTATTCCCGTGCCGCCCGAATACCTGTAATTGATGGACTGAAGGGTTCCGCTGTTCTCGTTAAGAGTCTTAATGTTGTTCAGGATACTGTTATTGGAAAGCTTATGTACTGTTCCGTCAAGGCTCACCTTGAAGTCGTACACGGGTCTGAAATTTGTCCGGTCAAAAGAGCTATCGAAGTTAACTATCTGTGTTCTAAGTTCCGTAAGGTCCTCATCGCTTAAGGCCACCTCTTCAGAACCCTGGGACTTAAGATATTCCAATAGCTGCCCTGATTCATCCACTGTATAAACCAGATTGCCGACAGCCACTCTTCCGCCCTCGGTGGCGAAATAATTGACATATCCTGCGGTATCGGAGGTAACGATCTCCTCCGTTCTTAATGCGACTGCTGTGTAGATATTATTGGAGGAAAGGGATCCATTCATTACCTGGTATCCCACCATGTGGTCCTTTTTGATGTAAGTGACAACAGAAATAATGATGTAGATTGCCATTACTGCAAAAAACACCATTCCTATGTTTATGTTATTCAGATTTGAAGGATATCTGGAAACCTTGCGGTCTTTGCCACTTGCCATCTTATATAATCAACCTTGAAAATTCTTAATCAAGTAGGAGGCGGTGACTAGCCGCCGTCCTCTCACAGCACCGTACGTACCGTTCGGTATACGGCGCTTTCAATAGTTGACGTGCACAGACTGATAGGCTGTGGCTAAATCATAAAAGCCACTGTTTATCAGTCTTTCTTTTGTCATTGCCATATTTACTGCAACAGTATGCGACGTGAACCAGTGACCTCTTCGGCTGTTACCAGCCCGCCATGCTAAGTCCTCGGGCACGCCCATCTTAATCAGATTACGTACCTTTGTCTTTGGTTTCTTCCATTGTTTCCATATACACATACGTATTCTGTGATAGAGCCATCCGTTGATGTCATCGACGTTCCACTTAATGCTTGCAATACCGTAGTAGTTGAGCCATCCTCTAGCATATACCTTGATTTTCTCAAGGCTAGGCTTGATAGACTGCACAGACTTACGGGAAGATAAATCTTTCAGTTTTGACTTGAACTTCTTCCATGACTTTGGATGAACTCTGACAAAAATGCCACTTCCGTTCCTTCCCAATGCAAAGCCAAGGAATTTAAAATTTCGGATTGCAAACACACTAACAGTACGGCTTTTTTCCCGATTCACCGTGAGTTTCATGTTCTCTTCGAGATATCTCGTACTGCTTTCCAAGAGTCTTTCAGACGCCCTTTTGCTTCTAGCTAGGAGCACGATGTCATCTGCATATCTAATGCAAGGAACACCCCTCTTTAGAAACTCTTGGTCGAACTCATTGAGGTAGATGTTCGCAAGAAGCGGTGATAGATTACCACCTTGTGGCGAGCCTTCCTCTGTGTCAATGACCACTCCATTTTCCATTACGCCACTCTTTAGATAGCGTTTAATGAGCTGCACCACACGCTCATCCTTTACATTCTTCCGCAGAAGATTTATAAGGATTTCGTGATTTAAGGTATCGAAATACTTGGATAAATCAAGAACCACAGCAAATGTGTAGCCTTGCTCTGCGTACTCTTTGACCTTTCGTATTGCTCCTTTTGCATCTCTGTTTGGACGGTAACCATAGCTTCCATCCGCAAACTGTGGCTCGTAGATCGGCATAAGCTGTTGGGCTATTGCCTGCTGGAGTATACGGTCTATCACTGTTGGTATGCCAAGCTTTCGCACACCACCATCTGGTTTTGGAATCTCAACTCGCCTGACTGGCGACGGAGTGTACTTCCCCCGATATATACGGTCAGTTAGCTCCTGCTGATGTTCCTTAAGATAGGGAAGTGCATCTTCGATGGTCATGCCATCAATCCCTGGCGCTCCCTTGTTTGCCTTCACTCTCTTATACGCTCTGTTTAAGTTGTCTTTATACAGTATCGCTTCCAAGAGTCTCGGCTGTGCACTGTCTCTTTCTTTCCATATCCGATTGAATGACCTACGCGCTTTCGCATACCCTTCATGTTCCGCATTATCTCTTTGCGAACAGCCATTGTTTTCAATGTTTTCTGCCATAAATGGTCATTCCTCCTTTCTCGGTCATACTTAAGACTCCTACTGATTCGGTCCTTCGGTCAGCATGTCCATGTTTCCATGTCCATATCCCTACTATGACCTCTGCTGACTTCTGCATGTTCAGCACCGCCTCGTTTCCTTGTACGGTGGTTACTCCTTTCAGAGCATTTCACGCAGACCTCCCTAGGTACCACACGTTTCTTCCTCTCCATCCATCTGCCTCATTTATCATGCATGATTCCGTGTAGTTATTGGGCTTCGACTTGTGATGCAGCCTTACCCTCATGCATAACCTCATATGAGATTTCTGTACGTCAGACCAGAGATTTGCCCGTGGGTTAGTATGTTCCCCACATCCAGCTTCCTTCAGATTCCACCTCGCGGCGGACACCCTTGCCTTCGGCTATATCCTTCCCACTACCGGGCGGATTCGGGACTTTAACCCGTTAGAAACGTGCGCCGCTAGGCGCACATCAGAATATAAGCCGCGGAAGGCCCCGCGGCTTATATGTAATATTCTATTGTATTAGAGTGAGATCACGATTTTGGATTTAAGACTCTCAGGGAGTTCAGCTTCATCCATTGAAAGGCTGAGAACAAATTCAATACCGAACTTCTCGCCAAGTTTCTCGAGCTTTGTGATGGTATCTGTGATATCCTTGCCCTCAAGGCATGAAATATTGAGAAAACTATCGAAATACATTTGCTGGAGATCGTGGTCCTGTGAAATGATACCACTGACAAATCCAATGAACTCATCAGGGCTTGTGATCATGAAATCAGAAACTACAATTAAACGGATCTTGTTGTTAAGTTCATACATGTGCTTGGTGTTCTTGTCAAGAAAAACCACACTTCCAAGAACGTTCTTTACCTCGGTGTTAACCTTGTCCAACAGGCATTTAGTCTTTCCTTTTCCCTTTTTCCCAACAATTAACTGAACCATCGGCATACCCTCCTGCAAGTAAGAATTTTTATAAAAATATTATAGTTTATTGCCGCTTAAAAGACAACCTTAATTAACAATTTCCGACAGCAATCCGGTCATATCATCATAGAGCGCACCATTGTCGGGATCCCGTAAAATAACGGCAATATAAGGCTTTCCGTTGACATCCCTTGCAAGAAGAATAAGGCAATGACCTGCGGCATTTGTGGTGCCGGTTTTGCCTCCAACAACAGTAACTCCTGAAGGAGCCTGTCGGTCACCTTTTATATATCCATTGGTGCTGCTTATGGATACATCTACCGTATCTCCCTTTGCACTCTGGTAATTGGTGTTATATTCCTTGGTATTTATGATCTCGTTAAAGGTATCATATTGCATTGCCGCATTAAAGATAAGATACATATCATATGCGGTAACATAATGGTCATCTGCGGTAAGTCCGTGAGGATTGGCAAAATGAGAATTTGTAGCACCGATGCTCTTTGCTTCCTTGTTCATCATATCCACAAAGTTCTCTATAGAGCCGCCTATATTGGCAGCTATCATATTGGCCACATCATTTGCAGAATATACCAGAAGGATACGAAGCGCCTGGTCAAGAGTCATTCTATCGCCCTCTTTCAGGCCTATTTTCTGAGCTCCGCTCTCATTGACATATACATCGCTTCCGGCAACAAGAATCTGGTCAAGTGATCCGTTTTTCAGTGCAACAAGAGCTGTCATTACCTTTGTAAGACTGGCGGGATGTACCTGCTCATTGACATTCTTGGCATATAAAGTCTCTTTTCTGGTCAAATCAAATAAACCACCGCTGGCCGTATCCGTGATTCCAAAATCCGATCCGGATATATCGGAATTTACAACACACAGATCCGAGGCAAAGGTAGGATATACATTGTCTTCATTTGCTGATTCCGGTGAGGATGAAACAGAATAAGGGGCTCCGTAGGTAAAACCTGCGCAGCCTGTTATGGAAAATATTAAAAGAAAAATGACCGGTAAAGCTTTCAGTCTGTTACTTGTACATTTCACGCCACTCAAGATCTCCCCTGTCAAGTGATTTGATTAAAAGTTCAGCAGACGCAAGGTTTGTGGCAACCGGTATATTATGCATATCGCAAAGAGTCATAACGTCGTTGACGCTTGGCTCATGAGATTTAACTGTAAGTGCGTCCCTGAGGAAAATAACAAGATCAATCTCGTTATGTTCGATGGCAGCTCCCAGCTGCTGAGCTCCTCCAAGATGTCCGGCGAGATATTTATGTACAGTCAGATTGGTAACCTCTTCTACAAGTCTTCCTGTCGTACCGGTCGCATAAAGATCGTTTTTGCTGAGAATCCCCCTATATGCTATACAGAAGTTCTGCATAAGTTTCTTTTTTGCGTCGTGTGCTATAAGTGCTATGTTCATTATAACTTATACCCTCCCAACATTATATTTGTTGCTCTGCAGCTTGACGTTAAGCACAAAGCCTATACCACCATATAAACACCAAAGTGATGTAAGTCCATAACTTACAAAAGGAAGCGGAATGCCTGTATTGGGCATAACCCCCGTGGCAACGCCCATATTAAGGAATCCCTGAAATCCTATCCAGGCACCTACACCGGCAGCTATAACCTGTCCGGCCATATTCCTGGCTCTCATTGAAATCATGAAGCATCTTACAGATATTAAAAGAATAAATGCTACTACAATGCACGCTCCAACAAATCCGAATTCTTCACCGATAACGGTATAGATAAAGTCTGTCTGAGATTCGGAAATGAATCCGCCGTTTAATACGGAACTGATCTCGTTGGTATTGTAGCCCTTGCCGTAAAGCTGGCCGGAACCGATGGCCATCATGGAATTCAGAGTCTGATAAGCCTCGGAATTGGCATAGTCCTCGGGATGAAGCCAGGCAAGTATTCTTCTCTGCTGATAATCATGCAGGATGCCGCTGTCTCCCTGTACAGCATTGTATATTACAAACAATACTGCAGGTATTGACACACCAAGTACAGCAGCAACAATTTTCCAGTTGATCCCCGCAACAAAAACTATAATGGAAAAGATCACAACAATCATGATACAGGTGGAAAGATCGGGCTGCATTGCTATGAGGCCCAGAGGTGGTATCAATAACAGCAAACATATGATGATAAAGCCCAGATTCTTGACTTTATCCTTATATTTCATGATAAACTGCGCATAAAATAAAATCAATAAAATTTTGGCTGCCTCAGAGGGCTGAAATGTGAAGCCGCCTATGTTTATCCACCTTTGGGCACCGTTGGTATTACTGCCAAGAGGTGACATTACAAGTCCTAATAAAACTATGTTTATAAGATAGATGATCAGATAAAGTTTACCTGTAATAAAGGTATAATCCAGAAGAGAAACAAATATCATCAGTCCCAGCGCAGTGGCAAAGCCGATAATATGCTTCCTGAAGTAGCTGGGATCAGCGGAACTTACGGACACAATACCAAAGGCAGTAAGTGCCACCACCATTAATACCAGCATAAAATCATAATCAACTATCTTATACTTCTTTAAATACTCCATAAAAAGTTTCCTTAATCTGCGTTTGTTGCTCCATCCTGAAGGGTCTGAGCAGTCCCTGAGATGATATCATCCTCATCACGAAGTTCAAAGTAATATGCCAGTGCTTCTTTTGTGATCTGAGCAGCATAACTTGATGTATAACCAAAGGCAATTCTTGTTGCAATGGCGATCTCAGGATTTTCATAGGGTGCATAGCATACAAAAAGCGAATGGTTAGGTCTGCTTGCAGATTCCTGGGCGGTTCCCGTCTTACCTGCAACAGCAACTCCAAGGTTTGCATAGTAGGACTTATCCTGAACAACCTGCCTCATACCTGTGTGAATAGCATTCCAGTAGGATCCGGGCTGATCTACAATATTCCTTACTTCTGCTCTGTAATCCTTAAGAAGATTACCGTCGGAATCCGTAGTCTTATCAATAAGGGTCAGATCATAGCAGGTACCGTTATTGGCAACAGTGGTAACGTAACGAGCCAGTCCTACGGTAGTATATGAGTGAGTACCTTGACCGATGGCGGAACGAACAGCGTCCTGATCTGATACATTTGGCTCTGATTCCGCTATCTCTATGCCGGATTTCTCCGTAAGTCCATACATGTCTGCATAATGAGCCAGCCTTTCAAGACCGGTGTCCGGAACGTAGTTATTTCCTACAAGTCCAAGCCTGAAACCAACTTCATAGAAGAACACGTTACAGGAATTTCTTATTCCGCCTGTTACGTTAAGTCCTCCGTGGCCTCTTGGATGTATCCAGCACTTAGGTGCAGGATTTAATTTATCAAACTGACCGCCGCAGTAGATGACAGAATCGGTTGTAATAACTCCCTCGTTAAGACCTGCGGTTGCGGATACCATCTTGAAAGTAGAACCGGGAGCGGTCTTCTGCTGTGTTGCATAGTTAAGAAGCGGATTTGAGTTATCGCTTCTGAGCTTTGCATAATACTCGGGATCTACACCGTTAGCCATCTTATTGTTGTCATAACCGGGATAGGTTACAAGGGCCAGAACATCTCCGGTATTTACATCCGTTACAACCATGGATCCGGTGCAGGGATCAAGAGCCAGCTGGGCAGGGGTAATATCAAGGTTTGCAACCCTGTTCACCATAAAGGCGTAAGCTGTTTCTCCGCCTCTTTCCCAAAGACTCCTCTCTTCTTCGTCCATATTGGGAACCGCATCCTGTTCCAGAAGTATATTGCATACCTGAGTTCCGGATATATAGCCGTCAAGAAGAAGGTACTTATAGAGTCTTGTCTGGAAATCTGTATCTTTATCAAGAGCCTTGGTTATATAGCTGACTATCTGTTTGAATATCTCCTCAGAGTCCGCATACTGGTTCTCTATATCAAGTTTGGATACATCTACCCAGTTCATTGCGATGACATATTTGAGATATTCCGCCAAAGATATGGTCTCATCCTTGGTCCAGGCGATATATACCTGATCTTCCCTGTCAACAAGCGAAGAATCAATGATACCGTCAGAATAAAGCATGGCTGCGATATGACTCATGTACCATTGATATTCCTTGGTCAGATGGTCATAAGGTGTCTCTTTTTCATTGAGTTCATTTTGAAGTTCTTCTATTACCTGGGCATATTTACCCTGAAACTGCTCATATACAGCCTTTTCATTATCTTTCGCATTTCGCTCACTGAAATGGCTGATATCCACAACATCGTTATCAAAGATCGCATAGTACACATCGTAAATAGGAATAACAATGTTGCTGGAGCTTGAGGTGGACGTATAGGTATAGGTCTTTACATTCTGTATTTTTGAAACAAGGATTCCGGCAAGAGACTGCTCTATTATGTTATAACAAGCCTCTGTAAGTTCCTTGTCTATGGTCAGATATACATCATTGCCCGCAAGAGAATCAACATAATTACTGGTCTCTATTACCTGACCAGTATTATCAACATATACGGTTTCGGAGCCTTTTGTTCCCTGAAGAACGCTCTCCATAGCCTGCTCGATACCGGATTTTCCAACGGTGTCGTTTAGACCGTAACTTGGATTTTCCAGGGAAAGGGTTGCCAGTTCGTCCTCGGATATCTTGCCTGTATAGCCAAGAAGCTGAGCAAAATATACCGCATCAACATACTTTCTTGCAGTACTTTCCTCAATGGAAACGCCCTCCAGAGTGTCTGCGTTCTCCATAACATCCGCAACCGTCTTATCACTGACATCAGATGCCACTGTAGTATCAATATACTTCTGGAAGCTGTTCTGGTTCATGTTGTAACGAATATCAAGTATCTTAAGGGCTCTGGACCTGGAATACCCCTTCATGGGTACAAAAGGAGTATCCGAATTGCCGGATTCCTCATAATCACCGATCTTAAAAGATCTGCAAAGATCATCCACAACTTCCTGGGCGGTCTTGGTCTTCTCCTCATACTTGAGGTCATTGATGGAACTGTGGCCATAGACATCCGCCAGGAACCTCAAAAGCTGCTTATCTTCCACCGTAAATTCGAAATTGCCGTTGTCAGCAATGATAATATTGAAGTTCTTATCTACGCTGTCCCCGTTCTTCTCGATAATTGTGATAAGTCTGTCCAGTGTGGTATTGATATTCTTGTTCTTCTGAGAGCCTGATTTATAAACGTCCTCGATAGTAACGGAATTGGCAAGTTCGTTATATGCCAGAAGATTGCCGTTCCTGTCGTAGATATTTCCTCTTGCTGCGGCAATGGTCTTTTCCTTCTTGATCCTGAGTTTGAAGGAATCAAGATAGTATTCACCGTTAATTATCTGCAGGGAAAAAAGCCTGTACACGATAATGCAGGCAAGTATCCCAAGAACGCCGCATACGATAACGGCTCTTGATGTTATGAATTTGATAAATGATTCCTTAAAATTATCAAACAAATTTCTTGGCGTTCCTCTCTTCCAGCTCATCTAAATATGTGTGGATCTTAAGGATAAGCGGATAATAAAAAATAGCTACAAGAGCTGTATACACCATCTCGGGGATGATGATATTGGTCATATAGTAACCTATATCAAACTTAGTCCTGAACAGAAACATAAGAACATAACAAACAAATCCGAACACAAAGTCTGCTATGGTTATTATTGTAATGGGAATTGCAATATTCTGGGAAAAGAGCACCACGTGAAGCTTCCCGACAACGAAGGCCAGATACATATAGATCATGGCAAAAAAGCCGATGTAGGAGCCAAAGAAAATGTCTACCATAAGACCGCAGAAAAATCCCACCCAAATTCCCTGTTTATCGCCTTTGATAAAAGCTGTCGAACAGGCAAAAATAAGAAGGATATTGGGCACTACTCCGCCAAAATCAATCACCCTGAAGACTGTAGTCTGCAGGATGAACGAAAGCAGCACAAATATGAAATTGAAAATAAATCTCCTAATATTCATATCCTATTGTCAGTTCATATTCTTCTTGAGGTCAAGAAGTACCAGTACCTCATTCATATGTTCAAAGTCAACGGCCGGTGTAATGCGTCCTGATTTGGTCAGGTTGTTGGAATCGTCATCAATGGTGGAAATATAACCGATAAGAATTCCGGGAAGATACTTATCACTTATGTTGGAGGTTACCACCTTATCTCCTATGCTGACTTTATCGGCATCATCAACAAGTTTGGAAAAGCTCACATATCCCTGTCTGTAGAGCTCCAGATCTCCGGAAACGATAAGATTGTCTGAAGAACTGAGCACCATTCCGCTTACCGCAGCATTGTCGGCAATGATGGACTGCACCTTGGCCCAGTCAGGACCAACATCAACAACACGTCCAACCAGTCCTCCGCCTGCAATAACGTTCATATCTACCTGAATACCTTCATCAGTGCCCTTATTGATAACAAAAGAGTGATACCAGTTTCCTGCATCCTTTGCAATGATCCTGGCTCCTGTCTTCTTATAGTCCTCATACTGGGCATCCAGGGCATACAGGTTTCTTAATTCAGTCAGCTCATACTTCTCCTGCTCAAGGTTGGTATTTGCTATAGTCAGTTCATCTACCTGTTTCTTGAGCTGCTCGTTCTCATCAAGAAGCTTGGTTATGGATGAAAGCTTGTCTGTTGTATCCTTAAGTCCCATACCCACAGCAGTAATACCCTTCTGAAAAGGCACCACAAAAATACCGGCAAAAGAATTTACCGGCCCGTTCAAAAGGCTCGTATTAAATGTAAGCACTATGGTAGCTATACATACTCCGGTTAAAATAAAGAGGAGATATTTACTTGGAAGCGTAAATTCTTCTCCTCTCTTTTTAATGATGGGACTCATTTATGTATCCTCTTCAATTCCATAAGCAAGGGCTTTGTACTGATCTTCCTTGATGATCTTGGCAAGACCCATTGCGACAGAACCAACAGGGTTTTCTGCTATATTTACGTTGAGACCGACACCGTTTGAAAGGCGCTGAGCAAGATGACATACCTGAGAAGCGCCGCCGGTAAGGTAAAGGCCGTGCTTGAAGATATCGGCAGCGAGCTCCGGAGGAGTTTTCTCAAGAGCAGCTTTGATATTGTCGAGAATTGCATCGAAATTCTCAATAAGGGACTGATTGATGAGGTCTGTGGGAATCTGTCTCTCTACGGGAAGACCTGTAACAATGTCGCGTCCGTAAACAACTGCATCCTTGCCCTCTTTCTCAAGTTCCTTTAAGGATATCTTAACGTTCTCGGATGTCTTTTCTCCGATGAGAAGTCCAAATTCCTTACGGATAACGTTTCTGATGGACTCGTCGAACTTCTTGCCGCCTACTTTGATAAGCTTACTTACAACAATACCGCGAAGAGAAAGAATAGAGATCTCTGTGGTGTCATATCCGACATTTACTACCAGAACACCCTGGGAATTCATAACGTCTACATTCATTCCAAGGCCGTCGGCAAGAGGCTTCTTGACCATCATGATCTTCTTGGCCTTGATACCTGCGTCATTGATAAGGTCGTGAAAAGCTCTTCTTTCTACCTCTGTTACATCCTTAGGTACTGCAATATATACTTCGCAAGGCTTAACATTGCCCTTCATCTGATCTGTTATGAAAAGCTTAACAAGAGTCTCCATATGCTCAATATCAGCGATAACGCCGCTGTTCAAAGGATAAGAGATCTTGATCTTGTCAGGTGCCTTCTCATACATCTCGTATGCTGAATTGCCATAAGCAAAAACATTGGTCTTGTTCTCGATGGCAATCATGTTCTTCTCTACTGTAAGCCCGTCTTCATCCCTGTTGTAGATCTTGATATTGCTGGTTCCAAGATCGATTCCGAATATATTAGCCAAAACGCCCTCCTATATAAATAAAGAAATTAAAAACTTCCTGTTATTCCAAGAATTCGTACCGTTCATTATAGCACGACTAGCCCTTTGTCTACAAGCTTTTGCAGGCTCATAAGAATACCCATTTTTGCATGAGGCCATGTAAGTCCGCCCTGGAAAAAGACTGAGTAAGGGGGCTTTATGGGGCCATCAGCCGAAAGCTCTATGGAAGAGCCTGAAACAAAAGCGCCTGCAGCCATGATGACCTTAGCATCATATCCCGGCATGTCCCAGGGCTCGGGAGCAACAAAGCTGTCAACGGGAGCTGCCTTCTGGATTCCCTCGCAGAATGCTATAACGCCCTCAGGCTTTCCGAAGGTAACTGCCTGAATGATATCATGGCGCTCCTCAGTGGCATTTGGAACCACATCAAAGCCAAGCTTCTCGTAAATATTTGCTGCAAAGATAGCGCCTTTTAAAGCAGAAGCCGTAACAGTGGGTGCAAGGAAAAATCCCTGATAAAACTGTGGAAGTATTCCAAGTGAAGCACCTACCTCTTTTCCAAGTCCGGGAGAAGTGAGCCTGTATGCTGCATTTTCGACGCATTCTCTTTTTCCTGCAATATATCCGCCGATGGGTGCAAGTCCGCCGCCGGGGTTCTTGATAAGACTTCCGACGCACATATCTGCGCCAACGTCTGAAGGCTCTATGGTCTCAACAAATTCGCCGTAGCAGTTATCTACCATGCAGATGATATCAGGTCTTAAATCCTTGATGAATTTTATCAGAGTACCAATCTGCTCTACAGAGAAAGTAGGTCTTGTCTGGTATCCCTTGGATCTTTGTATGGTAGCAAGCCTGATATTAGGGTTCTCTTCTATTGCCTTTTTGATATTGTCATAGTCGAAAGTGCCATCCTCAAGAAGGTCTATCTGTTTGTAATCGATGCCGTATTCCTTAAGGGATCCCTTTGAGGGTCTTATGCCGATAACCTCTTCCAGTGTATCGTAAGGCTTTCCTGCAGGGGATAAAAGCATATCGCCGGGGCGAAGGTTACTCATAAGAGCAAGGGCAAGAGCGTGGGTTCCGCAAGTGATCTGAGGTCTTACAAGGGCATCCTCTGTGTGGAATACAGCTGCATAAACCTCTTCCAGCTTGTCTCTTCCCATATCGTTGTAGCCATATCCTGTTGTTCCAAGAAGGCAGGCCTCACTTACCTTGGCGTCCTGCATCGCCTTTATTACCTTGAGCTGATTGTACTCAGCGGTCTCATCGATCTTTTCAAAACGTTCCTTGAGACCCTTTAATATTTCTTCTCCAAATTCGGTAACTTCCTTGGAGATTCCTAGTTCTTCATAAATCTTTGTGTTCATAAATCCTCAACATCTCTTCCAATATTTTTTCATCATTATGGTCAAAAGAGTTTTTGTCTATCCAGATGACTTCTTTTTCCCGGCGAAACCAGGTGAGCTGGCGCTTTGCAAAGTGTCTTGTGTTCAGCTTTATAAGGTATATGGCCCTTTCAAGATCGTACTCGCCGTCGATATACCCAAGCATTTCACGATAACCAAGTCCCTGCATGGAAGTGGCATTCCTTGGTATTCCCATGTCGGCAATACGCCTTACTTCCTCTTCCAGGCCCTCTTCGATCATCTGATCCACTCTTTTCTCTATGCGTGAGTATAGCGTTTTTCGCTCGTCTGTCAATACGAAGCAGCAAAAATCGTAAGGGGACTCATTTTGGTGCTGCTCTGCGTTATGCTCGGAAATCGGCCGCCCGGTCTTTTTATAATACTCCAGTGCTCTGATGACTCTTTTTACATTATTGGCATGGATAATGGCCGCAGATTCCGGGTCTATTTCGGAAAGCTCCTTGTGAAGCTCTTTAGCTTCTCCATTTGCAGCCCGCTCCTCAAGCTCTTTTCTGTAGGAATCATCCTCATCGGTTTCGGTAAAGTCTATGTCATAAAGCACTGCCTGAATATAGAATCCGGTTCCTCCTACAATGATCGGCACCTTTCCTCTGGAGGAAATATCAGCAATTGCTTCCTTAACCAGTTTCTGGAAAACAAATACGTTGAAGTCCTCTTTTGGATCCAGAAAATCAATAAGGTGGTGGGGAACACCCTCCATTTTCTCGGGAGTGATCTTATCCGTACCGATGTCCATGTATTTATAGACCTGCATAGAATCAGCGGAGATTATCTCTCCGCCTATTCTCTTAGCAAGCTCGATTGACAGTTTTGTTTTGCCCACCGCAGTGGGACCTGTTATAACAATGAGTTTTTGTTTGTCTGTCATTCCACTACTCTCTTAAACTTCTTGTCGATCTCGTATTTGGTCATTGAGATCATTGTGGGGCGTCCGTGAGGACAGTTATATGGATTATCAAGGGTTAACAGCTCATCAAGAAGAGCTTCAAGCTCCTGTGTTGTCATTCTGGTATTGCCCTTTACAGATGCCTTGCAGGCCATGGATGCTATCTTGTAGTTGATAAGATCCGGAGTCCTGTCAAGTCCTGTCTCATGGGAGAGCTCATCCAGAATCTCTGTAAACATCTCCTTGACGTTGGAGGAGCCGAAAAGATCAATGGGAATGGCCCTCATTGCGTATTCTCTCCCTCCGAAGTTCTCTATATTAAATCCAAGCTTTTCAAAATACTGCCTGTAGCTAAGGAAAAGGTCTTCCTCAGCTGAGGTAAGGGCCACGATAACAGGAGGATTCACCATCTGAGAGGTCATCTCCCCTGATTTGAATCTCTTTATCATGCGCTCGTAGTTTACCTTCTCATGGGCCGCATGCTGGTCCATCAAAAGTAGCTTGTCCTTGTAGCCGATAAGCCAGTAGGTACCGAAAATCTGTCCGAGGATCTCATACTCTTTTACATTTTCTTTTGTAAGAATCTTCTCGTCGAAAAGATTAAGCTGCATGGGTTTTTCGACAATGACAGCGCCCTCAGATTTTATTATCGGTGAGGGCCGCTCATTTTTCTCGGCTTCAGAGCCATCGGCGTCTCCGAAGATTCTGGTCCATACTGCAGATTTATTGCTGTCCTCTATCTTTACGGGCTGAGCTTTTACGCCTTTTGCATATACAGGTGTTTCCTCACTTATTCTGTGCTGTTCAAAGCGAAGGGCTTCAAAGGGCTGCGGAGCCTGCCTGCGCTCTTCTTCAGGTGCTTTATCGCTTGTATTGTCAGGAGCTTCCTCGCCTTTGTTTTCCATGATCTGACCAAGCTCTCTGTCTTCTTTTTCAGACAGCAGTGCGTCCGGGATCATCTCCCTGTTTCTTAAGGTATTCTCAACGCTGTTCATGATGAAGTCGTAGAGCTGATTCTGCTCCCTGAACCTCACTTCTAGCTTGGCGGGATGAACGTTAACATCTACCAGGGAAGGATCCATTCTAAGGTGAAGAACGGCGAAGGGGAACTTGTGCATCATAAGATACTGCTTGTATCCCTCCTCCAGGGCCTTGCTCATAACCTTATCCTTGACGAATCTTCCGTTAACAAAGAATATCTCAAAGTTCCTGTTTGAACGGTTGATGGAAGGCTCACCAAGATACCCATCAAGAGTATAAGTTCCGTCGGAAACATTGATTGGTACAAGGCTTACGGAAATGTCCCTCCCGTAGATCCTGTAGATTATCTCCTTTAAATCTCCGTTTCCGGAAGTTGAGAATTTGTCGTCCTTGTTTACTATAAAGTGAAAAGAGACAGTGGGGTTATCAAGAGCAAGATGCTCCATCACGTCTCCGATATGACTTGCCTCTGTTTGCGGCGTCTTAAGGAATTTCTTCCTTGCGGGAGTATTGTAAAAGAGATTGCGGATAATGAGGGTGGTTCCGTCAGGAGCACCGATCTCCTCGAATGCAGCCTCTTCACCTCCGTTTATGCAATATCTTGTTCCGGCGATATCTTCCCTTGTTTTGGTGATCATATCAACCTGGGATACGGCACAGATACTTGAAAGAGCCTCTCCTCTAAAGCCCAGGGACCTGATGGAATCAAGGTCCTCTATGGTCTGAAGTTTACTTGTGGCATGGCGCTTAAAGGCCTTTCTTATCTCGCTCTTTTCTATACCCGATCCGTTATCGGTGACTCTGATCATCTCGATGCCGCCGCCGCGAATCTCCACGGTAACTGCGCTTGCACCGGAGTCTATGGCATTCTCCACCAGCTCTTTTACCACGCTGGCAGGTCGCTCTACCACTTCACCGGCTGCAATCTGGTCTATTGTTTTTTTATCCAGCTCATTTATAAAAGCCATTTAGTTTTTCCACCTGTTCTTCAAGTCACTCTGCAGTTTATACAGTGTATTAAGTGCATCCATTGGTGTAAGCATGGTGATATCTATTTCTTCAAGGCGCTTTAAAACGTCTTCGTCTGTAGCAGTATCAAAAAGAGACATCTGGGCGATATCCACGTCATCGTAATGAGTAACCTTGACCTTTTTGTCACTCTTTGTTTCCCTGGCGATGCTCTGAACCTTCTCTGTAATGTCGTTGTCTGTAAGTTCAGTCACAATCTCTTTTGCCCGGTCAATGACCATGTCGGGCACACCTGCAAGCTTGGCTACCTGAATTCCGTAGCTCTTGTCGGCTCCGCCTTTTACTATCTTACGAAGGAATACGATGTCGTCGCCGTTTTCCTTGACCGCAATGCAGTAGTTGTTGACGTTATCCATCTTGCCTTCAAGCTCTGTGAGCTCGTGGTAATGTGTGGCAAAAAGTGTCTTGGCTCCAAGGATCTTGCGGTTACTGATGTGCTCCGTCACAGCCCAGGCGATTGCAAGGCCGTCGTAGGTTGACGTTCCTCGTCCGATCTCATCAAGGATAAGAAGAGAATTCGGTGTGGCGTTCCTTAAGATATTAGCAACCTCATTCATCTCGACCATGAAGGTTGACTGTCCGCTTCCAAGGTCATCGGAAGCTCCGACCCTTGTAAATATGCGGTCAACCAGGCACATGTCCGCCTTGTCGGCTGGGACAAAGCTGCCGATCTGGCACATGAGAACTATAAGAGCCGACTGCCTCATGTAGGTGGATTTACCTGCCATATTGGGGCCGGTGATGATGGAAATACAGTGCTTCTTGTTATCAAGATATGTGTCGTTTGAAATGAACATATCAGCCGTATCCAGCATCTTCTCCACCACGGGATGTCTGCCGTTTTTGATATTGATGATTCCCTTGTCATTGAGGGAAGGTTTTACATAGTGATTGCGCTCGGCAACATAGGCCAGGGAAGCAAACACGTCCAAAAGAGCCAGTGCCTTAGCGGTTCTTTGTATCCTGTCGATCTCCAGAGCTATGGAATCCCTGATCTTGCAGAACATCTCATACTCAAGATTGTTGAGCTTGTCCTGGGCATTTAAAATGGTGTCCTCAAGTTCCTTGAGCTGAGGAGTTGTGTACCTCTCGCAGTTGGTCAGGGTCTGCTTTCTTATGAAGTAATCCGGCACCTGATCCTTAAAGGAATTGGTGACCTCAAAGGAATAACCGAAAACATTGCTGTACTTGATCCTAAGGTTCTTTATACCGGTCTTTTCCTTCTCTTCCTCTTCCATCTGGGCAAGCCACATCTTGCCGTTGGTGCCGGCTTCCCTGAAGTGGTCAATGTCCTTATCAAAGCCGTCCTTGATGATGCCGCTTTCCTTTATGGTAAGAGGCGGTTCCTCCACAATGGAGGAATCTATCAGGTCGAAAATATCCTTAAGTGAATCCAGATCCTCGGAAATGCCGTCTATTCCGGGATTTCCTGCAACGTCCAAAAGAGCCGTCATAATAGCCGGGATCATCTTGATGGAATTTCTAAATGCCAATAGATCCCTTGGGTTGGCAGTCTTGAAAATGATCTTGGACATAAGCCTTTCAAGGTCATAAACAGGATTAAGATATTCCCTGATCTCCTCCCTTGTAACAACGTTTTTTACAAGGGTATCAACTGCGTCCTGACGCTTTAGGATCTCGTCCTTATCAACAAGAGGCTGCTCTATAAAGCCCCTAAGCATTCTTGCGCCCATAGCAGTTTTGGTCTTATCAAGAACCCACAGAAGTGTTCCGCGCTTTTGCTTATCCCTCATGGTCTCCACAAGCTCCAGATTCCTTCTGGTGGAAGAATCCAGAAGCATGTACTTGCTGGCAAGATAGGGATAAATATGAGTGATATTGCTGATGTCGGACTTCTGCATATCGATGAGATACTGCAAAAGAGCTCCCGCAGCCACTATTCCGTTGGGGAAATCATCGATTCCAAGGCCGATAAGTGAAGAAACCTTAAAGTGCTTAAGCAGAACTTTTTTGGTTCCCTCTTCATCAAAATATCTGGAATCAAGAGGATTGATATAGATCTGAAGTCTGTTCTTCAGTTCATCTATATCAGCTCCGCTGAAGGAAAATGCACTGTTACAGATGATCTCGGAAGGCATATACTTACTGATCTCATCAAAGGCGCTTCTAAGGGAATCGACTTCGGTAAGATAATAATCTCCCGTTGTGATATCAGCCACTGAAATGCCTATCACATCCGGCGAGTAGAAAATACTCATCAGATAATTGTTCTTGGTCTCTTCAAGGGCCTGCATATTGAGGTTCGTTCCGGGAGTCACTATCCTTGTGATCTCTCGTTTTACGATTCCCTTGGCAAGCTTGGGGTCCTCCATCTGTTCGCAGATGGCTACCTTATAACCTCTGGATACAAGCTTATTCAGGTAACTGTCCACTGCATGAAAAGGAACTCCGCACATGGGAGCCCTTTCCTCAAGGCCGCAGGCCTTACCTGTGAGAGTCAGCTCAAGTTCCTTGGAAGCTACAAGAGCATCGTCAAAAAATATCTCATAAAAGTCGCCCAGTCTGTAAAAGAGAATGCAGTCTCTGTTCTCCCTCTTGGTCTGAATGTAGTGCTGCATCATGGGCGACACTTTTTCAATTTCAACTTTATCTATCAACGTGGTGTTTTCCACGGCAAATTCCCCATTTCTAAATACTTATCATACCCTGCTTCCCATGTAGTAGAAGCCATGACACTCATCAAGGCTGACACGGACCATCTCCCCGATAAGGTCCTTTTCTCCCTTGAAGTGCACAAGAGTGTTGTTGGACATTCTTCCTGTAAGAAGGCTCTCATCCTGTTCATTTACACTCTCAACCAGAACAGTCTCAACTTTTCCCTGATGCTTTGAGGCCTGATCTCTTGCGGTATCCTGAACCACCTTAAGAAGCTTGTCGAAATTCTTCTTTACCTCTTCCTCGGGAACCTGGTCCTCAAACTTTGCTGCAGGAGTTCCGGCTCTCTTTGAATAGATAAAGGTAAAGGCATTATCGAACTGTACCTTCTTAATTACATCGATGGTGTCATCCACCTCAGCCTCTCCTTCACCGGGGAAGCCCACGATAATATCAGTGGTGATGGCAACATCGGGAATCCTTTCTCTTATCTTAAGAGCAAGGTCAATAAACTGCTCCTTGGTATACTTCCTGTTCATGCGGCGAAGAACTTCGTTATTGCCCGCCTGCAAAGGAAGATGGATATGCCTTGCAATCTTGGGATTCCCGGCAATAACATCGATCACATCGTCTGAGAAATCCTTAGGATGAGGGGTCATAAACCTAACCCTCTCAATTCCTTCAACTTCGCATACCATTTCAAGGAGCTTCGCAAAAGAGATCTTGTCCGAATCCCCGTCTTTAAAGTCAAAGCCATAGGAATTTACGTTCTGGCCAAGAAGCATTACCTCTTTTACGCCGTCCGCAGCAAGCTTCTCAATCTCTCTAACGATATCCTTGGGAGATCTTGAGCGCTCTCTTCCTCTTACATAAGGAACAATACAGTAGGTGCAGTAATTATCGCAGCCGAACATGATGTTAACGCCGGACTTAAAGGCATATTTGCGAAGTACGGGAAGATCCTCAACTATTCTG
The DNA here is from genome assembly GCF_000526935.1 of Butyrivibrio sp. FCS014. Taxonomy (GTDB): domain Bacteria; phylum Bacillota; class Clostridia; order Lachnospirales; family Lachnospiraceae; genus Butyrivibrio. The sequence continues at coordinate 474,237 of NZ_JAHA01000003.1, read as the reverse complement.
TCGGTCTCCTTCCAGATATCTATTATCATTCTGTCGGAATCAAGACAGCTGTTTAACAGCTCCGCAAACTTATAGATGTTATGGGTACCGAAGATAAGATCCACAAATCGATAGCTCTTTTGAATCTTCTCAACTGCTCCGGGCTCCTGCATAAGGCAGCCGCAAATGGCGATCTTCATGTGGGGGTTGTTCTTCTTGTGGTTGCTGCACTGACCAAGGCGGCCGTAAACTCTCTGATCCGCATTATCTCTAACTGTGCAGGTGTTATAGATGACGAAGTCCGCATCTTCGGTCTCAACCTCTTCGTAGCCTGCCAGCTTCAGTGTTGCCAAGAGCTTCTCTGAATCCCTGGCATTCATCTGACATCCGAAGGTTACAACGCAGGCTGTGGGCTTTCTTCCCAGCTCTTTTTCCAGGGCTGCCACCTTCTTCTTGGCAAGCTCGATAAAGCCCAGCTGCTTAAGGCTCTCATCATCTTTAATATCGTTTCTCTGACTATTTAAAATATTGATACTCATTAATTACAAACTCTTTCTAACTCAAATCTTATCTTTATAAATATCTACAATACCCAGAAGGATATCAACTACCTTGCGCATCTCCTGAATTGATGCATATTCATAGCGGCCGTGATAGTTATAGCCGCCGGTGCAAAGGTTCGGGCATGGAAGTCCTTTATAGGAAAGGGTTGCTCCATCTGTGCCGCCTCTTATAGGCACATCGATGGGAACTATATCAAGGCTCTCCATAACCTTCTTGGCATTGTCAACAAGATGGATATGAGGCCTGATCTTCTCGATCATGTTCTTGTACTGGTCCTTGATGGTGACTTCAACGGTTCCCCGGCCATACTTACGGTTAAGGAAATCCGCAGCTGCAAGGAACATTGACTTCTTCTCCTCAAAGAGGGCCTCGTCATGATCCCTGATGATGTACTGGGAAACGCAGGACTCTGTTGAGCCGTTGATCTCGGTCAAATGGAAGAATCCCTCTCTCTTCTCTGTATACATTGGGTTCTGGAATACAGGAAGAAGCCCCTGGAACTCAAAGGCAATAAGGGATGCGTTGAGCATTCTGTTCTTGGCATCTCCGGGGTGTACGCTTCTTCCGTTTACCTTTACGGTAGCACCTGCGGCATTGAAGTTCTCATATTCAAGCTCGCCAAGCTTACCTCCGTCAACAGTAAAGGCATAGTCGGCGTCAAATTGCTTCAGGTCAAAAAAGGCTGTTCCTTCGCCGATCTCTTCGTCGGGAGTAAAGGCAATTCTGATCTCACCGTGTTTGATCTCTGGGTTCTTCAGCAGTGTCTCGGCCATGGTCATGATCTCGGCAACCCCTGCCTTATCATCTGCACCAAGAAGTGTGCTTCCGTCGGTAACAATAAGGTCTTCTCCAACGTGGTTTAAAAGCTCGGGGAAATTAGAAGGTGAAAGGACATATTTGCCCTCAGCATCCAGCTTAATATCATCTCCTTTATAGCTCTCCACAATCCTAGGATTAACATTTTCTCCGCTCACCTCATCTGATGTGTCCATATGGGAAACAAAGCCCATCTTAGGTCCTTCGCAGCCCTCGCTATTGGACGGTATGCTGGCATATACATAGCAGTGCTCCTCATCATAGACAACGTCACTTGCCCCGATCTTTAGAAGCTCATCCCTAAGAAGCTTTGCAAGGTTGTGCTGCTTCATGGTTGAAGGGGATGTGCCTGTGGTGTCGTCGGACTGGGTGTCTATCTTTACATATCTTAGAAACTTTTCAATTACATCCGGTTTGTTCATGATTTACTCTTTCTACCAGCAGTTTTTTTGCGGGGTTTGTAATTCTCGTCTTTTTTGCTTATATAAATGCGGCAGGAACGATCGGCGATAAGCTCCGTAAATACATCGGTATCCGTATCCCTGGTTCCCGTCACTGTTTCTTTTCCCCTGACATACTTTGCAGGCTTTTCGTGTTCCATATGCCTGTCATCGGTGTCAATGTAAATCTCCCATTTAAGACCTTCGGGAAGCTTTGGAAGTGCCAGCTCCTGGGGAGTCCAGTGCATGTTGTAGACCACATAAATGTAGTCGTGCTCTCTTTCTTCCTTCTCATATAGGCCGCAGAAAAGAAGTGCAACAAGATGGCTCTGTCCTGAAAGATCGGGTCTCCAGGCCTCTTTCCCGTGATAGGAAAGATCCGGGTATCCGCAGGAAATGTAGTCCATAAGCTTGAAGGGAGCCTTTTCGTGAAGGATCCTGTTTGCATAGCGCATTTTGGAAAGAGTTTTCGTAAATTCCAGAAGATCTGCATTTTTTTCCATGGCTTTCCAGTCAACCCAGCCTGTCTCATTATCCTGGCAATATGGATTGTTGTTGCCCGCCTGAGAGTTTCCGAACTCATCTCCCGAGAAGATCATAGGTGTTCCCTGGGAGAAGAAAAGCATGGTCAGTGCGTTCATCATCTGCTTCTTCCTGAGCTTTAAGATCTCATGCTTTCTGGTCCTTCCCTCTATTCCGCAGTTCCAGCTTATGTTGTTGTCAGTGCCGTCCTTGTTGTTCTCGCCGTTTTCCTCGTTGTGCTTGTGCTCATAAGCCACAAGGTCTGCCAGCCTGAAGCCCTCGTAATCACAGATGTAATTGATGATTCCGTGGTCACTTCCGTTTGCCAGCATTGATTTAAGGAAGTCGTTTACGCAGTTGTCGTCGCTCTTTAAGAAACGTCTTGCATTGTAAAGGAATGCATTGTTGTAATCCGCAAGGAGTCTTACTTCCGGGATTCTGCCTTCAAATATGCTTCCGCAGTCAAAGTACTCATACCAGATCTTAACATCCGTAAACAGAGGCTCGTTGGTGATAAGTCTTAGAGGAATCGCACTGCCCTTTAAGTGGAAGCCGTCCACATGATAGGTGCAGCGCCAGAATCTCAAAGCATCGATAATAAGGGTGCCGCTCTCGTTCTCTTCAAAATAGAACTGCATGATGACTTCAAGACCGTTTTCATGCATTGTCTTCACAAAGGCCTTGAACTCATTCTCCGCATCCGAAGGATTCACGCAGTATGCTGTTCTTGGCGCAAAGTAGTAGCCTTTTTTAAATCCCCAGTAGTTGAGCTTGAGGTTCTCGGCTTTTTTGTCGGAAATGCTTCCATCTCTGGAATAAAGAGCCTTGCCTTCGCTTGCCTGTGCGCCGGCGCTTCTTCTGTCCGAAGACCTGTAGCGATTCTCCACCTCGTTCATCTCATAGGCCGGCATCATTTCAATTGCCGTAACTCCAAGGGATTTAAGGTACGGTATCTTCTCGAGGATACCGGCATAGGTACCTCTTTTTGCTGCCTCAACACCGCTTGAGGGACTCTTTGTAAACCCCCTCACATGGAGAAGATAAACGAAGCTGTCCTCATAGGGGACAAAAGAAACATCATCCTTCCCCCAGTCAAACACATGGCCTGAGGTGGTGCCGGTAGCCTTGTTGTCAAGCTTTGCCCTTATGGCTGAATCAGGTACGTTTTTGCCAAAGGTTTCAAGTCCGTAAAACTGCTTGGCATAAGGATCGCAGAAATATTCATCATCCGCAAAATAGTTGTATGAAACATATTCATCTATATCCTTGATATCACGGATCCTGGCGGAATAGATATTCCCCCTCTTCATTGAAGCTGAAAGCTCAATGGAAAGAGGCTTAATCTTAGTATTTTTCTCATCGGGATAAAGAGTAATGCCGCACTTTTTGTTATCTCCGAAAACGCTGCGAACCACCAGTGTTCTGTCATAATCGATATAGCATCCTAACGGATAAGGTTTTTCCCTGCAGATTTCAAACTTTTTAGCCATTAAGCACCCGGTTCCCCCATATATTCAGAGTTCAAATAAATCGAACCTATCAGTTTCCATACGCCGATATATTTTACCATATTTGAACCTTATTTACTATAAAAAGAAAGCCTCTTGTGACAGCCAACATGAACGTAAGTAACTTATTTCGAAAAAAAATGTTTCTATTGCGCAAAAAGGAATTTAGTTTTTTCTTTCTTTTAGCGTGATTGGGCGCGGTCGCGAGAAGTTGGACAGAGTTTTTTACATTGGGGAGTGATGTTGCGTAGAACATGTGAACCGAGGTGGCCTTTCCGACGCAAAGCATTCTATAAGCTGATTGCGTCGGTAAAAATGCCTTATAATTTGACGTTATATCGATAAAAAGCCCGTTTGAGCGCCCGGTTGTCGGAATACCGTCATTATGTCCATATAATGGTGTAAATTGAAAATTAAATATAAAAGAGCCATGAATGCTCTCTCCTGATTTAAAATGTTAAGTGACCAAACAAAACAGTATAAAGGAGGCAAGTAATCATCATGGCTCAAGTAAATATTACATTAAACCATGAGGAATTGGTAGCATTATTAGGAGGAGACCGAGAAGAAGCGTTCAAGCATCTTGTCGAGAAAATCCTCAATGAGGCTCTATTAGCGGAATCCACAGCCCAACTGGGAGCTGAAAAGTACGAAAGGTCTGATAACAGGACTGACCAGCGCAACGGTACAAGAGAACGTGAACTAACCACCAAGATAGGCACTATCGTCCTGGAAGTACCGCGCCACCGATTATCACCCTTTCACACCACTCTTTTTGAAACATACCAGCGTAGTGAAACAGCCTTGCTCAATACCATGGCAGAAATGGTCATCATGGGCGTTTCTACGCGTAAGGTGAGTAATGTTATCGAAATGATATGTGGCAAGGAATACTCCAAGTCCACTATATCAGAGGTGTGTAAGCGACTTGATCCAGAGATCAAAGAGTTTCAAAACCATGATCTGAGTGTTCATGATTATCCTTTTATCATGGTGGATGCCACATATTTTAAAGTACGTGAAAATCATAGGGTTGTTTCAAAAGCTTTATTCATAGCAGTAGGTCTTACAACTGATGGCAAGAAAGAAGTCCTATACTTCAATGTATATGATGGCGAAACTAACGATACATGGCTTGACTTCTTCAGCCACCTGAAAGCCAATGGTCTTAAGGATCCACTTATGCTCACTTCTGACGCCCATAAATCCATTCGATACGCAGCGTTCAAAGTGTTTCCTAATACACCGTGGCAGCGTTGTCAGTTTCACTTCACTAAAAACATCCTTGACGCAGCCCCAAACTCACAGAGACCCGGGCTTGAAATAGAGTTAAGGCAAATGTTCCTGGCTAAGACCCTTACTGCTGCAAGAAAAAAGCGCGATGACATCCTGTCAGACTACTCTGATGTTGCTCCAAAGGCGATGGAACTGCTTGACAACGGATTTGAAGATGCCATGACGGTATATATGTTGCCAGAGAATACATGGCGCCACCTGCGTACATCAAACACAATAGAAAGGCTTAATAGAGAGTTAAAACGCCGTTCCGATGTTATACAAATATTTCCGAATGAAGCTTCATTATTACGTCTCATGGGCTCGGTGCTTATAGACCAGAATGATATCCTACTAATGAAACGTACAAGTTTTGGCCGGAAAGCTTATGAAAGCATATCTAATGAAACCCGTATCAAACTCAAAACCCTGGCCTTTGAACAGCAAAAGATTATGGCCGCATAACAGCTGCTCAAAGATCTGGAGCCCGAGGTAATAAAGTAGCCACCCTGCCAGCGGCAGGGCTTGTCCTTGATGCCCATAAATCAGAATGCTAAGCTGAGAAAACCGATGGTGATGCATATCAGCTGCTCATGAGTCTATCGCCGTCGGTGATTGACATACAGCGTTCTGATTTATGGGTGTCAAGGATGGCGGACACAGCCACAACATTTATATCAGGAATCAATTTACACCACATATAGGACTTGACCAATACCGTTTTCGTTCTGCATCATCCGCATGTTATTTCGTCAATTTAACCGACGCAAAGCCTCACTACAGACAATTGCGTCGGAACCCCCTTGCAGAAAGCATCGTAATCTTGTATATTCGCCTTGCATATCTAAATTACGCAGTCATATAATTCCTCCCACATATTTAATTACGCGATCTGCAGGCCAGTCTGTACCGGACATGATAATCCAAAGACAAAGAAAAGACAGGCCCGATTATTGAGCCTGTCTCCATAATATGATTACCATATTGCTCTTTTCTCATCTTTCATCCTCCGATACTAAGGCATCAGATACATGAAAAATGTAATTAGTGTTCTTTACGGCAATTTTTATTATTGATAACCTGGTTAACGTCAAGACTTTGTTTTTTTGCCTGCGCGAAGAAGCATCATAAAGGCAAAGGCGAAAACTGCGATCACAAGAAGTCTTCCGCTTTGTGCTTCATCGGAAGTTGCCGCTCTTCTGGCGCCGAGAACCGCAGGGCTTTCAAGAGAATCTACATACTCTCTTCTTGCGCCAAATACCTGGAATAGATCAGGTACCTCTGGAACATCAGGCTCTTCGGGATTTGAAGGAGTCTCGGGAGTCCTTGGAGTCTCCGGAGTTTTAGGATTCTCAGGAGTTTTGGGATCTTCAGGTGTTTGGGGATCCTCGGGAGTTTCAGAATCTTTGGTATCCTCAGGAGTCTCAGGGTCTTTGGGCTCCTCCGGGTCTTCATGAGTTTTATTTGTAAAGGTTGCTCCGGAAACAGACAGATCAAGCTTATCTGCATACATCTCGTCGTTGGCAGTGAAGCTGCTCTCTATAAGTTCTTCACTTCCATCTTCAAAAACTCTGTAAACCTGAATTCCCGATATTTCATATTTATCCGTAGCAAAGTCAATTCCACCTACATTCTGAGTAGTTTCATTCTTTACAACTGAAACTTCGATCCTGATTACGGATTTGTCCTTTTCAACAGGAACACCATCAACATTATCTCCCTGGGGAACCTCACCCTCAGTCAGATAATACTTATAAACTCCATTCTCTTTATAGTTGGTCTGATCAAAGGAAAGTCTTCCGCCGAAATCTACTTTTCCATTCTCATCGTTGGTTCCGGTAAGTACGGTATTGCCTTCCTCATCCTTGATTGTAAAGGTATATTCATGTCCCTCAAGAGATGACACCTTTGTTCCCTCTTTATCAAGCAGCTCTTTTGATGCGTCTACTTCCAGTGACTTTCCAACAGAAAGCTTCTCAGATCCTGGATTTCCCATAACAATATATCCGTTGCAGAGAATTCCGCCGCCATGAGTATATGAAGTATTGTTTCTGATAACTATAGAAGCTGATGAAGGAGCCTGTCCGTTATCAAGGCTTGCTGTGATACCTGTTACGTAGCTTGCAACATACAATTTATCATCAGAAGATACTTTTTTTTGATCAACAGAGCCTGTTACAGCAGCATCTCCAAATACATTCTTTGAAACAACACTGTTAAGAGCACAGAAATAATCATCGTATCCGCTGCTCATAAAGGTCTCATTTGAAGCTGCATACTCATGATCTTCATGTTTGTAGGAGCCGTTGCCGGAAAGATGGATATCTTCGGGATCTCCGCCCTGATTGTTGAAGATCATTGCGCTACTGTTCTCATCGCCAAATACAAAGACTCTTCCTGTGGAGCATCCTGCAAGACCGCCTCCAAAGCCGCCTGAATGGTTGCCTGTAATAAGCACATCTGCAGGAACATTAAGAGTTGAAGAATCCGAAACAAAAATAGCTCCTCCGCCCCAGTCAACGTAAGAAGGATCGGGATTGCCGTCTTTATCGTATCCGGACATATTGTCTTCAAAAAGACCGCCCTCTATTGATGCAAGGTTTCCGTTTTCCCATCCGTTTCCGATTATTGAAACAGCTCCGCCCTCATGATGCTGGGCAATATTTCCCTTAAAGGTTCCGTTTATAACAAGCTCTTTTCCGCCAAACAGAACAGCTCCGCCGCTTCCGTTTGCGAAATTGTTCTCAAATACTACACCTTTATCGATGGTCATATTGCTCTCGCCGGAGACTTTAACTGCTCCGCCACCGCTTCCCCAGCCTTCGGAACCTGAAGAATTGTTCTTAAAGGTCATGTTTTCCAGAGTGAAAGTTCCCATATCGGTAAACTGGACGGCTCCACCCTGTCCATTTGCATGGTTATTTACAAAAAGATTATTTCCTTCAGCCTTGAAATCTGTCTTTCTGATATTCATGGCTCCGCCGTCACCGGAGGATGAGTTGCCATCAAAGGTGCAGTCCTTGATTGTAAGAGATGCATTGTTTGCTTCTACGGCGTTTCTTACTTTTTCAACTTTTACAGAATCAATGATCACTGTTGATCCGCTGTTGCACTCAAATACAGGTCTGGGTTTCTCTGTCGTCTGGGCACCCACAATGTTTCCGTTCTTTACGGTAATAGTATTTCCATTGTTTACCGCAAAAGTTGCAGTACCGTGTTCTACTGTGATGGTATGACCGTTAAGATCAAGTACAATGTTATGATCACCTTCACCGGCACTCTCGCCGACAATGATATATCCGTGGGAAATTGTGATATCTTCTGACAATGTGATACTCTCAGCAGCGTTTCTTAACGCATCCCTGAGTCCAAGGATAGTCTCATCACCTTCTTTGATGTTCTGCTCTGAAGAAACATAGAGAGTGTTCTCACCGGCCTCAAACAGCTTTACTGCATCTTTCTTAAGATCATTCTTTAAGACTTCGTCTTCTGTATCTGTATTCTTATCTGCATTTTCATCTGCATCTGTATCTGTATCATCTGCCTCATCTGTATCGTCAGAATCCGCATCATCATTTTTGTCATTCTTATCATCTGATGAATTCACATTATCCTTGTCTGTCTCATGGTTTTTCTTATCATCAGATGTTTTGTCTTCTTTATCTGTTTCATCAGCCTTTTTGTCATCAGCCGTTTCTTCATTCTTAGTTGTTTCCTGATCGGATTCTGCTTCGCTGATAAAGTAGGCAGCTTCAGGTGCCTGTGCATATGCAACCATATTTCCCTGATTGGCTGCCACACTGAAAAGAAGTGTGAATGTCAAAGCCATCCTGACTGTTTTAATGATTAAATTCTCTTTCTTTTTATTGCTTTTAATACTCATGGAAAAATACCTCTCAGAAAAATAAAAACGTTTTTATGCTAACGACTTTGAAATATTATCACGATAATTCATTTTTTACAATATTCAAATTTCGATTTGTGTATAATGCACAATTTGTTCGCAATTTAATTTTATCATTGCACTAAAACGTTTTAATTTTCATTGAATCCCGAAAACTCCCCTATTCATTGCATTTGTGCTATAATGAATCCATGAATCAATCATAAATACTTGACTTTAAGGAGGACGGTATGGAATTTTCCAAGAATGCCATAGAAATGAACACCAGAATAGAAAATGGGGACCAGGGCACTGTCGATATTGAACTTGACGACGGAAAGCTTATAAGCTGCGCTCCCATGATAGTTCTTACCGTGGAATCCAAAGATTACATAGTTCTGCTCCCTCTTGACGAAAACGGACAGAACAATGACGGAAATGTATGGTTTTACGAATTCATCTGGGAGAATCAGAAAGAAGATCCGGAACTTGGATACATTTCTGAAGATGATGAATATGAGAAAGTTGCCGAGGCTTTCGATCTCTATCTTGACGATGCAGAGTTCGATGAGCTTGTAGAACTTCCTGAAGAAGGTTCCGAAGAGGTCTGATTTTTACCGTAGTTTTTATCCCACAGCTCTTTTATTGGACGAAGGAACCTTGTGGGCATCATGGGACTTTCCTTTGTCCCTGTAACATAACTCATTATGAGCGCCTGTTTTGCTCTTGTCATGGCTACGTAGAGCATCCGGCGCTCTTCTTCTATCTCCGACAGAGTCACTGCGCTTCTTGCAGGAATGATTCCCTCATTAAGATCCGGAAGCCACACTATATCAAACTCCAGTCCCTTTGATCCGTGCATGGTAAGAAGCTTAATTCTTTTGCCACTCATCTTATTATTCTTCTTTTCAAAACCTCTTTCAGAAAGCTTCTCCTTCTCACCTTCCATCCAGGCAATAAACATCCTCATATCATCAAATTCAGCAGCCTTTTTCTGGAACTCATCCAAAACCTCAGTTTTCCCCGGAAACAGCTTATCGATCCCAATGCTCTTTCTTATGAATCTAACCGCCAGGGCAGGTCTTAAATGCTCCAGCATGTTGATTTCCCTGAAGAATTTTTTGACGGTATTTATCCTAGCAGAATTCCCCTTATAATAATCGACAATCTCCTTTTGCCTAACAGTCTCGCCTCTTGCGCAGTCTCTTGTAATGTAACGCATTGGCTGATTCATTATCCTGTAGAAATCTCCTCTCTTTTTCCCGTCACAGGCAAAAGAAATATAGGCTCCGCAAAGCACTACGCATGGCTCTTCAAAAAGGGCTTTGCTTTCTTCGTCAAGATTAGTAGGGATTTTATTTGATATGAGTATCTGCGAAAGAGCTTTCGCTTCAGAATTCGTTCTGTAAAGAATCGCTATACGGTCAAGTTCATCCATATGCTTTTTTAGAAAATCAACTATTTGCAGATTTTGTGTATCCTTGCTTTCATACCTTCTTGCAATGACTTTTCCCGGGCCGTTACTGTCTGCTGCTGTAAGCTGCTTCTTATACCTTAAGGTGTTCGCCTCTATCACAGGAAGCGCGGCATTTATTATCTCTTTTCCGCAGCGGTAGTTCATATTAAGGTTAACTACAATAGGCTCCTGCCCGGGAAATTCCTTATCAAAGCCCAGCATTATGGACGGGTCAGAGCCCCTGAATCCGTATATGGACTGATCGTCATCTCCCACAACAAATAGGTTATTCCTGTCTCCCGAAAGAAGTCTTACCACCTTGTATTGCATCCTGTTGATGTCCTGGTATTCATCGATGAGAATATATTCAAATCTCTTTTGCCACTTTTCAAGAATACTTCTGTTGTTTACAAGAAGGTCATGGCATCTTGCGATCATATCATCAAAATCTATCTTTCCGAATTCAACAAGCTTTTTGTTATAACCCTCAAATACTTCCTTGAAGCAATGCCGAAGGGGTACGCCCTCATTGCAATCGCAAGGGTCATAGCCCATGTTTTTAAGTCTTGAGATTTCAGAAAGAATCTCCGGGATCTGCTCAAGGGCATTTTCGTATTCTTCCTTGCCCATTGTTTTTTGACGCAGCAAAAAAGCCATCACATCCCTGATGATCTCGTATTTTATCTTTTCAGTTGCTATTTCTATTTGTGAATTTCCACCGCCGGAAGAATCTTTGATAATGCGGTAAAAGACAGAGTGAAATGTTCCAAAAGACACTTCAGGATAAGAACTATCCGTAAGTTTTATGAAACGGTACTGCATCTCTATGGCAGCAGCTTTGGTAAAGGTAATGACGAGGATAGAGGAAGGATCCGCTCCGTATTCCTCGATCAGATATTGAAGGCGACGCACTATAACGAAGGTTTTGCCACTGCCCGGCCCCGCCAGTATCATGGCAGGGCCTTTGGTGTGGCATACAGCCTGCAGCTGCGCCGCATTTAAGCTGTTATTGTTCAAGTAATTCAATTCCTTTTTTGATTCTCTTTATTGTCTCTTCCTTGCCGATGACTTCCATGAGCTCTGTTGCTCCGCAGGGAGTCATCTCCTTGCCGGAAACGGCAATTCTTACAGGCCAGAGAACATATCCGTTCTTGTACTCATGCTCCTTGATAAACTCTGAAAGAGCTGCATAAAGGGCATCGTTTGTATAATCCTCGTGTGCTTCAAGAAGAGGAAGAACTTCCTTAAGAACCTTAAGGGAAGACTCTTTGTCTGTCTTCATCTTTTTGTGAGCATAGATGGCTGTGTCATATTCGGGAAGCTCATCAAAGAAGTCAACCATGGGCTCGATATCAGGCCAGATCTCAATCCTGGTCTTAACCATGTTGGAGATCTTCTTAAGGTCAAGAGGCTTCTTGATAGCCTTCTCAAGGTAAGAACGTGCCTGCTCAAAGAAGACATCCTCGTCCATCTTCTTTAAGTACTCGCCGTTCATCCATTTGAGCTTGGTGAAGTCAAATACCGCAGGGCTCTTATTGATACGTCTGTAATCAAACTTCTCGATAAGATCCTGAAGGCTCATGATCTCGCTGTTATCCTCGGGAGACCAGCCAAGAAGTGCTACAAAGTTAACAACTGCCTCAGCTACAAATCCCTGCTCGATAAGATCCTCAAAGGATGAATGTCCTGATCTCTTGGAGAGCTTATGATGCTCCTCATCTGTGATAAGAGGACAATGGATGTACTTGGGTACCTCCCATCCGAAGGCATCATAAAGTCTGTTGTACTTGGGTGATGAGGAAATGTACTCATTACCTCTTACAACATGTGTGATTCCCATAAGGTGATCATCCACAACGTTGGCAAAGTTGTAAGTGGGATATCCGTCGGACTTGATAAGGATCATGTCGTCCAGTTCCTTGTTCTCAACGCTTACATCTCCGTAAAGCTCGTCATGGAATGTTGTTGTTCCCTCTGTGGGGTTATTCTGTCTGATTACAAAAGGCTTGCCCTCAGCAAGGTTCTTCTCAACCTCTTCCTTGGAAAGATGGAGGCAGTGCTTGTCATATACACTGATCTCCTTAACTTCTCCGTCAACCTCGATCTTCTGGACCAGAGTCTTAAGTCTCTCCTCATCACAGAAGCAGTAATATGCCTCGCCCTTATCGATAAGCTCTTTTGCATACTGCATATAGATGCCGGCCTTCTGTCTCTCGCTCTGTACATAAGGTCCGACAGGTCCGCCGATATCAGGACCTTCATCGTGGATCAGTCCTGTGTCCTTAAGAGTCTTGTAGATGATCTCTGTGGCACCCTCCACATATCTTTCCTGGTCTGTGTCCTCGATTCTGAGGATATAGTCACCGCCTTCATGCTTGGAAATAAGGTAAGCATAAAGCGCTGTTCTCAAGTTTCCCACATGCATGCGTCCTGTAGGTGAAGGCGCATATCTGGTACGAATCTTAACCATTTTCGGTCTCCGTTTCTTTAAAAAAATGAAAATTTTGACCCTTGCAGACATCGCTGAAGGGCCATTGATATTCTAGCACAATAATCAAAAAAGACAAGTAAATCAGATAAGCTTCTTGATTATGGACACCAGAGAATTCTCCGCATCAAAGGTATTTACATAGCCCTGAAGTGATTTGGCCTTTTGCTGCAAAGTCTTTGACTGATTCCATACAAAGATGCCTGAGCGGCCCTTGCCGTTTTTGGCTTCCTGTATAAGATTTGCAGCGGCGCTGTTTCCGTCGAAGGCGATAACCGCAGATGGCCTTCGCTCAAATATCTCATAGTTAAAGCTCTTATATATTCCCATTCCCTGGGACTCCGTAGATACCCTTATAAGCACTCTTGCTTTTTTCAGCTTGTCGGCCTCGGCTCTGGTTATGAGGGACGGTACAACCGCATAGATCCTGAATTCCTTTTTGTTATGCTCAACAATATACTTCTCATATCCGGAGAGCTTATGCCCTATAACAAAGCACACTTCCTCGGGATTTAAAAATTCCATGAGATCCTCAAGCTGCTTTGCACCGGCTGGGCTTACTCTGGTAGCTCTTTTCTCCGTATTAAAGCTGCCTCCCAGAAGTACTATCGGGTAACGGTCCCAGGATATCTCGCTTATCATATCCTTAAGCTCAGTATTGGCATCAAGCTTATCTTCCCTCTTTATGGCCCTTGCAATCTTAACCGTGGTCATCTTCTTAAGAAGAGCTTCCTCTATGGTTCCGTCTCCTATAAGCTTTTCAAACTTTGCTTTTTTATCCGAGTAGGATTTCTGACCCTCTTCTATTATCTGGCTCTCGGCTTCCTTCATCAGCTTAAACTCAGCTTCCGATAGTCCCAGCATCTTTTCCAGGGAAAGCTGTTCATCGATGGATGAGGTTCCGTAAAGCGCAGCGCCGTCGGTTCCCTGAACACATCTTATTCCCTGCTTTATATAGGCCTTAAGGGGATGATTATCAAGAGAATTAAGGTTATTGAGGCGCACATTGCTGGTTATCTGGAACTCCAGTACCACATTGTTTTCCTTGAGCTGCTTTAATACCTCTTTTCCCTTGCCTGAGGAAGGGCTGTAGGTATAAAGTCCGTGGCCAAGCCTCATCTTTGGCATGGGCTGTCCGGGTGCCAGTGAGTCTTTTACACAGGATATACTGTGGGCAATGTTGTCTTTCTGAGAGTCGTTTTCTCCTGCGTGAACCCTTATAACAAAACTCGGGTCATCGGCGGCAATCTTTACAATCTCCTTAAAGGCGGGCTTTAAGGTAATGATGTCATTTATCTCTTCACCCACAAAATCACAGCCTGCAACGTAAGGGTCAAGGGCCGTGGCCTTTAGAACCTCAAGGTTCTGCTCAAGATAGTTTTCGGGAGTCACAGCGTCTTTTACAATAGTTAAAGGAATCCTTCGCATGGCTGCAAGAAACCTGATCATCACGCCGGTTTCCTTGTAGATGTCAGGCATTACCTGATGGACCTGGCGAAGCATCTCAATGGATTCGTACTTCTTTACCAGGGTCGTGTCACTGATCTCCGCGTAGTAAACACCCTGTTTTCTGTAATTTCTGGCGATCCAAAGGAGCTTGTCCTGGAAAAGCGTATTAAAGGAGTACTCCAAAGTCTCATTGTCGCGAAGCATCTGCTTCAGAGCTTTTTTAACATCCTCATCAGGAATCTGATCAACGTTTGTAAGTTCTATTTTGGACTCACTTTCTATTCCCTTGCAAAAGACATATCGATACAGATACACCTTCTCAAGATTGGTGAACACGGCCTGTCCGTCCTTTATTACAGCCAGTGACCCTCTTATCTTGACGATATTCATCTCTGCATTATCCAGGTTATTGAGGATAAGGTCGGCAAAGTTTATAAAGGTATTGTCGTTGATCCTTCTGTCCAGGTATTTCCCTGTAAGGCCCGAGGATACAAACTGCCTTGCAACCTTTTCCCTTTGGGCATAGATTTTAAGCCACTGCTGTTCAGTGAGTTTCAAGTCCAGTTTTTTGATGTAATAAAGAGGGTATCTTATCTGATGATAAATCCCAAGGGCGATCAGAATGTCCCCGGGAAGATTTCCGTTCATATGAGTATGAAGATCCGCGCGGAATTTCAGATCTTTTTTGACATGGGTCTTGAATATGGTCTTGTCCGGATCAAGGGAAAAGTCTTTGGTCTGACTCATTAAAGTCTTTGCAATGGCAGGGATTCCCGCCTTCATATCGACTCTTCCGTCCGGATATATATAGGCAATCTCAGTGCCGCCAAGGGAAAAGATATAGCTCTCTTCGTTGGCGGCATCGATAAAGCAAGGAACTTCACCCACGATTATGAGTTTGCCGTTCTCATCCTGGGAAGCCTTCTGGCGGCAGATCTTGGCAATGTTTCTAATGAGATTGCCTGTGCCGTGATTGGGTGTTTCCAGAACATAGAACATTTTGTCCAGATTTTTATATAGGCTTACAATAATATCTTTTTCATTATCCAGAAAAAAACATGTGAAATAAGTCATATTATTTTGTTCCCGTAGAACCGAATCCACCTCTGTCTGCGCCTTCAAGATGCTCGCATATCTCAAAATTGATATGGGGCTGATTTTCCATGATTCTGAACTGAGCTATCCTGTCGTTGAAGCCTATATGGGTATCTCTCATGGCAAGTACAGGGACAAACCACTGGTCATTGTCACCACAGTAGGAATGGTCGATGACGCCCATGTGATTTACCTGAATGATGCCAAAGTTCTTGAAGGTTGAGCTTCTTGGTACAACATGAGCCTCATACCCCTCAGGTATCTCCATTGCAACTCCTAAAGGAATCAGCTTAAACTCACCCTGCTTAAGGTCAACGTCCTCGGCACTTCTAAGGTCGATCCAGTCTGACTTTCCGTCTATATACTCCAGTTTCTCAAGCTTATCATTAAAATATTTGATCTTAATACTTTTTTCCATCTCCCGTTCCCCGTTATCAAAGTATTTCAAGAACTTTATAATCCTGATCCTCTACTGCTCCCTTGAGGACTTCGTTATCAACCTCGGATGAAAGCTCCACAACTGCATTTCCATCTGTGTGGCTTGCCTTTGCGCTTGCAACACCGTCGATAGCCTCAAGAGCCTTCTTAACTCTTGCCTCACAGTGCTCGCACATCATTCCTTCGATTCTGATTGTCTTTGTTGCCATTTTTATTTCCTCACTTTCATTTGCTTGTTTATTCCTGAGAGTTTCCTCTTTTGTCATGTTGTCGATTGCAACGCTTATTTCATCACTGCCCTTAACCGGCTTATCCCCGGAAGGATCATAGATCTTCAAAAGATTGAGCCTTAGAGCATTTGTTACCACAAAGAAGCTTGAAAGACTCATTGCAGCGGCTCCGAACATGGGAGAAAGTTCCCATCCGAAAGCATGTATATATGCTCCTGCTGCAAGAGGTATTCCGATCACATTGTAGAAAAATGCCCAGAAAAGATTCTGATGGATATTGCGAAGTGTTGCCCTTGAAAGCCTGATGGCAGCAGCCACATCCACAAGATTGCTCTTCATAAGAACTACATCCGCCGCATCTATTGCAACATCGGTTCCGGCTCCTATGGCAATTCCGGTGTCTGCTCTTGTAAGTGCAGGTGCATCATTTATACCGTCTCCAACCATTGCAACCTTGCCGGTTTCAGAGAGCTTTCTTATAATGGCTTCCTTGTCCTTAGGCAGAACTTCCGAGATTATCTCATCAACTCCGGCCTGATCTCCGATAGCCCGTGCGGTCTTTAAGTTGTCACCGGTTATCATTATAACATGGATTCCCATGTCCTTGAGTTCTTTAACAGCCTTTGCGGAATCTTTTTTGATGGTGTCCGCAACAGCTATGATACCAAGAAGCTTGCCATCCATGGCAAAGCAAAGAGGTGTTTTGCCCTGAGCCGCAAGTCCTTCGGTCTTCTCCCTTATTTCAGGATGGATTTTTACTATCTTCTCGATATACCTAAGGCTTGCACCGATTACCTCATGACCGTGATATTTTCCCTTAAGTCCGTGACCGGGAAGTACCTCAAAATCAGTGATATCGTCGATTTCCTCTTCGTCATCCTCATCCAGGTCATCGTAGTAGATCTCGCCGGGACCCACATAGGATACAACAGCCTTTGCGAGAGGATGCTCACTCTTTTTCTCGAGAAGCCCCGCTATCTTAAGGAGCTTATTCTCCGACTCGTTTATCAGTGAATATCCGCTTCTTGTTATGGAATCGGGAGTAAATACATCTGTTACAACAGGCTCACCCTCTGTGATGGTGCCTGTCTTATCAAGAGCCACAATCTGAGTCTTTCCTGTATTCTCAAGGGTCGCTGCTGTCTTGAACATGATGCCGTTCTTTGCGCCTACTCCGTTACCAACCATGATGGCCACAGGTGTTGCAAGTCCCAGTGCACAGGGACAGCTTATAACGAGAACTGCAATGCCTCTGGTCAGCGCATAGCCAAAGTCTGCTCCCACCAGAAGCCATATTACAATGGTCAAAAGAGCTATCACTATAACCGCAGGCACGAACACACCTGATACTCTGTCGGCTATCTTTGCTATAGGCGCCTTTGTAGCAGCAGCGTCGCTTACCATCTGTATGATCTGGGAAAGCGTTGTATCTTTTCCCACCCTTGTAGCTCTGCATTTCATGAATCCTGAGCTGTTGATGGTAGCAGCAGAGACCTCGCTTCCCACATACTTATCAACGGGAATGCTCTCACCTGTAAGGGCCGCTTCATTGACAGCACTGTTACCCTCTATTACGATTCCGTCCACCGGGATGCTCTCTCCGGGCCGCACAACGAAGATATCGCCTGCCTTGACCGATTCGATCGATACCTCTTTCTCTTTACCATAGGAGTCAATGATAATTGCAGTCTTGGGAGCAAGCTTCATAAGGCTCTTAATGGCATCCGTGGTCCTTCCTTTGCTCATGGCTTCCAGCATTTTACCTACAGTGATAAGTGTAAGGATCATGGCAGCCGATTCAAAGTACAGATCGTCCTTGCCGCTTATCATGGCAAATACGCTGTATATAAAGGATGCTCCGCTTCCAAGAGCCACAAGCGTGTCCATATTGGGTGCCCCGTGAATCATGCCCTTAAAACCGCTGATAAAGAATTTTCTGTTGATGTACATGATAACAATGGTCAGTGACATCTGCACCATCCCCATAGCCATCATGTTGTTATGCATGAATGAGGGCACAGGAAAATGAAGCATCATGTGTCCCATGGAGAAGTACATAAGAACAAGGAGAAATCCCACCGAAAGGATAAGTCTCTTTTTAAGCTTTGGAGTCTCCGTATCCTTAAGGATATCTTCAGAGCTTTTTTCCTCAAGGGATGCTGCTCCGTAGCCGGCATTCTCCACCGCTTTAATGATCTCATCTTTAGTGGCGCTTCCCTCCACCGCCATTGTATTTGTAAGAAGATTTACATTGCATGTATCTACGCCTTTAACCTCACTTACAGCCTTCTCTACTCTGGCCTGGCAGGCGGCGCAGCTCATGCCTGTAATGTTATATTTATCCATAATTATCTCTTTCTTAAGTTTACTTATATTAATATGTTAGCATGGTTTAACAGTCACGAGTATAATAACTCATATTCTATTAAATTGCAAACAATTTATATATATGATTATAATACAGCAAAAAATAATGATTACATATAAAAAAATAGTGCTATTATAGTATCTGGTAATTACAAAATAAACGCTTATAAAAGGAGTGGGATTTATGAAATTATTTGTCGACACAGCCAACATTGAAGAGATCAGAAAAGCTAATGACATGGGAGTTATCTGCGGTGTAACTACTAACCCTTCTCTCATCGCCAAGGAAGGCCGCGATGTATATGAGGTGGTAAAAGAGATCGCTTCTATCGTAGACGGACCTATCAGCGGAGAGGTTAAGGCTACAACAACTGATGCCGAGGGCATGATCGCTGAAGGAAGAGAGATTGCAAAGCTTCACAAGAACATGGTTGTTAAGATCCCCATGACAGTTGAGGGACTTAAGGCCTGCAAGGTTCTTTCAAGTGAAGGAATCAAGGTTAACATGACACTTATCTTCACAGCAAACCAGGCTCTTCTTTGCGCAAGAGCAGGCGCTGCATTCGTAAGTCCTTTCCTTGGAAGACTTGATGATATCAGTGTTCGCGGAACAGACCTCATCTCAGAAGTTGCTGAGATCTTCAACATCCACAACATCCAGACAGAGATCATTGCTGCATCAATCCGTAACCCTATGCACGTAACAGACTGCGCTCTTGCAGGTGCTGACATCGCAACCGTGCCTTACAAGGTAATCGAGCAGATGACACATCACCCTCTTACAGATGCAGGTATCGAGAAGTTCCAGAAGGACTATCTTGCAGTATTCGGTGAGTAATACATAAGCATTTGTCTGTGAATATAAACAAAAGCTTCACCTTCCTACATGGTTGGTGAAGCTTTTTTAGTTCTGATATTTCTTATTAAGCTCTATCCATTCATTAAGTGTTAGTGGCGTATAGTCGGATCTTTTGCAGAAACAGTTGATCATATTGCAGGGAATAAGGCTCTGGTGCTCACTGTGTATGGGATAATACTCGGTGGCCTGAATCTCCTTTATAAACTTTTGCAACAGCACCTCATCCCTGGTCTCGTGAACATGTCCGTAGAGCATATAGGTCTTTGGCGTCTTGTTGTGGCGAAGCCTGTACTGTCCGTTATAAAACATGATTGGATAATGACTTAGTACTACCTGCTTCTGGGAATCAGTTATTTCCCGGTAATTATCCACCCACTCAAACCGGCCTGCGTCAAATTCCTCAGACTTTAAGTACTTGTCGTGATTCCCCACTATAAGACATATCTTGCCCTTAAGCCTTTTTAAAAGCTCATTGGTCTCATTGGCCTTCCCAAGGGAGAGATCTCCAACAACAATGACGGTATCCGAAGCGGTAACCCGTTCATTCCACTTATTTATCATGTATTCGTTCATCTCTTCCGCATCGGAAAAGCCCCTCATATCCATCTTGGTATTAAGGGCACCGTGGAAGAAATGACAATCAGCAATATAATAGATCATTTGGTATTACCTTAAATCTCCGCCGTCATCATGCAAAAGCATTTCAAAGGGCTGGTCCGCCGCAGTTGTAGCAAGTTCATCGCACCGCTCGTTCTCCGGGTGTCCCGCATGTCCCTTCACCCAGGTCCAGGTTATCTTATGGGGCTTTGCAGCCTCCAAAAGCCTCTTCCAAAGCTCAACGTTTTTAACCGGCTTTTTGCCTGCAGTCTTCCATCCGTTCATGATCCACTTTGGAATCCACGCCTCATTAAATGCACTTATAACGTACTTGGAATCCGAGATCATCTCCACCTCGCAGGGTCTGTTTAAAGCCTCGAGGCCGACGATGGCTCCCATAAGTTCCATGCGGTTGTTGGTGGTCTTATCGTAGCCTGCGCTTATCTCCTTGACATGGAGCTCACCCTTTGGGTCCGTGTACTTAAGCACTGTGCCGTATCCGCCGGGGCCGTCGGGATTTCCCCTTGCGGAGCCGTCGGAGTATATTGAAACCTTCATGTAATTACCTTCTTATCGATTATTTGTTTTTCCAGGTGCCTGTAGAGAGGAAATTATCCGCCATATTCTGAGCATCTTCCACGATGCTGTCCTCATATCCAAGAACCTTTAACAGCTTAATGGCATTTCTGTTGGTGGCAGGCCCTGTCTTTATCTTATAGTCAAACTTAACGTCGTTATCCGTAACGTTTCCTTCAAAGTGATACAGCTCAAATTCCTCATGTAAAAGAGCTGTCAGCTCAATATCATGGGTTGCGGCAAAGCACAGAACATTAGCTGCTGCAAAGCGCTTCAGAATCTGTGTTGACGCAGCGATCCTCTCCACGGTATTGGTTCCCCTTAAGACTTCGTCAACAAAGCAAAGAACCTTGTTACCCTCTTTTGCTGCCGCATCCAGGATTCTCTTAATGGATTTGATCTCCACGATGTAGTAGCTGTCGCCCTCAAAGATATCGTCCTTGAGTGCCATTGAGGAATAGATCCTGTAGAAAGGAGCCGTATACTCTTTTCCCAGAACCGTATGGATCGACTGTGCCATTATGGAATTTATGGCGCAGGTCTTAAGGAAAGTCGATTTGCCGGAGGCATTTGATCCGGTCAAAAGAACTCCCGACTTCACGCAGATATCATTGGCAACAGGCTCAGTTATAAGGGGATGACACAGCTCTTTTCCCTTATACTCTTCTCCTTTAAACTTTGGAAGAACGTAATGTCCCTCAAAGGATGCCCTGAAGCAGGCAATGGAAGTCTCAGCGTCCATGCGGCCTGTTATCTCAAGGATCTTATCAAGCCTGTCCTTTTTCTTCATGATCTCACGGAACATCTGATTGAACTTTATAAGGTCAAGATGAGTGACCATTCTGATGTAATCCAGAAGAAGATCCAAGGGATTGCCCGAGCCTGTACCGCCGCCCATGGGAGCCATCACTATAGATGAGCCTGCATTAAAGGCATTAAACTCCCTGGATATGTCTTTTAACTCATCTATATCTGCCTTAAATTCATCGTTCTTTATTCCGGAAAATCTGTCGATGGATTTAATGACTCTCATGATATAGCCGTAGGTCACAAGATAAGGGTCAACATCGGATTTTATCCTGAAATAGCTTATGATGTTAACAGCCATAACAGCAAGAACGCATATAAAGCCTATCCCGAA
Source organism: Butyrivibrio sp. FCS014 (assembly GCF_000526935.1). Classification (GTDB taxonomy): domain Bacteria; phylum Bacillota; class Clostridia; order Lachnospirales; family Lachnospiraceae; genus Butyrivibrio. Next base: position 452,554 of record NZ_JAHA01000003.1, on the reverse strand, counting down.
ATTAAAAAAGCACAAGGCTATAGAAGCAAGAAGGAGGATATCCAACAGGTAATGTACCAAATTGCTCCTGCCGGCATTGCCCTTTTCAAGATAGTCCAGATAATCATAGATGGAATAACGGCTTGGACGGCCTATATTCTTAAAGATCACCTGAAACTTGTGACGGAGGGTCTCATCTGCCATAAGAAGCTGTACCTGTTTCTCCTGGCTTTCAAAGTCGTCAGTCTGCCCGGGAGTTCTTAGCATGTAATACAGGTATTCCTCTCCCGCTGCGGAAAGGCTGTAGTTCATCCTCTTAAACACGCCATCCATGTTAAGGTCATTCCAGGTAGTATCGTCAATCTGGAAATCCGCGGGATGATTTTTGTAGTATCCCGTCACATGGTCCATGTCCTCTTCCTTGTAGCTGCGCTTGGGAGGCTGGCCGTAATTCTTTATCAGTATGTTTTTCAGATATTTTTCCGAGTTCAGTTTGTCCCGAAGCCCCAGTGCCGCGGCCACAACAATAAATGCCAGAACGATCAGAATTATAGTAATTGATTCCATTTAGTTACCGTAAATCCTTCTTGAAATTTCTTCAGCCTTCTCGTAGATCTTGGAAGGCTCCTCGCCGATATTGAACTTGCCGTTCTCGTATCTGATAATGCCGCCTATCATGGTCATCATCACGTTCTCTTTGCTGCCGCTGTAAACAATATTCTTCCTGATATTGTTTATGGGCTGCATGTTGGGTCTTGAAAGATCAAGCATGATAATGTCGGCAAGCTTGCCCTCTGCGATGCAGTCCGCATCTTTAAGCCCCATGGCATGGGCCCCGTTTACGGTAGCCATTTTGAGAACCTCAAGGGCATTGACGCTGGATGCATCATTGTCACGAAGCTTGGCAAGTCCTGTAACCAGGAACATCTCTCTGAACATATCAAGACAGTTGTTGCTGGCAGGTCCATCCGTACCTATGGCTACGGGAATTCCCTCCCTTAAGTAATCTGATATGGGCGCTATGCCGCTGGCAAGCTTGGTGTTGGAGCCGGGATTGGTAACAACGTAAATCCCCCGCTTCTTCATAAGCTCCCAGTCCTTCCTGTCGGTCCATACCATGTGGTATCCGCCGCCGCCATAGTCAAAGAGTCCAAGGCTGTCAAGAAACTCCACGGGAGACATTCCGTATCTTTCCATGCATTCCTGAGTCTCGGATTCCGTCTCCTGAACATGGAGCCAGAAGGGAGCCTTATATTTGTGAACAAGCTTTGAAGCTTCCTGAAGCAGCTCTTTTGAACAGGTATATTCGGCGTGGACGCCAAGTATAAAGGAATTGTACTCATCCCTTCCGTTAAGCTCATTATAGTAGCGCTCCAAAAGCTCGATTGACTGGCTGAAGTTGTTGACACAGCTGGTCTGTACGCATCTGAAGCCGCAGTCCCTGAAAGCATCCGCTACGGAAAAAGGTGTAAGATACATCTCAAAGGCAGCAGTCATGCCGCTAGTAAGATACTCCATTATGGCGATCTTGCTTAAGTGATAGATGTCATCCGCAGTCATCTTGGCTTCCACAGGAAAAATCTGTGTTCCAAGCCAGTCCTGCAAAGGAAGATCATCCGCCTTTGACCTCATAAGAGTCATGGCTGAATGGGTGTGGGCATTCTTAAATCCCGGCATCAGAAGATTTCTGTGACAGTCAATCTCCCTGTCCCATACAAGGATCGCATCCTTGTGGCTATTGCAGTAATCAAGAGCCTCTTTTTCCGTTCCCGCAAAAATGATCCTGTCACCGCTTACCCATACTTCGCCCTCAAAGATGTCCTGATCAGGCTGCATTGTAAGTATTCTTGCATTATAGAATCTGGTTCTCATGCTTATTCTCCGGTTAATCTATAGTATTAAATCTCTTGATGGACTCTGTAACGAGCTTTGTGAAAAGAGGCGCCGCCTTATCCGCAGCTTCCTGAACCTCCTCATGGCAAAGAGGAACATCACTGATTCCTGCAGCAAGATTGCTGATGCAGGAAACGCCGCAGATCTTCATACCCATGTGATTTGCAGCAATTGCCTCATTTACTGTACTCATGCCGACTGCAGATACTCCAAGGCCTGCAAGAAGTCTGATCTCAGCAGGAGACTCGAAGGAAGGTCCTGTAAGCTGGCAGTATACGCCCTCCTGAAGCTTGATCCCGTTATCTTTGGCAACGGACTTAATGATCTCCTGAAGGTCCTTGTCATAGACATTGGACATGTCGGGGAATCTGGGTCCGAGTTCATCAAGGTTGGCGCCGATAAGAGGGTTAGGCGCAAAGATTGAAACATGGTCCGTGATCAGCATAAGATCACCTGCAGAAAATCCCTTTCCAAGGCCGCCTGCGGCATTTGTCAGGAAAAGAATCTTCGCTCCCAGCATATGCATGAGTCTTGCGGGAAGTACAACATCGGTAATGTCATAGCCTTCATAGAAGTGAACTCTTCCCTTCATGCATACGATCTTTACGTCATCAAGATATCCGAAAATAAACTTCCCGTCGTGTCCGGGTACTGTTGAAACGGGGAATCCCGGGATATCTCTGTAGCTGATCTCACATTCGATCTTGATATTCTCGGCATAGTTGCCAAGTCCTGAGCCCAGAATCAGAGCCACATCGGGCACAAAGTCTGTTACCTTTCTTACAGCTTCCTTACAGGCTAAAAGTTTTTCATAAACTGCATTTCCCATAAATATACACCTCTCTTTACTGATATTTTAAAATATGAATTCATACAAAAGCTCTTTTTACATACTGTTTAAGTATAGCATATATGTGGTCTTATTACTGTCTTTAATGTTCAGGTAATATCCCCTTCTTCATCTTCCGGCTCCTCCGGGACCGCAGAATCTGTCATCTCCTGACTGACTTCTTCACCACTTTCAGCCTCATCACCAAGGTCCATTGGTATATCCAGATATGGGTTCTCTAAGTTTGCATAGAAAATAGGCTGAAGCATATTCTTGATGGCATCGGTAAATACGCTCTTCATACCGCCCTTTATGAACCTGTTGATGATTGCTGACTCAAGACCTGCTCCTTCAATATTGAAGTTGTCCATGGCTTCCATCAGCATTCCCGTTCCGGGAGTCTCCGTCATTCTAAGTTCAATACGGTTAAGATCCGAAAGATCAAAGTATATATTAAAGGATCTTGAACATGCCTCCTCCACATAGTAGATATCATTCTTAAGAACTATGCGGTTATACTCATCTCTTTTTACCGAGGACTTTATCACCACCTTGTAGTTCTCGCTGTGCATATTGATGTCACTGACGTAATGGTTGCCATCAAAGCCAAGCCTCAACCTGAATATGGCCTCGCCTTCATATACATCCATGTAGAAGGCATTTTCCGGCGTTACCCTAAAGCATATGCTCCTTATGCCGTCGGTGAAGTTGTTGTGGACTATCTGCATCATCAAAGGAAAGATTCCAAGGCCCTGGGTCTCAAAATCGTACTTCAGTCCGTCCAGGTTCTTTACCCAGCTGTGAAGAAGCTGCTTCTCGTTCCTTGCATCAGCCCTAAGAAGAATGTCCGTGCCGCTCTCAGCTCTTCCGGGAAGCGTTTTTGTCACAGATCTTCTGTATCCCTTTGTCATCCTTACGCTTCTGTTTTTCCAGCCGCCACTGCAGATGGTGGGAAAAGACCTGCTTCTTCCGTCGAAGGATCTGCACAGGGCCTTAAGCTGAGTCAGTGCTGAAAAGTCTTCAGGAAGTGCTTCATCCGAAGGCTTTATCACGTCCTTCATGTAATTTCTGATGGTGGTAGCCATGGAGCTTGTCTGGAAAAGTTCCTGATTGCCTCCGTTTGTGACTATGACCATGTCAATATCGGGATAAACAAAGACGTTCTGACCAAGCATTCCGTTATAGGCATAGGACCCGGGCCTGTCATCGTTTATCCAGAGCTGAAAGCCGTAGTGCTTGTTGTCTTCTCTGTCGGTCTCTATCTGCCAGGAAGTGGACTTTTCAACCCACTCTTCCGAGACGATCTGAGTTCCGTTCCAGTTGCCCTTATTCAGATAAAGCTGACCGAGCTTAGCCATATCCTCGGCCCTTATGAACAGTCCCCAGCCGCCCTTGGTTATGCTCTGGGGACAGCTCTCCCAGAAGACTCTTTTTATACCCATAGGATCAAAGATCCTCTCCTTACAGAAATCAAAGAGGGATTTTCCTGTAATTTCCGTCACTATGGCAGAGAGCATGTAGGTATTCATGCTGTTATATTCGAATTTTGTTCCCGGCTCAAATTTAAGAGCTGATTCAAGATAGCTCTTTCTCCAGTCATTTCCGGAAAGAGCTCCGGCTTCGTTAAATTCAACACCTGCGGACATATTAAGAAGATTAAGTACAGTGATGGATTTTTTGAAGAATCCGAAAGGACTGAGCCTGGATCCGAGAATATCCTGAAGCTTACTGTCAAGGGAAAGCTTCTCCTCGTCTATCAAAATGCCGATTGCCATTCCCACAACGCTCTTACACATGGAATAGGATACATGCCACATATCCATGTCGAAAGGCTCGAAGGCGCATTCGGCGATGACATAGCCATGTCTTAAGGCCATGAATTTATGGATGTTGGAACCCTTATCCCTGTTAAGCGTCCTTAAAAGATCACAGAAAAAAGCAGAACTTACGCCCTGGGATTCCGGTGACCGCCGCTCCAGTGCGGTCTCTCCTGTGTAGGTATGACCGTGAAATGCAGTTTTCTGTGGATTGTAATCCACCTTACTGATCTCACCGGTCTCCCTGGCAAGGAGCTTTAACAGTAATTCCCCTACGTAACGTTCTGCTTTTGGCATTTATGTATAACCTCCAAAGAAGCTTATTTTGTCTTAAGCGTTCTCATGGAGTTCAGTATCGCGATAACAGCAACACCTACGTCACCAAAAACCGCAAGCCACATGGTTGTAAGTCCAAGGGCTCCAAGGACAAGAATGATAAACTTTACCGCAAGAGCAAAAACAATATTCTCTCTTACGATCCTTACGGTCTTTCTGGCTATTCTGATAACTGAAGAGATCTTCCTGATATCATCATCCATTATGACAATGTCAGCTGCCTCAATGGCTGCATCCGAGCCAAGAGACCCCATGGCAAATCCGACATCTGCTCTCATAAGGACAGGGGCATCATTGATACCATCTCCGACAAACGCTAGTCTATTCCCATTATCCTCTTTTGAAAGCATTTTTTCAACAGCAGCCACCTTGTCAGCAGGCAAAAGGCCTGCCATTACGTCATTGATTCCGACTTTATCCGCGACGTGCTGTGCGATGTCTTTGTTGTCCCCGGTGAGCATGACAGCTCTTTTTACTCCAAGGTCGTAAAGTGAAGCTATTCCCTCACTTATGCCTTCTTTAATGGCATCCTCTATGACAATGGCACCAAGGTACTGTCCGTCATAGGATACATGAACCACTGTACCTGCGGCCTCATCGAGAAGTCCGATGCCTGACTTGGCTCCGGCGAACTTCTCCTTGCCAACCTTCAGCTCTTTTCCCTGAAGGATTGTAGATACACCGTTTCCGGCAATCTCCTTGCTTGAGCCCTCATCAATGGCTGAAAGATCAGGTTCGCTTCCGGTCTTCTCCTTGTAGCACTGAAGAATCGAGCGGGCAATGGGGTGATTCGAAAGTGCCTCGCCGTATGCTGCCATTTCAAGCAGCTGATCCTTGGTAATATCAACTGAGGATGAAGGATAGATCTCACCCACCTTGAACTCACCCTTTGTGATGGTTCCTGTCTTATCAAAAACTACGGTGTCGATTCCGGCAGCTGCCTCAAGGAAGTTACTTCCCTTAACAAGCACACCGTTTCTGGATGAAGCTCCGATTCCTCCAAAGAAGCCCAGGGGAACGGAAATCACCAGTGCGCATGGACAGGAAACAATAAGGAAAATGCAGGCTCTTCTTATGCTGTCAGCAAATACAATATCTGTAAAAAGAGGCGGCAACACAGCCAGAAGTACGGCTCCGATAGTTACAACGGGAGTGTAATACCTGGCAAATCTTGTGATGAAATTCTCCATCCTGGATTTCTTGTTGCTGGCATTCTCAACCAGTTCGAGTATCTTGGCAACAGTTGAATTCTCGTAATCCTTCTCAACTCTTACCTTAAGGATTCCTTCACCGTTGATGCATCCGCTGATCACCTGATCACCGACTGTTGCTCTTCTTGGAACGGATTCTCCGGTAAGGGCAGCTGTGTCTATAAAGGACTCTCCTTCAACAACAACGCCGTCTACAGGAATCTTTTCACCGGCTCTTACAAGAAGTGTATCTCCTACAGATACGCTCTCGGGATCTGTCTCTTCAACGCTTCCGTCTTCCCTGATGATATTGGCGGTTTCGGGAGCGATGCTCATAAGGTCTGAAATTGACTGTCTTGACTTACCTACTGCGTAGCTCTGGAACAGCTCGCCCACCTGGTAAAAGAGCATTACAGCAAGGGCCTCTGAGTATTCCCTGATTCCGAAAGCTCCGAAGGTTGCTATCATCATAAGGAAATTCTCATCAAACACCTGACCGTGGCTGATATTGATAGCAGCCTTTCTTATAACGTCATATCCGATGATGATATAAGGGATCAGATATATAATGAATTTTGCAATCTCGGGAACCGGATCAAGAAGACCTGTCTTATCAAGAACGAGAAGTACTATGAAAATAACCAGTACAACCAGTATTCTGTTTCTGACTTTCTTCTGTTTCTTGGTCATAATGATCGCCTTCTTATGCTTTCTCTATCTCGCAGTCAGGCTCTACCTTCTTGCAGGCCTTTACTGCATCGTCAAATACTTTGTCAAAAATGTCATCAGCTGCTTCAAGGGTAAATTTCTGAGTCATAAAGTTAACTCTTGCACTTACTACACCGTCTATCTTCTTAACAGCTTCCTCCATCTTTGCTGCACAGTTTGCACAATCAACCTCGCATTTAAATGTTTTCTTCATTACTATTCTCCTTTCACTCCTCTATATGGTTTATTCCCTGATCTATAATGGTCCTTACGTGATCATCGGCCAGGTAATATATCATTTGCTTGCCGTCTCGTCTGCTTCCCACAAGCTTACCCTGTTTCAATATCTTAAGCTGATGGGAAATCGCTGACTGAGTCATGCCAAGTTCATCTGATATCTCCTGAACACAAAGATCCTTCTCAAACAACACGAACAGTATTCTTATCCTTGTTGAATCACCAAAGACCTTGAACAGCTCTGCCAGATCATATAGCTTATCATCATTAATTGTCATGGCCTCTCCTTTCCGGCAAACATAAATAAATATTCTTTCATATGAACATGTGCTCATATGTTGATTTAAATATAATACTGTATTTTGCTTCTGTCAACAACTTTTTTAAATAAAACAAGACCGGCTGTAAAGCCGGTCCTATAAGCTGATGCCAGATCAAATATGTTTTGTTATCCCGTAACTTTAGTGCTCTTCTGTTCAAGAGATGTGGGTTCAAGAAGCTGAGTCAGCTTTGCTGCATTGGCTTCTTCCATTGCGGAAAGAATGTCACCGCGGTTCTCAACACTCATCTGGGCCAGTATCTTGGCAACCAGGGTTATCTGGTTTTCCTTGACCATTTCATCAAATATGGCAGCTGCTCTCTTGGCCTTCATACCGGAATAGGTAGTAGCAAAAGCTTTAATGGCTGCATCGTCGAACTTGCTCTGTACAAGCTTCTCATAGATCGATGCAGCAGTGTCGGGATCTATCATCTCATAATAAGTAACATAGGTCTCGGGATCCGGTGCATTCTCTCCGTATACGATATCCTCAAAGAACTTTGCCCTGTCCTCATAGAACTGTTTCTGCTGCTTCTCAAAGGGCTCAAGTCTTGCAACTTCCGCCTGCAATTTCTCAATTGTGGAGGCGTAGCTGCTGTTCAGCTCCATTTCCGACTGCAGTGCCTGCTCAAGTCGTCTTATATAAGCCATGGCTTCTTCAAGGGAGGTTATTGCCCCTGTTGAAGCGCCTTCGCCGCTTTCATCCGATACAACTTCAACTGTTGTTGCAGTTCCCTTCTTGTTATCAACCGAACCTTCCGGAAGTATCAGATTAAGATACGGTACATCCTTGATTATCGGAGCCAGAATATCTGATCCAAAACCTCCTACATCAAGTTTTACCAAAAGAGCCATGATAGCAAGCCATATGAGGATAATAAGAAAAGTAATAACAAGAGTTGCCAGACCTCCGGCATCATCGCCGTTGATCTCCGCCGTTCTGTCGGCAAATTCCTTTTCCTTTTCTTTCTGTGCTTTCTTTTGCTCTTTAAGGGATTTCTTATATTCTTTTTTGTCAGCTTTTAGCTTGGCCTTGGCCGCTTTTGGGTCGTCAGGCGAATTAAGCAAAGTGTTGTCTGCCATTTAGTTATCTTCCTTCTGTCTTTGTCCGTAGGTAAAGCTGGTACGCTGATCGTTTTCCTTGTATTCTTCCTGTTTCTGTTCTTCCATGAATTGCTCAAAAGCTCTGTCTCTTAGAACTTCCTGCATTTTTCTCTCCTGGATATTCCTTGTGAGTTTAACCCTCACCTTCTCAACCGCCGCCTCATATTGCTGAACCACCTGGGACTGGGCCTTGATCATTACGTCCATCTGGGCGGTGGCATATTGATTATCCAGAATATCCTGAAGCTTAAGGGATTCTGCATTTCTTAAGTCTTCAGCTTCCTGAAGATACTGTGCTTTGCGCCTTACATATTCATCGAGAATATCAAGCTGCTTGTTGAGCTCAGCCTGAGCCATTGCAAATTCCATCTTCGTCTGGCTCTCTGTCTTTTGCTTGATATTAAGTATGCTTTGCATACTGTATACAAATCTTGCCATGGGCAGACTCCTTAATCGTTAAAAATATCAAGAAGCTCAGCTCTTATCTCCTCAAAGGAGAATTTCTCATCCGTCTCCTGAGTAAGAAAAGCGTTTACCCTGTCTATCTTGGAAACTGCGTAGTCAATATTCTTGTTGGCACCGCTTCTGTAGGCGCCGATGTTTATAAGATCTTCCGCATCATTGTACGTGGCAAGAACTGTCTTTAACTTACCTGCGGCTTTCTTGTGCTCCGGATCTGCTATCGCAGACATACATCTGGAAATACTTGCCAATACGTCTATTGCAGGGTAATGATTCTTTTGCGCAAGCTTACGATTCAGGACGATATGGCCATCCAGAATACCACGGGCTGTATCGGTGATAGGCTCATTCATGTCATCACCATCTACAAGAACGGTATAAAGGCCTGTTATCGAACCCTTGCGGGAACGGCCGGCTCTTTCAAGGAGCTTGGGCATCTCCGCGTAAACACTGGGTGGATATCCTCTGGAAACCGGGGGTTCTCCGCTGGCAAGGCCTATTTCACGCTGAGCCATGGAAAAACGTGTAAGGGAATCCATCATAAGAAGGACATCCTTGCCTTTGTCCCTGAAATACTCTGCTATTGATGTTGCGGTCTTGGCCGCTTTGAGTCTCTCAAGGGCAGGCTTGTCAGAGGTTGCGCAGACCACGATGGATCTTTTCATACCTTCTTCGCCCATATCCCTTTCTATGAACTCACGGACCTCTCTGCCTCGCTCTCCGATAAGAGCTATGACATTTATATCGGCCTGTGTGTTTCTTGCAAACATACCAAGAAGCGTTGACTTACCAACACCTGATCCCGCGAAAATACCGATACGCTGACCCTTACCAACTGTAAGAAGTCCATCAACCGCTTTAACTCCAAGAGGAAGCACCTCTGAAATAGGATCTCTTGTCATGGGATCCGGGGGTTGATTCTCTACGGAATATGCTATACCGCCTTCAAGGGCAACGCCCTGGCCATAGTTGGTTCCATCGATCCTTCCAAGGCCGTCAAGAGTCTGTCCAAGAAGACCCTCACCTACATTAACCCTGAGGGGAGAGTCTGTGTTCTCTACAATACTTCCGTTTCCTATGCCGCTGGTATTCTCATAGGGCATAAGCTGAACATGGTTGTCCTTAAAGCCTACAACCTCTGCCATGGAAGGCCTGACCTTACGATTTGTGATGGAGTCATCATCCTTCTTCTTGGGATAGATGAGACATATATCACCAAGCTTGGCGTCAGGGCCCGCAGACTCAATGGTAAGGCCGATAACATTAACAACCTTGCCCCTGGTTCTGTAGTAGGGAGCATTTTGCATTTTTTTGTATTTTGACAGATCAACTGAAGAAACCAGCATAATACACCTCTGTTATCTTCTATTACGGTCAAAAGAAAGAAGCTTAAGCTTCCTTGTTATCTCTGAAAGTTCCACACCCAGACTGCAGTCAAATACTCCGCTGTCTGATTCGATCATGCACTCATTCTCCTTAAGCAGAGGATCTTCAATGATCTCCATGCTGGTATTGGGAGAAGTTATGCATGCATCCAGTTCTTCCTTCTGGTCCATGATATCGTCGTAATCATCGGAAGAAACATGGACGATAAGATCCTTGCCGGGTTCGATCCTTGAAAGAGTTGTTTTTAACAGATGAAGGATGATCCCTTTATCCTCACGAAGCTCAATATTGAAAACGTGTTCATAGATCTGGGTAAGAACATCCACCATTTCGGGCTCGAGCTCATCAACTATCTGTTGATACTGCTTCTCCAGTTCCTCTTTCTTGAGATCCACATCCTCCTGAAGGGCTGCCGCTGCAGCTGCTCCTTCCTGGTAGCCGGCCTGATAACCTTCCTGTCTGCCCTGCTCTATGGCATTCTGCCTGATGTTCTCAGCCTGGGCCTGGGCATCCTGAATTATCATGTCGGCCTGCTCCTGTGCCTGCTGAAGCTTAAAATCTATCTCAGCCTGCATTGCTTCCATATCAAACTGAGGATCAGGTACTGATTCCAACATGCTCTGATCCTCTGTTAATTGTGTAAGCTGCTCCATATCTATTCCGGGAACAAAATCACCTTCTTCATCCCCTTCCATGTAGCCATCTTCCTGGGCCATCATGGACCTTTGTCTTTTCAGTTCCTGTTCCTGGAACGCTTCGATTTTTTTGTTAGCCAGCTCATTACTGTCAATTATCTTGGGTTCGGTTGCGTCAAAGCTTACGAATCCTGCTTTGAAAAGATTAGACAACTAGCTCATCACCTCCACCTCTGGAGATTACGATTTCACCTGCGTCCTCAAGCTTTCTGATGACGTTAACGATCTTCTGCTGGGCCTCTTCAACATCCTTCATACGCACAGGGCCCATGAAATCCATATCTTCCTTGATCATGGCTGCAAGACGCTTTGAAAGGTTGTTGAAAATAGCGGTCTGAACCTGCTCTGTAGCACTCTTACATGCAAGAGCAAGGTCACTGTTCTCAACCTCACGCAGCACTCTCTGAATTGATCTGTCGTCCAGAAGCAGAACGTCCTCGAATACGAACATCTTCTTTCTGATCTCGTCTGCAAGCTCCGGCTCTTCGATTTCCAGAGTTTCCATGATATGCTTCTCTGTCGCACGGTCTACGGTATTGAGGATCTCTACTACCGCATCCACACCACCGACAATGGTGTAATCCTGATTTACAAGAGATGTCAACTTTGATTCCAAAACCTTCTCTACCTCTTTGATCGTATCCGGACTTGTTCTGTCCATGGCAGCTATACGTTTTGTTACATCAGCCTGTCTGTCCGGTGCCAGAGCGGAAAGGATCATGGCACTCTGAGCCGGTGACATGTATGACAAAATAAGAGCAATTGTCTGAGGATGCTCATCCTGGATGAAAGTAAGCAGCTGTGAAGGCTCTGTCTTTCTGATGAATTCGAAAGGCTTAACCTGCAGGGAAGCTGTGAGCTTACTGATAACGTCAAGAGCCTTATCTTCACCGAGAGCTTTCTCAAGAAGTTCCTTAGCATAGGAAATACCACCCTCTGCAATATACTGCTGAGCAAGAAGTACTCCGTAGAACTCCTCAAGCACTGCCTCTTTGATCTGTGAGGTGACGCTTCTGGTGTTGGCTATCTCCAGGGTTAGTTCCTCAATCTCTTCCTCTTTGAGGTGTTTAAATATGGCGGAGGACTTTTCAGGTCCCAGTGCGATCAAAAGAATCGCCGCTTTTTGTGTCCCCGTAAAATCGGCGGTAAGGCTGTTGCCGCCTCCTTCATAATCCATCATGGCTTTTACTCCCCATTAAAAATCTTGTATCTATCAGATGTAATCTTCATTCAGCCAGTTACGAAGCAGAGTTGCGGCTGCTTCGGGATTCTCATCCACAAACTTCTCGATAAGCCTCTTGGTCTCTGATCCCGTATCCATCTCAATATCCTGAAGAGTCTCCTCAGGCTGTGATTCCAAAAGCTGCTCCACGGATAAGGGTTCCGGTTCCGGCTCCTCCACCTGCTTCTTGCTGGTCCACATGCTTCTGATAATGATAAAGGCAAGAAGTCCGAGAATAACCAGAATAAGAAGGATCTGAAGCACATCCGTAACAGTGATATTGGATCCGCTTCTGTCGAAATAAACATACTCGGTATATGCAGCCATAGCTACATTTGCAGCATCAATACCTGTAGCCTTTGAAACTACATTGATCATATCCTCGGGAACATCCATGGCAACAGGCTGATTATTTGCAAGCTTGTAATCGTCCCATGTCATATTGTCATGGTCCGCAGCCTTGTATTCCTCTTCCTTCATGATCACGTAGTTAATGGCTGTAACCGAAATGGAAGAATCCTTATAAACTATCGCACCGGGAACACTGGTCTCTGTAACTATCTTCTCGTTGGGAAGATAATCCCTTGATTCCTCGGTTATAGTTGATGTCGAATTGTTGTTGTCGATGGTAACATAACTGGTCTCATCATCAGCATTGGAATCCGTACCGGGAATTCCGCTTACGCCGCTGACGTTCTCTGCACTGTAGAGGTCTTCATGGCTCAAAACGCCCTGTGTCTGATCTTCTGCAGGAGTATAATGATGTTCAACGGTTTCCTTGTTGGAGAAATCCAGAACCAGATTGCTGGCAACCTCTATGTCATCATAGAGCTTGGTTCCAAGAAGTACTTTCTTAACCTCAGTCTTAACAAGCTGCTCTGCCTTGGCTTTGGCTGAAAGCTGGGATGACGCCAGACCTGCAGTTGTTGAATCTTCTCCTCCGGAAAAGAGCATGTTACTTGCCGAGTCGAGAATGACAATATCATCGGTATTGTCATTGCCGATGGCTGTAGCCACGCCTCTTGCAAGAAATGCCGCATTTTCTTCATCAAACTTGCTGTCTTCCTTAAGTGTCAGAACTATCCATGCGCTTGAAGGCTCCTGATTGCCGATAAGCGTTCCGTCATTATCGGGAATATGGAGCTGGACATTGGCACTTTCTATTGCATCAAACCGGGCCAGGAAATCCTGTTCCAGCCGGCTCTCCAGGTACAATACGTATTTCTTTTGTTTGTCAGATTCCGTTGTTGAAAAACTTCCGTCTGTTACGTTATCGATGCTGTAAGCGTAGGACTGAATGTCATTTGCTCCCAGCAAAAGACTGGCTGAGCCCTGCTCCTTCTTCAATACCCTGAATTCAAGACCGTTATCCGACATCTTGTATTTGACGGCATTGGCATCAAGAAGGTCCCTTATTTCCGAGGCCTCCTTAGTGGAGTTGGCTGTAGCCAATAAAACATACTGCGGTTGATTTAAGACGGATACCAGAATAACTATTGTGAGAACCACAACAGTCGCGGCACCGATGATCAAGGTCTTCTGCCTTGCTGTGAATTGATTCCACCAATCGAGAATCCTCTGCCGAATTGCTTGTAATCTCTCAGGCATTTATTCTCCCTCCCCAATTTATAAAAATGAACTGTATAAGCGATATTCGCAAAACTCCGCTTCGCTGTCGTTTTGCTGCGGACATTCGAATTCCGCACTATCGTGCTCCATTCTCATGTCCGTTCGGTCTTCAAATACATATAACCACATGTGCAAGCACATGGTTATATGTATTTGAATCCCTATATCGCTTAAATCTGCATCTGAGTCAGCTCTCTGTAGGCTGCCATCGCACGATCTCTGATGGCCACTGTGTACTGCAGTGTAGTTGACGCCTTCTGAAGCGCGATCGAAAGATCGTGGGTGTTATCTGTCTGTCCAAGCGCCCACTTGATCTCTTCATTCTCTGCATCAGAAAGATAAGCATTGGTGGTATTGATATTGTCCACCACTGACTGAAATATGCTCTTAAAGGACTCATCATTTCCCTCCTGATTATCCTTAAGAACATTGTAAACGCGGCTGTTAGTCTTCTCCGCATTCCTTATCACATCTGAAGTTACATTTCTGAGCTGAGAAATATCAACTGATGCCATTTAAGTCCCTCCAAAAAGTCCCTGTGAAAAAGATATTGCTAAAACCCCGTTATGTTCCGCCCTGTCCAAGTTCAAGTCCCCGTGAAGCTAAATTCTTGCTTGCATTAAAGGCGGTAGCATTAGCCTCATAGGACCTGCTGGCATCTATGAGGTTGGTCATCTCAGTGACCGTATTAACATTGGGATATGTTACATAGCCGTTAGCATCCGCATCGGGATGTGACGGATCATATACAATATTCATCTGAGTCCAGGTGTCATCCTGAACGCTGGATACCTTAACGCCTCGGCCTGAATAATGATCAAGCCTCTCGTTAAGTATCCTTGAGAAAGGTGTCTGCGAACCCTTCTCAGTAAAGGTTACAACCTTGCGGACATACGGCTTACCGTCTCCGGTCCTTGTTGTATTGGCATTGGCAATATTCTCGGAGATTATATCCATTCTGAATCTCTGAGCGGTCATACCGGATGAATTGATATTAAAGGAATCAAATATGCTCATGACGCACCTCCTTTATCAGGACTTCATAACCATGGACAGATTTGAAAATTCACTCTTCAATCCGTTCATAAGTCCCTGATACTTGAGCTGATTGGCTGCCAACATAACATTTTCGGTCTCAATATCCACATTATTCTTGTCGCTTCTGTAGGAAAAGCCGGGATAATCATTGACAACACGGGCTTCTAAATGCTTGGTCTTAAGATCTGCAACTTTTTTGTCCATGGTCTTATACCTGGAGTGTCCAAGAGCTCTCTCCAGTTCATCCTCAAAGTTCAGATCTTCTCTCTTGTAGCCGGGGGTATCAACGTTGGCAATATTATTGGCAAGTATCTCATTCCTGGTCCAGGATGCATCAGCAGCCTTGTCCAGAACGTTGATGTAATCAAAGACGTTGCTGTTTATCATTGCCGGTTCCTCCTTTCCTACCTAATGCAGGATATAATCCTTGCATCATATTAATAATATGATTATTTTACCGAAAATACAAGCAAAATATACTTTATGTTGTACCCTTTGAAATAATAAAACACAAAATCTATGATAAAAACAAAGAAAGGGACTTATCCTCTGATAAATCCCTTCATCGTTATATCCATCCATGCCATGTGATATTCTACATGGTATTTATCGGCAGTTTACATTTCCTGCTTTAGTTTTTTGATCTCGTCAAAGACCACGTCGTTGGTGACCTTGATATAAGTTCCCTTCATTCCTGAGGATCTTGATTCTATAACACCTGCACTTTCAAATTTTCTTAATGCATTTACGATTACGCTTCGTGTAATGCCAACCCTGTCCGCAATCTTGCTGGCTACAAGTACACCCTCCATTCCGTCAAGCTCATCAAAAATGTGAATGATAGCCTGCATCTCGGAAAATGAAAGTGTACCGATGGCTGATCTTACAACCGCCAGCTTTCTGTTCTCTTCGGCATTCTCTTCGTTAACTGCTCTTAGCATTTCCAGTCCCACAACAGTGGTTCCGTACTCGCAAAGAATAATGTCATCAATATCGTAAGGCTTATCTGTCTTGTAGATGAAAAGAGTTCCCAGCCTCTCCCCGGCTATCTCGATGGGAGTTATGATCGCCTGAAACTTCGAGCTGTCTATTCCTTCAAAACCAAGGGTCTCAAGATTAACGTTCTCTTTGGTTGACAGGATTGTCAGAAGTCTCTCATTAAGCATAGGGTCGATAAAAGAACCTACGTTATCCACCAGAAGATCACTTAAGGATTCCACATTAGCGCTCTCTCCGATACCGAGAACCTTACCTTTTTTGCTTATGACAAACATATTTGAGGATAGAATATCACACAGGACACGGCATATGTCGTTAAAAACCACCTTTCCCGAGTTGCTGTTGTGTAATAGCTTGCCGATCTTTCGAGTCTTATCCAGTAGCTGTACACTACTCATCAGATTTCTCCTTTGTATGGTATTTCCCCAAATTGCATAGTAATGATATACGATAAAGCGTATATATTATTACTACGCTATTTGTATCATAACATAAAAAAATAGGCGCTTCAAACCGTAAAGCGCCTACAATTATGAAAAAAAGGTTAAGTTTTCAGAAATCTTTTATTTATTGTTTTCCTTGATATATCCGCATTCCGAGTTGCCGCATACAAGTTTGTTGCTCTTTGCATACATTACGCCGCCGCACTTGGGACATTTCTCCTTGGCCGGTTTCTGCCAGGACATAAAGTCACAGTTGGGATTATCAATACATCCGTAGAATATACGTCCTTTCTTGGTTCTCTTAAGGACAATATCCTTGCCGCACTTAGGACACTCAACACCTATCTTCTGGAAATAAGGCTTGGTGTTCTTGCACTCAGGGAATCCGGGACAAGCAAGGAACTTACCGAAGGGACCATACTTGATCACCATATTTCTTCCGCAGTTGTCACAGATCTCATCAGTGACCTCGTCCTCAAACTGTACAGCCTCGAGCTGCTCTTCCGCAGCTTTAACTGCCTTATCCAGATCCGGATAGAAATTCTCAATTACGGTCTTCCACTTTACATCGCCCTCTGCTATTCCATCCAGAAGAGCTTCCATGTTGGAAGTAAAGTTAACATCAACAATCTGAGGGAATGCCTCAACCATCATCTTGTTAACAGCCTGGCCAAGCTCTGTGATATAAAGGCTCTTGTTCTCCTTGGTAATATAGTGTCTTGCCATGATTATGGAGATTGTAGGAGCATAGGTACTGGGTCTTCCGATTCCGAGAGCCTCAAGGTCATGAACCAGAGATGCCTCTGTATAATGAGGTGCAGGCTGTGTGAAATGCTGCGCGGAATCGAAGGACTCAAACTTAAGGGTTGTACCTGTCTCTATGCTCTTGGCAAGTACATTCTTCTCAATCTGATCCTCGTCGTCGGTATAGACATTAAGGAATCCGTCAAATACAGTCTTTGAAGCAGACACAGTGAATCTGTGCTTACCTGCATCGATCTTAACGGCTGTTGTCTCATATTTTGCTGCAGCCATACGGCTTGCCATAAATCTTCTCCAGATCAGCTGGTAGAGTCTGAACTGATCTCTTGTAAGGT
This sequence comes from Butyrivibrio sp. FCS014, assembly GCF_000526935.1. GTDB lineage: Bacteria > Bacillota > Clostridia > Lachnospirales > Lachnospiraceae > Butyrivibrio. The sequence continues at coordinate 435,171 of NZ_JAHA01000003.1, read as the reverse complement.
AATCCTTGACCTTAACGGGAGTATGATCCACATAGGTGGGTCTTATTGCCTCATGGGCATCCTGAATCTTGGTCTCGCTCTTCTTGGCTGTAGCACCTTCTGCAAGATACTTCTCTCCGAAGTTGGAGGTGATGTAATCATTGGCAGCTGCAACAGCTTCATCCGAAACTCTGGTGGAATCGGTACGAAGATATGTAATAAGACCGACTGTTCCCTCTTTGCCAAGCTCAATTCCTTCATAGAGCTGCTGAGCAATTCTCATGGTCTTCTGAGTCGCAAAATTAAGGGACTTGGAAGCTTCCTGCTGAAGTGTTGATGTGGTAAAAGGAAGAGGTGCCTTCTTGGTTCTCTCGCCCTTCTTTACATCACTTACAGTGTACTTGGCTCCCTTAAGATCCTTGCATATAGCATCAAGTTCCTCTTTGGAACTGATATCCTTCTTGTCATTGCCCTCTCCGTAATAGTGGGCAACAAGAGGTTTCTTCTCTCCTGTCACTCCAAGATTAACATCAAGAGTCCAGTATTCTGTAGGGATAAATGAATCAATCTCTTCTTCTCTGTCAGCTATGATCCTCAGAGCCACAGACTGTACTCTTCCGGCGGAAAGTCCGCGCTTAACCTTAGACCAGAGAATAGGGGAAATCTCATATCCCACCATTCTGTCAAGAACACGTCTTGCCTGCTGGGCGTCAACCAGGTTCATATCAATATCCCTGGGATGCTTCATAGCCTCTTTAACAGCATTCTTTGTGATCTCGTTAAAGGTAACTCTTTGAACCTTGCCATCAGCTTCATCCAGCTTAAGTGCAGAACAAAGATGCCAGCTTATAGCTTCTCCTTCGCGGTCCGGGTCGGTTGCGAGGTAGACTTTATCAGCTTTCTTGACCTGCCTTCTAAGCTCGGCAAGTACGTCTCCCTTTCCCCTTATAGTTATATACTTAGGTTCATAGTCGTGCTCGATATCAATACCCATTGTGCTCCTGGGAAGATCTCTTACATGTCCGTTGCTGGCAGCAACTTCATATCCTGATCCCAGAAACTTCTTGATAGCCTTCACCTTTGTCGGTGACTCAACTATGAGCAGTGCATTCTTTTTTGCCTTAGTATCTTTCTTTGTTGCCATTATTCTCTAGTAATTCCCTTCGAAGTAATCTTAATGAGTTACTTTCATATTAATAAACATTTTTAAAGATTAAGTCAAGTGTTCTATCGAACACTTGACTTAATCTTGTTAGACTTATTGCTTATTAAATTATTTCTTAAGCCATGCCGTCTCTTTAGGAGTCTTCTTTACGAAAGGTCTTGCAAGAGCCTGCTTAGCGCCGTTAGGAAGGATAAATTTGAGCTTATCCTCAGCCTTTCTCATGGTTGAGCAATCAGGGTTATCCCTTGTAAGCTTGATGGCATCGAATTCGCAGCGAGTTGTGCAAAGTCCGCAGCCTACACACTTATTGGGATCAACGATTGAGGCACCGCAGCCAAGGCAGCGGGATGTCTCTTTCTTGATCTGCTCTTCTGTAAGAAGCTGCTTGGTATCACGGAATGTAAGCTTGCCGTCTGCGCTCTTTCCGTCAGCAGGAACCTGACGTCCAACATGATCGTAATCTCTGATAAGAATGTCATCCTTATCAAGCTCGATGAAGAAGTTAGGATCACGACCGATGGTAAGTGATGAGTGAGGCTGTACAAATCTGTGGATAGATTCAGCGCCCTCTCTACCGCAGGCAATAGCATCAATGGCAAATCTGGGACCGTAGAACATATCTCCGCCAACGAAAATGTCCTTAACTGTAGTCTGGAATGTAACGCTGTCAGCTACAGGAGCGGGTCCTCTGAACTCTACATTCTCATCCTTAAGAAGGTCGCCCCAGATTGTGGCCTGACCAACTGAAAGGATTACATTGCTGCAGGCAATCTCCATGGTCTCGTTCTCATCGTACTTGGGATCAAACTTGCCTTCTGCATTCTTGACCTGTGTGCACTTCTTGAATACGATTCCCTTAACCTTGCCGTTCTCTGTGAGGATCTCTTTAGGTCCCCAGCCGCCCTTGAACTCGATTCCTTCGGACTCAGCGATCTCAATCTCCTCAGGAAGAGCAGGCATGATATCACGAGTCTCAAGAGAAACCTGTGTGATCTTGGGTGAACCGCAGCGGATAGCTGTACGGCTTACATCGATAGCTACGTTACCGCCACCGATAACTACTGTATCTCCTGAAAGCTTGTAGCTCTCATCATCAATAACAGCATGAAGGATATCTACGCCCTTGATAACGCCCTCAGCGTCCTCTCCGGGAACATTTACGCCTCTGCCGCCCTGGCAGCCGATAGCGATGTAGAATGCCTTATAACCCTCTTCACGAAGCTGTTTAAGAGTGATATCCTTACCAACTTCAACTCCGAGGCGGATGTCTACACCAAGTTCGCGAAGAACATCTACTTCAGCCTCGATAATGTTCTTCTCCATTACGAAGGAAGGAATACCGTAGGTAACCATTCCGCCGGGCTTCTTGTTCTTGTCGAACAATGTAGGCTTGTAGCCCTTAAGTGCCAGATAGTAAGCACAGGAAATACCTGCAGGGCCTGCACCGATAATAGCTACCTTCTCATCAAAGCCTGCACCGATCTTAGGAATAACCTTCTTGGGGATATAACGTGTATCCGCATTAAGATCGCGCATAGCTACGAATTTCTTGATCTCATCGATGGCAAGAGCCTGATCGATTGTGCCTCTTGTACAAGCATCCTCACAGCGTCTGTTACATACATGTCCGCATACAGCAGGAAGAGGATTATACTTCTTGATAAGAGCAAGAGCCTCGTCATATCTGCCTTGAGAAGCCATCTTGATATATCCCTGAACAGGAAGGTGTGCAGGGCAGGCTGTCTTACAAGGAGATGTTCCTGTCTTGTGAGTGTTTATACGATTTATATCACGGTAATCCTCGGTCCACATATCTGTTGACCACTTCTGCTCTGTGGGAAGAGGCATCTTAGGATAAACAACCTCGCTTCCGTCCTTCTTGCAGAGCTTCTGTCCAAGTGTAGCTGCACCGGCAGGACAAACCTCAACGCATCGTCCGCAGGCTACGCAGTTATCCTTGTCAACATGTGCAACATAGGATGAACGTGACATATTAGGTGTATTGAAAAGCTGAGATGTACGAAGAGCGTAACATACGTTTACGTTACAGTTACAAATAGCGAATATCTTCTTGTCTCCGTCGATGTTAGTGATCTGATGAACAAATCCGTTATCCTCAGCCTGCTTGAAGATAGCAAGAGCTTCTTCCTTGGTGATGTAACGGCCATCCTTCTGGGTCTCAACAACGTAATCAGCCATATCGCCCACAGCGATGCACCAGCCCTCAGGATCATCTGCACAGCCCTGATCGAAGGTCTTTCTTGATCTTCTGCAGGAGCAGGGAGATGCTGCATATTTGCCCTCATAGTAATCCAGCCAGTATGAGATCTTCTCGATACCGATGGCTGTATTCTCCATCTCGATAGCCTTCTCTACAGGGATTACGTGCATTCCGACACCGGAACCACCCATTGGTACCATATGTGTCAGTCCCTCAAGAGGAATACGTGTCATTCTCTCAAAGAATGCGCCTCCCTCAGGATGTGCTGCAAGAACCTTGCCGTTCATGTTTGAGAACTCGGCAGATCCGGGAACGAACATGGGAAGTACATACTGCTTCTCATGCTTCTCATTCTCATAATTCCACTCGATGATGCCGTTGTAGGCCATCTCATCAAGCTGCTTCTGAAGCTCCTCAGCTGTATACTCAGGGCAAAGTGCCTTGATCTGCTCAAAAGTCTTGGGTTTACGCTTCTCAAGCTTAAGCCCGATCTCGCACTGCTCATCTGTTACAAGGTGATAGATTCCCCAGTACTCAGGGCTCTCCTTGGTGATCTTCTGAAGTCCGAGTTTGATCTCTTTTCTGTCTGTGATAACCTTGGCAAGCTTAGCCAGGGGCTCTCTGAAAGGAGCATTCAAATCAACTGTATCAGGGATGATGCCTGCTCTGGGGTCTTTCTTGTTACGATTGGGATCCAATGAATAGGGAGTCATCAGATCCTTCATGTCAAATTGGCTTTTGTCCATAATCTCCTTACCCTTTCTCTTTTTTGACAAAAATCTTTATTATGTGGCCGCTATTTCTTTTATCAAAAACTCATTTCCCTTAACGAGATATGTATGTCCGCTTCCACATTTGGGACATATCTTGCCGTATGTCACCGTTTCATACTCGCTCTTGCAGTCCTCGCAGAAGGTCACAGCAGGAAGGGTCTCAATGATAAGTTCAGCCCCCTTCATAAGTTCTGTTCTGTCAGCCGCCCATTTCCATGCGTCGGTCAAAAGAGACGGAACCACCCCCGACACTTCTCCAAGCTGCAAGGTTACCGAGTGAATTTTCGTAAGTTCGTTTTCTTTTCCAAGTTCTGTCAGATCGTCAATAACGTGGAAAACAACTCCAAGTTCGTGCATATTATTACCTTATTATCTAAAAATTTCCGGGTTTTATAAGTCTTCTGCAAAAATGCCGCGCGATATCAGAAGGACAAAGATAAACTTCCCCTTGTTTATCGCACGGCATCTCCATTCTCAAGCCTGTACTGATTTACTTAAGAGCTTCCTCTATGTTCTCTGAAAGCCAGGCAGCCCATTCCTCTATTCCTTCACCGGTCTTGGCGCAGATAGGAATTATCTTTGCCTTGGGGTTACGGGAAAGGATGTATTCCCTGCACTTATCCATATCAAAGTCAAAGTAAGGAATAACATCTATCTTGTTGATAAGGACCACATCGCAGATGGAGAACATGAGCGGATACTTAAGGGGTTTGTCATGCCCCTCGGGAACCGAGAGTATCATGGCGTTCTTGGTACTGCCGGTATCAAACTCAGCAGGACAAACAAGATTTCCCACATTCTCAAGTATGGCAAAGTCCACATCCTCAACACCAAGCTCTCTGATGCCCTGTCTTGTCATATCCGCATCAAGATGACACATTCCGCCGGTATGAAGCTGAATGGCTTTAACTCCTGTCTCTGCAATAGTCTTAGCATCAACATCGGAATCAATATCAGCTTCCATAACGCCTATACGGTACTTGTCCTTAAGAGCCTCAATGGTTCTTGTAAGGGTTGTGGTCTTGCCTGACCCGGGTGATGACATAAGATTCAAAAGAAAAGTCTTAGAATCCTTAAGCTCCTGTCTGAGCTTGTCTGCATCCCTGTCGTTGCTCTCAAATATGCTTCTCTTAACTTCTATTACTCTAATGTTATCCATTATGCCTCAGCACGCTCCATAGCAAGATCGAAATCCTTTGTTCCAACGAATACTTCGTTTGCATAAGGGTTCTTGCCAAGCTTAATTGATCTCTTGATGATCTCAGTCATGCATACTACATTGATTGCGATAGCAAGTATAGCAACTACACCCTGAGCTGTAGGATTAGCTGTGATGCCCATGCTCTCGATGATCTGTCCTGCCTGAGCAGTCTTGCCTGCACCTGAGTTGTAAAGCTCGATAGCCTTTGCGTAAAGATCCATTGTTGTGATTCCGTTAGCTGTTGCTCCGCCGTAAACTGAAGGAAGAGCTGCTGCAAATCTTGAGCTAAGCTGGAATGCAGGAACAACCTGTGCCCACATGCACCAGATTGCAAGTGTGTTAGCACGGTTCTGGATCCATGCACCCTTGTTCCAGAATGCGTTAGCAAATGTAGGAGCAAGAAGAAGTGCAACACCGCAGTACCATGAATGTGTAGGAAGGTTGAGGTATGTGTACTCGAAGTTCCATACATCGTATGCAAGGATGAACCAGATGGTCATATCAGGCCAAAGCATATCTGCGTGGTTCTTGTCCTTTGATGTGTAAAGATGGATACATCCTGTCATGCAGAAGATATTGATAAGTCCTGCAAGAGCGTTAACAACGTTCCACCATCCACCATAGATGAATACACCCTCATTGGATGCCCACCATGCACCTGAAAGGTTTCCTGTGATTGAGAAAGCTGCAAGAGCTGACTCCATATCGGAAACGTTAGCGATCATGATGTTAGCTGCAACGATGAACCAGGGGAACCACTTGAACCATTTCTCTTTGCCGATGCCCCATTTATACTTGATCATCATGAAGCCTACGCAGCCGATATCAGCAGCATAAAGTTTGAAATAATGGAACCATCCGTCCATGAAAGCAACGGTAGGATTAGCTTTGCCACCGAACATGCCAACATGAGCAAGAATGAAATAAACTGTGAGGATGCAAGGGATTACTACGAATACAAGCATTCCGCCTGCCTTGGTCCGACGACCGATCTCATTCATGAGAATGAGTCCCACAAACACCAGTACCCAGCCGATCAACTGCATTGATGCGTGATCACTGTAAAGTTGGAATAACATAATAAACCTCCTTTGGTATCACTTTATTTTTGTGCGCAATACCGTATATTATTCTTTATTATAGCATATTGCACAATGTTGCGCAATATTGCTTAATAAACATTTGGTAAAAACGGGGCACCAATCATAAAAAATCAGTTTCCTTATGTAAAAAATTTATTTGCCACTCTCAAAAGCAAACGCCTTAATAATATAATCCAGTCCGGGGAAAATGACAATATATTTTTTGTGAAAATTATGTCTTTTAGAGAAACAGCTTTCTCTTCCTTTCGATCATCTCCTCTATATTGTCCATATAGAGCTTCACATCCTTGACATTGTCGCAGCGCTCTATCCTTCCGCCTTCATTATAGACTCTCTTTGTTACGGTTCCTGCACCCAGTGCTACAATAGACTGAACCTCTTCATTTATAAGGATGTTATAGATACCTGCTTTTCCCGGTCTTGCGTAGCCGGTGTTTTCGAAATTACCGCTGATGTTCTTCTGCCTGTAGAGATAATATGGCTCAAGCCCCATTTCTTTTGCTCCCCTTTGGGCTATCTCCATCATCTCTTCTGTATTGTTCATGGATTCGAGCATTGTGACTTTAAGTTCGCCCTTAAGCTCCCGTTCTCTTATGGCCTCAAAGAGCCTTGATCCTCTCTTGATTGCAAGGGAATGAACCGTAAGATCATCCGGCAAAAGCTTTTTTATCTCATCAATGGTATGCTGAACGTCCTCTGAGCCTTCTCCGGGAAGCCCCAGGATTATATCCATGTTGATATTGTCAAAGCCCTCTTCCCTGGCCATTTTAAAGGCGTCAATAAGCTGAGCTACCGTGTGCTGTCTTCCTATTATCCTAAGGGTCTCATCACTCATGGTCTGAGGATTTACGGATATTCTGGTAACCCCCATCTCTTTCATTGCCTTAAGCTTTTCCCTTGTGATTGAATCAGGTCTTCCGGACTCAACAGTAAACTCTTTTACTCTGGACATATCAAGCTTGTCCTTCATATATCCGATAAGGCGCCTTATCTGATCAGGTTCAAGGGTTGTAGGTGTTCCTCCGCCGATATATACGGTATCAAGAGTCTTTCCCGCAAAGGCCTGCGCCACATAATCAATCTCTTTTTCAAGGCAGGAAATATAATCGTCCACAAGATGCCTGAAAGATACTATGGGATAAGATGTGAAGGAACAGTAAAGACAGGTGGTGGGGCAAAAAGGAATACCCAGATACAGACTGTAGCCGTTCTCATAGTCGATGTCCTTAATGATCTCCTTTTCACGGCGGGCGATGTCTATGGCAAGGGCAGTCTTTTCGTCGCTGACCAGATATGTATCCTTCATATATGCCGCGATCTTATCATCGCTCATGCCCTCATCTATAAGATTCATGGCAATTCTGGTGGGACGAATGCCTGTTAAGTCTCCCCAGGGCAGAACTTTTCCGGTTTTTTCAGACAGCATCCTGTATATGTCTTTTTTCAGGTCGTTCTTGGATTTGTTTACATCAATAAAGGATATTTCATCCTGTGCTGAAATATCCTTCTCTTTATCCGGGTTGTCACCCTGCTCCCCTATAAGGACTCTTACTTCATCCTGAGGATAAAAGGCCTTAAAAAGGGAATGGATGTCATATTGATACTTATCTTCTTTAATATAGATTATCTGCATATGATTACATGATAAAAGGATTGTATTCCTTTTCGTGTCCTATGGTTGTAAGTTCTCCGTGTCCGGGATAAACGATCGTATCATCGGGAAGAACAAATAGTTTTTCTTTGACGGAATTCACCAGTTCCCTTGTGGAACTTGTAGGGAAATCGGTTCTTCCGACAGATTCCTCAAACAGTGTATCACCACTGATGAGTATACCGGCTTTTTCGATATAATAGCAGCAGCCTCCAGAGGTATGGCCGGGAGTAGCAAGAACCTTAAAGTCAATTCCGGCAACAGTCACAACTTCGCCGTCCCTGTATGTTTCATCGGGAACCACTTTCCAGTGCCAGCCGTAGTCGTTGGAAAGATTAAGATATGGATCATTGCAAAGAGCCTGCTCCTTCTCATAGCAGCCAACCTTTGCTCCGGAGAGTTTCTTAAGCGCCTCAACGCCGCCTATATGGTCAAAATGCCCGTGGGTCAGAAGGATCTTATCAACCACTATATTCTTCTCAGAAAGAGCCTCGTATATCCTCTCTCCCTTATCTGCAGGGTCAAAAAAGGCAGCGTGAAACCTGCCCTCTTCATCAGTGGCGCTCTCATCAAAGACAAAGTAGCAATTTGTAGCTACCATGCCCAGTGTGAACATGCCGACTTTGATAGTGGAATCTCCCATTAACCTGTCGTCCTCTCAATATCTATTACGCTGTCGATCTGTCTGATCTTATCAACGATGTCCCTAAGCTGGTCTCTTGATGAAACCTGGAAGGAAGTCTCCATGGTGGCAAGTCCCTGTTTGCTGGTCCTTGTGTTCATGGAAATGATATCGATATCCTTCTCGGTAAGGGCTCTTGAAACATCAGCCAGAAGGCCGCTTCTGTTGTTGGCGAAGATTTTGATGGTTGCAGCATATTTACCGCCGCCCTGGGCAGAATCGCTCTGCCATCTTGCCTCAATAAGCCTTGTTCTGTCTTCCTCCTGCATCTTGATAACGTTGATGCAGTCTCTTCTGTGTATGGATACACCTCTGCCCCTAGTAACAAAGCCGCAGATATCATCACCGGGAACCGGGTTGCAGCACTTGGAGAATCTTACTGCAACGTCGTGCACTCCCTTTACGATAATGGCATTATCCGAGCCTGAAACCTGAGGGGTAACATTGGATTCCGCAACAGCTGCAAGAACCTCTTCATCAGTAATGTTGCGCTTGTGATCCTTGTCAGAGAGTTCCAGTATCTTATTGATTATCTGGCCTTCTTTAAGTCCGCCGTGTCCAACTGCCGCCAATACGGCATCCCATTCCCGGAATCCGTACTTCTTGGTGACGAGATTCTGGAATTCCGGCTTGGCTATGGCAAAATAATCAAGTCCCTTACTCTTGCAATACTCTATAAGTAGTTCCTTGCCCTTGGTAATATTCTCTTCCTTGAGCTCATGTCTGAACCACTGATTGATCTTGTTCTTGGTTGATGTGGATCTTGCTATAGAGAGCCAGTCACGGCTGGGACCCTTGGAATTCTGGCTGGTCACAACCTCAATTCTGTCACCGTTCTGGATCTTGTAATCGATGGGAACCAGTTTGCCGTTGACCTTGGCGCCAATCATCTTGTTACCTACAGCACTGTGAATGCTGTAAGCAAAATCAATAGGTGTCGAGCCTGCAGGAAGATTCTTAACTTCACCCGTGGGAGTAAAGCAATATACATCCTCGGAAAAGAGATTGAGATCACTCTTAAGAAGACTCATGAATTCCTGGTTGTCAGACAGATCCTGTTGCCATTCGAGGATCTGACGAAGCCAGATGAGCTTCTCCTCTTCACCGTTTTCTGCCTTCTTGCCGTCTGAAGCCTCTTTGTATTTCCAGTGAGCTGCGATACCGTATTCAGCAGCTCTGTGCATATCATAAGTTCTTATCTGGATTTCGAAGGGCTGGCCCGTCTGACCGATAAGAGTGGTATGCAAAGACTGATACATGTTTGGCTTGGGCATTGCGATATAATCCTTGAACCTTCCCGGTATGGGTTTATAGAGTTCATGGATAACACCAAGCGCTGCATAGCAGTCCTTGACTGTTGATACAATGATCCTTATGGCAAAAAGATCGTAGATCTGATCCAGCGTCTTGTTCTGGTTACGCATCTTCTTATAAATACTGAAGAAGTGCTTAACCCTACCGTTTACTTCTCCCTTAATTCCTGCGGCCTCTATGTTCTTCCGAACATTCTCGCAGATCTCCTCAACATAGCGTTCTCTCTCGCTCTTTCTTACGGCAACCTTCTCAGCCAGATCCCTGTAAACATCGGGTTTAAGATATTTAAGGGAAAGATCGTCAAGTTCTACCTTGATCCTGCTGATACCGAGCCTGCCTGCAATGGGTGAGTAAATATCAAGGGTTTCCTGGGCTATCCTCTGTTGTTTCTCAGGAGGCATATGCCCAAGGGTTCTCATATTGTGAAGTCTGTCGGCCAGTTTGATAAGGATTACCCTTATATCCTTGGCCATTGCAAGGAACATCTTACGCAGGTTTGCAGCCTGCATGTCGATCTGTTCCTGGGTTTTATTGGTGTTGTCCGTGGTAAGCTGCAGTGCCGTCAATTTGGTAACACCGTCAACCAGAAGGGCTACGTCTGCACCGAACCACTTTTCAATCTCTTCTTTGGTACAGATGGTGTCTTCAACGACATCATGAAGAAGCCCTGCTGCAATGGTCTCTTTGTCCATTTCCAAATCAGCAAGGATTATTGACACGCAAAGAGGGTGAATGATATAAGGTTCACCTGATTTTCGCGTCTGCCCCTCGTGAGCTTCATAAGCCTGATTGTAAGCCTTCTCTATAAGAGTGATATCATCGGAAGGGTGATATTTTCTCACTCTCTGAATAAGACCGTTGTATAGCTTATCAGGAGACTGAAACTCCTCGATGGCTTCAATTTTTCCGTCATCGAAGTTCTGTGCCATCAATTATTTACCTTCATAACTAAGTGCCGCGTCTAATCTGTATTTACTTAGTCTCTCACGTCCCTTAAGACCTTTAAGCTCCATGAGAACGAGGATACCTGCAACTTCTCCGCCAAGCATCTCTACAAGCTTGATCATAGCCTCAATGGTTCCGCCTGTAGCCATAAGGTCATCTACAAGAAGTACCTTCTGTCCGGGTTTAATGGAATCCTTGTGAAGCTCAAGTGTAGCCTGACCATATTCAAGGTCATAGGATACTTCTACTGTCTCGCAGGGGAGTTTACCCTTCTTACGGACAGGAACAAGTGCCTTTCCTCTGTTGTATGCGATGGGTGCACTGAAAATGAATCCTCTGGACTCAGCTCCGAGTACCACATCAAAATCGAGATCCTTGATAAGGTCCTGCATCTTGTCAATTGCAAGCTTGAATCCATCGGGATCCTGAAGCACTGACGTAATATCCCTGAACATAATGCCGGGTTCCGGGAAATCAGGAATGGTTCTCACGTAATCTTGTAGTTCTTTCATACTAATTCCTCTCTGCGCTGTCCGATTTTCAGACCTTAGCGCTATAACAAATACTTTGACATTTTATTATAACACAAAAGAGATGCCGTATAAAAGCATCTCTTTCAAAAAAATCGAGCTGGAAAAGGGACTTGAACCCTCGACCTACTGATTACGAATCAGTTGCGCTACCGACTGCGCTATTCCAGCATAAAGGGCACATGACCTATTATAATGTGCCCTTTTTTAATTTACAACATGAAATTTATTTATTTTTTCTTAGGTGTTGTCTTCTTTGCAGCAGGCTTTGAGGCTGTTTTAGCTGTTGCCGTTTTCTTTTTTGCAGGAGCCTTTTCTGCCTCTTTCTTGGCAGGAGCCTTCTTAGCCGCAGTCTTTCCGGAAGGCGCTGCAGGAGCCTTTGCAGCAGGATTGCTGTTCCTTGCGATACTCTTTATCGCCTCCTCAGAGACAATGCTGAATATCCTCTCCTCCTCTATCTTGGCATATTTCTCCTCGATAGCCTTTTCCTGCTCCATGAGCTCATTCTCATATTTAAGCTTCAGTTCCTTGAGAAGTCTTTCCTCCTCCTCAGACTGTTTCTGCTTAAGAGCTTCAAGCTTCTCCTGTCTCTCCTGCTCTTTCTTCAGCTCTTCCTCTTCTTTGATGGCACGGATCTTCTTCTCCTGCTCAGTATAAGGGGTATAGCTAAAGATTGCCAGTGAAACGGGAGCCATCTTGATGGCAATTGAGTAGTCTCTTCCGTCAACCTCTTTTCTTCTGGCTTCCATTCTGCCTTCATTGAGAATGCCGGTTCCGCCGTAGCTGATATGATCGGAGTTAAATACTTCATTATATCTTCCGTCAGCGGGAACACCTATCTCTAAGTCTCTCTCAACGCCGGCCATATTGGCAACGACCAGAAGCATGTCCTTCTCATTGTCGGTCTTGCGCACGAATGAAAGCATGCAATCATCTGAAGGAAGGACATTGATCCATTCAAAACCACCTTCATTGTTATCAAACATGTGAAGCGCCGGCTTTTTGAAGTAGAGGTCATTGAGATTCTTTATCATGTTCTCAACAAATACTGACTGATCTACGGTAAGTGCATCGGGATCCATGTAAAGGTGCTTTCTTCCGGGATGTACCATCATAAATCCAATGGCCAGGCGAAGGTTTGCCATCTTCTGTGCGGAATCACCGGGCATCAGATAATAGAGTCCCTCAAGGCCTTTTTCGAAGTCCTCATGGGTGAAGGCCAGAATAAATCTCTCGGTATAGCTGTAAATAAGGCTGAATGTAACCTCGTCGTGATGGCCGGACCTGAAAAGAGGGTCATTTTCCATATAGTTAAGGAAGTCTCTGGACCATCCGTTGTTCCACTTGTAATCAAAGCCGAGTCCGCCATCCTCGGTATCATCGGTAACATGAGGCCAGCAGGCTGTTTCCTTTGTAACAAGAAGTACACCGGGAGTATTCTTGTGAAGAACAGAGGTAAACTGCTTAAGGAACTCAAGAGCCTCAAGGTTTTCATTACCTCCGTAAATGTTCGGAAGCCACTCTCCGGGCTTTCTGTCGTAATCAAGATAAAGGATCCTTGATATATCCGATGTTCTGATACCGTCCAGATGGAAGGTCTCTATCCAGTAAAGTGCACAGGAAATCAGGTAATTGGTAACTTCTTTTCTTCCGTAATCAAAGATAAGATCGCCGGATCTTGGATGAATACCGATTCTGGGATCGGCATATTCATACAAGGGCTTTCCATCAAAGTCGCTAAGGCCGCATGAGGACTTAGGGAAGAAAGTAGGAACCCAGTCAAGGATGACCCTGATATTGTTCTCGTGCATGGTATTGACGAAATGCATAAGTCCCGTTCTGCCGCCGCAGACATCATCAAGAGCAAAGTAATTGAGTGTATGGAAGAAGTGTCCGGGGAGATGCTTCATCAAAGGCATAAGATCAATGGTGTCAAAGCCGTGATTCTTAACATACTCAAGAACATCGGCCGTTATCTCCTCCATGGTGCTCTTGCCGTCATGTCTTCCGGCAAAGGACTCCAGTGAAATCTCGCAGATAGAAAGGGGTGCTTCATCCTTATCGAATTTGGCCCTCTCTCCCAGCCACTTTTCATCAGTCCACTTGATGGAATCCACCTTATCGATAACGGAGATCATACCGTTCTCACCCCTTGATGATGTTGCGTAAGGGTCAGGACGCTTAAAGAGCAGTCCGCTTCTTGTCTTTATCTCAAACTGATATCCATCTCCCTCCAAAGCACCGGGAATAAATATTTCGAAAACGCCGATGGGGTCAAGCCTGTGCATCTGACAGATTCTTCCGTCCCATCCGTTAAAATCGCCTATAACGCTGACTCTTGCAGCAGAGGGTGCCCATACCGCAAAATTGGTTCCCTTTATGCCGCCTCTGGTCATAGGGTGCGCGCCAAGTTTCTCATAGATATGAAAATGAATGCCGCTGCCCAGTTTTATGAAATCCTCTCTGTCCATAAGAGGTCCGAAAGCATAGGGATCATCGACCTTTTTCTCATTGCCGTCGGCATCGGTTATAACAAAGTGGTACTTGAGCTTGTCCACATAAGGAACGATAACAGCATAGAATCCTGCCTCATCGGCAAGTTCCATATCATAGCTCTTCTTGGAGTTTTCTATATATACCTTCATGTTAGCTGCATCAGGGTAAAAAGCCTGGATAAGACAGCTTGATCCAACCTTGTGGGCTCCTAAGATTCTGTGGGGATTGTCACCGTCAGAATAGATAATCTCTTCTATCTCCGGCCAGTTCATCATTTTGTAAAGCTTATTATTCATTGGGATCCTCCCTTGATAATATTAGTCAGATATCTCTTACAGTTTACCACAAATAGGGTGTATAAATAACCCGCTGAGTAGTTTTGGTTCAAACCAGGTGGATTTCGGAGGCATGAGTTTTCCGGCATCGGCAACCGCAAAGAGCTCACCTATGGATGTGGGATACATGGAAAAAGCTATCTCCATGTCCTCATTGCAGCGTTTTTCAAGCTCTCCAAGCCCTCTTATTCCACCAACAAAATCGATCCTCTTATCGCTTCTTGGATCTCCTATTCCAAGCATGGGAGAAAGGACCTCATTCTGAAGTATAGATACATCAAGTCCCTCAACGGGATCATCCTTCATGATATCCTCATGAGCCTTAAGCCTGTACCACTTTTTCTCGAGGAAAAGCCCGAACTCTCCCTTGGCAGCAGGCTTTACAGCCGCATCCTCATTTTTAATGTCGAACTTTTCGGACAATTTATCAAGAAACTCACCGGCAGTCATCCCGTTTAGATCCTTAACAAGGCGGTTGTAATCCATGATCATAAGCTGTGAATCAGGGAAAAGAACCGACAAAAAGTAGTCATATTCCTGCTTGCCGCGAACCTTTCCTTCATCCTCTTTTCTTTTCCGAAGGCCAACCTTCACCGCAGAAGCGCATCTGTGGTGCCCATCGGCAATGTATATTTCATTTATCCCGGCAAAAGACCTGCTGATCATGTTGTTCTCTTCTTCATCCTCCATGACCCAGACACGGCTCCTGACACCATCCTCGGATACAAAATCGTAAACGGGTGTATCCATCTCTTTTACCCGGTCAACGATCTGGCTTATGATGTCATTTTCTCTGTAGCACAGGAAAATAGGGCCGGTCTGAGCTTTGCAGTTGTACACATGCTCGATCCTGTCCTTCTCCTTGTCCTCTCTTGTGTTCTCGTGCTTTTTGATCACGTTGTTAAGATAGTCATCAATGGATGAGAGAGCCACAATTCCTGTCTGAACGCGACCGTCCATGGTCTGCTCGTAGATGTAATAGCAGTTTTCTTCATCCCGGATGAAGTCTTTTTTCTCTATTCTTTCCCACAAAACCTCTCCGGCTTTGGCGTAAACTTCGGGAGCGTACATGTCCTGATCTTCAGGGAAAAAAGTCTCCGGCCTGTCGATGGAAAGAAATGAATCCGGATTCTTTTTTACAGCTTCTGCCGCTTCCTTCCTGTTAAAAACGTCATAGGGCAGGGAGGCGATCAACTCTTCTTTGCCCTTTGCGGGTCTATATGCTTTAAAAGGCCTTATATCTGCCATTTGTGTTTCCCCCTTCATAATTTTAGGAGAGATCCCGAAAGCCCCGGGACCTCTCCTACTTATTCTACTATTATTATAAAGATATTAAAGGTCTTTTCTTACAACTCTGACACGGATAACACCGTCAACCTTGGAAAGCTTCTTGACGATGGCATCTGTGACGCCGTCCTCGATGTCGATAAGAGTGTAAGCATAATCGCCCTTTGACTTATTGGTCATATCTGAGATGTTATGGCCTGCATCACCCAGAACGGATGTGAACTGGGAGATCATGTTTGCTACATTCTTATGGAAAATAGCAACCCTGGGTCTTGTGCAGATACTCATGTCGCAGTTGGGGAAATTCACTGAGTTATTGATGTTTCCGTTCTCAAGATAGTCCTTGAGCTCAAGAACAGCCTTTACTGCGCAGTTGTCCTCTGACTCCTCTGTTGAAGCGCCAAGGTGAGGGATAACGATACATCCGTCATGTCCGGCTACAACAGGATTCGGGAAATCGGTAACATACTTTCTGATCTTGCCTGAATTGATACCTGCAAGAACATCAGCTTCATTGCAGAGAATATCCCTTGCAAGGTTGATGAGGATAACACCCTTCTTCATCTTGGCGATGGCATCCTTGTTGATCATTCCCTTGGTTGAATCCAGAGCAGGAACATGGACTGTGATAATATCGCACTTTGAATAGATGTCATCAACATTTGTAACGTGCTTAACATCGGAAGAAAGTCTCCATGCAGCATCAATTGAAAGGTAAGGATCGTATCCATATACTTCCATACCAAGCTGCCTTGCAGCATTTGCCACTCTTACGCCGATGGCGCCAAGTCCGATGATACCAAGCTTCTTGCCGAAGATCTCGGTTCCGGCAAATTTCTTCTTGGATTTCTCAGTGAGCTTTGCAATCTCGGGATCGCCTGCATTGGCCTTAACCCACTCTGTTCCTCCGATGATGTCACGGGATGCGATGAGCATTGCAGCCAGTACCATCTCTTTAACGCCGTTGGCATTGGCACCGGGAGTATTGAATACAACGATTCCTTCCTGAGCACATCTGTCCAGAGGGATATTGTTTACACCGGCACCGGCTCTTGCGATGGCAAGAAGGTTCTCGGAGAACTCCATCTCAAGCATATTGGCACTTCTTACAAGGATTCCTTCAGCGTCATCAACATTGTCTACAGCCTGAAAGTTGCCGTTGAAATTGTTGAGACCGATCTTTGCAATGGGATTTAAGCACTTATATTTGAACATTTATCAATTCTCCTTTTCAAACTTGTCCATGAACTCAACCAGTTTCTTAACGCCCTCGATAGGCATTGCGTTGTAGATACTTGCTCTCATGCCGCCCACGGTTCTGTGGCCCTTAAGGCTTACGAAGCCGGCCTTGGTAGCCTCAGCTATGAACTTGGCATTGAGTTCCTCGGAATCTGTAACAAAAGGAACATTCATAAGAGAGCGGTCCTGTGGTCTTACAGTTCCCTTGAACATCTTGCTCTGGTCAAGATAATCGTAAAGGATCGCAGCCTTCTCTTCATTTCTCTTCTTCATCTCCGTGAGGCCGCCCTGGGCTTTAAGCCACTTGAAAACAAGGCCGCACATATAGATGCTCCAGCAGTTGGGAGTGTTGTATAAAGAGCCGTTGTCTGCCTGGGTCTTCCACTTGAGCATTGTAGGTGTGTAGGAAGGAACATCATCTGTAATGAGGTCTTCTCTGATGATGCTGATAACAAGACCTGCAGGTCCTACGTTCTTCTGAACTCCGCCGTAGATAACGCCGTACTTGGTAACATCTACAGGCTCTGAAAGGAAGCAGGAAGAAACATCAGATACAAGGATCTTTCCCTTGGTGTTGGGAAGAGTCTTGAACTTGGTTCCGTAGATGGTGTTGTTCTCGCAGATATATACATAGTCAAGATCATCGGCTATATCAAGATCAGAACAATCGGGAATATATGAGAAGGTCTTGTCAGCACTTGATGCAAGCTCAACGGCCTCGCCGTATTTCTGAGCTTCCTGATATGCCTTCTTGGCCCACTGGCCTGTGATGATATATCCGGCCTTTTTATTCTTCATAAGATTGAGAGGCACAGCTGCGAACTGCTGGCTTGCGCCGCCCTGTAAAAAGAGGACCTTGTAATTGTCAGGAATATTCATAAGATCTCTGATATCCTGCTCTGCAGTCTGGATAACGCTGTCGAAGGTCTTGGATCTGTGGCTCATCTCGTTGATAGACATACCGCAGCCATTGTAATCCAGCATTTCTGCTGCAGCCTGTTTCAAAACTTCCTCAGGAAGCACTGCGGGTCCGGCTGAAAAATTATAAACTCGTGACACTTACTTTTCCTCCTAGAACATTTAAATTTTTGAATTTTGAATTATAAATTCTATTCTATTCGTATAATTATTTTTGTCAATAACGTGATTCCATAATCTATGTTATTTAATATTTTTTGATGCATTTTAAGCAAAATAAAATCCGGCACGAGGCCGGATTAAATTATTAGTAAGCTCAGTATTTATCAGTAATACATAATAACAGGAGTGCCAACTTCGGCCACTTCCCAAAGCTTTGAAACCGAATCAATAGGACAATTTATACACCCATGAGATCCATCTGATTTGTAAATTTCTTCACCGAATTTTTTCCTCCAGTTGGCATCATGAATGCCAACTCCTTTTTCAACTCCTAGCCAATAATTTACATAAGAAACGTAATCAACTCCATGTAAATAGGTGTGATATCTTTTATTATAAACATTATAAACACCTGCAGGAGTTCCTCTTCCCCTGTTAATATTTCCTGTTACAACAGGCATATCCATGGATAATTTTCCATCCACATAGTAGTAAAGCATCTGATTTTTCATGTCAACTTCTATGAAAGTACTGCCAAGTTTCTCCGATGCATCCACGGTAAGAACCCCGTCAATCACAGGGAAAGATTTTGTTCCCTTAAGGCCTGTACCCGAAGAGATCAGTGCATTCTTAACGTTTTCAAACTCGCCGTCAACGTCATAGATCTTGCCGTTTCCCTTCTTGCCGGTAGTAAGTATGACTTCATTTGAAAGGCCATTCTTGAAACGTTTCATCATCCATTCGGTGTCATGACCCTCTGCCGCATCAGACAGAAAGTCATATATTCGCTTCTCGGAAATAATTGGATTTCCTTCTGCATCAGTAAGGATATCAGCTACAGTATATATACTGTCCGCATCGGGAAGCTCAGTTTCTTTTCCTCCGACTATAAACATACCGGAGCCGCCGCCTGCCTTCACCTCTTCTTCGGAAGCCTTTGCATAATCTCCGAGAGTAAGAATGAAACCGCTGGCAACAGCGCGGCTAAGCCTTACCGTTTCTCCGGCAAAATCATAGGTAACGTCAAAGTCCTGTAGTTTATCAAGTTTCTCATACAATGAAACCCTCTCCTGCTCCGAAGCGGTAAGAGTTGTCTCAACATAGCATTCCTCAAATTCTCCAAGATCCACAACCTCATCGCCTTGCATCATGGATCTGTAGACCCTGTCTGATATACGATCTTCAACAGGCGTTAGCATATGAGCATTTTCAAGAATAAATCCCTCTCCGGTCTGCATCTTAACACTGCATTTGGCATCGGAAGGAACCGAAAATATCTCCCAGTTGGATATGATCCCGGACAGTTTGCTCTTGTCCATCGTAACCTGAGGCTTGTAGTTATAGGAAAGATTTTCAAAGACATAAAGCCCCCAGGCAAAGGGACTTCTGTTGTAGAATACCTGATTCAGGGCATCGGTATAATCCACTGAATAGTCAACATCCGAAGCGCTCACAAAGAGCCTTGCTTCTCCCCTGTCAAGAACAGCGATTCCCTGATAGGGATCCTTTGCAATAAGCTCCTCGTTTACTTCGCTTACACTTTTCCCTGTGCAGTATACGCCGTTAATCCAGGTAAAACAGGGAAAGCCTCCCCGGTAATAAAAACCAAGGAGGCAATATATAATCGCCAGGATTGCTATGGTGGCAAGAAAGCCAATGGATATTCCACGCAATACTTTTTTCATTCCCCAACAACTCCGTTTAATTACTTATTTTTTGCAGCAAGATCCGAAGCATCAAAAGCCTCGCTTATGGAAGCTCCGGGAGATACCATAGGAAATACCTTGTCATCTTCTTCAATGATGCAGTCTATAAGTACAGGTCCCTTGGCTGCAAGAGCCTTTTTAAGGGCAGGAACCACTTCCGACTTTTTGGTGACTTTGATAGCCATGCATCCAAGGCCTTCTGCAACCTTGCAGTAATCAACCTTGTCCTCGAATACTGTCTGTGAATAATGCTGCTGATAGAAAAGAGTCTGCCACTGTCTTACCATTCCGAGAACATGATTGTTGATAACGATCTCAATGATAGGGAGATTGTATCTTGAAGCTGTTGCCAGCTCATTCATGTTCATACGGAAGCACCCGTCTCCGGCAACGTTAACGCATACCTTGTCGGGATTACCAACTTTGGCTCCTATGCAGGCTCCAAGTCCGTAGCCCATTGTACCAAGACCTCCCGATGTAAGGAAGGTTCTTGGATTCTTGAACTTATAATACTGGGCAGCCCACATCTGGTGCTGACCTACATCAGTGGTAATTATGGCATCGCTGTCTGTGAGCTTATCCAGCTCCTCAATGATATAAGGGCAGGTAAGCTTCTTGGTCTCGTAGCTAAGCGGGAATTTCTTCTTGTAATCAAAAATCTTCTTAAGCCATTCTGAATGATCCTGCTTCTCCAGTCTTTCGTTGAGAACTGAAAGAACCTGCTTAAGATCACCAACAATGGCATGGTTGGTCCTGATGTTCTTGTTGATCTCTGCAGCATCGATATCGATCTGGAGAATCTTGGCCTTTGAAGCAAAGGTTCTGGCATTTCCGGTTACTCTGTCGGAGAATCTTGCTCCAAGTGTGATAAGAAGGTCACACTCGCTGACTCCGAAGTTAGAGGTCTTGGTTCCGTGCATACCGATCATGCCTGTATAAAGCTTGTCGGA
The DNA here is from genome assembly GCF_000526935.1 of Butyrivibrio sp. FCS014. Classification (GTDB taxonomy): domain Bacteria; phylum Bacillota; class Clostridia; order Lachnospirales; family Lachnospiraceae; genus Butyrivibrio. The sequence continues at coordinate 414,514 of NZ_JAHA01000003.1, read as the reverse complement.
AGCATCAAATGCGCCTTTGCCCATAAGAGTATCGCAGACAGGGGCATCAATGGTTTTTGCAAACTTTCTAAGCTCCTTTGAAGCTCCGGAAATAACCGCACCGCCTCCCACATAGATATAAGGTCTCTTTGATGCCTTTATAAGCTTAAGCGCCTGCTTGATATCCTCTTCAGTGTACTTCCTTGCAGGCTCCTCCTCTGTGATCTGTACAGGTCTGTAATCGCATGAATTAGCCGTAACATCCTTAGTAATATCCACCAGTACAGGGCCGGGACGACCGGTTCTGGCTATCTTGAAGGCCTTTCTGATGGTATCCGCAAGAACCTTTACATCCTTAACAATGTATCCATGCTTTGTAATGGGCATTGTGATGCCTGCGATATCTACCTCCTGGAATGTGTCTTTTCCCAAAAGAGGAAGATTTACATTGCAGGTGATGGCTACCATGGGAACGGAATCCATGTAGGCTGTAGCAATTCCGGTTACAAGGTTGGTGGAACCGGGACCGCTGGTGGCAAAGCAAACGCCGACCTTGCCGGTGGATCTTGCATAGCCGTCAGCCGCATGGGCAGCGCCCTGCTCATGGGATGTAAGAATGTGCAGGAAGTTGTCCTGCTGTTTGTAGAGCTCGTCATAGATATTCAGAATTGTTCCTCCCGGATATCCGAATATGGTATCAACGCCCTGTTCCTTAAGGCATTCAAGTACGATCTGTGATCCTGTAAGCTGCATAATATTCACTCCTCATTCAACAATACTTTTTTCAATGATAGATCAGGCTCTGGGGATCTCGAGAATAGCTCCTCTGTTTCCGCTGGTTACAAGCTCTCTGTATCTTGAAAGGTAGCCTGTTGTAACTCTTGGCTCTCTGGGCTGCCACTTTTCTCTTCTCTTTGCCAGCTCTTCATCGGAAACCTTAACGTTAAGAGCATTGTTAGGGATATCAATGCTGATGATGTCGCCCTCTTCAACAAGAGCGATAGGTCCTCCGACAGCTGCCTCAGGAGATACATGGCCTATGGACGCTCCGCGGCTTGCTCCGGAGAATCTTCCGTCTGTAATAAGTGCAACTGAGGATCCAAGGCCTCTTCCGGCAATTGCTGATGTAGGATTGAGCATCTCTCTCATTCCGGGGCCGCCCTTAGGTCCTTCATATCTGATAACAACAACGTCGCCCTCAACAATCTTGCCGCCAAGGATTGCTTCGATGGCATCCTCTTCGCAGTCGAATACTCTTGCGGGGCCTTCATGAACCATCATCTCGGGAACAACGGCGCTCTTCTTTACGATTCCGGTGTCAGGAGCAAGATTGCCCTTAAGAACAGCGATTCCGCCTGACTGCATGTAAGGATTGTCGATAGGTCTGATAACTTCAGGATTTCTGTTAACCACGCCCTCAAGGTTCTCCCTGATGGTCTTGCCTGTTGCCGTGATAAGGTCGGTATTTATAAGGTTCTTTTTAACAAGTTCGCTCATAACTGCAAGAACACCGCCTGCCTCGTTGAGGTCTTCCATGTAGGTAGGACCTGCAGGTGCAAGGTGACACAGATTAGGGGTCCTTGAGGATACTTCATTGGCAATTTCCATATCAAGTTCTACACCGGCTTCATGGGCAATTGCAGGAAGATGAAGCATTGTATTTGTTGAGCATCCAAGGGCCATATCCATAGCCATGGCATTCATGAATGCCTCTTTTGTCATGATATCTCTGGGACGGATGTTCTTCTCGATCAGCCTCATTACCGCATAACCGGCCTGCTTTGCAAGTCTGATACGTGCAGAATAAACTGCAGGGATTGTGCCGTTTCCGGGAAGTCCCATTCCGATTGCCTCTGTAAGGCAGTTCATGGAATTGGCAGTATACATACCTGAGCAGGATCCGCAGGTAGGGCAGGCCTTCTCTTCAAACTCGCACAGTTTCTGCTCTGTCATCTTGCCGGCAGATACGCTTCCTACAGCCTCGAACATTGAAGAAAGAGAAGTCTTGTGTCCGTCAATTCTTCCGGCCATCATGGGACCGCCCGAAACAAATACTGTAGGGATGTTCACTCTGGCAGCTGCCATCAAAAGTCCGGGAACATTCTTGTCACAGTTGGGAATACATACCATTCCGTCAAAAGCGTGAGCAGTTGCAAGACACTCAGTGCTGTCCGCAATAAGATCTCTTGTAACCAGAGAGTATTTCATTCCGATATGGCCCATGGCGATACCGTCGCAAACCGCAATTGCCGGTACAACTACAGGCATTCCGCCTGCCTCGGCAACGGCCAGCTTGACAGCTTCTGTGATCTTATCAAGATTCATGTGTCCGGGAACGATCTCATTGTATGAGCTCACAATACCGATAAGCGGTTTGTTCCTCTCCTCCTCGGTAAAACCAAGAGCGTTAAACAAACTTCTGTGGGGAGCCTGCTGAAGCCCCTTAAAAACTCTGTCACTATTCATAGCCATATCCTCTCTCCTTTATTTTACATATAGTATAAAATTCTCATTTTCGTAAATCGGGTGCATGCGGTCCAGGTAGTCCCAATCTATGCTGTCATAATCCGCATAGAACTTCCAGGTATTATCACCACTTCGACCAGGTTCAAGCATATCTTTATCTATTATAACGCAATCCGCGTCCTGCACATCAGTTTTTTGACAGTCTATATCCCATCCGAATTTAAGAAGATAGCGCTGGTCGCAGTCTAAAGCCGCAACATTGTTCCTCTTACCAACATTGGCAATATATAAGGTATTAAAAAGATCATTCTCTCTTTCACCAAGTTGTCTGCTGAAGTCATCACTAAGCGCTCTATAGCCGAAGAATACAAGACATATAAGTATCGGAGCATAGATCCCTATTCCCGAGAACCACCTGTCATCCTTATATACAGTCTCATTCTCTCTGTGGGCTGTTTTGACACCCATCTTATCAGGCTCCAGCTTTCTTCTGTTATAAATCCTTATGCCCATATTAACCAGCATTTCAATAAATGTGGCAAAAGAAACAGTGAAAACAAATCCGCTGTATCCAAAAACCTTAAGATACGGGAGCTTGTTTGTCAGGATAAGCATGATCGGGGTGATAAGCAAATTCGAGATCATAACAAGATTTATAATGGTCCTGCTGTAAGCAAAGTGTCTTATGCACTCAACAACAGCCGCTATAAAGCTTCCTATAGCCACCACAAAAACCATGACTCCGAGGCCCGGGAATATATAGTCGCAAAGTCCAAACAGCCAGCCAATGAACATCTTATCAAACATGGCAGGATCAATGCTTCTTACATAGGGATGGTCACGCATGAACCTGAATCCCGTAAGGATAGATGTCACCGGAGCCCTCACAAGAACCGTCCCCCTGCCAAGGCCAAAGTATGGTGAATACTCATTTTCCATGAGCATACCCGAGCCTTCGCTCAGCCATATAAGCCCATATAAAAGAAGTGTTATAAATGCCGGCGGGATCAGGCCTTTCAGAAACTTTACATACTTCTTAAGATAAATGTTATTGGCCTGCTCGCTATACACTTTTCTGTTTCTGTATGCATTGACCAGTAAATAAACAGATACGGCGATGCACATGGGGAGTATCCAGTAAAAGCTTCCCGGCACTGTATACATTCCCAAGGCAAAACTAAAGCACAGCAACAGATAGTACACAGGCTTTGTCTCTTCAACGCTGCAAATATATCCCATGATATATACAGATAACAGAAAGCATGTTGTAGCCAGCGTATATCCCCTTCCCTGTACACTGTACTCATTGATAACCTGCATGGATGCATACAGAAGCGTTGCTCCGAAGGGAATCCAGTGGGAATAGTATCTTCTGCAGATCCTGTTAACCAGAATGAGATTCGAGATTGCGCATATATATGAGACTCCTCGAAGCCCTATGAAAGGATTACCGCAAAGGTCAACAATTGAAGACAGCAGTGAATATCCCACATGGTTATTGGATGAAGGCCAGGACAGCGCCGCATGGAGCGGCCCCCTGCTTATAAAATGATAGTAGGTATAAAGTTCATCGTACTGCGGAGTTATGGCAAACATTCTCCACAGATAGTAGATGGACATTCCTATGATAAAAAGAACCGTGGCCATCATCTCAGGTTCGTGAGGCAAAAGGTCATATATTCTTTTTTCGGTTTTATAGGCTAAGGATTCGTTCAACCAGTAAGTCTCCCATTTCGCTGCATCCAACCTTCTTAAACTCGCTCTCTTTGGCATTTCCCATAAGATCGGTGGTGCGATATCCTTCTTCAAGAACTTTTCTTACGGCATTCTCGATGGAGTCTGCCTCTTTATCAAGATTAAATGTATATCTGAGCATCATAGCAGCTGAAAGAACTGTTGCTATGGGATTTGCAATATTCTTGCCGGCAATATCCGGAGCACTTCCGTGGCTTGGCTCATAGAGGCCAAAGCTTGAATCGTTAAGTGAAGCACTGGGAAGCATTCCTATGGAACCTGTGATCATGCTTGCTTCATCGGAAAGAATATCTCCGAACATGTTCTCCGTAAGGACAACATCAAACTGAGCGGGGTCTCTTACCAGCTGCATTGCACAGTTATCAACCAGCATATGCTCAAGCTTAACATCGGGATAATCCTTTGCAACCTCCTCAACAACTTTTCTCCAGAGTCTTGAGGAATCAAGAACATTGGCCTTATCTACACTTATAACACTCTTTCTGCGCTTTCTTGCAACTTCAAAAGCCTTGATGGCGATTCTTCTGATCTCGCTTTCTTTATATACAAGAGTATCTGTAGCTGTGAGCTCTCCGTTCACCTCTTTGGTGTAACGCTCGCCAAAATAAAGGCCGCCTGTCAGCTCTCTCATTATCATCATATCAAAGCCTCTTGCCGCAGCTTCTTCCTTAAGAGGACAAGCCTCCTTAAGCTGAGGATAAAGATACGCCGGGCGAAGATTTGCAAAAAGTCCAAGAGCCTTACGAATACCTAAAAGTCCTGCCTCAGGTCTTTTGGATGGCTCAAGTTTATACCAGGGGGATGTGGAAGTATTTCCACCGATTGAACCCATGAGTACCGCATCTGCAGCCTTTGCCGCATCAATGGTCTCCTGAGTAAGAGGAACGCCGTAGGCATCAATGGAGCATCCGCCCATAAGAACGTCCTTGAAGATCATCTCGTGTCCGTAAACTTCGGCCACCTTGTTAAGTACCTTTTTGGCCTCCGCAACAATCTCGGGGCCGATGCCGTCACCGGGAATACATGTGATGTTCAGCTTCATAACTCATACTCCTCCTATTTGAAAAATAAGCCCGACCGGAGACCCGATCAGGCTTAAGTATAGACATGACAATTATTACTTCTTCTTGGAATCAGAAGTATCATTCGCTGTTGCAACCGCGTCTTCAGGCTTTTCAACCTCAACGATGGCTTCCTTTACCATAGGGATACGGCAGTTCTTGTTATTGCCGAACTCTACGATAACCATGTCGTCATTGATGTCGATAACAGTACCGATGAAACCACCGGTTGTCCTAACGCTGTCGCCTACAGCCAGAGCAGCAAGTGTCTGTGCCTTCTGCTTCTGCTCCTTCCTCTGCGGACGCATGAAAAGAAAATAAAAAACTCCGATTACAGCTGCGTAAACAACAATCATCGAAACGATGCTTGTGGTATTTGCTTGTGCTTCAGTTAAAAGTAAACCCATAACTTCCTCCCATAAAATAATTTAATACACCCATCAATAATACTAAAAAGCCGCTTTAAATTCAAGTACGGCTTATCCTTTTCTCCAGTTTCTTGCAATATCGTATCTTGCGCCTTCCTGCTCGCCGTCAAATTCCATCATTCCCTCTATCATTGACTTTTTGTAGGAGGCAAAAGAGCCGTTATCAATCGCATCTCTTATCTCTTCCATCATATGATTGTAGAAATATAGATTATGGAGAACGCAAAGCCTCATTCCCAGCATCTCTCCGGCCTTCAGAAGATGTCTTATATAGGCCTTTGAATAGCGTCTGCAGGCAGGACAGCCGCATCCCTCTTCTATTGGAGTATTGTCATATTCGTATCTTGCATTGAGGATATTGATATGACCGCGCTTGGTATAAAGGTGTCCGTGCCTTCCGTTTCTGCTTGGATATACGCAGTCAAAAAAGTCTACGCCTCTGTCCACAGCTTCAAGAATATTTGCAGGAGTTCCGACGCCCATAAGATAAGTGGGCTTATTCTGAGGAAGGTAAGGAACCACGGTATCAAGGACATGGTACATCTCTTCGTGAGTCTCACCAACTGCAAGTCCTCCGACTGCGTATCCGTCAAGGTCAAGCTCGCTGATCCTCTTGGCGTGCTCTATCCTGATGTCATCAAAGATTGCGCCCTGGTTTATTCCAAAAAGCATCTGATGAGGATTCACCGTATAAGGCAGGCTGTTGAGTCTGTCCATCTCGCTTTTGCAGCGGATGAGCCATCTTGTGGTCCTGTCTACGGACTTCTGAACATATTCCTTCTCTGCTCTTGCTGAAGGGCACTCGTCAAAAGCCATGGCTATGGTGGATCCAAGGTGAGACTGAATCCGCATGCTCTCCTCAGGTCCCATGAAAAGCTTGTGGCCGTCAATATGTGAGTGGAAATAAACTCCCTCTTCCTTTATCCTTCTTGTCTTAGCAAGAGAAAAGACCTGAAATCCGCCTGAATCTGTAAGAATGGGCTTCTTGCAGGACATAAATTCATGCAGTCCCCCCATCCTGTAGATCACATCGTCTCCGGGTCTTAAATGCAAATGATAAGTATTGGACAGGACAACCTGAGTACCGATCTCCTCAAGATCCTGTGTGGAAACGCCGCCCTTTATTGCTGCAACCGTAGCAACATTCATAAAAACAGGAGTCTGGATGACACCGTGCACGGTCTCAAACTCAGCTCTTTTGGCATTTCCTTCTGTCTTTAAAATCTTGTACATATAAATCCTCTCAAAGCTTATTACTCAACATACATGTTCCAGAACTCTTCCAGACATATGTTGTTCTCCGTAATTATTGTAGCAGCGTCGGTTCCAACATATCTAAAGTGCCAGGGTTCGTATTCAATGCTGGTAATCTCCTCTTTGCCCTGAGGATATCTTAATATGAAGCCATACTTGCAGCTGTTCTTGGCAAGCCATTTGCCCGCAGTTGTATCTCCAAAGCCCTCATCGAGGCTGGTGTAATCAGCTGTGATAATATCAACAGCAAGACCGATCTGATGCTCTGATGAGCCGGGAACCGTAACCGCCTGTGATGCCAGGTTGTAGGCATCCATGTAGGACATACCACCGCCCATATAGCGATTGACCTTATTTGAGAAAAGCATGGTCTGCCTGTCAATATCCCTGTAGGGTGAGCAGACTATAAGCCCTACGCCGTCCGCTCTTGCAGCCTTAAGCATCTCTTTAAGCGGCGCGATGACTCTCTCATCACACTGCATGCTTCCGCTGATGGTCCCGAGATTAAAATGGTAATCATCAGGAATTGGATGCTGTTTGTTAACAAGAACTATCTGCCAGTCATCACTGCTGAATGTCTGCTTCGTGGAACTTCCAAGGGGCACTTTCTCATCCTCGGAAATCACTGTCTCAGTATCATCCGCCCCGAGAATATCATTGAGAGATACCATGTTCTCGATCTCTGCAGCATCAGGATTAACAACTTCGCTTGCCTCCTGAAGCACCTCTTCGTCAACGTCATCGGGTGCAGCAAGTTCCGCACTGCTCTCTGCCACCTCTGCTTCGGAGATCACAACATCCTCGGCATAGGCAGTATCATCCAATGTGTTATTGGAAGCAAAGCTTATATTAAGTGACATTGCCGGATAAGAAAAGCTGCTGCTTGCCGCAAAAAACAGGATAATGCAGGCAAGAGCAGTAAACCTCTTGGTATTTCTGTAGAAATAAAACAGGAAATTATAACAAGTGATTGCGATAACGGCATAGGCCATTCCCAAAAAAGAAAAAGCCTTGTGCTTTCTATTAAATTTTCCAACCTGAGAAATTACCTTATTTTTAAAGGTAAGCTTCTTTTGCAGGTTATCGGCGTCCATATCGGAAATCCCCTCAAATACTTCAGATATTAACTGCTCAATAAAATTACAGATAATATTATATCTCTATTTCATTAATAATTCACTTCTTTTTTGTGCTATACTTAATAAAATTCTATAAACGGAGATAATTTATGTCAGGATCAACCATAGGAAAAAACATTGTTTTAACCACATGGGGCGAGTCCCACGGAGCAGCTTTGGGAGTTGTCGTTGACGGCTTTCCCGCAGGTATGGATCTAAACGAAAAAGACATACAGACTTTCCTCGACAGAAGAAAGCCCGGGACTTCTTCTGCAACCACCTCCCGCAAGGAGGATGATCTTGTTGAGATCCTTTCCGGTGTTTTTGAAGGAAAGACCACCGGAACTCCCATCTCTTTGATGGTAAAAAACACATCTCAGCGCTCTTCCGATTACAATGAAATTGCCAAATACTATCGTCCCGGCCACGCGGATTTCGGCTTTGACCGGAAGTACGGCTTCAGGGATTATCGCGGAGGCGGAAGATCATCAGGCCGCGAGACCATAGGAAGAGTTGCCGCCGGTGCTCTTTGCAGTAAGCTCCTTAATGAAATGGGCATAACCGTAACAGCCTACACCAGGTCCATCGGAGATGTTGAGATCGATCCTTCTAATTTTGATGCGGATCTTCGTCTTACCACTCCCACAGCCATGCCCGATGCAGACGCAGACAAAAGGGCCATGGAGCTTATAGCCAAATGCCGTGAGGAAAACGATTCTGTCGGCGGTGTCATCGAGTGCCGCATAAATGGCGTACCTGCAGGAATCGGAGAGCCTGTCTTTGATAAGCTGGACGCTCTTCTTGCCGGAGCCGTTATGAGTATCGGTGCTGTTAAAGCTGTAGAGATCGGCGACGGATGCCTGGTATCCCGCTATCACGGATCCGACAACAACGATTCCTTTGAATCCGACGGAATTCATGTATATAAGAATACCAATCACTCAGGCGGAATCCTTGGGGGAATGTCCGACGGAAGTGAGATCATCCTAAGAGCTTACGTTAAGCCAACTCCCAGCATCTTCCGTACTCAGAACACCGTAAGCAAAGACGGTGATAATATCTCCATCAACATCAAAGGCCGTCACGACCCTGTGGTTGTTCCAAGAGCAGTCGTTGTGGTTGAATCCATGTGCGCTTACACCCTGCTGGACCTTATGATCAGCAATATGTCCTCAAAGGCTGACAGCATAAAGAACTTCTACAAAAAAGATTAAAAGACAAAGATACAAACAGCCGGATCATAAAAAGGCCCTGTCCGTAATGGACAGGGCTTATTATTTATCTTGCAATCTTATGTTTAGCCTTCGATCTTATGGAAGATAATACAGTTGGGTCTTGTTACGGAAAGCTCAGGTCCGTTCATGACCATGGTACCCTTCTCCATATCAACGGTGAAGAATGTCAGTGAATCCGACTCGTGATTAAGAGATACCAGGTGCTTGTTGTCAGGGAAAAGAGCTACATCCTTGGGATACTCTCCCGCAACCGGAAGCTGGATCTGTTTTGTAAGAAGTCCGGTTTCCTTATCAACCTTAAATACAATCGCGTTGTTCTCTCCTGCTGTTGAGCTTACAAGATAATTGTAATCCTCCGAGAAAGTCAGAGCACTGCAGGCAACACCGATTGAGTCTGATTCGTCGGAGTTTGATACTTCCTGAATCTTGTTAAACTCAGGAAGTCCGTTCTCCTCATGATATTCGTACACATCTATTGCACACTTCTGCTCAAGGCATACATAGAGGAATCTTCCATCCTTGGAGAACTGCATATGTCTTGGTGATGATTCCTGATCGCAGTGGATCACATCAACCTCCTTGACCTTACCTGTCTCCTTGTCCCAGGAATAGATATTGATCCTGTCCATTCCAAGATCCGCAGCCAGCATATATTTGTTGTCCTTGGAGATCTTGATGCACTGTACATGAGGAACGTGATTCCTTCCGGCAGCAGTTCCAAGTCCCTTATGATATCTCTCGTCTGCTATCTCTCCAATACTGCCATCCTTGTTGAGCTTAAGGATTGTAACCTTGCCGTCGTGATAACCTGCGGTCATCAGGAAGTTATCTCCCTGATCCTCGTTTACATAGCAGCCTCTCATTCCGTTGATGGATGCCTCATTCAAAAACTCAAGGCTTCCGTCAGCAAGGATGTGATAGGACTCAACTCCGGCATCGGTGATGGAATAAAGTGTCTTCCTGTTATGGGAAATTCCGATATAAGATGAATTGGTGATCTCAACCTTCTGCTTCTCATAGAGTCTGCCCTTCTTGAGATCAACATCATAGATTCTGATTCCGTATTTGGTGCCCAAGCCTGATGTATAGCTTGCCACATATGCCACATACTTGTCCTTTGCAGCCATTGTCTTAGTGCCTCCTAAGCATAATTTAAAAATCCCTTATTTAACCTATTCTATCACAGCTATTCCAAACTTTAAACACATAAAAAACAGCTCCCGCCATATTCTGCGGGAGCCGTATAATGCATTTTACTATGTTTATGGCCAGTTCTTGTAATTTCCGTTTACGCAAACCCCTGCGTATCCGTTGGCAAGCATTACTGCTTTATCAGATTCTGAGATCTTGGGAGAAGCATATCCGATGCTGCTGGCAAGGTTGAAATAATTGGCACTTCCGTTATTGACGATTCCCTTGTAGGTGAAAGGAACCATATGTCCGTTTCCGTCAGAAAGTGAGAAGGAAGCCATTCCTACTCCGCTCTCATTATTAAGCATTGCAATATTTCCATTTACCGCAACGCTGCCATTCTTACCGCTGGCAAGAGTAACATTCTGTGTTACAGCTGCTGCAGCCGCAGCCTTGGAGCCCTTTACATTGACCTGAATTGAATCCCACTTATCTGTTGTCTGAAGTCTATCGTCAGCAACATAGAAGTAAAATATGATTGTCTTGGCAGTTTCATCAGCACCAACATAAAATGTTATCTGCTGAGTTCCGCTCTTGAAGGATGCATCAAGTCTTGTGGCTTTACTTGTGGATCCTTGAATGTAGTAAGTGTAGTTGTAAGTGGATCTGAAATTCATTGTGTAGCTGGAACCTGCTTCTACCGTGATCACAGAATCCTGAAAATCCATAACCTCGGTATCGGCGCCGTATGCAAAGGATGTAACTGCAGGCATTGAAGCCAGCATAAATACTGAAAGTGTAATTCCGATAATCGCTCTGATCGTCTTATTCATAGTTTTTTTCCTCCAATTATACTTAAGCTAACTATTATTATAATTGAAGTATACGATATTGCACGTAAATTATTTCTAAACAATGTAAACTAAAAAATATCATTTCAAAACATTCATATCGCAGTTACCGGGGACTCCCGGTACGCTTCCCTTGGAAGTATACTGCCACATGTCATAGCGCGTAGCCGCATAGGTGGGAATATCCACATACTGTGCCATCCAGATCTTATAGTCCGTAAGGCTTCCGGTGTTTATCCTGTTCTCAAACCACAACTTGTTGGAATAGATTCCCGCTGTATATCCCGCATTGGAAATGGTTGCGAGAAAGGCCCTGCAAATCTCGGTCCTCTCCTCGGGACTTATGGCATCGCCTCTTCCGTTACTCTTTTCCACATCAAGATACACAGGATATGACAGGCTGTAGCCGTTTAAAAGATCAAGTACCATTGAGGCCTCTTCTACGGCTTCCTGCACGTTAACAGCCTGGGAAAAGAAATATACTCCTACCCCAAGGCCTGCATTTATCGCCCCGTTCATATTGGTCTGATACATGGGATCCACAACCAGAACACCTGAAGAAGATCCGCGGTATCCGCATCTTACCATGGCAAAGCTTATGCCTGATGCTTTTACCTGGCCCCAGTCAATGTTTCCGTTATGCTTTGAAACATCAATGCCCTTGGTCCCTGCGTGGGCGGATTCATATTCCGCAGTCTGGGTGATATTGGGAGCTTCACTTGCTGCCTTTTCCGCAAGTGCTTTCTGACGCTCTTCCTCTGCAACTTCAGACTCTATTTGGGCAAGAAGATCCTCATCTTCCTCAGTCCAGTCATCAAAGGTATCTTCCTCGGAATAATCTTCTTCGGAAACCTCAGTGGTCTCATCTACATCCGCAACCTTCGTGTCCTCTTCGGCCACATTGATCTGCGATTCGGTGACCACTTTGTCTTTTACATCGATCTTTACAAACTGGCTGGTATCCTCAATGTGCTGCCCTTCATTTAATAGAGAAAGCAGTGCCGCAGCCCTGTCCTCGGTGGACGCGGACGATGCAGGATCTTCTTCCTTCTTCTCAATGCCCTCTTCCGCCAGAAGTTCGTCTCCGTCAATAAGTCCCATATTAAGGGCTTCCAGTGTGCTCACATCTTCAAAGATGGACTCTTCATTATTTACTTCTTCCTTATCATTCTTGGAAAGGCGAATAAAAGCCCCTGCCACAACCAGTATAGCAAGGGCTCCTATCACTCCAAGCATGATCTTAATAAGTCTGTTATCCAATGATGTCTGTCCCTCAATACTCAGATATATGTAATGTTAAGATCGTTTCCTTTTACCGTTACTTTCGCATCGGCTCCCATGATGGTTGGAAGCAGCGGATCAATGTGAGAGATCTCCGCATCCATGATTATGGGCTTTCCAAGAACCGAAAGTGCGCCGGTAACAGCATTGTACTGGTCTGCTCCAAGCATCTCCACTCCCCAGGCAGCCTTTGGTCTTCCGATGATAAATCCCGCCGCGCTGTCAAACCAGCCGGCTTCCCTTAGATTCCAGAGGCTTCTTCTTATCTCCATGGGAGAAAGGTCGCAGGCCTCCATTATCCAGATAACGTTCCTGTGCTCTTCATTGAACTGTTTCATTCTGTCGAACCTGGTTCCAACGAAGTGGGTAAGAATATCAAGACATCCTCCAAGAAGCACGCCTTCCATCACTATTTCTTTTCCCCGGGCAGGGGTGATCAAGCCGTTATCTCCGGCGTAAGAGACCAGTTCTCTGTCCCTGTTAAAAGCATAAGGAGCACGAATCATCTCCTCGGTGTATTCTGCAGGAGCTTCTGTCTCTTCCTCCAGAACAAATCTCTTATATCCGTCAAAAGAGCTTTTGGTGCCCTCAAGGATTGCGAAAGCATCCTCTTCAGGAGTCTCCCACTTCTTAGCATAACCGCTTATACAAGGACCATAGATTCCCTGAACACCGGTGATGGTCACAAGAGGGAAAATAAAGTTGGTATTATCGGAATATCCGATGAACCACTTAGGTCTATAGTTCTTAAGCTCGTCAAAATCAACATATGTGACGGTCTCATTCATGAGCTCACCGCCGCCGGCGGAAATAATGGCATCTATATCATCACGTTTATAGAACTCCACCAGCTCTTTTGCAGCAAAATCAGGCTTGGTGGCGATCCCGATGCCGTCGGTCTTAAACAGAGTCTCTCCCTCAATTATCCCGTATCCGCGCTGTTTGATATTATCCGCAGCAATATAATACATGGATCTGTAGGGTTCTGTGCCGGGGCCGTAGGAAGGCGCCGTAACACCGATGTTGTCCCCTGGTTTAATGGGATCAGGTCTTCTTATCATACTTCTCTCCCCGCATGATCATTTGTTTATGTCAGCAAGCTTGGAATAGCTTTTTCTGTAATGCCTATTCATCTTAAAGCAGTCATAAGCCGACAGATAGTGACCCTCGCCGTGGCGAAGCACTGCGGTGTAGGCGATGCAGCCCTTATCAAGGACCATGGCAACCGCCATTGCGTCGTCTTCATTGGGGCCTAGGCAATATGCGCCGTCTCCGGGCACAAAAACAACGTTGGCATTCTTTCTGATGTTATGAACAACGTCGTCCTGGTTTGCCGGGATCTTAAGACCGGTGCCGATAAGCTGGGCAAAGTCGTCAAGAAGAGGTCTCATGTTGTTGGCTCTTCTCGAAACAGTCATAACAGCTTCCGACTTATTGTGAACTATATATTTGATGTCAGGTCTTTTGGCGTAGATGTGCTCGTGAACAAATTTTACTCTCTCCGGAGTATCTGCGTGCTCGTAGACTATTTTCCCGTCTTCGATAAAGCTGTTAAAACCTGCCTCAACTCCGTGGGGCATGTCTGTCTTGCAGATATCCATAAGAAAATTGTTGCAGGCAGTCTCAAGGACCTTGGCCTCGTAAATGGCCTCGGCAGAATCGGCCCCGAGGCACACGGTACCGTGATTGGCCATTATAAGGCTGTTGCTGTCGGAGTATTTCTTGAGCCTGTTTGCTACGTTCTGGGCAAGCTTGTCGGTTCCCGGAAGCGCATAGGGAGCAACGGGAACAATTATATCCGTATCGTCAATGTAGGTGCTTATCTTCTTAAGTCCAAGGGTTCCTGCGCAGGATGCGTATACCTGGTGAGTGTGGACAATAAAGCCGCAGTCCTTACGAACCTTGTAGCAGGCTGCATGGACCTTGCTCTCGCTGGAGGGCTTGTAGTCCCCCTCGTAGGAAAGATCGTCGATATTAACCTGCACGATCATCTCCGGTGTAAGATCTTCGTATCTGATCCCGCTGGGAGTAATAAGGAAAGATTTATCATCAACTCTGGAACTGATATTGCCCCAGGTCCTTACAAGAAGGCCAAGGTCATGAAGCTCTCTGGAAACTTCTATGATGTGATTTCTGGCCTTCAGTAATTCTTCTTTAGTCATGCTCATGGCCTGATCTGCCCCTCCCCTGTGATCTCGTATTTGTAGGAGGTAAGCTCCTTAAGGCCCATGGGTCCTCTTGCGTGGAGTTTCTGGGTGCTGATGCCTATCTCGGCGCCGAATCCGAACTCGAATCCGTCGGTGAATCTGGTAGATACGTTCACATAGACACATGCTGCATCAACTCTGTCAAGGAACCTCTGAGCTGTCTCTTTATTCTCAGTGATGATGGCCTCTGAGTGACCTGTGTTGTACTTGTTGATATGAGCAATCGCCTCATCCACATCATTGACAGTCTTAACGGAAATGATGTAGTCAAGGTACTCCCTGCCAAAGTCCTCTTCTGTTGCTTCCAGTGCATCAGCGATCAAAGGTCTGCTGTCTTTGTCAGCCCTTACCTCAACATTGTGCTCCTTCATGGCTTTTGCAAAAAGAGGAAGGAACTTCTCTTTAATATCCTTGTGAACCACCAGGGATTCTGCGGCGTTGCACACACCGATCCTCTGGGTCTTGGCGTTGATGATAATATGAATTGCCTTCTCAAGATCAGCATTCCTGTCCACATAGATGTGGCAGTTACCGGTTCCGGTTTCGATAACGGGAATGTTGGAATTTTCAACCACTGCTCTAATAAGCCCTGCGCTTCCTCTTGGAATAAGGACGTCAACATACTCGCTCATTTTCATGAACTGTGTGGTTACCGCCCTGTCAGTGTCCTCGATGAGCTGTACGGCATTCTCATTGATGCCAAGGCTCTTTAAAGTGTCTCTTATAACCTTAACTATGGCGATATTGCTGTTGATGCAGTCACTGCCGCCCTTTAAGATGGTAACGTTGCCTGATTTAAAAGTCAGAGAAAACGCATCCGGTGTTACGTTGGGCCTTGATTCGTAGATTATACCCACAACGCCCATGGGAACGCGGACCTTCTTGATCTTAAGACCGTTGGGCCTTTCGAATTCCTCAAACACCTCTCCGATAGGATCAGGGAGCGCCGCAACCTGTCTTAGTCCCTCGGCGATTCCCTCCATTCTCTTATCGTTTAATGTAAGCCTGTCAAGAAGCCCGGGATGCATACCGTTCTTCTTACCGTTCTCAACGTCAACAGCATTGGCTTCAATAATATCCTCAGCATTATCAAGAAGCGCCTGCGCCACCTTCAAAAGCGCCTCGTTCTTGGCTTCGGTAGTCAGATACTGAATATCATACCTGGCATCAACTGCATTTTCACAAAGCTTTGTCAGTTCTATATGCGCCATAATTACCCCCATAATTATTGTTCATGCATTAGTTAACTTTAGGAAAAAAATCTTTTTAGATTATCCCATAATCCTCTCCAAAAGTCCACTAATCCCCCCTGACTTTGGCCCTGTTCCTGTCCCTGTTGACGAAGTCCTGAGACAATTTCCCCTTTTACAAGAACCACCGCAGATATGGGCTCTACAGTAACGCTTCCCGATACGTTCTCGATAACCTCAGTACCGGCCTTGTTTCCCTTAACATACACATTCCACTCACCTTCCGGAAGCGCAATCGTAGTCTCTGTTTCATTGGGATTAAAGGCAAGGAAAATCTGCTCTGCGCTCTCCCCCTCAAGGGTCTTGTCTGAATTGTCCATCACAAAAGCCAGAACATTCTTATCAAGTCCCTCAACAGCCTTAACTCTTGCTGTAACCTCATCCCCTGAAGAAAGTCTAAGCAGCGCATGCTCTTTTCTGAAGGCGATCAGTCCCTTGTAAAACTCAAGATTTTCCCGGTACTTTGGATCATCAAGGTTCTCCCACTTTATGCTGTTCACTTCGTCTCCGGAGCTGTAGCTGTTTGAGTCAAAAGAGCCATCATCCTTAACCTTGGTTCTCAAAATCTCCTCACCTGCCTGCATGAAGGGTACGCCTTCGGAAGTCATGTAGAATGCAGCAGCAAGGTTGTTCATCTTTATCCAGGACTCTTCATTAAGATCTGTCCTTGATCCTGCGATCCTGTCAAAAAGAGTATTGTTGTCATGGCAGGAAGCATACTGGATTATCTGTGAAGGATTTTTTGACCAGGTCTCATTTGCAAGGAAAGATGCTGTCATTGCTCTCTCTGCGTTTCTTGCTCCTGATGCCCAGCCGACTTCAGCGGTATTGAACACACTTCCCTTAAGGCCGTCGCGGATATTATCGTTAAAGTAGGCAAATCCCGGAGTCTTTTCGGAAGACTGCTGTGTTGCCATAGTCACATTCTCTTTTGTCAGATCAGTGTTCATGCTCCATCCCTCGCCATAGAAAATAACATCGGGGTGAGACTCATGAACCTTCTCAACGATCTCGTTTATGGTATCAACATCGATAAGGCCCACAAGGTCAAATCTGAAGCCGTTGATGTGGTATTCATCTGCCCAGTAGCATACGGAGTCAACGATGTATTTTTTCACCATGCTTCTCTCTGAAGCAGTATCATTTCCGCAGCCTGAGCCGTTTGAATATGTTCCGTCTGCATTGATCCTGGAAAAATATCCGGGCACAAGACGGTTGATGCAAAAGTCTTTGCCGCTGTAAACATGGTTGTAAACAACGTCCATAACAACTGAAAGACCGTTATCATGAAGAGCCTTCACCATCTCTTTAGCCTCTTTGACCCTTACATTTCCGTCGTGAGCGTCTGTTGAATATGAGCCCTCGGGAACGTTGTAGTTGACGGGATCGTATCCCCAGTTAAAGCGCTCCTGGCTCTCATCGTTTTCATCTACCGAGCCAAAATCATAGAAAGGCAAAAGATGAACGTAAGTAACGCCGAGGCTCTTGATGTAATCAATACCTGTCGCGTTTCCGCCTTCAGTCTTTGTTCCTGTCTCAGTAAATGCAGTATACTTGCCTGCATTTGCAATGTTGCCCTTCTCATCAACGGAAAAATCACGAATATGCAGCTCGTAGATTACAGCATCAGTCATACTCTCTGATGCATGTGGATTCTTGTCATCTGCCCAACCTTCCGGATCGGTTGAATCAAGATCAATTACCATAGCTCTTTTGCCATTGACACCTGTAGTTCTGGCATAAGGATCGCAGGCTTCTACATTTAGTCCGTCAAGAACAGCTGTGTAGGTATAATAGGTACCTGCAAGGTTCTTGGAAACCTCAGCAGTCCATGTACCCTTATCGGATTTTGTCATCTCGATGGATTCTGTAAGATCTTTTTTCCAGGAATCACCTGACTCGTATAGGTTAACCGATACGCTCTCGGCAGTCGGTGCCCAAACGCGGAATACTGTCTTGTCCGCTGTCACGGTAGCTCCAAGATCATCTCCCTCATAGGTGTACTTATCCTCAAACTCCTTTGTTGAATATACGATAGGCATGTTTACAGGAAACTCCTGTCCATCAAAGCCAAGTCTGTAATTTCTGTTAGGGTCAAGCACCTCACCGATAGTCAGATCATAGAAATACTGCGTATCAGAAGCCTTCTCAGAAAGCTCAGCCTTAGTCACTTCTATATCTCCAAGTCTTCCGCTGACATAGAAAGTATCAAGCAGAGCCTTATCAATCTCGCCCGTAAGTTCAATCTTTATTGCCTTATCGCCGTCATAAACAGCGCTTTTAAGCTTAGTTCCTGTCATTACATCCTCCCCGTATTCTTTAACGCAGCCTTCAACTCCCGATTCCACATAAGCGTGAACCGTACCAGAGACAACCTCGGAAAGATCAATGAACTGATCCATATCAACATCCTTGTCCCAGTCCTGCGTTCTTACGATATAGCCAACCTTGGTCTTGCCTGCAGGAACGCTATATGTTGCAACCATCTCTCCGTTCTCATCTTCAAACGGAATCCCTTCGCCTTCTCCGCCATCCGGCCACATCCATACATCCCAGCCGTCATAGTTTCCGTCTTCTCTGTGGTAGTGCAGTTTAAGCGTCACTCCCTCATCAGCTCTTACGGTGATGGACATTCCAATACCGGCAAACATAGTCACCGCCATGACCACCGCCATCAAAAGAGCTATCACATTATTAAGCTTTACTCTTTTCATTTTATAATCCTCCCCGATTATTATATGGAAAACGTTTTCCATTGTATTGTAATGTTCCCCGGGGACTTACGTCAAGGGACCATTTTTATATTTCTTTGGATTTTATCAGCTTATTTTCCGCATAGCCCTGTTGTCATTACGCAATTCACGTTTAGCAGCAAGTTTTATTCCGGTGGTGACCTGTTGGAATTTGCATAACTACTATTGTCAACAGGTAAATTCCTCTGTTTACACCTGTTGGAATCTCAATTTCATGAAATCCAACAGGCTATTATGCAGTTTTCGCCCTGTTGTAATAGATAGAATTGGCATTTCCAGCAGGGTGTACCACCTAAATCATCTGTTGAAATTGATAAAATAGATATTTTCAACAGTGAAAACCAGCTAATAATACCTGTTGTAATGTAAGCGCGAAATAATCCGGCGGATGTGAATGCGTCCCTCAATCACTCATAATGGATTTGAACTATAAACTACATTTTAGTGTGAACACTTGAACTTATGAACTTCATTTTGGTGTCACATGGAAAGGATAGCTTATGTCAGATCCCAAGCATTATCGTACTAAAGATGAGTGGTTCAAGCTCGTCCAGGAGTGCCGTAAAAGCGGTTTATCGGACGCTCAATGGTGCGCATTAAATGGTATCAGCCGTCATTCATTAAACACTGCTATCAAAAGGCTGCGGAAATGTTCTTATGCAATTCCTCCTCGCAGCTCTGATGATATATATGACCTGGCCATTCCAAAACAGGATGTGGTCAAAGTGGATATCGTTCCTGATATCCAGACGCCACAGAAGATCATTCCTGAGGCGGCACCGCACATTGACAATTCACATATGATAGAGATAAGTCTTGGAGATGTACATATTTCTCTCTGCAACGGAGCTGATCCGGATCTTGTAACCAGGACTCTCTCAGCCTTAAGGAGCTTCGTATGATCGGCGATATAACAGCTGCAGATGAGATCTACATTGTCTGCGGCTACACTGACATGAGAAAGTCTATCGATGGCCTCTGTGCCATAATCGAAGACAAGCTCCACATGGATCCAAGAAGCAGGGCTCTGTATCTCTTCTGTGGGAGAAGGGCTGACAGGTTCAAGATGCTTCTTTGGGAGCCGGACGGATTCATACTGTTCTACAAAAGGCTATCCGCCGAACAGGGACGATACCGCTGGCCAAGAAACAAGGATGAAGTACGCAACCTGACCTGGCGCGAGTTCGACTGGCTTCTCTCAGGTATCGATATAGAGCAGCCTAAGGCCATTAGAGCCTCTTAAGGTCTGTGTATCAGTTTTTGTGCATAATTCTGAAATCGCCTTATATCGGATTAATTAGGTGCTGGTTTTCAGATCACTTTGGCACTTTTACCGATATTAATTGCCTTGTAAGTCTGATAAAATCTATATATCAGATGTAAGGAGGCTGTCGTGGCGAGAGATTCCAAGGACCAGCAGCTCATTGAGCTGAAGGACACCGTGAAAGAACTGAATACCACCATCAGAAATCTCAACGCACTCATTGAGGCTGCTAACAAACGCGAAGAGGAGCATCTTCTGAAAGAGCAGGAACATATCGAAAGAGAAAAAGTCCTACAGGAACAGATAGATTACCTCACCAAGAAACTCTTTGGCAGATCAAGTGAGAAACGTGATGATTTTGAAGGACAGCTGAATCTCTTCAATGAAGCCGAAACTCTAAAGGCTGATCCTGATCCCGAGGAACAGGAATTCACCACCGTCGAGAAACATACCCGCAAGAAAAAATCCAAGATGTCTGATAAGTTTGCAGGCCTCCCTGTCCAGGAGGTTATTCTTGATGTTCCTGAAGATGAGCGCATCTGCGATGTCTGTGGCACTCCTCTTGAGAGGATTGGGAAAGAATTCCTTCGCAGAGAGATCGAATTCATTAAGCCAAGTATCAAGATCATTGATTACTACAGTGTCAGCTATGGATGTCCTAACTGCAAGATAAATGCTGATGTCCCGCACATTGTAAGAGGACGCGACGGTCAGGCACATATGCTGCACGGCATGGCATCTGCCGGAACAGTTGCGTGGGTAATGTATCAGAAGTATGTTAACTCTCTTCCTCTTTACAGACAGGAAAAAGACTTCAAGATGTACGGAGCCGAAATCTGCAGAGGAACCATTGCCAACTGGATAATCAATAACGCTGAAGAGTTCTTCAAGCCTATGTGCAATTACTTCCAGAGAAAGCTTGTTGCCGGAAGATATGCAATGGCAGACGAAACGCCCGTACAGGTGCTCAAAGAACCAGGGCGCAGGGCTGAATCAAGGTCGTACATGTGGGTTTTCCGTTCGGGAGAGTTTGATCCGGAGCAGATAGTTCTGTTCCACTATTCTCCGACACGGGCGGGAGATACTGCAAAGGAGTTCCTTGAAGGATTCCACGGGTACCTTATGACTGACGGGTACAGTGGATACAATAAGCTCAGGGACTGCACGAGGAATTCCTGCTGGGCACACATAAGAAGGTATCTTATAGATGCCATTCCCAAAGGTAAGGAATACGATCACAGCCAGCCGGCAGTACAGGGACTTGCCTATGTCGACAAGCTCTTCGAGATGGAACGGAAAATCCATGAAAAGAAGGGCTCTGATTTCGATGCCATAAAGAAGTTCCGCCTTGAAAAGGAGAAACCTGTACTTGACGGTTTCTGGAACTGGCTTGACTGCCAGACTGCAATAAAGAATTCCAGGATGTACAAAGCCCTTGTTTACATCCAAAACAGAAGACCGTTCCTCGAAACCTATCTTGAGGATGGTGGCTGCAGTTTCAATAACAACACTTCCGAGAGAAGCTGCAAGGCCTTTGTTACTGGCCGCAAGAACTGGCTGTTTTCAGACTCAGTTGATGGCGCAGAGGCAAGTGCTCTTACTTATTCCATTGTTGAAACAGCTAAGGCAAATGGCGTTGATGTTTATTACTACCTGAAATATCTTCTCATGAAGTGTCCAACATCTCTTACCAGCGATGAAGATCTTGAGAAGCTCTGCCCATGGCATCCTGAATGCAAGGAAGCCCTGGATGAACTTCACAGACAGCATCAGAAAGCGATCTTCGACGCAATGTAATCTTTATCATATGTGAATTGTCAAGGTGCTCCAGTCTCTTATGAGGCTGGGGTATATTTTATGGGCAAAACCCCTTGTACCTGTTAACATGCCTTGCGGGATAGCGCAACCCGCCGGATTATTTCGCGCTTACGTTGTAATCAACAAAAGTTACATATCCAACAGACAAACCATCTCAAAAAGCTCCACCCAAGTCAGAAAAAAAACTCAGAAAAAACAAATACCCCCGACCTGTATCTCTTCAAGCCGAGGGTATTTCTTTGGAAATGTATTATGAAGTTTTACCACCCTGAATTAATTGGTTTCCTGATTACTATTACCATTTGCCTTATCAGCAACATATCGAGTCTGAAGAATAATCAGAATACCTGCAATAAGTATCAGTGCAAACCATAAGCTGTAGCGTCCGAAGAAGCGTATACTTCCCATATGCTCCGTAAGGATCAGGAGTATCAGAGATGCAACTGATGTTACAATCACATATGGCTTACCCCACTTCTTTCTCTTAAGGAATGCCAGAATTCCAAATGCAATAACTGCCAGCGTTGCCAGGAAGTCAAACAGTATGAATCGTCTTATCTCAACTGATAAAGGCTTTCCATCTGCGGCAATTACATAACCATACGGATCAAGCATACCTTTAAGTTCTCCCTGTGTATCACAGATCAGCTTATAATCCATGTCGGGATCGCCAACAAATGTGAGATTACCATCAGTAATACCTTCACTTGGTATGAGCATAATTCTACCGTCTTCATCCACAGTAAGAAGATAATAATCTCCTGATGGATAATTCTCTCCATCCTCAAGATCAATGGATATTATTGCATATCCTGAACCATCTCCATCTGTTGCAGTTTCTTTAATGTTTACATAACCCAGATCCTTAAGTCCCGGTGCTACCTCTTTTAACTTATCAATAGCATCTTCAAGAGCATTCTTTATAGATGTCGGTAACTCTTTATCCGGATCCTTGGATACACTTGCATCAACAATAGGTAACTCTTCTTTCTGATCCTTGGATACCTCTTCACCTGTGTCGTTATTTACAGGCTTTGTCTCCTCGGTTGGAGGAACTTCACTCTGGTCAGATTCTGTATCTTTTGAAGTTTTACCTTTATTTGTTGTTCCCGGTTTAACCTCTTCAGCAGGAGTTGCCGGTGTAGGCTTCTTTTCAGGTGTAACTACTGCAGCTTCAGCTGTATCTGATCCTGAGTTATCAGAAGCTGATCCATTATCAGAGCTGTTATTATCAGGCTTAACCGGAAGCGTATCCTTATATGCTATCGCATATGTTGAGAATCTGTCTGTCCAGAAGGTCAGTGTATTGTCACCATTTTCCTGTGGTGTGACAACAGTCGTTTCTCCACCATGTACTATAACGATATAATAGCTTCTTGTTCCACCCGAAGGCACTGCACCAAAGGAAGCAGGGATTTCAACTGTAATCTCAATCTCATCATCCGTTTCGGTAAGACGCTTATTGCTCTTTACACTTCCATCAACAGTTATTGTCTTGAACAGTCCGATATCAAGATACATGATGTCATCAGCATCAACAGCGCTTGTAACCTTAGCCTTGTCTGATGAAGAAACAGAACTGTCAATATTTGTAACACTCAGATAGACTGTTACTTCGTAGGTCTTTCCTGTAGCAACTGCAGTCTCAAGATACTGTTTCTCTGCAGTACTGAGCATATCGGCTGCCATTTCTTCAGTCAGGTTCTTGACATTCATTTCAGGTACGTTATCTGCAAAACGAACCTCTGTAATGATATCACCATATCCATCAGCACTCTTAATACCTGTACCATTAGATATTTCCTTTGTCTTATTTCCGGAAGTATCTTCATTCTCAGTTACTGTGTGAATTATAGTCTTGCCTTCATCATCAGTAGTAGACGTCCTTGTTACAGTTGTCTTATCTCCGCCGGGTTCTTCAGTTACGACAATACTCTTATTTGTTGTCTTTTCATCTGTCACATTACCCGATGCATCCTTGATAACTTCTTTGGTCGTCTCATTTGTAGTCGTGACTTTATTTCCGCCTTCTTCGATCTCTCTGGTATCTGAGGAAATAGTGGTCTCTACAGTTCCGGTAGGCTGTCCACTCGCGTCCTTTGTGGTCTCTGTTGACTTAACCGTAGTTGTCTCATAAGGCTTTCCATTAGAATCGGTACCGGTCGTTGTCTTTGTCGTTGTTTCTGTCTCGGTATAACCGGTGATATTTCCTTTTCCGTCCTTAATGGTTTCCTCAGTATTCTCCTCAGTAGTTGTGATTGTCTTACCATTATTGAAGTTCTGGGTAGTGGTACTGGTATGAGTTTCCTTGTCCTTTTCCTCGATTACTTTACCATCTTTATCCTTTGTCACTTCCTTGCCGGTTGTCTCAGAAGTTTCGGTCACAGAGCCGTTAGGATTTGTTGTCTTTGTACCTGCTGTTGTTACATCCTCCTTTTCAGTTGTTGTACCATCAGCATTATTCGTCACAGAGCCATCCACATGCTGAGTTGTTGTGTTTCCGTCCGGATCGGTTGTCTTTATCTCGTAATCATATTCCTTATTACCGGACTCATCAGTTGTGGTTGTTCCTGTTGTTTCAACAACGGTTACGTCTCCGGTATCCGGATCGATGGTTGTCTCATTGCTACTTTCCTGTGTTTTAGTTGTTCCGTCCTTTTCTTTAGTTGTAGTCTCTGTAGATTCTGTATGAACAGTCGTACCATCAGGCCTTGTAACGTCTTCTTCTCTTACAGTAGTCGTTGTACGGCCATCTGCAGAGGTTGTTGTTGTCTCTTCAGCAGCTACATTAGTCACATCACCATTTTCATCCGTAATAGTCTCACTAATGTTACTTGTATCAGTGATAGTGCCATCAGGATTTGTCTGAACAGTTCCGGCGATAGTCTTCTCAGACTTTTCACCATTTGGATAAGTAGTTGTCTCATCAGTAGTGTAGGACGTTGTCTTACCATCTACTGAAGTGTTGGATGTTGTCTCGGAAGTTGTTGTTGTCACATTACCTGAAGGATCTTTTGTAACTTCTGTCGATGATTCATATGTACTTACAGAGCCATCATTGTTTACATTACTCTCTCCCTCTGTTTCGGTTACTTTAACTGTTCCATCAGGATAAGTCACAGTTGTATCTGTTTCATACTCTGTCGTTCCGTTTTCATCTGTAGTAGATGTTGTCTTGGTCTCCGTAACAGTATTATTGCCGTTTGGATCTGTGACTGTTTCCTTGGTTGTCTCTGTAACAGTCTCACCAATTATATTATCTTCAGCATCCTTTACAGTTTCAGTTTCCGTCGTTTTCTCAGTTGTTGTAACTGTTCCACCGGCAGTCTTTTCTGTCTCCTTCGTTTCTTCGGTCTTGTTTACAGTAGACTCTCCTGTTTCAGGATCAGTTACTTTTGTTACAGTTTCCTTGTTTTCTGTAACAGACTTATTTCCGGAATCATCTACTGTAGTGACAGTTGTATTCTCTACCTTCTCCTCAACTTTATTACCATCCTTATCAGTTGAAGTCTTGGTAGATGTATCTGTCTCTGTAGTAACGGAATTGCCATTAGGATCTTTTGTTGTTACGACCTTTGTCTCCTCTTTTTCAGTAACAGGCTTTCCATTTTCATCTTTAGATGTATTGGTGGTCGTATCAGTCTGAGTTGTTACATCTCTGCCCTGAGCATCCTTGCCCTTTGTGGTCTCATGCTCTGTAACAGTAACATCACCGGTTTCCTTATCGGTATACGTCTGTTTCTCGCTATCCGAGGAAGAACCATTTGCATTTTCCGTATGGGTGTTCTCTGTTACCAAGGTTCCTATTTCGTTACCTTCTGCATCCTTTATTGTTGAGGTCGCATTTTCAGTATTGGTTTCTGAGATCACATTTCCGTAATTATCGGTCTTTACTGTAGTGCTCTCAGTTCCTTCGGTATGAATGTTCTCCTTGATATTACCGGATGCATCCTTAACAGTAGCATCCTCAGTGACAGTTGTTGTTGATGTTTCTGTCTTGTTACCTGATGCATCTGTACTGGATGTAGTCTCGGTTGTCTCCTCGGTATGAGCTTCAGTGATTTCTGTTACTTTTCCTGAGCCATCCTTAGTCGTAGTTGTTGAATCAGTAGTTGTGGTCTCAGTAGTTGTATCACCGCTTGTTACTGTAGTTGTAGTAGAGTCACTCACAGTTGTCTCTGTCTGTGTAACCTTACCTGTAGGATCCTTAGTTGTTTCAGTAACAGTCTGTTCTGTGGCTGTCGTTGTATTTCCCTGATCATCGGTAGTTACTGTTGAATAACCGGTAACCTCAGTAGTAACAGAAGCTCCATCAGGCTCTGTAACTGTCTCATTGTCTTTTTCTTCCACAGTCTTAGTGCCATCACCATTATCTGTCGTCTTTGAAGTGTTTTCGGTCTTAGTAACAGAACCGTCATCATTATTGGTTATGGTATTGGTCTTCTCCTCAACCACATCGTGTCCGGCTTCATCCTTAGAGTTTACTGTCTCTGAATAGGAACTGTTGCCCTCATTGTCAGAAGATTCAACTATCCTTGTAGTCTTGTCGATTTCCTGAGTTGTTCCGTCTTCACTTATAGTTTTCTCTGTTTCGGTTGTTGTACTGTTTGTATTGCCATCGCTATCTGTGATGGTCTCGGTTTCCTTAACTGTCTCTTTGATTACAGGATTTCCATGCTCATCCTCATCAGCGATTTGAACAGTTTCCTTCACAGTATCTTTTGTTCCGACAACATTTCCTTCAGAGTCAATAACAGGCTCTGATTTCTGTGTCGTTTCTTCTGATGATATAAGGGCTCCGTCAGAATCCTTAACAACTGTTGAATCAGTTTCGGTTACGGTAATATTTCCGTTAGTCGGATCAACCTCAGTCTTCTCTGAATCTACATTTGTAGTAACATTACCATCCGAATCCTTCGTAGTTGTCTCTGTCTCTTTCAATGTCTCAGTGATGTCGCCGTCTGAATCTGTCTTTACTCCAGTAGTCTCTTTTATGGTATTGCCATCACCATCTGTCGTAGTAACAACAGTAGACTTCTCGGTAGATCCGTTAGGATTCTCCTTATAAGTATCCTTAACATCCTCATCATATTCATCTATGATTTCGCCGGATGCATCCTTTACAGTAACATGGGATGTCGTCTCAGTTTCACTGCTTGTTACCTTACCTGATTCATCCTTCTTTTCAGTAACTTTAGTTGTCTCATCAGTCTCTTTTTCAGTAGTAGAGATAACATTGCCTGATTCGTCCTTAACTTCTGTTGTTTCAGTTACCTCACTATCAGTCGTCACTGTAACTGAACCATCCTGATTAGTCGTTGTTGTCGAATCCGACTTCGTCGTTGTTGTTACGGTCTCCGATCCTGTAACATGACCTTCTGTATCATAAGACGTTGTAGTCTCCTTCTCAGTGGTCTCAGATGTTGATGTTCCATCCTGCTTCGTTACAGTCTTATCTTCAACTGTTGTCTTTGTTTCTTCTTTAGTTCCATCAGGATTTGTAACAGTAGAAACAATATCTGTACTTGTTGTTGTTACCTCTGATCCATCGGCTGCTGTTGTAGTATTACTATCTGTTGTTACCTCCGTCTGAGTAACGGTTCCGTCAGCTCCTATATCAATAGAACCATCTGTAACCTCTATCTTTGATGTACCATCAGGATTGTCGGTTGTCTTGGTTATAGTATAGTCTGAGTTACCGTTTTCATCTGTTTCGGTTTCTTTTTCTGTTACTACCTTTGTTGCATTTCCACTTTGATCTGTAATGGTCTCCGTAACTGTTTCATCGGTTTTGGACGATGTTATATTTCCATCTCCATCCTCATGAGTAACAGTTGTACTATCAGTCTCAGTTATGACAGTATTGCCATTACTATCAGTGTGTGTTTCAGTACTCTGAATGTCAGTAGTTACAGTCTTATTACCGTCTTCATCAGTTACGGTCTTTTCTGTAGTTGTTGAATCTGAGATTGTGTTGCCGTCTTCATCTTTAATCTCAGTGTCTTTAACACTAACCTCAACCTCGCTTCCGTCCGCATAGGTAGTTGTTTCGGTTGAATCTGTGTTCTTTACAGTTATCGTTTTACCATCTTCACCAGTAGTTTCAACCTCGGTCGTAGTCTCAGTCTTTACTGCTCCGGAAACATACTCTCCGTTTTCATCAGTCACTACAGATTCTGTGGTTTTGGTTATTTTGCCGTTATCATCAACAACTGTATCTGTTGTTGTAGTAGTTGTCTCAACCAGTTTACCATCTGCATCCTTCGTCTCTGATATTGTTTCAGTATGTGTTCCGCCTGCTGTTGAACTAGTTGTAGTGGTTGTTATTGTGCCGTCGTCATTTACTACAGTTGTTGTCACAACATCAAGCATAGTCAATACGCCGGGCTCGAAAGTTATATCATAATTAGCTGATGTATAACCACTTACATTAACAGCATAAGTACCGGCACCATCTCCCCTTGTATAACTAAAGGTGTAGGTAGGAGTTCCGATGAGTACACTCATGTCATCAAGGCCTCTGAAGCCATCACAGGTAACACCTTTGCCTACAGGGTCTTCACTGGTACTGCATACAAAATCATTTGCCTTAATAACAAGAGGCGCCTTATCGATGATTATAGCTTTGCTTCCGTCAAGAAGTATGTTTCCATCACTATCTACTACGTAGTAATAAATTGTTTTACTTCCTGCTTCTTTAATCTCAGGACTCTTTTCAGATGCCACGCCGCTTGCAATTGCAGCAGCAAGTTCATCTTCATCATCGTATTTCTCGGTGCTGTAAATGACCTTTGCTCCGTTTAAGGTTGTGTCTTCCGGATCCTCTGCACTTACATTTACATTGATGCCATGGTAGTCACCATCATACGTTCCGTCAAATTCTGTCTCACCCGTGACATCAGCTGTTACAGAAATTGCTGTTTCTGTGAGTCGCAGCTCTCCGGGAACAAGCCTGATCTCATACAGGTCATCTGCTGTTATCAGATTTCCTTCAAGATCAGATTCTGTGTAGTTCTTAGCCTGACTGTAGCTTTGAGATGAAACGGTTACCTTCTCAAACTCTACATTGTAACTTCCCGCAGTTGATGTTGTATCTGCGTTAGTCTTAAGAACTGCTGTTACCCTGTCTCCGGTTGCTATATCTCCGGCTATGGAATAAGCTCCGTTCAGATTAACAGCCTCTCCTTTCTTTTCAGTAAGCGAATTTGCATAAATAATGAGACTTCCCTTATCAATTACAAATCCTACAGGAGTTCCTGTTATGCCTGAATAGTCTGCTGTCTCCGGCACAACTGCACGTACATAGTATGTACCCGGAGTCGAAGGCTTAGTTGTAGTGAATGGTCCGTTATAGCTTGTCGCATACTCGTAAGTTGCACTGCCGAATTCAGGTACAGCCTCAGGATCATTTGCACCTTCACCGTATTGCCAGTTCGAAATTGTAAGAGGCTCGGCAAAAGAGTTTGTTCCGCTCTTAATTGTCCAGGACCTTACAGAAGCATCCGGATCAATACTATAATTTGAAGCCTTAGAGCCGGTCAGCTCATTAACAATTGCAGTGTAAGTGCCAACATTCGTAGCTGTACTTACCTTGCCCTCTGCAGCACTATTTACATAAGTAACTCCAAGCTTGTCACCGTTTACTGAACCTACAGGTGTTGCAGTTATCGAAAGCTCTTCTCCTGTGTAAGTGAAGATATTCTTGGTCCAGGTAAAGGTAACAGGCTTCTTCTCTACTGTCAGAGTTCCATCTACATATTCATAGGTATAGTTATTAAGCGCAGGTGTTGATGCCGGTGTGATATCGTAATTGCCAATCGGATCAAACTGCTCATAGCTGTAAGAAACTGTACTTGTAATGTTAAGGCTTTCTATGCTCTCGCCTTCGATAAAGCCAGCAACTGTCACGCTTCCACTTGCAGGCACTTCATCTCCATAAGTAACTGTCTGATTTGAAGCTGTGACTGTAAGTGTCTTAGGCTCAATTGTTACCTGCTTGCTACCGCTTACAGGGGTGCTGCTGTTAGATGCAACATAATAGTAAACAGTGTAAGCTCCTGCATCTTTGAAGGTCGGAGCAGTCTTTGAGCCGATACCATAGTTATTATCTGTAAGCTCAGTGGTACTATAACGCACAACTGCAGAAAGATCGCCAAATGTTTGAACGTCTATTGTATGGGGATCACCATCATAAGTGCCTATGTATTCAGATGCACTTACTGTGAGTGTTCCTTCGGTCCTTGTAATGAAATATGTGCCGGGTACATAAGTAATATCATAGTTTCCGGCAGCTGCTCCTGTTGCCTCAGTAAACGTAATAGGATACTCTCCAACAGCTGAAGAACTGGTTGCTGTTGTAGCCATGTTAATCTGAACCACATCGCCCTGCTTGATTTCACCACTCATTGTATATGTGAGAGGTAAAAGGGTCTTTCCATACGGGCTGTCTTTATCAGCAGCGATAACAGTAAGAGGTCTCTTAGAGATTGTAAAGGTATCAAGAGGACTCTCTATCGGATCAAAGTTATCCGTACCGGGTATTATTGCCTTTACTGCGTAATCTCCGGGTGTTGTAGGAGGAGTAGTGTCAAGATCTACCGAGTAATCACCATCATTGCCCTTTCCATAGTAGTTAAATACAGGGGTTCCGCCCTGTGTCGAAGTTGCAGAAGGAGTCTTAGGTGTATCGCCGTAAGTCCAGCCATCTCCCATGCCAAGATCACCTGAAGCTGCAGGGCCTGTAAACTCGTTACCGGTTCCCTGTCCACCTTCGCCACCGGTTGCCTTATTTACTGTAAGAGTGCCATCTTCATATATGATTCGGCAATTGTCTTTTGCTGTAAGGCCATAAGCTTCTATTGCATATGTCCCGACGTTGTCTCCGGTTTTATATGCCGTCATGTAGCTGATTTCAGCCGGATCTGCTACGTATGTGCCTATAGACTCAGTAACATCCTCTCCAAGAGTTCTGCCTGTATCAGCATCGTAATAAGCCTGATTTGCATATGATCTAGCCTTGAAAGCAAATGCTGCAGCCGGTTGTCCGTAGTATATAGTCTGATCAGCAGGTTTAATTACTACGATAGTCTTTCCTGCTACCTCTGTTTCAGAAGGAGACGTATTATCCTTAACAATCGACCACTGATGATTTGAAGTAGCATCATCTATTGCGTAGTTAGCTGCCTTGCTTCCTGCCAGCTTTGTAACCTGTGATGTATATGTACCGGCCTCAATTGCTCTGTATGCATGATCTGTAAAGAGACCATCATGCTCTCTATACTCACCAATTGTTACATCATCACTACCGTATACATCAGCAGCTTTTATTGTTGCAGTGTAGTTTAGTTCAGAACCGGTATAAATGAGTTCATTTGTCTCAGGCCATTCGAATGTAACAGCCTTTGGCTCTACTGTAATTATTCCTGCCTCGTAGCTGATTGCATAATTGTCTGCGCTGAGGCCTGATGCAGTAACTGCATATGTTCCTACAGGTGATCCTGCTGCATAAGTTGTTGCAAATGCTGCTGTTCCTGTAATAACAGATGCATTATCTCCACCCTTAAATCCTGTATAAGTAATGCCGGAATCTGTGAGTGTAGGTATAGCATCGCCATATGTAATACTCTGCTCAAAGTTAACTTTTGCTGTCAGAGGCGCCTTTGTGACTTTTGCTGTAAAAGAACCTGTAACAGGTGCATAGTTATCGCAAGTAGCGCAGTAATATACAGTGTACTCTCCTACATTTTTACAGGTAGGAACAGTCTGGGCATCAGAGTTCTCGGAAGCAGCGAAGTCGCTTGCCTCTTCCTCAGATTCTGTACTGTAATATACCTTTGCAAATGTCAGGAACTTACCGGTCTTAACAGTTACTTTTCCGGCGTCATGTGCATTGCCGTCATAGACGCCAATGTAAGGTTCTGTTGAAACTGTCAGTATTGCCGGACCAATTGTATATGTTCCATTTACTACAGTGATGCTGTAGCAAGGATCAGCCTTATACTCAATGGTTGTAGGATAAGTTCCCTGAGGGGATGTCT
Organism: Butyrivibrio sp. FCS014; assembly: GCF_000526935.1. GTDB lineage: Bacteria > Bacillota > Clostridia > Lachnospirales > Lachnospiraceae > Butyrivibrio. Next base: position 382,626 of record NZ_JAHA01000003.1, on the reverse strand, counting down.
TGGTAGCGGTTGTTGTTGCCTCTACCTTAAGTCTTTCTATCTCTTTTGCATTGAGATTTCCTTCTGTAAACTCGTAAGTCAGTAACATGATATCGCCGTTATATATACCGGCTCCATCTCCTGCTTTTATGGTTACTGCTTTAGGAGTGATTGTGAACGGTACTTTTACGGCACTACCTGCATAGTTTCCTTCAGACTTAGGAGTGATAACAATATTAGCTTCTCCAGTACCGGCATTTGGATACTCATAAGTAATCTCAAAGTCATCTGTCAGATCATCCGGTGAAATCAGACCTGTGTAATCAGGAGTAACCTTGATCTGTGGTGTAGGCTGAATCGGATTGCCATCAGCATCTACATCATACTCATAAGATGGCTTTGTGTTTGGCTTATCTGTATCCAGCGCAAACATCTCAGGTTTAAGACCCTCGTCTTCTCCTGATCCGCCCTGTCCTCCGGTTCCTGAGGATGCAGTTACGGTCATAGTTCCATTGACATAAGCAAAGTCGTAATTACCGGAAGAAAATCCTGAAGGAACAATTGCATAATCACCTTTCTTACCATTTACTGCTCCCGGAGCGTAAGGCTTATTAGTATCAGGATAACCATTTGTGTCCTTGGCGTAGTAGTTGTATGTTGCACTTCCGCTAAGGCTCTCTATTGTATCGTCACCCTTAAGTCCTGTAAGAGTAACGCCGTTATTGGCAGCTGCTTTTCCATAAGATATTGTGCTGTCTTTAGCTGTGATTGTAAGAGGTGTCTTGTTTATAAGTACATAGGCACTTCCGCTTACAGGAGCAAAGTTATCAGATACGATGTAATAGTAAATCGGCTCACCGGGTGATGTGATTGCATCTGTATAAACAGGGCTTGTTGTACTTCCGCTTCCATAATTGCCTGCATTAAGTGGCTCTTTGCTGTAGTAAACCGTATATGTACCAGGATTTACTATATTACCTGCAGAATCCTTAACAACAGGCGGATTGATTCCATGTCCCCGGCCATCGTAGGTAGCATTCACACTGCTTGAGTGATCAGGATCATCCGACACTGTCATGGAAGCCTTAGTAACGGTGTAAGTACCTGCTACTACATTAACCTTAATATTTCCATCTGAAGTTATATATGACTTATCGTACTCAGTCAGCTCGTTGAAGTTGGACGCATTTATTATGTCAGTATGTGCTATTACATACTTTCCTGCAGGTGATGTGATCTTACCCTCTCCATCAACTTGTACGTTTGTGGTTATAATGTTGCCAAGTCCAAGAGCTGTCTTCTCATCAGCGGATACGGAGCCCTTCATAACCTGATAGTTGTAATTAAGCTCAAGGTCTGATCCATGTGCAGATGACTGGTCAAGGCATGTCACCACTACTTCAGCAGGATAGATTGTAAATTCGTAAATCTGTTCTGCAGTAGCTTCAAGCCTGTTGTAATTGTCTCCTGCTTCAACAACTGCAAATAGACGATAGGTACCTGCTTCAGTTGGTACATTAGGAGTCTTAGGATTAAAGATAGTCCAATCTGTAATACCATCTTTCTTCTCCTGGTACATGAACTCAATGTTACCAAACTTAGCTGCTCCGATCGGTTCAGGCGCAGTATCTCCATAGTACCAATCAGAAATTGAAGGCGTTGTAGTAAATACATTGTCTGCCTTTACAATAGACCAGGCATGACTTGTAGTAGCTGTCTGAGAAATGCTGTAATTAGCTGCATCTGCACCGGTAAGCGCCAGCGCCTCAGCAGTATAATTACCAACCACTGTTGCATAGCTTACTTTCTTGTTTGCAGGATCATTAGTATATGAACCAACACTTACTACATCTCCTGCATATTCAATATCAGTAGTCGTCACTTCCGCATTATAATCAATCCTGCTACCTGTGTAAGGAATCGCATTAGCTGCAGGCCATGTAAGTCCAACAGGTTTCTTAGTAATTGTCAGTTTACCTGTTGATTCGAAAATGAATTCGTAATCAGCATTTTCAGCTGCTCCACTCTTAAGAGCAAGAGATATATTGTAAACTCCTACACCTCTCATTGAAGCATCAGTTGAATCGTAAGGTACTGTATAGGTAACATTACCTGACAAATATGTATTTATTGCTGCAATTTGCTCAGGAGTAAGCGAAGCACTTCCTACTTCAGCAGTTGGTGCATAGGTAACAGTAATACTGTCTTTAGATGTTCCGTAAACAGCTGAAACATCGTTAGCCTTTACATGAACTATCTTCTTACTTGCAGTATGAGGTGTTACTACAAATGGACTTCCGCCAACTACAGGATTGTAGTTGTTAGAGCCCGGAGTATATCCAATGCCAATATAATCACCTGCAGTTGTCGGAGCTGTACCTATAGGCTTTATAAATGAATTTCCATCTGTATACGTACTTCCTGTTACTGCAGCTGCCTGTGTATTCAGATTTTCAATTGCATAAGGAACAGACATGCCTGAATCAACAAGTGTTTTAATTTTTTCAATCAGATCAGCAGGAGAAGCGTTTGTCTTTCCTGTAATCGCATTCAGAATGCTCTGATCAACAGGTGCATAGTAGAAATTACCGGAATCTAATGTTCCTCCGTATATATCCTGTCCAACCGGTGTAGGATTTCCACCAACAGGGAAGTCCGGTACTGATGGAGCAACTACCCAAGGATTTCCATCACTGTTTGTAGCCTTTCTGATTTTGAATGCATGCTGGATAACTGCAGTATTGTCATTCATGAATACATAATTTCCGGCATCACTACCGGCAATACCTGTAACCTTGGCATTATAATTACCAACGTCTATTGCAGATTCCACGTTGTTATAACCAACATCAGCGATAGTGATACTTCCTGTTGTGTCATAACCACTTACATATACATCATCACCATCAAATACTCCGTTAGGAACAGCCTTGAGTCCCTGTGCTTTTCCGTTATATACAAGTATTTCTGGTTCAGCAGTAACTGCCACTCCATCTGTTGTTTCCCATGTATATGATGTAATGGGCTTAGCATAAACTGTCAGTTCTCCTGAATAGTATGTAACATCATAGTTATTTAATGGCGCAGTTAAAAGAGCTTCATTTGAAAGCTTAGGTGTTATTACATATCCGCTACCTATATCATCTCTGGCTTTATAAGATGATGTATAGGTAACAGCTCCTTCAATTCCTGATCCGAATGCTGAAATAACCGCAGCTTTAAATTCTGCAGCTGAATCGAAACCTGCTATCGCTCCATCACCACTGCCTGCGAAAGTCAAATGTTGAACGTTGCTCTCTGAAAGTTCAGTCAATGACTGCCCGTAAGTCAATGTGCGATCTTCAGCAGTAACCTTAAGAGGAGCTTTTATAATACTTATAGTCGCAGTTCCTGTTATGCTTCCTTCATAATTGTCTGCTACTACGCAGTAATATACAGGATACGTTCCAGCATTAGTTTGCTTAAAGGAATCAATATCTTGTTCTTCACCTGCAGCAGCTTTTTCTTCTGCATCAGCCACGCTGGTTGAACTGTAGTAAATCTTTATGCTTTCATTCTCTGCATATCCCGAGGCACTTACAGATACACCATGAGCTTGTCCGTCATATACTCCTGTATATCCTTTTACGACAACATTAAGAGCAGCTGAAGCAGCCAGCTTGGTTATAGTATAATCAGCAGGAACAACAGTTACTTCATAATCAGGATTTTCATTGTAATCAATTATTATCTGACGCGGATAAGTCTTAGCTGCATATCCTTGCTTAACAGTAGTGTAAACACTAATTGCCAACTCGTCTTCATCGCTCGGAGTCTGTATAAGTTCTCCTTCTGAATCAAACTGGAAGTTGCCATCAGCATCCAAAACAGCCTCGGCACCACCATATATCTCGCCTTCAGTTATCTGGTATTTACCAGTAACAATAGCTATGGCTTGTCCATAAACGCTGCTTGCCGGCAAAGCCTCAATTATAAGAGGCGCCTTGCTAATGGTAAATGTCTTTGTCTGCTCTCCGGTATAGTTAGAAGTCTCTTTTGCTCTAAGTGTTACTGTAGCTGTACCAGCATGAAGGTTGTTTGAATAAATCACATCATAGTCACTTCTGCTGATAATATTCTCTGAATCAGGTATATCAGATGCCTGAGCATAAGGCTCATGGTAATCTCCGTTATAAGCTGCAGAATCATACCTTAAAGTTATCGTCGCATGAGAAATTTCTCTCTTAAGTATTTTGGCCGTAACAGGCTCGGTTGGAGTAAGTATATAGTTAGATGAACGATCTCCCGATGCTCCTGTTCCAAGTGATATTCCGGATACGTCAACCCTTATGCTGTCTGAAGCATTAGCGGAAATAAACTCAGCAGAGTCAGCTGTGAACTCAACATATTTCTTGTCCGCATCCATTATTCCGTAGAGCTGAACGCCACTCTTATCGAGAGTTGCACTTGTTGTGCCATCATACTCTTTGTTCTGTGCTGTAAGTCCAAATACTTCTACAGTTGCCGGTTCAATGGTATAAGTTCGTGTAATAGATCCGCTATAATCTCCGCATCCTTCTATTGTAATTGTTACAGTACCTGCGTCTATTGCATTATTCTTAGACCCATCACTACCATATGCTGTATAGCGATCAGTTTCATGATTTGAATTGCTGTATTTCAGAACATAGTCTTTTTCTTCCTGCAATACTACGCTTGCAGGTGCATCGCTTCCTGCTTTGACTGCATAAGACCTGGTAATGGTTACAGTAGGTGTCTGGATCTCTGAATTGTAGGTATATGTATCTGAAGATAGTACTACCTTTATATCATCTCCAAGATCAGAGAATCCGGTACTCTGCCAGGTAGCTGTTGCTGTCATTGTGCCATCCATTGTCAGAGTATCATCTTTGTTTTTTAAACCTACTGTTCCATTATTTCCTGCAATTGCATTGGACTTTGTAACTGTCCAACCAATAAAGGTCTTTCCACCATTAGTAAGATTTCCCTTATCAGCAAGAGTTGCTGTGGCCGGAATACTTGTTGATCCATAGCGATATACAATTGCATCTGTTGGAAGATCGCCGTCTTCATTATCTACACTCTTTTTATAGGTAAGAGTGAAATAGTTGAGATTTGTTGTCGATCCGGGCTGTAAATCACCGATAATCTCTCCGTCTACAGAAAGAGTTTTTGCACCGGTTTCTGTAGAGACGTACAGATATGTTCCGGGTCCGGCTTTAACCATCTCCTCCTCGCCCAGGATAACTGTTCCAATATCAGATGTAGTTCCGTCAAGAATGGTATTAACCCTGGTAGTATATCTATTGATAGTATGTGATACTGAATTTCCGGAAGCAAAATCAACTGTCTTGCCGGTGCTGATATTATCAACATAAAGGGTATACGAAGTAGAACTGCTAAGCCCTGTTACGGTATATACCGCATTACTTGCGCCGGCTGCAGCACTTGTTTCCATATATATCTTGTTACCATCACCATCCATCAGATAGACAGATCCGATATCGCCTGCTGTAAGACCATTCAGGGTAATATTGGCAGTTATCGTCTTATAGGTAACTACGGTTGTAGTTCCCCATTTGGCATCAATTCCGGTCTCTACACCATTTACACTTATCGGATAACTACCCTTATCCGAATTTGTAATTCTTGGTGACGAAATATAGATTTCTTCTGTTGAACCATGAGGTTTTGAAAGTGATGGTCCACCATTTCCGAGTGTTACAACTGTTGGTGTATAGCCAACAATCTTTACTTTTGCTGTTTCAAAATTAACTGTTGTTGCACTATTGTTGCTACTAAGCGGATTAAGAGTTATCCCTAATCCATCTAATGTTGCAGATGAAGATAGTTGTGATGTTGAAGTATATTTGTAAACTCCATTTTCACCATTAATTGTTGCAACTGCGTTGCCACTACTGTTCTTTAAAACTAAAAGTCCTGCATTTTGCTGTGAATTATCTACCCTTGCTGTAACTGTGTATGTATAGTATGTCTGAGATCCTGATGAACCACCGCCGGATGTAGATATTGCATTAACAGACAGCGTCTCTGATGTATCTGAAAGACCTGTCTTTGATGTAACCATTGCTGTAAACTCAATATTACCGAAGGCATATTGAGGAATTACTACAGACTGTCCCTGTCTGAAATATGTTGTTGTAGCGCTTGTGATAAGTGAATCACCTGCAGACGAGTTGGCATACTTCGTAAGCTTCCATCCCTGGAAATAATAGCCTGCCTTAGCAGTATAGGTTGGAAGTATTATCTTTTGGCCAGTATTGCCACATGTATATGTTGTAATATTAGGTGTTGTATATGTTCCATAGTTATTGTTGTTAACATAACTAATTGTATAAGCTGTAGGAACTCTTGTTCCGGAGCTTGTAGAAGATGAAGAGCCTTTGTTTCCGCCATTTCCTCCACCGGCTCCGGTTCCACCTACAGTATTAAAAGTGGTTCCTCCATCAACACTAGCAATTCCGCCCTGATCATAACCATGATTATTGGTTGCGCCGTTTCCACCGTTAGTTATTCCTTTTCCGCCGGCTCCGCCACTACCCGGGCCACCTTTGCATCCTGCATTCGTCTGAAGAGCTCCGCTATATCCTGATACAAAGGGATTTGTTTTTTCTCCGGATCCGTAAGTACAACCTCCCTGACCGCCGGAACCTCCGCCGGCTCCGCCGCCACCACCGGAACCAATATTTGCAGCGGAACCACCGCCGCCACCGCCGCCGCCGGCTCCACCGCCACCGGCGATCTCATATCTGGTACCTGATTTATCACCGCTTCCCCAAGCGCTACTCTTGACACCTACGTCAGCTCCGGGCGTACCGGCACTTCCACCGTCTCCGGCTGAACCACCTTTTGCGTTTACTTTAACATTGCCCTTAGTATATACAGTGCCTCCTGCTGATCCGCTACTTCCGTCACTTCCGGGGTTTCCTGATTTGGGGGTTTGAACAAATTCTTCTGCACCGGGACATTCAGTTCCATAACCTGTAGCGCCACCACCGGCTCCGCCTTCGCCTCCGTTTCCACCTATTCCGGCTCCGGCTCCACCACCGCCGTAACCGCCACTACCACTATTTCCACCTTGCTTCATTGATCCATCTGTCAGATTGCCACTTGATCCTGTACCACCTAGACCGCCATTAGCCGCATTACCGCCGGTAGCATTAAGCGTTCCATCCCCCATCAGATAAAGTTTGGAATTTGAAGGGAGATAAATACCTGCTCCACCGCCGGCAGTTCTTTTTCCATGACCACCTTTTACAGTAAGCGTGCATCCACTCTTGATATAAATTGTTACGGATGAATTACTTGGAACAATTAAACCATTCGCTCCTGCTGTTTCCGAACTATCAAATGTCTTGTTAGTATTTAAATAGTAATATTTTCCGTTTTGAAGCGTTGCACCTGCAGAAAGTGTATTGAGATCAATCCAGTTATTGCTGTCAGTACTCATTATTGGATCACCTGCAGATGTTGCTGTAGTAGTGTTTCCCTTATAATCCATGACAGTAACTGTTATCTTACTGGATTCTCCCGGATTCGGAGTAAATACAAGGTAATCACGTACTACTTTCTGAGCCACATCCATTGTTGCATATGGTGAAAAAGTCAGAATATTTGTGTTGGAATCAAAACTTCCGCCATTACTTGTAACACCCGAAAGCGCAGTAATACTGCTAATCCCGGTGTTATTGAACATAATATATTTTATTGTATTTCCCGACTCAAATCCTGATATAGAAAGATTTGCCAGTCTAAAGCTTGTTCCGTTATTAGACTGTGCTCCACTTGCATTTGTTCTAACAAAACCATTGATCTTAACTGTAGGCTTAAGGAAATGTGCATACAGCTTGGTATCTTTAGTTATAGCTGTTGCAAAATTAAATGCTGTATAAGATGTTTCCGTAGGCGTCCATGTGCCTGTACTCCAGCCTGCAAAGGTAAAACCTTCGACATACTCCTCCTGCGCAGGTGTATCTTTGCAACCACCGGCAACATAATGACTTGTCTTCAGGGAAGCTATAGGTTTCGTTTTATCAGGATCATTGCTTGCAAATCCATAAGAGTAGTAATCAACTATCCATGCTGTGATATTGAGAAGCTTCGCAGTACTTAGCAGATTATAATTTGCTCCTGTCACATTTATCTGATTTGTATGTAGTCTGTAAGGTTCCTCAGATGATCCGTATCCCCTTGCATATACATGGTTAGCGATATAAGTCTTTGTAGATGACGCTGTAGATGTATAAGACAAATCATATTTATCCACATCATTTGTAATAGAAAGGTCAAAATCACCAGCCGGGAATTTTGAGCATGTAACCTTTACTGTTGCAGTATAAAACTTAGCAGTTGCTTTTCTGTTTGCTGCATCCAGGCTTATTGTCTTTCCAATGTTATTCCCATTAACGTAAACATAGTAAAGCGCTGATGAATTCTTCTGTAAGATTCTTTCGTAGTATGTAGTGTTAGATGTCTTTGATACATAGTCCAGACTGCCAAGCTGATTTCCATACGCATCACAAAGAGTAACAGTCGCATCTGTCCATGGACTGTCATCCGTGATTGCAAGCTGTGCAGTATAGTAATACAATGTTGCGTTATTATTTGTCTTAGACAGATCAGTGCCTGTATCAGCACCATTAATAAATACGTCATACGTAGTTTCAGAATCGAGAATGTATTCAATGTAGGCTCCATTCGTTGATTCAACAGTATACTTGATTGCTCCTCCCTGTCTGAGAGTTACCACTCCGGGCTTTGTTGAAAGAGCATCATCAAGATACACCTTGAGAGTCAGGGTGTTGTAATTAATACTTATTGTTTTTTTCTGACTTGCTGTTGTTGCATTAAAGGTTACTGTCTGATCAGTTTTACGGTTATTTACGTAAATATCATAAGTGCCGTTAACAACCTTGGCATTTGAATATGTGCCACCACTGCCGGTCAGCGTATAAACAGAGTTTCCACTCTGATAAAGAGCTACAGTCTGTCCGCTCCAGGCTGATGAGTCTTTTGTCAGCTTTACAGTAGCTGTATTGGGAATTGGTGTCCAATGAGCATAAAAGGTTATTTTTTCAGATACATAATAAGATGCTCCACCATTTCCAAGTTTATTGCCACCCTCTGAACTGTCGTACCATCCGTTGAAAGTATAGCCATCAAGTCTTATGTTCGGAAGAGTAATTGTATTATCCTGACCATCGGTTATTTTCCTTGAATCAAGGCTTCCGGAGAGTACTTTAACATCACCGCTGGTATTCTTTACATAATCAACCTTAAATATCTTTACATTCCAGTCAACATGAATGGACTGAGAGCTTGCACTCTGGCCACCCTCACTATTTACAGCTCTGACTCTGATATAATAATCGCCGGGGTCAAGGTCTGATAAGTCACAGGAAGTACCTTGAACTTCTTTATTGTTATAACCAGCTTCCATTGTGGTAAAGTTCGGATCTTTTGATACATCGATTCGATATGTAGATGCATCAGGTACCGGACTCCATTTCACTACCCTGCCTTCATTTTCGACAACATTAACAGGAGACGGAATATTAGCAGTTATACCGGAAACACCGAATACTGACAGATTTGCTTTATTATGGGTATTCTTAATTGTGATACTGCTTATTAGCTTTGATGTATCAACATTCATTCCGGCAATACTGAATTTGATACTTTCATATTTCTTATTTTTATTGTTGTATCTCTTGTAACCACTAAGGAAACTTGTTCCTGCTACAGGGTCTGTGACCTTGGTCCAACTATCGTATACAGTAAATGATGAGGTGGATGTAGTGCCATCACTATAATTGATAGTTGTATCCATCTTTGCATCAGTTTTATCATCAACGCCACCGGCCAGTGCCAGGAAATAAACATTCTGATAAACTCCGACTGTATCGAATGTCAATGTAACTTCATTGCCGGGTTTCAGGAAGATGGAATTATCCTGATATGTTCCAACTTTAAGACTCCAAGTGATATCGTCGCTTGTAACAGTTCCATCATTACTTAGACCACCATCCTCATGATAATCTTTGGTGTACAGGCAGACATTACTGTTATTTGTCAAAGCCATGCTGGCATTATAATTAAAGGAATATACTTTCGCCATCTCTTCACCGGATGACAGAATATTGTCGGTACTCCAACCGTCCTTTACGCCAAGAGCTTGCGATACTGCACTTGAATCAGTTACGATGATCTCAATATCCACATCATCTATAGTAACAATCATCCATTCCTGACTTGAAAATGCCTGATGTGCAATGATATACCACTCTCCATCCCTGTTTTCTGCAGAGAAAAGCTCTTCATTACTGCACTGAACATCTGTAGGATCTCCTACTATCTCCACTTCGTCCAAGATATCTTTTAAAGGAATCTCGCTATCACCTGGCATAACATACTGTTTCTGTCCATATGTAAATTCAACCGTATAAATGGAGAATCCCTCTGTAGTCGCCTGGACAGCCTCAGTTGCGGCATTTGAGTTAAGTTCGTCTATGACCTCACCTGTATGATCGGCAGCATCCTCTTCAATCGCCTCAGCTGAAGGAGCAAGTTCTTTTGCCTGTGAAACTATATCATCAGTTGATACTGTCGTCGAAGTAAGACGCTCAGCTGATGATGCGCCATCGGAGATGTGATATATATCTGCTTCAAGATTTGCGTTAGATACTTCTGTCGTTGCAAAAGACACTTTGACTTTGCCCTTGGAATTGTCGGGCTGGATTTCTTCGCCATCTGAATTTAATATCCTTATATCAAAGCTATAAGAAGCAGCTACATTTCGGTCCTCATCGCGCTGCTCTTCTACTGCACTATCTATCTGACTTTGAACAGTTTCAGACTCAATCTTTGATGCCTCAAGAGTAGCATCATCAGGGAATACGCCTTCATCTGCAAGTATTGTGATAACAACGTCATCTACTGTTACAGAGCGCACGAAAGCAAACTGCTCTTTTTCCGTAATTGTTACTTTGATTTCCGGAAGAACAATTCCCTCTGCTAATTCATATTCTTCTTTTATCTCATCTGGAAGAACCGGGATATAGACATAAACATTCCCGGGTTTTTTTGAAGAGAACTCTTTTGTACTGCTCTTTTCCTCATCGAGTTCCCATGTGATTCCTTCAATTTTAAGAATTTCTGTTTCTATATTGATATCTTCTGATGTATCTTCTACATTTTCGATATCATTATCTTCATCATTATATGCATCATCAGAATTGTCTAAATCATTCTCTGCAGCAAAAACTGTTCTTGGAATAAAAAAATTCAGAACATTTGAAAAATCTATATTAAGAAACGAACCATCACCAATAGCTTCAGGAGAACCACCTTCTCCGGAGCCACTTCCTTCATCACTACTATTGTTGTTTTCGCCACCTTCGGCAGGCGCACCTGTATCTGAGCCGGAATCTCCGCCATCATTTCCGGAATCTCCGCCTTCATTTCCGGAATTACCGCCTTCATTATTGTCAGGGTTAGCAGGCTGATCACCTGCATTAGGATCTATAGGATCGCCGCCCTGTCCGGGATTGTCCCCGCCGTTTCCATCACTGCTCGTACCATCACCGGGCTCAGTACCATCACTGGGTTCAGTACCATCACCGGTCTCGCTGCCGTCACCAGGCTCCGTTCCATCGCCTTCACCATTTTCAGGATCAGTCTTTCCCGTACCATCGCCTTCAGGCTCTTTATCCTTATCACTTGCAGGCTTAACAATGGTCTTTGTTACTGTTTTAATCTTTTTCTCAACAGTTACTTCAAGACTCTCAGGGAACTTGAGCTCTTCAAAACTCTTCCCTTGTATGAGTTTCTTGTATATCGTTTCTTCATCGAGCTCTGTGAATTTGACAATAGTCTTAGACATAACTATTTCTTCCGTATTGGTCTCGGAAGTTGTATTTGTCTCATCAGACGTATTCGTTGCAGGCTCTTCACTGGATGTCGTGATCGCAGGAGGTGTTTGTGTAGGCTCCTGTGTTGGCTGATCAGGTTGCAGATCAAGATCTTCAGTACTTGCAGCATATGCTGTTATGCCGCCATAGTCTATGCTGGTAAATATCAGCGCAAATGACAGCACATATGCCAGTCCTCTCGTTGTAATGTGGTGGTGGTTTGTTTTCTTCATAATGGCAACTCCATAATTGAAAATTAATTTTGGACATAGTTATCCATATTTAAATTAATTATCAACGATGGCGCATTACACACTCATTACAATAACGGCTTGTTTTCTGATAATTTACTTAACTATCTAAACAAAGTCTTAAAAGTTTCTAATTTCACCAAAATTGACAAAAAAAGACCAATGAGAACCGTCCCATTGGTCTATTTATCATCAAAATGTATTGTTGTATTCTTCATCTCGGCCCAGCTGTATTCAGCCATATACTGGCCTCTGTATTCGTTAAGGGCTTCCACGTCTCCCTCTAGAAGCCTGTAATAGTCGCAGTCCACCAGGTCACGCCTTATGGCAATCTCTCTGTGCTCCCTTATGAGCACCTGCTCCATTCCTATGCTTTTTAGCGTGTTCTTAAGGTCATTGATGATGACCCTGATGCGGTTCTGCTCTGCCTGGGTGTCTCCCCCGTCCTGCCAAAGGGCAAGGGCTATTTCACCGGGAGTACAGGCAGCGCCTTCTCTGTCTATAAGGTAGGCCAGAATTTCTTTTGACTGCTTTCTTTGGAATATAACAGGTTCGCCGTGCCAGTATACATCAAAGTGTCCGAAGCACTTTACCACCAGCTTGTCCTGAACCGGAGGCTTTTCGGCAGGCGGATGATACTCAAGCTCACGTTTTACATCCTCTACAGTTACCGGCTTTAACAGGTAGCCCTGAGCCTTTATCCTGAAGGCCTCTATGGCATATTCCTCGTATCCTGTTATAAATACAATCCTTGTTAATGGTGAGAGTTTTTTTGTCTTAACAGCAAAATCAAGCCCTGAGATTCCCGGCATTTCAATGTCGGTAAATACCATATCAGGCCTTTGACCGCTTTTAATTGCTTCCAGAGCAGCCGCTGCTCTGCCAAACGTCAATATTTCCGCATTCGGCGCAGCTTTTTCAATTACCTTTTGGGTTTCCTCCAGGATGAGTTCTTCATCATCTATTGCAAAAATGAGCATTATTCTTCTCCCAAAGCCAGTTTGATCGTAGCCTTTGTTCCGCGCCCCATGACAGAATCGATTATCAGTTCACCGCCAACAACACTTTCGACTCTCTTCTTAACATTCATGATGCCTACATGAGACTTCTCCTTATTCTCATATACTTTTTCCAGAACAAATCCCGGACCGTCGTCCTCAACAATTACTTCCACATGATCATCTACGCGCTTTGAGGTAATGGTGACGGTTCCCTTACCGCTGGATTTTTTTCTTACTCCGTAAGTAACCGCATTCTCTACAAGAGGCTGAAGAGTCAGCGTAGGTATCTTAAAATCTGTAAATTCAATATTATATTCAACCGAAAGGTCATTGCCAAAGCGCAGTTTTTGAAGGTCTATATAGCCCTTGACGTGGTTGAGCTCCTGTTCAAAGGGAATAGGTTTATCGGTCGTCATTGAATCCATGTTATAGCGCAGATACAGGATAAAATCATCCATAGCTTTCTGCGCCTTTTCTGAATCCGTGGCAACAAGGTGTTTAATTGTCGTAAGGCTGTTGTACATAAAATGAGGCTGGATCTGCCCCAGAAGTATGTTAACTTTTAGCTTGGCATTCTCAGCTTCTTTAATGTAATACCTCTCTGTCTGATCGCTTATGATATGGACAAGCAAAAACGCGGCTGAGATAACTGTGCTCAGAGCTATGATATGTATTCCGAAAAATCTTGACTGCACGATCATTGCAATCATAGGCACTATGGAAAATACCAGAAAAGCCTGTCTTTGTTTGGGCCTTAAGCTCTTTCTTCTGTACCAGAGGGTGGAAAGATTAACACAGGAAATAATAAGTGTAGGTAAAACCAATACAGGAAACAACGGTCCCCTTCGGTACTCATTCTCGGCATCAATATAGTATATTTTCCCGGAAAAGATGTTATAGATCAAAAGAGCTGTATAAACTATGCAAAGAGCCACTGACACGCCAAAAATCATGTGGTTCATCCATCTTTCTTCGCCACTTTTATACAGCAGAAAAGCAGTTAGTATGACCATTAGCAAAGGAGCTATAAAAGCCTGGCCAAACATTACAAAGCGGGAAAGCAAAACCCAGAAGTACTCTGTCTTAAAGTAGATGAGTTCTCTGATGAGGATAAAGATGATATAAAGACTCAGCACGGAAAACAACGCAGCAATGAACCTTCCCGTCTTTTTTTCAATATTGCGGTTTATCCATACCTGAAAAAGTCCAATAAGTGATATGGCAAAACCTGCTGTTATGAGGATCAGATTTATGGTCCTTATTTGATCGGTCATTCTTTAAGCTGTCTCCGTTGTTATACAAATCAACAATCGCAGTAAATTAAGAACTATTTAAGTATATACTTATTATACAGAACCTAACATTATATTAAAAATTAAAAAATAAGAAAAAACGGGACGGTTCCCTTAACCTCTGTTACCAGGTAAGTCAAAAAGAACCGTCCCCATATATTAAATACCCCTAAAGAAAAACTCAAATTTAATATTTCCCGAATTCGGAAGAAGGTACTGCGGATGAGGACTAGCCCCCCAGCTGTCATCTCCTGCAACACCCATCTGCATCAGGCTTGCCCTTACTACCGTGTAATGAACCTGCGGAAGCTCATATGAATGCATTGCATTCTCCACTTCGTGAGGTGTAAAAGGAAGTGCACTGAAGTAGAAAGGCTTTCCAAAGAACATCATTCCGTGTCCCTTCCTGTCAGTAACCTTGCCATATCTTACATCACACTTGTTGCCGCACTCCTGTGGCATAAGATACTTCGCCATGTTGTCCTTAACTTCATTATGATAAATGCCAAGCTTTCCGCCCTGCTTTCTGTCTGCATAGGTCTCTTCCGGTCCCAGGCCGTACCAGGTAACCTGATCGTAATCCGCATTGAGCTTGAACATCATACCAAACTCAGGCATATCACCCAGCTCTTTTACCGCATCATAGCTCATCTCACATCTGATGGTACCGTCTCCGTACACTTCATAGGTCACAAAGCACATCGCCATAGGCGTTGTGGGAAGCAGATACTTATAAGTGATACTGATGCTGTTCTTATCAGGCTTCACCTCAGGCATTTCACCCTGAAGAACCCATGGTCCCTTCAGTGTATTGTAAAGACTTGCTATCTTCCACTGAGCATAACGGCATGTCATCATATAGCCGTTATCATTGTCGGTAGGAGCTCGCCAGAAATTAGGCGCAGGCGTTTTCTCGATCATCTCTCTTCCGCAGTACACATAGGAAACCAGCGCTGCTGCAGGATATGTGAACATGCAGGAGAAGTTCTCGCCATAAACTCCAAGGTTGTTGTTGCCCATAACAAATCTTATGGGAGCATTGCTCTTATACTTATAGGACACCTTATTGAGGGCAGCCTGTCCGAAGGCAACCTCATGTCCTGCCTTAGCCCAGAGCGTATCCTTTTTCAGGGCAAAAGAAACAGTGAACACCGCCTCTTTTTCGCCAAAGCCCGCTACCTTTTCAAGGATTTCCGAAGGTACGGCAAAGCTTCCCGAAGAAAGTGGCTTAACACTAACATCCAGCTTCACCTTTGCAATCTCTTTTCCGTCTGCCAGAAGGATTCCAAAGCAGTCGAAGGCATCCGTATTAACAAAAAGATTCTTGTTGATGACCTTGAACTTCTTGCCGCTCTTCTCAAACTCAACAGAAATATTCTGATAGTTGAACTTGACCTCCTGCATCTTGGGCGAAGGTGTTCTGTCGCCGTAAACAATACCGTTTCCGCTGAAGTTTCCGTCATTTGGCCTGTCACCGAAGTCTCCGCCGTAGGCCTCAAACTCTTTTCCATACCTGTCCTTCTTAAGTATGGACTGGTCGATATAGTCCCAGATAAAACCGCCCTGATACCTTGGCTCAGTATCGGTAAGATCGGTGTAAAGGTGCATGCCGCCGCAGGAATTGCCCATGGCGTGGGTATATTCACAGCAGATAAAAGGCTTGTCCTTGTTTTCCTTTAAATGCTCCTTGATGGCAGCCACCGAAGGATACATCTGACTTTCCATATCGGAAGTTCCGGGATAGCTTCTGTCCCTGAAAACGCCCTCATAGTGAACAAGTCTGTGGCCGTCAAGCTCCCTGAACCTGTCCGCCATCTTCGCAATGATGCTTCCGCCGTAGGACTCATTTCCAACAGACCAGATCAGGATAGAAGGATGGTTCTTGTCACGCTGATAGCAGGAATTGATCCTGTCAAGAAGCATCCCCTCCCAGATTGGATTGTCCTTGGGAACAAGATACTCCTCTCCAACAAAATGCCTGTCATAAGGCTCCCAGGTTCCGTGGGTCTCCATGTTGTTCTCCGCAATAAGATACAGACCGAACTTATCGCACAGCTCGTACAGAGCCGAATCGTCGGGATAATGGCTGGTCCTTATGGCATTGATGTTGTTTCTCTTCATGGTGATGATATCTGTAAGAAGCTCATCCCTGCTTGGAACGCGGCCGTTTATATGGCTGAATTCATGCCTGTTCACGCCCTTAAATACAATGCGCTTTCCGTTAAGGAGCATCAGGCCGTCCTTCATCTCAAATCTTCTGAATCCAACGTACTGTCTTATGACTTCGCTGACCTTGCCTGCACTGTCCTTCACGGTAAGAAGCAGCTCATACAGGTTTGGCTCTTCTGCACTCCACAGCACGGGATCATTGATATTAAGGCTTCCCGTTGTCTCAGTATCTGAGGTAAAGGGAATTGTTCCCCCAAGGACCTTCTCGCCCTCAAAGGAAAGGCTGACATCTATGGTGCCGCTGCCGTTCATTCTTGTTTTGAACTTAAGCTTGGCATTCTTTAAGTTCTCAGAGACAATCGGCTCCACCGAAAGGTCGTAAACATGGGCCTTCGGCACCAGATACAGGTACACGTTTCTGTAGATCCCGGAGAATCTGAAGAAGTCCTGGTCCTCGCACCAGCTGGAGGGTGTCCACTTGAATACACGAACAGCCAGCTTGTTCTCGCCCTTTATCAGCTTATCCGTAAGATCAAACTCCGCCGGGTCAAAAGAGTTCTCGCTGTAACCCACATATTCCCCGTTGAGCCAGAGTGCAAATCCGCTCTCCACTCCCTGGAAGGAAATGCACACCTTGTCCCCCTTAAAGTCTGAAGGAAGGGAAAAGAACTTTACATAATCCGCCACGGGATTAAAGGCTGTAGGTATCTGCGGCGGAGTCAGAGCCTCTTTTCCGTCCCAGGGATACTGGATATTCACGTACTGAGGCTTGTCGTATCCAGCCATCTGAATGTGGGAAGGGACACTTATCCTGTCCCAACCTGATACATCATAATCTTTTTCGTAAAAGCCTTCGGGAGCTTCATCAAAGTTCCTGGCGTAGTGGAAATGCCAGGCTCCGTTAAGGCTGAGTCTGTAGCCTGACTGCCCAAAATCCATCTCCTCCATGGATCTATAGGCAACATGATCCGAATGCGCGGGAAGTCTGTTCTGCGCAAATACAGTCGGATCTTTTACTATTTCATAAATAAATTTCTCCATAACCCTCTCCCACGATCATTATTTAACAGATCCTGTAATACCTTCGGCAAACTGCTTCTGAAGTACGAAGAATACAAACATGGTAGGCAGTGAGCAGAATAAAACGCCCATCATCAGCATACCGTAGTCAATAGTGTATCCACCTGCAAGGTTGGCAATAAGCATAGGCATTGTCTGTGCTCTGTTATCGGTCATTACGACTCTGGGCCACATGTAGGCGTTCCAGGAGTTCATGAAAATAATAACTGCAGCTGCTGCATAAGTAGACTTCATAACAGGCATGTACATGCGGAAAAAGATCATCAGCTCGGAAAGTCCGTCAATTCTTGCCGCCTCCATGATATCCGGCGGGAAGTTTCTGGAATTCTGTCTGAACATCATGATCATAAACGGTGTAGAGATACCGGGAAGTACGAAGCCCCATACCGTGTTGAGGAAATGGAACTTACTCATCATGGTGAAAAGAGGTATCATGGTAGCCACACCCGGGATCATCATAGCCATAAGAAGTATCGCAAACAATATGTCTTTTCCCTTGTCGTGATAAAGCTCAAAGCCATAGCCTGCCAGTGAGCAGACAAAGATACAAAGAAGTGTCTGCGCCGTTGAATACAGGCATGAGTTTCCAAAGGATTTCCACAGATTGGTGTTGGCAACGAGATTGTTGAAGTTCTCGATCATATGTGTGCCAAACCAGATCTTACCCCTTGATACATCTACCGTAGCATTGGTTGCCGCTGTTACCATCCAGTACAGAGGGAACACGGAGAAAATAGATGCTATGGTCAAAAAAATGTATGTAGGTATGAGTCTTTTCTGAATAGCGCTTGAATTTTTGATTTTTTTATTCTTAGTCACGTGTATCACCTACTTTCAGATTGATGGCTGCCAGTATGGCAACAAGAATAAATACGAAGAATGACATAGCTGATGCATAACCGAAGTTAGCGACACCCTGACCAAAGGAGTTATTGTAAATGTAATGAGACATTGTGATGGTGGTGTTTGCAGGTCCGCCGTTTGTCAGGTTCACGGACTCATCAAACAGCTGCAGTGTTCCGTTGATGGACATGATGAAGGTCATGATGATAACGGGACGAAGAAGCGGTACTGTAACATACCAGAAGGTCTTCCAGCCGTTGGCACCATCAATCTTGGCTGCCTCATATACAGAGTATTCTATGTTCTGTAATCCTGCGAGATAAAAGACCATGTTATATCCCGTCCATCTCCAGATAAGGGCGATGATGATAACTATTCTCGCTGTGGATGTGGTTCCGAGCCAGTTGATATTGTCTGAAATTATGTGTGCTTTCATTAGGATTGAATTGATAAGTCCCTGAGTTGCAAATAAGCTCTTGAAGATAAGCGCATAGGAAACAAGTGATACAGCGCAGGGAAGAAAGATCATCGTACGGAAAAGTCCGCGGAATTTAAGATCCTTATTGTTAAGAAGCTGAGCAAGAAGAATTGCCAGGATCAGCATGATGGGAACCTGGATTATAAGATACAGGAAGGTGTTGCCCACCGATTTCATAAACATTTTGTCCTGGAACATGCGCTTATAGTTGTAGTTAATTGGATCCGCCCAAACCATGTTGGCTGATGAACCGGTCTTAAATGAAGTTATAAGAGCCCTTACCATAGGATAAAAGCTCATAACTATGATCATTGCTGATGCAAGAACCAGGAAGAGCCAGCCGGCAGCCTTCTGCTTGGCTAAAAGCCCCATAGTTTTTTTCTTTTCCATAGTTGTACCCCTTTAAAATCTCTTTTATACCTTAACACTTTGTTGTTTCTTTAAAATATGGGGAACCGGAACTCCGGTTCCCCATTGGAATACTAAGACCTCACCAAGTGATTACAGTCCCATCTCGAACTTAACCTGATCTTCTGCGTTCTGAAGCTCTGTATCAAGGTCTGATCCGTTGATTACGTTTGTGATAGCTGCGCCGATCTGTGTACGTGCTGTGTAGTGGAAATCGTTCTGCTCTACAACAGGAACGTTTGCACCCATAGCTACGATGTCAGCATATACTGACTGGCCATTGAAGAAGTCAACGCCTTCCTGGTAAACATCAGACTTGGAAGCTGAGATACATGTTCCGATAACACCACCGTTACGAAGTGAATCATCGTATGTGCTCATAGCGCCTTCTCCGCCGCCGAAGGTGTAAGCAAGGAATGCCTTAGCAAGCTCAGGCTTTGAGCAGTTGCTTGTTACATAGAGTGAAGAACCGCCGTTTGCAGCATAGCCTTCTTTACCTGTAAGTGTAGGAGCTGATGTGATTGCCCACTTACCGCTGTTTTCAGCAACCTGCTTCATTGTAGGAATGATCCAGTTACCGTTGAATACGCCTGCAACCTGGTCGCCGATGATTGATGTATCTGTGTACTCTGACCAGTCGTTGCAAAGGTAGATAACGCCGTCCTTAGCGCCTGTGATGATAACATTGAGGATGGCCTTAAGCTCTTCGTTGTTAACGAAGTTAGGAGCTCCGTCCTTCCACTGTGACTTGCCTTCAGCCTGCATCATCATGTAAGGAAGGTCATCTCCGTTGTGGTCCATGGAAACAAGGTACTTGCCTGTCTTAGCCTTTACATCACGGCCGATCTCAAGCCAACGATCCCATGTGATACCTGTTACATCATCAAGTGTGTATCCGCACTCTTCAAGGATATCTGTACGATATGCAAAGATTGCTGTTCCGTTATCAACGGGTGCACCGTAGTGCTTGCCGTTAACTGTTGAATATGAAAGCTTCTCAGCACCGAAATCGCTCCAGTCGATTCCTGCATCCTCAAGGTCAACCCATGCATCGGGATAGTTGAGAACATAGTTCTGAATGTAGTGATCCTGGAAAAGAACGATATCAGGAAGCTGTGAGTAATCTCCTGAAGAAGCTGCAAGTGTGATTGCATTCTCAACGTCAGATGAAGCAGACTGCTCAACGATGTTCAGCTTGAAATCAGGATCTACAGTCTGGTAAGCCTTCTCAGCAGCCTCAAGTGCAGGGATGTTGAAGTTCTTATCCCATGCATAAACTGAAAGCTCATGCTCACCCTCTGAAGCAACGTCTGCTGTTGCAGGTGCCTCTGCCTCAGTTGCTGCAGGTGCTTCTGCCTGTGTAGCATCAGCTGACTCTGTAGCTGCAGGTGCTGTTGTCTCTGCTGCGCTTCCGCATCCGGCAAGCATTGTAGCTGTCATTGCTGAAGCAAGAACCATTGATAATAATTTTCTTTTCATTAGTTTTTACCCTCCCTAAAAACTTAGACATTTTGACGGAAATTATTTATTTCCGCCTCGGTTATATGTACATTATAACAAAGCAAAAATAAAAAAATGCTCATTTTTTATCCTAAAATGAGCATTTTCAACCAAATATGTCTAAAATGTGAACGAAAACGTTTAAGAAATTTACGAATTCGTCAATTAGTATTCACCATCCTTTAAGTGCATTTATCCTGTAGTCCAATAATTTGTTTACATAGTTCTGCTTGTTCTTTTTGAACTGATAGGGACTGGTATTAAGGTACTTTCTGAAATTTCGGTTAAAGGTAGAAAACGTGGTAAAGCCGCATTCCGCCGCAACTACTTCCATTGAGTGGTCTGTCTTACTCAGGATCTCACTGGCCATCTGAACCCTCACCAGGTTCACATAGTCCATAGGTGTCATGTTTACACCTTCCTGGAAAACCCTCCTGAAATTGGTCTCACTCATATTGCAGCACTCGGCAAGCTCTGATGCCTTAATGGGCTCGGCAAAATGGCTGTCTATATATTCCAGCGCAGGCCTGATGTTCATCAGGATAGCCTTATCCCCGCGTTCTTCCCTGTTTTCGTTTTCGTCGTCCTTTGACTCCTGGAACCTGATAAGCATCAGTACAAAAGCCTTTAGCAGATTCTTGGTGGTCTCAACATAATAGGGATTCTTGTCCCTCATCTCCTCCATTATCCGCTTTATGAGTTCCGCCATCTCAGGATGCTGGGCCTGATCAAATATGTCCGCTCTTTTGTTGATTATATTGACAGCTTCTCTTTGCTGCGTGGGATTGTCAGGAAAAAGCTGCCTCACAACCGCGTCCGCATCAAAGAAGATATACTCCCAGAAATTAGTATCCGTGCTGTAGGTTGTATGCGGAAAATTGGCAGGTATTACAGAAAGCATACCGCCTCTGTACTTAACGGTCTTCTCATCCAGAATCAGATCACCGCCTCCGTTTCTGCAATAACCAACCTCAAAGAGATTATGGAAATGAAGATACTTGTCATCCCGGCCGTAAACCATGATCCATCGCTCGCCAAGAAGGGCCAGACAGCTCTGCCCCTGAGGTATCTCATAAAATCTGAATTCTATTGTATCCCGTCTTTTTCTTCCCAATTCAAACTCCCTGTTAATCTATCTGAGACTCATCTTCCCCGGCACCGATAATCTCGTTGCAGGTTATGATACTGTCGGGTCTTAAATCTTCCGGCTCCAACGGAAGCCTGCCTTCATAAATCTGACAATCAAAGCACAGCGCAATAGTCGGAATCTCCTTATTCTTTGCAAGATATCTGTCGTAAAATCCGCCGCCGTAGCCTATGCGGCCCATCTTTCTGTCAAAGGCAACTCCGGGCATGATCATCAGGGGAAAAGAAACATCGGCTTCCCGGTCAGCGTCTACTGACGCCGCATGCAGCTTTCCTGCAGATTTTGGACAGGCCTCACCATAGATTTCGCTGTCAGGTCCTATCTCCGGTTCTCTTATCCCAAAGTACCCTTCCTTAAGGTCCTCCGGTGAATAGATCCGGACAAACTTCATTTCAGAGGCCTTCCTGTCCGTAACCTTCGGGCAAAAGACTCTTTTCCCTTCCGACAGGCAGTCAAGGATTATATCGTCTGTAGCCACCTCGGACCTTGTTGACGCATAGATCAGTACATCTGTTGCGTTTTGGTACTCCCTTATGCCTGTGAGGATTTCAAATATCTTCCTGCTTTTTTCTTCTGTTTCTGCCTCAGTATAGCTGTCTCTTTTTGCCAGAATCTGTTTTCGTATGTCGTCTTTAGTCATTACATTATCCGTCATTTCTTAACATTGCCGCTGCTGACGCCCATGCTCTTTTCCTCAAGGGGAAGCCAATCCAGAACCTTCTTGATCTCTCTGTCCCAGAATTCCCACTCGTGTCCGGCTTCTTCTTCAAACCAGACAACATCAGCGCCCTTCTCTTTAAGGTAATCCCTGAATCTTACGTTGGCATCGTAAAGATCATCCACTGTTCCGCAGGACATATAGAACTTTGGCATGGGTCTTCCTTCACTTATCAGGTTCTCCATGCATACCCTCGGGTTCATATCAGTCTTTGCACTTTCTTCAAAGTTTCCGAAAATGTGATGCTCCGCCTCAAGATGGGCAATATTCTCATCAAAAATATGTATAGCCGAAGAAAGTCCGGCCACATGACTGAAGGTATTGCTGTACTTAATGCCGTTCCTTATGGCTCCGAATCCGCCCATGGAAAGGCCTGCAATGAAGGTATCCTCTCTTTTGTCAGAAAGAGGGAACATTTTTCTTGTAACTTCCACAAGCTCCTCTCCCGTGAAGATTCCGTAGTCACTTCCGCCCCTTGCGCCGTCAACGTAGAATGCGTTGTCCCCGGAAGGCATGATCACAGCAAGGTTCTTCTCCTCTGCCCATCTCTGGATCCTGGTAAAGTTCACCCAGTCGGTGTAATTTCCAAGAAGCCCGTGTAAAAGATACAGTGTCTTAAACTTCTGTCCCTCCTTCATGGAGTACTTAAGCGTCTCAAAATCCAGCTTGTCCGCAGGAAGTATCACATTAAGCGGAACCTCTCTGTACAACGCTTTCGATAAGTAGCTTACCTGTAAGTATGCCATTTTTACGCTCCCCCGAAATAATTATTTGTTTGTATCAAGCCCAATATCAATGAGACTTTTATACTCCTCATAGGTTATATATTCGCCGCCCATGCTCTCCAGATGATCGGTGTGAAACTGGCAGTCGATAAAGACATAGCCGTTCTCCTCAAGGACTTTTGCAAGAAATATCAGCGCCAGCTTGGAGCCATTCTCCATTTCCGAATACATGCTCTCTCCAAAGAAGCACCTTCCAAGACTTACTCCGTACAGCCCGCCGGCCAGCTTGCCGTCAATAAATGCGTCCAGGGAAAGAGCCAGATTATTGTCGCAAAGGTTACAATAGGCCTTTTCCATTTCGTCCGTGATCCAGGTTCCCTCGTTAAATTCCCTTTTGATCCTGCATCTGTGCATTGTATCCGCGAAGTCCCTGTTTATCTCAAAGCCGATCTCATGCTTTTTAATAAACTTTTTCATGGAATGAGAAATGTGGATCCTGTCCGGTCTTATTATAAACCTCTCTCTGGGGCACCACCACATGATGGGCTGACCTTTGTTGTACCAGGGAAAAATCCCGTTGCTGTAGGCAAACACCAGCCTCTCAAGGCTTAGATCCCCGCCCACCGCAAGAAGTCCGTCCTCCTCCGCAAGAGAAGGTTTGGGAAAAAATATTTCGTTTTCATCCAGTTTATAAACAGGCATAAGGAAAAACCTCTTTTATCTGCCGGCAGTGGTTATGGAGAACTCACCGTCTCTGACGGTAATGGTGATATTGCCGCCATTCTTAAGACTGCCAAAGAGAATATCATCCACAAACAAAGGCTTAATATCATTTCTGATGACACGGTCCACTTCTCGGGCACCGAATTCCTGACTGATACCTCTTACCTTCACCAGCTCTTTTGCCTTCTTATCTGCCTTAACGGTAATGTTCCTGGCCTTAAGCTGCAGTGCCATCTCGGAAAGCTTCTTGTCAACTACAAGTCTTGCCACTTCCTCATCCATGCTGTTAAAGGCAACAATCTTGGTAAGACGGTTCCTGAACTCAGGCTGGAAGGTCTGCTTTACAGCATCCATAAGAGCTCCGTTGTCCTGCTTCTCGCTTACAAAACCTATGCCGCTCTTTCCCAGCTTATTGGCACCGGCGTTGGAAGTCATGATAACGATCACGTTCCTGAAATCCGCCTTTCTGCCCTGGTTATCGGTCAGCGTCGCATAATCCATCACCTGCAATAGCACGTTAAAAATGTCCGGATGGGCTTTTTCAATCTCATCAAGAAGAAGCACAGAGGACGGGCTCTTTCTTATGGCCTCAGTCAGTATGCCGCCTTCCTCATATCCCACGTATCCGGCGGGAGAGCCGATGAGCTTGGCCACTGCGTGCTTTTCTCCGTACTCACTCATATCAAAACGTATGAGCTTCGATCCCAGCTCTTTTGCCAGGCACCGTGCTATCTCGGTCTTGCCGACACCTGTGGGGCCGACGAAAAGAAGGCTCGCTAAAGGCTTGCCATCCTCGATAAGTCCGGCCTTTGAGAATTTCACGGCGTTAACCACCTGGCTTACCGCCTCGTCCTGTCCGAAGATAAGCTTCTTAAGACGTTCCTCCAAAGTAGCCAGTCCCGCCATATCATCGGTTTCAACAGTCTCGATGGGCACACGACAGATCTTGGTGAGGATCTCGTTAATAACGTCCTTGTCAACGGTCTGGGTCTTGCCCTTTAGCATATGGAGCTTCCTGTAGGATCCGGCTTCATCGATGATATCGATAGCCTTGTCGGGAAGGAATCTCTCGTTGATATACTTGCTGCTCATCTTAACAGCGTATTCAAGAACGCCCTTATCATACTTGACGCCGTGGTAGGTCTCGTACTTCTCCCTAAGCCCCTCGAGGATCTTCACGCTCTCCTCCTCAGTGGGCTCCTTGATCTCAACATTCTGGAAGCGCCTTATGAGGCTCTTGTTTTTCTCGAAGTATTTTTTGTACTCCTCGAAGGTGGTGGCGCCTATGAACCTGATATGCCCGTCAGACAGATAAGGCTTTAACATATTTGATGCGTCAAAAGAGCCTTCTCCAACCGCTCCTGCTCCTGATAAATTGTGGATCTCGTCGATATAAATGATGGGCCTTTCCTCTTTACCGATCTCGGAAAGCACCTTCTTAAATCTCTTTTCAAAGTCGCCTCTGTACTGGGTTCCAGCCAGCATACCGCCAAGGTCAAGGGCAAATACCTTAGCTCCCTTAATGGCGTCCGGAACCTCATCCTTCTTAAGAAGCTCAACAAGGCCGTAGGTAATGGCAGTTTTGCCAACACCGGGTTCTCCAATATGAAGGGGATTGTTCTTGTCCTTCCTGCAGAGGATCTGAATTGTCCGCTCCAACTCTGCCTGCCTTCCTATCAGAGGATTTACATCTTTAAGCGTATCATTGAGGCATGGAGCGTAAAGCTTCCAGTTGTCTTCCTGATTTCTGTGACCTGAGGGATGTCCGCCCTCACCATCAGACATTTCCTCATTGCCAAAGGGCATTTCGTATCCGTCCTCCTCGCCTGCGGCATCTTCTATATTGGCCATCTCCTGTAAAAGATCCGCCTCAGAAAGCTGCTGTTCCAGATAGTACTTGGCATAGCTCTCATCCAGATTCCAGATGGCATGAACAAGATGCCTTACATTTATCTCCTCGTTGCCGCTGCTGTAGGCGCTTTGCCCGGCAAAGGCCAGCACGAAATTAAGCCCCGCTGAAAGCTCCGGCTCTTTTCCCTGAGTCTTCTCGATATAGTCAGAGATATAGGCGTTCAGCTGCGAAGCCAGAATGGTGCCGTCTCCGCCGCAGTAATAGAAAGCCTCCGCAAAGGTCTCATCCTGCATTATGAAAAGAAGCAGCATCTCTGGCGTAACGTATTCATAATTGTTCTCACGGGCATATTCCACAGTTTCCTGCAGAATCTGCGCGGTATTCTCTGAAAGCTTCATGTTATGGTCTCCCGGATAGTCTTTGTGGCACTTGGGGCTTGGCTCTTTCTTATGCCTCTTCCACTGTCATGTGGAAGGGGAGTCCCCGGCTTATGCTTCCTCCACCGTCATGCGGAAGGGAAATCCCTGGCTCTTGGCCCGTGAAAGGGCTGCATTGA
The DNA here is from genome assembly GCF_000526935.1 of Butyrivibrio sp. FCS014. Lineage (GTDB taxonomy): Bacteria > Bacillota > Clostridia > Lachnospirales > Lachnospiraceae > Butyrivibrio. The sequence continues at coordinate 355,974 of NZ_JAHA01000003.1, read as the reverse complement.
CTTTGGTGTTTGCGATGTCGTAGGGGTACTTACCCACAACAGCCTTGCCCTTCTTGTGAACGTTCAGCATTATGGCCTGTGCCGTCACTTCATCCTTATGGAAAATATCAACAAGAACCTCCACCACAAAATCCATGGTGGTGAAATCGTCATTGTGCATGACAACGTTGTACTGCCTTGGTTCCTTGATCTTACTTTTTGATTTTTCTTTTACCGCGTCCTGTGTAGACATGGTTTGGACTCCTTGTATATGTATATCTGTTAAATATTTACCTGATCAAATGGCTTAAGGCCACAAATCTTTTAGCAACCTATTAGCCCAGCTGCGCAGCCACCAGTTCGGCGGTGCGGATGCCATCCATTGCCGCAGACATGATTCCGCCTGCGTATCCGGCGCCTTCTCCGCAGGGGAAAAGTCCCTTAATGTTCAACGACTGGCCGTCGTCGCCTCTGTTTATCCTTACAGGAGAAGAGGTTCTGCTCTCCACTCCGGAAACCAGGGCGTGATCATCATTATATCCTTTTATGGTGCGGCCGAAGTTCTCCATTCCTTCAACAAAGGCTTCGTTGAGGTCGTTTGGAAGGATCTCGTGGACAGCTGCAAATTCATAAGCTCCCTTCATTTGAGGCGTGAAGGAATCACCGATATTACTGCTACTATCTTGGTTTGAATTCAATGATCCAAATGCCTTCTTGAAATCTCCATAGTACTCAACGGGGATCTTACCCTTGGCCAGGTCGAAGGCTTTTTTCTCAAGCTTCCTTTGGAACTCCACTCCGGCAAGAACATCATCGGAGCCAAAGTCCTTGGGATCTACGGTTATTATGATGGCTGAGTTGGCGTTTTTGCCGTCTCTTTTACTGTAGCTCATTCCGTTGACGCAAAGCCTTCCCTCCTCGGAAGATGCGTTAACCACATATCCTCCGGGGCACATGCAGAAGGAGTAAACTCCTCTTCCCGCCCCTGTAGTGGTGGTGAGCTTATAGGGCGCCGCAGGAAGAATCTCCGGTGCATCAACTCCGTACTGGGACTTATTGATTAGACTCTGGGGATGCTCAACTCTAAATCCTACCGCAAAGGGCTTTGGCTGCATGTCGACCTGCTTTTCCTTGAGCATCGCAAAGGTGTCCCGGGCGCTGTGGCCTATGGCAAGGACCGCCGCGTCACATTCTATTACAGACTCGTTATTTGCTTTTACAGCTGCGATCCTTCCATCTGCGTCTGTGACCAGCTCTGTCAGCTGTGTTTCAAAAAGAACCTGTCCTCCGCAATCTATTATCTCGTTTCTGATATTCTTTACGACACTTTTGAGGATGTCGGTTCCGATATGAGGCTTGGACTCGTACTTAATGCGCTCCGGCGCACCATTCTCAACAAAGATCTTCAGCGCCTCTGCGCCTCTTCCCTCTTTGTCCTTTACCATGGTATTAAGCTTGCCGTCAGAGAACGTACCGGCTCCGCCTTCACCGAACTGCACATTGGTCTTAAGGTCCAGCTGTCCGCTCTCCCAGAATTTTTCAACTATCTTGCTTCTCTTATCTACATCCGCGCCGCGCTCGATAATGATGGGCTTATAACCGTGCTTTGCCAGTTCATAACCGCAGAAGAGTCCCGCAGGCCCCGCGCCGACGATTACAATCTTCCCGGCTTTGGATGTGCCGATAGCTGCATTACCGGTCTCGAATTTACCGGCGTCCCTATTTCCGGCAAGCTTTTCGACTTTCTCTCTGAAATCGTATTTCTTCTCTTCAACTACGGAGACATTCCTGTCTCTGCACTTTTTAACGATCTGAGCTTCTTTTCCTCCCTCGGCTCCACGCAAAGACACATCAATCACATACACATCGTAAAGCTCAGGCTTTTTCCTGGCATCAATCGAATGCTTTACGATCTCAAGACTTCCAATCTGCCCTGCATCGATGCGCAGTATCTTCGCAGCTTTTTTCCTGAGTACGTAATAAAGCTTAGCCTCAGCTGCCTCATTATATTTCATCCCAGAATCATCATGGGATCTATTATTTATTTCAATTGGAATCTTAATCTGGTTGATTCTTATCATATAATATCCTGTTCTTTGTAAGGTACTACCTATAGGTGAGACACGCATCTTCATTTCTTACATTGATGCCGCAGTGCCGGCGATGCTGCCGCTCATAAAGGCCCACTGCAGATTGTACCCACCGCATCTGCCGTCAACATCCACTAGTTCGCCAATACAATAGATGCCCTCATCTTTCACATAGGCAAAACGGTCGCCGATATCTCCAAGACTCACACCACCTGTTGTAACCTGGGAAGCCTGATAGCCATTGCAGTCAACAATCCTGAACCTGAGCTTTCGATAGCTATCCAGAATACACTCTGCCATGGAGGGCGAAATATTCTTCATCTTCATGCCCTTACCGAGCTTCATGCGGGACAACACCAGCTCATTTATATTGCTGTTTCCAAAGCCCTGAAGAAATTCTTCCAAAGTCCTCGTATCAAGAAATCTCATCATATCCTGCTTGAGATCCGTAAACGCCTTATCATCATAGTCCGGGAAAAAATCCACCTCCGCATAAACAGGCTTTTTCTCGGAAACAAGCTTTATCACTTCCCTTGAGGCCTGCATAACCGGGATTCCCGAAATCCCCTCAGGCGTTATCTGGACTTCACCGTATTCCCTGGCGAGTTCCTCTGTTCCCAGGTAAAAAGAAACATTGGCCATGCTCCTCACACCGGCTGCGGGAAGTCCGTCTTCTCTATCGCATTTAAAGCCAACCAGCGCAGGGTACGTATCCTTGATGCTCATCCCAAGCTGCTTGCAGATGTAATAGCCATCCCCTGTTGACATGGTGGTCTTCGGCCCTGATAAAGAACCTGTAGCCATAATAATAGCGTCGCCATCAAATCTGTCCTTATCGGTAACGACAACATACCGTCCGCCATAACGCGCGCCCGTTTCAGCACCGGATCCGTCGCCATCAGCCTTTGCACCGTCATCCTTCACTTCAATCCTCTTAACCTGCTGTTCGTAAACAACCGTAACACCGAGCCTTCTTATCTCGTCGCAAAGCGCAGTCACAACAGTGGTGGCCTGGCCGGAAGCCGGATAGATATAACCGTCTTCGCTTCTTACCACAACTCCCAGAGACCCAAAAAACCTTATTACCTCTGTAGCGCCAAAAGCTGCAAGCCAGTCTTTCATTCTGGTTCTTGCAGCAGCATTAAAACAGTCCTCTCTCATGTCGAGATTTGTCAGGTTGCATCTGCCGTTTCCCGTCATTGAGAGTTTCTTACCAAGGACATTATTCTTTTCAATTATTGTGACGTTGGCGCCGTTGCGGGCCGCATATATCGCGGCACACATACCCGAAGCGCCTCCGCCAGCGATTATAATCTTCTTAGCCATTTACTCCTCATCTAATCTCGAAGGCTGCACCATAGCGGCAAAGCCCTTAAACAGACCACCAAGCGGAATTGAACCAAGCTCATGCTTTCTGATACCGCCGGTCACGATCATGATCAGCATGTATATTACAAAGAACACAACCACGCAAAGTATAAACGTCAGTACCTCTCCGATGAGATTGGTCAGAAGCATATTCAAAAGAAAAATCACAAACCCTGCAGCTGCAGAAGAAAGCAGCGATGTAGTCCACACCTTCAGCGTACTCACTTTAAGTTTGAGCATCTTAAAGGTGATCACTGTACACATAAGGTCATATATCACAACTGCCACCAGGGTTGCCATCTGTATTCCGTAAATCCCAAGATCAAGAAGGGTAACAAAAACAAACAGTCCTGCGGCGTGAACTCCCCATCCCACTCCTACATTGAGAAGTATAAGGATCGATCTTCCCATATGATTAAGGAACCAGGAAAAGAACATTCCAACAGCGCATACGATCACAAGAACGCCGCTGACCATTGTAAAGGTGTTGGCCAGTTCATTACTTTTACCGTAGATTGTGATCTGCAAAGTCTGAGGGATTGCCAGCATAAATATCCCAACCGGGATAACCAGCATTCCCGAGAAACGGATCAGCTTCTTCAGTCTCTCCCTCGCTCCCTCATACTCATCTCGCTCAACCCTTGCCATCACCCTGTTCCAGGATTTGATAAAGGGAATGCAGCAAAGCACCGTAAAGAGAGCCACAAGGCAAATGCCCCTTCCGAAATAGCTCCCGAAGTTGGACATGAAATCTCCATCGGGATGGACCCTCACCGAATGAAGCACAAAGTATACCTCATCCACAATAAGTGCCACAGCGGCAGTAACATATAAAAGCAGGATAACCCGTACTCCTGCGATGACATCATTTTTGTTGTCAAGGTATCTTGGAGCGCCGCTCTTTACAACGTCCTTTATTTCAGCTTTTCTGATATGATAGCTGATCAGAATCTGTATAAGTCCTGTAAGAGTTCCGGCCAGAAGCCCCAGCATAACTCCCACAGATCCATAAACCGCGCTGTACTCGTCCACATGAAACAGGTCATTGACCTTAAGTCCGTAGCTGTAAAGGAATATCGTAGCCACAGTTCCGGTAATTCCGGAAACCAGAGCAACCAGAAGGTCTGCGATAAGAATAGGCTTCGTATATCCTATTCCCTGCAGGTATCCTCTAAGAACTCCCTGTACGCCCATAAGCGCGCCGCATACCGCAACAATTATCAGCTGGAAGAAGCCTCTTTCCCCATGGAAAAGAAATCCCGCAATCCTGTAGCTTAGTGCCGCCAGCAGAATTCCCAGAATAACTCCAGCTGCGCCAAAGATATTCAGGGACCTGTGCATATTGGTCTCGGCATTGAGATACTGCGATCTTCTGGCTCTTAGCCTTACCATGATATAAACTGCCTTCTGGCAGGCAAGTACCAGTCCTGTATAGAAAAATCCAAAGAATCCAAATGCCCCCGCTGTAAAATAGGAGCCTTTTTCTCCGTAGATCCTGTGTGCGATAATGCAAAAGGCCATCAGCAATGCGATTGCCCAGTATACGGAAGCCGTAAGAATATGCGGCCTTATCCTGTTACTTTCTGTATACGTCTTCATTTCGACGTTCTCCCCATTTTATATATTCCCCAAACAAAATTCAGTCTCTTGTTATACCCAGTGTATTTAAGATGCCCTCCTGCTTGTCCTCCATGACCTTTGCCTCCTCCGGCTCCATGTGGTCATATCCGCAAAGATGCAAAAGGCTGTGAGCCAGAAGAAACGCGAATTCCCTCTTTTCGCTGTGTCCGTATTCCAAAGCCTGGCTTCTTACACGGTTCTCATTTATAACTATATCACCAAACATGATCTTGTCTGTGTCGGGATCTAAAAGATCCACTCTCTGAGCCCCTTCCATAACGGTAAAGTCTCCAGGAGTCTCATAGCTTACATTGGGAAAAGACAATACGTCAGTAGGCTTATCTATCTGACGGAATTCACTGTTCATCTGCCTTATCCCCTCATCATCGGTTATGATAAGCGACACTTCAAGGTCCTCCTTGCATCCCTCGGACCTCATGACCTCATCACCCACAAGCTTGCAGAGCTCTTCTATATCAAAATCAAATTCGGCATCAACTTCATTCTCAACGTAAAAAGTCATAATACAGTTTCTCTTTCTTAAGAATCTTTCTCATCTGATCGTATTCGTAGAAGGTTACGCCGTAGTTTTTCAGCTCTCCTTCTTTTTCTTTCTTGTCGAACAGATCGTCAATGAGCTTGTCGTAATCTATCTTCACCTCTTTGTTCTGGCGAACCAGATACATTATTGAGGCAATAACCGTCTCGGAAAGCTGAACCGCAAGAGCCTCTCTGCTCTTGGCTTTACCCTTTACGGGTTCAAGATATTCATGAAGGAACTCCACGGCTTCCTCCGGGAAATTGTTCTCCAGATAGTAATGCTCCATATCTGCCCACTTGAGACCGCCATCCAGAATTCCTATCCTGTGATAATAGGAGCAGGTCTTGATAGCCCTGGCATTATAGCCAAGTCCCATGGCTATTCGCTCAGCAAGGTACGCGGTATGGATTGCCCTGAAGTACTCATCCTTGTCTTTTTCCTTAAGACTTACAAGCAGCGGATACTCGGCATCGTTGATATCCATGTAAACATCGTTGGATTTTCGAATAACGTAAACTCCAAAAATATTTAAGAATACCAGAAGTATTATGAGATTCAGCATCAGGTTCAGAACCGGCAGGATCAGGATATTGATGGAAAAAGTCCTGTTCTGGAACAGCACATTAAATGCCATAAGAAGGACCGCCTGCATCAAAAGAGATATGAACACCGGAAGTCCGATGGAGGTATTTTCCTTCAGATCCCTGAAAAGAGCCACCGCCACAATACCGGCAACGACATACATGAACAGTTCTCCCGCATCGCCGTTTTCCTCAAGCATCACCGTGATGATCACAAATCCAATCCCTGAAGCAAGCCCTATCTCCGTATTGGAGAACAATGCCAGGATAACGAACAGTGACATATAGGGCCAGAAGGCGTTGGGAACCAGGGAAAAGAGACATGACAGGATCACCATGATCATGAAGACCACGCCAAATCTGTTCTTCCTGTAAAAGTTATCGTAGGACATAGCCTCCCTGCCTCTGGATATGGCATCCAGCAGCATGAAAATAACAGTGCCCGCAATCACAAGGGATACAATGGTATTTCTGAGGATAGCCTCGTAGCTTTTCCCCATGGCAAAAGACATTCCGAAAACCATCAGCCCGGTGAACACAAACATCACACCATATAATATTTTAACTTTCCCCAGGGAAGATTTTTCATTTTCCATTTCCGGAACGTCTCTCCAGTTTTTGTATGGATTTTCTATTCTGCTTATTAACAGACTTCTTCTCAAAGTCCTCATAAGCCTTAACGATCTTCTGAACCAGAGGATGTCTTACAACATCCGCACTGGTAAGATTGATAAACTGAATCTCATCAATGTCCTTGAGTACTGCCTTCGCAACATCAAGTCCTGATTTTACATCGGGAGCAAGGTCCTTCTGGGTGGCGTCACCTGTGATGATAACCTTGGAACCGAATCCTACTCTGGTCAAAAACATCTTCATCTGAGCGGGAGTTGTATTCTGAGCCTCATCCAGAATGATAAAGGCATTATCAAGGGTTCTTCCCCTCATGTATGCAAGGGGCGCAACCTCTATAAGCCCTTTTTCCATATTCTTGATGAAGTTCTCGGTTCCCATGATCTGATAAAGGGCATCATAGAGAGGCCTCAAATACGGATCAACCTTGCTCTGAAGGTCGCCCGGCAAAAAGCCAAGCTTCTCTCCGGCTTCAATGGCGGGCCTTGTTAAAATGATCCTGCTGACCTCTTCCCGTTGAAAAGCGGTTATTGCCATAGCCATGGCAAGATATGTCTTACCGGTTCCCGCAGGTCCCAGACCAAATACGATCATGTTGTTACGTATGGCGTCTATATATTTCTTTTGCCCAAGGGTCTTGGGCTTGATGGGCTTTCCGGAAATGGTATGGCAGATCACATCCCTGTCAATATCAACAAGTACGTTGTCGTTTTCCTTCTCCCTTTTTACAGCGGGCTTCTCACCATTCTCCTTCTTCAGGAAAATGGCATAATCCACGTTCTGTTCCTCTATTGCTGACCCCCGTCTTGAAAGCTGAACCAGTTCTCTTAATATACCTGCAGCATTATCCGCATCTTCCCTGCTTCCGATGATATGCAGCTGTCCGTTTCTGTCGATTATCTCTACCCTAAAACTTTTTTCAATCTTGCGGATATAACTGTCGTTGCCGCCGAAAATATTCTTCTGGTCCTCGGCCGACAGAGATAGCGTAAGTTCTGTTATCTCACTCATTCAATAATCCCCGTTTTATTTATGATAAGGCTCACCGGTCATTATACGGTATCCCCTGTAGATCTGTTCCAGCAAAATGACTCTCATCATCTGATGAGGGAATGTCATATCCGAAAAACTGATCTTGTACTGCGCTTTTTTCATAACTGATTCATGAAGTCCCAAAGAGCCGCCGATGACAAACTGAATATGGCTTGCACCCTGAACACCAAGATTCTCAATAAATTCAGAAAAACCTTCAGAGGTATATCTTTTGCCCTCTATGGCAAGAGCACAGACCGCCGCTCCATCCTCGATGTATTTCAGAATCCTGTCGGCTTCCTTCTTCTTGATCTGATCCTCAAGAGCCTCTGAAGCGTTATCGGGAGTTTTCTCATCCACCACTTCAATTATCTCCAGCTTACAGTATCTGGAGAGTCTCTTGGAATACTCTGCTATGGCATCATTCCAGTATTTTTCTTTGATCTTGCCCACACAGACAATGCTGATCCTGGTCACTTGTATGCTCCTATATCAGTCTCTTTTGCTTCCGCCGAAAATGAGGTTGGATACGCCGTTGCCTGTGGCACCTTCCTCAGTCATGTATATATGATTGTCCTTGTTCAGTCTTGCGGAAAGAACAGGTATCTTGCCTTTCTTGTCGAGGCTGGCGTTCCTTACTGCCTCCCATTTGCCTCTGCTGCAGATGCCGTCCCACTCAGTAGTATTACCGGCATTATCAACAGTGATGACGTACATCGAGCCGTTGTACATACCGTCTGTAAATACACCGATGATGTTCTGAAGATAAATATCTGCAGTGTTCATATGCTCAGGATTATAGTCATAATGCTCCTGACCTTTACCGTTTGGCTTATCATCTGCCCATTGTCCGGTGTACATGTGCTCGGTAACAACATAGCTGCTGTAGCTTGGATAGAAGGAAAACCAGGTTCCGTCTCCGCTCCTCTTACCGTTAACCCACTGTCCGTAATAATATTGATCATTGGCATAAACTGCCAGACCTGTTCCGTTGGGAAGGCTCTCACTGTCCATTTCACCATAGTAATAGAAACTGTTGCCTCCTTCCAGTGAGTAGGTCATGGCCTCAAAGCGCTCCAAATGAACAAGGTCTCTTACTGCCTCCATATTGCCTTCAGACCAGTAACCTGACAGTTCCTTGAGCTGTTCATAGACGTCATACTGCACGCCATTGTATATGTTTCTAAGTACAGCGTGATTTGTGGCATAGAAACTGTTTCCTGAAACGGAATTCTTAGCCACATCGAGATATTCGGATACGGGTTCAAGGGTAGCAGCCACTGAAGAGTCATTGCTTTCCGAGGAACCTGCAGTACCTTCGGTGGATCCTTCGGTTGATGCTTCTGCAGATGACTTAACTAAGGGATCTGTTTCTTTTCCCTGGTCTTCTGCTCCGCTTTCGGCGTAGCCTGCAATGTTTTCGGCAAGTTTGTCCTCATCATTGTTCTTTCTGCCTGAAAGAGCCAGAACCAGTACCAATATCAAAAGAATGACCGCAGCTATTCCTGCTGTGATCGCTATTTTTATCTTTTCCTGTCTTTCCATAATTCTCCTCCAACAAATCCTCATAATTATATCATAAAAATAGCCTCGCCGCTGTAATTAGCTGCGAGGCTATGCCTAAATATCTATTATTCTTTATCGTTCTTTTCCCCAGAAGAACAATGCCAGCATTCCCGGGCCTACATGAGCTCCTGAGAATGGCTCGTGTTGACAGATGGTTACCTTGGCATCCGGGTCTGCCTCTTTTACAAGTTCTGCCAGAGTATTCGCTTCATCCAGGCAGTCTCCGTGAGAAATAAATACAACATCATCGTCAGTATCCATTCTCTTTTCGGTATACTTCTTTATGATCTCATTGATGGCACTCTTCCTGCCGCGAACCTTGCTACAGGAAACTATATGTCCTGTACTGTCACCAAAAAGAATGGGTTTGATATTGAGAACTGTTCCGATGGCAGCAGTTACTCCGCTTACACGTCCTGTCTTCTTAAGGAAATTCAGGTCATCAACGGTAAAGTACTGACAAGCATGAGGTACAGCATCATCAATGATCTTCGAAGCTTCTTTGCAGCTCATTCCTTCACGGCTGAGCTTTGCAGCTTTAAGAACAAGCAGCCCTGTTCCAAATCCGCATCCCTTTGAATCAACTATATGAACAAATCTGTCGGGAAACTCCTCCATAAGTTCTTGTGCAGCTGCAACAGCAGCGTTATAAGTTCCGCTTATGCCTGAACTCATTGAAACATACATAACATCCTGGCCGGCTTCAAGAACCGGGGTGAAATGTGTCAGGAAAAGCTGAGTGTTAAGGAGGGATGTCTTGACAACATCGCCCTTCTTAAGTCCCTCATAAAAAGGATGAGCATCAAAGCTATCAACATCTCCAAGATATGTAACAGGTTCACCGTTCACAACATAGTCGCAGGGAAGAAGTGTAATCCCCTCCAGCAACTTTTTGGGAAGGTTTGCTGAACCATCTGTAAATACTGCAAAAGACATATAAAAATTCCTCACTAACTGTCTGATTATTTATTTGAGAGATACTCATCAATACCCTTAGCGGCAGCTCTTCCTGCACCCATGGCAAGGATAACTGTAGCTGCGCCTGTAACGGCATCTCCACCGGCAAATACGCCGGGCTTGGAAGTCTGTCCGTTAGCCTCTTCGGCAACGATACATTTTCTTCTGTTTACCTCAAGACCCTTTGTTGTTGAGGAGATAAGAGGGTTGGGTGAAGTTCCCAGTGACATGATAACTGCGTCACACTCGATCTCAAACTCGGATCCGGGGATCTCAACAGGGCTTCTTCTGCCTGATTCATCGGGCTCGCCCAGTTCCATTCTGATACATGTGATGCTCTTTACCCATCCGTTCTCATCCTCATGGATCTCTACGGGGTTGGTAAGAAGGTCAAAAATGATGCCTTCTTCCTTGGCATGGTGAACTTCTTCCTTACGTGCGGGAAGTTCTTCCTCACCACGTCTGTAAACTACGTGAACCTCAGCGCCAAGACGAAGAGCTGTTCTTGCAGCGTCCATAGCAACGTTTCCGCCGCCGACAACTACGCACTTTTTAGCCTTCATGATAGGTGTTGTTGAGTTCTCATCGAAAGCCTTCATGAGGTTGCTTCTTGTGAGATACTCGTTGGCTGAGAATACACCCATAGCCTGCTCACCGGGGATGTTCATGAATCTGGGAAGTCCTGCGCCTGATCCGATAAATACAGCTTCAAAGCCTTCCTTCTCCATAAGCTCATCTATAGTAACAGATTTTCCGATAACAACGTCGGTCTCAAGCTTTACGCCAAGAGCCTTTACGTTCTCAATTTCCTTTTTAACAACATCTTCCTTGGGAAGACGGAACTCGGGAATACCATAAACCAGAACGCCGCCGGCCTCATGAAGTGCCTCGAAGATGGTTACGTCATAGCCCATCTTTGCAAGGTCTCCTGCACAGGTAAGTCCGGAAGGACCAGATCCTATTACGGCAACCTTCTTGTCCTTCTTCTCCTTGGCGCCTTCAGGCTTGATTCCAAGTTCTCTTGCTGAATCAGCAACATATCTCTCAAGCTTACCGATGGAAACGGGATCACCCTTGATTCCTCTGACGCACTTTCCTTCGCACTGGCTCTCCTGAGGACAGACACGTCCACATACTGCAGGCAGTGCACTGGACTTGCTGATAACCTGGTAAGCGGCTTCAACATTGCCTTCCTTAACCTGCTGAATGAATCCGGGAATATCGATGGAAACGGGACATCCGGCAACACATTTGGGATTCGGGCAATTAAGGCATCTTGCAGCTTCTTTTTCTGCTTCTTCTTTGTTGTATCCAAGACAAACTTCCTTGAAGTTTGTAGCTCTTACTTTTGCATCCTGTTCACGGACAGGAACTCTTACAAATCCATCCATATTTATTCTCCTATCTTAGAATGATTACCAACATGATTGTTAAACGTATCGATCACCTGTTTAACAATTGCCACATCCGCCGTGATGTGTGTCGCCTTCCTGAGCCTTGAGCATAAGTCTGCCCTCTTCTGTCTTATAGAGCTTCATACGATTCATGGCCTGGTCAAAATCTACCTTGTGGCCGTCAAACTCAGGTCCGTCAACGCAGGCGAACTTAACCTGTCCGTCAACTGTAAGACGGCAGGCACCGCACATTCCGGTTCCGTCAACCATAATAGGATTCATGCTGACAACAGTGGGGATTCCCAGCTCTTTTGTCAGTTTGCATACAAATTTCATCATGATCATAGGGCCGATAGCTACGCAATGATCATACTTGTTGCCTTCATTCCAAAGGTCCTGAAGAGCAACCGTAACCATACCCGATCTTCCGTAGGAGCCATCATCAGTAGTGATATGAAGATTACATACCTCTTTGAATCTGTCCTCAAGAATTACCAGGTCTTTGTTCTTGGCACCGATGATAACATCACAGTCCACGCCATGCTCTTTGAGCCACTTAGCCTGAGGATAAACAGGAGCTGTGCCTACGCCGCCGGCAATGAAAACGATCTTCTTTTTCTTGAGTTCTTCGATGTCCTCAAAGCAAAGATCTGATGCATTTCCCAAGGGGCCTACAACATCAGCAAGGCAGTCGCCGGCCTTAAGCTTGGAAAGCTTAAATGTCTCGGCACCGATAGCCTGCACTACGATCTCAACTGTTCCCTTCTCTCTGTCGTAATCACAGATTGTAAGCGGAATTCTTTCCCCATCCTTGTCTACACGGATAATAAGGAACTGTCCGGGTAAGCAGGCACTGGCCACACGGGGAGCTTCAACAATCATCTGGAAAATGTTCGTTGTCAGCTCTTTAGCCTCTAAAATTTTGAACATAATCTCCCTCCTACGCTTTTTTCGTTTTTTGCATAATTATAGATATTGTAAATGATGGTTATTTAAATATCAATTAAAATCATCACCTGTTTGAAATAGTGATAAGTGTATATTTGCCGCTGGAATCATAGCCCAATCTGTTGACCGTTCCGTCATGGGTGTTTACCGCATACATAAGCCCCGTAGGAGCCGATGTTCCGTCGTTAAGAACATGATTCTCCACAACAACATAGTATTCTCCGGCACCCTCAATCTCGATGATGGAGTTATAAATATACTCGTTGTGCCCTTCTATTCCTCTTACCTTACCTGAAGTATCAAGAAGAATATCAAGCCTTACCAGTGTGTTTACCAGATTATTCACTGCCTGCTCGGTAGAAACGAGTCTTGTATATACCAAATGATAATCTCTCTCAACTATCTCACTGGAATTACCTGCATTGTCAAAGGCAATGAAGTTGAAATGAGATGTACCCATGGGCATGGTGATAGGTGATATATACTGTTTGGATTCCATGGTGGGTTCGGATCCGTCAGTTGTATAGAAAATGGTCGATCCCGCCTCTGCCACTGCCACGATCATGGTGTTCTGGTAGTAGTCACCGCTGGGTTCCATTATCTCGGGAGGAAGCGGAGCCCCTCTTTCGATCACATACTCATTTTCCGAAACCACGCTGGCTATGCCGAATTCATTTACCGCCACTGCCTTTACATTGTAAGTACCTTCCTCCGTAAGAATAATATTGCTCTCATAGAGGATACTTCCTTCATTCGGCTCTCCGTCATTTACCGTGTAGTAAATCTTGTTCCCGGATCCGTCAAGAAGGCTCAAACTTACGCTCACGGATTCATAGGTCCCCGATGAAGGCGACATACTTGGCATATTGGGAACATACTTGCCTCTCATGGATGCGAGTATCTCGTTATCGCCTGAGGAAAACATCCCGGCTATTCCTTCATAGTCCCCGGTCTGCCTGTAAACCGACAGCATGCTCTCATAAGCTGTCCTTACCTTATCCTCAGGGAAAAGATCCGACTCGGTAATGAGCTTTAACGAATCAATAGCCTCAGCGGCGTCGCCGTTCTCGAGATAGTAATCCGACATTCTGAAAATAATATCAGAGTTTGTGGGGTTCTCTTGGTTGGCCTGTTTAAGATAGCTTATAGCCTGAGTAAGATTCCCTGCCTGTCTTGCTTCCTCCGCCATTCTGACGTATCTGACGTTGGTACTGTTTCTGTAGATCAAAAGAGCCCCAATACCTATGGCCACAAGAAGAAAAACAAGAGCCACATTGATAATAAGTCTCAGTCTGTCAGCTTTATCCCCAAAGAATCCGGAATTGTTCTTCCTTCTGTCCCCTTTTTTACCGGAGGCCTGATCGTCTTTATTCAGTTCATCTGCCAGCCCCGAAAGGCTGGCATCTATTTCGTTTTCAACCTCCGGCTCAAAATCCGGGACGATGTTGATCTCTGTACCGCAATTGTTACAGAACATCTGCCCCTCGGGAATCTCAAGCCCGCAACCTGGACATTTCATACAGTATCACCCTGGTAAATCTCTTTTACCTGTTATGCCTTATTGCTGCTTCATAACAGTTGTTCATGAGCATTGCGATGGTCATGGGGCCTACGCCTCCCGGTACGGGAGTAATGGCTGCAGCAATCTCGCTCACCTCATCGAACTTAACGTCTCCGCAGAGCTTGCCATCCTCTGTGCGGTTGATACCCACATCGATAACAACAGCTCCCTCTTTGACGTAATCTTTTGTGATCATTCCGGCTTTGCCAACGGCTGCAATGATGATGTCAGCTCTTTTGCATACCGCCTTAAGATCGGCGGTTCTTGAATGCGCAACGGTTACAGTGGCATTCTCCCTCAGCATAAGAAGCGCCATGGGCTTGCCGACGATATTGGATCTTCCTACGATAACGCACTCCTTGCCTGTGATATCAAAATCGGGGCATCCACGCTTTATCAGCTGGATAACACCTGCGGGAGTACAGGAAACAAATCCTTCCTCTCCAATGCAGAGTCTTCCAACGTTTACGGGATGAAAGCCGTCAACATCCTTGTCGGGACTGATAGCTTCTATCACAGCCTTCTCGTCTATGTGCTTCGGAAGGGGCATCTGTACCAGAATGCCATCCACATCATCTCTGCCGTTGAGTTCTTCAACAAGTTCAAGAAGCTTCTCCTGTGTGGTATCTGCAGGAAGCTCGTAGGAAAGGGATCTGTAGCCGATGTACTCGCATGCCCTCTTCTTGTTCCTTACATATACCTGGGATGCGGGATCCTCACCCACAAGGATAACAGCAAGAGTAACCTCTATGCCTTTGTCCTTAAGCTCCCCGGTCTTCACCTTGAGCTCATCCTTGATCTGTGCAGATATGGCTTTACCGTCTATAAGTGTCATGTTCGTTCTCCTTTATCAAATGTGATATAGGGATTGTCATGCTTATGCAGCAATCCTGATATCTCTTAGAAGAGGCCTGTAATCCTGCCTTCCTCATTCACATCGATATCGAAGGCCGCAGGTCTCTTGGGAAGTCCGGGCATTGTGACGATTGCACCTGTAAGTGCAACCACAAAGCCTGCTCCTGCGGAAACATAGGCTTCACGAACTGTAATGTTGTAGTTTGTAGGTCTTCCCAGCATATTAGGATCATCTGAAAGTGAATACTGAGTCTTGGCCATGCATACAGGAAGATTGCCAAAGCCCATCTCCTCGATCTTAGCCAGCTGCTTGCTTGCTGCAGGAAGGAATGTCACGCCGTCTGCGCCGTAGATCTCTGTAGCAACCTTTGTGATCTTGTCCTTAAGGGGAAGATCGTCTGCGTAAATAGGCTCGTAATTTGAAGGCTTGGTCTCAATGGTCTCGATAACCTGCTTGGCGAGAGCTTCTCCGCCTTCTCCGCCCTTTGCCCAAACCTCTGAAAGAGCAAATTTGCAGCCTCTCTCCTCGCAGAACTGTCTTACATACTCTGTCTCTGCCTCTGTATCTGTAAGGAAGGAGTTAAGGGTAACAACAACGGGAACCTTATACTTCTGGATGTTCTCGATGTGCTTCTCAAGATTTACGATACCCTTCTTGAGAGCCTCAAGGTTCTCTGTTCCAAGCTCAGCCTTGGGAACGCCGCCGTTGTACTTAAGAGCTCTTACTGTAGCAACCAGCACAACCGCATCGGGCTTAAGTCCTGCAATCCTGCACTTGATATCAAGGAACTTCTCAGCTCCAAGGTCAGCACCGAAACCTGCCTCGGTAACTGTATAATCTGCAACTCCCAGAGCTGTTCTTGTTGCTCTTACTGAGTTACATCCGTGTGCGATATTTGCGAAAGGTCCGCCGTGAACAAATACAGGTGTGTGCTCCAAGGTCTGTATAAGGTTGGGCTTGATGGCATCCTTCAAAAGAGCTGCCATTGAGCCAACTGCATTGAGGTCCTTGGCTGTAACAGGCTGGCCGTCTCTTGTGTAAGCAACAATGATCCTTGAAAGTCTTGCCTTAAGGTCATCCATGTCGCTGGCAAGGCAAAGGATAGCCATGATCTCAGATGCAACTGTGATTACGAAGTGGTCCTCTCTGGGAACACCGTCGGCCTTTGCACCAAGACCGACAACTATATTTCTGAGGGCTCTGTCGTTCATGTCCTCAGCTCTTTTCCATATGATCTGTCTTGTATCTATACCAAGCTCGTTGCCCTGCTGGATATGGTTGTCCAGAAGTGCAGCCAGAAGGTTATTGGCTGATGTAATGGCATGGAAATCTCCGGTGAAATGCAAGTTCAGATCCTCCATGGGAACAGCCTGTGCATATCCGCCGCCGGCAGCGCCGCCCTTGATACCGAAGCACGGTCCCAGGGATGGTTCACGAAGTGCGATAACAGTCTTATAACCCAGTCTGTTAAGGGCATCTCCCAGTCCTACGCTGGTAGTGGTCTTTCCCTCACCTGCAGGTGTAGGGTTGATTGCAGTTACAAGGATAAGTTTACCCTTTTTTGCTCCGGAAGCTTTCTTCATATACTCTTCCGTGAGTTTAGCCTTGTACCGTCCGTAGTACTCCAGGTCATCTTCGGTTATACCGATCTTCTCGGCAACCTCCCTGATGTGAAGCATCTTTGCTTCCTGTGCGATCTCGATGTCACTCTTTACAGCCATTAGTAGTTCTCCTCCTTTACATCTTCGATGCAAACGATTCGCGCTCATTCCAGCGGCCTTCGGCCGGAGCACGCTCACACTTGCATCACTTTCTTGCGCCCTCACCAGCAAGTGGTTCGGACTGTTGCTTACTCATTGTTTAGGTAAGCTTCAAACTCCGCCTGCGTCATCAGTACTTTCCTCGGCTTGGTACCTTCCTCCTCGCCTACGACTCCCGCTTCACACAGCTGATCCATGATCCTGGCCGCTCTGTTGAAGCCGATCTTGAACACTCTCTGGAGCATTCCGATGGAAGCCTTCTCTTTGTCTATTATAATGTTCCCTGCCTGAACAAAGTACTCATCTCTGTCGGAGTCAGAATCTGCTGCACCCGCACCGGATCCTGATCCTGAGGATACTGTCATACTGTCTATTTTATTCATGGCCTCTTCATTGTAAGAAGATTCCATTCCCTGATTGCGCAAGAAATCTGTCACCTTCTGAACTTCCTTGTCGGATACGAAAGCGCCCTGAACTCTGGCGGGCTTTGTGTATCCTTGAGGGTAAAAGAGCATGTCGCCCTTACCCAGAAGTTTCTCCGCACCGTTGATATCAAGAATTGTTCTGGAGTCAACACCGCTGGAAACCGCAAATGCGATACGGCTCGGCATGTTGGCCTTGATAAGACCTGTGATAACATCCACCGAAGGTCTCTGGGTTGCTATGATAAGATGGATTCCCGCAGCTCTTGCCAGCTGTGTAAGTCTGCAGATTGCATCCTCGACTTCATTGGCGGAAACCATCATAAGATCAGCAAGCTCGTCTACAATAACAACTATCTGAGGGAGCACCTCCATATCGGGATCGCCGCTGCTCTCAGCAAGCTTGTTGTAACCCTTAAGATCCCTGACTCCTGTATCGGCAAATTTCTTGTATCTGTTGGTCATCTCCGCAACAGCCCAGTTAAGCGCTGCGGCAGCCTTCTTGGGATCTGTCACAACAGGGATCATCAGATGAGGGATTCCGTTGTAAACAGAAAGCTCTACGATCTTGGGATCGATCATGATCATCTGAACCTCTTCGGGCTTGGCCTTATAAAGAAGACTCATGATGATGGTATTGATACAAACCGATTTACCTGATCCCGTAGCACCTGCAATAAGAAGGTGAGGCATCTTGGCGATATCCGTAACAACCGTTTTGCCCGCTATATCCTTACCAACGGCAAATGCCAGTCTTGAGGAGAAATCTCTGAATTCCGGAGACTCCAAAAGGTCTCGCAGCGCAACTGCCTGGTTCTCCTTGTTGGGAACCTCGATACCCACGGCTGCCTTGCCGGGAATCGGCGCCTCTATTCTGATGTCGCTGGCTGCAAGATTCATCTTGATATCGTCAGCCAGATTTACGATCTTGTTAACACGAACTCCTGCCTCAGGCTGAAGTTCAAATCTTGTTACAGCCGGTCCCTGGCTTATGTCTGTTACCTTGACGTTAACCCCGAAGGTCCTCATGGTCTCTTCCAGTTTGGCAGCAGTCTCCCTAAGGGTCCTTGCCGTGTCGGGATTCTTGCTCTTTACGCCCTTTTCAAGAAGGTCAGTCCTTGGGAATACATACTTCTTGGGGATCTTCCTCTTGTGGGCCTCTATCTCTTTTTCCATGCCGGGACTTGTAACCTTGCCTCCGGCATCGAGAACTGCGGAGCTTGATGAGCCTCCTCTTGAGGTTATGGTGCTGTCGGCATCCTTGCTCCTGGAGATATGGTCCTGAGCGTGAACAACATAATCTCCGTTCATGCCGTTTCCAAGATGCTCTGCATGGACGGGCACATCCGAAAGTACCTCATCCCGGTCGTCAATGTCCTGGGCTGCTCTGGCCACAAGCTTGCTCACCTGTATCTTCTCTATATTCTCATATTTGGGAGCATGAGTCTGTTCATCGCGTCCCGCTTCTTCGTCAGTATCCAGGTGTGAAGAATCAGTCCTTGAAACAGGAGTCTGATGTGTGTTGTCATTCCTTGAGGAGTAATCATCTGCCCGGTGGTCATTGTACTCATCAGGCCTGTCGTCCTCTGCGTCGTCATATCCCATACCGTGGATAGCCGGCTCAGTCCTTAACACTCTCTGACCATCCGGTTCTACGTCGGTCTCTATCTCATGTTTAATGGTGATCTCGTGAATATCGTCGTGGAACTCATCTTCATCCGGTATAAAGAGCTTGTTGTTATGAGTCTTCTCTTCATTATGGAGCTTGATCTCACCCAGGTCATCGCCGCTCTCTTCCTCTTTATCAAGAGTTATGTCTTCCGTAACTCCGATAACCTTCCGGTCTCTTCGAAGGATCTTTTCATCTTCCTTCTGTTCTATAAGAAGGCGCTTCTCTTCCTCTATCTCAGCCCTTCTCTTCTCCATCTTCTCACGGCGCTTCTCTGCGTAGTCTCTGTAGTTGTCCGCCTCCTGCCTGGTCCTTTCGATAATGCGCTTCGATCCCTTCTTAAGTCCTCCCACGAAGGAGTGCTGGGTAAAGATTACAATTGCCGCAATGCCTATAAGAAGGATCAACAGGGCTGTTCCGGCCAGTGACAGGAACTTATAGGAAGCATATGCCAGTGACCCGGCAAAGAATCCCCCGCCGTTTCTGGCAGCAGCCGCTTCGTTGTATATGTACTTGATATCATAGGAATTCATGGACTGGGGACGACCGGTCATAAGATCTGCCACCATTCCCAGTATCAGAAAAAGAACTACGCCGGATACTATCTTCCGGGTAGCTGCACTTGAGCCGAAATTAGCTATTCCGATAGCCACTGCTCCAAGGGCCACCAGAGGCGCTATATATGCAGTTAATCCAAAGAGTCCGAAAAGAACGCCGCTCACAGCATTGCCAAGAGCGCCGCATACTCCAAAATTGCACAGAAAAAGAAAGATAGTAAGCGCCACCATGGCCAGCACGATGAGCTCACTCTTTAAGGAATAGTCAAACTCCTCCTCGCGGATGTTTGCCTTTTTTGTAGATTTTCCCCGTTTTTTAGTTGCCATTTTATCCCCGCCGCAAAACTTTTGTCTTATAATTTTCTTAGCTTTTACAGCTAAAACAAAACTCTAGATAGTATATCATTTTTAATCTCTTTATGCTATACTACAAACTGATTTAAAGAAATGTATTTATAAGAAGGAGAACACAATGGAATTCAAGCAGGAATTAGAAACCGGCGGGTTTAAGATGATCGGAAGCAACGAAACCTCTCTTAAGATCAAGGAAGTTGCCGAGAAGTGCCGCCTGGTTAAAACTGAGACCGGCGTTAAGGTTGAATTGGCCTATACAGGTCCCAATGCCAGCAAATATATGCAGTATGTAGAGAAGAACCGCGAGGAGCTCACCAAGTATCTGATGAACCCCGACGAGGCTGACCTCTACGAGTGGATGGAGCAGTCACACCAGACTCCTCTCACTCTCAAGAAACATGAGAAGGAACAGCTTATTCTTTATGTTAACTTTGATCCCGTCACCAGAATGGTCATGACAGGAATCGCCGATGACAACGTAACCATGAAGCTCGGCGCACCTCTTATGGAAGTTAACGTTGATCAGCTTACCCGTGACGAGTTCAAACTCAAGATCTTCAACATGCTTCTTCTTGCAGATGAGATCGCTGTTCTTATGGGAAATCTTGACCTTCGTAAAATGTCCAACATCCAGATCGTTAAGACATACCTCAACGAGATCTACGACAAGTTCCACGAGAATCCCTGATGTATCAGATATTAAATAAAGGAGAACGGCAGTACAGCCGCTCTCCTTTTCTTTATCTGTGATTTTCTTCGTAGTTATTCCTTTTTATGTCCTTCCTTAGCCACAAACAAGGTTCCTACCTTTTTCTTCTCTATAATGTCATAAAGCTTCTCCGGGTTCTTGCCGTTTGTAACAAGAACATCGATTCCACGGGAGGTGGCAAGCTCGGCAGCTTCAAGCTTCGTTATCATGCCACCGGTGCCTCTGTTGGAGCCGGATCCGGAAGCAAGACTCTTTAATTCTTCTGTAATCTCCTCCACTCTGCTGATAACCTTGGCATCAGGATTTTCCTTGGGATTGCCGTCATAAAGCCCATCTATATCAGAGAAGATAATGAGCTTGCTGGCCTTGCAGAACACTGCTACAACCGCAGAGAGCATATCGTTATCTGAAAAGAGCTTTTTCTCAGATTCAATCTCTGTATGGCTGACGGAGTCGTTCTCATTAACAATTGGAATAATGTGATTCTCTAAAAGCGCATCAAAAGTGTTCTTAAGATTCTCGCTTCTTACAGGGTCTGTGATATCTCCGTTATCAAGAAGGATCTGTCCAACCATCCTGCCGTATTCGCCAAAGAACTTGTCATAAAGATGCATGAGCTCTGTCTGGCCCACAGCTGCAGCAGCCTGCTTCATCCTTATCTCCTTGGGCTTCTGCTGAAGTCTCATCTTGCCTGCTCCTACAGCGATGGCTCCTGATGATACCAGCACCAGATCATATCCAAGATTCTCAACTCCCGCAAGGGCTCTGCACAGATGATCAAGATTTCTAAGATCCACATGTCCCTGATCGTTTGTAATGGTGGATGTACCTACCTTAACGACAATTCTCTTCTTGCTAAGTGTCATTCCAAAACGTCTCCCTCAGTTAATTTCACACTTTAATCCATTAAAACATATTCTCTATTATATAACTGAAGTTAAAATAATCAAGACTTCATTTGCATCAAAAAAGCGAAGGCAACGGTCGAAACCATTCTCTTCGCTTTGGTAGTGGATTAGGCGGGAGTCGAACCCGCGTCCAAAAATTCATCCCCTGTCCTTCTACTATCATAGTCAGTTATTGCGGGACTCTGCATCCCTGTTCCCTCTCATCCCCGGAAACGGACAACCAAAGATGATCGGTAGCTTCATGATACGACCATGGCCGCAAAGCTTAAGCCATGTCGTTTCCTACAAAGTTTGACGCCGATTGCTGAGTGTGTAGGTGCACTCAGGTCGACGGGCCGCAATTAAGCAGCGAGTGCTAAATTATCGTTAGCGTTTATATTTAGGTTTGAGGTTTAACGCACCGTCCTGCGGATAGCTTCTCCAGCTTCAAAATCCCTGTCGAAACCTTTACTAACCCGTATTCAATTTGCTTTTATAGTATATATGCTTTTTATCGTATTGGCAACTGAACTGCTGGTTTATTTTGATATTTATAATTTGCCCCTATACTGTTTCGTACGCTAGAATAAAATATAGAGCATCTTAAACATCTCAACTCAACGTTCAGTTAAAAAGGAGGTATCCTAATGTTTACTGTATGTCTCACAGGCGGCCCCTGCGGCGGCAAAAGTTCAGCAATCTCAATGATCAAGCAAAAACTTGAGAGCAGAGGCTATTATGTAGCTGTAGCTCCCGAAGCTGCCACAAAGGTCATCACCAGTGGTTTTATCCCCGGTGATATGATATCTGTCCCGGATTTCCAAAATCTGGTACTTGATGAACAACTCCATTGCGAAGAACTCCTGAAAAAGGGACTGGAACTGGTGAACTCTGATAAAAAGGTTCTCATCTGCGATCGCGGCGTGGCAGATCAGTACGCCTATGTCGGAGAAGAAGCTCTTCACTCCATGCTGGTTGCCCGCGGGATGACAAAGGCTGAAGCCTACGCACGATACGATTGCGTCCTGCACCTCAGCACTGCAGCAGACGGAGCTCTGGAGCACTATCAGTGGAATGATCCAAGCACTCCTTATACAGGTAACAACGAAGCCAGGAGCGAATCTCCCGAGCAGGCCCTTGAGCTTGACAAGCGCACCCTCAACGGCTGGATCGGCCACCCGCACCTTAGACTGATAGATAATTCAACGGATTTCACAGGTAAAATGGACAGGATCATCAAAGAAGTATTTACCGCTCTGGGAGAGCCAATCCCCTGTGAAACAGAAAGGAAGTTCCTCATATCCAAACCTGATATGAATAAGATAAACAGTCTTGGATTCAACAGCTTCTGCCATATCACTCAGACCTATCTCGTATCCACCAATCCTATGGTGGAGCGCAGAATCCGAATGCGCGGTAACGAGTATATGGGCTACTCTTACTACTACACGGAAAAGACAGAATTAGGAAAAGGCACCCGCAAAGAAGTCGAGCGCCTTATAGACGAAAGAGAATATGCAACTTATCTTGAGTATGAGTCTGATCCGAATAAACAGACCATAGAAAAAGAAAGATGCTGCTTCATGTACGATGGAAAATACTTCGAACTGGATCTGTATCCCTTCGATGATGAATATGCGATCTTGGAAATCGAGCTCAACGACTTGAGCGAGGAGTTCACACTTCCGGACCTTACCATCATAAAAGAAGTCACCGATGATATCAGGTACAGGAACAGTTCCCTGGCCGAAAGCCCTACGCTTCGACAATAAAAAAGAAGCGCATTACTTGAACTTCATCTTGAATTCTTTCTCCACCTCACGCTGCTGGTCCTTCTTGGCCTTGTCAGCTCTCTTGTCGTAGAGCTTCTTACCTTTGGCAAGACCGATCTCCACTTTCACGCGCCCATTCTTGAAATATACTTCAAGCGGCACCAAAGTGTAGCCCTGAACCATCTTCTGCTGGTCAAGCTTTCTGATCTCAGCCTTGTGCAAAAGAAGCTTTCTCACCCTGAGTGGATCCTTGTTAAAGATATTGCCCTTCTCATAGGGGCTCACATTCATGCCGTTGATGAAGGCCTCACCCTTATCGATACTGATCCAGGCTTCCTTGATGCTGCACTTGCCCTGACGAAGTGATTTAACCTCTGTACCAAAGAGCTCAATGCCTGCCTCGTACTTCTCCTCTATGAAGTAGTCGTGGTAGGCCTTTTTATTGTTTGCTATTAACTTTCTTGCCTTGTTATCTTCTGCCATAATTCTATCCCAACTTATTACTTGATATATGTCTTAGCACATTGTAACACAATGATGCCCAAATTCATGCGGTTTGGATATCAGCGTTTCTTACGTCTGCCCTTGCCCTGGGCGCTTCTTGCAGCCTTACTGGTGGCTGACTTCTTGTACTTGTGGACCTTATATACCTTGCGGCCCGATGAAGCCTTGCCTGCTGCAGCACCTTTGCCGGCTGCCGCACCTTTCCCGGCTGTGCCCCTGCCTTTCTTAGCGCCACCTGTGCTTTTCTTCTTCCTGGGCTTTCCTGTCCTGGGATCGGGCTCAACCTCACTAATGTCCAATTCCTCGCCCCGAATTTTCACGGTCTTTCGAGACGCCTTATCTTCGCTTCGCTCTACGGCCCTGCTTACAAGCTTTCGAACCTTCCTTGCTCTGTCCTCAGTCACTCTCCTGGCCTTGGAATACTCAACCCACTCAAGCTCCTGCTGCGCTGCCTCTTCCTCGTCCTCGTCTTCATTTACAATTCTGAAGTCGATGGCCTTGGTGAGTCTGTCTGCTGACAGCACCCTTATCTTAACCTTCTGACCAAGAGTATACTCCTTGCGGGTCCTCTCGCCAATGAGCCTCAGGTTTAGTTCGTCATATACATAGAAATCATCTGCCATGGAGGCTGCACTTACCATGCCCTCACAGCTGTTATCAAGTTCCACAAAAAGTCCCCAGTTGGTGACTCCGGAAACGATACCCTCGTAAACTTCGCCGATATGGTTCTCCATAAACTGGGCCTTCTTGAGCTTGTCGGTTTCTCTCTCAGCTTCCTCGGCACGTCTCTCGGTCTCGGAGGAATGCTTGGCCACTTCATCCAGGATCTCAGCATAGTGCTGAGCCTTCTCAGCTGTCATCCTGCCACGAAGGTGATCCTTGATGATCCTGTGGATCTGAAGATCGGGATAACGCCTTATGGGAGATGTAAAGTGACAATAGTAATCAAAAGCAAGTCCGAAATGCCCTGTGCACTCGGTGCTGTACTTGGCCTGCATCATGCTGCGAAGGGCCATCCTGCTGATAACCGCTTCCTCTCTTGAGCCCTGAATTCCCTTAAGGAGCTTCTGAAGTTCCTTGGGGCTGACACCGGCATCTCTTCTGCTCTTAATGTGATGTCCGAAATTGCTGACAAAGGCATTGAGAGATGCAATCTTCTCGGGATCGGGCTGTTCATGGATACGATATACAAAAGGACTCTCCATGTAATAGAAATGCTCAGCTACTGTCTGGTTTGCTGCCAGCATGAAGTCCTCGATAAGCTTTGTTGCTGTATTCCTCTCGTGAGGAACGATATCTATGGGATTGCCCTCCTTATCCAGAATGATCTTGGACTCGGGGAAATCAAAGTCTATGGCACCCTTGCTCTCTCTTTTTGCCCTTAAGATCTTTGAGAGTTTCTCCATATCCCTGAACATGGGCACAAGGTCAGCATACTTTTCTATGGTCTCCTCGTCGTTATCCTCAAGGATCTTCGCAACGTCAGAATAGTTCATTCTCTCGTTAACGTTTATCACTGACTCAACGATGGAATGATCAAGAAGGCCTCCGTTGCCGTCAAAGGTCATAAGGCATGAGAGCGCCAGCCTGTCTTCACCGTGATTAAGGGAACATATACCATTTGAGAGCTTATGCGGAAGCATGGGAATAACCCTGTCCACCAGATATACACTGGTGCCGCGCTTAAGTGCCTCCCTGTCCAGCGCCGAATTCTCCTGCACGTAATTGGTCACATCCGCAATATGAACACCAAGGTGGAAAAGACCCTGCTCATCTATATGAAGGCTTACGGCATCATCCAGGTCCTTGGCGTCTTCGCCGTCGATGGTAACCATCTGCACATTCCTAAGATCCTGCCGTCCAAGCATGTCTGCCTCGCTGACAAAATCAGGGCAGCGCATGGCCTGGTTCATGACTCTCTCGGGAAACTCATAAGGAATATCGTAATTCTTAACTATAGAAAGGATGTCTACTCCGGGATCGTTGATATTACCGATGACTTCCTTGACTTTGCCCTCAGGCTTTTTTCTCTTTAGAGGATCGCCGTAGTCCGTGATCTTGACAACCACCTTATCTCCGGTAACCGCTCCGCCGCAAAACTCGATGGGGATAAAAATATCGTTCTGGATCTTGGTATTATCGGGAACCACAAATCCAAAGTTCTTCTCAGCCTGGAAGGTACCAACTACCTCTTCGAGACCTCTTACCAGAATGTTTCTGATGCGGCCCTCGGCGCGCCTTCCGGGATATTCATTAAGAAGCTCAACTTCAACGGTATCGGTATGAAAAGCACCATGGACATACTCCTCAGGGATGAAGATATCCTCATCTCTGCCCTCTGCTTCCACAAAACCAAAGCCTCTTGCATTACTAACAAAGCGGCCCACAATATATTCATTTTTAGAATTCTTTTTCCCGAAGAGGGAATCGTCCATACGCTTTAAGCGCTTCCCTTTACCCATTCACTTCCTCTTTTCTTAAAGGTAAAAAAGGCACTCTAATAAAACTATTAGAGTGCCTCGAATAATTCATTGATAAAACCTGTTATCAGAATAATCCCATGTTAAGAACGATTGCAAATACAACAAACAGTACTGACAATCCAACTGTGATCTTCTTAAGGATGCCTTCTCTTGAACGGCCCTTGTTCTTGCCCCAGTATGTATTCTCAACGGTACCCTGAATAGCACCAAGTCCCTGGTTCTTGCCTTCCTGCATAAGAACGAGAACTACAAGTGCGATACAAACTAATATAAATAAAACTCCGAATACGTAATCCAAAACACTCACGAAAATATCCTCCAGTGCATTTCTACAAATTTAGTCAACTTAGATACTTTAACATAAATGCACTATATCGTCAACAGATTTCACCGTTTTAATCACTTATGAATAAGAAGGCTCTTACCTGTCATCTCAGCAGGCTGCTCCTCGCCCATGCACTCGATAAGAGTAGGGATAATGTCAGCAAGACATCCGCCCTCTCTGAGTGTGTAGTCGGGATCGTAGTTCACAAGGATGAAAGGAACAGGATTTGTTGTGTGAGCTGTCCAGGGCTCTCCTGTCTCATAGTCAACCATCATATCGGCGTTACCGTGGTCGGCGCAGATGAACAGTGTTCCGTTTACAGACTTGATAGCGTCAACGATCTTGCCAACGCACTCGTCAACAACTTCGATAGCCTTAACTGCTGCAGGAATAACACCAGTGTGTCCTACCATGTCAGGGTTCGCAAAGTTAGCTACAACTACATCATATTTCTGTGAGTTGATAGCATCGAGGATCTTCTCGCAAACCTCGGGAGCGCTCATCTGAGGCTTAAGGTCATAGGTGGGAACATCCTTAGGGCTGTTAACCAGTACTCTGTCCTCTCCCTCATTGGGCTTCTCAACACCGCCGTTAAAGAAGAAGGTAACATGAGCATACTTCTCTGTCTCAGCGATACGAGCCTGCTTCATTCCCTTGTTTGCAAGCCACTCACCAAAGGTGTTGTTAAGAAGAACCTTCTTGAATGCGATCTCCTTATTGGGAATAAGAGGATCATAATCTGTGAAGCAAACATAAGTTACATCCAGACGCTCTCCCCTGTCGAACTTATCAAACTCATCGTCGCAGAAGCAGTGAGTGATCTCTCTTGCTCTGTCGGGACGGAAGTTATAGAAGATGATGGAATCGCCGTCCTTGATGGTAGCAACAGGAGCACCATTCTTCATGATAACTGTAGGGATAACGAACTCATCTGTCTTGCCGTTCTTGTAGGACTCAACCATGCACTCGTTAGCTGAATTAGCCTTGTTGCCCTCGCCCTTTGTAAGTGCGTTGTAAGCGATCTCAACACGGTCGTAGTTGTTATCTCTGTCCATTGCATAATAGCGGCCTGAAATGGATGCGATCTGGCCAACGCCAAGCTCCTTCATCTTGTCCTCAAGCTGCTGAACAAAATCTATACCGCTCTCGGGAGGAGTATCTCTTCCGTCAAGGAAGCAGTGAACATATACCTTATCAAGGCCGTTCTTCTTGGCAAGTTCAAGAAGTCCGTAGATATGTGTGATGTGGCTGTGCACACCGCCGTCGGAAACAAGGCCGTACATATGAAGTGCGGATCCTTTCTCCTTGCAGTTTGTGATTGCAGCCATAAGGCCTTCGTTAGTAAAGAAATCTCCGTCCTCGATGGACTTTGTGATTCTTGTGAGCTCCTGGTAAACGATCCTGCCGGCGCCCATGTTCATATGTCCTACCTCTGAGTTACCCATCTGTCCGTCGGGAAGACCAACAGCAAGTCCGCTGGCATAGCCCTTTACGAAGGGATAATCCTTCATAAGTCCGTCCATTACAGGTGTATTTGCCATTGCAATGGCATTGTACTCAGGGTTGTCATTCAGTCCGTATCCATCAAGTATAAGAAGAACTGTAGGTTTGGAACCTCTCATATTTATATCCTCCGTTTTCTACGCTGCCTACAGGCGGCAGCCACTATTTATATAAGTAAAAAGAACTTTCGTCCTTGCCTAGTATAGCGCATAAGCCCCGATAATGACAAGCATTTAACAAAACCTTAATAAATTATCTCACTTGTGCAGATAATATCCGGTTATGTAGAGGTTTGTGATTTCATCTCCCCTCTCATCGAAGCTGATGTAGGTGATATATAAAAGGGATCCGTCTTCAAATATCAGGGGATCTTCTATCACATTGTTAAACTCAAACTGAACAGCGCCGTTTTTTCGCAGTTCTCTCATCTTATTGATCGTTTCGGACAGATCAATCTCCGCATAGGGTTCTCCCTCAGACTCGTGGCGCAGCTCTACCCTTGTCAGATCTTTTATGTCTGTGTCCTCATCATCATATGAAGAAAACGATACAACTTCCACATGCTTATAGCCTAAGGTGTCAAATCCCGGAATCTCATTATCAGCATAGTAATAATCACTTGACACGTAATCTACACTATCGCTGCCATCCGGGTCAAACTCTGCTTTCAGATCAAATTCCGGAAACTTACTGCCCAGCTTTTTGATGAACCTTGACCCCTCAAAGCCGGCCTGACTGTTTATTACTTTATATGCGGATCTTGCCTGTGCTTTGGCGGAAGATGAAGGTTCTTTTCCCGAGATGGTGTCCTCTATGAAGTGCTCCACAACCTTGCCCTGGGAGCCTGTAATGGCCGCACAGACATTGACTCCGGGCACTATCAGCGCTATAAGGACAAATCCAAGGACCACAGGGAAAAGAATCCACTCCATCCCTTTGCCCTTGAGAAAACGAAGGGTATAGATGACTTCGTAGAGTACCTCAAAGACTATCAGAAGAATTCCGAAGTACCTGGACTGGGTAAGTCCGTACTGGGCTATCCTCATGTAGAGACAGATGATCTGTATCACTATGAACGGAATAAACAAAAGGGGCATAATGCGAAGCACCTGATTGTATCTGCCCTCTGTGCACCCTTGGGCCATTGACCAGAAGAATATCCCCGAGATGAAAAGAACCGTGACTATAGCAAAGGCCTCATTAGACGGGAATTTCCAGTTGAACACTATCTTAAGAATATAGACATAAAGAATAATAAAGGCCGCAGCAAGGAATCCGGGGAACACATATCCCATCATGATCCTGCCGAATTTACTCACCTTTTCTCCAGGCTTTGAAAGGGCAATGAGAACAGCGGGATAAGCCATCACACCGCTGATAAGCGACATAACAATTCCGATGGCATCGATATCGTAGATAAGAGTCTGGAAAACCCACACAATGCAAAGGCCTCCAAGAAGCACCACGCCGTAGGCAAGCTCGCCCTTCATGGTACCAAGAAAGCCCTTTACAAAGTAGCTCTCAAAGCTCTCGCCACTCTTTTTGTACAGGAAGTAAACAGCCCCGATAGTGCAAGCTGCCAGATACACGAAGAAGAATCTCATAAAGGGATTTTCCGCGCCGATCACATCAAAATCAAATATTGAATTTATATGGTTTGCGGGATCGTATTTGATATAAGCAAAAGCGCCGCTCATTCCTGCCGATATCAAAAGAACTATGATATAAATGAAGGACTTTTTAATATCCTTAAGATCCTCTATCTTACCGTTCTTCTTCAGGTAACCATAATGAGACTCGCAAAGAGCAAATGCAGGTGTCATTGCAAAGCAAAAATCGGCAATAACCTCAAGCACTTCCCTTGCAGTATTGATGCCTCCTATTCTTGAAAGAATGTCATCAATGACTCCAAGAATAAGAAAGCCAATAAAACACGACAAAATTGAGGCAGGATGCTCCTTAAATACCGCCTTGGCATCCTCCCTTATTTTTCCAAACCACAACATACTTTTTTCCTCTCCTTAATATCGAGCTTACCTTTTTGCTCAATCTTCTTTTTTGGCCTTGTCAACTGTTATATCCAGCTTACATTCCCCAGCCATACCCTTAACACGGTCCTCTATGATCCGTTTAAGCTCCTCGTCCTTAATATCATACTTATAAGGTACTTCCAGATCAAAAGAAACAATGGGCTCCTCGTCCCTGTTTCTTACAATACGGCAATCGTGATACCTTAGCTTCGGGTCTATTTCCTCCAAGACCAGTTTAAGCCAACTCTTCATATCCCTTGCCGCTCTGTCGTCATCGCTGACGGGATCTAAATGAATCACGGCAGTACACCTGTATTTACCGTTAAGCTGTCTTTCTATCTCGTCTATAAGGTCGTGGGCCTCCACCAGCGTCTTGTCAGAGGGCACCTCAACATGCAGGGACATCATTATCCTTCCGGGGCCGTAGTTGTGGACAACAATGTCGTGCACTCCCAAAACTCCTTCATGGGAAAGCACTGCCTCTTTTACCTCATCGATAAAATCCTTGTCGGCAGGCTCACCAAGAAGCGGGCTAATAGTATCTCTTGCGGCATCGAAGCCTGTCTTCATGATAAACAGCCCCACGATGATACCGGCTATTCCGTCTATATTAACCCCAAAGAAATGCGAGATGACAACAGAAACCAGAACTATCCCGGTGGAAAAGACATCAGAAATACTGTCCATGGCCGTGGACTTTAAGGTGGCGCTCTTTATAGCTTTGGAAGCCTGGAGATTAGCACCGAACATAGTAAGTTTGATTATAATGGATATCACAAGAATGATTCCCACCACAGGAGTAAATACAATCTCCTCATGATGAAGAATCTTGTTAAAAGAGCTCTGAAGAAGCTCTACAGCCATGATCATAATAAACAAGGAAACAATAAGACCGGCAATATATTCAAGCCTGCCGTGGCCGTAGGGGTGTTCTTCGTCAGCCTCCTGACCGGAAAGCTTGAAGCCCACCAGTGTCACCACTGAGGATGCCACATCAGATAGATTGTTCAGGGCATCAGATACGATGGCGATGGAACCGCTGATATAGCCCGCAAACATTTTGATGATAACCAGAATTATATTAAGGGCAATTCCTATGACACCGCTCAGGATGCCATAGTTTTGCCGAACTTCAGGGTCCTCTACCCTGTCATAATCTTTGATAAAGAACTTAGCGAGAAAACAGATCATGTATTATGCCCGGATTCTGGACTCAATGGTATCAATGTCCATTGTCGCTTCGTTGGGCCCTCCCCAATCAGTTATAATCGTCTCTTCTTCTTCACCGTCCTGCATGGTAATGGAGGTTTCAAGCCTGTAGTTCATCTTTGGAACCTTGGTTGAATTACCCTGGGTCACATAGCTGTTAAGGTATGTAACAGAGTACTTGGTATGAGGATAATAGCTGTCATCAACCGAGGCAGGTTCATAGGATATTGCACATCTTTGAATTCCGCCGTCCTCAAAGTAATTGGCCCAGATAGTAAGAACACCGGCTGTTGAAGGGTTCTCATCGAAATTCAAAAATCTGTAGGACCAGTTTCCCTCGTTGCTGTTGAAAATTACAGCCTCTCTGCTGACGGGAATATATGTGGTGTTCTCCAGAGGTGTCTCAATCTTGTTTAAAAAGACATCTCTAAGAGCAATGTACTCATCGGATACGATAAAGCCTCTGAGTTCATCAACGTTTCCCACATCAAGCTGGGCAAAGATATCGGTAAATACGCTCTGAACATCTTCGGCGTTTTCAATACATTTTTTGAAGGATGCAAGTCCGTCGGCACTGCCTACGCTGCTCTCCACATCATCAAGAACTGCCTTATATGCTACGGCATCCTCATAATTCATTGTAAAGGATTCAAGACCCGGAACTGCATATTTAAGAATAACCTCTTTAAGTTCATCTGAAGGTGCAGCCTTGTAAATAGCTAACAGTTCATTCACAAAACCTGCGTACTCGCTGTAGGAGAAGGTTGCACTTCCGTTCTCAGAGGAATATGTTGAACTCTCGGATCTGAAGAACGCATCCTCGTCATATCCGTAGGCATCCTTGAATACTCTGTCATAGGCGGCATCAAGGAGCTTAACCGCATCGCTGCTGGAATTGTCGTCCTTGAGCACCGAAAGGATCGCAAAGGCCGTGTTCATATTGGCAGTCTGGGAATTCATGGCATCCACTGCTTCATTGAGTATCACCGTATGGTAATTATCCAGAAGACCGGTGTTCTCGGTATTCTCCCATCCTGCATAAAGAACCTTCTTGGCTGACTCCGCATCATTGTTGCTAAGGTATGCTCCTGCCATATTGGAATAGGCAGTAACGGAATGACTGTCTATCTCAATCGCCTCGTTGTAGGAATCAATGGCTGACTGATAATCTGATGTCTCAAGGTACTTATCCCCTGCGGCTATGGCTTTATTAACCTGAACCGAAGGAAGATTGTTGTATACAAAAAATCCTGAAACCCCAAGTACTATAAGTGCAAGTCCTGTTATTATAAAGGGCTTGGCAGAAAGTCGGGATTTACTGCGTCTTACTGAGCTCTTTGCTACTGCTATTCTTCCTGTCTTACCCTTTTTCCTGTAATTGTTTGAAACTGAAATATCCAAAACGAAACCATCCTTTTTACTAAAAAACCAAAACGCTTTCGTTAGTATAGCATGAAATCTTCATTATATAAAGGAAAAAAATTAACATTTTTGTAACATTTATCCACTTTCTTGATTATCTTGCACAAAGCCTTGAAGCTCATGGACACTGCCCTTTCATAGGCCTACAATAGGCATGGAAAAATATAACTATATTACATGGAGGGACTTTATCATGAAAATAGCACTTATAAATGAAAACAGCCAGGCTGCAAAGAACGAAATGATCTATGGCGCTCTCAAAAAAGTAGCCGACAGCCACGGCTTTGAAGTATTTAACTACGGCATGTATTCAGCTGAGGACAAAGCTCAGCTCACCTATGTACAGAACGGTATCCTTGCCTGTGTTCTCCTTAACTCAGGCGCAGCAGACTATGTGATCACCGGCTGCGGCACAGGTGAAGGTGCAATGCTTGCCTGCAACAGCTTCCCCGGAGTTATCTGCGGACATGTGACAGATCCTCTCGATGCCTACACTTTCGCACAGATCAATGACGGAAATGCCATAGCCATCAATTTCGCCCTTAAGTCAGGCTGGGGTGCTGAGCTCAATCTTCAGTACATCTTTGAAAAGCTCTTCTGCGAAGAGAGCGGCCAGGGATATCCAAGAGAAAGAGCCGTTCCCGAGCAGCGCAACAAGAAGATCCTTGATGAGGTAAGAAAGGTCACCCTTAATCAGGATGTTCCCGCTATTCTTAAGAGTCTTGATCAGGACCTTGTAAAGGGTGCCCTCTCCAGCGAGCACTTCCTTGAGTACTTCGATGCCAACGCAAAAGACGAAGCCATCAAGGCAGCAGTACATGAAATCTTAGGTGCTTGATAGCTTTATCAGGCACATTCCCGATACTGCAGTGATTCAGGTATATCTCCAAAAATGCTTGTGTTCGTCTGCGGTGTGATTTTCCTAAACTCAAAAAACAGCAAATGCCTCATTTCGTGTTACTCAGAGAAATCGGCATTTGCTGTTTTCTTTGTTTGGAAAATCATCATCCTCGTCCGAGAACTGCGCATTTACGGGGATATACCTTAAGCGCAGTTCCGGAAAATGTGCCTGAAAGTAGAATTCCGGACAAGTACATGAAAAAGATGTCTTTACTTGGTCAGTTCGTAAGTGTCTCTTGCGATGGCCAGCTCCTCGTTGGTGGGAACTACCATAAGCTTAACCTTGCTGTCAGCTCCGGAGATTTCCTGCTCCTTGCCGCGAACCTTGTTGGCTTCCTCATCCAGTGTTGCACCGATGAATCCAAGTCTTTCGCAGATCAGCTTTCTTACGAAGCCTGAGTTCTCGCCTACACCTGCTGTGAAGCAGATAGCATCAACGCCGCCCATGGCTGCTGTATAGGCCCCGATGTACTTAAGTACTCTGTAAGCGAAGGCATCTACAGCTCTCTTAGCTCCTGCATGGCCCTCAACATAAGCATCCTCAAGGTCTCTGAAGTCTGATGAAAGCTCGTCTGAAAGTCCAAATACACCTGACTTCTTGTTGAGAAGATTTGTAACATCGGCAACAGATGAGTTCTCCTTCTTCATAACAAACTCCACAACAGAAGGATCG
This sequence comes from Butyrivibrio sp. FCS014, assembly GCF_000526935.1. Taxonomy (GTDB): domain Bacteria; phylum Bacillota; class Clostridia; order Lachnospirales; family Lachnospiraceae; genus Butyrivibrio. The sequence continues at coordinate 321,672 of NZ_JAHA01000003.1, read as the reverse complement.
ATATCACCGGTTCTTGTTCCCATGATAAGTCCTTCAAGAGGAGTAAGACCCATTGAAGTGTCGATGCACTCTCCGCCCTTAACAGCTGAAACTGAAGCGCCGTTGCCAAGGTGGCAAACGATGATCTTAAGGTCTTTTGCATCCTTGCCAAGGATCTGTGCTGCGCGCTTGCTTACATAGGAATGGCTTGTGCCGTGGAAGCCGTATCTTCTGATACCGTATTTCTCATAGTATGAATAAGGAAGGCCGTAAAGATATGCCTCCTGGGGCATTGTCTGATGGAATGCTGTATCAAATACCGCAACCATGGGAACACCGGGCATAGCCTTCTGGCATGCTCTGATACCGATAAGGTTTGCGGGATTGTGAAGAGGAGCAAGGTCTGATACATCTTCGATGGCCTTTATAACTTCCTCGTTGATAACAACGGACTTTGTGAACTTCTCACCGCCGTGAACGATACGATGTCCTACTGCACCGATCTCATCCAGGGAAACAACACCGTTCTCCTTGTTGGTAAGAGCCTCGATAACCAGCTCGATTGCTCTGTTGTGATCGGGCATGGGAGTCTCGATGGTGATCTTGTCCTTGCCTTCGGGAGTGTAAACTATTCTGCTTCCTTCAATGCCGATTCTCTCGCAAAGACCTTTGCAGATAACTGCCTCTGACTCGGAATCGATCAGCTGAAACTTAAGTGAAGAACTGCCGCAATTAATAACTAGTATTTTCATTTTATAACCTCTTTCTGATTTTATTAGCTTTGCAAAAACTACCAAAATATATGATACTTATAATAGGTAGTTAAGACAAGGAAAAATCTGTACAAAAATCCAATTTTACTCTACATAACTTATACAAAAGAAAGGCGCATCATGAAGACAATCGGTATTATTGCTGAGTTTAACCCTTTCCACAACGGTCACAAATATCTGATCGATCATTGCAAAAGAGCTTTATCTGCTGACCGTGTCGTTATTGTCATGAGCGGTGACTATGTACAGCGTGGTGCTCCTGCCATCACCGACAAATTTACAAGGACCCGTATGGCCCTTAACTGCGGTGCGGACCTTGTTCTTGAGCTGCCAATCTACTACAGTCTCGGAAGTGCCGAGTATTTTGCGGAAGGCGCCATTTCCATCCTTGATAAGCTTGGATGCATTGATTACCTGTGCTTTGGAAGTGAATCCCCCGACCCTGAAAGACTTCAGGAGCTTGCCGATATCCTGAGCCTTGAACCGGCTCTTTTCAAAAAGACTTTGGAGAAGTGCCTTAAAGACGGCGACTCTTTTCCCCTTGCAAGAAAAAAGGCATTGGATGCGGTACTGATCAGCACCGGCCGTGACGCATCCTCCGAGGATACCACTGATGTTCTCACTGCCCCCAACAATATCCTTGCCATCGAATATCTAAGGAGCTTAAAGCGAAGAAAGAGCTCCATCAAACCCTATATCATTCAGAGGATAGGCCAGCCCTATCACAGCGACACCACAGCAGAGATTCCCAGTGCTTCATCCTTAAGGGCCCTTCTTCTGTCCAACGGAGGCTATGATTCAAAGTCCCACGCTCCGGAGATTCTAAAGGGCATGGTGCCTCTTGAGGCGGCGGCCAGCCTTGTCACCGCTCCCGGAAACCTTCTTAATGTCAATGACTTTTCCGACCTTCTCTACTACAAGCTGGTTATGGAAAAAGACAGGGGCTATACAAGATATCTTGACGTAAACAGGGATATTTCCAACAGACTTGTAAAAAGCATGTCGCTGTGTGACGGTTTCTCCTCCTTCTGCGAACTGATGAAGACCAGAAATCTGGTATACACCAGGGTCAGCCGTTGTCTTATGCACATAATGCTTGATATTACTGAAGAAAATATGTCCGCCTATAAAAAAGACGGCTTTACTGCCTATGCCAGAGTACTTGGAATGAAAAAAGACTCCTCAGATCTGCCGGGAGCCATTCATGATAAGGGATCTATCCCCTTGATAGACAGACTAAAAGACGCCGGAAAACTCCTGTCTCCCCTTCAGCTTCAGCTTCTTGAGGAGACCCTCAAAGCCAGCGAGGTTTACTCACTGGTGAGCAATGCGGGAATCTCCGGCGAATATAGTTTAAAACAGATCATTCTCTGATCTTATCAAATATCTTTTACTGCCTCTTCCATTTCATCCAGCGCCTCGCCAAATACTGCAAGAGCAGAGTCGATGGGTGCTTTGGTTGCAAGGTCAACTCCTGCGATCCTAAGAAGGCTTACCGGATCCTGTGTGCAGCCGCTTGAAAGGAACTTCTTGTACTGCTCAACCGCAGGTGCTCCCTCCTTGAGGATGCGATCTGCAATGGCAACTGCTGCAGCAAAGCTTGTAGCATACTGATAAACATAGAAGTTGTAGTAGAAGTGAGGAATTCTGCACCACTCCCATCCAATCAGCTCGTCTGAGATCATCTCTTCGCCGAAGTACTGCTTGTTGAGATTAAGATATACATCGTACAAAGTCTCGGCTGTAAGAGGTGTTCCCTCCTCTGCCATCTCACAGGTCTTTCTCTCAAACTCCTCAAACATAGTCTGACGGAACATTGTGCTCTTAAAGCTCTCAAGGAAGTGATTGATTATAAATGCCTTCTCTTCCTTGCTCTTTGCGTGATCCTTCATGTAGTGATACAAAAGAACCTCGTTGGTGGTGGAAGCAACCTCAGCTACGAAAATCTTGTAACCTGCATCAATGATTGTCTGATTCTTGGTGGAATACCAGGTGTGCATGGAATGTCCCATCTCATGAACCAGTGTAAAAACATCATTCAAGGTCTCGTTGTAGTTAAGAAGCATGTAAGGGTGTACGTCATAAACACCGTCTGAATATGCACCGCCGCGCTTTCCTTCGTTCTCAACAACGTCGATCCATCTGTTGTCGTAAGCGGTCTTTACAATCTCAAGGTAGTCTTCGCCAAGAGGAGCCAGGGCCTTAAGAGACAGCTCTTTTGCCTCCTCATAGGAAACACTCATGTCAAACTCAGGCAGCATTCCAACATAGACATCGTACATGTGAAGCTCGTCAACTCCAAGGAGCTTTTTACGAAGAGAAACGTATCTGTGCATCTTGTCCATGTTGTCATGGATAGAGGAAAAGAGATTGTCGCAAACTTCAGGGGAAACGTTATTAGCATCTACTGCTGCTTCGAAAGCAGAGGCATATTTCCTGGCCTTTGATTCAAAGATACGTCCCTTGACCTCGCCGTCGTAAAGAGCAGCCCAGGTGTTCTTAAACTCCTGAAATCTTCCGTAGAAAGCTTCAAAGCTGGCCTTTCTAAGCTCTCTGTCCTTGGACATCTGAGTGGGAACAAATCTTCCGTTTGAAAGCTGAACCTCCTCGCCATTGGAATCCTTAACGGACGGGAACTTAAGATCGGCATTTACCAGCATTCCGAAGGCCTTCTGTGATGCACCCTGAACTTCTCCTGCGCTGGCAAGAAGCTGCTCTGTTGCGCTGTCAAGCATGTGGTCCTTAAGTCTTCTGATCTCGGTGATCATTCTCTTATAGCGGGTAAGCTCAGGTTCTTTTGCATAAAAATCCTCAAGGACCTCATCAGAAATCTGAAGGATCTCGGGGCTTACAAAAGCTGTCTTCTCAGAGGTTCCAACGTAAGCTGACATAGCTCTCTGGGAAAGGTTCTGATAGGTGGCATTTCCTGTATCCTGATCGCCTCTCATGTGAGCATAACCGTAAACCTTGTCCATGGTATGCTCAAGCTCCTCATGTAATCTGAAAAGCTCAAGAAGGGTCTTGGGGCTCTCTGAGAGCTTTCCCTGATAAGCAGCCATCTTGTCGGCAATCTCTCCTGCCTTTACAAGATCTGACTCCCACTTGGACTCGTCATCGTAGATATCCTCAAGGCGCCAGGTAAGCTCCTTAGCTACTTCTTCTCTTTTGGGTAATTTATTTTGCATGGAATAATCCTCCTTTTTTAAATTTTGCACAATGGTATTTTAACACCAAATGGCCCTTTTTCGGTACGTATAATTGTGTAGATTTTGTGGATATCAAAGCTTTATCATGATATCATATTTATGTATACGCAATTAGATTACTAATGCGGAGGTGCCGATGGGACTGCTTAAGCTCGAAAAGGGACAGATACTACACAAGGCCGGTGAGGACGAGGTTTCTTCACTTGAGGTCATTGTGAAGGGACGCATTAAAATTTACGATGCCACTTCTTCCATGGAAGCAGGTGTCGGAAATTTCATTGGTCTGGCAGAAAATCCAGGCAAAAAACTATATCTATTCCTATGAAGCCATCGAAGAAACTTCCGTCTATTTCTATCCGTACGAGTCTCTTGATGATATTCCCCTTGTTGTTAAAGGTAACCCCAAGATTGCCCCTATCCTGGCTTCTCAGACTGCTGAGTCAGCCGCTGTTGTTGCTGCCATCTATGAAAAAGAATTTGATGATGCCAACAGGGAATACGAGCAGATCATGGCAGACTATGCCGACTATCCCAGCCTTTGCATCAAAGTCGGAGAAGCTCCGAAGATGTTCCCGGAGCTTGATGAGATCATTCCTCCCGAGAAATCTCCCAATGTTCCTGACTGGTCCCTTGAGTTTGTTAACAGCTTAAAAGAGCATGATGCCGAAGCCAAAAAAGGCTTCTACCCCATCAGCGTTGAGATCGCTGCGGGTATGGTCATGACCACCTTTACCATAATCAGACAAATCTCCAATGAAGTACAGGCCCTTGGTGCATACAAAAAAATCCTGAAAAGAAAAGCCGGCGCTTTTATCTCCACCATGAAAATGATAAGAGCCAAGCTAAGCGATATGGAGAAAGCCGAGACCGGAGATACCGGCAATGTCACCATCGTTAATGCCCTTTCAACGATCCTTTCCTATTCTGATGTCACTTCCGAGATCAGCGCCAAATTTGAAGATGAAATAAACAGATTCAAATCCTTTGATAACAGATATGATTCTTCCGACGAGGCAAGAGCCTTAAGAAGAAGCATCAGCACCAGCTTTTATGATGTCTACACCGCAGCTTTTTTAAAAAGCGTTACCGACAGCGACATTCCCATTGAACTTCGCATGTTCTTTATGTTCGGCTTTGTGGATGAGGATCTTGCGGGAGAAAAAAATACCGAAATCCTCTACAACATGGCCAAGGCCTATGTGCCCGATCCCGAAGGCAATGTTCTTACAATGTATGAGTGGCTTCTTAAGATCTACAATCTGGAAGCAGACCCTTCCAAGAATGAGTTTGATCAGGACTGGCCCGCTTATCTTCGTGACCAGAAAATGAACGGCAATATTAATGATGCACAGCTGGAAGCCATGATGAACCATCAAAAGAGCCGTCTTGATTTTGAGATAAAAAATCTCTTTGCCCTTGGAAACAGAATGACCTTCGGCAGGGTTTCTTCCTTTGTGCCCGTATTTGACCAGCAGAACGTGCTTCGTCCCCTTGACATGGCATATCTTACATCGCCCAAGGTTAACGGGTACTTCGACATGATACGAAGCATCGATTACAGCGTATTCTGCAGACAGGCACTTTACACAAATCCTGAGGCAGGTATAACACAGCTCTTTTACTCGGAAGACATAACACCTTATATGATACTTCTGCCCAATGTCGGAAGCCGTGCTTCCCTGTGGCAGGAAATTGACGGTAAAAACAGGCGCACCAAAGCCCGTATGCTTATATCAATCTTCAACACCGAGAATACCGAGGAGTGCATGATAAGACTCTTTGGCGAATTCAGATGGGAAATGTGCAAGACGGAACAGGGCGTTCACTGGAACGATGTCACCGATCCTTCCCTGACTTCGATGTACTGTGACTACCTGCAGTTCTTCAAAAAGAACTCCGCACTTTCTTCGGAAGTAAAGGAAAAGCTAAGGACAGATCTTAAGAAGTTCAGCAACAACTACAAGAATGTGTTTATTGCTGACTATCTGGCCTATATCAAATATGAAGCCAACAGCTCACCAAGGCTCAACAAAGTTGCAAGGGAGATCCTGTTTACCTTCTGTCCTTTCTCTAGGGAGCTCAGGGAAAAAATTGGGGATAATCCACAGTATACCGAGCTTATAAACCACTACAATGCCCGCATAGGCAACCAAGCCAAGCCCATTACAAATCTTGTGAACAAACTCCGCAAGGAAGAGATTGAGGTTCCGGAGGTTGTCATTAAACAGCTGGAGCATTTGCAGAAATAAGGTGCTTTTTACCAAAATGATATAAAAAAGGCCCGCAGCAATTGAAGCTGCGGGTCTTCTCTCATGCTTGGTTTCAGTTCATATATTCATCCAAGCGCTTCTATAACTTTTTCTATGCACTGCCTCGACCGAATCGCGGTATCAGGTTTGGTGTTCTCCAAAGTCGCATGGATGAAGGGCTTCTTCTCAAGAGCAAATTTGATGATATTTGTGTAATCCATCTCGCCAAAGCCGCAGCCGACGCTCTTTATACTATCTCCATCGGGCACGCAGTCCTTGAGATGGATCATCGCTATGTCTTTTCCCAGAATATCAATGGCTTCGTCTATGACTTCGCTCCTGCGGTCATAGTTGTCGGTCCAGATAAGGTTCACTGGATCAAAGATAATCTGAAGATTCGGAGACTCTATTCTGTCAAGAACCTGCCTTGCTCTCTTGGCGTCATAGACGATGTGGCGATACACAGGCTCTATAGCAAAAATAACTCCCATCTGCTCGGCGCACTTAACCACAGGGCGAAGGTTTGTTATGAAGGTCTCGAGGGCCTCCTTGGAATGACAGGCCTCCTTGTCGTAGGAATAGCTCTCGTTGGGAGCTCCGGTCTCGGTTCCCACCATTCCGCACCCAAGAACTGAAGCAAAGCGAAGGTGTGCATAGTACTTGTCCTGTATCTGCGAAAGCTTCTCTGCATTGGGATTTGCAAGGTTAAGGTAGCATCCAAGAACAGCCACATCAAGCTCTGCCTTTCTGAAGGCATTTCTAAGATACATAGCGTATCCCGGTGTGAGAGCCGCAGGGTCAGCGGTAAAACCGGGGACTTTAGAAAGTGCTATATGCACGCAGTCAAATCCCTGTCCCTTTATCTCTTTAAGTCTCTCCTCAAAAGGAAGTTCTTTGGTATCGTGAAATCTAATTCCCAGCTGTATCATGCCATTATCTCCATTTCGTAAAATAGTCCTTTTTTGTTCATCAGTTCATCGAAACTTCCGCTCTCTGCTATGGTTCCGTCGTCTATAACAATTATCCTGTCCGCCTCTTTTATTGTGGCAAGCCTGTGGGCAACAATAAAGGTTGTGCAGTTGTTTGAGATGCTGCCAAGGGCCGCCGATACCTCTTTTTCCGAGATGGAATCAAGGGCTGAAGTGGCTTCGTCAAGGATTATTACCTTGGGATCCCTTATGAGAGCCCTGGCTATGGATATCCTCTGTTTCTGCCCGCCGGATAGCTTGTCTCCGTGCTCTCCCACCATGGTATCAAGGCCTTTGGGAAGCTTGTCTATGACAGACTTAAGCCCCGCCTCTTCAATGACCTTCATTAGTTTCTCTTCGGTTATTCCGGTGGTTCCGTAGAGGATATTATCCCTTATTGTTCCTGAGAAAAGTATGGTGTTCTGGGGAACTACAGCAAGCTGCTTACGATAGCTGCTAAGATTGATGTCCGTGATGTCTTTTCCGTCTATCTTAAGCTTTCCCGAAGTGGGGAATCCAAAGCCCACAAGAAGGTTCATTATGGTGGATTTACCTGCTCCCGACTCTCCCACAAAAGCTATGGTCTCACCGGGGTTAACTTCGAAACTCAAATTACTTAAGATGTCTCTTTCGCTGTCGGGGTAGGAATATCCCACATTCTCAAAGCTGTAGGATCCTGTGATTATACCCACATCCTCCTTGTTCGAAGTGTCCTCCACATGTTCAAACTGCAGCACTTCTCCTATGCTGCTAACCGACTCAAGTCCCTTGGATATTACAGGAAGAAGTGTCAAAAGAGACGACACCTGTCCCACTATGGTTGTGAAATAGCTCTGGTAGAGAACCACGTCTCCCACCTGAACTGAGCCCCGAACAGCCAGCACCGAAGTGAAGGCAAGGCACATCACCTGGAAAATCTGGAAAAATGCCCAGCTCACCGCACCAAAGTTACCCTGAATGATATCAAGGCTGTATCCGGCCTGTGCGATGAGATCCACCTGAGTATCCATCCTCATGATTTCCTCCTGCTCCAGGCCGTGGGCCCTTGTAACCGGCACAAGCTGCACCATTTCCATCACCTTGGCGGAGGTTTCCTCCATCTCTTTTCTGAATTTCTGATTGTGCTTTTTGATGGGCTTTTTGAAGCTCACCACAAGAACAGCCGCCAGAGGAACCATAAGAAGGAAGAAAATGAAAACCACGATGCTCTTTGAAACCGTCACAAAGAGCGCAACGCTGATGTTGATGGCAATGTTAATGAGGGATACAAAGAGCTGATCCGACAAAGTTTCAACTGCCTCAACGTCCCTTATGATCTTGGACTGGAGTCTTCCCGAGAGCATGTCCTTCTGATAGGGGATGGACATGACTTGGATCTTGTGGACCAGAGAGCTTCGAAGTCCCGCCTCCACCTTTCTTACAGCCTTGCTCCTGAATCTTATGTGCAGATAGTTCATGGGAACGTTAAGCACAAGAAGCAGCACCATAAGTCCCACGTTAAGAAAGATTATCTGTATGACATTCGGATTCTTGTTCGTTACATTGTTGATGATATTGGCTGTTACAATGGGCAGTATCCATACCGGGCTGTGCTTTACTATATAAAACACGGTGGACCAGAAAAAGTTATGATACAGTCCCTTATAAAAGCCAAGCAGTGTCATCAGGGGATTGCCCGGATGTTTTTCAAAGCTTTCAAGATAGATGTCTTTTTCGTTAGTCATATTATTTCCTACTGTCTGTTACTGTCTATCATCTTTCGGTGAAAATATCGTCCATGAAGACCGCGGCAAAATCACTGTCTTCTCCTGCAAAGGCATACATTCCAACCAAAGCTCCCGTAAAGCGTTTCCCCTTTGAAAGCCCCTCATCGCAGAGGTAGTAGACATTTTCCAAAGTAAGAAACTCTTTCTCTGTATTCACGTCTATGGCATCCTTTCTGACGTTTTCATCTTCCCCGAGATTACCGGAAGCAAGGAGTAAAGCAGGCGCGAATACATCGTATTTAAGCCTCCGCCTTAGATTATCGGTCTCCATCTTAAAGGTGATACTTGCAAGTCCCTGTGGGAGCGGCTCTGGAGAAACGGTCATCCTGTCCTCTTCTCCTATATGTTCATTACAATAGATATATCTTTTGCCCGCTTTAAGTACGATACCGAACTCAAAGAAGGTGTTCTCATCGTAGTATCCGGTTATTCCGGCCTTCTGACCTTCGCCTGTAAACCGCGGAGCAAGTAGAGTCACCTCATAGTCAAAGGAAAACGACGTCTGGCGCCTGAGTACCAGGTTCCTGCAAGCGGTACTTGAAAGGGGCGCTTTGCTACCATATACAATAAAGGAGCGACCTGTTCCCTTTGGCGTATCTTCTGTGACAAAGGTTATATCTTCTTTCTTAAAGCTCCTGGTGGTCATGTACTCAAGTGGCAGACCACAGGGGGATATTCTGATTTCGTCACCATCCCCACCTTCCGGCGCATCCTCAAAAGGCTTCACCTGCATTGCTGAAGGCCCCTTAAGGTTATTTATAATAGGCCATCCGTCAGGAGTCCATGTCACAGGATCAAGAGCCGTCTCCCTCCCAAGAATGCTGTATTTTCCATCTATCATCCTGCCGCACAGATATACCATGTACCATCTGCCGTCAGGGGTATCCACCAGGTCTCCATGGCCGCAGCGCTGTATTGCCGCGTCCTCATCCTGCTGTCTCATAATGGGATTGTAAGGGCAGGGTTCATAATTTCCGAAAAGCTCCCTTGATCTTGAGATCGTAACCCTGTGACCGGGGCCTGTTCCGCCCTCAGCTTCAAGAAGGTAATAGTAGCCATCCTTCTTGTAAAGGTGCGGTCCCTCCGGAGCTCTTTTGTGATCTCCGTAGAACAAAAGCTTTGCGTCGGATATCTTCTTCGTCCCTGTTTCATCCAGTTCGAAGATCCTTGCTCCCCTGTTAAGAAGCATATATCTTCTGCCGTCATCGTCATTGAAAATGCTTGGATCTATTCCGTCCTCATCTATGAAAACGGGCTCGCAGTAGGGTCCCTCCGGCTTATCCGAGAACACCACGATCTGCCTTCTGTAGGTGGGAGGCACATCGTTAAGCCTGTAGGTAGCCGTAATATAGAACCTCCCTTTGTAAAAAGAGATATCGGGAGCCCAAAAGCCACGGCCTCCTTCAAGTTCATCAAGCCCTGCCCACTTTGGATCCGTGATGGCGTGGCCTATTATCTTCCAGTGAATAAGATCCCTGGAATGCGAGATCGGAATGCAGGGAAAAAAGATAAAAGAAGAATTCACCATGTAGTAATCGCTTCCAACTCTGCAGATGGAAGGGTCAGGGAAAAAGCCCTTTCTTATGGGATTCCTGTAATAGTCCTCATACTTATGGCCGTATCTCTTTTCCAGATACTCCTCTATCTTTCCTGCGCCTTCACGCTTTTCATGGGATAAATTTTCGGCTCCACCGGACATCTCATGCACAATGTCCCAGGGTGTTACAAGGTCTGTGTCTCCAAAGAGAGGGTCCATTCCGCACTTATCGGTGAGGTACTCAAAGATTTCGGGATTTCCCGACTCTGCCCCGTAGTGAAGCACATTTCTGTGGCGCTCATCATACTCATTAAGGCTCACCCTCGAGTATTCCACCATGTATTTAAGAACATCAAAATGCCCCTCCCCGGCGGAAGCAAAAAGCGCCTCTTTGCTTGCAAGGGAAGGCTCGTTTATCAGTATCTCTTTTACTTTGTTAAGGTTCCCGGTCCTCACCGCTTCCAAAAGCTGCGGTATATCCGGGCGTCCCACATAAGAATCTCCCATAACGCTCCCGTTAATAGTGCGAATTCTTTACAGTTCCTTAGTCACAACCGACTTAAAATCTGCGTATCCGTAAGCGGCTCCCGGAGAAACCTCACCGACATTTCCATGTCCACCTTCCTCAGAGGATGATATCGCATATATTCCTGTCTTTGCTCCGACCCAGGTGTGGTCTGAAGGAGTGAACTTTATACCAAGATCAGCCGGTTCGTCCTCTCCGACCTGAAGCTCAATATAAAGGCTTGGACTTTCTCCGAACATCGGGTCGTCAACATTTCTAAAGTACAGTTCCTCCGAATCAAAATCCCTGTCCTTGTATGTAAAGGTCATAATGAACTTAAGCTTCCTTGCAGCCTCATCTTCACTTAATCCCATCTTAGCGCAAAGTTTCTCAAGCCGAAACCTGGTTAAAACCACTTCTTTCTTATCAGCATCCGCGCCTTCTGACATTGCCGTGCAGACATAGTATCCGTCATCTTTCTTTTCGATGTACGCCGTAACATACTGTCCGCCCATCATGCATACGCCGGCTCTCTCGCCGATTTTAAGCCCTGCTGCATCCATACAGATCTCTTCTTCAAAAACCGGATAGCATATCTTCTTCGTGAGCACATTGACGCTGCGCCACAGTATCGGCTCAGTATCCTTCGAAGGATTCAGGGAAAAGAGCCTTAGGCCTCCCGATAAGTTCTCTTCCGGGTCTCGAGAATCCCCTGCAGCCTTTCCGAAAAATGAACTCCGGTGATCTCCAAGCCACTGCCATTCAAGGGATGGCTCTCCGCCGGTAAATGTATCCTGCCAAAGCTTTTTATTCTCTGCCGCCGCATCCATATTTACAGAGGCATTCTCGCTCACATTCTCATCCGCAATCATTTCGGATGTTCTGCCGCAAGCCGGTTTCTCATATTCATAAACAGGCTCTCCGCCGGGGCCAATAACAGGCCAGTCCTCTTCCCAGCTTGCGGGCTGAAGGTGGCAGATCCTTCCGTATAATCCTCTGTCCTGGAAGTGGATAAACCACTCATCACCATTTGGAGTGTCAACAAGGCCGCCCTGATGCGGTCCATTAATTACGCTGCTTCCCTGGGCCATGACAGTCTTTATCTCATAGGGGCCTTTGATATTGCGGCTTCGCAGTGCCACCTGGTAGCCATATTTAACGCCTCCCGCAGGAGCCAGAATATAGTAATAGCCGTTTCTCTTATATACCTTTGGACCTTCTATAGTAACCGCAGGGTGCGCCGGATCGTTGCCGTCAAATATAAAGTGGTCCTCGCTAACAGCCTTCAGGCCGTCGCTGCTCATCTCGAATATTCCCAGAATACTCTTAAAACCTATCCTGCTCTTGGCATAGCCGTGGATAATATAAGCTTTGCCGTCATCGTCCCGGAAAGGGCATGGATCTATAAGCCCCTTTCCTTCAAGTACGCACACAGGCTCCTCCCATTTACCCAGAGGATCTTTGGTCCTTACAACATAGTAGCCCTCGTCAGGCATCCCGTAATAAATATAGAACATACCCTCATGGTATCTTATGGCCGGTGCCCATACTCCCTCGGAATGCCTTGGAATGCCAAATCTTTCCTGCCCGATATTCTCAAGGGCGTAGTTCTTAAGTTCCCAGTTCACCAGGTCTTTTGACACCAGGATGGGAAGCCCCGGAGTGTAATTAAAACTACTGGCAGTCATATAAAAATTATCTCCAACCCTTATTACATCAGGGTCCGAGTAGTCTGCAAACAAAATAGGATTTCTGTATGTCTTTCCAAGATCGGATCGTGTTTTCATTTTATCAACCGTTTGTCTCTATTGTCGTTGTATCTTTTTCCAGGTCTTCATCAGCAAGCAAAGAAGCGTAATCTCCCCCAAGGTCGCGAAGCCCCTTTGCTATCATTCCCGCATACAGCATGGCTCCCTCGTACTTAAGATGGGAGTTGTCGATCTTGCCCTCAGGGGCCCACGAAGCCTCTCCGGGAGCCAGGTTCATATAATATTTCCTCGTGGCCTCATCCCCCGTCTTCTCAAGAAAGTTCCTGCTCATGGTAAAAAGATCTATCACGGGAACCGAAAGCTCTTTTCCCGCCTCTTTCATACCAAGGACATAGTCCGTGTGGGCTGAGGGCAAAAGCTGTCCGTTTTCGTCAAAGAGCCTTCGCTCCACCGAAGTTATGAAAACAGGATATGCTCCCTTGTTCCTTGCCACATTAACAAACTTTCCAAGATTGATCTTGAACTCGCCATAAGGATCCGTGTAGCGGGCGGGGTCATTTATCTTCTCGTCGTTATGTCCGAACTGGATAAAGAGGAAGTCCCCTTTTGTGATCTCATCGTAGATCGGGGCAAGTCTGCTCTCGTCTATAAAGCTTTTGGTGCTCCTTCCGTTTACTGCCCTGTTGCAGATGGCAACATCCATGGCGGTAAATCTGTCAAAGGCCTGACCGATTCCGGTCTGGGGATATGTGGAAGCCTTGTTGACGGCAATGGTGGAATCGCCTGCCCAGAATATATGTCTCATGTTCACTCCTTTAAAAACAGCCGCTCAGGCTTTTGCTACCCGAGCGGCTTTGTAAACAAAACTAACTCTATTGGATTACTCTTTTACCGCACCTACATTTACGCCCTTAACAAAGTACTTCTGAAGGAAAGGATAAAGAAGCATGAAAGGAAGGATCGCACAAACAATGGCTGAATAATAAAGGGTACTCTGTGATACCTTATAAGCCGTGGTAGGCGTATCACCATCCATGACCATTACTCTCAGTATGTACTGGAAGTTAACCTGATCGCGGTTTGTAATATAGATCTGAACTGTTGAATAGTCATTCCATACGGTTACCGCAAACATAAGACCGATTGATGCAAGAGCTGCCTTTGAAAGAGGAAGAACGATCTTGAAGAAGATTCCCATAGGGGAGCATCCGTCAATCTTAGCTGCTTCAAACAGTGAGCCCGGTATGCCTTCAAAGAAGTTACGCATAAGAACCAGGTTATAAACGTTCATACCGTGCTTAACTACCAGAACCCACATGTTATTGGTAAGACCCAGCTGTCTCATAACCAGGTACTCAGGGATCATACCGCCGGAGAATATCATGGTGAAAAGAAGGAAATATGCCAAAATTGTTCTTCCGGGCATCTCATACTGTGAAAGCACATATCCACCAAGTGTTGACATTACAAGACCGAGAAGTGTTCCAAAAATGGTTGTAACAACCGAGTTAAGGAAAGGTCTGTAAAGCTTGGCTGTGTGCAGGATTGTTCTGTAACCGTCAAGTGTTGGCTGGTTAGGGAAAAACTGGAATTTGTAAACACCAACAGCGTTGAAGGAGTCAACAACAACCTTCCAAATAGGGAAAAGAACTATCAGTCCCAGCAAAATAAATACTATGTAATTTACTACATCAAATGCATCGGTCTTTCTCTTACGACCTGCACTAAATTCTACACTTTTTGCCATCGTAAGCCTCCTTAAATAATACCGCGTCCGCGGACTTTCTTGCTGGCCCAGTTACAAATAAGTACCAGTGCACAACCTACCAGTGATTTGAAAAGACCTACCGCTGTAGTGTATCCATAGTTGGGAATGGCTGTCATAAAGGTCTTACGATAGATATAAGTTGAAATAACATCCGAAACAGCAAATACTCTGTTGTTGTACATAACGAATACTGACTCGAACAGGTTAAGAACCTTAGCCAGATTCAGTATGAGCACGATGATGATGGTGTTGAGAAGCTCGGGAACTGTAACGTACCAGATCTTCTGAAGTCTTGTTGCACCATCGATATCTGCTGCTTCATAGAGCTCGGGGTTGATTCCGGCAAGTGTTGCCAGGAAGATAACGGTTCCCCATCCTGTCTCCTTCCAGATGTTTACCAGATAGTAAACAGGACGCCATAGGGTAAGCTCATGCATAAAGTCTATACTCTCTTTTATCAGTCCCCAACTCTTTAAGGTCTCATTCACAAAACCTGTTGAAGAGGTTGAAAGGAAAAGAGTGAAGATAGCTGCTGTAACCGTCCATGACATGAAGTGCGGCAGATAAATAACTGTCTGCAGTACTTTCTTGGCAAAGAGGTTCGCCATCTCATTGATGAATACAGATACAATAACCGCAGTACCTGTGGTTATGAGCAGCTTGATGATCGACAGCTGCAATGTATTAAAAAAGGCTTTCCAGAAATCAGCATCTGAAAACATCTTCTGGAAATGTTTAAAGCCTACCGGTTCCAATTTCTTAAGTGTGTAATCATAGAAGGCGTATCTTACGCCAAGCATCGGCCAATAGTAGATAATAAGAACGTATATAAGCACAGGAAGAAACATAAGATAAAAGCCCCTGTGATTCCAGATTCTCATACCCAATGGCTTTTTATTTATTGTTTGCCCTGTAGATGTAACCTTTTGTTTTTTACTCATTTTACTGCCCCATTCATAAAAATTCTTGTTAATAGCGGTGAGATAAAGAGAATTTTCAAAGTTCTGCATGGGCAACCGTAATGGTCGCCCATGCAGCTAATAGATATTTAAAAGAAATTGATTTTAAGAAAGATATTACTGAGCGTTGAGCTCTTCAAGGATCTCGTTAATTGTATCGCCCCACTTTGTCTGGTACTCAGCGATAGCTTCTTCTGCTGACTTCTTGCCTGCAACAACTTCGTTCATAAGAGTTGTCTTATCTGTTGCAAGATCAGCCTCAACCTCTGTGAGGATCTCTGATGAAGGTGACTGAGGAGCATCTACGCAGTTCTCTGTGAAGAACTTGTTACCAGCTGTTACAAGCTCGTCGTTATCGATGAAGCCGTTTGTAAGAGGTGCAATAACAAGTACTGGATCAAGGTGATTCTTCTTCCATACAGAGTTAGGGTCGTTAGGTGACTGCTTAAGGTGGAACTCACCCTCTGCATACTCGTAATCCTTCTTCTTGTCAGGATCATCAGGGTTAGTTGTGAATGACTCTGCGTGTGTTGACCAGTGAACATCCTCAGCACCATATGTCCAAAGTGTCTGAACCTTGTCACCGTCAAGCATTGTCTCAAGAAGTGCATCGAAGATAGCCTGCTCACGAGAGTTGTCTCCGTCGCCATCATCTGTGATTACCCAAACAGGAGCCTCACGGTTGATGTATCCGCCCCATGTATCCTTGATCTCCTTGATAGGAGGAAGCTGTACAAGTCTGTCATCGCCAAGATCTGTATCAACGTCGTTCTTGTCAAGGTTATCTGTAAGAGTTCTAAGCCATGTACCAGCCCAGTAAGTGAATACACCTTCTGATGTTGTCTGGTCATTTGAGAACCATTTCTCACGTGCTGTCTTTGTGGAAGCTTCCTCAGTATCCTTATCGATTACGCCATCAGCGTAGCCCTGAGCAAGTCTTGTAAGAGCATCGATTGTAGCCTGCTCCTGGAATCCGTCAACCCACTGTCCGTCCTTCTGGTAGATAGCGGGATATGCACCCTGCCAGAACTCAGGCATGTAGTTGATGTATGGAGCCTCGTCAAGCTTACCGAATCCTGCTGCGATAACACCTGTCTGGCCATCCTTTGTGAAAGCCTTGAGCATGTTGTAGTAGTCATCGAATGTCTTGATGTCATCAACCTTAAGTCCTGCAGCATCGAGCCATGACTGCTTGATGTATGTAACACATCCGTTACCGTATGTAGGAGCGAAAGCGTAAAGCTCGCCGTTTGCAGTCTTCATGTTCTCGTTGATTGAAGGAAGTGTGATCCTTGACTGGAACTCTGCGTTTGCATAAGCATCAGCCATGTTCCAAAGGATACCTGTGTTCTGATACTGCTTGAACATTGTAGCGCTCATGATAAGAGCATCGGGATACTGTCCGTCACCGGGCTGTCCTGTTGTAAGGAGCTGAGCTACATTGTCCTTGTAACCTGAGTGCTCAGGCTGGTTGATGTGAAGCTTGATGTCATGACCAATCTTCTCTGAAACAGCTGCTTCCCACTGCTCGATGAAAGCATCCTGACCGTTGTCTACATTTGCTGTAAGTGTTCCGTCTACAGTAATGTAAAGATCTGTGAGTTCGTAGCTGCCTGCCTCTGCTGTCTCTGTAGCTGCTGTAGCATCTGCTGCAGTCTCGGAAGCTGTTGTGTCAGCTGACTGAGAATCTGTTGCTGCAGGAGCAGATGAACCACATGCTGCAAGAGAAGCTACCATTGCTGTTGAAAGAATTAATGATAAAACCTTCCTTTTCATGAATTTTGTTCCTCCCATTATTGTTGGTTTGAAAATATTATGTAAGCGTTTTCATTTGCTTATGTATGTACTGTATCATGTTCCAAAACGCATTGCAAGCATGAATTTTGTAGGATTCGTAACAAAGTTGTTCACATTTTCCCAAAGGTGGCTTTTTTAAGCCTTTTTCGTAAGCACTTACATGTTAAAAATTTACAAAAAAATTTTTGAAAAACCCGTTTTGTTGTTATAAAGTAACACCACGTTTCCATATCGCCATGTCATGGAACCCTGCTATCTCACTCTTGAGCTTCTCTCCCGATGCTGTTCTTACAATCTTGTCAAAAAGCTCGTCCGTAAGCTCCTCGAAGGTCCTTCCCTCCAGTATCTGTCCTGCACTGAAGTCGATCCAGTTGCTCTTCTTTTCAGCTATGGTATTGTTGCTGGCAATCTTCATAGTAGGTACGGGGCAGGCAAAGGGTGTTCCTCTTCCTGTTGTAAAAAGAACTATCTGCGCTCCCGCAGAAGCCAGCGCCGTAGCAGCACAAAGATCATTTCCCGGTGCGCACAGAAGATTGAGGCCGGGTGTATCTGTTCTTTCACCGTATTCCATAACGTTCATTACGGGATAATCTCCCGACTTCTGGGTGCATCCCAGGGACTTATCCTCCAGAGTGGTGATGCCTCCTGCCTTGTTTCCGGGTGAAGGATTCTCATAAATAGGCTCGCCCTGTCTGGTAAAATAGTCCTTGAAACCGTTGATCATGTTTACGGTATCATTGAAAGTCGCCTCATCTTTGCATCTGTTCATGAGAATAGTCTCCGCACCGAACATCTCCGGAACCTCAGTAAGTATGGATGTTCCGCCATACTCAATGATCCTGTCGGAGATCCTTCCCACCAGCGGATTGGCTGTGATTCCTGAGAATCCATCGCTTCCGCCGCACTTAAGTCCGATTATAAGTTTTGAGAGGTCTGCCTCCTGTCTTTCATCGCCTGATGCAGTATCCACCAGCTCTTTTAACAGGGAAAGCCCGTCTGCCATCTCGTCATCGGCCTGCTGACATACCAAAAACTTCACTCTGCTTTCGTCGTACTTACCTATATAAGGTTTGAGAACATCTATATTGCTGTTCTCGCAGCCAAGGCCCAGAACCAGCACTCCGCCTGCGTTGGGATGATTTATAAGATCTGCCAGTATAGTCCTTGTATGCTCCTGGTCGTCTCCTGTCTGGGAGCAGCCGTAGTTGTGGGTAAAAGCAACCACCTCATCAACACTTCCCTTCACAAAGGAAGATGCCTGCTTTGCCAGCGCCTGGGCAATGTTGTTGACACATCCGACAGTGGGAACGATCCACACTTCGTTTCTGATCCCAACCTTTCCATTATCCCTTACAAAGCCCTTGAAAGTCCCCTTTCTTGTGGCCATTTTGGCACTTCTTTTTTCTATATATTCCTTGTTGGGCTCATATTTATAAGAAAGAATTCCCTCAAGATTGGTCTTTACATCGTGGGTATGTACCCAGTTTCCCTCTTTCAGAGCCTGTGTTGCATGGCCGATGGCATATCCGTATTTGATGATATCCTCGCCTTCTCCTATATCCTTTATGGCCATCTTGTGTCCTGCAGGTATATCATCCAGGGAAAAGACCTCACGGCCATCCGAAATCTTAATGGAGTCACCCTTATCCACTGCTTCCAGGCAGACAACAACATTATCCATAGGATGGATCTGTAAGTTTTTTTTCATAATGTAACCGCCCTTCTATTTCTCAATTTACAAAACTAATGTAAGCGTTTTCATTAAAATCATATATATAATGTTTTGAAACGTCAACAGATTTTTCTATTGTATTTCCTAAAATGGTACAGTATAATACATTTGATTAATACTATGTAAATGCTTTCATGCTTTTATTAGATTTTTATTCGATTTTTTTGAGTGTTTGGAGGGTTAAAATGAAACAATTTATGGATAAGGACTTTCTGTTACAATCAGAAACAGCCAAAAAGCTTTACCATGAATATGCCGAGAAGATGCCGGTACTTGACTATCACTGTCATATCAGCCCCAGGGAAATCGCTGAGGACCGCCATTTTGACAACATAACACAGGTCTGGCTCGGCGGAGATCATTACAAATGGCGCCTTATGCGCTCCTTTGGAATTGATGAAAAATACATCACCGGAGATGCTTCCGACGAAGAGAAATTTCTTACATTTGCAAAATGCCTTGAAAAGGCTGTAGGGCATCCCCTTTATCATTGGGCACACTTAGAGCTTAGAAAATACTTCGGATTTGACGGTGCTCTTACATCCCGTAATGCCAAGGAAGTTTATGACCTTTGCAACAAGGTACTTCAGGATCCTGATATGAGCGTAAGAAAGCTCATCAAGATGTCTGATGTTACTCTTATCTGCACAACAGATGATCCCATTGACACTCTGGAGTGGCACGACAAGATCAAAGAAGATTCTTCTTTTGATGTAAAGGTTCTTCCTGCATGGAGACCTGATAAGGCCAAGAATATCTCAAAACCCGAATTTACATCTTATATTGAAAAGCTGTCTGAAGTAAGCGGAGTTAAGATTGATTCCTTCGCTTCTCTTAAGGAAGCTCTCAAGGTTCGTCTTGACTTCTTTGCTTCCAAGGGATGCACCGTAACAGACCATGCCCTTGAGTATGTTATGTACCGCCCCGCTTCCGATGCTGAGATTGAAAAGATCTTTGCTAAGAGACTTGCAGGCGGCGAGCTTTCATATGAGGAGGATCTTAAGTTCCAGACAGCATTCATGCTGTTTGAGGGTGAAGAGATCGCAAGACGCGAATGGGTAATGCAGCTTCACTTCGGATGCAAGAGAGACAATAACACTCCCATGTACGAGAAGCTCGGTCCCGATACCGGATATGATTCAATTGACGCTTACTACCCTATGGGTGAGCTTGCAGACTTCCTTAACGCTCTTCTTGTTAAGAACGCTCTGCCCAAGACTATCCTTTACAGCTTAAATCCCAACGACAACAAGATCATCAACACAATGCTTGGTGCTTTCTGCGAAGCTCCTTATGTTGCCAAGGTTCAGCAGGGATCAGCATGGTGGTTCAATGATTCCAAGCTTGGCATGGAACAGCAGATCGAGTGTGTTGCAGAGTCCAGCAATCTCTCAGGCTTTGTAGGAATGCTTACTGATTCAAGAAGCTTCACTTCCTATACAAGACATGAGTATTTCAGAAGAATCCTTTGCAACTACTTTGGCAAGCTTGTTGAGAACGGTGAATATCCTGCCGAGAGCATTGAAGTTCTTGGTGAAATAGTAAGTGATATATCCTATAATAATGCAGTTAGATATTTCAATTTCCCTTTAGAAGTGAGATAACCTATGAGCAATCAGATGACTATTTACGACATTTCCAAAAAAGCCGGTGTATCCATCGCCACAGTCTCCAGGGTACTTAACGGAAGCACCAATGTTAAGCCCAAGACCAGAAAAAAAGTTATGGATATAATCGAGCAATACGGTTATAAGCCTAATGCCTTTGCAAGAGGCCTTGGTCTTAATTCCATGAAGACCATCGGTATTCTCTGTGCTGATGCATCGGACCTCTATCTTGCCAAAGCCATCTACTTCATCGAGCAGAACCTTCGTGAGAACGGCTACAATTCAGTCCTTTGCTGTACCGGATATGATGTTGCAGGCAAGCAGAAGTCGCTTAGTCTTCTTCTTTCTCAGCACGTTGATTCAGTGGTGATGATAGGTTCCAATTTCATCATGACCAACGATGAAGACAACCAGTATATCAGAGATGCCGCTGCTTCTGTGCCCATTATGCTACTCAATGCCGACTTTGACTGCACCAACGTATTCTGCACACTGTGTGATGACTATAAGGCAACTCAGGACGCCACAGAGAAGCTCATCAAGAGCGGAGTTAAGGATATCCTCTATCTGTACAACAGTAACTCCTATTCAGGTCTTAAGAAGCTGGCCGGGTTCCAGAATGCTCTTCTTACCAATGACATTCCTTTAAAGAAACAGCTCCAGCAGTGCTTCAAGGGAAGTCATGAGGATATTGACGGAGTTAAGAATTTTGTAGAAGGACTTTACAATAAGGGAATCAAGTTTGACGGCATTGTGACCAGTGATGATTTCCTTGCGGTAGGTTCCATGAACTTTGCTAGAGCAAACCACATCAAGGTTCCTTCACAATTACAGATCATCGGTTACAACAACTCAATTCTCTCCCACTGCAGTGAGCCCGAGCTGTCTTCCATCGATAACAGACTCGAAGATATGTGCACTCAGCTGGTAAAGACACTTATAGGAACCCTGACCTCCAATGAGATGCCCCAGAAGACCATCTTCTCCGGAGAGCTCATAAAGAGAGGTTCTACTATCTTTTGATGTACGCCCCTCGGACACCTGCTCAGAAATGCTTGTGTTCGTCTACGGTGTGATTTTCTAAAACTCATTAAGCAGCAAATGCCTCATTTCGACGTTGCTCAGAGCAATCGGCATTTGCTGCTTTCTTCGTTTTGAAAATCATCATCCTCGTCCGAGAACTGCGCATTTCTGAGCAGGTGTCTGAGGGGCTCGTATTTCAAAAATATATCCAAGACCAAATATGATGCGCTGACGCGCAGTTAAAAAGCCTAAAGCGCAATGCATCTTGGAATCGCTGACGCGATCCCAAGCCGCGCTGACGCGCAACGCTTCACATCTACAAGCAATGCATCTTGTAATCGCTGAAGCGATCCCAAGCCGCGCTGGCGCGCAGTATAAAAAGAGGCCCCTGGCTTAAATATCATGTTAACATGATATTTAAGTCAGGAACCTCTTTTTGCATTGCTTGTTTTAAGCAGGATACGGGAGTCGAACCCGCCTCTTCAGCTTGGGAAGCTAGCATACTACCGATGTACTAATCCTGCACCACTTCTCTATTCTAGTGAAATTCCGGCCCAATTTCAAGAGCCAGTTATATATTTTGTGATGCATTTTTTCAAAAATAGCACTGAGTGTATTTGAAAGCTCTGTATCGCGTTTAAGGAATTTAATACTTTTTTAATATCTATGCTCTTATAAAAGATGTAATATAAAAAAGATGTTTTAAAAACGAGGAGGAATGGAATGAAAAAGAGAATTGTAACTTTATTGGCATCCGCAGCTGTGCTTACTATGCTTGCCGGATGCGGAAGCAGTGAAACAAGTGAAGCTACTTCCGGTTTCGAAGTTGAAAGTATTGAAACCGCAACGGAAGCTCCTGCGAATGAAGCACCTGCAGAGGAAACAGCTTCAGAAGAAACAGCTGCTGAAGCAAAACCCGAAGGAGAGGTAGATGTAGTCCTCGACGAAGGAATTGATAAATACGAGGGAAGCTGGTACGAAGAGACTGCCGGCAGAGGTGCCATGGAGATTGGCCCCATGGGCGACGGCAAATATAACATTGAAGTCAACTGGGGAAGCAGTGCTGCTGAAATGGCCGCATGGCGTTTCACAGCATTATATGACACAGCATCAGGTGACCTTACTTACGACGATGGTTCCTATCAGGTTATCACCTTCGACGAGAACGGTAATGATACTGTAACCGAAGAAAAGAGCGTTCACGGTGTTCTTCATCTCAACGATGAAGGCAAGATCGAATGGACAGACAGTGCATATGCTTCAGATGAACCCTCTATATTCGTAAAATAACAGAAACTGATTTTAAAAATATTCGGCCGTCAAATTCGTGAAATCTCGAATCTGACGGCCGTTTTTATCAAAAGACATAAAATGCTCATTTATTGGAAATCAAATTACCACCAGAAAAGCCTCTTAAGGATACTTGTAACCACAGTTACAACTTTCTTAACCACCTTGATCACAGGTGCGATGATCTGGATAATGGGAGCCGGATTGTATGAAGGTACATCAGGCTCTTCGGGAACCTCAGGCTCAGAAGGGTCTGTAGGATTTGTAGGATCTTCTGGCTCTACTATTTCGCCGGGATCTGTGGGATTTGTAGGATCCGTAGGCTCAACCTCGCCTGGATCTGTAGGGTCAGTGGGCTCTGTAGGCTCAGTAGGATCTGTGGGTTCAGTGGGATCATCTACCTCAATACCAAGGAATGAAAGAACCTCTTCTTTACTTCCAAAACTATCAGTGCTGCTTGTTGTGAAATAGCTCTTTTCAACTGTTACATTCTTGTTGTCTGAAAGCTGCTCACCACCACCGTTGTTGTTAAATATATAGGTAAGTGTGCCTGTCTCTATAGCTGCTGTGGGAACCTCGGCGCTGTACCATTTTGTACCCTCTTCGCGAACCATGGTAGCTCCGGGCCATCCGCCAATGAGGTTGTTATACTCTCCGTTTGCTCCGCCGTATACATAAAGGGCAACATTCTGCCAGGATTCTTCTTCTGCCTTCTCATTATAGAAATAAACAGTTGTATATGTTACTTCTCCGGTCTCGGCAATTGCTGCAAGAGCGTCCTTCTTGGAGCCATACTGCTGATAAGCCATTCCGTTGTGAAGGAAGAATCTGTACTTCATGTTGGTGATCTTCATATCATTGGTCTGCTTACCGTTATTGCCGTTGTTGAAGATGATGTTGAGGTCTTCGCTTGCACCTGCGGGAACAACAATCTTGTACCAGCCATCTTCCTTTTGAGTCATCTCTGTTCCGGGCCATTCTCCTAAAGATGCTGCGCCCCAGGTGTATGCGCATACCTTCTCCCAGCCCTGTGTGTTATAAAAATATGCTGTTGTGAAGCTTCCTGATACTCCAAGTGCTTCCTCAGCGGCCTCTTTTGATGTATATCTGTCAACAACAAGCTGGCCGCTTGACTTCTCTGCATCAACTGCAAAATAGATATCTTTGCTCTCAGGAGTGATTCCCTCGATATTTACAGTCTGTATTTCGTCACCGTTGTTGAAGATAACGTTAAAGGAATCAGGTGCACCCTTGGTCTTTACGTCAGCGCGCCACCAGCCTTCGCCTTCATTTACTGCAGCACTGCCGGGCCATCCGCCAAAGAGCTGTGTTCCGTCTGAAAGCCATCCGTAAGCATTAACGATCTGCCAGCCCTCAGTTCCAAAGAAGTAAACAGGGTATGTGAAGATTCCGATAGCTTCCTCTGCTTCCTTCTTGGAGAAGTAAAGTTCATCAGAGCCAAGCGCTGCAAAGGTTCCTGTTGAAGTAGAAACATTATATACAGGTGATATCTTGCTTGCGTCGCTGTTTTCGAAAGTGATCTCAAACTCATCATCAAGTACTGTTACCCAGTACCATCCGTCATTATCATTTACTGTAGAAAGAGCTTCTCCGTCTACTCTTGCTGTTACATTATCCCAGTTATCAGCATTGTAGAAAGAAACTACAGTTCCTGTTCCATCGCTCTTCTCGGAAAGAACTGCTACAGATCTTCCATCAAGGCTTCCATAGATAATTCCGTCCTTTACAAGGAAGATATTATCACTTCCCTCAACCATATCGGAATATGTGCCATCTTCAAGAACAGTCTTTGCATTGATGGTTGTTCTTGAAAGTGAGCTGTTGATGATTACAGCGCCCTGTACATCTTCGCTCTTTCTCTCAACCATAACGGTCTGAATGTTTCCGCCGGGATTTGTGATGTACTCATCAGCATCAAGCATCTGTCTGCGGAATTTGTTAACAGCCTTAACTTCAGGAGCCTTATAAATGTCGCTTCCGGCCTCTCCGATGAGGTTGTCTCCGTAGGGATTGTCTGCAGAGCTGTTATTGGGTCTGCTGAAGAACAGAGGTGTTCCTGCTTTTCTGGCGCCGATGAAGGACCATCCGAGAATGATCTGGTCGTCGCTTATGGACTTCCAGCTGCTCTCGCCATCATTCATGTAGTTATCATGAGACTCAACCCAGGTAATGAGCTTCTCAGGGTCAGCAGTATATGTTCTTCCATTTATAGTCTCATCATAGATCTGGTAATCGCTGATCCTGTTTACTGAGAGGTTGCCGCTGGCAAGAGCTGAACGGAGGCTTGAGCCGTAGTTACTGGCTGTGGTTCCTCCGATATACTCCTGATATCCGGCAAGTCTGTCGTTTGTTCCCTGAAGAACTTCACCGTATACAAACAGATCATCATAGCTCTTTGAGCCTACCTCTGTTGAATACTCATTAAGAGCATCTCTCATGTTAGGATAGAAGGTATTTCTGTCTGTATCTGTATAGGATGAAGGAACGGGATCATCAGGAAGGGAAATGTGCTTGGCTGTATCCATTCTGAAGCCATCTGCGCCAAGATATACACAATCCTTCAGGAACTCGTAGAAATACTCCTGAAAGCTGATATTCTCGGTATCAACATCAGGAAGTCCACCCATCTGATAATAGGTAAGCTCAAGTCTGTCTGTATATCCGCCGCCGGTCATACCTGTTGTATGATAGAGGTTCTCTTTTCCGCCAACAGCATCGATAAGATCCTGTGATACCTTATCAAGTGTAGGTGTTGTATGGTTGGGAAGAATATCTACAATGATAGCGATTCCGTATTCATCCGCAACATCGCACATGTGCTTGAATTCGTCCCTTGTTCCCAGCTGATAATTACCGATAACCCAGTCTGTGGGCTGATAGTGGTAATACCACATTCCGTCAGGACCGTGAAGGTTCTTGCCGGGATCTGTGTCAAGACATTCATTGATAGGTGATGTCTGAACAGCTGTATATCCTGCATCGGCAATGTCTGCCATGTTTTCTGCTATTGTATTAAAGCTCCAGCAAAATGCCTGGAGAATTGCTCCGTCATGAATGTTGTCTCTTGTAACAGCTGCATTGTCAGCAGCCTTCTGCTCTCTTGAAGCCTTATGTGTAGAAAGAGTCTTTGCTTCTGCTGCAGTAACAGTAACAGCCTTCGCATTAACAGGAGAAGTAAGATCTTCTTCCAGGTCTTCTTCTGCCTCATCTTCGGAATCGTTTTCAGTCTCTTCTACGGAATCGTTTTCGGCCTTTTCAACTTCCTCTTCCTTTTCTTCTTCTACCTTCTTATTACTTTCTTTGGTGTCGTCAACATCAGCCTTTTCCTGGCTTTCAGCGCCTTTAGCACTCCCCTCGCCGCTTTCATCTGATGCATTCTCTTCCTCCTGCGTTTCAATTGCAGTAGTGTCATCTGCCAGTTCGGCTGCCATAACTCCGGTAACGTTACCGAATGAGCTCAAAAAAATAGACAGGCTAAGTCCTGCAGATGCCAGCCCCCTTTGCCACAACTTTAACTTTCTCATGTACCCTCCTAATAAATCATAGTTGTGTGGTATGGATAGAATTCATCCATACAAATTGACAGTTACATTAGCTTTATTGATGCACTTATTCATCAAACAAAACTAAAGCTATTATATTTTCCACTCTGTAATGTTGTCAATTGCACAAAATCCACGATTTTTAGGTTAACATTTTAACCAATGTTAACAGAAACAAAACCCTCCCTACCGGCAAGGCCGATAAAGAGGGTTCATGCTCTTATTTTAGTTTTGTGTAATAACTTATTTCATCAGCTGTTCTCGTTAACGTAGATGGATACTCTGCTCTGGATGATCTGAGCTACCTCTTTTGCCGTCTTCTGACCGCTGAAGTATGCGGATACCTCTTCGTTAATTATGTTGTAAACACTGGTGTTATAGTCTGCTACATTTTCCACGCTGTAGATGAAGTTCTTTACCTTCTCAAGCTCGTCCTTTGTAAGAGG
Source organism: Butyrivibrio sp. FCS014 (assembly GCF_000526935.1). GTDB lineage: Bacteria > Bacillota > Clostridia > Lachnospirales > Lachnospiraceae > Butyrivibrio. The sequence continues at coordinate 294,795 of NZ_JAHA01000003.1, read as the reverse complement.
GTCAATTACTATCTCGGTATCACCAAGGTAATATGTGTCATCCTGGTACTGCTTTTTGCCGTTCTCATCAAGGTAGTACTCTCTCTCCAGTGACTTCTCTCCCATCTTGTCAAAGCTGCTCTGAAGGATAGGGAAATTATTTTCAATCTTGTCCTGAGCTTCAGGAAGGAAGAACTGTCTTACAAACTGCCATGCTCCCTCAGCATTCTTTGACTGGGAGCTGATGGTAAATCTGTCGTTGGCGCAGATCATGGAGCAATTAACCCCAAGATTGTTGGGATAACCCACCATGGTAATAGGCTCGCCGAATTCACCGGCCTCAAGTCTCTTATAGGATCTGAAGCTGTAAATATAAGCGTATGAGAAAACAGCTGTGCCGTCTCTGTAGCAGGTCTGCTTGTAGGAATCCCAAAGACTATCTTTGATCTCATCCGGGAACTTGTTTACGAATTCCAGAAACTCGATGAATTCGTCACTGTCAAAGTTACAGGATTTCTTTTCCCAGTCAATATAGTTCCTGCCTGCAGAAGCAAGGCCATTGGTGAGCATCAGTTCCTTCTGTGCAAGTCCGAAGGACATTGCGTAGTCAACACCGGCTCTTTCGATAATATCGGTGCAATCCTTTATTGTAAGGTTATCTTTTCCCTCAAGATACTTGGTCTTTGTGGCAACGCTTTCGATATAGAATGACTCTGGAAGCTGGTAAAGCTTGCCATCTACTGTAAATGCCGAAATAACATTGTCAACAAACTTCTCATCTTTAAGAACAGGATCATTCTGGATGAAGGGATTAAGATCCGCAAACAGCCCCTTGTTAATATAGGAGTTAAGTGAATCCTGAGAATCAAAGATCATGATATCAGGAGTATTTCCCGATACGATATCAAGGTTCATCTGGGTTTTGCCGGCATTCCAATCTTCGTCGGAATCAAGGGATGAATAGTCGATAAGCTTGATCCTGTACTCATCGTTTTCCTGGTTAAAGGTGCTTGCTTTTCTTCTTACGTCGTAGTTGATATAACTTCCGGCAATGGTGATGACTTTTTTGTCCTTAACCTGATCTGCGGGAATCTTGGTGAGTCTGTAAAGGGTGTAATTATATTCTTCATCCGGGATATTGGCTATAAATTCCTCTGGGCTGATGGCCACAGCGCTGCTTGTTGAGAAGCTGATTCCAAGGTCTGAATCCATGTAATCAAGAAGCTTAACCTCTGTGTCTGATGCAGCATCATATCCGTAGAAGCCGTCATTCTGGGAAACGTAGATATCATAGCCTTCTCCGGGGAAGAAGGAGTATTCGTTGTAGCTCTTGAAGGCATTTGAGATCTCTCCGAACTTCTTGGTGGCGGGATCAAAGCTTCTGAATTCGATCCCCTTATCTCCCCATGAAGAAACAAAGTATTTGCCACCTGAGCCCTCGTAGATATTTATGTTTCTGTCATAGAACTCACTGGAGTTATCTGTAGTGTCGACCAGTGTTTGTATTGTAAGGCTGTTCTCATCAAGGGTTTCAATACCGTGGGTGGAAGAAATAAGAATACCGTAGTCCTTGGTATAAAGCATGCTGTATACGTAGTAATCGTCCTCATCGGGAGAGCTGTATTCGGCAAGGTCAATGCTGAATACCTCTTTACCTGTCTTGTCAAACTTCTTTAAGTATCTCTTGTCCCCGTCAGTCTCGGCAAAATCACCCTCAGGTTCTTCGCCTTCAGAGGGAGCTTCAGGATCGGTATCTACAACCTTCTTGGAATCTGCATCTTCTGTCTCTGCCTCAGTAACATCCTCAGAGGGAGCCTCCTCGGAAGAAGCATCCTCAGTTGCCGGTGCTTCAGTCTCGGTGATTGAAGCCGTTTCTCCGTCCTCGGTTTCATAGAGGATCACATCTCCATCCTCCATGTCGCTCCAGTCATAAACATAATGAATGCAGTACATATTGCCTTCAGTGTCATAAGACCAGCTGCCATAGGTCTCATTATCCTTCTGGGAAAATCTTAGGGACTGTACATCGCTTCCATCGAGATTGAAAGAGTAGACATCAAAAAATCCGTTGTTACCGTAGGTCGCTGTATAAACCCTGTCACCTACCACTTTAAGGGAGTTGTAATCACCCTCGGGAAGACTGTCTATCCTCTCTGCCTTAAATACATAGTCCTTTGAAGCCAAAGCAGCCTGGTTTATAAGGCTGTTGTCCTCGGTCTTGTTCTTACCGCAGCCTGCAATGGTTCCGGCGATAAGAACGCTCTCAAGTACAATCGCAATTCCTTTCTTTAAAATTCCATTCCTTTTCCTCATAATGTCTCCTCTCCTTCATCAAGCTTCTTTTTATGTTTTTCAGCTTCGAAGTCATACTTTTTATCTGCTATATATCTTGCCACGCCTCTGACTGTCCATTTCTTGTTTCTGTAGGCGTTTACTATATTAACTGCAACAATCAGCACCACCGCTATGATACAGATCATTCTTCCCAGCAAAAGAGCTGCCATTGAATCCTCGAAGCCTCTGGCAATATTTTCCCAGTAGGGGTAGTATATGGCTTTTCCCCACATGCTTCTGGTACCTGTCTGCCTCAGCACCTTTAATAGCGCCCTGAAGGAAAATCTGTCTGTATTATCAATAACGGACACGCTGTTATCTTCAAGTCCAAGACACTCTCTGCATATAAGTGCAGCAGAGCCGTCTACGGGGTTTGGGCAAACCACCTGTATACAGTTTATGCCGCCGGCTTCCTGGACAGTTCCGTCTTCAGAGCCCGGGCCATCAGAGGTCTTTCCGCTTAAGATCGTTCCGTATTTGGAAAGGCTGTCATAGGACAGATACACATAGCTCTTATCCAGGCCTGCAGCCTTCTGCATCCTGCCGTCATCACGCTTTATGACCCCCGAAATATAATGGGGAACTCCACCTATGGTAACGCTCTGACCGATGATATCCGATGATCCGAACAGCTGCCAGGCCATGTCCTCATCTATTACTATATGATCCTTCATAATGTCATCCGCAAAGAAATAGGATCCCGAAACCAGTGTAAAGGGATGGAAAAGAAAGAACTCTCCTCCCACACCTATTGCGGCAACATTCTCGGCAGTTCTTTTTTCAAAGCTTAGATTCACCGTTCCCTGTGCGCTGTAGCACATGGTATAAAGATTACTTATATCATCGTCATCATCGGAAACGCCTTCGTCAGTGAGCTTCTTTTTAAGCATATATTCGAAACGCTTCATCTCGTTCTCATCAACAGCCCTGTCTTCCGTAACATAAAGGCTAACCTGAGCCATACGCCGCTCATTGGACCATCTGTCCGCCATAAGCTCATCCGGGAGCTTACTCACAATGGACAGAGATATCAGTCTGAGTATCAGCGCTATGATAAGAAGCACCACGCAGATCCCGGCCATAATGAACTGTTTTTTATATTTTTTCAATTCTTTGTTGGGTTCAAAACTTATCTTCATTACTGATTAGCCAGCCTTACCTGATCTCCTGCCTTTATCATTGCCGTGGATGTGGTAACCACGTATTCGTCACCGTTAACGGCTGCGGAAATTGCCGAATAGTTGTCATCCTGTGCTGTCACCGTAACATCAACTCTTGATACCATGTATCTGTTGCCCAATGGGCTGGATTTGCTGGTTACAACCAGGATAAATTTGCCGTTACTGTCTGTCTTTATGGCGCTGTTGGGTACAACAAGGTCGTAGTCTACGCTTCTTTCGCCGATAACAAGGTTAATGCTCTGTCCGGGAGCCACTTCAGTGCTCTCTATCTTAAAGGTAAGAAGTTTCTTATTGGAAGGATCCTGCTTGTCGTTCTTTATTGAAGTAAGGGTTGCCTTGAAATTCTCGCTGTACATCCACTCGTTCTGAGGCTTTGCATGGTCGCCCACCTTAAGTTTATGTGCCTGGGCGTTTGTAACGGAAAAGCTGACGGCCATATCCTTGCCGTCAACCTGTATTACCGCAAGGGTCTCATCTGCATTGGTGGACTCTCCGGCAACCTTGGAAAGGCTTGAAATAACACCGGCAACGGGGGCCTTAACGGATGCTCCTACGGACTCTGCTTCAAGTTTGGCAATCTTCTCTCTCTGCTTAGCAATATTGTCTCTTTGCTGGCAGAGGGCAATCTCTGTGTTGATGCTGGTCAAAAGCTTCTCTTTAGCGGTCTCCGCATCCTTTAACGCTGCCGCTGTCTTGGCCTTCTCCTGCTGCAAAAGTGAAAGTTTCTGGTCATAGGAAAGTCCCTGCTGTGATCCGTAAGTTCCAAGCTGAGACTTGTCTTTTTCCAGTTCTGCTTTCTCTTCCTCCGTAAGATTGCCAAGGGCCAGACGATAATCGGGAGTTAAGGCATCATATCCGATCCCTGCTGTGTCGTAGCTCTTTTTACCTGTAAGATAATCAATCTCGGCCTGTACAGCATTGTCCTCGTTAAGAGCGTTGTCGTATCTGCTGGTGGCATCCGCAAGTTCTGCCTGATAGGTGTCATAAGAGGTATTGCGGCCTGCCCTTACATTTGAGATAACGTTATTGGGAACATTACCTGAGAAAAGAGACTGCTCATAAGCAAGCTCCATGGTATCAAGCTTCTCTCTTGCATCTGCAAGCTCACTGGATTCCCTGTCCTCGAGATAATAGATGACGTCCCCGATCTCAACATGGGCTCCTTCCTTAACGGCAACCGCCGAGATCTTCCTGGTCTCGTTTACGGATACGTTATAGGGATCATCCGCCTCTATGGTTCCGGTTCCCCTTATCTGAGGGCTGATGGAGCCTCCCATGATCTGCTGGGTTGCCACCTGAGGCAGCGAATAATTCATGATGGTATTGGAAAAGAAAGTAAGTACAAGCATCACAGACAAAAAGCCTATGGCCACGTTCTTGACCATATCTTTCCTGTTTGCTGGTTTCTTATCTCCCCCCGAAGGCTCTTTTTCCAAAACCTGTGTGTTCTCATCGTTAACCATTAATTCCGACATGTTTCTCTCTCCCTTAATTAACCTTTAATTCCTCCCTGGTATGAGATTCCCTCAACCAGATAATCCTCGCCGTACAGGAATATAAGAAGCGGCGGGATCAGATATATTACAGCTACTGCAAATGCCAGGCTTATCTCCCCTGTGTTTATCCTGGAAAGGAACACCGAAAGCGGATGCATGTCTGAATCCGACAAAAGAATCAGAGGCTGCTCTACCATGTTCCAGTAATCAAAAAATATCAGGATCGCAATGGACGCTATTCCGCCCTTTACAAGAGGCATGTTGATCCTTGAGAAGATCATCCATTCGTTGGCTCCGTCTATGGAAGCCGCCTCCACAACCTCTGTCGGAATTCTCTTCATGAATTTGGTCAAAAGATATACCGCAAAAGGCGAAAAGAATCCGGGAAGCAGAATGGCCCATACAGTATCGTAGGTGCCTATCGCCCTTGAAACAAGGAAATTCGGAACCAGCGTTACCTGATAAGGCATCAGCATTATGATGATATATGCAAAAAAGATAGCTCTTTTTAATTTTCCGTCGTACCTGGAAAAGCCGTAGGCTGCAAGCACTGCTATGGCCAGCTGGACCACTACTATCGGAACCACGTACACCACTGAATTCCAGAATTTAAGCAGGTATTCCGGGCTCTTTAAAAGCACCGTGTAGTACTGGGTAAAGCTCACCATGTCCGGAATGAACTTAAGGTTTACGGTCTTTGATATAAAAACCTTGGCTCCCTTGTCAGTCTTTTCGAAGATGCTGCCGTAATTGGCGGAGATCTCCGAGGCCGACATAAAGGAATTTGTGAAGGTAAGTATTATGGGAGCCAGGAACAGTACCGCAAATACTACCGCTGCCGCTGTTACCAGAGCAGTTTTCGTATCGCTTATTATTTTCTTTTTCTTTTTTCTTCGGAGGAGTATGTCGTCTCCTAATCTCATGTCCATACTCACCCCTCTACATCTTTTCCATAGAAATTCTCAACCCTGAACATAATAAGAACAAGGAAGGTTACCACAATAAACATGATAATAGCTGCAGCAGAAAGCTTCTGATAATCCAAAGAAGCAAAGGTATTGTTCATGAAATGCTGCAGTATATACAGGCTGTCATAGGGATAGTCACCGGTCATCAGATATACCTCCCTGAATACCTTGAAGGAATTGATGACGGACATAATGGTCACAAACAGCACCGTTGATGACATATATCTTAGTTTTACATACCAGAAAACCTGGAATTTGTTGGCATGCTCAAGGGCCGCCACTTCCATCAGGTCCTTAGGAATACTGGAAAGGGCCGCCATGAAAAGGATCATGTTGTAGCCAAGGTTCTTCCAAAGGAACAGTATTACTATAACCACCGGCGCGTAATCGGATTTAAGCCAGTCGGTCTTGATAAATCCAAACTTCATAAGAACATTGTTCACAAGGCCGTTGTAGTGGAAAAGCACCTGCCAGATAAGAACGATGGATGCCGTGGGAACCATAAGGGGACTTAGGAAAAAGGTACGAAAATAGCTCTTTCCGGGAATCCTTGATTCCATTACCGCAGCCAGAAACAACGAAAGAAGCACCGCAAGCGGGACGGCTATGAACGAGAATATGAGTGAGTTGCGTCCCGCCATTTTGAATGCTTCATTGTTCCATACATTAATGAAGTTGGTAAATCCAACAAATCTTTTCTGGATCGGGTTGTTGATCAGTGAATAATAAATAACCACAAAAAACGGAGCCACGTAAAACAGGAGCACACCCAGAAGGGACGGTGCCAGGAAGAGCCAGGTCAGAAGGCTCTTCCTCTGGTTCGCCGAAAGATTTTTTATTTTTTTAATTTGTATCCTCTTTAACAAAATCAGGAACCTTTCCCTTATAGAATGTGTAATAAACCGGTGATGAATTTCTGTTTTCGGTATTTCTGACTATCTCTATATTGTACTGGCCGTTATAGAGCTCATCATAGTCCTGCCACTGATTATAATAATCGCCGCATACGCTTGATTCAAGGATTTTGGCAATTGATTCAGCATCATTATAGATTTTTTCGCTGCTTCTTATATCACCGTCAATATCATTTATGGATTCTGTCTCAAGATCGTGACCGGGATAATAATTCGTGATCCTTACCTCCTTGATATCATCCGGAGCCAGCTTGTAATCAATATAGATATCATACTTCTTCAAAAGATCCAGGGTGTAGGTATAATTATCGTAAATATTGATATCCAGACCAACATATCTGTTTCCGTCATTGTGATATTCTATAGAGCCTATAGCGAAGTTGTTCTTGGCATATTCAAAGCTGTAGTGCTCCAATATATCTTTCCTAAGGGCATCGCTGAATTCAGAATAGTCAAAGTTTCTGGTGTCCTTGCTCTCTCCCAATGCGGAAAATCTAAGTTCATGAGAGCTTCCGGTGCCGTCCGCTTCTCTTAAGTTATCATCATTAAATACAGGGAAATGTCCGGTCTTATACTCTTTACTGTCAATGATCTTTGAAAGCGCATCATCCACTTCATTGTAAGGAACCGTGATGTATCTGTAAACTTCCCTGCCGCTGTTTAAGCGATACAAAATTGTCAGATTGTAACCCAGGCTGTCATACCTGTCCTCACCCTCAAGCCTTGACTCGGCTTTTCTGGTGGCCATACCTGCTCTTGCAACGGTGAGGAAATTGTCGATATCCGTGATCTCCATGTCGGTATCTGACATATCGTTATTGTTCATATAGTAGGAATAAAAGTTATAGTCATATATTCCGTCTACTATTGCACAGCTCTTTATCTTATCCTTTGCAGGTACGAAGCTGTCATATCCAAGAAGGTCTCCCCGCATAATAACGAAGGTCAGAAGTACAAAAGCCATGGCCATTACCGTCTGAGCAATTCCCTTGAAGAACCTTCTGATATTGCCCTCAAGTATAACCTCTACGATACATCCCGTTACAAACGTGGCCAGAAGCATGATAATGCACATCATTGTAAACAGTCTCTGATTCCATACTGTGTTGTAGATCAGGAATACAATAAGTCCGCTTCCAAGACCTGCTATGAAGCATACAACAATCTTTACGATCCATCTGAAAGGCCTTAGTGCAATACTCTTGCCTGCCCACTCAGTCTTACGCATTCTTGCGAATATAACGGCAAAAACAAGGGCTATGATACCTGTGATCAGCACATCAATGTCATCCGGAACCGTGATACTCAAAAGATTCTTAATGTGATCCATTCCAAAATAATCACTGTTATTGTTAATGTACTGATACAAAATAGCATTGGAATGCACTCTGTCTGAAAGTGGTGACAGGTGAATATTGCCGACTGCCAGGTTGCTGTAGGTGGCATAAAAGATTTCCTTAAAGAAATCAATAAACTTTGAAACCACCATGGATACAAAGGTGAAGCATCCCGTAAGTATTATTGCTATGGGAAGTGATCCGCTCAACACAACAGCCAGGAAAGTAATGTTATAAAAGGTAAAGAAGAGAACAAAAACCCTGACAGTCTCAATAAGTATCATCAAAAGTGAATAGCCGTTAACTGCGCCCATGGCTGCAGCTATTATAAGGGTGATGATCTCAAGCCCTACGTACATGAACATGAAGGTGCTCATGGAGTTTCGATAGTTTCTGTATATTCTGCCTCTCCTGGTGGTGGGCTGGCTATAATAGAAATCCATCTGACTCTGGCTAAATACATAAGAGAAACTCTGGATCGCAAACATAGCAGCTATTGCGATGACAATGGCCCATCCAAGCTGCTCCATGCCAAGGACCCTTGTAACTGCCTTTAGTTTCTCAATTTTGAGAACCTCTGCACTCTGGTTATAAACCGCAGCATAATTGATGGATCTTGAGACCATCATGATAACTCCCAGGATCATATATGCCGCAAGTACGGGAAATGCGATCAGATAGGTCCAGAGGGTTCTATTTATATAAGTTCTGTGATTTTTAAGTTTATCACCCAAGGACAAATTTGCGGATGTCATACCCAACCACCTCCGTTTCACTGATAAAGATCTCTTCAAGAGAAAGTGCAAGGATTTCGAAGAATAAAGGATTTCCGCGCTTAAATGCCGCTTCGATTTCTTCTCTCTCGCCCCTCATGGTGATGGTGTGAAGCCTTCCTCTTGTCTCATGAACAAGAACATCAAGACCCTCAAGAGCCTTTTCTTCATCTTCCTTACTGTTAAATACGCACTGTACCTTCTGCATTCTGATCTTCATATCCTCAATATCTTCAGAGAGGATTACTCCACCCTGATGAAGAAGACCGATGTGATCGCAGATGTCTTCAAGTTCCCTTAAGTTATGAGATGCAATAACGGGTGTCAGTCCCCTGTCTGACATCTCAGCTGCAAAGATACTCTTTACCGCCTGCCTCATAACAGGATCAAGACCGTCAAAGGTCTCATCGCACAGAAGATATTTGGTTCCAGCACATACTCCCAAAAGAACCGAGAGCTGCTTCTTCATGCCCTTTGAAAAGGTGCTTATCCTTCTCTTGGGGTCAAGGCCGAAGCCCGTGCACATCTTATGGAATCTCAGCTTGTCAAATCCCGCATACACATTCTCATAGAAATTGGCCATTTCCGAAGGGGTGCTGTTAGGAAGGAAATACTGCTCATCGGATATATAAAAGATATCCTTCTTAACATCGGGATTGTCGTATACAGGTCTTTTGTCCACAAGAACAATACCCGCATCCGGTCTTATTACTCCGGAGATGATCCTTAAGATAGTGCTCTTACCTGCCCCGTTTGTTCCAACCAGTCCGAACACCTCGCCGTCAAGGATGTTAAGTGAAACACGATTGACAGCTTTAATGTCGTCAAATGATTTTTCAAGATCCAGTAATTCAATCATGCCTTTTCTCCCCTCCTGTCTTCACCAGCATTTCCCGAGCCGGAGAACTGCTGGATGTGACTCCTGATCTCCTCTACCAGTTCATCGATTGAAAGGCCTATCTCATTGGCTTCCTTGAAAAGCTCCACAATCCTGGCAATAAGCTCGTTCTTCTTGTCCTCTACAAGAAGCTCGTTGCCTTTTACAAAGTTTCCCCTGCCCTTGACTGTGTAAATGAACCCCTGTCGTTCAAGCTCTGAATAAGCTTTCTGAACCGTGTTGGGATTTGTGGAAAGTTCCACGGCAAGGCTTCTCACAGAGGGCATCTGATCTCCCTCCTGCAGGATTCCCTTATACATCTGCATTTTGAAATTCTCCACAATCTGTTCGTAGATAGGTCTGCTGTCCTGATAATCGATTAGATTCATGTATGCCTCCAATTACTAAGTGCTCTACATAAAAATACAAGGTGTACTAACACAACTAGTACACCTTGTATTCTAATACCATATTTCAGATTATGCAACAGCTTTTACAAAAAAACTTAAACCTTTTCGTTCAGACTGCGTCTACGTTTCTTGTAGCTATTACGTTAACACCTGTGCCGGCTACATTCTCAACAAGAACATCACCGATCTTTGCAGGTGCCTTAACTACTGCAGCATCAATATCCTTCATAACCTCAAAGATCTTGCTCTTGGGAATATCGTTGGCTGTCTTAACGGAAACTCTCTCCTTGTCGCCGCCAACAATCTTAACGGTGCTGGTAACGATCCTGGTAGGATTTACAACTTCTTTTCTTGCATAGATGTCACCCTTGGCGCAGGTATTACCCTTTACCTCAGTAACCTCTCCGTTGTCCAAAGTAACTGTAAGAAGGCATCCCATGGGACATCCGATACATGTTAATTCTCTATTTTCCATCAGCTTGTCACTCCTTTTCTATCTTAACAGTTATCTTCTTAAGATTCGGATATTCATCCAGTTTCTTTTTCTGGAGAATGATCTGCTCCATCTCGCCGGGTGCAAGGATTCTCTTCTCGTTGTGCATTACTCTCTCATCATCGAAGTAAACACTTACGAAGGAGTTCTTGTAAACATCACCAACTCTGAATCTTACTGTGAGAAGGTCATCCATTCTATCCTTATTGATGGTGCTGGGTACTGTATATCTTGCTCCGTCGGTAGCAGCAAGCTCGATAACATTTGAGTTATCAGCATCCTTGCAGCCATCGTTGATATACTTAACAGCATTCTGTCCGGCTCTCTTAGCCTCTTCAGATACATAGTCAACAAGGTCATGAACATGAAGAACATTACCGCAGGCAAATACGCCGGGGATATTGGTCTCCAGGGACTCATTAACAACAGGTCCTGATGTGACAGGGCTCATTGCAACGCCTGCAGATCTTGAAAGCTCGTTCTCAGGGATAAGTCCGCAGGAAAGAAGAAGTGTATCGCAGGTGTATCTCTCTTCTGTTCCGGGGATAGGCTTTCTGTCGGGTCCAACCTCGGCAATGGTAACAGCTGATACATGGTCCTTGCCCTCGATATCTACTACAGTGTGTGAGAGCTTAAGCGGAATGCCATAGTCATCGAGACACTGTACGATGTTTCTCTTAAGTCCGCCGGAATAAGGAAGAAGCTCTGCTACTACCTTAACCTTGGCTCCCTCAAGGGTCATTCTTCTTGCCATGATAAGTCCGATATCACCGGATCCCAGGATAACAACCTCACGACCGGGCATATAGCCTTCGATATTTACCAGTCTCTGAGCTGTACCTGCTGAGAAGATACCTGCGGGACGATATCCGGGAATGTTCAGGGCTCCTCTGGGCCTTTCTCTGCAGCCCATAGCAAGGATAACTGCCTTTGCAGGAATCTGGAACATGCCGTCTTCTCTGTTCATGGCTGTTACTGTCTTGTCAGCTGCGATATCCATAACCATGGTGTTGAGCTTGTACTCAATACCAAGATCAAGAACCTGCTTAATAAAGCGATAAGCATACTCGGGACCTGTGAGCTCTTCCTTGAAGGTGTGAAGTCCGAAACCGTTGTGGATACACTGGTTAAGGATTCCGCCAAGCTCATGATCTCTCTCAAGAATAAGAATGCTGTCATTTCCGGCCTCTTTTGCAGCTACAGCTGCTGCAAGACCAGCGGGGCCGCCGCCTACAATTACGATATCATATGTCTTCATGAGCCGCTTACCTCCCCTTTTGTTCTCTCAAGGACAATGTTAGAATTTCCGCCGCTCTTTGTGATCTTCTCATAAGGAATACCAAGCTCGCGGTGAAGGATCTCCATTGTTCTGGGTGAGCAGAATCCGGCCTGGCATCTGCCCATGCCGGCTCTTGTCCTTCTCTTAACACCGTCAAGGGATCTTGCGCCAAGAGGTCTGTGGATAGCATCAAGGATCTCTCCCTCTGTGATGGACTCACATCTGCAGATGATGGTTCCGTAAGCGGGATTCTCTTTGATGAGGGCATTTCTCTCTTCTACTGAAAGGCCATCGGTCTTCTTAACACCCTTACGTGTTGCGATCCAGTTAGCCTTCTCTTTAAGTCCCATCATATCCTTCATCATGTTACCAACCATCTCGCCGATAGCGGGGCTGCTGGTAAGACCGGGAGACTCAATGCCTGCGCAGTCAATGAAATGAGGAGCATCATCAACTTCCTTAATGATGAACTCATGATGTGACTCGTGAGCACGAAGTCCTGCAAAGGAAGTAATAACGTTCCTGATAGGAAGGTTACGAACATGATCTCCTGCCTTTGCAATAAGATCATCGATTCCTGCTGCTGTTGTATTGTTGCCTTCCTTGTTCTCAATGTCAACAGCTGTAGGTCCGACAATAAGGTTTCCGTGGATTGTGGGTGATACAAGAACACCCTTACCAAGATTAGTGGGCTGAGGGAAGATAGTGTGCTTAACGTGTCCGCCGACAGTCTTATCAAGGAGGCAGTAATCTCCTCTACGAGGTGTAATGTGGATCTTGTCCGCACTTACCATATTATGTATTGTATCAGCATATACACCTGCAGCATTCACAACGTATCTTGCTACATACTCACCGTTGTTGGTTCTAAGGTGCCAGTTGCCGTCTTCGCCTTTTTTAATGTCTTCAACTTCTGTATTGAAGCGGAAATCAACACCGTTCATGTTGGCGTTTTCTGCCATGGCAATATTAAGTTCGAAAGGACAGATAATTCCGCTAGTAGGAGCCCAAAGTGCTCCCTCAACGTTCTCTGAAAGGTTGGGCTCCATCTCAAGAGCTTCCTCTCTGTTAAGAATCTTCAGTTCCTTAACTCCGTTGGCAATACCTCTGTTATAGAGGTCCTTAAGTCCATCAAGTGCTTCCTTGTGGATACATACGACCATGGCTCCGTTTCTCTTAAAAGGAATATCCAGGTCTTTTGCCAGATCACCCATCATCTCATTGCCTCTGACGTTGAGCTTGGCCATAAGAGAGCCTTCAGCTGCGTCAAATCCGGCATGAACGATGGCGGAATTGGCTTTTGATGTCCCTTCACAGACATCCTCGCATTTCTCCAGTACGCAAACGTTGGTCTCATAGCGTGAGAGCTCTCTTGCGACTGCGGATCCGGTAACGCCGGCTCCGATCACGATCACATCGTACAACATAAGTAGTCTCCTTTTTCCGATAAATCCGAAGAAAAGGCGAGAGAAAGCAAACTGTGTTCCCCACAGATATATGCTCGCTCTCGCCCTCCATTCATTATCAAGTTAATTCTATAATACTTACAATTTGGACTTTGTGCAAGCACCAAATCCTATTCTGTTAGCTTCTTCTTAGAAAGGAAGAGCCATGTAAAGCAGAGATGCTACAACACCACCACAGATAGGAGCTACAAGCGGAATCCAGCCATATCCCCAGTTTGCGTTCTTCTTGCCAAAGTTAGGAGCAAGGAGCTGATATGCAAGACGAGGAGCAGAATCTCTTGCTGCGTTCATAGCGTATCCTGTAAGTCCACCGAAGGAAGCACCGCAAGCAACGATTACGCCGTAAACGAGAACCCAGCTAACTGCTGAATCACCAGCGTTTCCAGGGATAGCTGCCAGTGTGAATACAAGAACGAATGTTGCAACGAACTCTGAAAGGAAGTTAAGTACAGGATTCGGGATTGAAGGGCCTGTGCAGAAGCATCCACGAACAACGTCATCATTAGCTGTAGCTTTGATATGATCTCCGTAGAGAACCATAAGAATAGCTGCGCCGCAGAAACCGCCAAGCATCTGAGCGATGATGTAGCCGGGAACAAGTGCCCAATCCATGCCGCCTCTGATAGCTACACCGATTGTAACTGCAGGGTTGAAGTGTGCGCCTGACATTGCACCGAAGGTGAATGCAGGAACCATAACTGCCATACCCCAGCCGATAAGGATGTGAACCCCGCCGGTTCCCTTGAAGCCTGACTTCTCGAGACTAACGTTACAGCAAACGCCGTCACCAAGAAGTACCAGAATCAGTGTTCCAATAAACTCGCCAATGTAAGCACTCATAAAATTTTTACCCCCTTTGAGTAATTTATAGTTATTTTATTCCTCACTTAGTTAGTTGTATCAATCCTTGGCCCATCCAAGAGTTGTGTTAACAGCCTTCTTCCAGCCTTTCAGCTTAGCTTCGCGATCCTCTGCGCTCATATCAGGCTTGAACTCCCTGTCGATAGCCCAGTTCTTGATAACGTCTTCCTTGCTTGACCAGAAGCCAACTGCAAGACCTGCCAGGTAAGAAGCACCCATAGCTGTTGTCTCAACACATACAGGACGATGTACGGGAGCATCAATGATATCTGACTGGAACTGCATAAGGAAGTTGTTCTTACATGCGCCGCCGTCAACCTTAAGAGCTGCAAGCTTGATTCCTGAACCCTCTTCCATAGCGCCCAGAACATCGTGTGTCTGAAGTGCGAGAGACTCAAGAGTAGCACGGATGATGTGTTTCTTGTTAACACCACGTGTAAGGCCTACGATAGCTCCACGTGCGTAAGGATCCCAATAAGGAGCACCAAGTCCTGTGAAAGCAGGAACTACGTAACATCCGTTTGTATCAGGAACCTGAGTTGCGAAGTACTCGGAATCAGGTGATGTATCAACGAGCTTAACCTCATCACGGAGCCACTGGATAGCTGCGCCTGCTACGAAGATTGAACCCTCAAGAGCATACTCAACCTTTCCGTCAAGTCCCCATGCGATAGTTGTAAGAAGTCCGTTGTTAGGGAACTGAGGCTTTGTGCCGATGTTCATCAGCATGAAGCATCCTGTTCCGTATGTGTTCTTAGCCATACCTGACTCGAAACATGTCTGTCCGAACAAAGCTGCCTGCTGGTCGCCTGCTACGCCTGCGATCTTGATAGGGCCGCCGAAGAACTCGGGATCGGACTCGCCAAACTCTGTGCTGCTGGAAGGAAGTGCCTTAGGAAGCATGCACATAGGAATCTCGAGCTGTTTGCAAAGCTCTTCATCCCAATCAACTGTGTTGATGTTGAAGATCATTGTTCTGGAAGCATTTGAATAATCTGTTGCGTGTACTTTGCCCTTTGTGAGCTTGAAGATAAGCCATGAATCAACGGTACCGAAGCAAAGCTCGCCTTTTTCTGCTCTCTCACGAACACCCTCTACGTTGTTAAGGATCCAACGAAGCTTTGTTCCTGAGAAGTAAGGATCGAATACAAGACCGGTCTTGTTGTAAGCTGAGTTGTCAATTCCGGGATACTTGTCAATAAGTTCCTGCTTCATGTCTGCAGTTCTGCGGCACTGCCAAACGATTGCGTGATATACAGGCTTTCCTGTAGCCTTCTCCCAAACGATTGTGGTCTCACGCTGGTTGGTGATACCGATTGCAGCGATGTCCTGATAGGTAGCCCCAATCTTGTTCATAGCCTCACGGGCAACTGAAAGCTGTGTCTGCCAGATTTCATTAGCATCATGCTCTACCCAGCCGGGCTGAGGATAATACTGTGTGAACTCTTTCTGAGCAACAGAACACATTTCACCCTTCTCGTTAAACAGGATACATCTGTTACTGGTTGTACCTGCATCGAGCGCCATAACGTATTTTGCCATTACTAAAACCCTCCTTTTCCTTGTGAAAGAAATAATATTATTAAAGCCCTCTCGCTTTAATTTCAAAATCACAATCCCCAGACATCTTCATTGGTGGTAGAGATTGCCAGTGCTCCCGCATCGAGAGCATTCATAACGTCTTCCCTGTCAGCAATAAGCCCCCCGGCTATTATCGGTACTCTGCTGACTTTGTTGATCCTGCGGATCATCTTGGGAAGAACTATACCGGGCAGAAACTCTATTATGTCCGGTTTCACTCCCTGACTCTTGGCCTGCTTCTCAATATTCTGAAGGGCCAGACTGTCAAGAATGAAATATCTGAGTACCGTATTCAGTTCAAGCTCCTTGGCATGTGGGATAAGATTGCTCTTGGTGGTAATGATCCCGTCCGCCTCGGTGTTGTTCTTTATGAAGTCAAGGCAAACATCCTTGGAGTTGTTGAGGCCTGTTATCAGATCCACATGGACCATGGCAACCTTGCCTGCCTTCTTGATCTTCTTAACTATCTTCGGGATTGAACATATATCCCCATAAAGAACAAATATTATTTCCACATCTTCCGTCAGCGCCGTATCAAGACCTTCGTCATTTTTCACAGCGGCAATGATGGGATTAATCTCTATTTTGTTAATAAAATCACGATTTTTCATATCTATAAGACCAAATAAAAAAAGAGCAGACAAAGTAAAATGAGGTTCCCCCTCATTTAACCCTTACTCTTTTCTCAAGGCTCTCAATTTAGTTTTGTATAACCAGCATGATGTCTTAAACATTCTGTCCACCGTTTAAACCTTATCCAATTTGTTGATCACATCTTGTTGCGATTACGACCATGGGTCAGTTCTTACGATAAATTTATGATAAATCCTATTTGTGCAAAATGCAATAGCTAAGTTTATACTATTTTTATTTTTTGTACTTATTAACAAAAATCTTGTACACTTTTTGGCAGATAATAATACAAAAAGTATCATTTTTGCACAAACTCTTTAAAGCGTGAAAGTTTCCGTTAAGTCAAAGTGCGCATATAGCTCAGTCTTCTCCCTTAAAGACCTTATCTCGCAGTTTCTTACCTGTAGGTGTTGTAGCAAGTCCTCCTGCAGCTGTTTCCCTGAGAGTCCTTGGCAGAGCATCCCCCACTTCTCTCATGGCATCAATGCACTCATCCGCCGGGATCTCTGAGCTGATACCTGCAAGAGCCATATCTGCAGCAGAAAAAGCTATCATCAGCCCGGAGACATTTCTCTTGATACAGGGTATTTCCACCAGGCCTCCAACCGGGTCGCAGACCAGTCCCATCTGGTTGGCAATGGCAATAGCGCACGCATCGGCACATTGCGATGGTGTACCACCCATAAGCTCCGTAAGGGCAGCCGCAGCCATGGCAGCCGCACTTCCGCACTCCGCCTGACATCCGCCCTCTGCCCCCGCAAGGCTTGCCTTATTGGCAATCACCATGCCGAAGGCTCCCGATGTGAACATGGACATCACTATATCTTTTTCCTGAAATCCTCTGTCTTCATATAAAGTCACAAGGCAGCCCGGAAGGATTCCGCAGCTTCCCGCTGTAGGCGCAGCAACTATCTTGCCCATGGCCGCATTACAACCCGCCACAGCAAGGGCTCTTGCAATAGCCTTTGACATCTGCCTGCCACAGAGGGGCTCGCCCTCACCGCAGGCATACTCACTCATTTTGTAGCCTTCACCGCCGGTAAGGCCAGACATTGACTTCTGGTCCGGCTTAAGGCCCTCTGTCACCGACTGCCTCATTATCTCGAAATTAAGCTGCATCTTCTCATACAGCTGCAGAGTGGTCATCTCCATTGCGGCGGCCTGATCCTCAAGGACCAGCTCGCTTATCTTAATATTTCTGTGCTCAGCTTTCTCAACAAGCTGGCTTATGCTGTCATATTTGATCATAGTTAAACCCTTCTGATAAGGATTGCATTGGTAACATGCTCAATCTCGCGAATATCGTCTACAAGCTTCTCCGGCGGCTGGTTGTCCACCTCAATGGTCATGATGGCATCCCCGCCTTTCTCCTGCCTGGAAAGTCTGAAATTGGAGATGTTCAGGTCTGAATACCCCCAGTGCATCATGTTGGTGACGCTGGCAATAACTCCGGGCCTGTCCTCATGCATCACCAGTATGGTATTGTTGTCCCCGTTAAACTCAACCTTCATACCGTTTATGCTGTTTACCATTATGTTCCCGCCGCCGATACTGGCACCCTGCATCACGCCGTCTGTGCCGTCCTTCAGAAAATAGTGGATCCTTGCGGTGTTTGGATGAGCTCCCTTTATATTCTCTTTGGTAAAACTGTAGCCGATGCCTCTTTTGTCCGCAATATCAAGAGCGTCCCTGATCTCCGGAGAATAACTCTTATAGCCCATGATCCCCGCAAGAAGCGCTCTGTCTGTGCCATGCCCCTTGTAGGTCTGGGCAAAAGAGCCGGATAAAGTGATCTCAACTCTGCCCAGCTCCCGGTTATCAACCAGCTTATTTACCACTCTCCCGAGGCGCACCGCACCTGCCGTGTGAGAGCTTGAAGGCCCTATCATAACGGGACCTATTATATCGAAAACGTTCATTTTTACCTGCTTTCTTAATGTAATACGGGTATTAAACCTGCTGTTTAAATTATAGCACAGGCCTTTGTGCTATAATCGATTTATGAAACACTACGCCTATATACTGGAATGTGCCGACGGAACCTACTACTGCGGCTACACCAATGACCCCGAGAACAGAATAAAGACTCACAACGCCGGCAAGGGCGCCAAATACACCAGAGCAAGGCTTCCCGTGAAAATGGTCTACAAGGAGGAATATGACACCAAGGAAGAGGCCATGAGCCGGGAATGGCACTTAAAGCGACTGACCCGTGCTCAGAAAGAAGCTCTGATAGCCGGGGCAAAAGAAACATCGCTTCCCGCAAAGTCTATAGAATTAAATATCCAAAAGCCATAGAATCAATTATCAATAAGCCATAGAAGAACCCATCGCCTGATCAAGTCCTGCGATGGGTTTTGTTATCTTCATATAGACACCCTGTTTATAGCACCTGCTAACGGTCAGCTCTTTGGGTGCCGCCTTCTGTTATTTCAGCCTACGCTTCCGTCGCCTCCTGCGCTGCCAGCGCTTCCCTCAAGCATCATTCCGATGGCTTCCATGGCAACCTCGTAGAGCATTGCCATCTGCCTTGTGTTCTCATCATCTATCTCGGCCATTTTCCTGTACTGAGTGGTGAAATAGATCTTAGCCTGCTCAATGGTTGCTTTTGAGATCATATGTCCGTTGGAATAAATAGTCCCGGTTTCGTTATTATACTTGCCGGAAGAACTCTTTGCCTTCTGGGATTCTCCCATTCCCATGGAACGAGCCAATGAATAGATCAGATCTTCTCTTTCCTGTGCCATACTCACCTCCGAAAATGTGCCTTACATGTTAAATTAATTATCCTTCAGTAAGCCGTCTATTTCAACCACAAAATATCATTCATCTCATCGCGTCATTCTGTTGCTTTATGGCATGGGCTTGTTGGGTGCATTGAAGCTCTCAATGGATGCAGCCTTCAGAAAGCTGTCAAAAGCCCCTTTATTGTCTACATGTACCACATAGTTTCTAGGTCCTTTAAGCTCAAGGATCATCTTGTTCTTATTGATCTCATTAACAGTAAACACCCAGGTCTCACCGTGGCAGTCAAATTCAAATCTCACAGTCTCAGGATTGCTGTTCTTAGCCGGAGACAGGTTTCCGTGGATCTTCTCAACAACTGAATAAAGCGCTCTCCAGTTATCAGCGTTGACCCTCACTCTTCCGTCAGGTCCGTCCGCTACGCAGACATCCGATTCAATGCAAAGCACAAACAGATCCGTCTTAAAATGCCTGAGTCTGTTGGATTCCAGGGCCACCAGAACCAGTAGTCCCACACTGAAAATAACAAAAGCAGATATAAGGTAAACCCATATCCATTTTCTGCTCTCGCTTAGCTTTTGCAACATAATACTCTTTTCACTCCCCTATTGCTTCATATGCTGTATAAAAGGTCTCCACCCTGTCAAACCTGTAGTAGGCATCTCCCCTGATGGATGCCATGGTTCCAGGCTCTAAGCAGACCTCATCTGTATTTTGAGGGATCATCCACATGCAGTCCACCAGCTCTTTTCCGTCAAAGAAAAGAACGTAGGCGTCCACCTTGACCTTCCTGTCGCTTAAGTTATCTGCGGTAAGAATCGCTGAGTTGTCCACGACTCTTGTGTAGACCTTAACGTCATCCGCCATATCCTCCTCGTAGGGCTCCCTCTTGGTTATCAGGAACTCATAGGAGTCAGGAAGCGCGCCCCCAAGCTCATTCTTGTCAAATCTGCCCTCAAAAACAAAAGCTCTTCCATTTTGCACTACTTCCACCGTCTTGTCAAAGTAGGACATCTCATTGCCTTCTTCGTCCCTGGCGGTAAACTTGCACTCAAACCTGTAAGTCTCCCCGGTCTCATTCCTAAGGACCAGCACAGGATTACAGTTGTGATCATCCTCTCGAAAATACTGTGCTATCAAAGAGATCCCCAAGGGCATTCCGCCATAGGAGGGCATGTCGTCATCGGAGGGAGCAACGCTCACAACACCGCCTTTGAGCTTCTCTTTGGGATCGATACTGTCAAGACTTTCAAAGATCGTATCGCTCTCCTCATAGTTCTCTTCTATCCCGTCTCCAACCACAACTTTCACATAATCAGGTCCGGGCTTTTCATCCTCAGAAACGTCTCCCGTATTGGTGACGTAGACCATCTCATCGTCCTGCTCTCCTTCGGCAAAAGAGTCATCACTTCCCGGCTGTCCCTGAAGATAGCCCTGAGCCGTTTCCGTATCCCCGGTACTGTCCTTTATAAACCCAAGCTGGCGGTAATTTGTAGTAATGATCTCTTTCACAAAAAAGACACCACTGTCATTTCCGGGCAGGTGGAAGCCATAGGTGTTTATATACATGATGATGGGAAGTATCACTCCAGCCACCGATATGGCCAGGGGTCTTACCGTCTTTATGGATTTCTCCTTAAGGAAAAGCCTGATATCAAACACCAAAGACCCGAGGGAAACTATTCCTCCCACGAAGAAAAGGGCGGAAATAAGGCCTGCTATGGACAAGATCAGCGCTATCAGTGTGATTTCCATAATTTTTTCCCTTAAATGATACTTTTTATCAACAGTTTACAGAACTACTGAAATGTCAATACTTGTATATGAAAAATTTTATAATACAATATATTGTAGTTAAATGTATTTTTGTTATTTAGTGAGGAGGGGTTTGTTATGACGAATACAGCTACTGTCAAAGCTCTGGATTCCCGTGTTATCCGCAACATCTTAAGATCAATGGTTAATGAGCACTGGTCAGTATCAGAGGCTCTGGATGAATACGATATTCCCGATTATCTTCGTGAGGAGTATGAAGCCAAGATAGCTCAGTGCTTCGTGGACTGATATTATCTTATCAGCTCCATACCCACATCATAGACCTTACCTTCAACAGCGTCTCTGAGCCATTCCGCCATTGATATCCCATTTTGAGTAAACAATGTAAAATGTGGCTCTCTGACACTGGTGTGGACAGTTCCTCCCATGGTGATTATGGGCAGCTTCCACTCATTCATAAACATTCCAAAGTGCGGCGTCAGCTCTTTTAACTGGTCTATCATGACCTTCAGCTGCTGATAGTATTCTTCCCGGACATCCGCATCCGTCTCGTATTTCCTGTTTACAATATCATTGTAATACGCACTCAAAAGATAATCCCTTACCGAACTTGAATACAGATACCTGAATTTCTCTCCGTGCTTTTCGTACAGGTCCTTATACCAGTCGTAGGTTATATTGTCCGTATGTATCGGCTTCCAGATGCTCTCCTTGGCCATCCAAATGTGTTTCGCTGTCTTTCTCCAGTTCTTGTACAAGAGTTGACCGCTGTCGGAAAAGAGCGTAATGTTCCTTGTCTTCGGATAATAGTCATCTGCTATCTCCCCGGCAAGAGCCGGCACAGCAAAGGCTCCTGCCGAATTTCCCGCAATCAGCAGTGTGTCGGGATTTGGGAAAAGAGCCTTCGACACCTTCATGCTCTCCAAGAAATTCACATACCCGTGAAAATGCAGAACATCTTCCCCTCCATCTTCTGTCTTGAAGGGATAGTCGTTATTGCCCACATGAAAATCTCCCGTGGCATAGGTGATCACCACAAAGCTCCAGTCCTTGAATGGATTCTTGTCGCTTATAATGTCGGTGATACCCACATTGATGTTCATGATCTGGGTAAAGGGCCTTAGGTTATTCCAATAAAAATTAGGCTGCTTCGAAGCCACCTTGCCTCCGGTCACGGGGCGGGCCGCAGTGTATTCATTCCACGCTACTCCTCCCCCCGAGAAAAAGATGCACAGCTTCTTCGGATCAGCCAGTTTCACATATATATAATATTCAGACCCGTCACCGGAGAGCCCCTTTTCAAGAGGAACTCTGTACCAGGTCATCTCTTCGGGTTTCTCGGGAAGGTCGTCAGCCTTGAATCTCGAGTTCTCGATAGCCTTTCCTATGCGATTTTCCACATAGTCTCCGGCCTTGGAGGCGAACACGATACCGCTCTTTAAATTCTTTCTGTTAAGTCTGTTTTTTCTGTTCATATTGAAAGTCTTTTCACATGTTAAACATTTTCTCGGATGCGTTTCTTAAGTCGCGGAATCTGAAGATCACCATGGCTGAAACCAGGATAAGATAAGCAACTATACTCACTGCCGCAGGCCACGGAAACTGATTCATTCCGTTCTTTATGAATATTATCTGCAAAAGAGCCATCGCAAGATCAAACACGATGTAGAGAATATATTCATCCAGCCTTAGCTTAAGCGCAGCCGCTATGATAATGGTGGCTATAGCCAGCGCCACCAGAGTTGAAGGCACCATCCACTCTACGCTCCATCCGTGGAATCCCGTATGAAGGTCAATATAAATATCCACCACGATGGCCACCACTACTTCCCAGGTGATTACTTTGATAATGTTGTTCCTCATGTACATGGTTGTGATAACAGTTATCCATGCCACCAAAAGTCCCAGCATAACAGGTCCTATAAAGGAGTGCTCACCGTGGGTCATGATATTAAGAGCCATGAATACGATCTCCGATGCCACCAGGATAAAGGTACATACCTTCAGGAAAGTTATGTTACTGATGGGCTTTTTCTTTATTATGGGAAAAGAGACACCGACATCCCCTTCAGTCTCTTTGAGCTTGCCCTGACAAAGGGGACAGCACACTTTATTTCCTCTTATTTTTACTTTGCACTTTGGACAGATCTGCATCTTTGTGAACCTCTATATCATAATCATTTGTTCCAAGCTCAACCTCTATACCGGCCTCTGTAAGGCATCTTATAAAGTTGAGCATGGTCTTGTGGGTCTTATAGGGCGATACCTCACCGAAAGTCATCTTATCCTTGAAGGAGCATACGCACACCTGCTGGGAGGAGGCGGTCATAAACGCGCTGAATCTGTCGATATACTCTTCAACTTCGGCAGGCATTTTGATTCTGCCAAGGTTTGACATTGAAGTCGTAACTCCACGCTTTGCTGCTCTGTCAAATCTTCCGATGACAAAATCCTTAATTGGCAGCGGAACCATCTTAATAGCAATGTTGTGTTCCAGTGCCGAGTAGGAATTCATGGTCTTCTCGATATTATCCTCAGCCAGCTTGTCCTTAAAGTCCATATCAACCGGCTCTATAATGCTCTTTAAGTCTCCGTTATAATCCTCCGGGTCATAGTCGATGTTGATGACACCGAAGAAATTCCTTGCGGTTCCGCTGGAAAAGAACTGCCTGAGGTTTACAGGAACAGACACAACGATGTGGCGTTTTCTCTGCCCCCGGTTCATCCCCTGGATAACAGCCTTTATATAAAGCGAAACGCACAGCACTCCCACCGTGGTGTCATATTCGTGAGCAAGATCCAGGAACTTCTGGCTTGAAACCGTTGCCTCAAGAAGATGGGGAAGGAGGTTGTCATCCACTTCTCCCGTAACCTGATAAGCCCTTACGGCCTTCATTTCATTGAGCTGTTTAAGTCCCCTTTGCCTGCTGTAATTGTCGCTGAAGGCATCGACGTTCTTCTCCTCTACCGAGAACTCATCTATGGGCTTTATATCTTCGCTTAAATTGTGCTTGATCTGAAGGTATCTTATGATGATGCTCTTAAAGAACATAAAGGCACCGGTGCCGTCTGCCAGCACGTGGAACATCTCCAGATTTATCCTTCTGCCAAAATAGTTTACCCGGTACAGCAGATTCTTTTTCCCGGGAATATAGAGAGGAAGGCAGGCGGGAGTATTCTCCTCTTCCACAACAGGCCAAAGATTGCTGTCCTCCAGATAGTACCAGAACATGCCTCTGTGGAGCACACAGTTGAAGAAAGGGAATTCCTCGATGGTGTGGTCCAGTGCCTCCTGAAGGATCTGACAGTCTACCTCCTCCTTGAGTTCGCAGCACAGCCTGAATACTCTGGTATTGGCTCCCCGTGCCGTGGAAGGGACTATTTTCGCCGCATTATCCAACTCATACCAGTTTGCTTTTTTATTAGTTGCCATTACATATAATCCTTGTCATTAAATATTTATCAGAGCTTTTCAAGCCGCTCCGTGACTATGTCCATACTGCCCCTGCTCATGCGGAATACCACATCTTCAAGAGAGATGAACTTCTTGTTTCTGATGAACTTAAGGTATCTTGGTGTAAATCTCATCTTGATGCCCTTGGGTTCTATTCCTGAGTTTACCTTGTCCTGAATAGCCTGACAGGTGTCGGCGGGATCCTGAGTCATGCTCTTGCTTAAGATGCAAAGAAGGGTTCCTGCTGTGCGCACAAAGCCCTCGCAGTTCGGATCATCGGAGACGTCCAGTGACTGCATGGCTCCAACGGACCACTTCTTCAGGGAATGGTATATTCCGTACTCGCAGTCCAGCTCCACCAGCTTGTCATTGACACCGTCGTAAAGCCAAACTTCATTGCCCTTGACGTACATATCCCTCACCCTGAAAAGGCTTCCTTCAAAGGGAAAAGATATACCGACAGCATCACAGCCTGTTAGAAGAATATTGGCATTAACCTTTGCCACGATATCCTCCGGCTCAGGCACATCCTCTTTTTCCTCATGAGCTTCTTCCTGCCTTGCGGCCTCTTCCTCCATGGCCTGTTCAAATTCCTTGAGGATGAAGTTCGGATCCTCGGGATCCTTGGGCGGGATGTCGGCTTTCTCGGTTATCCTGCCCTTTTCCCTGTGCCCAAGCTTGTAGGAGCCAAAGCCCTCTGACTGGACGGTGAACCTGTCCGTATCGCACTCCTCGAAAGGTCCTGCCACAGGATATCTGCCCCGGCGTCTTCCGAAATAGTCCACATCAAACATTATGGCACTGCCATCAGGATTTTCAAATCTCTGCTCCGGTTCAAAGGCTGCCCCGAGCACATCGGAATTAACGGGAATGGTATAATCCCTTGGAAGATACTCGTAAAGGTTTGTGTGAAGAGTATATCTTCCATCCTCAAAATCCACGTAAATACTGATCTTGTGGGTCTTATCCATATGGGCCGCAACTTCGCTCTCGCAGGGTCTTGCCCCGTTAAAGAAGGCATTACCTCCGGTATAGACCGGCATATGATCGTAGTATAGATCGCTTGATCCGTACTTGTAGCAATTCTCTTTATTAAAAGCGGCAAAATACTCTGCCGCTGTGGGATACCCTGAATAGACACAGGTTCCGCAGATAAAGTTGTTCAGCTGCAGTGTATCCGTGCCCTGGGATACACAGTAATCCAAAAGGTCCTGTCTGACCGGCTTTTGAACGAAGATGTTGTTGTAGAATCTGGCATCTCCGTGCTGTATGGTCATGAATCCGGCAATCTTCGTTGAATGAGGAACATGATATGGTGTGAACCTGCTGGTGGGGATTTTCTTGCTTCCGTCATCCGTGCCCCTTCCCACGTAGGTAAAAGAGCCGTGAATAAGATTGTGCACAAAGGCAATGCCCTGGGTGCTGATCCTTGCGGAGATATCCGAAAGAAGCAGGTTGTGGTCGATAAGAGTCGGGCCGTGGGATACCTCAATAAAAATGTCCTCTCCCAAAGCCAGGCCGTCATCTATGATGGTCCCTTCCGGAGGCACATTGTCATGCATAAAGTTCTGGGTAACTCTTGTCCCTTGTGCCTGCCAGTCCAGCCAGATTCCTCTTGTGCAGTGATCTATGTGATTGCGCCTTATGATGGTATCGATGGCGGCATGGAACTTAATGCCGCCAATCTCAGCGCCGGTAAGATTATGCTTGTTGTTAATATGATGGATATGGTTATCCTCAATAAGGGAAAAGGCACATCCCATGTGGCCCACGATACCTGTCTGGCCGCAATCATGGATATCACAGCGGCGTACAATGTGGGAGCCTATTGTCTCTTTGTCCCAACCCTCGTTCACAGCCTGGCATACGCAGTCTCTCTCGGTCTGGGAGCCTATCTTTACCCATCCTGTGGTCCACTTATTATTGCTCCCCTTCTGGTAGTACTTGCCAAGGGATATTCCGCAGCACTTGGACTCATAGATGTTACAGTCTTCTATTATCCATCCCTTTGCCCAGTTAGGACCTACCATTCCCTCCTGATATGCTGTGGGAGGAGCCCACTGGGTTGCGGCACATCTGATGGTAAAGCCGCAAAGAGTAATATAATCAACCCCGGTTTTCTCAGGCATAAAACATGCCTTTCTCACGGAAAGTTCCACATTTTCCTCATTGGGGTTTTTGCCCTGGAAATTTGCATAGATGATGGTATTGCCCTCTTCCTGGGCTGTATACCAGACATAAGAGGAAAAATCCGGATCCCAGGACCTTTTGTCCTTTTGCGGATGCATGCAAAGAGAGAGGTCAAAGACCTCGTACATTGACTTGCCGTCCAGATAGATTTCTCCTGTATGGGGATTGGGAGACTTGGAAGAAAACCAGTCTCCGTGAACTGTATCTACATAAGGATTGTAACTTCCGAAAAAACTTCCCGGAATGCGGACGCGCCATACATTTTCGAAGGCTTCCCACATACCAAGGCGCTCTGCGCCTGTGATCACAGCCTCGCCCTTCTCGGTGCTGATGAAGGTAATCCTGTCCTTCTCAGTCCCTGAATTAACAGGCTTTACCCACTCTCTGTAGACTCCGGGGCCTACAAAGACGGTATCACCGGCTTTTGCCAAATCGGCCGCTTCCTGAATAGTCCTGAAAGGATGCTCTGCTGAGCCATCACCGCTTCTTGCAACATTACCGGACACATATATCTGCATACACTTATCCCCCTGATACTGCTCCGCTTGCTAATTGAAAAAATACGGATATACTATAGTATATCACAGTTTAGAGCCCGTAACCAAAGGAGGAACGGCATGGCAAGGATGAAATTTATATATGCGATAGCCATTCTGGCTGCATTTATACTGGCTGGTCTTCTGATCAGCGCCATTAACTCAATGTTTTAACCGACATTGAGTTTTTTGTTCTGATAAAGATCCGAATCCGCTCTTGCTATAAAGGCCTGTATCGAAACAGGTGCCTGATAATCATACTGGGAAATTCCGACGCTTACCGTGATGTCATAAGAAGCTCCGTCAACCTCGGTAGCTCTTTTCAAATTTGTCCTAATCTGATCAACCAGCCAGGCCGCTTCTGCTCTGTATCCCATCTCAGCCACAATAACAAATTCGTCCCCGCCGTATCTTGATACGAACATCCTGCTGCGGGTTCCCTGGCAGGCTTCCTTGATGGCATTTGAGACTCTGTTAAGCGCTCTGTCGCCTTCAGCGTGGCCATAAGTGTCATTGATAACTCTAAGGCTGTTAACATCCACCATGATAAGGAAAAGAGACATGCCCGGTTCCTCATGTTTCATCTTGGTGATCAGGTACTTGTACATCTGGTTCCTGTTATTGGTCTGTGTCAGAGGATCGATGGAAACAAGGTTCTCCATATATGTCATGTACACATAAAGCACAGCTGCTGTCGCGCCGTAGCACAGGAACGGAATTCTCCAGAATATAGCCTGCAAAACACCAAGAACTATGGGAGCAATTGGGAAAATGCCGATCATGAAATAGATACCCCTGTCGGCGTACCTGTCTTTGTTAAGATACCTTTGAAAGGCTTTGGCAGACGCAGCCAGAAGGTATCCGAAGGGCACAATAACAAGTATTGCATAGAATCTTCCGCCGTTAAGAACATTGTTCTCATCAACGTAAAAAACAAGCCCTGTCCTGAAAGCGGTGATGCACAGGATCGCCGAAACAAGCACAGGAATACCGATAAGGCGCCTGGTTGTGGGATTCTCAATATACTTATCCCGCTGGATCGCCTCAGATACCACAAACCAATAGTACGCTGCAAGAGTTATGAAAATATAGGTGAATATGTTGGAAAGATATAACATCGACCTGGTGGATTCTATGGTATTGCTGTCTACCAGTGCCCAGAATATTTCGGCCACAAAGTAAAGTGCCAGGATCACCACGAGGTTGCCGAGACAAACAAGGGACAATTCCTTGTTTATACTCTTTCTGATCTTCAATAAGATGATGCACAGAAGACAGATACAGGCTATATGAGCCTCAATATAATAAAAAGCATAACCCAAAATAAAGACCTCCAAAAAATATGTCATGCCCCTCCGGCAATTGCCTTAAGAGCTTCAAATTCAGAATCATAAACACCGCCCATGGCTTCTACTTCTTCCCAGGTATACCATGACCCGGACAGCTGTACTCCTCTGATGGACACATCGGTGGCAATGACCATAAAAGGCTTATGGTTCACCACAATATAACAGGTCCGGTTAAGCCCAAAGGGAGTTACAAACACGTGACCTGTGTCGATCAGATGATTAAGCTGATCCAAGGATAAGTTTTTAGATAAGGGTACTGTTTTTAACATGAATCCCCTTCCCGCGAAAAAAAACAGATAAGCCAAACAGTATAAATTTATTATACTATCTGGCTTTTTTAGTGTAAATTCGTTTATATTTATTTAAGATTTTGGAACTATTGCGCTTTGGAATAATCCCTCTCTCCGAAAATACCGGTCCCGACTCTTACAAAAGTCGCTCCCTCTTCAATAGCCACCTGATAATCTCCCGTCATTCCCATGGAAAGCGTATCCATGTTAACACCGGGAATTCCCATTTCATTTATCTTATCTTTCAACTTCCTAAGCCCCCGGAAAAAGACCCTGTTGCTCTCCGGATCTTCGGTATAGGGCGCAATGGTCATAAGCCCCCTTATATTCAGATGAGGAAGTACGCTTATCTCTTTTACAAAGCCCGGGGCCTCCTCAGGTGTAAGGCCAAACTTGCTGTCCTCACCTGCCATGTTAACCTCTATAAGAACATCTATTACGCTGTCCGTCTTTGCAAACTGCTTCTCTATCTCGTCGGCCAGTTTCCTGTTATCCACCGAATGAATCATGCAGACTCTTCCCGGGAGGTATTTGACCTTGTTGGCCTGGAGATGTCCTATCATGTGCCAGTTAAGAGGCTCTGTGATCTCCTGCGTCTTGTCTTTTATTTCCTGGACCTTGTTCTCTCCGAAAGTCTTTATCCCGCAATCCATAGCCTGTCTTATATCGCTTACGGGTTTAGTCTTGCTTACGGCTATAAGTGTCACTTCAGACCTGTCCCTGCCGGCTTTCTTACAGGCCTTTGATATGTTCTCCTCAACAAATTCTAGATTCTTACTGATCATAGCTGTTCTCCCTCCAGATATTATCTGGATTTTTTCTATTTTGTAGTATATCATAAACTTAGAGTCATGCAACGGGGGATAAATCTTATGAATGTCAACGATATTTCTAACGGCTCGGAAGTTAAAATTCACGCTTCTATCAATGACCATGGTATCGTTCTTATGACCGAGGCCATTTTTGGTGTATCAGCCGGACTTCTCGTTAAGCCAATGGAATACTTTGGAAAGTACATGCAGTTCCTTGAGCCTTCAAATGTTGAGATTCGCAACAA
Source organism: Butyrivibrio sp. FCS014 (assembly GCF_000526935.1). Taxonomy (GTDB): domain Bacteria; phylum Bacillota; class Clostridia; order Lachnospirales; family Lachnospiraceae; genus Butyrivibrio. The sequence continues at coordinate 264,816 of NZ_JAHA01000003.1, read as the reverse complement.
GAGAGACGGCAGGGTTTATAAGTTCATGGCTACCACCATCACCCCAGTAAAGACCCGTTACGGAAATTTCCACCTCATCCGCAGTTCTTCAAAGCTGGAGCCCGAGAACACCAGAAAAGCCGAGCGTTTCTATATCGAGAAGCTTGGTCTTATGTCCATCAACGGCAACAACCAGGATCTTAAAAACTGTCTGGTTCATGATATTTCCATGAGAGGCATCTCTCTTATCTTAGAGCGGGGTACCAAACTCAAGGTAGGTGATACCCTCAATGTTATGTTCAGATACGGAGCCACCCTTCACAACTATGAAATAACCACCATGGTTGTCCGCAAATTTGAGATTCAGGGCAAGGAGGCTGTGGGATGCAGTATCTCAAACCTCAATGTGGATCTTATAGGTCTTCTCTCCTCCAAGAAAAAGGAGGCCCATACCGAGCTTGGCAAGGCTCCCGAGACAACGCTCAATCCCGAAATTTCACAGGAACAGCAGATCCTCGAAGTGGAGGAAGATATCGCCAAGGATCTTATTCCGGCAAAACCAACCACCATCACTATTACACCTTCTGCCGGAAGTACAGCATCATCTTCACCCTCACCGGATAAAACCCTTCGCGAGCAGCGAAGAGATGAAAAGATGGCCAAGCAGGCCAAAGAGATAGAGAACCTCCTGGACCTTAGGGATGTATAAAACGGACAGAAACTATAAGGACGGTGTAAGCAGTCCATGGATATGGACCACTTACACCGTCCCTTTTTGTTACCTTTCGGTTTGTATCAGAATCTTATCTGTTTCTCAACCATGCGGACAAATTCAACATTGTTGCGGGTCTTGGAGAAGAGATTGATGCACTGATCTACGGCATCATCAGCCTTCATTCCGTTAAAGCCCTTTCTTAAGCTGTTAATTGCAGCAAGCTCCTCTGAATTAAGAAGCAGGTCTTCTCTTCTGGTGCTGGACTTGGGAATATTGATGGCAGGGAAGATTCTCTTTTCCTGAAGTTTTCTGTCGAGAACCATTTCCATATTACCTGTTCCCTTGAATTCCTCGTAGATAACGTCGTCCATCTTGGAACCGGTCTCAATAAGAGCTGTTGCCAGTATGGTAAGGCTTCCGCCCTCTCTCATGTTTCTGGCTGCACCGAAGAATCTCTTGGGCATATGAAGAGCTGCAGGATCAAGACCGCCGGAAAGTGTTCTTCCTGAAGGAGGAACTACCAGGTTATAGGCTCTTGTAAGTCTTGTGATGGAATCAAGAAGGATACAAACGTCCTTGCCGTGTTCAACCAGTCTCTTGGCTCTCTCGATAACCATCTCGGCAACTCTCTTGTGGTGCTCGGGAAGCTCATCAAAGGTTGAATAGATAACTTCAGCATTGGGTCCTTCAATGGATTCCTTGATATCAGTTACTTCCTCAGGTCTCTCATCGATAAGAAGGATGATGAGATGAATATCCTTGCTGTTCTTTAAGATTGACTTGGCAACTTCCTTAAGAAGTGTTGTCTTACCGGCCTTGGGAGGAGATACGATCATTCCTCTCTGTCCCTTACCGATGGGGCACATCAGATCCATGATTCTCATGGCAACTGAGCATCCGGGCTGTTCAAGAACGATCTTGCTGTCAGGGAATACAGGAGTCATCTTCTCAAAATCCCATCTTCCGGAAGCAATCTCGGGCTTGTAGCCGTTTACGGAATCAAGCCTTGCAAGTGCGGCAAACTTATCGGTTTCCTTCTTGGCTCTGGAATATCCTTTCAGAATATCTCCGGTCTTTAAGTTAAATCTTCTGATAACGCTGGGAGCAACGTAAACGTCATTCTCTCCGGGAAGATAGTTCTCGCATCTGATGAATCCGTATCCATCCTGCATGATCTCAAGGATACCGGAAGCGATGTCACCGTCAAACTCCTCTTCCTCAGCCTCTTCCTTGACTACCGGTGCGGTCTTTTTGTCCTCTAAAGGAGCCTTCTCCTGCTTGGGCTCTGAAGGAGCAGGTGCAGGTGCTGCATTACCTGTGGTTACAACGATCTTCTTTTTTCTTCCTGCGGGCTTAGCAGATTTTTCTTCTGCATTCTCGCTCTTTTTTGCCTCTTTGGCGGGGGCTTTTGCAGCCTCTTTTTCCTTGGCTTCCTTCTCATCCAGTTCACACATAAGATCGATGATCTCTGCCTTCTTCATGGATGAAGCACCCTTAATGCCGCGCTTTTTGGCAATGTCTCTAAGGTCGTTAAGTTTCAGTGTTTCATACTTTTCTCTCAAATTAACTCCATTCTGCGCCAAACATTCCGGGCGCCGGTCTGTGTAACTTATTATGTCTTGCAATTATCATCTCTTGGGATTAATAAACGACTGCATCAAAATGCGTGTGTTTAAAGAACATAACAAAAAAACTTGTGTACATAGAAAAAATACAACAATAAATAAAAAAAATCAACTGATTTTAAAAAAAGTTTATCTATTGAATATCCTCACGATAGTATACACAACTGAATAGATATTGTCAAAGAATTCAAAAAGAACATGAGCCATCAGGGAAATATAGATATTTCTGGTGGCAACATAAGCAATGGTTACAGGAAGAGCCATAAGCATCCACTCAGCTATTCCAAGAAGTCCGTGAGCCCTTGAAAGGGCGCACAAAATAAGGCTCAGGAGCGTGAAGGCAAACACCTTCTTCTTGCTTCCGAACTTGATCATAGCCTTTCTGAAAAACAGCTCTTCCGCCACAGGCTTAAGAACAATCATCATCAGCGCATATAACAGTGTAGGAAAAAGATCGTTGTGGTAGATAATAGAAACCGTTCCGTCCCTGGTGATGTCAAATATCTCAGGGAAAACATGCAGCCTGACATAGTTAGCCAGATACATACCGATAAAGGTAAGAAGTACCGGTATCCAGAAGGTCACTATTCTTCCAAGATTCTTATAGAGTTTGCGGAACGAAAACTGTTTGTACAAAAAATAGAAATAGTACAGAAGTCCCAGATAGAATACTAAGAACAGATAAAATGTATCCTTGGGAAAGACTATTGTGGCAAGAACAAACAGAAGCTCCCACAAAAAAGGTATATATAAGCTGTTCAAGGCAATATCCTCGCAGAATTTACAAGTCGAATCCAATATATTATAGCTTTACAGTCCGAAATGGTCAACATTTATTAAAGACAGCTCAGTCTTCCTCGGAAAGCAGCTCCCACTGATCATAAAGCTCAGTAAGTCTTGCAGTTATCTCATCCTGCTCATCAGTGAGCTTTCGTAGTCTTCCAAGATCGGTTCCCACAGCGGGATCCGAGAGTTCTTCCGTGATCTTGGCCTCTCTCGCTTCAAGACTCTCTATCTCTTCCTCGCACTTCTTAAGGGCAGCTTCCTGCTTTCTCTTCTTGGCCTGGGCCTCTTTCTGAGCCTTCCAGTCAAGAGCTCCGTCGGAGTTTTTCTCGGAAGATGGCGCAGAAACAGTGCTTCCTATCACTGTGCCTGTGGTCCTTCCTCCGGCGGCATCAAGATCACCGCTTTCAAGGAGCCTTCTCATCCTCTCATCCACATGTTCCATGTAGTAGTCATAGTTGCCGATGTAGTTAACAAGCTGTCCGCCTGTAAGGTCCAGTATCCTTGTCGCAGTTTTGTTTATAAAGTAACGGTCGTGACTTACGTACAAAACAGTGCCCTCGTAACCTGCGATGGCACTCTCCAGTATCTCTTTGCTGGTGATATCCAAATGGTTTGTAGGCTCATCGAGAATAAGGAAGTTTGCGTCAGAGAGCATGAGCTTAGCAAGACTTACTCTTCCCTTCTCTCCTCCCGAAAGATCGCCTATACGCTTAAACACGTCCTCTCCGGTAAAGAGAAATGCCGCAAGGGTGTTGCGGATCTCGGTATTGTTAAGTGTCGGATAGGCATCGGAGATCTCCTGGAAAAGAGTCTTCTCGTCATGGAGCACATGGTGTTCCTGATCGTAATATCCTATCTGGACCTTAGCCCCCAGCGTAATGGTGCCTTCGTCCATTCTCTCGGCTCTGTTTATTATCTTAAGGAGTGTTGTCTTACCTGTTCCGTTATCGCCGATAATGGCCACATGCTCTCCCTTTTTGATCTCAAAGCCAAGACCGGAAAAGAGCTTTTCACTTCCGAAAGATTTTGCAAGGCCCTCTACTGTCAGGACATCATTGCCGCTCTCACAGATAGGCTTTAAAGTGATCTTCATGCTGTCATTGACATCCATGGGCTTATCCAGGACTTCAATCTTATCCAGCATCTTCTCGCGGCTCTCAGCTCTTTTTATGGACTTCTCCCTGTTAAAGGACTTTAATTTGGCAATGACCTCTTCCTGGTGTTTAATCTCTGCCTGTTGTTTAATATAGGCATTCCACTCAATGGCACGCTTCTGTTCCTTCTTGACGGCATAGGCACTGTAATTGCCGGTAAAGGAAGATACTCTGCAGTTCTCAACCTCGATAACCTTATCTGCAATCTTATCAAGGAAATATCTGTCGTGGGATACGATCATAACCGCACCCTTGTAGTTAAGAAGATAGTTTTCAAGCCATCTGATGGCACTCATGTCCAGATGGTTTGTGGGCTCATCAAGGATGATGAGGTCAGGATTCTGCAAAAGAAGTTTGCCAAGGGCAACACGGGTCTTCTGGCCGCCTGATAAAGTAGCGATGCTCTTATCAAGCTCCTCATCTGCAAAACCAAGTCCCCTTGCAACTCCCAGCACCTGGCTCTTCCAGGCATAGCCTTCCTTGTGCTTAAACTCCTCGCTCATGGCGGTATATCTGTTAAGGAGCTGCTCAAGAGCCTCTCCTTCAAGGTGCTTCATATCCTCTTCTGCGGCCCTGATGTTCTCTTCCAGGTCGATCACATCTCTTTTGACCTCTTTGAGTTCTTCGTAGATGGTGTTGCCGCTGTCGATATTCTGATTCTGGGCAAGGTATCCCCATGTCACATCCTTGGAGAAGGTAATATCCCCGTCATCAGCCGTAAGTTCCCCTATAATGAGCTTAAGGAGCGTGGTTTTCCCCGCTCCGTTAATGCCCACAATGGCTACTTTTTCATTATTTTCCACATGAAAAGAGGCATCCCTGAGGATGTCCTTTCCATCAAAACTTTTAGTTACTGCGTGAACCGAAAGAATCATTTAACATGCTCCAAATTCTTCTGCGATCGCATCCAAAAACTCTTCGCTTCCAAGCTTCCTGGGATTGGGAAGTGAAGTGATAAGAGCCAGGTCACCGGTCATGCGTCCGGATTCGATAACGGAAAGTGTTGCCTTTTCCATTTTATCTGCCCAGTCGCAAAGGCCCTGAATTCCATCCAGTTCTCCCCTCTTCCTCAGGGCTCCTGTCCAGGCAAAAATGGTTGCCACAGGATTGGTGGATGTAGGCTCTCCCTTCAGATACTTGTAATAGTGTCTCTGCACTGTACCGTGAGCGGCTTCGTACTCATATACTCCTGTAGGAGAAACAAGAACCGAAGTCATCATGGCAAGTGATCCAAAAGCTGATGATACCATATCACTCATAACATCGCCATCATAATTTTTGCAGGCCCATATAAAGCCGCCTTTGGACTTCATTACTCTGGCTACCGCATCATCAATAAGGGTGTAGAAGTAGGTGATCCCTGCCTTCTCAAACTCCTCCTTGAACTCGTTCTCAAAGACTTCATCAAAGATCTCTCTGAACCTTCTGTCATAGGTCTTGCTGATGGTATCCTTGGTTCCAAGCCACAGCTCTTTTTTCTCGGAAAGGGCATACTTGAAGCAGGCTCTTGCAAAACTCTTTATGGATGAATCCTTGTTGTGTACACCCTGGATAATACCGGGCTCATCAAACTCATGGATGGTCTTTCTTATTTCTGTTCCGTCCTCACCGGTAAAAAGAAGCTCTGCCTTACCGGGGCCTGGAACTCTGATCTCTACGTTCTTATATACATCACCATAGGCATGTCTTGCAAGTGTTATGGGACTTGTCCAGGTTCTTACATTGGGTTCTATTCCCTTTACCATTATAGGTGTTCTGAACACTGTTCCGTCAAGGATAGCTCTGATGGTGCCGTTGGGGCTCTTCCACATCTTCTTGAGTCCGTACTCTTCAACACGCTCGTTGTTGGGAGTAATGGTGGCACACTTAACGGCAACCCCGTATTTTAAGGTGGCATTGGCACTGTCCACGGTTATCTGATCGTCAGTCTCATCTCTTTTCTTAAGGCCAAGGTCATAGTACTCGCTCTTTAGGTCAATATAAGGCAGTATCAGCTTGTCCTTGATCATCTGCCACAGTACTCTTGTCATCTCATCCCCGTCCATCTCAACAATGGGGGTTGTCATCTGAATCTTGCTCATAAGTCATTCCTCTCTGTATTTTATGATATAGGGATACTTTTAATCAAACATTTCAAGAAGTCCGTTGTCCACCATGTTCTCAAAAGCATTGATCATGTGCTGATTGGCCAGTTCCTCGGCCTTGTCGGGATTCTTCTCCTTGATGGCTTCCATGATGTACTTATGCTCAACATTGGAAACCGCTCCTCTGCTGCTGGAAAGAGTCTTCTGTCTTACTCTCCATACGTACTGATGGTAGTCCTTTAAAAGATGCTCAAGCATCTTGGAATTGCATGACTCATAGAGGATGGTGTGGAAGCGGTTATCCAGCTCTGCCATCTGCTCCATGTGGCCTCTTGCGGCATGGAATTCGGCAAGATAGATGTTCTCCTCCATCTCCTCGAGCTGCTCCTCGGTGATGTGCTCGCAGGCCCATCTGGCGCAAAGACCTTCCAGTTTGGATCTGATCATATAGATATCCTCTATGTCTTTGACTTTAATGCCGGTGACATAGGCTCCTCTGTTGGGAATTATCTGAATAAGTCCCTCCAGCTCAAGCTGTCTGAATGCCTCTCTTACGGGAGTTCTGGATACTCCCAGCTCCTGGCCGATGGCAACCTCCTTAAGTTCCTCGTGATCCTTGTATTTACCGTTTAAGATATCCTCACGGATCCTGTGGAACACCCTTCCTCTTAGGGAATATTTATCGGTTACTTCCTGCTTTAAATCTCGATTCTCCATATTATGTGCGGTCATTTTACGGTAATGACCTCTCCTTCCTGTACACGGATACCAAGCTCTTCCTGAACCTTCTCAATCTCACGGACAAGCTCGTTATCAGTCATGACGGTTACTCTTCCGCCTGCATATTCTGCGTCCACCCACTCTTTGATCCTGGTTACCAGAGGAGACTGCTTGGTAAGGGCATGCTCATCCTTGAGTTTGTAGTGGATGTTGATCCAATGGGCTATTCCCGCAAGGCCTGAGGTGTTTGAAACGGCGCTTACAGGAGGTCTTCCCAGGAATTTCTCTGTATCGAAGATGTTATAGATCTCCTCGTTCTTAAGAAGTCCGTCGGCGTGGATTCCGGCTCTTGTCACGTTAAAGTTCTTGCCTACAAAAGGTGTATTGGCAGGTACCGTAAAGCCAACCTCTTTCTCATAGTACTCAGCAAGCTCTGTGATGACCTTGGTATCCATTCCGTTGAGATGCCCCTTAAGCTGGGCATACTCAAATACCATGGCTTCAAGCGGTGTGTTTCCCGTTCTCTCACCGATTCCGAACAGTGATGTATTAACTGAACAGCAGCCGTACAGCCAGGCTGTTGTGGAGTTGGTGACCGCCTTATAGAAGTCGTTGTGACCATGCCACTCAATAAGTTCACTGGGAACGCCGGCATTGGTGTTGATGGCATAGATAATACCCTGCACACTTCTGGGGATAACAGCACCCGAGAAGTTAACTCCGTATCCCATGGTATCGCAGGCTCTGACCTTGATAGGTATCTTATATTCATCCTTGAGCTTCATAAGTTCCACACAGAAGGGAACTACGAAGCCGTAGATATCGGCTCTTGTTATATCCTCAAGATGACATCTCGGACTGATGCCCTCTTCAAGACATGCTCTAACGATGGAAAGATAATGCTCAAGAGCCTGACGTCTTGTCATCTTCAGTTTAAGGAAAATGTGATAGTCGGAGCAGCTTACAAGAATACCGGTCTCTTTCATTCCGATCTCCTTGACCAGCTTAAAGTCTTCTTCGCTTGCTCTTATCCAGCTTGTTACCTCCGGAAATTCATAGCCCCTCTCCATACATTTATATACGGCATCCCTGTCGCTCTTGCTGTACAGAAAGAACTCACTCTGTCTTATCATGCCGTTGGGGCCGCCAAGCTTGTGAAGCATATCGTAGATATCAACGATCTGTTTGGTGGTATAAGGTGCCCTGGACTGCTGTCCGTCACGAAAAGTGGTATCTGTTATCCATATATCCTTGGGCATATTATGGGGAACGATCCTGTCATTAAACGGTATCTTTGGAACTTCCTCGTAGGGGAACATGTTTCTGAATACGTTCGGCTTTTCTACATCGTCAAGAATGTACATGTGCTCTTCAATCTGAAGCAGATTATTCTTGTCGTTCATCGTCACCGGACGATTTTGGAATGTATTTGACTCGCTCATGACCAACCTCACATTTTTTCGAAATTGTATTCCTTGCATAATTGTATACAATCATACCGCAAGTGTCAAGGCGGCATATTTACTGACTTTGTACAAAAACACAGCCGGCTCTTCTTAATCGAAAAGCCGGCCGGGATAATTACATATCAATTTAAAAACTACTCTTTCTTGTAAAGTATTTCTTCAGTTCTTCGATAGGTTCGGGCTTTGCGTAATGGTAACCCTGAATATAATCAAAACCTCTGTCCACGGAATACTTGTTCTGATCTGCGTCCTCAACACCTTCAACCAGTGTGACAAATCCGTTCTTCTTGAAAACTTCTATCATATAGGAAAGGATGTCATCCATTCTGTCGTCATCAAGGGATTTGTACAACAGTGTTTTGTCAAACTTAATGGTCTTAACGGGACAATCCATAACCCTTTCAAAGGAGGAATAACCGGTACCGAAATCATCCAGGTACAGCTGAATGCCGGCTCTGTCAAGGATTGCCATGTTATCAACGGCGGCACTGTGGTCCTCGAACATGGCAGACTCCGTTATCTCCATCCTTATCTTGGAAACATCAAAATCATACTTATCGATTATATCCAGAAAATCAGTATCCATTTCCAGGCTGGATAACTCCTTGGAGGAAATGTTAACGGAGATCGCATCAAACTCGTAATACTGTTCCAATTCCTGCACTACTCTGCATATCTTATCCAGCATGATGCAGCTTAAGGCATGTATGCAGCCGCTCCTCTCGGCAATGGGAATGAACTTGTCCGGAGAATAGATCTTATCACCTATCTTAAGCCTCATAAGAGCTTCCGCAACCCTGAAGGATTTTGTGTCCACACTGTATATGGGCTGTGCGTAAACAAGAACTCTTTCATCGTTATAATCCATTCTGTTCCTGATATCCTTAAGTGATTTGGTGATCTCATAAATATCCGCAAATCCCTCGTAATCCTCAGGAGCTGCCACATAAAAATAGCTGTTGTTTTTGCCATCGTATTTGCCGGTAAGATATTCATAGAACTGTCTTACCTTAAGAGGATCTCTCAATTCCTCATCGATCTTGCCGGTAATAATGACATAGTTGAAGGGAACCTTAAGCTCTGTTTTTACCCTGTCAAAAACTCCCCGGATCTGATTTGCAATGCCAAGAGCAGTTTTCCTGTCAGAAATGTCTATCACATTTACAAACTTATCTTCTGCCATTCTGAATAGCCTTACCTTGTCACTGATGGCTTCTATGGAACGGCATGCATTTATCCCGACTTCCTGAACATCATCTTCACTAATGAAATTCTCAATCGAAGGAATTTTAAACTCAGTATATACCAGATAGAAATCTCTTTTCCCTATAGCCTGTTTAATGAACTCATCAAGAGCATTCTGGCTCTCACATCCGGATTCTTCATCGTAAGGAATATTGTGGAATAAGAGAAATGCTATAAGAAGAATTGAAGCATGAGTCATCCCGACAAATATCGCATGATAGTACCGAGCCGCCCATATCTGCATAAGAAGTACAATGATCTCAATGGGTACAAAGATACATACCGTATGCCAGATTACTCTGGAGATATTGCGCTTGTTGGTGACCGTTGCATAGAAACAGACAGCTGCACAGATGATTCCGGCAATACTGTAGAATCTGACCATTCCGAATATATCAATATATGCAAGATTAACTTTATAAAGGCTCCCTGAAGCCATGCGAATGATAAGTACACCGAAATAGATGGCTGACAGGACGGCATACATGATCAGGAATTCTCTTCGCTGCTTGCGCCTGGCAAGGGACATCATATTGACATAGGAAAAAATGTAGTAAAGCACCCCGTTATAGACCATAAGGTACGTGATCAAAAGCACCGGGAACAACCAGTTGTTGTATAAAAGCTCAGGCCTGTTGGCAATGATGATTATAATGATCTGCAGTATGCTGGCTGCAATTGACCAGATCGTGCCAACAAAAATAAACCTGTATACATAGGTCTTTTTAGGCCTTGTATATAGCATGGCAAACATGAGAAGGCAGCTTATAAGCAGGCTTGCCGCTTCTCCTATGTAGTTGTAGTAAGTGATCAATCCTTCCCGCATATCATAATGTTATCATAAAAACGTATATTTAATAATAAAAACACTATAAATTTTGCGGCATTTTCAATGTTTGCACATAAAAATACTCCCCCGAAAAAGTTCCGGGGGAGTTTGAAAAACCGTATAAATATTACTCTTCTGAGTTTGCTGCAGCAACCTTGTCGGCTCTGTCTGCAACTTCCTTGGCCTGAACATCTGAAGGAGCCTGCTCATATCTTGCGAACTCATACTCGAAATCGCCGCTTCCTCCTGTCATGGAGCGAAGCTGTGTGCAGTATCCGAAGAGTTCCATCATAGGAACCTCAGCCTCGATAACCTGCTTGCCGGTAAGGGAAGGATTCATTCCAAGTACACGGCCTCTTCTCTTATTGAGGTCACCCATTACGTCGCCGGTAAAGTTATCGGGAACGGTAACCTTAAGGGATACGATGGGCTCAAGAAGAACGGGGCCTGCTTCCATGAAGCCCTTCTTGAAGGCGCCTGATGCAGCAACCTTGAAGGCCATCTCGGAAGAATCTACAGGGTGATAGGATCCGTCGTAAAGAGTTGCCTTAACGCCTACTACAGGGTAAGCTGCCAGAGGTCCTCTCTGAACTGACTCATTGATACCCTTCTCAACTGCAGGGAAGAAATTCTTGGGAACTGCTCCGCCTACAACTTCCTGATCGAATACATAAGGTGTTAAAGGATCGCCTGAAGGCTCGAAGCGCATCTTAACGTGTCCGTACTGTCCGTGTCCGCCGGTCTGCTTCTTGTACTTGTACTCGACATCAGAGTTCTTACGGATTGTCTCTCTGAAAGCAACCTTGGGCTTGGTGAGGTCGATGTCAACCTTATAGATGTTCTTGAGCTTACTCTGAACAACTTCAAGGTGCATATCGCCCATACCATACAGAAGGGTCTGACGGTTCTCAGCGTCATTGACTGCCTTAAGGGTCTGGTCCTCAGCTGAAAGCTTGGCCAGTGACTGAGCGATCTTATCGATATCGGCCTTATTCTGTGCATGATATCTCATGTATGTGTAAGGCTTGGAGATATCCATCTTAGCGTAGGTTATAGGATTAGCCTTGGTTGAAAGTGTATCGCCTGTTGCGATATCAACCTTCTGAAGAGCACCAAGATCACCTGCATGGAGCTCGGGAACTTCAGTAGCCTTGTTGCCCTGAAGAACATAGAGCTTGCCGATCTTAACATCCTGATCCTTGCTTGCGATGTACATCTGATCATCGGGCTTAAGGACACCTGAACGAACCTTGATAAGTGAATACTTACCGATGAAGGGATCGATCATGGTCTTGAATACGAAAGCAGTCTTGGGCTTACTGAAGTCGAAGTCAGCCTCGAATACTTCGTTGGTATTGGTGTTAATGCCGGCCATCTTGCGGTTCTCGGGGCTGGGCATATACTTAACGATATCATCAAGCAGAGTGTAGATACCCTGGCACAGTGTGGATGATCCCATCTCAATGGGAACGATTGAGCAGTCACAAACGTTGCTGCGGGCAGCTGCTCTGATCTCAGCCTCTGAGAATGTATCGCCGTTGAAGTATCTGTCCATGAACTCCTCTGATGTCTCGGCAACGGTCTCAATGAGAGTATCTCTAAAGAGCTTAAGGTTAGCTTCGTTGTACTCGGGAACAGGGCACTCAACAACTTCCTTGCCTTCCCATCTGAAGCCCTTCTCCTGGATTACATTTACGTATCCGACAAACTTCTCATTCTCACGGATAGGGAGATTGAAAGGAGCCATCTTCTTGCCGTACTTGTCTGTAAGGTCCTGAACAACCTGTCTGTAAGAAACATCATCTATATCCATATCGGAAACAAAGAACATGCGGGGAATCTTGTACTTCTCGCAAAGGTCCCAGGCTCTCTCAGTTCCAACTTCGATTCCTGCCTTACCTGAAACAACAATGATAGCTGCATCAGCTACGCTGATAGCCTCTTCTACTTCACCGACAAAATCAAAGAAGCCGGGAGTATCAAGCAGGTTGATCTTATGTCCGTCCCACTCAAGAGGAATAGTTGATGTGCTGATGGAAATACCTCTCTTCTGCTCTTCCTTATCAAAATCGCTAAGAGTGTTGCCATCCTCAACTTTTCCCATACGGGATGTGATGCCTGCAAGGTAAGCCATTGCTTCCGCAAGAGTGGTCTTTCCTGCGCCGCCATGCCCCAACAGTACTACGTTTCTGATCTTGTCTGTCGTGTAAACGTTCATATCTAGTCCTCCAGTTTGGATGTATTTGGGAATTTTGTATAAGATTTGTTACAGCTCCCCAAGAAAATCATATAACCATTTTACTAAAAAACTACTCTTAAAACAAGTAAAAACGGACGTTTTGCACAAATATAATTGTACTTATATTTCCTGCTCAAAGCGTTGATTTTCGTACATTAAAGTGATATAGTGGTGCATGAGACTTTACTTTTAACAGGGAGATTTTTTCAATAATGGACTCAAAAACCTATGGTTTTATAGGTCTTGGACTCATCGGAGGATCAATTGCCCGCTCTATAAGGCTCTTTTCCCCGGATTCCAAGATCATCGCATATACACCCCACAGGGAGACTGTAGACACAGCTTATGCTGAGAATATAGTGGACGTTCCTCTTTATTCCATCGGCCCTGAATTTTCCCAATGTGACTACATCTTTCTTTGTGCTCCGGTGGAGATCAACAACGAGAACCTCAAGATGCTGGTGCCCTACCTTGATCCCCACACCACTGTCACGGATATAGGCAGTGTCAAGACAGGGATACATGAGCTGGTAAAAGAGCTGGGGCTTTCCTCTCAGTTTATCGGCGGACACCCCATGGCTGGAACAGAGCGCATAGGCTTTGGCAATTCGAAAGCCAAGCTCCTTGAAAACGCCTACTATATAATTACCAAAACAGAGGCCACCGATGAGGAGCGCCTTAAGGACTATGAGGAACTGGTAAAGAGCATGGGAGCCATTCCTCTCATCATTCCCTATGAGCAGCACGACTACATCACGGCGGCTATCAGCCATGTTCCTCATGTTATATCCGCTTCTTTGGTTAATCTGGTTCATGACAACGACGATCCGGATCAGCTTATGAAGACCATTGCGGCAGGAGGCTTCAAGGACATCACAAGGATTTCCTCCTCTTCTCCTGTTATGTGGAATCAGATCTGCAACACCAATGCTGACAATATCTCAGAGCTTCTGGGAAAATATATCGACTCTCTTTTCGAGATCAAACTTGCCATTGATGAGCACGATGAAGATAAGATACTGGATTTCTTCACCATGGCAAGACAGTACAGAGAGAGCTTTTCCGATATGGCCCGCGGGCCTTTAAAGACTGTCTACGACATCAGGGTAGACATCGACGATAAGCCCGGTAACCTGGCTAAAGTGGCGGTACTTTTATCTGATAATAATATCAACATCAAGAATATTGGGATCGTGCACAACAGGGAATACGAGCGGGGAACATTAAGGATCGAGCTTCACGACAGAAACGGGCTTGATAAGGCCCGGGAAGTACTTACCGGCAACGGCTACAACTGCTACTCAAGAAATACTTGAGCATTCACATTGGAGGATTACATATGATTGCTTTGGAAAAAGCAGCTCACCCGCTTAAGGGGGATATATTCGTTCCGGGTGATAAGTCAATCTCCCACAGAAGTATCATGTTCGGCGCTCTTGCCGAGGGTACCACTGAGGTTACCGGTTTTCTTAACAGTGCAGACTGTCTCTCCACAATAGACTGTTTCAGGAAGCTTGGCGTCTACATTGATCACGCGGTCCGCCCCACCAACGGAGTTCCCACGATTACTGTGCATGGTAAGGGACTGCACAACTTCAGCGCTCCCGCAACCACTCTTTATACCGGTAACAGCGGTACCACCACAAGACTTATGTCCGGAATCCTTGCTGCCCAGCCTTTTGACAGCATGATCACCGGTGACAGATCCATAGAAAAAAGACCCATGAAGAGGATCATCACTCCCCTCACCCGCATGGGAGCGGATGTGACTTCCGTTATGGGTAACGACTGCGCACCTCTTAGTTTCAAGGGCGGCAAGTCTCTTCACGGAATCAACTACAGAAATCCCGTGGCTTCTGCCCAGGTTAAGTCCTGCATCATGCTGGCAGGCCTTTACGCAGATGGGGACAGCGTAGTCTATGAGCCTGCCCTTTCAAGAAACCACACAGAGATTATGCTCTCCGCCTTTGGCGCAGACATTCACAACGAAGTTGCAAGGGACGGAAGCTCTGTAGCTATCCTTCACCCGGGAATGCCTCTTACAGGCCGTAAGATAAATGTTCCCGGAGACATCTCCTCTGCCGCTTACTTTATTGCAGCAGCCCTTATCGTTCCCGGGTCCGAAATTCTTATCAGAAATGTCGGGATCAACAAGACAAGAGCAGGCATCCTGTCCGTATTAAAACAGATGGGCGCTGATATTACCCTTGAAAATGTGGATGAGACTTCAGAACCTAAGGCTGACATCCTTGTAAGATATTCCGAGCTACACGGCAACGAGAATCACCAGTTTGTCATAGGCGGCAAGGAAATTCCCACTATGATAGACGAACTTCCCGTAGTTGCCGTTCTTGCAGCCACCATGGACTGTGATACCACAATAAAAGATGCAGCTGAGCTCAAGATCAAGGAGTCCAACCGCATCGACACAGTTGTAGACGGGCTTAAGGCAATGGGATGTGATATCGAGGCCACAGACGACGGAATGATCATCCACGGAGGCAAGCCACTTAAGGGTGCCGACATCAACTCCCACGATGACCATCGCCTGGCCATGAGTTTTGCCATTGCTGCTCTTGCAGCAGAAGGCACCACCAGAATCATCGGTGATGAGTGCGTTGGAATCTCCTATCCCACATTCTTTAAAGATTTACAGGGATTATTGTGAAAAGGAATGCCTTCCCCGGACAGGGGGAGGCATTTTCTTAATTCTTACCATTCATCGTCAGCGACATCAAAATCATCGGAACTAATGTAATCATCATCAAACTCATAATCTTCTAAATCATTATCTTCCAGTCCTACCACGAAGTCAGAATCCGAAAAGTCTTGTGAAGGTTCATCATCTTTTTCGTCAGGAGTATGCGTATCGAAGTACTCGAAGTCCTCGTCAGTAAGTGGATATATATCAAAAGAATACTTGAAAGCTTCCATGAACTCATCCGCCTTCTGCGGGCAAAGAGCCTTTATTCTGTCTGTCATCACTCCCTCTACAAAATTGACATAGCCTTCTGCTGCTTCTTTGACGTACTGGCGAAACTCTTCCTTACTGTAAGTTACTTCTGCCCATTTATAGTTATCATCGCATATTACAACAACCTCACCATTAAAGCTGACTGTTGTCCATGGATCATGTCCCATCCATGGACTATGGTAATGCAGCATACCATATAGAATTCCCATGGCCATCTCAGTTCCGCAGCAGCACCCTGTGTCCATACATTCTTCAATATCCCAGTCATCTCTTTTATTGTAGAATGTCAATCCTCCATCCATTATTGCACGGCCACTACTCAGCTTTTCGATGATCTTATCAATATCCTCCTCCATATTTCCCTGAGAAGGTTCTTTTACGTTGGTGAAATATAACTCGTTGATCAGTGCGTCGACAACTTCTCTTTTTACTTCTCCATTTAAAAAATATTGAAAAGAAATGTTTTTGTTAAAGCCAAGCCACGAAAGTCTTCGTCCGCATAATTCATACCGATTTCTGAACATGACATAGATACCTGACTTCTTTATCCTGTTAGGGTTGTTTCTACGTCTTCTTTTTGTAATGCCTTTAATACGTTTATTTGCCATAATAATATCCTCCCTATTATCAATCATTTATAGGTGTTTCCTGCATCCACTATTCAGTTTTCAAGGTACAAAAAAGACATTTGGGTATAGTAAGGCCTATGATGAAGAGGCTGCTAATAGCCCTTTCAATACAAGCCCCAATATATCCCAAATGTCTTCACCTAATTCTCAGTAGATCAATTCATATGAATACTATATGGCAAAAAAACTATCGGAACAATAAACCTCCGGTTTAGTAAGTATATTGCCCGGCAAGTATGATGTTTACTCTGCGTAATAAATAACTCTTCCATCCGGCAAAGTCATGCCGTTTGTCATGTTCCCATATCCTGCAAAACCTCCCATTCCGTCAGCAAAGCCTGTCTGTCCATCCATTGTCAGAATGCACCACTGATGTCTGTTCTGATTCTCGTTGGCATGAGTCCAGGTATATCCCATATAATCAAGGATTCGTCCCAGTGCCCTTGTGGAGCCGGCACAGGTATAAATACCTGCAATATATACTCCGGCCGGCGAACGGTAATACTTGGTTGAATCCGAACCGTACTGACATACACTGCACATAAGTGCCACAGACTGTGCGGCAGCGTTAACCCTTTGAAGATCAGTTGTATATGTGGGGTCTGCCATGATGCTGTCTGCTATCTGCTGTGCGTAAGTATCCGAGGCTTTGACTACATCTGCAGGAATCTTAGTGTAGTACTTATGGGTCTTATTGGCGGCAGCTAAGGTCTTACTTGTAACCTTGCCTGCCGAAGTACCTGCTATAACAGCCTTTTGCGCGGTGTTATTTGCTCCTGCAGGCGCCACAGGATTTCTCCCTTCAGCCTTTCCATACTGCATATAGTGCTGCCACAAAGCAGCCTCGCTATTACCAAGAGCAGCAACCACATCAGGATAAGCCGATGCATAGTACTCTGCGTCAAACATGGTTCCGTCAGGCATTTCCTTAGGTGTTGCATAGGCATCGACTTTGAAAATGCACAAAATGACTGCAACAGAAACAAAGGTCAGTAATACCCTGTTTATGCGATAATGTTTCATGAAAACACCTCCTTTAACGCTTGTACGGATCAGTCTTCTCTTTCATCTCATACATCTTCCCGTCAGCGATCTCAATGTATTTCTCCATGCTGTCCGTATCCCCGGGGATATCTTCAAAGACATAGCCGTAGCTGGCTGAGATTGTATAAGGATGGTCGTGGCTTTCGTTGTAATCCTTAAGGTACGCCTCCAGTTTTCCACCCATCTCATCGGGTTCTTTGCTGTCACTGCTAAGGGCTGCAAATACTAAAAGCTCATCGCCGCCTGTTCTTATGATCCTGGCATCCGCAGGCGCAGATGCTCTGAGGGCATCTGCCACGGTCCTTATTCCTATATCTCCGGCTTCGTGACCGTAGGTATCATTAAGGTGCTTAAGACCGTTTAAGTCCAGCACGCATACAAACAGCTTCTTATCCGGATTTTTGGCTTCCTCCAAAGTAAAGGCTTCATAGTAGTTAAAGCCCTTGCGGTTGTAGCAGCCTGAGAGAGAATCAGTCATGTTCTCTTCAAAGAGCTCATGATATTCAGTCTCTAGTTTGCAAAGAGCCCGCAGAAGTTCGGTATTCTCCCTGACCTCTTTCTCCTTGCTGTCGTGAATATCCTGTATCAGGAAAAGATACTCCTGCCCCGCGGCACTTCCCCTTGCTTTCGCATTACATATGGTTATCCTGGACCAGTAGTACTTGGAATCCTGATGCCTTATGCGGCACTCCGCAGAAATATGTATCTCTTTGGACAAAGCCTTGTGAATCTCCTCCTGATCCGCCAAAAGAAGGAATGCCTCCCTTTCTTCGGGATGGATGTTCTTGTACATGTTGTTGCACAGTACAGAGAATGCATCCCCGTCCTTTATTGCAAAATGAGAAAGCTCTTTTTCCCATTCATAGACATGGCAAAAAGAGCTTGTATCCTCCACCAGGACGATGGCCTGGTAGAGGTTTATCATCGCATTACTGATCGATATTACATCCTTGTCAGTTATTTTATTGTTCATAGTCCTGCCTTATTCGTTACCAAACAGATCTCTGGTATACACCTTATCTACTACGTCCATAAGTTCGGGAGTCAGGCGGTTAGCGATGATGAAATCGCACTCCTTCTTGAAGGTCTCAAGATCCCGCTCCACTCTGGAGTTGAAGAAATCCTCCGCATCAAGTGTGGGCTCGTAAACCACGCACTCTATTCCTCTTGACTTGATCCTCTTCATGATGCCCTGAATGGCTGACTGTCTGAAGTTGTCTGAACCGGCCTTCATGGTGAGCCTGTATACACCAACCTTCTTGGGATGAAGAGCCCAGATCCTGTCGGCAATAAAGTCTTTCCTTGTTCTGTTGGCATCAACGATGGCTGTGATCAGGTTATTGGGCACATCCTCGTAGTTGGCCAAAAGCTGCTTGGTATCCTTTGGAAGGCAATAGCCGCCGTAACCAAAAGAAGGGTTATTGTAAAAATCACCGATCCTGGGATCGAGACAAACACCGTCAATGATGTTCCTGGTGTTAAGTCCCCTCACCTCTGCATAGGTATCAAGCTCGTTAAAGAAGGATACTCTAAGAGCAAGATAAGTGTTGGCAAAGAGCTTAACGGACTCAGCCTCAGTGGTGTTCATGAACAAAACATCGATGTTCTCCTTGACTGCACCCTGCTTTAGAAGATCCGCAAACAGGTGCGCTCTCTCCTCAGCTTCTGCGCTTGTTATGTCATAGCCCACAATGATCCTTGAAGGATAGAGGTTGTCGTAAAGGGCATGTCCCTCCCTCAAAAACTCCGGTGAAAACATGATGTGATCTGTATTGTAGGTCTGTGAAAGTTCCTCGGTATAACCTACCGGTATTGTTGACTTTATGATGATATATGCATCAGGATTCTCTTTCCTTACCTGGTCCACAACGCTTACCACCGACGAAGTGTCAAAGTAGTTAAGCTTCTCATCATAGTTGGTCGGAGTGGAAACAATGACAAAATCCGCTCCCTCAAAAGCGTACGAGGCATCAAGTGTGGCCACAAGCCTCAAGTTATCCTTCTTAAGGTATTCTTCTATCTCCTTATCCACAATGGGTGAGCGGCGGTTGTTGATCATGTCTACCTTCTCAGGTATCACATCCACTGCCACAACATCATTGTACTGGGACAAAAGAACCGAGTTTGAAAGCCCCACGTAACCTGTACCTACTACTGCTATTTTCATTTAGTGTTTTTCCTGTTCTTTCAATTGATCTTCTACTGTCTCGTAGACTTCTATTCTCATCTTGTCCGTATCGGGCATTCCGATGAAGATTCCGCCATAGTGGAAATCATTGCCCTCCTTGGATGCTCTTACGATCTGAATAAATACATGAAGAGTCTCCTTGGTCCAAAGGGTTAAGTTTGCCTCATAGTTGTTGCCTATGGTAAGCTGCGCATCGGTTGTAAATCCCAAACCGTCTCTTGAACAGTCATGGATCTCGATCTGTGCTGATGTTGCCTCACCTGATCCTCCAAGCTCTTTAAGGATGATCTCGCCTGCAAGTTCAAGTCGTTTATGTTTTCTCTTGTCTTCCATAATGCACCCCCGTATAAGATTAGTTAATAATGCCTTCTACTAACCATTGTAGCACGAAGCTAAGGCAAAATCTAATTTTCACTTCTTTTCATCATAGAAAAAGCAGGCGTCGCCGAAGGAAAAGAATCTGTACCTCTCCCTAATGGCCTCTTCATAGGCATTCAAGACATGCTCTCTGCCTGCAAGAGCCGACACCAGCATGACCAGTGTGGACTCCGGAAGGTGGAAGTTGGTGATAAGGCAATCCGTAACCTTAAACCTGTATCCCGGGTAAATAAATATGGATGTATCATCACTGCAGGCGCTAAGATGGCCGTTTTCATCCGCTGCGCTCTCAATGGTCCTGCAGCTGGTTGTGCCGACACAGATAACTCTATGGCCTGTCTCTTTTGCCTTATTGATCTTATCTGCGGCTTCCTGAGTTACCTGATACCACTCGGAGTGCATGTGGTGCTCTTTGACATTGGTAACCTTAACGGGTCTGAAGGTGCCAAGTCCCACGTGAAGTGTAACATAGGCAAGGTCCACTCCCTTCTCCTCAATCTTCTTAAGAAGGTCGTTGGTAAAGTGAAGTCCCGCTGTCGGTGCAGCTGCAGAGCCGTCATATTTGGCATAGACAGTCTGATACATATTCTTGTCCTGAAGCTTGTGGGTGATGTAGGGAGGCAGCGGCATCTCGCCAAGTCTGTCCAGAACCTCCTCCCAGATTCCCTCGTAAAAGAATCTCACAAGGCGGTTTCCCTCATCCACAATATCCATTACTTCCGCAGTAAGAATTCCGTCGCCAAAGCTGACTCTTGCGCCGGGACGGAGCTTCTTGCCGGGTTTAACAAGGCACTCCCAAAGGTCCGCTTCCTTCCTCTTAAGGAGCAGGATCTCCACCGCTGCTCCCGTGCCCTCTTTCTGGCCCAGGAGTCTTGCGGGAATAACCTTGGTGTTATTAAGAACAAGACAGTCGCCGGGCTCAAGATAGTTTATTATCTCGCTGAAAATGTGATGTTCAACGTGCCCCGTCTTCTTGTCCATGGTCAGAAGCCTGCACTCATCTCTCCTTTCAAGGGGATCCTGGGCGATAAGCTCCTTTGGCAGGTCAAAAAAGTAGTCTGCCGTACTTAAACCTATTTCTGTATTTTCACTCATTTGATATTTCTTTCTAAATAATTACTGGTTTCTGAAATCAATGTTCTGAAGGAAGGATACATATCCTCTGTAAGCTTCATAAAGGTCTGCCTTGCTGATAGCTTCCCATGGTGCGTGCATGTTAAGAACAGCAACGCCTGCATCAATAACATTCATGCCATAGAGAGCAAGGATGTAGGCAATTGTTCCGCCGCCGCCAACATCAACCTTACCAAGCTCGGCTGTCTGATAAACGATCTTGTCCTTCTCGTAAGCCTTTCTGATCTCTGCAATGAACTCAGCATTGGCATCGTTAGATCCGGACTTACCACGGGAGCCTGTGAACTTGCTGAATACAAGTCCGCCTCCAAGGTAGGAAGCATTCTTCTTCTCAAAGCAGGATGCGTAGCTGGGATCAAAGCCTGCGTTAACATCGGATGAAAGCATGCAGGAATTTGCCAGGCATCTTCTGAGAGCCAGATCGCTGTAGCCTTCCTTTGTCAGGTTCATAAGCTCTGCAACCGCATTCTCAAAGAATCTTGACTGCATGCCTGTTGCTCCTACAGATCCGATCTCCTCCTTATCTACAAGGATGCAGCAGGAAGTTCTCTTTACATTCTTGACATCGAGAATGGCTCTCATTGAAGGATAAGCACATACTCTGTCATCATGGCCATAGCCAAGGATCATAGATCTGTCAAAGCCGGCATCTCTTGCCTTACCTGCAGGAACGATCTCAAGCTCGGCTGAGATGAAGTCCTCCTCTGTTATTCCGTAGAGGTCGTTAAGGATTGCCAGGATTCCGCGCTTAACTGCTCCTGAAACCTTGCCGCTCTCATCCTTCTCTGCCTTCTCTGCATCTACTGCGTACTGCTCACCTGCTGAGAGCTTGGTGTTCTTCTTTTCTGCCTTTTCCTTCTCGTCCTTCTCGATAACAAAAGGTCTGTTTCCAACGATAAGATCAAGGGCTTCACCTTCGATTACATTTGAAGCCTTCTTGGCCATCTGCTCCTGGGCAAGGTGAATAAGAAGATCTGATACGAAGAATACGGGATCGTCCTCATCCTCACCTACATTCAGCTGAACAGTGGTTCCATCGGTCTTAACGATAACGCCGTGGATAGCAAGGGGCATTGCAACATACTGGTACTTCTTGATACCGCCGTAGTAGTGTGTATCAAGATAGGCAATGCTGCTGTCCTCATAGAGAGGATTCTGCTTAACATCAAGTCTGGGTGAATCAATGTGTGCACCAAGGATGTTCATACCTGCTTCCAGTGGATCTGATCCTATCTGGAACATGGCAATTGACTTGTTCATCCATACGGAATAAATCTTGTCGCCCTTTTTGAGCTTGGTCTTTCCACCGATAAGGGTGTTGAGTTCTCTGTAGCCTGCAGCCTCGATCTCATTGACAATTGTATCGATGGCTTCTCTCTCAGTCTTGGAATTATCAAGGAATACCTTGTACTGATCGGCAAACTTGTCTACAGCCTTAAGCTGAGTCTGATTATAGGTTGTCCATACATTTTTTCTATTCATAAAAACTCCTTTCGAATTAAAAATAGTCATTGCTAACACGAGCAATGACTATTTTAACACCTGCTGCAGTTTCAATCAAATTATCTTATCAGCTGCGGATTTCGATTCCCATGGTAAATGAGAGTTTTCTGAGCATCTTATCAACAAATCCGTTTATAGCCTCATCTGTAAGCTCTTCATCCTTAGGTGTGAAGGTAATTGTAAAGGCCATGCTCTTCTTGGTGGGAGGAATAGGAAGTCCCTCGTATACGTCAAAGAGCTTAACGTCTGTTACATATTTGCAGGAGCCGTAGATGGCATCCTCAACCTCACCGCAGGTAACGGTCTTATCCATGATAAGAGCAAGGTCACGCTTAACGATCGCAAACTTTGAAAGAGGCTCAAATACAGGAGTCTTGCCGTAATACTTATCAAGGATCGAAAGATCGATCTCGCAGATATATGCGGGAATTCTCATATCGGTCTCATCCTGGATCTCGTAAGTGATCTGTCCAAGGTATCCGACCTCCTCGCCCTCGCAAAGGATCTTTGCTGTTCTGTAAGGATGAAGGAATGTCTTTGTTCCCTGCTCGTACTTAAAGCTAATGTGAAGTGCATCCGCAACGTTCTGTGCAAGTCCCTTTAATGTGAAGATGTCCTCATCCTCGCCGAAGATACCGATGCAAAGTGTAGCCTTCTCTTCAGGATACTCGGTAAGAGGAAGTGACTTGGGAACAAATCTGTTGCCAAGTTCAAACAGTCTTCCCTCAAGGGTGCCCTTCTTCTGGTTCCTTGCAATAGCATGGATCATCTGAGCTGCAAGAGTTGTTCTCATAAGTGAGAGATCTTCATTTATGGGGTTAAGGATCCTTATGGCATTTCTTTCAGGTGCATCCTCGGCAAAGCCAAGAAGATCAAGATCGCTGGGTGAGAAGAATGAGTAGTGCATTCCCTCAAAGGCGCCCTGGGCACAAAGTGCACGCTTGATCTTAAGCTCTGTCTTCTGCTTTAAGTTCCTGCCGCCAACTGTAACGCTGCAATCCTTAAGGAATGTAGACTTAACATGGTCATAACCGTACATACGGATAAGCTCTTCCGCAATATCCGGATAATCTTCCATATCCTCACGATATGCAGGAATCTTAATGGTAAGCTCATCTCCGTTTATTTCAGGCTCGAAATTCAGGTTTGTGAGAATTCTCTTTATCTCATCTGTGGGAACCTCAATACCGAGAACTCCGTTGACCTTCTCTATGGAAGCCTTCATCTCTTTCTTCTCAAGGCTGTTGCCGGTATTGATATCAACGTGGGTCTTTGATACCTTACCTGCGCCAAGCTGTTCAATAAGGTGAAGTGCTCTCTTCATGGCGATAACGGTTGTATACTCATAAACGCCCTTTGAGAAAGCAGCTGATGAATCAGAGGACTGTCCCAGTGCTCTTGAGCTCTTACGGATATTGTCACGCATGAACTTTGCAGCCTCGAAGGTAACTGTGGTTGTGGTATCACGGATCTCTGAGTTAAGACCTCCCATGATACCTGCAAGAGCTACAGGCTTAGCACCGTCACAGATAACAAGATTGTCTGTTGTAAGTTCAAACTCGTTCTCATCAAGAGTTACGATCTTCTCACCCTGCTTTGCACGTCTTACAACGATCCTGTTTCCCTCAAGGAAGTTGCCGTCAAAAGCATGCATGGGCTGACCCAGCTCTCTCATGATATAGTTTGTGATATCAACAATATTGTTGATGGCGTTATTGCCAACCATAGCAAGCCTTCTCTTCATCCACAGAGGGCTCTCGGCAAGCTTTACGTCATATACATAGTGTCCGATATATCTGGGACAGAGATCAGGATCCTCTACTGTTACGCTGAATCCCTCATTCTCAACGTCTGTCTCCGTGTAGGACAGGTCAATCTCTTTTAAAGGCTTATCAAGTGCAGCAGCGACCTCTCTTGCAAGGCCGTAGATGCTCTGGCAGTCAGGTCTGTTTGCAGTGATTGAAACATCAAAGATCCAGTCGTCAAGGCCAAGAAGAGGCTTAACATCGATACCAACCTCTGTATCCTCGGGGAATACAAGAAGTCCGTTATAGCCTGCTCCGGGATACATATCCTCGTTAACTCCAAGCTCAACACCTGAGCAGAGCATACCTTCTGAATCGTAACCGCGAAGCTTGCCCTTCTTGATGGTTGCAACACCGATAACGGTAACGTGGTCTCTCTCTGTCTCGATAACTGTAGCGCCTACAAGAGCAAGAGGATACTTGCCTCCGGCCTGAACGTTGTCTGCACCGCAGACAACCTTAAAAGTTCCATGCTCACCTGCGTTAACTGTACAGGCATGGAGGTGGGTATCAGGAATTGCCTCGCAGGTTTCAACCTGTCCGACTACAACATTTGATATGTCTTTTCCCACTTCCCAGCACTCTTCTACCTCGAAGCCACAGTCGAAAAGCTTCTTCTCAAGTTCTTTTGGTTCAATATCTATATCAACAAAATCTTTAAGCCAACTTAAAGGTACTAACATTTTCGGTTTCCTCCTAAATTATTCGTAATGATCGATCTGCTTAAGAACATCAAGGTCTGACTCATATAAAAGCTTGATGTTGTTGATGCCGTACTTGAGCATTGTTGCACGCTCGATACCGATACCAAAAGCGAATCCGCTGTACTCTTCAGAATCAATTCCGCAGTTCTCAAGGACCTTCTTGTTAACTACGCCGGCACCGAGAACCTCGATCCAGCCTGTACCCTTACAGAGGTTACATCCCTTTCCGCCGCAGGCAAAGCAGCTGCAGTCAACCTCTACAGAAGGCTCTGTGAACGGGAAGTAAGAGGGACGAAGTCTTGTTGTTGTTCCCTCACCGAAGATCTTCTGGGCAAAGGTTTCCAAAGCACCCTTAAGGTCGCAAAGTGTAACCTTCTTATCAACTACAAGGCCTTCCATCTGGGAGAACATAGGTGAATGAGTTGCATCATCATCTGAACGGAAAACCTTACCGGGAGAAAGAATCTTGATGGGAGGCTTCGTGTTCTCCATAACATGGATCTGACCTGATGAAGTCTGGGTTCTCAAAAGGAACTCGGGACTTAAGTAGAAAGTGTCCTGCATATCCCTTGCCGGGTGATCGGCAGGTGTATTAAGAGCAGTGAAATTGTAGTAGTCATTCTCAATCTCAGTACCCTCATATATCTCAAAGCCCATACCCGCAAAGATGTCTATAAGAGTCTCTCTCATCTGTGTTACAGGGTGAAGATTGCCCTGATAACGCATCTTGGCAGGCATTGTTACGTCCTGCTTCTCGCTCTCGTATCTTGCCTTGAGCTCTTTTTCCTTCATCTTCTTATCCAGTTCTTCAAACTGTTCAAGAGCCCACTGCTTAAGTTCATTTACACTCTTACCGTACTCAGCTCTGTCCTCTGCGGCGATGTTCTTCATCTCCTTCATAAGAGCCGAGATCTTACCGGTCTTGTTGTCCAAAAAGCTCTTCCTCAGCTCATAAACAAGCTTCGAGCTGTCCAGCTTCTCGGAATTAGTCTTGATTTCTTCACGAATTGCTTCAATTTGCTGATGTAATGCGCTGTTTTCCAAAATTCCTTCCTCCTTGGTAAAATAAAAATCCCTTGTGCATTTTCATGCACAAGGGACGAATAATCTCCGCGGTACCACCCATGTTCGCATCCGGTCAATTCCGAACACGCTCTTCATTATCTGTAACGTAGATCTACGGCCGGGACTACTATTGTTTCACCCTGGCTGCTCCGATGCGAATTTCCCGTATGTATCCGTGTCTTTCGAAGCTCTCAGCCGGTGGCTCCGATTCTCTGGTAAGGCAGATACAACATCTCCGGCATTAAGCCGACATCATCACTGCATTTGCTTATATTGTTGTTTTAATACAGTTACTAATTTTATGTTCCCGTGGCTTATTTGTCAATGAAAAACTGTTACCGTAACCCAACTTCATATTTGCCATAGGTAACAAAATGGGTTATTATAAGGTATTGAATAAAAACGGAGGCGTTATACTCATGAACAGTTTTGTACTTAGCTGTTGCTCCACAGCAGACCTTTCTGCAGAGCATTTCAAGGAGAGAGA
This sequence comes from Butyrivibrio sp. FCS014, assembly GCF_000526935.1. Classification (GTDB taxonomy): domain Bacteria; phylum Bacillota; class Clostridia; order Lachnospirales; family Lachnospiraceae; genus Butyrivibrio. The sequence goes on along the minus strand of NZ_JAHA01000003.1, from coordinate 238,063 downwards.
CATCAGCTACATCTGCTTTCATTTCAGCGTAGATGGCAAGGATTACCCCGATGATCTTGGTGTTTCCTATCCTTTTGACGAATTCTACAAAGCCATGGCAAATGGAGCCATGACCAAGACTTCTCAGGTTACCGTAGGCGAATACGTCGAGTACTTTGAGAATATTATCAAGCAGGGCAAGGATATCCTTCATCTGACCCTCAGTTCAGGAATTTCCGGAACATTAAATTCTGCTACCATTGCCAGAGACCAGGTACTTGAGAAATATCCCGAAAGCAAGGTTTATGTTGTTGACTCTCTTGCCGCATCAGCAGGCTACGGTCTTCTTATGAACAAGCTTGCAGATCTTCGAGATGAAGGCATGACCATTGATGAGCTTTACGAGTGGGTTATCGAACACAGACTTGAGTGTCAGCACTGGTTCTTTGTTACCGATCTTTCTTACCTTGTAAGAGGCGGAAGAGTTTCCAAGGCAGCCGGCATTATCGGCGGCGCATTAAAGATCTGTCCTCTTTTGAATGTCGACTATCAGGGAAGACTTATTGTCCGCTCCAAGCAAAGAGGAATCAATGCCGTTATAAAAGCTCAGGTTGCCAAGATGGAAGAACTTGCAGAGAACGGCCTTGAATATGCTCAGGAATGTTATATTTCCAATTCCGACTGCTATGAAACAGCAAGAACCGTTGCAGATCTTATTGAATCCAAATTCCCTCACCTCAAGAACAAGGTTAAGATCTACAGCATCGGAACCACCATCGGAAGCCACACCGGCCCCGGAACCGTTGCCCTCTTCTTCTTCGGAAAAAAGAGACTCGACTGATCATTACTTATTTCGCAAAAATAAAAGCTGCTACCTTTTTGAAGGTAACAGCTTTTTTATGCGTTTTAATCTTCATATACGCCCTTGATAAGTCTCTTTTCAAAGTCCTTCTTGGGCATGGGATTGTCATATAAGAAGCCCTGGACCACATTACAGCCAACGTTCTTTAAAAGTTCCGTCTGATCGGGTCTTTCAACTCCCTCAGTCACCACGTCTATTCCAAGTTCCCTTGCCATGGTAATGATGTTCTTTAAAACAATCTCGTCGTTGGTATTGAGCTCATCATTATTGATAAAAGATCTGTCTATCTTAATGACGGATACCGGGAAATCTCTGAGAGTTGAAAGAGAGGAATATCCTGTTCCGAAATCATCGATGGCTGTGGCTATCTTCATGTCCTTTAGTTTCGCAAGGAAGTTGGTCATCATGACCCTCTCATCCTCGCTGGCGGTTTCGGTAACCTCTATCTCGATGTATTTGGGATCGATCCTGTACTCTTCTATGGTCTCGCTGATAGCCCTGGCAAGATCCTTGTAACTTAAATCACGCCTTGAAAAATTCACGGACACCTGAACCGGCTCTATTCCGTTATCAAGCCACTCCCTGATATATTCACAGGTCTTTTTCAGAACATAAAGATCCAGTGAAGCGACCATTCCCTCCTGCTCAAGGATAGGAACAAATTCGGTAGGATAAAGAACTATGCCGTTGCAAAACCACCTGGCAAGAGCCTCAGCTCCCACTATCCTGCCGCTTTCCGTGTTGACCTTGGGTTGAAGATAGATTCTGAACTCATCATTGGCAAGAGCCTCTTCATATCTGTCTTCTATCTGCTTCTGCCTGTATATCCTGGTGCTCATGGCCTTGTTGACAAATACGTAAGGTTTGTTGGCCACATTCTTGGCATAATTGCAGGCCATGACAGATCTGGAGATTGCCTGGCTTGGGCTTTTCATGGATTCATCAATAGCATACACACCTGCTACAGCAGAGAGGGTAAATTCTTCCTCCTTGCCGTTCTTTTCTCCCCGCACAGGTACAGCTGCAATATACTTAAGGAACTTCTTGGTTCTCTCCTTCTTAACCAGAGCTGTGAAGTTGTCTCCTCCGAAGTGGGCAAGGATCTCATCTTTCTCAAAGAACTCCTTAAGCTTTCTGGCGTAGCGCTTCATGATCTCATCACCCTCGCCGATTCCAAATCTGCGGCTGATAAGACCAAAACTTTTAATGTTGAAATAGAAAGCGTCATAATTCATGATCTCGCCGCTTTCAAACTTGCTGCTTACAAAAGCAAGGAAACCTCCGGAATTGGGAAGCCCGGTAAGATACTGGGTAAGCGCACTTTTCTTAACAACATTCACAAGAAGGAATCTCTCCATGTGGAAGGAAAGAATATCCACAATCACAGAGAAGCTTCTGTACTGCTCGTCCGTAAGCTTCTTGTTGTCGGCAAGGTAAACCCTGTAGGTGATCTCACGGTCTCCCGACATATTGCTCTTAAACATATATGTGGAAGCCTCTTCGTTAGGAACGGGACCAAAAAGCGGAATGATGGTATCCGGTTCACCTGCCTTATCTGAATAGGACTTGTAGGAAACTATCGCCACAATGGAACGCAAAGAAAACTCCTTGGATATGTCCGCCAGAGCGCTGGGGGATATTTCAGGGGTAACCTCTTCTTCCGAGAGTATTTGAACGAAATTTTCAAAACTCCTATCAAACGTCATTAATGGCTCCTTGTCAAAAAATAAATGTAATTATATTTTATAAAATATTTATGATTATTTCAATGGACACATCCCCGGCGGCTATGGTTATCTGATTTCCTTACTGATTATTCTGTTGCGCCTTAAGTATCTCTTTTTGCGTTCTTTCCTGAAGTTCAAAAGTTGATCCCACTATAGGCTGATAGAAAAGCGATACTTTTTGAGTCGAAGTCGTCTTCTGCCTTATTTCTTCACGTTCTTTTGTGGCGAACCGGGCAAGAGCCCTTTCATTTGGGATATTATTCTTTCTATTCTCCTGAATCACCCGATTCTTTACAGCATCAAGGGACATAACAGCCCTTAAATCATCGCTCTTATATATGCCGGTATAGGAGACTTCCTCGTTGGTAATTTTTTCAACAGCATTGCCTTCACTATCATTGTATTTGAGAGTTGTAGTTTTGATGCTCATGTTTTCATCTTCCCCGGCCAGTTCTCTTACCTTTGTCTTGAAATACTCAATTCTCAGATACAGATCGCTTATCTCATCCGGCTGCAATATATCACCAAGCATTACATGCAGTGTGTCCTCTGTAATCGACATGATCTTGTTTACTATTTCCACCGGCATGCCCTTAATGGAACTTTCATCAAGCGGAAGCAGATTTCTTCTTTTTTGTTTTAGGTCCTGGGGTTTTAAATTTCCCAGGGCCATGTCATTATCTATGGCCTTTATGCCCACTATGAGCTTCTTCTCTTTGTCTATGATCACGTGGAAATTGCCCATGTGCCTGTCAACCTGTCCGCAAAGAAAGTCAAATATCTGCAGGCAAAAGAGCTGTTTTATAGCCTCGTTGGAATATCTGTAGTCCTGTACATTCTCGATATCAATAATTTCAAGACCTCCGCTCTCTTCCATGAGGTTTCCTTTTACCAGCTCACCGCCGACATTGATCTGAGCGGTTCTTGAAGGGGAAACAATATCTCCCAGACCAAAGGAATTAGCCAGTCTTGAGGTTGCCACATGTCTGTTTGTCAGATTTCTTCCCGGTTTTATCATTGCACTTGTTTTGGTATTGAAGCAGAGCGCTCTCTTAAAATCCATGTCCCGAAGTCCTATAAAGAGCCTTCCAAGTTTCTCGTAATCATCTTTTTTGGCGGTCTTAAGGAATTCATCAAGTTCCTTATTACGTCCTGCAAATTCCCTGCTCACTTCCATACCGATTTCGGCAAACCCCTTGGTGATACCGGTATCTTTATCCTTTGTTCCGAAAGCGTTTTTCTCAGCTCCTATTTTATCCAATATTTCCTGATACTTAGCTGCTTCTTTCACGGTTTGCATACCAAATAACACAGAGCCGAATTTTTCACCGATTTCCAGGCCTTTTTTATCCTTGCCGTAAACGCTCTTAGCAACATCAGTTATGCAGTCCCTAATGTCCTGCCTGGGAGCATTATCCTCTTTTCTGAAGAATATTGTCTTTCCTGTCTTGTCACTGCTGATAACATAGATATCGGAAACATTGGCTCCGCCCTTTTTCAGCTTTACTCCCTCCTGATCGGTGTCATAGAATCTGGCTCTGGCAAATTTAAGAACCTCCATCCATTTTCCGGGGCGTTTCTTAAGCAATGGATCATTTGACGCATAGGTGAAATACTCATTAGCCTTCTGGCCAAACATCTCATTGTCCTCCTGACATCTTTTAATGAGCTCATCAAACTGTTCCATCATGGGAGTATAATCCACAAGCCCCGAGTTGTTTTTTATTCTGCTCCGCGCCTGCCTTCTTGCCTGCTTTACCGACTCTATTATGTTGTTGTAAAGTGCATTCACCATAACAGTGATGCCCTCTATTGTACTCTTGGCATTCTTATCCTTAGCTGCAGGGAAATCCTGATTTGTAAAAAGAGCTTTCAATGTAGCGATATTTTGCTCTATACCACTCAGTTCTTTATTAATTTTATTCACAAGACCCCTGTAGTCATTTTTTCCTGCTGTTTCGAAGAATTTTTTCCCAAGATCATATTCCAGAGAAATACGCCTTTCAAGAATCCTGTTCATTGCCTGGGCTGCATATCCGTCAGAGAGCTGGATTGTCAAATGAGCTTCATTGGCAACTCTGGTTCTTTCTTCATCAAGAACCACTGAAGCACCCTTGAAAAAGCTCAGGGTCTTATCCTGCTCGAGGGTATCAAGCAGATTTTCCGAGCCGTTATAGTACTTGTTAACTTTAATAAGAAAATCTATTCTGGCCCTGACCTCCGCCAGTTCATTCCTGTTCAGAACGCAGCCCGCATTACCGCCTTCCCTGAGCTGAACATATTGCTCATAAAGAGGAGCCGCCTTGGATGCAAGTTCTGTCATATGACGAAGCGTCACAGAATCCTTTGATAAGAGCTTTTCATAGGTATCAATGTTAAACTCCGAGGCATCCACAGACAAAATGTGTTCAAAGGCTTTCTCTATTTTCCGGCTTCTTTCCTTCTTCTCATTTTCACCTGCCGGAATTCCTTCAGGAATATCAAAGTCCTTTGACAGCTCTTTTGCCAGCTTATTATTCTTAATATAATCATCGTAACAGTCATTATATTCAGTAGTAAGCCTCGCCCTGTTCTGGACAAAGTAAGCTTTTGTGATGGGCTCACCTTTGATTCTCTGATATTCCCTGTAAAGGGGTCCCAGATCATCCTTAAGGCCTATGCGGGGCTGGCCTTCCTTTATGTCAATTGGCGCCTGTATGAATACTAATTTATTAAAGATCCGGTTAATCTGGGCAATGTCATTCACTATGTCCATATCGCGCTGTTCCTGCTGCGACATCAGGAAAGGATTCCTGCACTCGTCAGCATTGATCTTTCCGTACAGATCCTCCAGTGAGAAAAATGCTCTGTACTTATCGCTTTTTGCGCTGATAACAGCGCCAAATCTTCCGGATATAAAGCCAATACCAAAGTCCTTTAAAATCGTTGTTTCCCTTTTGATCTCATTTAGCTTTTTATCTTTATCCTCAGGTTTTACACCCATGATCTGTGCGGCTTTATCTGCTCCCTGCCGGCCCATCCTTGTAACAATCTCACTGATTCTTTCTCCGATCACATTAGCATTGTCAAAGACGTGGAACATATGATTCTTCTTATAAATGTTGTCAAAGAACTTCTCCACAGGCCATGGATTAAACTCTTCAGGCTTAATGCTCATCGTATCTTTATACATCTGCATCCAGAATTCCAGCTTCTCCTCATCCGTACCGGTACACAGATCATAGAGTCTCTTCATTTCCTCAACCGGTCTTCCCGCAACGTAGTCGGTGGCACATCTGTCCATCATTTTGTATCCCTGAGGGTGCTTTTGGGGAGTATCTTCGCAGTATTTCTTCAGAATCTGCTCACAGCAGGCTTTTGCCAGCTCAGTCTTCTGATTCTCGCTTATCAGACAATCTGCTATAGCTGCATTTTTCTGATATTCAGCCTTCTTTTTGGCGAGGTACTCAGCCGGTATCTTCTGATTGCCCCTCTCGCCGGTAAGCTTCCACATCTTTTTGATCACAACTTCCCTCTCGGCGTGCTCTCTTGTCAGTTTTCTCGTACATTTCTGCACATAGGCTTCCATACTCCTGCAAGGAATTGCCGCAACATCGGAATTTATAGCCTTCATCTTGAAGAACTCGTCCCAGGCCTTAAAATTCTGCTCCTTGGTATTGCCCTGATCTGAATAAAGAAATGCTCTGACACTGTGCAGAGTCTGACGGATCTCATTAAAGGCAAGCATCCTTCCCCTGATACTGATAAGTCTCTCATCAGGGATCCTGATACCCTTAACCAGGCCCTTGCCAAGATAGTACTGCACCTTATCAACCCTGCTTGCAAGTTCCAGATTATAATCATAGAATTCAAACATTTCTTTATAGCTCTTAAACCTGAACAGATTCAGGTCCATGTCCATAAAGTTGTTTATGGCCTCATTCATTTTATCTACTGTAAATGCAGGTTCTTCATAGCCTTCCTGAATACCCTCGATCAGGAAATTTTTGTCCCTGATGGCGCTTGCCGCTCTGTTGACAAGTGCGGTTCTCTGCTCCGGAAGCTTCTCATAGAGGTTCCATGCCGTCTCATCATCCTTTTCATAATTATTGATCAGAAAATCTCTGCGCAGTTTCTTTGCTCTGTCATTATTTTCCTGAAGATGCGCGCTTTTAGCCAATCTGTTGTAGGCATAAGTATTTCTTAAGGCGCCAAAGCCTCCCCTCTTATTTATGGTTTTTACAGATGAACCATTGAGTTTCATCATATGCAGTCCGGAAGTATAAACCGCTGTGATCTTATCTGCAATCCTTTTCTCATCTTCAGAAGAGTTCTCGCTTACGTCCACAGTAAGCTCAGAGTCATAGTGCTCCCTGTAGTATTTGTCTGTCATCAGCTCTTTTCTGGCAGTATAATAAGTGGCTATGGACCTTAATATCTCCAGTTTTTTATTCACTTCCTCGAAAGTAGCCTTAAGCTTTCCTTCATTTTGGGGAACAAGGATCTCGCTCATGTCAGGATCCTTAATAGCCTTCTCATAATCGGGATTTTCCTGAAGAATTCTTTCGTAGGCACTGACCATAAGGCGCAGCTTCTCAAGGAAAGCAGCATTTTTGATGATTTCCTTGTCTGTTTCCAGTGAAAGATTTCTTATGTCAAGAGATAAAAGTATTCCCGTCATCTTATCAAGAGCCTGGTATCTGTCCTTTTTTTTCGATATGTTTTCATCAAAACCATCCTGATGATCAATACCGACTCCTGTGTACAATTTAATGAGCTGCTTGTTCTCTTCTGCGTTATCGGACACGCAAAAATAAGACAGATCCCTTATTTTATCCATGGAGAGACCTGCACTTATGCTGTCTGCAGCTTTTTCGGCTCTCTCATAGCTTTCACTGGCAGCTTTCCTTGAAGCTTCCTTCAGAGCTGTGGAATTAGCTGCCTTTTTAAAAAGCCTGGAGCGGCTGTTTTGAATCTTTGCGGCTCTCTCCCGGGCAGTAAGGTTCTTTCTGACACCTGTGTAGGACGAAACCAGGGATGTTTTGTCCGGAGCAGTCTTTATCTTGAACTTATCAAGGCTTACCACACCTGTAAGATGCCTGGACAGATTCATTTCACGCCAGTCGGCCCTTTGTTCAAGCCTTAATGCCTGCTCCTTTTTATAGTTCAATCTTTCATTGGCATCCATGGCATTAAATTGTTCTCTGTACTCCTCTGTAACCTGGTGAGTAAAGCCGGGTCTTTGAACCTGCAGCTGCTGCTCATTAAGATTGTGCTCAAGCATGGTACTACCTCCGTTTAATTATCAGATCACATAATACTGCGCAACTGTGTCGCTTGATTTTCTCATCAGTCCGCCTGTGAATTTTTCAAACAGCCTGTACATCTCCTCCGATGGCGGTGTGACGGACACAAGAATCTCTCCGCCATAAAGTCTGTAAGCCTCTTTTGCGCTGCTTCTGAATAATGAAAGCATGATATTTCCGGCATCGCCTTCAAAGGCTGCACATACATCGATACTTATAACATCCTCATAAGCACTGACTAAAACCGCCCCAAGGATCTCCTCCTTGGGCCCCAGCCTGATCATGCTGATGTCTTCATCATAGAAATCTCTTTGTCTTATGATATGGCCGGATTTTGCGTTATCTCTTTTCTCCGATTCATCAAATCTGGCCTCAAGTGCCCTCCACTTGTTCCGGGACAAGCTGCTCAAAGGAACAATTCCTTTGTCTTCACCCTTTCCCGGAATGTGAATATCCATAAGATAAGCTTCATAAGTTGAACTTGTACTGTCTATAACTTCATCGAATCCGCATGAACAAAGAAGTTCATGCACTCCGGCATCTTCTATGTTAAAACTGCTTATACATAATATTACGAATGCCCCATAGTCTATGGCAAAAGTTTTTAGCATTTCAACCATGGCTCTTCCTGCTCCACGGCCGCGAAATTCCTCACTCACATAGATATAGGTTATCTCCAGCTCTTTTCCGTCTTCTGCCTTTATGTCCTTTACCGCCATTACACCCACTGCTGTGTTTGTATCTTCATCCACTGCCCCGAAAAAGATATCGCTGTTTTTCAGCAGCTCGTCGTCAAGGCCGGGCATAAAAGCTTTACAATTACTTTCCGTTATTACTGTAGCTACCATCAATTCCCCCGTTAACACAAAAAGCCGTCACCTTAGATGACTCAACATCCAAAGCGACGGCCCGTCTGTTACTGATTTAAATTATTTCTTGTTTACAAGATCCTTAAGAGCCTTACCAGCCTTGAACTTAGGTGCTACAGAAGCAGGAATCTTGATAGCAGCGCCAGTCTGAGGATTCTTACCTGTTCTAGCTGCTCTCTTTGTTGTCTCGAATGTTCCGAAGCCAACAAGCTGAACTTTACCTTTCTTCTTGAGCTCCTTTGTAACTGTCTCTGTGAAAGCGTTCAGTGCTGCAGTTGCATCCTTCTTGGAAAGGTTAGCTTCCTTTGCAATTGCATCGATAAGTTCTGTCTTGTTCATTAATTTTCCCTCCGAAATAGAAATTTATTTACTACATTGCCTATTTTACTACTATTAAGTACACATAACAACAGCAAAGTGCTTGTTTTAGCGTATTTTTAGAAAAAAAAATTCTAAAAAAGTGCGTAATTATCTAGATTTTAATGCAATTTCCATCATTTTACTCAAATATGTAAGGTCCGTGATATCCGGCTGAGGGAATTTCCTTGACAATTCTCTGGTGTTATACATGGCTATATATCCGTCAAAAGGAGCATCAATCATTCTGTAAAGGAATGCATGCTTTATACCGTTCTTCTCAAAAAATTCCAGAGCCTTTGGGAATTCCTTCAAAACTATCCCGGGAGAATCTATAACAAGTACTCCGTTGGAATTAAAGCGGTTAAGCAGCCCCGGTTCCATTACATATGCAATATCAGAAACGGAATCCACAATCTGATAAATCCGCTTCTCGGCATTATTTCCCGAATCAGATGCGCGTTTATGCCCATAGAAGCTCTTATTTATATCCTTATAAAAGAGATATACTTCATCCAGGTCATAGGTAGCAGCTATCTTCATCAGCATTGAAGAAACAGATTCCGTATCGGCATACAGAAGCCCCTCCATGCCATCAAGAACAAGCTTTGTCTTGTCTATGGCAGTGGCACGGCTGACAGTCATTGCAGTCTCATCCAGCTGCCCATCTACTATCGGTCCGTGGATTTCCGGATTATAGATCACATATCTGTTCTTGCCGCGGCTCTTGGCTCTGTAAAGCATCCTGTCTGCAAGATTAAACAGTTCATCGTAGCTTTGAACGTAATCGGGGAATTTTCCGATTCCCATGGATACCGTAACCATAGGATATCCGTTTTCATCGATGTGGGTAGCTTCAACCCTCTCTCTTATCCCCTTAAGGAATACCCTAAGATTGCCTTTGTCATCCACATTCTCGATGGTCATCATGAGCTCATCGCCGCCAATCCTGCCGGCTTTGCCGTTCTCACCCAGAACCTCCCGAATGATGGCTGCAACTTCCTTCAGTATCCTGTCTCCATAGGAATGTCCGTAAGTGTCGTTGATATATTTGAAATTATCTATGTCAATTACGCACAGGTTTACTATTCCCCTTTTCCCATCAGGGGCACATAATCCCTTTGCATAATCAGTTATCGCTTTTTTATTGAGAAGTCCTGTGAGATAGTCGATTTCAACGGCCTTGACGCCGTCATCAAGATTTGAAAGATCACGGAGTTCTATTCTGATGCTATCTTCATCATCCTCCGAAGCCCGTGAGCAGCTGGCGCTTACCCAGCAGTACTCGCCTTTTTTGTTGCAGACACGAAAACATAGAGAAGCTTCCGGTTTGGCCGAAAGCGTCTCTACCATTTCGTACAGCAGATGCTGATCATCGGGATGAACGTTTGCAAAAACAGTGTCAGCACTGCTTTCGCAAACATACTCCCTGTAGTTGTCATCTGCAGATAATATATCAAGTTCGCTGTTGGTAATTACTACTACGTCTCTTAACGTGACCATAGTCTCCTGCAGTAGTTACATCTTAAAATCAAAGGATATCCTGGAATCCGGGTCTGTAAAGATGTCTCGGAATACCGTCAACCATGATAGGTCCTACATCGCCCTGAATAAGAGGTCTTACATATGTGATAAACTCATTGGTTACATATGTGCCGTCCTTGTTGATCCACTCTCTCGGAACTGTACGCTCGTCGTTAGCGATCTTGTGAACGTCCTTAACCTCTGTTCCTGCCTGATAAGGATCATCGGAAAGTCTCTCAATAACAACCATCTTGCCGCTGTCGCCTTCATCAGCAGCCTTCATGGCAGCACCACCAACCTCATAAGCCTCAAGGATATCTACACGTGATGCACAGTGGCTTGCAGCTCTCTGAAGAGTTGAAAGCTCGATGGGACGTGTCTTGCAGCCGCACTCCTTGGAAACAACTTCGCAGAGGTATCTTGCTGTACCTGTAAGCTGCTTGTGTCCGAATGCGTCAACATAATCAATTGTGTTTCCAAGCTCACTTACATACTTGCCGTCCTTGGTTCTGATACCCTCGGAAACAGCAACTACGATGGAAGCCTTGTTCTTAAGAAGACCTTTGATCTTCTTGATGAAAGCATCCATATCGAAAGGAAGCTCAGGAAGATAGATAGCATCAGGTCCGTCACAATCCTCGCCCTTTGCAAGAGCTGTTGCTCCGGTAAGCCATCCTGCGTTTCTTCCCATTACTTCTACGATGATAACCTGTCCGTTTGTTGTCTCAAGTGACCAGCTGTCTCTGATGATCTCTTTTACAGATGTACCGATATACTTGGCTGCAGAGCCGTAACCGGGTGTGTGGTCTGTAAGTGCAAGATCGTTGTCGATTGTCTTGGGACATCCGACAAATCTGATCTGTGAACCTGAAATAATAGCATAGTCGGAAAGCTTCTTGATGGTATCCATCGAATCGTTTCCGCCGATGTAGATGAAGCAGTCAATCTCAAGCTTGTTGAGGATCTCAAAGATCTTCTCATAAACTTCCTTGTTCTCAAAGATCTCAGGAAGCTTGTATCTGCAAGATCCAAGATAAGCTGAAGGTGTTCTCTTCAAAAGCTCGATATCAAGGCCTGACTGAATGTGATCTGAAAGATCAACATATCTCCCCTCCATGAGGCCCTGCACACCGTGGATCATACCGTATACCTTCTTGTATCCACGGTCGATCGCAGTTCTGTAAACACCTGCAAGTGATGAGTTGATGGCCGCTGTAGGGCCACCTGACTGTCCAACAATTACATTTCTTTTTACTTTGTGTTGCATCTGACTTTACCCCTTTCAAAATTAATACCTATTACATTATATGTGATTAAACGTTTACTGTCACGAAAAATCATTTAAGCAAGATGTCCATTATTACGGGATTGTGATCAGATGAAACAAACCCCAGGTCATCTGCGTAAACGTTCTCCACATTAACGTTCTTTGAAACTATAAACCCATCAATTATATAGTATTGAAAATCTGCAGGAGCCTTGCTCTCTGCAATGTCCAGAGGGCGATCCAGCGATCTGCAGCTTGGCACCTCCTCATCCATATAGAAGTTGAATCCGTCCCCAAAAGAGCTCTCATCTATAACAGGTGGCTGCCAGCTTGCGCCTCCTACAGTCGGGAATCTGCTTGAATCCACTCCGGAAAAGATCTGGTTGCAGTCGCCTCCTGCTATTACATAGTTGCCTTTCTCAGATTCCTCCACAAGAATGTCCTTGAGCATGTTGGTCTGGGCAATCTTACCATCTCCGTCGTCATAGGCCTCAAGGTGGAAGTTAACCAGAACCAGCTCCTTGTCCGAACCGGACACAGGGAGCCTTGACACCTCAAGACAACGCTTCAGATTGATTGTCCTGTAGGGCCATGAAAACGGGCAGGGAAGCTTGATCCTTACCGCAGAATCCATTTTGTATTCGGAGAAGATCCCTATTCCTGCCTCTACCTTACCAATGGGAGGAACCGGAAGCGGTACATAGGCCACCTTGTAGTTATAGGCAAAAACATTCTGTCCGTTAAATACAGCGGCCGTTGAATTATTGGTCATGTACTGACTCTCATCGATGAAATAGGATCTTGATGAGTTCCTGTCCATCTCCTGAACAAAGAGAATATCAGGATTAACCGTCTCTATTTCCTTTATGATACCGGTAAGATTGGAATATACCCTGTCCTTGGTGGCAGTATTTACCATCTTGCCTCCATCCAGGAAGAAGTCGGCATTATCACCCAGGGCGCCGTATCCTACGTTCCAGCTCATGATCCTCATGGGAGAATCCATGGACACACTCTTTTGTGCATTCCCTTCCAGGGCTAATGTCTCTACATCCTGAGGATTGTACTCATCAATGGTAAGATAACCAAGAACCGTGCCTGCAATGAGCACTGCCAATAAAACAATAACTCCTAATACCTTTAAAAATTTTTTCATTACGGTCTCCATTAGTAAAAAAGGAGCTTCCGTTATGAAAGCTCCAAATCATTCTGTGTCAGTCCTGAAGATCAGAAATCTTCGTCATCGAGAAACTCGTTCTGTCCATGAGCTTTACCGAGCTTATAAGCAATGACCGCAACTGCGATGATGGCTGCCGACGCAGCAAGGCATCCGATAAACAGCTTCTTTTTGTTGTCATCCAGTTTCTCCCATGCACCAAGGGCCGCATCAACAGTCTCTTTACTGAAGTTGATGGCTCCGTCGATAATATTCATAACAATATCCATTCTATAACCCCCTTTTGTCTATATATAGTATTCGACAAAAAATCTCTACAATTGATTGTACCTCTTAGCATGCCTTTCCTCAAGCTTTTTTATAACAAAATCCCGCCAGGTGAAATCAAAAATAGCGGCAAAAGGAATGGCAAAAAGAATGCCTGCCACACCAAAGAGTCTTCCTCCGAGGATAATGGAAATAAGGATCATAAGAGCCGAAACACCCAGACTTCCGCCAAAGAGCCTTGGCTTTAGGATATATCCGTCCACGGTCTGAAGAACTATGGTAAATATCAGAAACCACAGCGCATACCAGGGATTTACCAATACCAGGATAAAGGCGCCTATGATAGCACCTACGATAGGTCCGAAAGTAGGAGCCAGATTGGTGATACCAACAATGAAGGATATAAGAGCCGAATATGGCATTCCCATGATGATCATGAACAGGAAGTTTACGAATCCCACTGCTACTCCGTCAATGACATCAACACTGATATATCTTATGAGAATATCATTGCACCTTGTAAAGAATCCCGTCATCTTCTCATAAGTGACAGGCTTTACCACAAGAGCTATAAGTCTTCCGCACCCTTCCGTTATCCTGCGCTTATCCAAAAGGAAATATACAGCCAGGATGAAGGAAATGACCACATCGAAAATGCCCTTTCCAAAATTGGCACCGGAGGTCACAAAGGAATCCATGTTCTCCGAAAAATAGCCGCTGAGATAATCGATGATCCTATCGCCAAGGGCAGCCAGCGATGCCAGGTCAAGTCCGAACAATCTCGCTCCTCCGCTCTTTTCGAAATCACGAAGAATGGACTGCAGGGTATCAAGATAGGTATCCATATTGGAGAAAAGAGTCTTCACACTCTCCACCAGTTGCGGCACAAGGGCAAATCCAAGAAGGGTAACGCAGGCAACCAGTGCAATGATGGCAACCACCGATGAGATTTTCCATCTGAATTTTTCTCTCTTTATATTCTTAAACAGACCTCTGTCAAAAAAGTTTGCGAGAGGATTTATCACATAGGCAATGACTATACCCACAAGGACAGGTTTTATGAAAGAAAAGAACCCGATCAGTCCCCTGAAGATATCTCCAAGATGCATGAGTATCATGAGAAGCATCACTGCGGAACACGTAGCTATGGTGTAGGATACCCATTTTTTCTTTAACCAGTTGCTGTTTAACTTCATCTTGTCTTAGTCCTTCCTCTCATCCGAATTCATTATATCTTCTTGCCTTTCTAAGCTGCCTGGTACTCTTTTTTTTGACTTTTTCCCTAACCTTCTTCTGGTGATGATCGTCGTAAAGGACCTTCACCGCAGGGTGGAAAAATCTGTTGATAAAAGCACCTATAAGGAATATATAGATACAAAAATACAGCCATACCATCATGATCAGCGGTGTGGCAATACTGCCGTAGATTGAAAAGTACCCGGTGGTATTAACGTAAACCGAAAACAGCCAGGAAAAGATGTACCATACCACCGCCGAAAATACTGCTCCGGGCAGCTGATAGACAAAAGTCATCCTGGCACTTGGAACAAAAGTATAGATAAGGGCAAATGCAAAGCTCGCGAAAATTATCACGACAATGAACTTAAAATACGCCGATAGTGAAATGATAAACATGATCTTGGGAAAATGACTTACTGCGACGCTTCTTACAATCCTCTCAAACACCATAACTGCCAGCATTGCAACCAGGATCACAATCATGGCTATGGTATAAAGAGCTGCGATGAACCTGAGATGAAAATAGTTCCTTCGCTCCGGAACATCATAAATGGCATTAAGTCCTCTTATTATGGACATCATGCCAAGAGCCCCCGACCAGATGGTCACCAGAGCCGATATCGAAAATACTGCAACCGACCTGTCGTAGGTTTCCTCAATGAGCCTTTGGATAATATCGTTTGCAAAGTCAGGTGTTATATGCAAAAGAGCTCTGGACAGGTCCGCCTCTGATACCGATGTATAGGGGAGCATTGAGGAAATAAGGATAAGAAGGGGAACCAGGGAAATAATAAAGAAGTACGCACAGCTTCCCGCAAAGGCTGCTATATTCTTTTTTTGCATCTTTACGGCAAAGTCTCTGGCCAGTTGTAAAAGCTGTGCCCTTATATCCATACATATTCCCTTCTTATTGCCATACGCGGAAAAAGCAGCCACCGCGATGACTGCTTTTACATTCTTTGAAATTCCCAAAATGCCGGTTCCTGTTATTTGACTCCTAGCTAACGCCAGGTGGGTTACCGCAACCTGGTCTCCTGTCTTCCTCTCCCGTAGCTGGTCTGCGTATACGCAGGGCCGAAGGCGTGACATTCAAGCAGGTAATATAAGAGTCCCGTTTAAAGTAATGTAGGTTCAAATTACACAGGAGTTGTCGAGCATTTCAGGAGAACTGACCTTGCAGTTCCTTATATCTTTATTATAGTCAAACGCCGCGTTTTTTCAAGCATTTGCACTTAATTTAAGATACTTTTTACATATTTAAGTTACAGCGCACGGGTGGCTTCCTTAAGCCATTCAAGCACCTTTTCGTCGCTGATGTAAGGACTTATCTTCTCATAAACAAGAGCATGATATTCGTTGAGATTATCAATATCCTCCGAGGTCATATATGAGGTGTCGATGGCCTCAAGATCTATGGGAGCATAGGTAAGATGAGCAAAGTGAAGGAATCTTCCGTACTCATTCTCATCTCCTGCTACAACCTCAAGAATGTTCTCGATCCTTATTCCATGGCTGCCCTCAATGTATACTCCGGGCTCATCTGATACGATCATTCCGGGCAAAAGAACTGCCTCGTCCGCTCCGGGAGCAAATCTCCATCTGATGTTCTGAGGTCCCTCATGGACGTTCAGTATATAGCCGATACCATGGCCTGTTCCGTGTTTGTAGTCGATTCCCATATTCCAGAGTGGACCTCTTGCCAGGATATCGACGTTCTTGCCGCTGCATCCCTCAAGGAAGTTTGCCTTTGAAAGGCGGAGCATTCCGGCTACGGTAGCTGTGTAGTGGCGCTTTATCTCATCGGAGATAGGGCCGACCACCATGGTTCTTGTTACATCCGTGGTTCCTCCCATATAGGTTCCGCCGGAATCCACAAGAAGAAGGCCCTGAGCCTTAATCTCGGCGCAGTTATCCTCTGTTGCCTCGTAATGTGCCATGGCAGCGTTGGCGTTATACGCACTTATAGTGGGAAAAGAAAGCTCGATAAAGCCCGGGAGCTCGGCACGCATACTGTCAAGCTTCATGGCTGCCGAATACTCTGTCATAGGAATCCTGCCGGCATTTGTCTTAACCCAGTAAATGAACTCGGTGAGCTTGGCGCTGTCCCTTACATACACTTCCCTAATATTCTTAAGCTCTGTTTCGTTCTTGCAGGCCTTGAGGATCTCTGTGGGATCCTTCTCGTTCTTTAAGGTCTTTCCGGAAGCATCCGCCAATTCCTTAAGGACTCTGTAGGTCAGGAAGTTGGTGTTTCTCTTATCGAAGAGAATATTTCCTTCAGGCTTGATATCTTTGATAAATGAAACAAGCTCATGGTAATCAAGAAGCTTTATTCCGTTCCTGTCGCAGTAATCCTTAACTTCAGCCGTTATCTCTTTTGACTGGGCAAAGAGGACGAAGTCCGACATTGTAATATAGGCATAGCAAAGAGCTACGGGATTGCATTCAACATCATTGCCCCTAAGGTTTGTAAGCCACATGATGTCATCAAGCTTACTTAAAAGATAATGCTCTGCGCCATACTCTTTCATTCTGCTTCTTACGGTCTCAAGTTTCTGCTTAAAGCTCTGTCCGCAAAGTTCATCTGAAAGAACATACATATCATGGCAGGGAAGTGCGGGTCTTTCTGTCCAGACCTCTTCTGCCAGATCCTTGTCGATCTTAAGGCTGACGCCTTTTGGAGCAAGCTCTTTTTCATAGCGCTGTCCGATGCCTGCGGAGAGAACCCTTCCGTCAAAGCCAAGGACCTGTCCCTCTTTCATGTTGGCAAGAAGGTACTCGTCAATGGTGGGCACCCCTGCTTCCATCATTCTGAAAAGTGTTACGCCTGTACCTGCAAGCTGATTCTCAGCCTGTATGAAATATCTTCCGTCGGTCCAAAGCCCGGCCTCATCGGCGCTGACCACCAGAGTTCCGTTGGATCCGTCGAATCCGCAAAAATACTCTCTTACCTTAAAAAAGTCTGCGGAATACTCTGAGTTGTGAAAATCCGAGGTGGGCATCAGATAATAGTCTATGCCCGCTGCCTTCATGGCCTCTCGGAGCTTTGAAAGACGCTGCTTAATAACTGTATTTTCCTGTTCCATATTGCTAACTCCTTACTGACTTTTTTCCGTCGCAAATGATTGTACCACAAAATGGAATCATTGCACATAACAGCCCTCATTGCTATAATTAAGGGGCATATGCATATGTTGCATATCTCTAACAAAGATTAAGGAAAAAGGAGAAATAAATTATGGAAGAAAGAGATATTCTGAAACTCATCGATCACACACAGCTTCAGCCCAACGCAACCTGGGAAGACATCGTATCACTTTGCGATGAGGCAGTTAAGTACGGCACAGCAACTGTCTGCATTCCTCCCACATACTTAAAGAGAACCCACGACAAGTACGGCGACAGCTTAAAGCTCTGCACCGTTATCGGATTCCCTCTTGGCTACAGCTGCGCTGAGTCCAAGGTTGTTGAGGCTAAGGAAGCCATCAAGGACGGAGCAAGCGAGATCGACACAGTTGTTAATGTAAGCGACGTTAAGAATCACAGATATGACGAAGTAAAGAAAGAGCTTGAGATGATCAGGCAGGCTTGCGGCGACAAGCTTCTTAAGGTCATCATCGAGACCTGCTACCTCACAGAGGATGAGAAGATCGAGCTTTGCAAGATCGTAACTGAAGTTAAGGCAGATTATATCAAGACATCAACAGGCTTCGGTACAGCAGGTGCTACCCTTGAGGACATCGAACTCTTCAAGAAGCACATCGGTCCCGACGTTAAGATCAAGGCAGCCGGCGGAATCCGCACCATCGAGGATGCTATGGCCTATGCAGAGGCAGGCTGCAGCAGGATCGGTTCTTCCAAGGTTGCGCCTCAGATTGCAGCCAAGTATGGTCTTTGATCAAAAGCCGCTAATCAAATTTGGAAAGGTATGAAATGATGAAAGCAACTTTTTCACCATATTTAAAAAGTATTGCACCGGGGATAAAAGAATTTATTAAAGAGCTCTCAGAGCATTATGACTATGTAAGTGTCCTCTCCTCCGACTCAAAAGGCTTTCAGCTGACAGTGTCCCAGAGGGTTAAAGCCATTGACGGCACTACCCTCACCACCGAGAAGGGCAGCGTTGTAAGAGTCTACAAGGACGGCCTCTATAGCGAGTATTCCTTCAACCTCTTTGATCCTTCCAAGGCAAAAGAGACAGCTCTTAAAGCCATGAAGGTACTGGATGCCCAGCTTGCCCTCCTTAAGGACACCGGCTCCACCGTTTACTGGACCGGCAAACTTGATGATACGCCTCAGGAACTCTTTACGGAGATGGATACCACAGATCTTCCCGAAGATGCAGATCTGTCCGCTTTAGTCGACAAACTCCAGAAGTTCAGCGACGAAGGCGTTGCTTCTTCGGAAGAAATCCTTGACTGCAGCATAAGGGCAGCTTCAACTCATATCTGCAAGATGTTCCTTACAGCAAACAGGGATCTTCGTCAGAGCTATGTTATATCGGAAGGCGCCGTAACAACCATTGGTGCAAGGGGAGAAAAAAGCACCTACGGCTACAGCGGAGTTTCCGACAGGGAAGGCCCTGCCCTCTTCGACAGAATGGGCGAGGTTGTAAAAAATTCCTGCAAGAATCTGGATGACGCCCTTGGAGCTGAGAGCATTGTTCCCGGCGAATACGATATCATTACAGCCCCCGAGGTTTCAGGCCTTATCGCCCACGAAGCCTTCGGACACGGTGTTGAAATGGATATGTTCGTAAAAAGGCGTGCTCTTGGTGCAGAGTATATCGGACAGCGTGTAGGTTCAGATCTTGTCACAATGCATGAGGGTGCCAACTGTGTAAAGGACGTTGGAAGCTATGCCTTTGACGATGAGGGGACACTCGCCGGCGATGTTATAGAGATTGAAAAGGGTATCCTTAAGACAGGTGTCTGTGATGCTCTCTCCGCTCTTCGCCTTAACTCCAAGCCCACAGGTAACGGAAAACGTCAGAACTTCGAGCACAAAGCCTACACCAGAATGACCAACACGATGTTTGATAAGGGAACTTCATCCGTTGATGAGATGATCGCCTCCATAAAGTACGGATATCTTCTCTCCGGCATGGACTCCGGTATGGAAGATCCCAAGCACTGGGGTATTCAGTGCATTATCTCAAGAGGCTACGAGATTGTTGACGGCAAGCTTACCGGCAAGGTTGTAGCTCCTGTTGTGATGACAGGCTATGTACCGGATCTTCTTAATTCTATCTCCATGGCAAGTGGTGACTACGAATCCTTCGGAACCGGTTACTGCGGTAAAGGTTACAAGGAATTTGTTAAGACCTCAGATGGCGGCCCATACCTTAAGGCCAGAGCCATACTGGGATAAAGTTTAAGATAACCACATCACTTGATTGGAGGACAACATGACAGATAAAATCATAGAATTATTAAGGCAGTCCGATGCCGATGCCTTTGAAGTCACCGACAAGGTTACGGAAGGCTGGGAATTCTACTTCATCGGACACAAGCTTGATCAGAACAGGGCAAAAGAAGTTGAGCATATAGAAGTTACTGTTTACAAAAAGCTGGAGGACGGCAAGTTCCTTGGAAGTGCTTCAGATGAGATAGCTCCCACCTCAACACCTGAGGAAGCAAAGAAGATCATTCAGGATCTTTGCCAAAGAGCTACTTACGTAAAGAATCCCTACTTTGAGCTCAACAGCAAAAACGTCACAGTAGAAACCAAAGACTACGGCATCGAGAAGACAGCCAGGGACTATATCGAAGTTATGCAAAAGATTCCCGAGACCTCCACTGAGTACATCAACTCCTATGAGATCTTTGCGGAGAAGACAACAAGGCGCTATGTAAACTCAGAGGGCATCGATGTTACAACCACCTATCCCTCTTCCATGCTGGAAGTAATTTTAAATGCCAAAAATGATGAGCATGAGATCGAACTCTATCGTATGTATAAGGCAGGTTCCTGCGACAAGGACAGCATCCTTAAGGAGATAACCGACTCTCTTAAATTCGGAAAGGACAAGCTTATTGCTAAGCCCACTCCCAACCTTAACAAGACAACGGTCCTGTTCTCCACCAAGGATCCCGTTACCGAGATCGTAACCTATCTTTGCAACAAGACCCATGCCTCAGTTAAGTACAAGGGCTACTCCAACTGGGAAATCGGAAAAGAAATTGTGGAGGGTGTTACCGGCGACAAGTTCACTGTAAGAGGACTTAAGGAACTTCCAAATTCCTCCAACAACACTCCCGTTGATTCAGAGGGTGCTCCCGTTTACGACATGTACTTCCTTAAGGACAATGTTCCTCAGAATTTCTGGGGAGACGTACAGTTCAGATATTATCTGAATGTCAAGGAAGGCTGTATCATCGGCAACTACTGCGCAGAAGGCGGAACCACTCCGGAGGCGAAGCTTCGAGAGGGCAACTACCTTGAGCCCGTGGAGTTCTCAGACTTCTCCATAAGTCTTATCGAAGGTACCTTTGCAGCTGAGATCCGTCTTGCCTATCTTCACGAGGGCGGGCGTGTAACACCTGTAAGCGGCGGCTCTGTAACCGGCGACCTCAATGAACTCTTAAAGAACGTTAAGCTCTCCAAAGAGCAGAAACAGTACAACAATTTCCTTGTACCCTCTGTTATCAAAATGGAGAATGTAACCGTTGCAGGTTCGGAAGAATAAGTAAATATCAATAAGCATAATAAAAGCCTTGAAGTGTCGGTTATACGGCGCCTCAAGGCTTTCTTAATCACTAAATTTAATTAGCTATGATCTGAACTGCATGCAGGTACTCATCCTGCCCTCTCTCGCAGACAACCTGTACATTCTTGTCCTGAAGAAGAACGGGACATCTTGAGAAGTTGGTTGCCATATCAAGTCTTATCTGCATCACTCCGCCGCTGGTATTAAGGTAAAGTGTGTTCTCCGTTGTGGAGGATGTCACTGTTCCCGATACAGTCAGTTTGGAATTTGCATCCAGTGCCACCTCAGCCGAAGCACTGGCAGAATTGTTCACAAGTCTTGAAGCATGATTCCATGCATCACTTCCCCTGTAATAGTTCACGGTAATGCTCTGCCCCGGAATAAGTACGCGGCATCCGCTGGCATCGGTACCAAGGTCAAGTACGAACTGCATTGTTCCGCCTGAAGTCTGAAGGAACAGAATTGATGTTGTGGTACCCTTATCAACAATTCCGGTGATTCCGTTTCCTGATGCTGCCGCTCCCGTCGATGAATAGGAACTGCTGGCACCTGCCACATCACTGATGGAAAGCGCGTGCATATATGCATCGGATCCTCTTGCGCAGACAACCTGAACAGTCTTTCCTACGATCATGTACTTAACGCCGCTTACATCCGTATCCTGGTCAAGCTTTATCTGCATGGTTCCATTACTTACCACAAGATACAAAAGCTGCTCACTTGTGCCCTTTGCAATGGTTCCCTTAACTGTAGCCTTTGTGGAATTATCAATGGAGACTTTGCCGGCTGAAGAATTGCCGCTAAGCTTGGAAGCGTGCCAATATTCGTCGCTTCCGCGATAGCATTGGGCTGTAATGTAATTGCCGGGGAGAAGGAACTTGGCATTTTCAAGTTCTGTAGATTGGTCGAGTTTGATGTGTATCGTTCCGCCGCTGGTGGACAGATACAGGATATCGGACGTAGTCTGGTCAGATACGGTGCCTGAATAGGTGATCTCTGCGGCAGTTGACTTGGCCGGGTAAAAGATCACACCACTAAAGACGCACAGCACTGCAAATGCAATGCTAAGAACATATGATAATGATTTTCTCATAATTCACCCCCTTCACAGCAAAACACAATATATCCATTACAATTAATTACATTATACTGCATATTGTGGTTCACTGTGAAGGGGGTCACAGTCAAAATTATACGTATTTTCGTTATTTTATTACTAAAACAAAAGAGCTTTACTTGCGGTCATCCATCTTCTCGTACTCCTTGCGGGGTTCGATTGCCATATAAGCAGGACGTATGATCTTGCCATTATTGGCCAGCTCTTCCATTCTGTGAGCACTCCATCCAACGATCCTGGCCATGGCAAAGATTGTGGGATAAAGCTCCTCGGGAAGATCAAGCATTCTGTAAACAAATCCGGAATAGAAATCCACGTTTGCGGAAACGCCCTTATACATGGTTCTCTCGCCGCTGATGATCTGAGGTGCAAGACGCTCTACCATCTGATAAAGATGGAGTTCATCCTCCATTCCCTTCTCCACTGCAAGCTTTTCAACAAAGCTCTTTAAGATAACGGCTCTGGGATCGGATTTTGAGTAGATGGCATGTCCGATACCGTAGATGAGTCCGGCCTTGTCAAAAGCCTCCTTGTTCAGGATCTTCCTGAGGTATGCTTCAACCTCGTCCTCGTTGGTCCAGTCATTTACATGCTCCTCTATATCATCAAACATGTGAACAACCTTGATATTGGCTCCGCCGTGGCGAGGGCCCTTAAGAGAACCGATGGCAGCTGCAATGACAGAATAGGTGTCGGTCATACTGGAGCTGACAACGTGAGTTGTGAAGGATGAGTTGTTACCGCCGCCGTGTTCCATGTGAAGAACAAGACAGATATCCAGAAGTTTGGCCTCAAGCTCTGTGTACTGACTGTCGGGGCGAAGAAGATACAGAATGGTCTCCGCAGTTGACAGCTCCTCCTTTGGAGGATGGATAAAGAGCGAATTTCCTTCATGATAGTGATTGTAAGCCTGATACCCGTAAATAGACAGCAGCGGGAAAAGACTTATCAGCTGAAGCGACTGTCTCAGGACATTGGGAAGTGTCACATCGTCAGCCAGATCATCATAGGAATAAAGTGTAAGAACACTTCTAGCCAGAGTATTCATCATGTCACGGCTCGGAGCCTTCATGATGATGTCTCTCACAAAGCTGGTGGGAAGGCTTCTGTAAAAGCCAAGAAGCTTTTCGAACTCAAACAGCTCTTTTCCCGAAGGAAGCTTATCAAAAAGAAGCAGATACGCACATTCCTCGAAGGCGAATCTGTTCTCCTCCTCCGCAGCTTTTATAAGTTCCTTTACATCATAACCCCTGAAATAAATTTCACCGTCAGCGGGAACTTCCTTACCGTCAACAACCTTTTTGGCAATGATTTCGGATATTCTTGTTAGTCCGGTGAGAACACCCTTACCGTTAAGGTCACGAAGGCCTCTTTTTACGTCGTATTTAAGGAAGAGTTCATTCTCAATAATATCAGCTTCTTCCGAGAGCTTTGCAAGTTCCACGATTTCGGGTGTGTTTTCTGAGTAAATATTCTTACCGTAATCCAATACGCACCTCCAAACAATAGTTTTCTAGATTATACCTTAAGGAACTCCTTAACTGCCTTCTCCATCTCTGTCTTATCCACAACAGTCTTATGACGGATCTCGGCATTTCTGATGGACTCAACAGCCTCGGGAATGGCAACGCCTGAAATCTCCGAGAGCTTGTCCGCAAGAGCGAAGTCATCGCTGTTATCATCCCCATGACCCAGCGCGTTCATAACGCTTCTTGTAAACTTGTAGGGGCTTGCCGTAGAAGCTATAACGGTAACGGTCTTATCCCCCGTTTCCTTGACATACTTGCCGTAAACAGATGCTGCTACAGCGGTATGTGTATCGATAAGATATCCTGTCTCCTTAAAGAGATCGGATATAGTTGCAAAGGTCTCCTCTTCTGTGGCAAATCCGCCAAAGAAATCGGTGAGTTTTGCTCTCATCTCATCCGTGATCTCGTATCTTCCTTCCTTGGTAAGCTTCTCCATATATGCCGCATCTGCCTCAGCACTATTGCCTGCGATGTGATAAATGAGTCTTTCAAGGTTTGAAGAGATCAGAATATCCATGGAAGGTGAGCTGGTAAGCACAAAGTCACGATTTCTGTCATATTCTCCGGACTGGAAGAAATCAAAGAGAACCTTATTTGAATTGGAAGCACAGATCAGCTTGGCGATGGGCACTCCCATATTCTTTGCATAATAAGCGGCAAGGATATTGCCGAAGTTGCCGGTGGGAACCACAACATTTATGGAATCTCCGTCGGCGATCCTGCCCTCCTTAAGGAGTTTGGCATAGGAATATACATAATATACGATCTGAGGAACCAGTCTTCCGATGTTGATGGAATTGGCTGAGGAGAACTGGAATCCCTTAGAATCGAGAAGCTCTTTAAGTTCAGGATCAGTGAAGATCTTCTTAACTCCCGTCTGGGCATCATCGAAGTTGCCCTCGATACCTATAACGCAGGTGTTGTCTCCCTTCTGGGTCACCATCTGCTGTTCCTGGATGGGGCTTACACCGTGCTTGGGATAAAAGACAATGATCCTTGTGCCGGGAACATCGGCAAATCCTGCAAGAGCAGCCTTTCCTGTATCTCCGCTGGTAGCGGTAAGGATAACTATCTCATTCTTAACATTGTTCTTCTTGGCAGCTGTTGTCATAAGATAAGGCAGAATTGAAAGTGCCATATCCTTGAAAGCTATGGTAGCTCCGTGATAGAGCTCCAGATAGTATGCACCGCCGGCCTCTGAAAGGGGTGCTATCTCTTCTGTATCAAACTTGGAATCGTATGCATGAGAAATGCAGTATTTGAGTTCGTCTTCTGTATAGTCGGTAAGAAGCAGCTTCATAACTTCATAAGCTGTTTCCTGATATGTGAGTGATGAAATCTCACGAAGTGTCTTTTCCAATACGGGAATGGAATCCGGAACGTAAAGTCCACCGTCGGGAGCAAGTCCCCGCAATATAGCCTCTGACGCACGAATACGCCCTTTATCTCCTCTGGTGCTTGAATACAAGATTTCTTTCATTATTCTCCTCCATTTTGACACATGGCAAATGCTTTCATGATAGAATAAAAGCATAGTCGCATGGGCTTATTGCAATTCAGTATACCATAAGAATGCATGTTTTGGGGGAAAAATGAGTCAAAAAAAAGTAATTGGTGTGTATACTACGGCATTAAAGGACGGCACTCCTTCCTACAGGGCTTCCATCACCTATAACGGCAAGCATATTGCCCTTGGAAGCTATGATAAGATCGGCAGAGCTTCAAAGGCATATAAAGAAGCTTCGAAGATCCTTGCCGACAGCTCTTTTACCGTGGAATCATATAAGAGCAGCATGTCACTGGCCTTCGAGAAGGTCGTAACCCTGGTAAATTTCAGAGATAAGGGCATGTATATCTCCACTCCCATTTATCTGGAAAAGAAATATTTCCTTTATTATCTGTCACCTTCAAAGCCGCTGAAGTTCGATATCGAGGACCTTTTCTACTACTCCTCCCACAAGATAATGCAGAGGGGCTCTCACCTTTTTGTGGCGGATTACGGAAGTCAGGTCTCAATACTTCAGCGCTACGGCATCAAGAGCTACGCCGTGGAGGGAAGAGACTTTCGCTTTGCCAATGACGATCCCACGGACTTTCGCTACGAGAACATCATCATCCTCAACAGATACCGTGGCGTAAGACAGTATGCCGAAAAGGGCTTTCTTAAATACAAGGCAGTCATACACATAAGGAGCAACTATGTGGTGGGCAGCTACAACACCGAGGCGGAAGCAGCCATCGCCTACAACAAGGCGGCGGATATCCTTATAAAGAACGGCATCTCAAAGAACTTCCAGCTGAACTACGTGGAGGACCTTACTGCCTCCCAGTACGCCGACATCTACATGAGGCTCAAGATATCTCCAAAGATATACGAACTGAGATGAAAAGGTGTATACTTATAGCATCAATGTGAGGGTGGGCTTATCGATGAAAACCAATGAACCAAGCTTCAAAGAAGTACTTGAAAGAGACGCGGTCCGTCTGGTCGTGGTTCTTTTGGCTGCTTTTTTAATGGCTATGAACATCAACTCCTTCGTCAATGCAGGAGGTCTTTATCCCGGCGGAGCTACGGGTCTTACAATTATTATCCAGCGTATCGCCCTTAAATACTTTGGCATTACTCTTCCTTATACTCCCGTTAATATTCTCATGAATGCCGTTCCCGTTTATATAGGTTTCAGATTCATAGGCAAGAAGTTCACTACCTTCTCACTTATTATGGTACTTGCCTGTGGTTTCTTTGTTGACCTTCTGCCCAGCTATCCCGTAACTTATGATCCGCTGCTTGTAGCTGTATTCGGCGGCATCGTAAATGCGGTTGCCATCACAATGTGTCTTAAGGTTGATGCCACCAGCGGCGGAACCGACTTCATCTCCATCTATTTATCCCAAAAAAAAGGAATAGATGCTTTCCCCTACATCCTTGGAGGCAACATTGTAATCCTGGGCATTGCAGGATACCTCTTTGGTTGGGATAAAGCTCTCTATTCCATGATTTTCCAGTATGTATCTACACAGGCTCTGCACATTCTTTACAGAACTTACCAGCAGAGAACCCTGTTCATTATCACAGACATGCCCGACCGGGTATGCTCTCTTATCTACGCAACCTGCGGCCATGGCGCAACTCTTATTGACGGTGAAGGCTCTTTTGCCCACAGAAATAAGAAGATCGTCTACTCCATCGTCAGCGCAGCCGACACCAGGAAGCTGATACCCAAGATCCGCGAGATCGACAAAAACGCCTTCATCAATCAGATCAGGACCGAGGAAGTTATGGGTAACTTCTACACCAGGCCCAGGGACTAAATCAAGCTCACTTGACCCCTTCCCGGCAAAAATGCTAATATACGTGTATTAGTTTATATTTTTTTATAATTCGGGGGGGATAATTAAATATGGATATTCTTAAAAAGCTCAATCTCAACATTAAATTTAACATGAAAGCTTTTGTTGAGATATTGGTGGCATCTGCTATCACGATCGGCATGCTTTCAGTTTTTTATATAAATCATCGTGATGATGGCACGACACTATCTGTCAAATTAGGTGTATTCGCCTTTTTCCAGCCTATTATTCTCATGGTAACCGTATTTGTTGTAGATACCGTTACTGAGTTTGAAGCAAATTTATTTAGCATTATGCTATCTGTTTGTAAACAAATGCTTAAACTTTTATTCTTTTGTTTTTTACCTGCCAGCATCATCAGTATGGGCATTCTTTTCCTTGTGACTAAATTTGTTTCGATACCGCATTCAATGTTGCAGGATTTGCCCTACTATATTATTGCTATCACGTTCTTTGTGTGGACTAACCTTTACTGTTATGTAAATGCAAGTAAAGAGTTGTCATAAATTATATCTTTAAGGGGGGAAAACTGGATATGGGACTGTTTTCAAAAAAGACTTTTGTTTGTGAGAAGTGTGGCAGGGAATTTGAAGCCAGAATGCATAGTACTTTGTGCGATGACTGCAAGAAGAAGGCCGAAAGTCTCAAGGAAGATATTAACGGTTACTTATTATCGGCCATAATTACAGGAAGAAAGATTGATAAAAGCCAATATGAAGAAGTCGTAAATCATAGAAATGGTATTTTGGAAAAATACAGGAATACTCTGCCAAGCATTACCATTGAAGAGCTTCAGCAGGCAGCAGATAATTATATGAATCTATCTTCTGACCAGGCAAAAGATATTATAGAACGCGCAAAGAAATCTTTGATAAGGAGGACTGCCGGCGCATTATATAATTCTGACTTTTTAGTGCCATTAAGTGAAGAAAAGATAGTTGTGGACATGGAGGATGTATTTGCTGTTGCTTATACATCTGATCCGTATAATAGTGGGGGGAATAGTGAATCAATACTTATCGTATTCTTTACTAATGATCCCTATATCCCAACAGTACCTATGCTTATCCAAGGTAAAATTGATGAAATAAAGTTTCTCAGTGCTAAAAGCAATTCCAGCAGAGAGTACATTAAAACCTTTATTGAGGGGCTATGTCCCAACCTTCAATACGCGGTTCAGGATTTAAAAGATTTTAAAAAGCTGCTCAAAAGCGAAAAAAGTGTCAAGGGAAATATTGAATATAAGGAAATGATGAATTTAGTAGATTTGGCACTGGTTTTATCAGGCACGTTTGACACAAAAAAAATGCCCACAGATGCATCTGATGCCACTATCGAACTTATAAACAAATATGGATATATCACCGGTCATAAGGTAATCGAGATTCTTAAACTCTATGATAAGAAACCGGATAAATACTGGTCAAATATAGAGCCCCAGATTTGGGAATTGTTTAATTCATAATCATGAAGGGTGGTCATCACACAGGATGACCACCCTTTTTTTCTTTGCCTATTTAGTTTTATATATTTAATTTCTTAAGATTCTCTATGAATCCTTCTGATTCCTGATGATTCTTTTCTTTGTCTTTATATAGTTCTTCGTCTGCATGCACAATTGCCTCATCACAAGATGTACCTGCAAAAGTACAGATAAAGGTTCCCATGCTGAAGCGGGGTGTATAAGGAAGTTCAGCTAAGGAAAGCGCCTCTTTAAGCAATTCACGAAAGTCCCGTGTCAGGTCTTTTTCTTTTCCCGCAATAACAAATTCATCGCCGCCCCACCTTGCAGCCACTGCATTTTTATATGCCAGCGACCTTTTAAGAGCACGGGAAAATGCAATCAGTGCCTTATCTCCTTCATCATGTCCAAGGATACAAAACAAACTAACAGCACCAGGAAAATAAAGGGTTTTATCTGTTGCTCCAAAGGAATCATTGTCATAATCAGGATCCTCCCTCCTGAATAGCTTTCAATGCTCTTTTTAACGGATGGTCATCACTAAGTGGACCGTTTGTTTTTTCTTCTTTGTCTACAAGTCGCTGCTTGTCTCTTATCATCTCCTGAACCAGTGAGCTAAGGGCACTGTCTAGATCACTGTCATCCCCCATTCCCATATAAAGGATCTGGGGCACAAAGCCAATGGTTCCCGAGGTGTAATACTTGCCGCAGAACTGATTGGCGTTCTCAAGGCTTGTAGCATTGTAGATCGGCGTGTTGATGGAATTTGTAAGGTAAACCATCACCAGGTTGTTCTCAAAGTCGATCATGGTAAAAGTCCCGGTAAAGCCCTGATGACCCACGGTGCTCTCCGGCGCCTGGGTTCCGAAGTACCAAACTCTCTTGTCGTCCGCTTCTCTCCACCAGCCTATGCCGTAGTTTATGAGGCCACCTGCCTGGGGTGATATAAATAGGTCTCTTGTGTTTTTTGAGAAAAAGAAATTGCTGCCATAGCCTCCGGTCAACATCACACTTGCAAGCTTGGCAAGGTCCGTTGCATTAGCAAAAAGCCCGGCATGCCCCGATATTCCCTCCATCCTGTAGAAGCTCTCTTCGTCGTGGACTTCCCCCTGAATGGTATTTGTTCTGATTCCCGGAAATGTTACAAGACCGCTCCTGGTGTTTCCACCTACTTCCGTTGCGGCGCAGTCATCTGCAGTAAAGCCGTTATCCAAAGGACAGTAGGTTATGTGAGAAAGTCCCATGGGATCCCAGAAGGTCTCTTTGAGGAATGTGTTAAGGTCCTCTCCCGTTACTTTCTCGATGATAAGCCCCAGTGTCATATAGTCAATGTCGGAATAAAGAGTTCTGGTCCCGGGCTTATACATAAGAGGTGTGCGGCAGATGCCCTCTTTGTAGGTTTTCTCTCTGCCACTCCCTTCAACGTAGAGGATGTTGTCAACGTCAAGTCTAAGCTCCTGATTTACCGTGTCATATTTGTCATTGTGATAATGGCCGCTGTCCGGGAACCCCGCCTGATGCATCAGAAGATTCTTTACGGTAATACTGCTCTTCCAGGCCTTTATGGTATCAAGCCCCGGATAGTTTCCTTCAAAAGCGGCAAAATCTATCTCTATGGCATCATCCGCAAATCCGCTTCCCAATATGTCAGTGACCTTCGTATCCAGAGAAAGTTTCTCCCTGTCCGCAAGGTACTGGATCGCATATACCACGGAGTACATCTTGGTATTTGAGGCAAGGTCATAGAGGGTGTCATTTGTGACAGGTGCACCCTCCGTGAGCCTGTTGCCATCCTCATCGTAGGAATTGGCAAGGCCCCAGGCATTCCGGTAAACCAGTTTTCCGTCTTTGACTACAGCCAGCTGTGCGCTTGAAAAGCCGTTATCTACATCCGCCTGAATGATCCTGTCTATCAGTTCAAGGGGCTTATCACTCATGCCCGCATCTTCCGGGGCAGCGTCAATGACTGTTGGATAAGGGATCTTGACCGTAACCGTTGCATCATCAGGCGTAACATTTGATACCTGTACCGTATTGGTTCCGTTTTTGGCCACCTTGCATATATCAAGTTCATAATTGCCCGGGGCGATATCCGCAGTATCTATCTGCCTGTTATTTACAAACAGATCAAAGCTCTGTGTATCTGAAGACACCTCAAAATATAGTACTCCCTGGCCGCTGTAGCCCTCAAAGCTGTACATGCTGTTCATGGCCAGAGTATTGTCCACATATCCTGCCTGATCGGGAAAAGATCTTTCGGCCTGGAAGCTGCCCTTTGGAAAACTGTCAATTTCTGTAAGTAAACTGTCTGCATAGTCGGACAATGCCTGTATGTCTTCCGGGGTATCCTGTCTGGAATCTTGAGATTCTATCTCTTTACCCGAAGCTGCGGCTTCTTTATCCGGGGTTACGGCCTCTTTATCCGTGGTAGCGGCCTCCTCCTTCACCAAAGGAGCATTTTCCTCTTCCACCGCTCTGCCGCAGCCCGTCACTGCAGTCAATATCAGAGCCGCAGCCAGCACCCCGCTGATACTTCCGGGTATATACCGGTATTTCCTGTATTTCTTTTGAAGCATAGCCAAAATAACCTTCTTTCAGTCTTTTTTCTGTATCTTTATATTATACATCATTTAAAAATCTTTTCTTTTACGCTTAAGAATGCTAGCATTTAAATATAAAAAACGAAGGGAGCCTACCATATGACCAATATTATATTGGGGATCATGATCCCCTTCATCGGTACTGCAGCCGGTTCAGCCTGCGTACTGTTCATGAAACGGGAACTTAATTTTCTGGTCCAGCGCGCCCTCACCGGATTTGCCAGCGGAGTGATGGTGGCAGCCTCCATCTGGAGTCTTATCATCCCTGCAATGGATCAGGCCAGTGATATGGGAAAGCTTTCCTTTGTCCCTGCAGCCGTTGGATTTTGGGGCGGAATCCTTTTCCTTCTGCTTCTGGATTCGGTTATCCCCCATCTTCACATGAATGCTGAGGAAGCTGAAGGTCCAAAGAGCAACTTAAAGAAGACCACCATGATGCTTCTGGCTGTTACTCTTCATAACATCCCCGAGGGTATGGCGGTTGGTGTTGTTTTTGCCGGTATCCTGGCAGGTTCTGCCAAGATAACTACAGGCGGTGCCCTGGCTCTTGCCATCGGTATCGCCATCCAGAATTTCCCTGAGGGAGCAATTATTTCCATGCCCCTTCACGCCAACGGAAAAAGCCGGATGAAAGCCTTTCTTGACGGCGTTCTCTCCGGCGCTGTTGAGCCCATCGGGGCTTTTATCACTATTCTTTTTACAAGCTTCATCACTCCCGCTATGCCTTATCTTCTGTCCTTTGCAGCCGGAGCCATGATGTATGTTGTTGTTGAGGAGCTCATCCCCGAGATGTCAGAAGGCGAACACTCTAACATTGGTGTTATCATGTTCGCCTTTGGTTTTACTCTTATGATGGCCCTTGATGTGGCCCTTGGTTAAGGATCACTCTTTACCGCTCCAGCAGTAGGTGCAAAGCTTGCAGGGCTCAAGAGGTATTGCTTCCACCATATCATCGAGACGATGATAATGAAGGGAAGTGAAATTAAGCTCCTTGCGGATCTCCTCAAGCATCGCCTCGTACTGGGGTGAATCGGGATCCGTGTACTTTCTTACTGTTTCTTCATTGGGAGAAGGATATCCCTCAAGTCTTTCAATAACTCTCCTGGTTATCAGCTCCATCTCAGTGTTGGAACGGGAGAAATTAAGGTATTTGCAGCCGTAGATAAGGGGCGGACAGGCGGGTCTTATATGGACTTCTCTTGCTCCGCTCTTATATAAAAACTCTGTGGTCTCCCTTAGCTGTGTTCCCCTTACAATTGAATCATCTATAAGAAGAAGGCTCTTGTTGTTGATCAGCTGGTTAACAGGAAGAAGCTTCATCTTGGCTATAAGGTCTCTGCGGGACTGCATTGTAGGCATAAAGGACCTGGGCCAGGTGGGTGTATATTTAACAAAAGGTCGTGAATAGGGAATTCCTGAAGTGTTTGAATATCCAATGGCATGAGCAACACCGGAATCAGGTACTCCGGCTACCATGTCAGGATGCAGGCCTCTTTGAAGATCGCGCTGAGCAAGTTTTCCTCCGCAGCCATATCTCATTTTCTCAACGCTAAGGCCTTCATAGGTAGATGCGGGGAATCCGTAGTAAATCCAAAGGAAGGTACAGATTCTCATATCGTCAAAGGCGGGAGCAACTATCTCTACGCTCTCGGGGGTGATAAAAGCTATTTCTCCGGGACCAAGTTCCCTGTCGGATACATATCCCAGATTAAGGTAGGAAAAGCTCTCAAAGCAAACGCAGTAGCCTTCGTCCTTGTGTCCGATGGCCACGGGAGTTCTTCCCATTTTGTCCCTTGCGGCATAGATGCCTTCAGGTGTCATAAGAAGCAGGGACATTGAGCCCTTTATGATCTCCTGTGCATATCTTATTCCTTCTACAATGGTAACTTTCTGGTTAATGATAGAAGCTACCAGCTCAGTGGGATTGATATCTCCGCCGCTCATCTCCAGGAAATGGGAGCGGTTATCCGCAAAAAGCTTGTTGGTGATCTCCTCAATGTTATTGATCTTACCAACAGTGGTGATGGCATAGGTGCCATGATGAGATCTTACTATAAGTGGCTGAGGTTCATAATCTGAAATACAGCCGATTCCAAGATGCCCCTCCATCTTCATCATGTCTTCTTCAAACTTGGGTCTGAAATACGATCTCTCGATATTGTGGATCGAACGATCAAACCCTTTCTTTTTGTCATAAACTGCGAGTCCGGCACGACGTGTGCCAAGATGAGAATGGTAATCGGTACCGTAGAACAGGTCAAATACCGCACTTTCTCTTGATGCTACCCCGAAAAATCCGCCCATACGAGTCCTCCAGATATTTATTAGAAATACAGTTTAAATCAATACGAAACCTATAATACCACATATTGGGCAACAAATTGCAAAAAAAATTTTTAAAAAAAGTACTTGCATTAGTTGTTAGCCTATGCTAATATAACCATGTTAGCGTAAGCTAACTACCTTGACGATCATAGTCATAGTAAATCTCCTACCTACAAAGCCGGTGCATCTTGCCAATGCACCGGCAATTTTTCTTTTACAGGTTCTTTTTCAGTATTGTCATTATCTTGCCGTAGTTTTGGGGTTCATGGGGAAACCTGCAGTCTATGCAGCTTTTGATGGACTTTCCGTCCTTTTCGATCATCTTATAATTCCCGGGACAATTCTCCATATGATACAGGGGACAAAAACAGAAAAGGCAGTTTATATGATCATCTCCCTTATGGCAGGGATAGCTCTTACACTGTCTGTTCTCAAAGTATCTGCTTGAATTTTGAAATTTACCCTCTTCCATCTGTCATCACCTTTACAAACTCTTTTGCAAATTCCGGTGCCGAAGGAAAGTACATGTGAGGAAAACCGAATACCTGCCTATCTCCCACATGCATGGCATCCCAGCAAAGATCGGAGCCGGCCTTGCGGACCTTCATGTCGCTTCCGTTATCTTCAGTGTCATAGTAGTGGAATTCATGGCCCCGCATGCCTTTTAAAGCCCCGGCAAAAGAGCCTTCTGCAGCCCCATCATTAGTATCAAGCTCCACGTACCCGAATCTGACAAGATGGTCCTGACGACTGCAACCACCCTTTATGGCCCCGACCATACAGCGGTCTACGCCTTCATCATCCCTGATGGATTCGTGAAGGTACATAAATCCGCCGCACTCGGCAACTGCCGGCATGCCGCTTTCCAAAGCCACCTTTATCGACCTTCTCATGCTCTCATTCTCTTCAAGCTCCTTAAGATGGAGCTCGGGATAGCCGCCTCCGATATAGAGCCCTGCTGCCCCTTCAGGAAGCTTCTCATCCTTAAGCGGTGAAAAGAAACACAGCTCTGCACCGAGGCTTTCCAGAAGTTCCAGGTTCTCTTTGTAATAAAAGCAAAAAGCATCGTCCATGGCTACCGCAAGTCTGACGTTTTTGCCTTTATTATTTGGATCATCCTCTACATCGCCATAAGCACTGCTGCCTTCTGCAGCCATATCTTCTGCCCCCTCCATTACGGAGATAAGGCCCTCTACATCGCAGTATTTACTTATGCTATCGGATAAAAGATCTATCTTTTCCCGGATCTGTTCTACTTCCCCTGGCATCATAAGTCCAAGATGCCTTGAGTCAACAGATACGTCCGAAAGTTTTGGAAGATACCCCAAAACCTTTACATCAAAGCCGGAATCCTCAAGGCCTTTTTCCACAAGCTCCTTTAATCTTCCGTAAAAGGAGCTACTGACCTTATTGAGGATTATGCCCTTTATAAGCCTATTATCATCATCGGCAAGGATTCCTTTTATTGTGGACAGGAGCGTTCTTCCTGCCCCCAGCGCATCCACCACAAGGACGATTGGGGTATTTGAAGCTGCTGCCACATCATAGGAGGAACCCTCCAGTAAAAGCCCTCCAAGGCCGTCATAGATTCCCATGACTCCCTCTATAACTGCGTATTCATGACCGCATCTTCCAAGGATATTCCTGACTTTGTCGTGTGAGCAAAAGAAGGTGTCGAGATTCCCGCCGTATATCCCAAGAACCCTCTTGTGGAACATGGGATCGATGTAATCCGGTCCGCACTTAAAGGAAGTCACATCCAGCCCGCTCCTCTTAAGGAGGTTCAATAGTCCACAGGTGAACATGGTCTTACCGCTTCCGCTTTTGGGGGCCGCGATCATTATTCTGTTAGTCTTTAATGTTGTTCCCATCCTTCGCCTCAATCCAAAAAGCCGCCACCATCACGGAATTATCCGTCTTCATAAGGTTGTAATTTCCGGCCTTTTCCGCCTTGCTTCCGGTTATCTGCTGAATCTCAAGTTCACGGATATCAGGATCTGCCCCGAGCTTTAAGATTTCATTCATGGTCTCCATGGTTATGGCAGTGATCACCACCCGGACCGTCTTATGATATGTCTTAAGAGCATCAAGTATGTCAAAAAGCCTTCCCGTGCTGCCTCCGATAAATACCGCATCGGGGTCATTTTCCGCCTCTTTAAAGGTATCCGGCGCTTCTCCCTCTATGAGAAGGATATTATTGCAGGAGAATTTCTCCAAATTCTCTTTTTGCACCGCTATAGCCTCAGGCTTTTTTTCGAAGGAAAAGACCTTGAGGCTTCCTGAAAGACCTGCTGCCTCTATTGCCACAGATCCTGTCCCGCTTCCCACATCATAAAGAACGTCCCCCTCCTTGAGCTTAAGAAGTCTTACGCACTCGTGCCTAATAAGAGCCTTGGTCATAGGGGTTTTGTTTCTTATGAATTCAGCATCGTCAATTGTCGGGAAAAGAGGTCTCTTTTCCGGGGAGGGATTGCTTATATACAGCACATACAGTCCCTTAGTAAATTCCGGTGTTGCATCTTCCGGAAGTAAAGTCGTTATCTTCTCGTTTTCATAAGAGAGGTTGGAAGCAACGGTAACGGTAGCTTCAACCTTTCTTTCCGATAAAGCCCTGCGAAGCCTTGAAACGTCGTCTCCTGAGGATAAAAGCACAAAGGTGACGGCATTCTCACTGATCTTATTTGCAGCTGCCGTAATATCACTGTCGCTGTTATTTCCGTGGAGACTTATTATATCCGCATCGCTGTAACTTGCAGAAAGCCTCGCCGCAAGATAAGCCACCGAGGATATTCCCGGGAACCGTTTTATCTCTGTCTTTACTAAAGTCTTATTGGCAAGAGTCCATTCATTTATTCCCTGTTCAAACTTTACGGCTCCGCTGTAAAATCCTATATCCCCTGAGAATAAAACTGCTGCCTTTAGATCCTCCCTGCCGGAAAGTATCTTATCAAGCTCTCCTGTTATATCCTTCGAAAGGTAATAGGGATATGTATCCTTCCCTGTTATTCCTTCAAGAAGTCTCTCCGCTCCGAAAACAGCATCGGATTCCTCAAGGGCCTTATGGGCTTCCAGGGTAAGACCATTCCTATTCCCCATACCCATTCCGATGATGTTAAGGGTAAGGCTTTTAGGATATTCTTCCTTTCCGGTTAATTTTGCAATCTCATCAAGGGCTTCCCCTGTACTTATCCCGTTTGTTTCACCGGGTCTTTTTATGCAGAATACCTTTACTTTCTCGTCAGCGCAGGCCAGA
This sequence comes from Butyrivibrio sp. FCS014, assembly GCF_000526935.1. GTDB lineage: Bacteria > Bacillota > Clostridia > Lachnospirales > Lachnospiraceae > Butyrivibrio. The sequence continues at coordinate 201,164 of NZ_JAHA01000003.1, read as the reverse complement.
ATCTTATCCCCGAAGCCTCCCGCCTTTCCGGAGTCCTTGGTCACAAGGACCTCAATATGGTACTGCCGAAGAAGGGCTGCGTTCAGGTCTCTTGAGAAAGGTCCCTGAAGCGCTATAACCCTATCGTTCCTTATCCCTGCTTCCTCGCAAAGGCTTATGCTCTCAAGAGAAGGAAGAACTCTTGCATATATCCTGCTCTTGTCTTCTATGCCGGAGCAGAGCTCCTTAAGCTCTTTACTCCCCGTGGTAAGAAGGATATTTCCCTTTACGCCTAAAAGAGCCTTTGCACACTCAGCTGCCGTATCAAAGAAGGTCACTCCGGACAGATCAAGGTTGGGATCATCTTCATCTCTTACTACCCTAAGAAGCTTTACGCCAAGTTCCTTTGCCGCTTCTTTGATATTATCAGTAACGATCCTGGCATAGGGGTGAGTGGCATCAACAACGACAGATGCATCCTTTATAACTTCAAGGATGCCCTCCGCGTCTTTCCTTCCTTCCTCCACAAGGATATGTTCTCCCTTTGGCTGCATCATCTGACCATATTCCGTGGCAACACAGACCGTGTGAGGAATGCCTCTGCTATTTAGCTGTTCTGACAGGCGTCGTCCCTCGGATGTTCCCGAGAAGATCACTACCTTTCTTCTTTCATCAGTCATTTTTCAAATATCCTCTTGGCGTAACAAGCCTTCCGTCTATTACCTTGGTAGTTGAATTTCCTATGAATACCGTGGTGAACATATCCACCTGTTTATCTTTAAGCTCCTCCAGAGTACACAAACAATAGCTTTCATCGTCTCTTCCTATATTCCTGACAAAGCCGCATACCCTTTCCTTTTCAATAACTTCAAGCAGTATATCGCAGGCTCTTTTTAAATAATCTTTTCTCATCTTACTGGAAGGATTGTAGATTGCCATTGCAAAGTCTCCCATGGCTGCGCACCTTAATCTCTTCTCAATAAGCTCCCAGGGAGTTAAATGGTCGCTTAAGCTGATGACGCAAAAGTCATGGGAAAGGGGAGCTCCAAGAACTGCTCCTCCGCTTAGAGCTGCGGTGATACCGGAGATCACCTTGATATCAACTTCTTCTCCCTCTGCTATCTCCAGCATAAGGGAAGCCATGCCGTATACTCCCGAGTCACCGCTGCAAACAAGACTCACGGTTTTGCCCTCAAGGGCCTTTGAAAGGCACAGGCTGCATCTCGCCTTCTCCTGTCTCATGCCGGTTGTAAGCAGCTCTTTTCCCTGATAACGGTCCTTTATAAGGTCGATGTATACCGTGTAGCCTATGATAACATCTGACTCCTCAAGAGCCTTTGCTGCCTCATAGGTCATATATTCCTCTTTGCCGGGACCAAGGCCCACAACGTAAATCCTGCCCATCTTATCTCCTTGCTATTGCTACTGTCACTCCGTCCCGTGCCTGTTTGCCTAGCACAAGTTCTCCTTTATTACCGGTCAAAAGAACTGCCGCCCTCTCGCATACGTTATCTACACCGGTGGTCTCCTTAACAAACTGTGAGGCCTCAAAATCACCCTTTGCACCACTTAGCATTTCAGATGTAAAAGTCACAAAAGGGATCCTGTATTTGGCAGAAAAATCGAGAAGGCCCGCTTCTTTGGCTTTTAAATCTATAGAGCCAAAAGCATATATATCCTTATAGTCAAGGCCGCACTCATCGAGGGCTCTTTGTACCGCTGTCTCTATCTCCTTGCAGGTCTTTCCCTTTTTGCAGCCTATTCCCAGAACGTATCCTTTGGGTGATAGCCACAGTGCATCACCATGATTCTGTCCTGCTATTATAACGTCCGCATCATCTGATGGCGGGAAGCTTTCTATGGAAATCCTTATGGGCTCGCCCCTTACAGCCTTTGATGATACAACCTTTATCCTGTCCTTATTATTTATGGTAAGGCGGTTCTCTGCGGCAAACTCATCTATGGCAAAGGTCTCGTTTACATCGGTTGCAGTGGTGATTACCGCCGTTGCTCCCGTTAAACTCTCCATCATCCTTGCAAGATTGTTGGCTCCGCCCACATGACCTGAGAGGATCGGTATAACATATTCCCCCTCCTCGTCCATGACAATGACCGCAGGGTCCGATAGCTTATCCTTAAGAAATGGGGCTATTAACCGTACAGCTATGCCGCAGGCACAGACAAACAAAATGGGGATGTTCTCTTCAAAGCAGCGGGCTACATAATCCGAGGCTTTTGCAAAGTCTTCCCTGCGGTCCTTATAGGTCTCAATCATCAGGTCAAAGCCCCCTCTTTGTGCCTTCGCCTTTTGCCTTATATCCTCTGTTAACTTTTCGCCTCCCGGGGTGAAGCTTATAGCTGCAAGTTTCATTTATTTCTCCGTGTCTTTCTTCTTCCTGAACTGCGTCTCAAAGGATGGGTCGTAGAGTTTTGAACGCTCAATATTCACCGGTGACAGCACATCTCCCACCAGGATTATGGCTGTCTTTGTGATGCCGTGCTCTGCAGAAGTCTCCTCTAAAGTGCCCACAGTGCAGATATATCTTTCTTCCTCCGGCCAGGTGGCCTTATATACTATGGCCGCAGGAGTATCCTCGCTGTAGCCCCCTCTTATGAGTTCATAGGACAATTCCTTAAGAAGGGATGTACTAAGATAGATCGCCATAGATGCCCTGTGAATTGCAAAGCTCTTTATGCTCTCCCTCTCAGGTACCGCCGTCTTTCCCTCCATCCTGGTAATGATAAGGGACTGGGATATTCCGGGAAGGGTGTACTCCAGGTTAAGGGATGCCGCAGCTCCAAAGCAGGCACTGACTCCGGGGCAGGAATCATAGAAAATTCCAAGTCTGTCAAGCTCCTCCATCTGCTCCTTTACCGCGCCGTAGATGCTCTGATCTCCTGTATGGAGCCTTACAACCTCTTTTCCCCCGGCTGCAGCGTCCTTCATCACATCTATCACTTCCTCCAGAGTCATGGTAGCTGAATTGTAGACTTTAGCTTCCTTCGCATAATCAAGTAGCTTTGGATTCACCAAAGATCCCGCGTAGATCACCACATCAGCTTTTTCCAACAGCCTCATTCCTCTTACCGTTATAAGATCCTCTGCTCCGGGGCCTGCCCCCACAAAGTGGACCGTTATTTTTTCACTCATCTGTAATCCTCTATCTCTCTAAGAAAGCTTTCTGCGCCGCCAGTCTTTCCCAGAAGTCCGTCCTCTCCGGAAAAGACGATGCATTCAATCTCAAGTCTTCCTGCCGCTCTTTTCTTAAGATGTCTGTGGATCCTTTCCATAACATTTTCCATAAAGGCTTTTTCAATTCCCGCAGCCTTTATGTAGCCATACCCCTCAGAGGTATTAAGGCTTCTTAAAATGTTCCTTGCAGTATCAAGATCGCATCCCGCCTCTATGGCAGAAGCCGCCATAAGTTCCATCCTCGAGTCCGCCTCTGCGGAATGGGTGTTCATGATGCCGCCGCTAACCTTTATAAGCTTACCTATATGCCCCACTAAAAGAAGCTTTTGGACTCCCAGCCGGGCAGCCATATCTATGGTATCACCGATAAAGTTCGAACATTTTACAGCCCTGTCTAGGTCAAAACCGTATTCCTTCTTCATAAAATCAAGGCCGTAATTTCCCGGAGCAATGGCAATTGCCATCTGCCCAAGGGCTACCCGCTGCCGCATCTCCACCCTGATGGTGTCCTTAATGGCCTGCATGCTCATGGGTTCCACAATACCGCTGGTTCCGATAATGGATATCCCGCCCTCTATTCCAAGTCTTGGATTAAAGGTCTTCTTCGCAATCTCTTCGCCCCCGGGAACCGAGATCACAACAGCTATGCCTTCCCTATAATCAAAAAGCTCCATCACTTCCATAACTTCGGCTTCTATCATGCTTCTGGGAACAGAATTGATGGCCGCATTGCCTATGGGCTGATCAAGTCCCGGCCCGGTTACTCTTCCAACACCTTCTCCGCCGTCTATGGTCACGCATCTTTCTTTACTTGGGAAAAGAGCTGTGGAAGCATATATCCTTGCTCCCGTGGTAACGTCGGGGTCATCGCCCCCATCCTTTACAACAGCGCAGGATACCCTGTCCTTTTCCATTGTTATGTCCAGGATCTCAGCGTTAAAGTCTATGCCCTTAGGAGTCTTTATCACTATATTTTCTTTTTTACTGCCCGAAAGCAGCATGAAGGCCGCAGCCTTTGCCGCCGCTGCAGCACAGCTTCCGGTGGTAAATCCGTATCTCATGTCTTTCTCCGAAGATTATCCAAGTGAATAAAGCAGCGCGTTGCAGATTGCTGCAGCCACATTACTTCCGCCCTTCCTGCCCCGGTTTACGATGCAGGGAATATCCGTATCAATAATGAGTTCCTTGGCGGCCTCCACATTTACAAAGCCCACGGGAACACCGATAACAAATGAAGGTCTGTAATCCTTCCTGTCATACATTTCCCTTAAGGCCACAAGGGCTGTAGGAGCATTGCCTATGGCAAATATCACAGGTCCCTCGAGCTTTGAAGCTCTCTCCATACTTACCGCCGCTCTGGTAAGTCCCCTGTCCTTTGCTTCTCTTGCCACGTCCTCCTCTGCCATAAAGCAAAGGACTTTTCCTCCAAACTTTGCAAGAGTCTTTTTATTTATGCCGGCAAGAGCCATGTTGGTATCGGTAACGATGGTTGCCCCGCCTTTAAGCAGCTCTTTTGCCTGCCCAATGGCACCTGCGCTGAAATAAAGCGTCTTAGCGTAGTCGAAATCCGCAGTGGTATGGATTGCCCGCTTTATGAGAAAAGCCTTATCTTCAGGAAGGAAAATTCCTGCGTTTTCAAGCTCCTGCCCGATTATCTCAAAGCTTCTTTTTTCTATTTCATCCGGAAGTACATACTCAAGTTCCATTTATAATCTCCCTGATTGCATCAAGCAGAGCCTTGTTGCATTGACGGTCTTTGACCGCCATACGGTAATAGCCCTTATCAAGTCCTTCGAAATTACTGCAGTCTCTTATCAGAATCCCTCGTTCTGTCAGTGCTTCATATAAACCTTCCAGGGCTTTAAAGAGAATAAAACAGGTATCTGAGGAAAAGACCTTAATACCAAGCTCTGTAAGCCCGCCGGTCAGATAGCTTTTTTCTTCCTGTATGATCCTGAGACTCTTTGCTATATACCCGGAAGCGATGATATCGGGATCCTTGATCTTAAAGGTATCACCAAGGATCATGCACCCTGACACCGCAGCAGCTTCCGCGAACACAGACAGATTCCACTCCGGGAGCTGTCTTTTTATGCGCTCCGTTGTCTGTGCCGCCGACAGAGCAAAGCCGAGCCTTACCCCGGGGATTCCGAAGAGCTTTGTAAAGGCCTTTGCTACTATGAGCCTGTCGTAACAGAATATCTTATCCTTAATGCTCACTGCTCCTTCACACAGTTCCAGAAAGCACTCATCCACAACAAGACAGGTATCATAATGCATGCACTTTTCAAGTATCCTGTATAATAGTCCCTCATCTATGGCTTTGCCTGTGGGATTATTGGGATTGCAGAGAAAAACAATATCGGTAGCCTCTGTAATCCTTTCAAGAAAATCAGCCTTAAGTTCAAAATCATTTTCCTCTGTAAGGAAATACCTTTCTATACTGCAATCCTGCGCCATTCCAAGGGCATACTCATAGCCGTAAAATGACGGAGCTGCGATCAAAGCTTCCTTTGGATCTGTCATTCTTACTATCGCTGCAAACAGCTCCGAAGCCCCGTTTGTGCAGATAACATTTTCCGGATTGACGCCGAAGCAGGAAGCAATATGGCTCTTTACGCTCTCCTGTCCGGGATCCGGATACTCCATGATCCTGGTCGCAGCGCCTTCAATAGCTTCCTTCATTTCTTCCGGACATCCCAAAGGATTAAGGCTCACCGAAAAATCATATTCAATTTTGTTTCTGTAAATATCTCCGCCGTGAATAGCGCTCATTCTAAATTCCTGCCGTGGCTTTACATGGCAATTATCAAAAGAATTACTGCGCATATGATAAATGCCAGAAAAGCCGTAATATACATAAGTTTGTTGGCCCTTATTATATCCTCAGGTTCAATGGGCCTTAGGTCATCTCCTATAAAGGGCTTTTTTACAATCTTTCCAAAATAACTGGCATCTCCCGCAAGCCTTATGGACAGTGCCCCCGCAAGAGCACTCTCTGTCTGGGCCGAGTTGGGAGATTTGTGGTTGTATCTGTCTCTTTTAAAGATTAAGAAAGCTCCTGCCGCATCATACTCTTTTCCAAGAAACATGCATCCTGCGATCATTAAAAGAGCACTTATCCTTGCGGGCAGGAAATTACACACATCATCTATCCTTGCCGCAAAAAAGCCAAAGTCCTCATATCTGTCATTGTGATATCCGATCATGGAATCCATGGTATTTACGGCCTTGTAGGCCATTCCAAGAACAGGCCCTCCGATAAAGGCATACAGAAGCGGAGCTATAACTCCATCGGAGGTGTTCTCAGCCACGGTTTCAACCGCAGCTTTTGTTACTCCCGCTTCATCAAGACAAGCCGTGTCTCTTCCCACGATCATGGAAACAGCCTTCCTGGAAGAAGCTATATCTTTTGTCAAAAGAGCATCATATACCTTCATGCTCTCGCTCTTAAGACTTTTTGCCGCAAGGCAGTAACAGGTAAGAATCGCCTCTATTATGATCCCCAAGACAAAATGGATCCTGTAGGAAACAAATACCAAGGCCAGTGTCAGGCAGATGGTTACAGCCATAACAAGAAGCCAGAGTATAAGCCCTCTTAGCCTGTTCTTCTTGCTTCCCGCTTTTTCTTCCTCATCCCTCAGCCTCTTTTCAAGGAAGGATATAAAACTCCCTATCCACCTTATGGGATGGGGAATGCCGTAAGGGTCCCCGATGATAAGGTCCAGTATAAAGCCCGCCGTAAAGGCAAGCAGATGGCATGTGATGATATTTCCCATAGCTTTTACCCAAGGGGAAGGCTAAGGAACAATGCAAGCAACGCCACCATCAGGCCTTCTGTGAAGACCAGATAGTACCCTGCCGTATCTCCTGTTACTCCGCCAAATTCCCTCTTAGTCTTTCTGTAATAATATGCAGTAAAAAGAGCCGTCGATGCAGCCATAAGCACCGTAAGTGCAGCATTTACACAGAGTAAAAAGGCTGCGCATACCAGAAGCTGTGCAATCAGTGCATACTTACATCCCTTCCCTGCACTTTTGGTCTCGGTGCTCAGCATTCCGTCCTTTTTGGCTTTCTCAAAGCTAAGGCTGCAAAGGCCGGTCATGATCCTTGATAACACAAAGCTCATGCAAAAAAAGATGATCCCTGTATCCGAAAATCTCCATATCACTATGGAAAGAGCTCCTATCCATACAAGCACATAACTAAGAAGACTGATCACAGCAAAGGCTCCGATGTGAGGATCTTCCAATATCTTAAGCTTCTCTTCGGGGGACTTGTAGGACTTAAAAGCATCCTGGGTATCCATGAAGCCATCCAGGTGAAATCCTCCCGTAACAATAAGCGGCACAAGGCCGGCAAAGGCCATCACTGCCACCATGGGAAGATTGAACCTAAAGGCCTTTCTTATAAGCAAATACTCGATAGCTCCGATAACTGCCCCCACCAATGGAAGAAAAGCCAGGTTGTATTTCATGTCCTCTTCCTTCCACTCAAAATGCGGCATTGGGATTTTCGAGTACAGCGAAAACGCCACCACAAGATTTCTAATAAACACCATAAATTCCTGTCATACCTCCACAACTCTGTCTGCTGCGGCCTTAAGCTTCTCATTTACAAGGCCGGTAATCTCTATGTATCTCAGGGTCTCTTCATCAAAGCCCTCTTCCTCTTCAAATTCATTGGTAACAACAACAATCTCCGATGCCCGCTCTTTCACATCAAGGATCTCCTCAAATACAAAGTCTGCAACTTTCCTGGCGCTCCAGGTCGTTTTCTCCTCTTCGTGCATCTCGTTTCCCACAAGATTTGATACGCATTCAAGAAGGCATACCGAGCCCTCAAGTCCGCTTATGCTGTAAAGATCCACAGGGCATTCCACAGTTTCAAACCCTTTGCCTTCCCTCAGCTTTCTGTGTCTTTCGATGCGTCTTTGCCCGTCTTCCCCGAAGGGGATCATGGTGGCAATGTATATCCTTCTTTGACCCTTTGAAAGCTCCAGAACTATATCTTCAGCCAGTTTCGATTTGCCGCTTCCGGGGCGGCCGACTACCAGTGTCATCATGAAAATCTCGTATACTCCCTGATCCCGCCTGCCTCAAAGGTAGATGCAGACTTATAAAAATCCAGCGCAAGGTCCAGAAGGGGAAGAAGCATTATGCCTCCTGTCCCCTCTCCCAGGGCCATATTCCCGCCGATGAAAGGTCTTTGCCTGAGCAGTTCCAGGGCCTTTGAAAGCCCCTTCTCCCTGCCTTTATGGGCCGCTATCATGTACTTCTCCGTTCCCGGAACAAAACACTTTGCCAAAAGAGCCGCCACCGCCGTTATCACTCCGTCGATAACTACGGGGAGTTCATATATGCCGCAGCCGATAAACAGCCCGCAAAGCCCTGCTATATCAAAGCCGCCCACTTCGCAAAGATATTTAAAGGCCCTATCTTTGTCATCAAGTGAAGGCTTACCGTCTCCGTACTTTTTTACTGCTTCAAGAATAACTTCCTTCTTCCGCATAAGCCCATTATCATCAAGGCCTGCCCCTCTTCCGACAAAAGAGCTTCCGTCATCTCCGGTAAGAAGTGAAAGGAGCGCTGCAGCAGTTGTGGTATTGCCTATCCCCATTTCTCCGGATACAACAATGTCTGCGCCCATTCCCTTAAGAGTCTTTGCCCGGTCGATTCCGGAACCTATGGCCATGAGACCCTGCTTTTTAGTCATGGCATTTTCCTTAAGGAAATCTCCGGTTCCTTCTGCAACCTTAAGGGGAAGAACTCCCGGGATCTCATCCCTGCAATCAATTCCCATGTCCACAGCCATGACCTTTGCAGCTGCCTTTTTAGCCAGGGTATTTGCAGTGCTTGTGCCTTCTCCCAGCATCCTTGCCACCTGATAAGTGACTTCCTTCCCGGTCTGGGATACTCCCTCGTCAACAATGCCGTTATCGGCGCACATGATCACAACATACCTGTTATCAAGACTTGGCAATTCCCTGCCCTGAATAGCCCCGATCCTGCAGATGACTTCTTCAAAGTCTCCGAGGCCGTCGATGGGCTTTGAAATCCCGTCCCACCTCTTCTTTATGCTGTTGTAGATTTTCCCGTCCGGAACACCTGCCTTAAGAGAAAGCAGCTCCTCCAGGGAAAGACTGTCTCTAAAATCACTCATTCTTATCTATTCCGATCATCCTGTATATGGCATCCATGTCCATGTACTTTCTTATCATGTCCGCCAGCTTATCAAACTGTTTTTCCCGGAACTTTTCATAGCTTTCCGGATTGTTTTTTGAAAGGCTCACTCCCTTTTTGGCTGCCAGTCTCTCCACCATCTCCCTGACAATTTCCGCCTCGTCAAAAAAGCCGTGGATATAGGTTCCGTAGACATTGCCTTTGCAGTATCCTGTCCCGCCGGCTGTAAAGGGCATTGCCTGCGCACCTTCTGCAAGAACCGTCTTACCCATATGTATCTCGTAGCCGCTGTATCTTTTCCCTTTTAATCCGGACAAAAGACCTGTCGGCTCCTCCACAACGCCCTCAGTAAGGCTCCTCACCTTACCACCTGTAAGGGTTGTGGAAATAGGAAGAAGTCCAAGTCCCCTTATGCTGCCGCCGCTCTCAACTCCATCAGGATCGCAGACATCTTCCCCAAGCATCTGAAAACCTCCGCAGATGCCAAAAACAATTCCGCCGGATCCTTCATACTTTCTTATGGCAGTTTCAAAGCCCCGCTCAATAAGCCACTTAAGATCTGCAATAGTGCTCTTGCTTCCGGGGAGCATTATGATATCGGGGTTGCCAAGGTCCCTTGCGCTTGTAACATACCTGACCGATACCTCGTCATACTCATCAAAGACATTAAAGTCTGTGAAATTGGAAATATGAGGAAGCCTTATGACCGCAATGTCTATAAGGCCGCGGTCTGCCTTGTCAAAGCGCTCCGTCAGGGAATCCTCATCCTCCAGCTTAAAATCACCGTAGGGCAAAACTCCCACGACCTTTATCCCTGTCTTTTCTTCTATCATCTCAATGCCGGGATCAAGGATGCTCTTATCTCCGCGAAATTTGTTGATCACAAGCCCCTTTATCCGGCTCTTTTCCCCGGGTTCAAGAAGTTCCACTGTACCGTAGAGCTGGGCAAAAACCCCGCCTCTGTCAATGTCACCCACAAGTATTACAGGTGAATCCACAAGCCCGGCCATTCCCATATTTACTATGTCGTTCTCTTTTAAGTTGATCTCTGCAGGAGAACCGGCGCCCTCGATTACTATCACCTCATATTCTTCCGAGAGCTTATCTACAGCGGCCAGGATATCCGGCACCAGCTGCTTCTTGTATTCAAAGTAGTCCCTGGCCTTCATGTTGCCAACGACTTTGCCGTTAACAATCACCTGGCTTCCCACATCGTCTGTGGGCTTAAGAAGGATGGGGTTCATGTATACCGAGGGCTTAATCCCGGCGGCCTGGGCCTGCATTACCTGCGCTCTTCCCATCTCCAGCCCATCCTCAGTGATGCAGGAATTAAGGGCCATGTTCTGGGATTTAAAGGGAGCCACCTTAAAGCCGTCCTTTTTAAGGACCCGGCAAAGCCCCGCCACAAGAAGGCTCTTTCCCGCGTTTGACATGGTGCCCTGTACCATTATGAACTTTGGTCTTCTCTTATCATTACTCATAGTATTCTTTATATTTTCCGCTGCTCATGGAAAAGAGCTGTTCCAGGTACTCCGGTGTCAGTATATCCCCGGGGTTTCCGCACTTTTCCAGTTTATTATCATGGGTTATGGAAACGGCAACATCCGCCACCTTCTTCACCAGTTCTATCTCATGCATGGAGATAAGAACGCAGGCTTCTCTTTCTGCCACATACGCCTTAAGTACATCGAAGAACTCGGTCTTATATCCCATATCAAGAAAGCTGGTGGGCTCATCAAGTATGAGGATCTGCGGATCAGACACAATTGCCCTTGCAAGAAGCACCCTCTGCTTCTGACCGTCGGAGAGACTCTTAAACAGCCTGCCTGCAAGGTTTTTTACTCCGATCATCTCCATTGCCCGGTCTATTGCCTCTTTATCTTCTTTTGTCAGCCTTCCGAACATATCCGTGTATTGGAAGCGACCGACTCTTACCACATCAAAGCAGGTCTCATAGTCCGAAGCAACCTTTTCTGTCAGCATCACGGACATTATCCTCGCCAGGTCACTGCTCTTATATTCTTGCAGCTCTTTTCCCTTGATAAGGATCCTGCCCTTCATAGGATCAAGGAGCCCTGCGGCCGCCTTAAGGATAGTGGATTTGCCCGCACCGTTGGGGCCGATAAGGGCTGTGATCTTTCCTTTATCCACCGAAAGGTCAATGTCTTTAAGCAGCTCTTTTTTCTGATATCCAAGGGAAACTTTTTCAAATTGTATCTCAGCCATACTGTTTCCTCCTGCCTATCATCATGGATACCACCACGGGAGCTCCAAAGATTGCCGTCACCGTGCTGATGGACAGCTCCGTTGGGGAAAAGAGGCTTCTGGCAATAAGGTCACTGAAAAGACAGAATGCACTTCCCATAAGGAAAGATGCCGGTATTATAACCTTTGGTCTTCCGGATTTAAAAAGGAGTCTTGCCACATGGGGCATAGCTATTCCCACAAATGACACTGGTCCCGCAAAGGCTGTGACCGTTGCCGAAAGGATACTGGACAATATTATCAGTACTGTTCTGAAGGCCCTGACATTTATGCCAAGGGTTGTGGCATAATTCTCGCCATACATATAGGCTTCCATGGTCTTGGATATCATAAAGGCAGCAATAAGACCTGCCATTGAGATTGGAATGTAGTAAAAAGCATCTCTCCAGGCCGCTGAGGAAAAGGTTCCAAGAGCCCAGTTGTGAAGATTCACAATGTTTACATCGTCGGCAAAGGTCACCAAAAGCTCAGTAACCGCTGAACAGATATACCCCACCATTACGCCGCAGACAACAAGGACCGACATGGATCTTACTCTTGTGGAAACAGCCAGCACAAATCCGGTTGCGATGAGGGACCCTGCAAAGGCAGATACGATCAGCATCCAGGAGTTCATGACAAATCCTGCCTTAAGAGAAGCCACCATAAGAAGCGCCACCACGAGCTTCGCCCCCGAAGAGATGCCAAGGATGTATGGGCCGGCAATGGGGTTTGAGAAAAAGGTCTGCAAAAGATACCCTGAAAGAGCAAGAGCTCCTCCCAGAAACAGTGCCTCCACCGTTCTTGGAAGTCTTATGTCAAACAGGATCTTTCCTGCCGTGGTGCTGTGATCTCCTGAGGCAAAAAGATGCAGTATCTCAAAAGGGCTGATGTCCACGCTGCCAACACAGATACAGAGCACCATCAGCAGCAGTACCAGTATTATTAAGATTGCATATAGAATACAATGTCTTTTCATGGATGCTCCAAAGTTACAATTTGATAATGTACTTAAGGTCGGCGCCGCCCTGCCCGCTTATGACCTTATACATGTCCACAACAACATCCACGATGCTGCTGCTCTTCTGAAACATGTCCGCATTGGTGCTGTAGACCTTTCCTTCTTTCACTGCCTTGAAATCAGCAAAAAGAGGATTCTTGTCTATCAGGTCCTCCACCGAGGAGAGCTCTCCCTCAATAGTCCCGTTATATATAAGAATATCAGCATCATGGGCAAGTTCATAGAAGTCTTCCCAATTAATATTCATTGTTGAAAGGGCGTTTTCATTTTCCACCTTAAGGTCAGAAAGACAATACTGTCCTCCTGCCATTTCTATCATTGAAGAGACATAATCTCCGGGTTTTCTAACGTTAACGTATCCGTTTGAGGATATGTAAAAGAATGCAACGGAAGGCTTATCTTCACTGTTTGCAGAGACTTCCGTAAGAGCGGAATTCACCTCAAAGAGCTTATCCTCCTGGGCGTCAAAAAAATCTTCCGCTTCCTTCTGTTTTCCCAAAAGAACGCCGTAGAGCTTAACCCATTCAAGTCGTCCCATGGGGTTTTTCTCGTAGCTTGATCTTTCTACCATCACCGGGATCCCAAGCCTTGTGAGTTCTTCCTTTATCTCGGGACTGTGGGTGATCATGGTGGATTCTATGGCGATGTTGCAGTCAGAGCTTATGATGCGCTCATAATCCGGGGCACTGTACTTGCCCACGTACTCGATCCTTCCTTCTTCCATGGCTTTTTTGACCTCGTCTATGGAATAGTCCGCGGCGCTGGTGGAGCAGCTCTTTATACTGTCAAGGCTGTCCAGAGTCACAAAAAAGTCCATGGCGGAAGATGCTGCCAGATATATGTCCTTAAGAGGCTGATGAATAATAACAGGATTACTAAGCCCAAGATCACTCTCACTTTGCCCCTCAGGAATAAGCACATAATCCGTGCCGTCCTCAATATGGATATGTGTATATCCACCCTCATAAAAATCCACAAAGAGCTGGTCAGCATATTTCAGCTCCAGCTCTCCGGTCTTCCTGCTTGTGGTAACAGCACTATCCGGACCCTTACCGCAGGCGGTCATAAGGACCAGCGCGATAAGAGCCGGGAAAAGAGCTGTACATATTTTTTTAAAACTATCAGATAACTTTTGATTCATTTATGGTGCTATTCCCATCTGACTATCACTTCATGGAGTCGGATTTAAAATTGAGTGTGTACTCAACCTCGTGAGGCTTACTCATTGCTGTGGTGTCGCCTATCACTGTAAGATCCTTATCAAGAGCACCTACAGGGATCTCAAATACGGAATTACCCTCGGTATTAACCGGCTCATACTTCTGTCCGTCTACAAGCATGTAGTCGTAGTTGGGGCTGCTCCAGGTAATAGTTGCTGTCATCTTGCCGCCCTTAACCACAAGTTTTGTGGGAGACTCGATGGTAGCCTTTCCTGAACCGCCTTCCATGGTAACTTCTATGGTGTACTCACCATCCTTAACATCTGCTGCAGCTTCCGCAGCTTCGGGATTTGAGACCTTAACCTTATGGTCATACCACTTTCCCTTTGTTCCTACCAGGGCAAGATCAAACTCTTTGTCAAGATAGGGAACGGGAACGTCAAAGGCATTTACTTCTTCAGTGAGACCATCACTGTAGGTTACTTCCTCCACGGTAGCTTCGATGAGCTTTGCTCCGTCCTTCTGGGCATCCTCGGCAGATCCTTCAAAGAGACTTACGGTATTCTTTGAAGGCATAACAATATGGATTGTCATCTCGCCGTTCTTAACTGTAAGTGTACCCTTTCCCTCGCATACTTCATTTACATGGAACATGGAACCATCGGTATCAAAGTCTGCAAGGTAGGTTCCGTCCTTAAGTTCTCCGGAAGCACTGCCATCAGTGCCGGCAATATTAAAATTTCCGGAAACACTGTTAAGGTGATCGATATATAATTTCTGAACCTCCTCTATTCTTCCAAGACCTGCAATCTGGCATTCTACACTCTCGAAGTATCCTGATGTGTTAAACAATGACTTCCAGGAATCCTCATCGTCTCCTGCCATATCGTTGTTGGCATGGTCTCCCGCAACAACCATAAGAGGTCTCATGACAACCTTTGTGTAACCTGCCTCATGAACAGCATCGATGATGCTCTCGCAGGAAGTCTCTTCAGGTTCACCCTCAACGGTTCCGACAAATACGTTCTCATATCCAAGATCGTTCATCTGAGTCTGCATCTGGGAATAGGTAACCTTAGCTGCATGGGATGTGCCGTGTCCTATATAGACAATTGCTGTGCCATCCTGCGCTGCTGCATCCAGAGAATCATAGGAAGACTCCTCAACTGTAGCCTTTACAACAGCTTCTGCCACGGTCTTCTTGTCATCATTGACAATGCTGGCGTCCTTGCCAACCTCGCCAAGAAGAGGCTCTGATACATAAACATTTTCAAACTTATCGGAGTAATTTCCCAGGGTATCAACAAGCTCGTCATACTCTGCACCATGCATAAGGTGTGTTGGCTGAACGATAAGGTTCTTAACCCCGTTGTTCACTGCTCTTTCAAGAGCCTGATCCATGTTGTCAATGAACTCACCGTCCCTTGCCTGAACATGATTGATGATGATCTGAGCAGTGAAAGCTCTTCTTACTGACCAGTCAGGGAAAGCAGCTGCAACAGCCTTCTCGATTCCTCCGATATCCTCAGCTCTGCTGTCATTAAAGGAAGTACCAAAACTTACTACAAGGATCTCGTTTTCACCAATCTCATCCTGATTAAGGGAATCATCCTTGGAGGCATCTCCTGTATCTCTTCCGAAATAATCAGGATCTGCATTCTCGCCCTCGACCAGCTCCTTCTGGGCATCTGTAAGAGCATCCCAGGCAGCCTTTGCTGCTGCGCAGTCAGCATCTGTTGTCTCGGTTCTCTCCTGAACATAAATTGCATCAATAAGTGCGGCAACCTCATCAGCTGCAGCCTGATCGTCTACTTCCGCAGGCTCCTGCTGCGTATCTGTCTCTGCAGCAGTCTCAGTATCCTCCGAAACAGCTTCGGGGGCTGCCTTCCCGCAACCCGCTGCCATGGAGGCAGTAAGCACTGTTGCCATAATAATACCAAATAGTTTCTTTTTCATTTTTCCTCTCCTCGTATCTTATTTCCCAATATTGCTTGCAAATAAAAAACGCCCATCGGAAAATGGACGCCAAAAAGAAAGGCCTTAAAGCCCTTCATCCGGTACGACCAATTCCTCGTGATCTAATGCACCCGAACATTCGGCAGGTTTCCTGGCTTGAGTATCATCATCCGTCAGCAATCTTCCCAAGTTTCCTCAGTGACTTCGCTAAAAGCGAACCGCTTCCGGACTCCTCTCCTACAGTGACGAGATCGCACAGGCCTTGAACCTGTTTCCCTTTTACCCTTCGGCCCTGCATAAATACTGCAGTCGAAGGCACCGATTGTCGTCAATATCAAGATTCGTACCCATTTTAGCACAAGGTCCCAAAGCAGGCAACCGCACATACTGCAGGCAGTGCCCATACCGCAGGCAACTGCCCCTGCAGCCATATAGCGCCTTAAATACCCTTTTAGTCCAGTGGCTTTAGCCTTACCTTCATGGATATCTGCCTTGGAGTCTCCATCCCGTCGAACTTTATAAGATAGCTCTCCTCGTCGGTGTTGATATCAAGGATGGTCCCGGCTCCCAAAATAACATGCTCCACCCGCTGCCCCTTCTCAAGAAGATTCAGTTTCTGTGCCCCCTTAAGGTGCCTTGAGTCATTCTCGATAAACTTCCTGACCGCGGTCATCATGCGCTCATCAGGCTTCTCGGTAAATTCCAGAAGCTCCGGGTCTATATCCATAATGAATCTTGAAGGATATCTTGGAATTCCCTCAAAGGTATTGCCTCCCGCTTCGGAAATATAAAGTCTCTTCTTGGCTCTTGTCATGGCAACAAAAGCAATACGCCTTTCTTCCTCCATTCCCTCTAAGGTATGGACCTTCCTTGAAGGGAATATACCCTCATTCATGCCGCACAGGAAAACATAAGGAAACTCAAGGCCCTTGGCAGCATGAACCGTCATAAGCCTCACCTTGTCCTCCTGCCCCGCATCGGAATCCGCATTGGTAAAAAGAGCTATGTGCTTGAGGTAGTCCTCAAGACCCACCTCTTCTCCGCAGGTGGTCTCATATTCAAAGACGGACTGCTTGAGCTCCGCCAGGTTATCAAGTCTCTCCTGGGCTCCCTCTGTCCTTAGCATTTTCTCGTATCCACTTTCATTTAGGATCTTGGCAAGGACCTCCGATACAGGAAGTCCCTCATAGCTTCCCGAGAACTTCTCTATCAGATCTATGAATTGACCGGCCTTGGTGCCCTTTATGAGTTCATTATCAAGATTCTCCGAAAGAGCCTGATAGAGGGAGCAATTATGGTCCCTGGCGTATTCCTCCAGGAAAGCCATACGTCTTTTACCAAGGTTTCTCTTGGGTACGTTGGCAATACGCCTGAAGGAGATGTCATCGCGATATACGATCATACGAAGGTAACATAAGGCATCCTTGATCTCCAGTCTTCCAAAGAACTGAACTCCGGAATAAATGGTATAGGGGATTTTCTCCTTCATAAGCCCCTCTTCCACAGTCCTTGTGACATAGTGGGCTCTGTAGAGGATGGTCATGTCCCTGTAGTGAACGCCGCTCCCTTTAAGGGCCAGAATCTCCCCGGTAAGCCAGTCCGCCTCGTCTGCCGTATTGGGAGCCAGATGGCAGAGCACACTCTCCCCGTCCGGCAGAGTAGGAACCAGATCCTTCTTAACCCTGAAGCGATTCTTGTCAATAAGGGAATTGACAGCCTTCAGGATCTGGGGAGTAGATCTGTAATTGTCATTCATGAGAATTGTCTTAACGCCCGGATACTGTTTGTCAAAATCCAGAAGATATTTAACATTGGCGCCTCTCCAGGTATAGATGGTCTGGTCGGGATCTCCCACGATAAAAAGATTCTTGTGATAACCCGCAAGAACATCCATTAGTTCATACTGAAGACTGTCAATATCCTGAAATTCATCGATCATGATGTACTCAAGGCGCTTTTGCCACTTGAGCCTGATATCGGGGTTCTCCTTGAATATATACAGGCTGAATTTGATAAGATCGTTGTAATCAAGGCCAAAGCACTTCTTCTCCTGATAAAGATACCCGTAAAAGAGAATGTCCTTAACCTCTGTGGCTGAATCATATTTGTCCTTGAGAGTATCAAGGGGCATGGTAAGCATATCAAGGTAGTACTCGGGCTCCTCAAAGATCTTACGTATCTCGAACATGTCCCTTGCTGAGCTGAAGGTCATATCCCGAAGAGATAATCCCCTCTCCTCGTAGATGATCTTAAGCATATCGTCGATATCAGAGTTATCAAGGACCAGGAAGTTCTTGGGATAGCTCACCGCATGGGAATCCTCCTGAAGGACCGAGACGCAGAAGCCGTGGAAGGTATTGATATATCCGGTGTCATTGTCTCCCGTAAGCCTGTGTATCCTCTGCCTCATCTCATTGGCTGATTTATTGGTAAAGGTAACGCAAAGAATATGTCCCGGCATGATTCCAAGGCCGTTTACAAGATAAGCAAAACGGGCAGAAAGCGCCCTTGTCTTGCCGCTTCCGGCTCCTGCTATGACCCTGACGTACCCTTCGGTTGTGGTCACCGCCTCTTTCTGCGCATCATTTAATTGCTCCAGTAAATCCTGCATTTTAAATCTCCTGAATTTTCAAATCATCATAAATATCATCTGCAGCTGCACTATTTCGCAAACATTTGTTCTGACAACATTATACGAACAAATGTTTTCAATGACAAGACCAAACCATGAGAAAGGATTCCGGATTTCGACTTTCAGATTCAGGAGATATTTCCGTAACAAAAAACAGCCCCGCATGATCTTTTGATCAGCGAGGCTGCTCTGTTCATATCTTCAAAATTCTATCAGTTGATAATAAGGCTTCCCCAGGTATCGGAAGGAAGGATACCGATGTAAGTCTTTCCTTTATTGATGGAGATCTCGGCACCGGATGCGTTGTAGTAACGTGTGAATCCGGTCTCGCTGTTCTTCTTCCAGGTGATAGGAATAACTGCGCCGTTTGTGATGTAATAGCCGCTTCCTGAACCGATAACATTGTAGGTAAGATATCCGTTGGGATCCAGCTGAGTGAATGATACATTCTGAAGGATGACATTCTTGAATGTCAAAACCTGTCCATCCTCTGCATCAGTATGGATTGTGCCGTAATCATAGTAATCATAGGTTCTTGTTCCCGGATTATAAGCCAGTCTGCTTTTGTTATGAACGAAGATAGCGCCCATATCGATGTTGACAGCAGAACTTCCGCCCTGCAGCAATGTGTCTTCTCCGTAGAAGTTGAAATGGGAGTTTCTCTCAAGTCCGATGGTATAAGTTGTAGGAAGACCTGCCTTTGCAAATCTGCTTACAAGTTCTGAACCAAAGCAGTACTCTGTGAACTCTCTCGGTTTGCCATTCTTAATTCTGGAAAAACCGCCGCTGAGGTGTGCTGCGTAGGGTTGAGCCAGATATGAATTGATGTAGAAAGGGCCGCCGTCGTGAATGAGAACTGCATTGTACTCATCTGCCAACATTACGTTTGTGGTACGTACGCTACGGATGCTACCGGTCTGGCCAAGATTTGCCCAGTCCTTATAGATGCACATAAGCCTTGTGATACGGCCATTGGCTGTACTGTTCATGATCTCATAAACAATGTCTGCCTCGGCTGTTCCGTAGTGTTTGAGTGCCTTTTTCTCGTTGTCCACCATGATGGCCACAGGTCTCTGGCTTGCAATGGAATCGCTTATCTCAAGTCCTGTCAACTCTGATGCCCCCGCATACACAGTTGTAGACAGCATGCAAACACTTAAGATACTGGTTAATGCAGCTAATATTCTCCTTATCTTCATATATAGTTCTCCTTCTCTCATAAGAAATGAATCGGTATTTCGATTATACCATCTTTTTTGCACAAAGGAAAACCGTGGATTATTCTTCGTTATCGCCAACTAATGCCTTTGAAAACTGGGTTTCATAAAGTCTCTGATAAACACCCCCGGCTTTTACAAGCTCACTGTGCTGGCCTCTTTCAACGATCCGGCCATCATCCACCACCAGGATCTCATCCGCCTCAAGGATAGTTGAAAGCCTGTGGGCGATAAGAATACTGGTCCTGGTTTCAATGATGGGCTCTATAGCCTCCTGGATCCTGCTCTCCGAAATGGAATCAAGAGCCGAGGTTGCTTCGTCGAAGATAAAAAGAGCCGGATCCTTTAAAAGAACTCTCGCAATGGCTATACGCTGTTTCTCACCGCCCGAGAGCTTAAGTCCCCTGTTGCCCACCATAGCATCAAGGCCCTTCTCCTGCTTCTCAATAAAGTCATAGATATTGGCCTTTTTGCAGGCTTCTATCATATCTTCCTCAGTGGCATCGGGCTTTGCATACAGAAGATTCTCTCTTATGGTGCCATTAAAGAGGTAGTTCTCCTGGGATACCACTCCGATACCTTCCCGCAGGTGATTAAGGCTCATATTCCTTATATCTATGCCGTTCCACTTGATGCGCCCGCTTCCTACATCGTAGAGCCTTGGTATAAGGTTTATTATGGTGCTCTTGCCGGAGCCCGAAGGCCCTACAATAGCAATACAGTCCCCGTTTTTCAGAGTAAAATTTATGTCCTTCAATATTTCTTTTGACTCATCATAGGAGAAATGCACGTGGTCAAAGACTATATTTCCGTGACGAAGGTTTGGGTTTGTGGGATTCTCAGGATCCTTGACCTCCACCTCCATGTCGAAGTACTCAAATATCCTTGAGAAAAGAGCCATGGACCTCATCCAGTCCACCTGAATGTTGAGAAGTGAATTCACCGGCATGTACATCTGTCCAAGAAGCGCCACCATAACGGTGATATCACCAACAGTCAGGTTCGCTCCGTGATTGATCATCAAAATGCCGCCAACAAGATAGATCAGCATGGGGCCTATGCTGGTAAAGGTATGAAGCACCACAAAGAACCAGCGGCCGGCGAGCTTCTCTCTGATGTTGAGCTTGACCATCTTATCGTTGGCCTTGGAGTATCTTTCGTACTCATACTCCTCTTTTCCAAAGAGTTTTACCAGAAGCTGACCACTGACTGACATGGTCTCGTTAAGTATCCCGTTGATCTCATCGTTACAGGCCTGAGATTCTCTTGTAAGAGTCCACCTGGTCTTGCCGGCCCTTCTTGTTGGTATGGTAAAAAGAGGTACGATGATAATACCGATTATGGCCAGCAGGTAGTTTCTTTGGAACATGGCAACAAGAGCCACCGTAAGGGTCATGATATTGGAGATGATGGATGTAAAGGTGCTTGCGATCACCGTCTCAACGCCGGCGATATCACTGGTCATTCTGGTAATGATGTCGCCCTGATTATTATTGGTGAAAAAACGCTGTGACATGCGCTGAAGATGTCTGAACATCTGGTTTCTCATATCGTAGGTGATATGCTGTGCGATCCAGTTGTTGAGATAGCTCTCCGCAACACCTATGAGATTTCCCATAAAGGATGCAAGAAGTGAAGCCAGTATGTAATAGACCAGGGCACGAAGATTCCTGCCGATAAGTCCCTCATCCACGATTTTGCCGGTGATGATAGAGGGCAAAAGCTTCAGGATCGAAGATATCAGAATGCATACCATGACCAGAAGAAGCTGCAACACGTAAGGCTTTAAGTATGACATTACTCTTTTTACAAGTGCAAATGTGATCTTTGGCTGGTTTGCCTTCTCTTCTTCAGTCATATACGCCCTGCCAAAGGGTCCCCCGTGACCTCTTCCATCTGCCATAGGCTTTTCCTCCCGTTTTTCGATATCTTTTTAATACTTTATCATGAAAAAACGGCAGTGGTCAAAAGAATCGACCACTGCCGTCTGCTCTTAAAAATATGTTTCTCAGGAAAGAAGCTGTGCCTTCAAAAATGCTACAGCATCAGGCTTAAAGCCGGCCAGCTCCCAATCGTCAAAAAGCTGAGCCATTCTCATTCCGGAAAATCCCTTGGCATCAAGCCCCAGAAGGTCCCAGGCCTTCTCAAAAGCTGCTTTTTTCTGTGAAAGCTCATCAGAAGCCTTTAAAAGTCCGCCGCTGACATTTTCAAGTACATCCTCATTTAATAATTTCTTCTCATCTGTTCCCATTAGTTAACACCTCCTGAACTTCTTCTTAATATTATATACGAACTTAAGTACCTCGTGGCAAAAAAACCTCCGACATTCTGCCGGAGGGTAATGATCAATTTGAAATCTGGTCGATACGATCTGAATATTTGATCCTGTAAATGCGGCGAAGTGATTCATTTATGCGCTCTTCGCTTATGCTTCCGTCCTTGACCTCAGCAAGAAGTCCATCGTAAGCCTGGGTAAAATCCTGAGGAAGATAGATCATGTCTGCACCGGACTTAACGGCTGCTATAGCCGCCTCTGATGGGGTGTAATACTCTGTGATGGCGCCCTCACTAAGAGAATCCGTGATTACAATTCCTCCAAAACCAAGGGTTCCTCTGAGTTCTTCCTGAATGACTTTCTCTGAGAGTGATGCCGGTGTATTGTCACCTGTCAGCTCGGGAAGGGAAATATTAGAAACCATAATGGCGTTAACGCCGCCATTATCTATCGCTCCCTTGAATACCTCATACTCGCCAACCACCAGCTGATCCTTGGTGGCATCACTGGTAGCCATTGCCGCAGATGTATCGCCCTTTAAAGGAAATGCATAGGCACAGGCTGAAACACCTGACTCCTGGATCCCTGTAATCATAGAAGTTGTAATATCTCTTACCAAAGCAACATCGGTTCCGTAAAGTGAACCTTCCGTAATGCCCATATTTGGGGCTATATCAAGATTAAATCCGTACTGATAAAGAGCAGATCCGATGGCACCTGCACTGTATCCTGCAGAATCGGCATCTGTGATCTCGGATACACCTTCAACTCCTATGGAGGAGGTTACCGAAGAAGACTGTGCTCCCTCTTCAAATACAGCTGTAAATATAGGGTACTTACTCATGGATGCTGTTGCCTGCAGCATCTCCTTTATCTGCTCTTCTGATTTGATGTTCTTGGCTGAATAAACAATTCCGCCCACTGCGTAATTGCCAAGAGCTTCCTGTGTTCCGCTGCCGGCCTTTACTGCCGTTGCGACTCCCGTAAGCTGCTCCGGGGTTACTATGAAAAGACCCGCCACCTTATCTTCAAGAGGCATTTCTGAAATACACGATTCAACCACCTCATTAAGAAGATCGTCCTGGCTCATCTCCTGAGGCTCAGGTTCCTCCGGAGTCTCTATGACAATCTCCTGAGGCTCCTGTTCTGCCTCCGTCACCTGCTGTGCTACCTCGCTCTCTGCCGGTGCCTTCTTAAAGGCAGCTCTCAAAAAGTGTACGCCGGCGGCAATGCCACCGATAATAACCAGCAATGTCACCGCAAGTGTTATATATGCAATAAGCTGGCTCTGTTTCCTTCTTTGCCTTCGAGCCAGCCTCTTTTCATCAAAATCCTGTTCTTCTAATCTCGCCATTGTTTTCCCCACAACCCAAAACTTTTTTCTTAAGGGATATTGTAACATAGTTCCGGACAATAATCGAGGGCAGAAGCTTCATCTATATTACCTGCTTCTGCCCTTATGCCGAGTACTCATCTAATTCTATTGTTTTTACGTCCAACGGACCATCCTCCAATTTCTCAGCCTCATCTTTCCATTAACCTTTGCATTCATATGCTGTGGTTGCAATATATTTAGTATTGCCCGAACCACCTATTCATGTACTTGAAGTGCTGTCGTTCTATTTCTTGTACTTCTTACTTCTTATGATCTATATTACTCGCTTAATAATTTGGTGGAGTGTACCATCCTTTCCTTGAATATTTTAACTATCTATCCCTTTGGAGTGTACCTGCCTTTCTTTCTCCCCGATTTCCGTTCGTCATCTATATTATCGTGGAGAAGTATTTTTTTGGATAACTTATAAGTTCCTTTTGATGATTTTATTATATCAGCCGGTCATGATTTGTCAATACATTTTCAGAAATTCTTTTAATTATTTAGAATATGTCGGGTGAATTGTGCCATTTTCTGTTATTTATTTGAATTGTATATTCTTTTTATACAATTCAGCACATTCACCCGACATATTATAGGATTCTATTTATTACGCGTTTTGTAATATTTTCAATTCAGACACACTTTATTTTCTGACCATCAGTCCAGAGGATATTTGTCTGTCAGTTCTTTAATAATTGCTCTTGCCTCGTCGTTCTTCTCTCCCTTGTTCTTGATAACAATTGAGATAGCTTCGGCGATCTTGTCCATATCCTCAGTATTCATGCCCCTTGTGGTAACTGCAGGAGTTCCAAGACGGATTCCGCTGGTAACAAAGGGTGACTGCTGCTCGTTGGGAATTGTGTTCTTGTTGGCTGTGATATGAGCATCATCAAGCCATGCCTCAACTTCCTTGCCGGTAAGGCCGAAGTTTGTAAGATCTACCAGCATAAGGTGATTGTCTGTGCCGCCGGAAACGATCTTGATACCGCGGCTCATCAGGCCGTTGCAAAGAGCCTTTGCATTGTCCACAACGTTCTGGGCATATGTCTTAAATTCGGGAGAAAGAGCTTCTTTAAAGCAGATAGCCTTGGCTGCAACAACATGCTCAAGAGGGCCGCCCTGGATTCCGGGGAATACAGCCTTGTTGAACTTGTACTTGTCCTGAGCCTCCTGATTCCAGAGGATAAGTCCTCCTCTGGGTCCTCTTAAGGTCTTATGTGTCGTGGTGGTCACAACATCCGCATAAGGGAAGGGACTGGGATGAAGTCCTGTGGCAACAAGTCCTGCGATATGAGCTATATCTACCATGAGAACTGCGCCGCAGGCATCAGCTGCTTCTCTGAACTTCTTGAAGTCGATTATTCTGCAGTAAGCGGAAGCACCTGCAATGATGAGCTTGGGCTTGTGCTCTACTGCCATCTTGTACATATTATCGTAGTCAATGATTCCGTTATCATCAACGCCGTAGGAAATGACGTTGTAATAGGTTCCTGAAATATTGGCACTGCTTCCGTGTGAAAGGTGACCGCCCTGGCTAAGGTCCATACCCATTACTGTGTCACCGGGCTTAAGAAGTGCAAACTGAACTGCCAGGTTGGCCTGTGCACCTGAATGAGGCTGAACGTTGGCGTAATCGCAGTGAAACAGCTCCTTGGCTCTGTCACGGGCGATGTTCTCTACCTTATCAACAACGTAACATCCGCCGTAGTATCTTTTCCCCGGAAGACCCTCAGCGTACTTGTTGGTAAGAGGACTGCCCATAGCAGCCATAACAGCCTTGCTGGTCCAGTTCTCCGATGCGATCAGCTCGATGTGATCGTTCTGACGTGCCAGCTCTTCCTCTATAAGAGCGGCAATCTCAGGGTCAACTTTTCTGACTTCTTCCAATGAATACATTCCCTTTTCCTCCCGAAATATTATCTTTTTACAGTTTAATGCGTTAAAGTACAAACATCCTGCTTATCGTATCACACAATCCGGCAAAATTCTACCCGTAAAATTTAAAAATAAGTATCCATTTTTGTGATACAATTCTAGAGAATAAAATCACAAATTAACAAGGGAGTTTCATATATGTATTACTGTATAGTCAATCCTTCGGCCCGATCGGGCAAGGGAAAAGAAATATGGAAAAAGCTGGAAAAGAGCTTTAAAGACAGGGGACTGGAATTTCGAGCTGCATTTACAAAGGGACCGGGGCACGCCACCGAGCTGGCCCATCAGATCACTTCCGCAGAAAGTGAACCCTCGGATCTTCCTCTTAAGATAGTTGTTCTTGGAGGAGACGGAACCCTCAACGAAGCCATAAACGGAATAGATGACTTTGATAAGGTGCTTGTTGGATATATTCCCATTGGATCCAGCAACGATTTTTCAAGAGATCTGGATCTTCCCAAGGATCCTCAGGAACTTGTAGACAGAATTGTTGAGGGAAAAGAGCTAAGATCCCTGGACCTGGGCCGCCTTACCTACAACAGCATGTCTGATACCTACTCAAGACTTCACGAAGAGAATGTATCCGATGTCAGAATATTTGATGTAAGTTCCGGTATTGGCTTTGATGCAGCAGTATGTGAAGAAGCATTAAGCTCGGGAACCAAGAACTTTTTCAATAAACTCGGCCTTGGAAAACTAACCTATGGAAGTATCGCTATCAGGCAGCTTCTTGGGGCCAAAAAGATACCATGTGATATTGAACTTGATTGCGGCACCACAGTTCATCTTGATCACTTCCTCTTTGTTGCCACCATGATACATCACTACGAGGGTGGTGGCTTTAACATGACTCCCACCGCGGATCTTACCGACGGTCTCTTTGATCTGTGTGTTATCGGAAACATGACCAAGCCTGCCATGTTCAGGGCCCTTCCCTTTGCATACTTTGGCAAGCACTACAGATTCAAGGGTGTTTATCACTACACCGCAAGGAAAGTGACCATTAAGACCGCCGAGCCTCTTTGGGTCCACACCGACGGAGAGGTTTCCGTAAAGTCAGACAACATCACCCTGGAATGTCTCAGGCAAAAGCTGCATTTAATGATCTGATGACTCTTTTTCCAAATCAGAAATTACGTCCCATTGAGCATGCAAAAAGCGCACCGGCCAAAAGCCTGTGCGCTTTAATTATGTACCTGTGGGTTAAGCTCTCACTGCCACTCTCTCCTCCTGCTTTGTGCAGAAGCTCTCAAGAAGAGATGTGTGGTAAAACAGCAGATAGAAAATGATGGCCATGATGAAGGCTGTTATAACATCATATACTGAGTGCTGTTTGATAAACAGTGTGGAAAGGATAATGGAGATTCCTATAACGTCTCCTACAATCTTCCCGACTTTACCAAATCTCTTGCTGTGATGGATAGCGATCATGGTCCCAATGGAGTTATAAACATGAATGCTGGGCCAGAGATTTGATGATGTATCAGTTCTGTAGATCACTCCCACCAGCTGTGTAAACACGTTGTCTCTTGGCATAACCATGGGACGAAGCTGATGCATATTGGGAAACAGTGTTGATACTATAAGGAAAATTGTCATTCCGGTTGCCAGGAAAATAAAATTCTTGTAGTAGTCCTCAACATCCAGCGAGAACATAAAGAACAAAAGGACAACCGAAACATAAGCAAACCACATATAATAGGGGATGACAAAAGCCTCAACGAAGGGGATCATGTCATCAACAGCTGTATGGATGATGGAGTAGTGCGCAAAGGTGTGCTTCTCTATGTATACGAACCAGATAAGATAAAACGGTGCGTAAAAGAGAATAGGCAGCGCGAGTCTGAAAAGATCTCTGCCCAGCTCTCTGTCGACAGTTCTCCCCGTCCACATTTCATATTTCTTTTTCATAATACTCCTCAAAAAACGTTCAAGTAAAATAAACTAGTTTACATCTACATTTTAAAGATTATTTTAGCACTTTATCTTTTAGTGTAAATGTTCAAAATTAACATAATATCTCTGTTAAACGTAAATTCTTCATGTAAAATTACAATAATATCAGTTGAAATGGAATATTCTCTGCAGAAGCTTATAGCCTGCAAGAGTTATCTTTCTGCCGCCCTTACCGGGAAGATAAATGTAGTTACCCTCGATACTGTATCTGATCTTGAGGTACAGCGGAACACTCTTTTCCCTGATGTAATTTAAGAGCTCCTGTCTCTTGGCGAGGTTCTCCTTTGTATCCTCAGTTATAAGAAGGACTGAGGAAATGGCGGTAATGATCTCAAGGTAATTGAACATGTACTTGTTGAGTTCCTTGCGGCTTCTGATCATTCCGATGTTCTCTACGTAGTAATCAACCATCAGCTTGTTTACCCTGATCTGCTGATCGATCCTGGAGAGCATGATCTTCTGATTTACGGACTGGTCTTCTCTTCCGATGTAGTAATAATAGAAGTTTACATCCAGGTAATACATGTTCTTAACAAAAGGAAGCGGGTTAAAAACATAGATATTGTCAACGTAGAAGGTATGCTCAGGAAGCTTAAGTCCGCACTGTCTAAGGAGCTTGGTCCTGTAAATAGCGGAATGCATAAGAAGATAATGTCCCTTGGGAGTCCTCTTAACATCCTTCCAGGTAAACATCTGCTCGATGGGGAACATGGTGTTGTAGCGCATAACCTTGTGGCGCTTCTCTCCCACCTTGTTATATACAAAGTTACTGATAAGAAGATCCAGCTGTCTGTCTCCGCCGGCAAGCTCTGCCAGTGTGCTGAGGATCTTTCTGTAAGCTATCTCTTTTACCCAGTCATCAGAGTCCACTACTTTGAAGAAGAGACCTGATGCATTCTCGATACCGGCGTTTACAGCTGAACCGTGTCCGCCGTTGGGTTTGTGGATCGCTCTGCAGATTGTAGGGTACTTGGCCTGGTACTCATCTGCGATCTCTGCGGTTCTGTCCTTGGAACCGTCATCTACAATGAGGATCTCAACCTCTTCACCGCCCACAAGCAATGAATCGATACACTTTGACATGTAGTCCTGCGAGTTGTAGCAGGGAACTGCAATTGACAGTAATTTCATAATTCCGACTCCTTAATTCCTTAATCCTTTTTCATTAATCCCTTAATCTCTTGCTCTCAAACTTCTCGATTGCCGAAAGGCAGTTTCGAAGGTCCACATACCTGTCGTAAACATCCCCTTCATTGACAACCACTCCCACAGACAAAGCCATGATATCAATCATATCATTTGTTATTGTGGGCCTGAGTCTTGCCAGAATATCAAGCTTCTCAGCGGCAAGATCCGCATCCATGAACTGGATCACCAACGGATCAAGGTTAAGATCCTTGGCTTCCTCGTCCAGGCTCTTGCTCATGACATCGCCGGTCCTTACAGACTCATTTTCAGATGAAGGCTCCTCGCTTTTAAATTCAGGTGCAGGCGTGCTCTTAAATTCAGGTGCCGGTGCGGGCTCAAGGTCTGTAACCTTCTCAAAGCGCATCTTCTGTCTTGCTGACGGATACTTGTTCCTGTCTACCTCTGACATGAACATATCAAGAGGCCTTACATAGGTCTTGAAATCCGGATACAGCGCCTGATACACCACCATCTCTTCTCTTGTCTCGGAATGGATGGCTATGGTCACGATCTGATAAAGATTGCCCTTAAAATGTCTGTAGATTTCCTGCGGTCTTGGTCTTTCCACTGTTTTCCCCTCTCTGTGACCGTCGGTCACACATCTGCATATTATAAGATAAAGAATCTGTTATTTCAATGTCAACCTGCCTTGTTTGCTCTGCTGCATTTGACTATCACCATTTCAACTGCGATAACATAGTCCAGCCTGCCGGTCTTAACGGCTTCGTCCTGGGAAGCACACAGCTCCAGGGTATCCTTAAGTTCTTTGAAGCTGTAGCCTCTTGCCCAATTGAGATACTTCTGTACAAAGAAGGGCTGGATCTTGGCTGCACTTGCAATGGTGGATCTGTCAACGCCCCTGTCATTAAGTTCCTTGACCTGGTACATAATGTTGAACTGCCTGGTAATCATGGCCAGTATCTTGGCCGGCGGTTCCTTCAGCGCCAGCATATCGTAATAGAGCTCGATAGCCTTTCTCTGATTCCTCTCGGATATGGCATCGGTCATGGCAAATATCCTGCTGGTAAGGTAATGGGCGCAGACAGCCTCAATATCGTCTTCTGTAATGGAAGGCCTGTCGATACAATAGCACACAAGCTTTTCAATTTCAGTTGCTATGTTTGACATGTCGGTACCGACCCGCTCCACAAGAAGGGCCTGGGCTCTTGGCGATATCTCTTTTCCCTCGTTTGCGCATCTGCTCTTTATCCATCTGTAGAGGGTATCCTCGGTCTGGATCTCACATTCCATCTCAAATCCAAGCTTGGAAACCGCCTTGAACATATCCTTGCGCTTATCCAGCTCCTGCTCCACAAAAATAAAGATCACCGTATCTGCCGGAGACTTGAGATACTCTGCAAGTTCAGGGCATCCCTCCTTGAAAAAGCCGCTGTCCTCAATAAGGATCACTCTCTTCTCCGCAAGAAACGGCATGGTCTCTGCCATGTCTATCACTTCTCCGGGGACTATATCCTTGCCCTTGTATCTGTTGAAGTTCATGGAACTTGCATCGCAGGACAGGGCCTTAAGGAGCTTGTCGCGATTCTGGAAACGAAGGTACGCCTCTTCTCCATATAATAGGTAACAGGGCTTAAAATTGCCGCTGGTAATATCTTCATTCAATTGTCTTTGTTTGACATTAAAGTCCGAAGTTTTGGCTGCCATTTTTCAACACCTCGTTTTCTATGTTATCACGATATGGCTTTTTTTGATATACTAGATAGGCGCATATTCCCTATGATTTTAGTTAAGGAGAAACAATATGTTGATTCATGGTTTACAGAAAATGACCCTTTTGGATTACCCTGAACATGTGGCCTGCACGGTGTTTCTTGCGGGGTGCGATCTAAGGTGCCCCTACTGCCACAATTTTGAGCTGGTGGACGGCACCGCGCAGCCTGTAATGGACGAGGAGGAGCTTTTTTTCTTCCTGAAAAAGAGGCAGGGACTGCTTGACGGTGTAGCGATAACCGGAGGTGAGCCTCTGATGCGGCCGGACATCGATGTCTTTATGGAAAAGATACGTAAAATGGGTTATCTCATCAAGCTGGATACCAACGGATGCCACCCGGAGCGGCTTTCGCAGCTTCTTGAAAGAGGGCTTGCGGATTATGTTGCCATGGACATAAAGAATTCTCCCACAAGATATAGTGTCACATCGGGAGTTTCAAACCTTAATATTGACAATATCAAAGAAAGCGTCCGTATCATCATGAATAGCGCTCCCGACTACGAGTTCCGCACTACCGTGGTAAAAGAGCTCCATAATAAGGAAAGTTTTGTTGAGATTGGCAAATGGATACAAGGCGCCAAAGCATACTATCTTCAGCAGTTTGTGGAGCGGGATACCGTACCTGACAAGGCTCTTTCGAGTCCTTCCGAGGAAGAGATGGCTCTTTTCCTGGAGACTGTCAGAGAATATGTGCCTTCTGCGAAGATCCGGGGAATTTGACATCAAACCACAATATATTGTGTTTATGTTTTTTCGTTTATCAATATATTGACACAGATTAACAATTATGATATGGTTTATCTATCGAAAATAGCCACAACATCATTTGTAGGGGGATTATTATGTATCAGGTAGTAAAAAGAGACGGAACAATTGCGGAGTTTAATATTTCCAAGATCTCTGCAGCTATAACCAAAGCTTTCGTTGCCCTTGAGAAAGATTATCACTCAAGCGTCATCGACCTTATCGCTCTGAGGGTAGCTTCAGATTTCGAGGCTAAGGTAAAAGATGGCAAGATCACCGTAGAGGAGATCCAGGACAGCGTAGAGAAGGTGCTTTCCGAATCCGGCTACTCTGATGTTTCAAAGGCATATATTCTTTATCGTAAGCAGCGTGAGAAGGTTCGTAACGTCAACTCTGCCCTTCTTAACTACAAGGACCTTGTTGACGATTATCTTAAGATCAACGACTGGAGAGTTAAAGAGAACTCTACAGTAACCTACTCTGTTGGCGGACTTATCCTGTCCAATTCAGGAGCCATCACAGCTAACTACTGGCTCTCAGAAGTTTATGACGAAGAGATAGCAAACGCCCACAGATCAGCCGCAATCCATATTCATGACCTTTCCATGCTCACAGGCTACTGCGCTGGCTGGAGTCTTAAGCAGCTGATCCAGGAAGGTCTTGGCGGTGTTCCCGGCAAGATAACTTCATCTCCCGCCAACCATCTGTCAACACTTGCAAATCAGATGGTCAACTTCCTTGGAATCATGCAGAATGAATGGGCCGGTGCTCAGGCATTCTCATCCTTTGATACATATCTTGCACCTTTTGTTAAGGTTGACAACCTTTCCTATAAGGAAGTTAAGCAGTGTGTTCAGTCCTTTGTTTACGGCGTAAACACTCCTTCAAGATGGGGAACTCAGGCGCCTTTCTCAAACATCACCTTAGACTGGACTGTACCCGCTGACCTTAAGAACCTCAACGCAATAGTTGGAGGCAAGGAACTTGACTTCACTTATGGCGATTGCCAGAAGGAAATGGATATGGTCAACAAGGCATTCCTTGAGACCATGATCGAAGGCGATGCCAACGGACGTGGATTCCAGTATCCTATCCCTACTTATTCAATAACACGTGATTTTGATTGGAGCGAGACCGAGAACAACAAGCTCCTCTTCGAAATGACCGCCAAGTACGGCACACCTTATTTCTCAAATTATATCAACTCCGACATGGAGCCTTCAGATGTTCGTTCCATGTGCTGCAGACTTCGTCTCGACCTCAGAGAGCTCCGCAAGAAATCCGGCGGATTCTTCGGTTCCGGCGAGTCAACAGGATCTATCGGTGTTGTTACCATCAATATGCCCAGGATCGCATACCTGGCATCCGATGAGGCTGACTTCTACAAGAGACTTGATCACCTTATGGATGTTGCTGCAAGAAGTCTTCATACCAAGAGACAGGTTATCACAAGACTCCTTGATCAGGGACTTTACCCTTATACCAAGAGATACCTGGGAACCTTCTCAAACCACTTCTCAACCATCGGCCTTATCGGCATGAACGAGGTTGGCCTTAATGCAAAGTGGCTCGGAGCTGATATGACAGATGAGAGGACTCAGGAATTCTCAAAGGCAGTTCTCAATCACATGAGAGAGCGTCTCTCCGATTATCAGGAGAAATATGACGGAGATCTTTACAACCTTGAGGCAACACCTGCAGAGTCTACCACATATCGCTTTGCTAAGCATGACAAGGAGCTCTATCCCGATATCATCACTGCAAACATGAACGGTACACCTTACTACACCAACTCATCTCATCTTCCTGTAGGATTTACTGAGGATATATTCTCAGCACTTGATATTCAGGATGAGCTGCAGACACTTTATACATCAGGAACAGTATTCCATGCATTCCTTGGAGAGAAGCTTCCCGACTGGAAGGCAGCCGCTACCCTTGTTAGAAAGATTGCAGAGAACTACAAGCTTCCTTACTACACAATGTCACCTACATACTCAGTATGTAAGGAGCACGGATACCTTGCAGGTGAGCAGACCGTTTGTCCTCACTGCGGAGCAAAGACAGAGGTTTACAGCCGAATCACCGGCTACTACCGCCCTGTTGCAAACTGGAATGACGGAAAGGCTCAGGAGTACAAGGATCGCCGCGTTTACAACATCGGCCACTCCAAGCTTACCCACCAAGGCCCAAGGAAAGTTGATTTTGTAGAGGCGTCTGTTAAGAAGTCGAACTCAGATTCCAAAGAGAATGCAGCTAACCTTACTACCAATACAGTTATGCTGTTCAAGACTCAGACCTGTCCTAACTGCAAGATTGCAGGATCTCTCCTGGACAAGGCCGGCGTTATCTACAAGACTCTTGATGCCAACGAAAATCCCGATCTTGTGGAGAAATACGGTATCATGCAGGCTCCTACCCTTGTTGTTCCTTCAGGAGAAGGTTACGAGAAGCTGCTGGGAGTATCAGACATCAAGTCATGGATTGAGAATATTCATGTATCATAATATCAAGTAAGAAAATCCTTTAGAGACCCGGATATCCGGGTCTCTAAAATGATTACCGGGATTATATTCAAGCGTAGTTTCAATGTTCAAAGATGTCAGAAGCCTGTGGATTTCCCTGAGGTTGTCTCCTACCTTGGAAATCACACTGCTTCTGACTTTTTCTTCTTTATCGCCTATGCTAAGATACACCTTTGGGGTCAGGATCTTGTTTCCTTCCACATATTCCATAAATCCGGGGAACCAGACAGATGGTGATACTGCGGCTATCCCGTCAAATTTATCCGTGTTATATGCGGCCCACAGACTAAACAGCCCTGCCAGGGAATATCCACCCAGGTAGAGCTTTTTTGTTGCGGCTTTTCTTTCATCGCTATCTTTTTTGCCAGGAGACATAATTTCAGGGAGCACATCATTAATGATATAATCCAGGGTTCCTGCGGCGCCGCAGCCAAAATTCTCATTTCCGAACACAGCCGGGGCTTCCCAGGGCGACAGATCATTGTTCCAGTCATCCACAAAGACCGCTGCTATCAGTATGTCTTTTCCCGTATTCTCTTTTATGAGCGCAAGCTCACTTTCCGGCGAATCATCCCTGATGTCTGCAGGCTGAATGATCACTGTATCTGAATTGGGATTTCCGTAATACTGTATTCTCATATTAGATAATCTCCTGTCTGAATTTTCTACCGTTATAGTATCACAACCATAGGTGCATTTTCATCTTCAGGTATTTTACCGCAAAAGGGAAGAAGAGGCTCAAGGGCCTCTTCTTCTCTCTGAATTATCTCATCTATCGGTGTGTTAAAGATCACACTCAGTACTATTAAGTTGTCTATTGTGGGAACGCTGTCTCCCCTTTGCCACTTGAAGATGGCATTTTCAGAACTGCTGAGCATCTCTGCCAGTTCTGATACCTTTATGTGATTCTCTGTCCGAAGCTGCTTGATCTTGGCTCCTGTAGCCTTGGTGTCCAGTCTTATTGAGAAATAGTTGGTCATAAGATTTTGCCTCCTTAGTGTAAGCTGTTTGATGGTTTAGGTTTCAGTTACAGCATCCTCTGCCGCCGGCATTTGGCACCTCTGCCTCTAAAGGATGCAAGGCTATTTATTATTTTTAGAATGTGCTGTGTCGCTCTTAGTGAAACAATTATGCAGCAATAATGAAAATCTATAAAGGTCCGGAATCGCCAAATAGAAGTTCTTATCCGGCATCTTTGTAAAATTACCGCCGCTTAATTTATCGGCGGCTTTTTGGATTTTATAAGATTTATATTTTTGGTGCTTGTATACTATACACCATTTTTGCGCAGCTGAAAATAAACCCACGGTTTATTGCTCCCGGGATGCAATTTGGTAAAATGAATACATACAAGCCCGGTGGGGCAAATAAAAAAGACTGATATAGAAGGTTAATAAAGAGAGAGCGCGGGATAACCATGCCCTTCTCTACCGCAATATCAGTCTTTTTAATTGCGGTTTTTGGACCTTGAAAACTACAAAATTCATTAAAAAAAGGAGACAAAAGCCATGAACAAAGTAAAAAAAGTAACTATCAAAACCTATAGCGAGGTAGAGATCCCCGGCACTTCACAGTTCGACAGGAACTATAAAAACCCCTTAACAAGGCAGTTCCAGTATGAATATGCTCTCTTCCTTGCGGTATCTGATCTCTTCTCCTCTGTAATCTGCAGATCCCTGTGCATCGAGAGCCTTAAGCTCTATTTTATGGAACTGCCCGCATCCTCAAATAAAGATGAGGAGCAGACAGTGGAAACAGGCGATGCATCTATGAAAAAAAGCAAATCCAGAGAGAGAATGATGGCCGAAACCGCAATGATGGTTTCAAGGGATGTCATCTCAAAGATCACATTCCCCCAGATAAACATCTGCAGGGCCGAAGTAACCGTCCTTAGTGAAAAAGACGGAACTCACACTTTCCTGTTCTCTGACGGCATCTACGGATTTACCGTCCACATGGAAAGCCCCCAAAAAGGCGTTCCAAGATCTATCGTTGTTAGGGACCTCTCCTCTTGAGAGGTCTTTTTATTGTTGATATAATTGTTGGCAAGTATGGAAAAAGAAAGGGGAAATGAACATGAATGACGTATTACGAACAAAATGTGAACTGTTGGCCGACAACAGGGATGCTGTCAAAAAAGGTTTCTTCTGGGAGCGGGATCTTATGAGGATCGTTGCTGCTACCGTCTTCACCGGAGCAGGCAAAAATGCAGACCCTGCACGCATGAAGGAATGCCGCAAGATACTTAAAAAGCACCAGGGAATCTTTTCTGATTTCAGAAGCTATGCTGAGCTCCTTGTAATATCCAAGATGGCACTTGCAGAAGATCCCGAAAGTTACATCAAGGATGTGATCGACATCTATAAAGTCTTAAGAAGCGGAAAGATCTTCACCTCTGAGCACATGGCTCTTGCAGCCCTTAGCATTGTCGATACAGGAAACCTTGATAAGGCAGAGGATGTTGCCCGTAAAACCCGGGAGATCCTTTCTGCAATGAAGAAAGATCATCCTTTCCTTACTGACAGTTCCGATACTTCATTTGTTGCACTTCTTGCTCTTACAGACAGAAGCGTCGATGACATAGTCGATGAAGTAGATACAGGATATAAGATTCTCAAGGACAAGTTCCCGTTCCACAGTAACTCAGTTCATTCTCTTGCACAGATCATCGCTCTGAGCAAAGGAAGCGTTGAAAGCAAATGTGAAAAAGCCATAGAGATCTACGATGCTTTGAAAGCTTCAAAGGTCAAGTATGGTAAGGAATACGAGCTGGCATCTCTTGGTGCTCTGGTAAACCTTAATGTGGACACAGCCACCCTTGTCAGCGACATCGCCGAAGCTTCCGACTATCTCAAGACAAGAAAAGGATTCGGCAATATCACAATGGGCAAGAGCCTTAGACATATGTTCGCAGCCCTGCTTGCAGCCGGTGTATATGCCCCTGAGGATACATCCATGAATGCCTCGGTTATAAGTGGAACCATTGCATCGGTTATCGCACAGCAGATTGCTCTGATGATCGCTCTTACTGTG
This sequence comes from Butyrivibrio sp. FCS014, assembly GCF_000526935.1. Lineage (GTDB taxonomy): Bacteria > Bacillota > Clostridia > Lachnospirales > Lachnospiraceae > Butyrivibrio. The sequence continues at coordinate 164,814 of NZ_JAHA01000003.1, read as the reverse complement.
ATAACCGCTTCAAATGCTGCCAGCAGCTCATCTACCTGAGTCTCAACACTTATAATAATCAGATATATGACAGGGAACGAAAGCATGCTCTTTCGTTCCTTGTTTTTTTATTGTATTTTTATAAACGTAATATAGCTAAAATGATACAATTATAATACGGTTGTGATCTTTTATTCGTTTATCAGGAGGACAATTTATGAGCTCTGAAACAACAATGAACACCAATCCCAAGAAGATCAAAAAGCTCAGTACCAAACTTATAAAGTTTATTATTCCATTATTTGCAGTAGGTGTTGCAGTGATGCTTGCTGTTCTGGCCACCTTTATAAGCTCCGTTATCAGAAACCTTCTTTATACCTCTCTTGAACAGCAGGTAAATTCTGATGCGGGTCAGATCAATAAGCAGCTGAATTCCATATTCTATTACCTCAACGGTGTCGGTGACACCATTGAAACAGTCAAATTTAATAATGACGAAGAGATCAGGGAATACATGGCAACATCTCTTGGAAGATATGACATAATCCCCACCGGTACATATCTTACCTTAAATGATGGTGCATATATCGATCCTTCGGGATGGGATCCCGGAAAGGATACCCGTGAATCCGCATGGTACAAGCAGGGAATCGGTTATGACAATAAGTTTTATTATTACTATGATGTACCCTACTTTGACAGTGACACCGGCGAGCTGTGTGCTACCGTGGTAAGGCATCTTCATCTTCCGGACGGCCGTGAAGGCGTTATCGCTTCGGATCTTTTCATGGCTGCAGCTCAGGAATATCTCAACGGCATTTCCATTTATGAGACCGGACATGCCATGATGCTCACTGATGAAGGCCTTATTCTTAGCTATCCCGTAGCTGATGTCTGCGGCCAGAATGTAGCCGATGTAGCAAATGATAAGCTTCTTACTTCCATATACGGAATGGTCACTTCCGGCCAGGACGGTGAAGTACAGAAGATCAAAGGAAACGACGGCACCTACTATGCTGTTATGCAGACTGTAAGCGGGACAAACTGGAAGGTTGTTGATTATGCCAACTCCGCTTCCGTTCTTAAGTCCATTACCTACATGATCATAGTCCTTGCCATCATTGTAGTTGTCCTTCTTATTGTACTGGCTGCAGTATTTGCTCTTCTGGTTGGAAAACTTATCAGAAGGCCTATAAAAGACCTTACTGACAATATCGAGAATATCGCTAACGGTGATTTCACCAATGATATCAATAACTCCGGCGATGATGAAATAGCCTTCATGAACAGTTCCATGAACGGATTCATCGGAAACATGCGTGGCACAATCAAGGATATTCAAAATGCTACCCGTCAGCTGGAAGAAGACTCTTCAAGATCAAGAGATACTTCAGAACTCCTGAGTCAGGAAGCTGATGAGCAGTCCCAGTCAATGGAGCAGATCCTTGATAACATGGAGAGCATGTCCAGTGCAGTAGCTGAGGTTGCGGAGAATGCCACATCACTGGCCCAGACAGTATCCGAGCTCACAGATGCCGAGCAGAATATTGAAAGCAGTATGTCAGTTCTTGTTGATAAGGCAGCTACAGGCCAGAAAGACATGAGCGCTGTAAGCAGCGAGATGAGCAATATCGTTGCATCCATGAACGATATGAACGAAGCCGTACAGTCCGTGGACGATGCAGCTAATCAGATCAATCAGATCGTGGATATGATCAACAGTATCGCCAGCCAGACCAATCTCCTGTCCCTTAATGCTTCCATCGAGGCTGCAAGAGCAGGTGAAGCCGGCAAGGGCTTTGCTGTAGTTGCTACAGAGATCGGCCAGCTGGCCAATAACAGTTCCGACGCCACCAAGCAGATTGCTGAGATAATCGAGGGAATGGTTGAGAAGGTTCGAGATCTTGCCACCAAGTCAGAGACCAACACCAATCTTATCAACAGCAGCGCAGAGTCCATAAATGCAGCCGCCGATACCTTCATGCAGATCTCCAATGACCTTAATGAAGCAAACAAGACCCTTATCGAAATGGCTGACAAGATGAACAGCGTAAACGACGTTGCCACCAACATGGCTTCCGTTTCCGAGGAGCAGTCTGCTTCTACCCAGGAGATCACCGAGACTGTAAATCGTCTTACACAGAGCTCCAGAAAAGTTGCCGATTCCAGCCGTGAAGTATCGGAAGCTGCGGGATCTGTTGCAAATTCCGCAGACCAGATCAGTGAGAACATCAAGTTCTTCAAGATAGGCGAATAAGACCGCTAATCGTAAAAGCAATGATAAATTTAAGGTCTCTCAAAGATGTATGTCTTTGGGAGGCCTTTTTTATCCTTATAAGCCCTGCCCTACCTTTGACTTATAAATCCTCTGACCCTCAATGCCTTTCCATTAAGCTTCACTGTGATGCAGCCCGTTTTGTCGGTCCTGTATACCATAGATCCGGCCTGATTAAGCCTATCCAGCAGTTCTTCATGTGGATGACCATAGGAATTGTTTTTACCGCAGCTTATAAGTGCAATCCCGGGACGTACAAGTCCGAGGAATTCGCAGTCCGTTGTGTACTGCGAACCATGGTGAGCGACCTTGAGAAGATCAACATCTGCGTAAAGAGGCAGATTATTTTTTATGGCATCCCGCAGATACTCCTGCCCCTCTCCTTCCACATCTCCGGTGAAAAGAGCCGTAAACTCCCCGCAGCGAAGATGAAGAACCATTGAGTATTCATTGGCTCCGGAAAATGACTTGTTCCGGGCAGGATTAAGACAGGTGAGATCCGCCTCTCCAATGTTGAATCCCTCTCCGCTGTTTATATATAGGATTGGAATCCCAAGTTTTACCGCTCTTTGTTCCAGGATATGATAATTCTCTCCTCTGGTAATTTCCGCCACTTCCGGAAGTAACAACTTCTTTATCCTGATTCCGCCCATCTCCATGTCGTCCATGATATCAAGAATTCCGCTTATATGGTCTTCATCCTCATGTGTTACAGCCACAGCGTCAAGCTTTCCTATTCCCTTATATTTAAGAAACGGAATGATACGGTATTTACCTACGTTTTTCTTTGAGGTACTGCCGCCGTCTATCAAAAGATTCCGCCCTTTGCTTGAAACCAGGATGGAATCTCCCTGCCCCACGTCGATCATATTCACCTCGAGGTCGGGATGGAATCTCAAGGAGAAGATCACCACTGCTGCCAGCAAAATGGCATATCTTATAATGTCCCTTCGAAAGAGAATAAAAAAGCTCCTTCTTCGGGTGTCCGGAGTCTTTCCGTTGCCCATAGTCCTGCTTTTGCCCGGAGTCTTTGAAGGTGCTGCGTCGGATTCACCATATCTTTTTGTTACTATTACAAAGAGACATATCAGGCACAGGTATGTAAATGCCTGCCACCTTGCGGGATGCCCCATATACCAGGTAAATGCAGCATTTAGCCCGCTAAAAGAACTTATCAGACTGTAACCTGAAAGTATAAGGTGCACCAAAAGTCCCAAGGGTTTTATGATTACTGCTCCCGCTCCAAGAGCCAGAAGCACTCCCAGAACCGGAATCACAAGAAGGTTCAGAATAATGGAATGCAGCGGATAAGTATAGTAATACAGCCCGTATACAGGAAGGGTCGCAATACCGATGGAGACTGAGGTAAGAACACCTCCCTTAATAAAATCAGACACCTTTTCGCCGCTTATCCCTTTGCTCTTCTTATCATCCACAAATCTCATCTCCTGTCCTTTTGACAGGCCCATGACTGTAAGACAGGGCTTTATGACAACTATTCCAACAACTGCCCCAAAGGACATGAGAAAGCCACTGTTGTAGATATACAGAGGTTGATACAGCAGCAAAAGAATCTCCGAAAGGGCCAGGGAAGTAAGAATATCGTAGGTCCTTCCAAGCACCGGAGCCAGCAGTCTTAAGCTGAACATCAGGATTGCCCTGAAGGCAGAGCTTCCCATTCCGCACATAACTCCGTAGGAATACATAGCCATCACGGATAATATGCAGGCTACAGCACTTCCAAGATGTAAGAAGAAAGTTCTTTTCACAAATCTTTTGCCGCACAGGTATATGACATCTGCGATACGCTTCAATAGCCTGTATAGCAGCATTCCCAAAAGGGCGATATGGGTTCCGCTTATACAAAGTACATGGACTACCCCTGCAGCTTTGAAGCGGCTTTGCACATCGCTGTCAAGACTGCTCTTATCTCCCAGCAGCATTGCTTTCATGATACCTGCATCTTCAGGGGATAAGTTGTCATCCAAGGAATCCCCAAAGATAACCTTAAGGCGCCACAGAGCCTCCCTATACCTGTTTTCCTCTCCTCCGGTGCCAAGGACCCTGGCATCTGTAATTCTGTATGAAATTTTCAGGGTATTGTAATAGAGACGGCTGTCGAACTCGCCGGGATTGGTTGGTGATGAAAACTCCTTTACCTTCCCCCCGATACGGGCGAAGGTGCCTATGGCCGGAGCATCACTCCCATCAAGATAACACTGAACTGACATGGAATCATTGCCGGAAATATAGACTGCAACCTGCGTTGTACCATCATAGCCCTTCACCGGCTCTTTTCCCGAAACTCTTCCTGTGATCTCGGTATAGCTGCCATCGGGTGCGGGGCAATAAGAACGGGCTGCAATATCAGGATAAAGCAGTTCAAGATAGAGAAAGACAGCCGCCGTTAAGATAAGCGCAAAGACGCATAACGGCCGCTTCAAAGATTTGATCTCCTAAGAAAAATATTACTCTATGATATCCAGATTTCTCTCAAAAGGTCCGGATACTGCATAGTCCATAAACGTGAAGGATGCCTCTCCGCCGATGGAGAAAGCCACCTTGTTCACGTAAGAAAACTCAGTAACGGTATTAACAATAGAATAAAGCGCAACTTCAGCGCTGACCTGGTATGGTTCTGTCAGGAAGGATGGGTCAAAATCGATATAGCAGACTCCGTCCTTGACGCTGACGCTGTTGATCTTGGAATCCTTGGAAATAGTGGGATAACAGATATCGGAATTGGGTCCCTTGATAAGCTGCTCCACCGCCAGTCTCTCCATGGAAATATTACTGTTATAGACAACGGATCTGTACACAGGCACCAGCTTATCTCCGGTTTCGTTGGTAAAATACAGCTTCAGCTCGATCTTCTCATAGGTATTGATCTCGTTACCCATATTGTAGATAAAGGTATCCGCAGACATATTGCCTATAACGGTCCCGTACTTGTCCGTAAGGGGATTGCCCTCAATCTGGAAGTTGACATATTCTATCTGGGGAAGCTGAGTAAAGGTCCTGACAATGGCTGCCCTGTCCAGGATCTCTATGGTCCTCTCAATCTCCAGATAGGAGATATCAAAGTTCAGGGAAAGGAGCTTGTCGGTAATGGTATAGCCAAGAAGGTTCACCTCACCTGTAAGAGGCGCTTCGTACTGCATTCTCTCAGGCATGGTTCCCAGCTGCTCCAAAAGTTCCTCGATCACGGCTTCAATGTCCGTACTGCTGCTCTTTATCTCATAGTCAACCGCCACAATTGCTGTCTCGCTGTTATTTACATAGAACAGCTTAAAAGAGTCATCATCAGCCGAAGGTCTTCCGACGCTGCAGCCTGTAAGACATGTCATGGCAAGGATCATGGCAAGCACAGACGCTATTATGTTTTTACGTTTCAATAAAAATCGTCTCATATCCTAATCACTTCGCGGATGCCGCAGAGCTTGTCAGCGGTATCTTAACAGTAAAAGTAGTACCCTCGTCCGGTACACTTGTTGCCTCAATGGTTCCTCTGTGCATGATCACAGCATTTCTTGCAATGGCAAGTCCAAGTCCTGTTCCGCCGATCTCTCTGGACCTTGACTTGTCAACTCTGTAAAATCTCTCGTAAATGTGATCCAGGGACTCAGGGGGAATTCCGTAGCCTGAATCCATAACCTTCACATAGAAAAACTGATGATCCGCGTCAAGTTCAACTCTGACCCATCCCTCATCCCGGTTATACTTGATGGCATTCTCCACAAGGTTCATGATAACAAGTGATATCTTAACCTCGTCAATCTCAGCAGTGATGGCTCTTTTGCTCTCCAGAGTCAGTTCAATATTGTGTTTTCTTGCAATGGGGCGAAGGCGCTTAAGCACCACCTCTGTAAGGCTTACCACATCCACTGATGTAATGGTAAGGCCGGAAGCTTTTTTGTCCATCTTAACAAGAGCAAGAAGATCGTTGATGATCTTATCCTCTCTGTCGATCTCCGCACCTATGTCGGTCATGAACTCTCTGTAAACCTCATTGGGCACATCCTCCTGAGCCAGAAGAGAATCCGCAAGAACCTTCATGGAAGTTATGGGAGTCTTAAGCTCATGGGACACGTTTGAAACAAACTCCTGCCTGGAGTCATCAAGAACCTTCATTCGCTTAAGAAGCGCATTGAAGGCGTTTATTATCTGCTCGGTCTCAAGGTAGTTGGGGCCTGTGATGGGCTCATCGGCATAGCCGGCCTTAACATCGTTAATGGCGGCGGTGATCCTGCCGAAGGGCTTTAGCAGTGTATAGGAAACAATGGCCGCAAACATCAGAATGAAAAGGATGATGATAACCTCAATAGCCTGGGCGCGGTTACTTAAGATCTCCAGAGTTGTGGCGATGGTATCCGTTGAAACACTGGTAAGAAGAACGCCCCTTACAACCTCAGCATTCTGCCCCGATACGGATACGTCCTCTTCCTGGATAAGCTCCGACTCAATGATGGGGGTTACGACCTCGATATATCCGCTGGCAGAGTCATACTTGGAGACAGAGCCCTTTGACCCGGTCTTTAAGCATCTGACCACCTCTTCAGAAATAATGGTCTTCCCCTGACTGATATTATAGGTGTCCTTTACAACCTTAAGGTCATCGTTAATGACAATAACTCGCCCGTCATAAAGATTGGCCAGCATATCAAGCTCCGCGTTTATGACCTCGGAGGAAGTATCCTGAAGATAATTGGAAACAATAAGGTGATTCGCCAGAATCCTGAGCTGTGTCTGGACTTCCGTCGATTTGACATTGACAGCACGATCCTCATAGCTATCCAGGATGATAACATGCATAACAAGGCATGAAATCAATCCTGTAAGGAAAACTATGACAAAGAATCGCACTCTAAGACTTTTTAGTACGTCACGTATTTTAAGTTGCCTGAAAAAATCAGCAAAACTACCGGTTGTTTTCATAAATTATGCCTGGAAATAGTATCCGCTGCCCCACTTGGTCCTAACATAACGAGGCTCGCTGGGATTGGTCTCAAGTTTTTCACGAAGCCTTCTGATGTGAACATCCACGGTTCTCTCATCACCGGGATAATCCTTGCCCCAGATGGTCTCAAGAAGCTCTTCCCTTGAGTAGGTCTTGCCGGGAGTTGATGCAAGAAGCTCCAAAAGCTCATACTCCCTGCTGGTGACATTGATCTCCCTCTCCTTCACAAAGACACGTCTGTACTCTTCGTTGAGCTTAAGATCACCGTAGCTGATAACCTTTTCTGTATCTCCGGGCCTGCTCATCCTGCGCATGATCGCCTTGATCCTGGCCTTAACCTCAAGAATGTTAAAGGGCTTGGTCATATAGTCGTCAGCGCCGTAGTCAAGTCCAAGGATCTTGTCCATGTCATCGCCCTTGGCGGTAAGCATGATAATGGGAACGTTGGAAAACTCCCTTATCTGCTGACATACTTCAAAACCCGTCAGTCCCGGAAGCATAACATCCAGAAGTACGATATCATACTCATTATTCCTGGCCATCTCCAGCGCTTCGTTGCCGTCATAGGCACAGTCGACCACGATATCATCCTGTTCAAGGCTGAACTTTATTCCCTTTACAATTGCTCTCTCGTCGTCAACAACCAGCGCTCTCTTACTCATTTCTTCACCATTCCTAAATAATTCAAACCGTTATCTTATCTTTGATTTTGGAAAAAAGCTTTTCCTTGATACCGGAAACCTTCATGATATCTTCTATGCTCTTAAAGGCCCCCTTATCACTGCGATAGGATATTATCCTGTCGGCATACCCCGCGCCGATTCCCGGCAAAGAGGTAAGTTCTTCTTTGGTCGCGGTATTGATGTTGATAAGACCGTTGTCCGCAGCTGCCGCTTTACCCTCAAAGGCTGAAAATCCTCCGGAAATACCTCCGGACTCATCTGTCCCGGATAAGGAGCCGTTACCGCTTCCTTCCATCATCTCTTCAACTTCCGCCACGGTAGGAATATACAGCTTGATCCCGTCTTCACAGGGGGCAGCCAGATTCACATAGGTCCTGTCCGCCTCATCGCCAAAGCCGCCAGCAGCCTTCACTGCATCATCAAGCCTCGACCCGGCTTCCAGCTCATAAACTCCGGCGCTTTTTACCGCTCCGCAGACATATACCACAACCTGCGTATTCAAGGATTCAGACGCCGCAGCATCGCTTGCATCCTCTTTCTCTTCCCCGGGAAAAGAGCCATCACTCTTATCCACAGCAGGAGCTGAAATCTCCTGAGGTGATTCAAAAGCAGATGTTTCCGCAACGGATTCAAGTACCACTTCAGTACTTGCTGATGTACATCCTGTCTGCATTATAAGCATAACTACCGCTATTAAAACCATTAACTTTTTTCGCATGTTTCCTCCTATGGAGGACCCCACCATGCTAATCTATTTTATTAAATTTGTTGTAATATTTCAATCATTATCTTCATTAAGATCGGCAGTAATGTCTACATTACTGGGATCAGGAAGAGTTTCCTCGGAGAAGGGCTCACCGGTGATCTGGGTCATGATATTCTCAGACACCTGCCTTAAAGTGGAATTACAGTCCTCACCGTTCCAGATCTTGGTGAAGGCAATCTCAAGCTGCATCCACAGATTACTGGTCTCGATGGTCTTGGGCATGGGAACCGAATCCGCATATACCTTTACAAAGGTCACAATGTTGGGATCACCGTATTCTACGCCGTATCTTGCAGCTATTTTATCGGAATGCCTGAACAGGTCACCTGAAGTGTCGCTGCACAGGAATTTGGCAACGTCAGCTGCCTCTTTTCCATGCTCGGAGAGGCCGTTTACCACAAGACACTCTGTAACCGACATGGTCCTTGAACCAAAATCAGCTGTGATACCGGGCATATCCGCAACCGCAAATTCAAAGTCGCACTCTCCTGCAGCCTGGGCATCCTCAATTTTCTTGATGATATCCGTGGTGGCCACAGTAAATACTACCTTGCCATTTATGAAGTCCTGAACCACCTGATTATAATCAATGGATTCAGGGTCTATAGCAAAGAACTGGTTGAGCTGCTGATAGATCTTCATGCAGCTGATGGTATCGGTATTGTAAATATCTATCTGATTGACATCATCGCCGGCATCTCCGCCAACATTCATGTAGTTTCCAACAAAGAAATAATTGTAGAAGATATCGGTAACATCCCACTCAAACACCGCTTCAACCTGCTCAGGAGCGTTGTAGCTCTCGGCAAACTTAAGGATATCGGAAATGGTAAGGGGAAGGCTTTCAGCCACCGCCTCATCGATCATGCCCTGAGTGATCTCAGTGCTGACATCGGAAGTAGCTGCATCCTCAAGCTCTCCCTCGCTTGATGCCTCTTCTGCCGCAGCCTGAGCCGCTTCGCCCTCCGCAGTGTCAATCTCGGACTGCATGGTCTCAACAGCCATATTTTCAAGGTAGGTCTTGTTGTAGATCAGTGAACTTGTCTCAAAGTAGAAGGGATAAGCAATCTTCTTGCCCTCGTAGGTCACGGAATTAAGGGCAGCTTCAGGGAAAATACTTCCTGTCAGAAACTGTCCGTCCTCATCAACCTCCATGGCAAGACCTGCAAGATAGGCCTTCTCCAGAGAGTCATTTGTTATGATATAAAGATCCGGGTAATTGTCCATATCGACAGATGCCCTGTTGATCTCCTCCAGGTATTCAAGACCGGAGACCAGTACAGGTTCGATACGAACATCATCATTGGACTCGGCGTAGGCAACAGCCCGGCTCTGCAGATACGGAGTAAGCGAATCATCCGTGTACCAAAGCCTGACTGTAGTCTTATTATTGCCAAATAGTGAATAATCTTCAAAAATATTCCTGTCAGAACGGGCATAGACAAAAGTGCCCGCCAGAGCACAAAGCGCCAGTATTATTGAAAAAATCCTGATACGTAACTTCATATAGACTCCAGACATGAATCCAAAATAGAGATCATGTCATCAATATTCTCCTTCGTTATAACCAGCGGCGGCACAAACCTTATGATATTGGTGCCGGCATTGATAAGGATAAGTCCCTTTTCAAGAGCCTTGTTGATCACTTCCGCAACAGGTCTGTCAAAGACAAGACCCTGCATTAAACCTGCACCTCTTCTGTCTGTAATGAAGTCGTATTTGTCCTTAAGTTCATCAAGACGCTGCTCCAGATAGGGAGCCACCGCATTCACATTCTCTATTATATTGTCCTCTTTAAATAAATCAAGGACTTTATTGATGGCCGCACAGGCAAAGGGATTGCCTCCGTAGGTGGTCCCGTGATCTCCGGCCACCAGTGAATTCTGCCCTACTTTCTCGGTCATAAGGAATGCTCCGACAGGAACTCCGCAGCCAAGCGCCTTGGCTGTTGTCATGATATCAGGCTTAATGCCGTATTTCTGCCATGCAAACATATACCCTGTTCTTCCCATGCCGCACTGGATCTCGTCAAGGATCATCAGGATGTCCTTTTCATCGCACACCTTTCTGATCCCTTCAAGAAACTCTTTTGCTGCAGGGAAAATACCGCCCTCTCCCTGAACAGTCTCAAGGATAATGGCACAGGTCTTTTCATTCACAAGAGAAAGGACGCTGTCAAGGTCGTTTAGGTCCGCAAACTTTATATTACCTATCATGGGCTCAAAAGCCTCGCGGTAGTGGGGATTTCCCGTAACCGAAAGGGCGCCGAAGGTCCTTCCGTGGAAGGAGTGATTCATGGCTATGATCTCGTGATCCGTTCTGCCATCCTTAAGATAAGCATACTTTCTTGCAGCCTTAAGAGCCCCCTCTACAGCCTCCGCTCCGCTGTTTGTAAAGAATACCCTGTCCATTCCCGAGACTTCCTTGATCTTCTTTGCAGCCTCAATGGCAGGAACGTTGTAGTAATAATTGGAGGTATGAAGAAGCTTGTCAATCTGACCTTTAAGGGCATCATTGTATTTCCTGTTGCCGTAGCCAAGGGCAAACACAGCAATTCCGGAAACAAAATCCAGATACTTCTTACCGTCAATGTCATAGAGATATACGCCTTCGCCCTTATCCAGAACAATCTGATAGCGATTGTAGGTGTGCAAAAGAGCCTTCTCCGCTTCATCTATATACTTCTTCATCTGTTCGCTCATAGCTTTCTCTCCCATTTCATCTGTTAAAAACCGGGGCACTTTATCTTAGAGCCCATGCGCCCGCATTCATTCTCATCCGGCATTCTGCGCCAGGTCGTCGTTGTCGCCCATAAACATGGTCCCGACACCCTTATTGGTAAAGATCTCAAGAAGCAGGCAGTGAGGGATCCTTCCGTCAAGAATATGCACCTTGTTAACACCCTGCTTGATGGCATCGGTACAGTTGTTGAGCTTGGGAAGCATGCCTCCGCCGATGTTTCCGCTTGCGATAAGAGCATCCGCCTCGGAACATGTCAGCCTTGATATGAAGGTGGAAGGATCGTTGATATCCTTGTACACTCCCTCAATGTCGGTCAAAAAAGCCAGCTTGTCAGCCCCTACTGCCTTGGCAATGGCACAGGCTGCATCATCTGCATTGATGTTGTAGGTATCGAAATTATCATCAAGTCCGATAGGGGCAATGATAGGCAGGTAATCGTTATCAAGAAGATCATAAAGAACCTTGGGATCGACGCTGTCTACCTCGCCTACGTATCCGATGTCCTTGCCGTCAGAGTACTTCTTTTTAACATGCAAAAGACCTGAATCCTTGCCGCTGATACCGATGGCCTTTACCCCAAGTTCCTGAACCATGGTAACAAGCTGCTTGTTGACTCTTCCAAGGACCATCTCCGCAATTTCCATTGTCTCTGAATCCGTCACACGAAGTCCGTTTACAAACTCAGCCTCTTTTCCCACCTTGGAAACCCAGCTGCTGATGGCCTTGCCGCCTCCGTGAACGATGATGGGCTTAAAGCCTACCAGCTTAAGAAGAGTAACGTCGGTGATGACGTTCTTCTGAAGCTCCTCATTGCTCATGGCACTTCCGCCGTACTTTACAACAATGATCTTTCTGTTGAACTTCTGAATATAGGGAAGGGCCTCAACCAGCACCTCTGCCTTCTTCAATACATCCTGCATATCCTTGTCCATACCTGTCTCCTCTTTCTATTAAGATCTATAATCAGCATTTATCTTTACATAGTCATAGGTAAGATCGCATCCCCAGGCAGTGGCCTCTTCGCTGCCCTCATGCATGTCAACAAAAACAGTGACCGCATCTGCTTTCATGATCTTAAGAGCCTCGTCCTCGTCAAAGGCAAGGGGCGTTCCCTTGTCAAAGACCTGAAGGCGACCGTTTGCGCTCTCAAAGAAAAGCTCCACATCGTTCTGGTCAAACTCGGCTCCGCTGTATCCCATGGCACACAGGAACCTTCCGAAATTGGCGTCGCATCCGAAGATTGCCGCCTTGGAAAGATTGGAACCAACAATGGCTCTTGAGAGAGTCCTTGCATCATCCTTACTCTTTGCATTTACAACCTTTGCCTCGAAAAGCTTGCTGGCGCCTTCACCATCTGCCGCCATCTTCTTGGCAAGGAAGGTGCAGACAAACTTAAGCGCCTCCATGAAAGCATCGTAAGCTTCACCTTTTCCGGTGATCTTCTCATTTCCTGCCTCGCCGTTGGCCATAAGGATCAGGGTATCATTGGTGGAGGTATCTCCGTCCACGGTTATCATATTGAAGGAGTCCTTGACAACTTCGGAAATGGCCTCCTGCATCAGTTTCTTTTCAATGGAAATATCTGTTGTAAGGAAAGCCAGCATGGTACACATGTTGGGATGGATCATTCCGCTTCCCTTGCTCATTCCGCCAAGAGTTACCTCTTTACCCCCGATGTCAAAAGAAACAGCGATTTCCTTGTTCACAGTGTCGGTGGTCATAATGGCCTTTGATGCTGCGGTTCCGGCCTCGATGCTCTCTGAAAGGTCCGGTGCCATCTTCTTTACTCCTGCGGTAAGTTTGTCCACGGGAAGCTGCATGCCGATAACTCCGGTTGATGCAACGGCGATGGAATCGAAGGGTACGGAAAGCGTCTCTTCTACGGCCTTTGCGGTAGCCTCGCAGGCATCAAATCCCTCTTTTCCCGTGCAGGCATTGGCTATTCCCGAATTGATGACAACGCCGTGCAGAGGGCCGTCACCATGAACCAGCTTCATATCCCACTGAACGCAGGCTGCCTTTACCTGATTGCTGGTGAAGGTTCCCGCACTGACGCAGGGCTTATCCGAAAAAACAAAAGCCATATCGGTTCTTCCCTGATACTTGATACCGGCCTCGCAGCTGGCAGCCTTAAAGCCCTTTGCAGCTGTTACTCCGCCTTCTATAGTTTTCATATTATATCCTCCCAAAAGAGTGATCTTTTACTTATTAAATACTGTAAGATTATCCGGGTTTAAGGTGAAGTCATAATAGTTCATGTCATCCCTTAAGGTCCAGCCCATCTTCTGCCAGAACTTGTTCCCCACGTTGTTGGTGACAAAGGCGTTGATGCATACCTTGTTGATCTTCTCCTTCTTAAGCTGCTCGCAGCAGAACTCCACCATCTTCTTGCCTATACCGTGCATACGGTACTCTTCGCTTACGCATACGTGATACATGCAGGCTCTTCTGCCGTCATGTCCGCAAAGGATTGCTCCGACGATCTTGCCGTCCTTTTCATATACCGCGCTGGTGGTGGGATTTCTTTTTAAAAAGAGCTCTATGCCCTCACGGGAGTCATCAACGGTGCGGATTCCAAAGCCGTGAATAGACATCCACAGCCCGTAAACAGCATCATAATCATCCATTGTCATTACACGAACCATTGCTCAATACCTCTTTTACATAGGAATATCCCGCAAAATTACGGGAAAGCCGGAACAAGCTTAAGGCCCATGCCCTCATCAAGTCCGAAGAGGATGTTCATATTCTGGACCGCCTGTCCGGCTGCGCCTTTAACCAGATTGTCGATGGCGCCCATCATTATAATCCTGCCTGTGCGCTCATCTATCTTAAAGCCTATATCCACAAAGTTGCTGCCCTCAACCCATCTGGTCTCGGGATAAACATCTTTATCAAGAAGCCTTATAAAGGTCTCATCCTTATAATACTTCTCATAGGCAGCTCTTACTTCATCGTAGGTTGGAAGCTTGCCGTCCTTCTTTATTAAGGAAGCGTATTCCGTGGCAAGGATTCCTCTGTTCATTGGAGCCAGATGAGGTGTGAAGTTGATCACTATCTCTTTTCCTGCGGCGTAGCCCAGCTGCTCCTCGATCTCGGGGGTGTGACGGTGATTTGCAACACCGTAGGGCTTGGCGCTCTCATTTACCTCACAGTAGAGGTTTGCCACCTTGGCACCTCTTCCTGCACCGGAGACACCGGAAAGTGCATCCACTATCAAAGTGTCAGGATCTATGAGTCCCTCTTTTACCAGGGGATAGGCTGTAAGAATGGAACAGGTGGTATAGCATCCGGGATTTGCAACTATCCTTGCCTTTGCTATGTCCTTCCTGTTGATCTCGCAAAGTCCGTAGACAGCTTCTTCTATATATGAAGGAGCCTTGTGCTCAATCCTGTACCACTTCTCATAGACTGCTACATCCTTTAATCTGAAGTCTGCGGAGAGATCAATGATCTTTACCTTATTAAGGATATCTTCATTTACAAGTGATGCGCAAAGTCCCTGGGGAGTTGCTGTGAAGATAACATCCACCTCTTCTGCAAGGACCTCCATGTTGTCGTCCATACACTTTGCATCCACAAGCTTAAAGAAATTTCCGTATATGCTGCTGTATTTCTCATCAATATAGCTTCTGGAGCCATACCATACAACTTCCGCTTCCGGATGAGCAAGTAAAAGCCTTACGATCTCTGCTCCTGCATATCCGGTAGCACCGATGATTCCTGCCTTTATCATAGTTTTCGCCTTTCCATATAAGAATATGCTTGTTTTAGTATACGGCTCAAAAATGAAATATGCAACATGAAATTTCATAATTATGCACTTTTTGATTATTTTTTAAATATTTATGCATTTACTATTGCATTTTATGCATTTTGGGTTTATAGTAGCTTTCAGATTAAGCGAATCATAAAGAAAGTTGAGGAAAGTACTATGGCTAAAGAAAAAGTTATTCTTGCGTATTCAGGCGGTCTTGATACCACTGCTATCATTCCGTGGCTCAAGGAAAATTTTGATTACGAAGTAGTTTGTGTCTGCATCGACTGCGGACAGGAAGAAGAGCTGGATGGCCTCGATGAGAGAGCTAAGAGCTGCGGCGCCAGCAAACTCTATGTTTTAGATGTAGTTGACGAGTTCTGTGATGAGTACATCGTTCCCTGCGTAATGGCACATGCTGTATATGAGAACAAGTACCTGCTTGGAACTTCCATGGCACGTCCTCTTATTGCTAAAAAGCTGGTTGAGATTGCCAGAAAAGAAGGCGCTGTTGCTATCTGCCACGGCGCTACCGGAAAGGGCAACGACCAGATCCGTTTTGAGCTTGGTATCAAGGCTCTTGCTCCCGACATCAAGATCATTGCAGCCTGGAGAAATGATAAGTGGACAATGGATTCACGCGAATCCGAGATTGAGTACTGTAAGGCCCACGGCATCAACCTTCCCTTCTCTGCAGATTCCAGCTACAGCCGTGACAGAAATCTCTGGCACATCTCCCACGAGGGTCTGGAGCTTGAGGATCCTTCACTGGAGCCCAATTACAAGCACCTCTTAGTACTCGGCAAAACACCTGAGGATGCTCCCGATAAGCCCACTACCGTTACAATGACTTTCGAGGGCGGTATCCCCAAGTCAGTTAACGGCAAGGAAATGAAGGTTTCCGATATCATCCGCACCCTGAACAAACTTGGCGGTGAGAACGGCATCGGTATTGTTGATATCGTTGAGAACCGTGTTGTTGGAATGAAGTCCAGAGGCGTCTATGAGACTCCCGGAGGAACCATACTCTATGAAGCTCATCAGCAGCTTGAAGAGTTGATTTTGGACCGTGATACCTATACAATGAAGAAGGATATGGGCAACAAATTTGCCGATCTAGTATATGAAGGGAAATGGTTCACTCCTCTTCGCGAAGCCGAGCAGGCCTTTATCGAGTCAACACAGAAATATGTTACCGGTGAAGTTACCTTCAAGCTCTACAAGGGCAACATCATCAAGGCCGGCACCAAGTCCCCTTACTCTCTCTACAATGAGAGCATCGCATCCTTCAAGACCGGTGACCTCTACGATCACCACGATGCTGAGGGCTTCATCAATCTCTTTGGCCTTGCTTCAAAGGTTCGTGCCATGAAGATGCAGGAAGTGGAAAACAATAAATAACACATGAAATCCATCTTCTTTATAATTGGATATTTTGTAATTGTAAATATTTTAGGGTTTGCCTTAATGGGAATCGATAAGCGGAAGGCTGTGCGTCATGCCTTCCGTATCCCGGAGGCGACCCTATTTTCCGTTGCGCTGGTGGGAGGAAGTCTTGGCACTACTCTTGGCATGTTCCTCTTCCGCCACAAGACAAAGCATTGGTATTTTAAGTTCGGTATGCCTATAATATTATTATTACAGATAGGACTAATTGCTTTTTTGCACTTCAGTCCCATAGAATTCAGTTTTATGTAAAGGAGTAGGCGATGTATCTGGCAGTATGTGACGACAACATAGCAGACAGAAAGCAGACCGAGAGACTGCTCTCCCGCCAGTCAGACCGTGTCTTCAAGGATTTCGGCGAGCGTATATACATAGACTCCTACGGCAACGAGGATGCCTTCATGTCACACCCTCAGATGTATGCGGGTCTTTTTATCGACATGGTATCCGGGGATATAAACGGTTTTGACATCGTAAGGCTCCTGCTGAAAATGGGCATAGACCAGCCCATTATCATGTGCGTATCTTCTCTCGATTACAGGAAGATGATATCTGATGCCGCCATAGAAGCCGACAATCTGTATTTTCTGGATAAGCCCTTGAAGGTTGCGGAACTTACGGAAATGGTTGAGCTTATCCGCAAGAAGAATTCCGTTACCATCCCTTCTTTGGAGCTTCGAGGGAAAGACGAGACCATCTATGCTCACGGCGATGAGATAATCTGCTTTAGAAAGCAAAAATCCGAGATTGAAGTATCACTTACCGATAACCGCACCATCGGTATTATCGGAGATCTTTTCAATATCTACGACCAGTGCCGTATTTTTCCTCAGATCTGTCCCGTTTCGGACTATGCTCTTGTAAATGTGGATCACGTTTCCAAGACATCCTTCGGTAAGGTCACCATGGACAACGGCCTTGTTATTCCGGTAGCCTTTGCCTACCGAAGCTACATTCAAAAGACCAGGGAGAACCTTGCAAAGACAAAACAATAACCCGGTGGCCACCTTAAGACAATCAAAACCCCCGCCCTGCATCTTTGAAACAGCGAGTAAAACCCGTTATTTCAAAGCTGCAAAGCGGGGTATTCTATTTGTATTATTAGTTTCTGATCAGAGTGCTCTTACTGACTCTCCTTCGATCATATGTCCCTCAAGGATCATGATGCCCTGACGATAGCGCTCACCGCTGATCTTGCGGATAAGATTCATAACAGCGTTGCGTCCCATCTCATAGGTATCAACACCATAGGTGGTTATCTTGATATCGCAAAGTCCCGGGAAGAGGTAATTATCAAAGCCTACCACTGAGATGTCCGCAGGAACACGATATCCCTTCTCTCCAAGTTTCTTGATAAGAACACTGGCTGTAAGGTCATTATTGCACACAAAAGCTGTAGGCATTTCATCCGGGAGCTTAAAAAATCTGTTGCCATCCATAACTCCTGTGGATAAATCCCTGTCTTCTATTATCCAGTCCTTTTTGACAGAAAGGCCATTCTCCATAAGAGATTTGCAATAGCCGAAATATCTGTCGGTAATGCTTCCCGATGCCAGAGGTGTACCAACAAAGGCAATCTTGCGATGTCCCTGATCAAACAGGTAATTGGTCATACAATAAGCACCATTGTAGCTGTCGGAAACAACTGCATCCTCATCCCCTGTGTGGTTACAGAAGTCCAGATAAACCATGGGAATTCCGGATTGCTGTTTAATGCTTCGAAGGTAATCGGCATTGAGACTTCCGATGACCATGATTCCCTCTACCTTGCGATCCAGGATAAGCTTGGGGATATTTCCTTCAGTCTCATTCTGCTCTGAGATCACTTCAAGCATGGTGAAACATCCCTTCTCCATAGCTATCTGAGATACCTGCTGATGCATCCTGTTGTAGAAAGTGTTATACTCGCTCATGTACTGCTCAGAGATAAGAACACCGATGGTGTAGCTTCTGGCTCCTGCTTCCGCCTTTCTTGATACCGACGCAACATATCCCATCTCGTTGGCAAGGGCGTGTATCTTCTCCCTTACTGCATCGCTCATTCCCTTTTGACCGGAAAGAGCTTTGGAAACGGTAACGGTACTGACACCTGCTTTTTCAGCAATGTCCTTTAACCTTACGCTTTTTGCCATAAAAGTTATTCTCCAATCCTACTAATTTTCACTTCCTGTATGCAGTTTTATATCATTATAGTATACAAGTTTCACATGGTTTTCAATGCATAATTATTCGATTTGGTATCTTTATTTCATTTTCTTGTTAATATTGATACAAACTTAATCATAGCTTATAATTAACCATGTTATCAGGGAGAAAAGTATGATTGCTATCAGAATTCGCGGGCAGAAAAACTTCATGGCAAAGCTTCTTACAACAGACCTTTTTGACAGGTATCTTCTGGAAGAAGCCACCATTGAAACCTTTAACACCTTCACCATAGACGGCAAGATAAACAGGGATTTTTACGACGGCTACGAAGGCCTTGAAGATGGTGAAAATGCTGCAGATCCCGGCGCAGCATTCTCAACCTGGTCCATGATCCGCCCCATCTGTCTTGACCTGATTAAAGGTAAGCGAACCCCGCTAAGTTTCAAGTTTGTCCTTTTTCTTGATGATAATTCCAAGGAAGAACTCTTCCGGACAAAAGACATAGATATGCAGCCCGATCAGGTGTCATTTGGTATAATTATTAAGTTTTCTTCGGGAGAGGTTCAGATCACCACAGGGATATCCCATAAGACTTTTACAATGGATAAAACCGCAGAAAAAGCCTGGGATGCGTACATCCCAAGCTTTCTTGATTCAAATGGTATAGATTATGAAATTCTCTGATCAGGCCTGATATTTCTGCAGAATAACGATCAGCTCATCATATTTGGGTTTGATGATATCATACTTCTCTTTGTAGCCTTCCATGGAGCCGGCCCTTAAAATCTCCGTCAGTTCGCACACAGGTGTAAGGAACCCCTTAAGTGCAAGATTGGAGCCAACGCCCTTAAGAGTATGTACAGCCTTGAAGGCTTCAGCAACATTTCCCTCTGCCAGATATTTGGTAAGATCGTTCATGCTCTGATCGTTGAGAAACTTGAACATAAACTTGGCGATCAGGTCCTCATTACCCATAAATCTGTCCAGGAGCTCGTTCCAGTCAGCACCCCATTCTATAAGTTCAGTCTTTAAACCAGCATCCATAAGCCACCCGTCCGTGTGATCACGATATTTCGGAAAAATCCTATATAATGATTGTACATCATTTAAATGATGCCTTCAAACTAATTGCACGTTATTTAGACTTTTTTTACTTATTATATAATTATTCATTCATTGACAGGAGTCTCTGGGCCTGATCTGCCGCTGTAAGAGAATCAATTATCTCATCCAGGTCTCCGTCCATGATCTGGTCTATCTTGTACAGAGTAAGCCCGATCCTGTGATCTGTAACTCTTCCCTGATGGAAATTGTAGGTCCTTATCTTCTCCGACCTGTCTCCGCTTCCCACCTGGCTTCTTCTAAGCTGAGCCTCATCGTTTTGCTGTCTGCTTACTTCCATTTCGTAAAGCTTGGCCCTTAAGACCTTAAGAGCCTTGGCCTTGTTCTGCTGCTGGCTCTTCTCGTCCTGACAGGATATAACGATACCCGTTGGAAGATGTGTGAGTCTTACCGCAGAGTCTGTGGTATTTACGCACTGTCCCCCGTTTCCCGAAGCCCTGAAAACATCAAACTTGCAGTCGTTAAGATCCACTTCCACCTCGACCTCATCAACTTCGGGCATGATAGCTACGGTTATGGCCGATGTATGTATCCTTCCGCCGGATTCAGTGGCGGGAATTCTCTGGACTCTGTGAACACCGCTCTCAAACTTAAGCCTTGAATAAGCTCCGTTTCCGTTGATCATAAAGCTCACAGCCTTGATACCGCCGATGCCTATATCCTCCACGCTCATGGTCTCAACCTTCCAGTTCCGCCTCTCGGCATATCTGGTGTAGGCCCTGAACATATCTGCCGCAAAAAGAGCTGCCTCATCACCGCCAACACCCGCTCTGATCTCCACGATAACATTTCTCTCATCGTTGGGGTCCTTGGGAAGAAGCAGAATCTTAAGCTCCTCCTCAAGCTTTGGAAGCTCGTCCCTTGCCCCGGAAAGCTCTTCCTTTAGCATTTCCTTCATATCGGGATCCGATTCCTCTTCAAGCATTGAAAGAGACTCGCTTATAGTCTCCTTGCATTTCTTATATCTGTTATAGCAATCAACCAGTGCCTCAAGACTCTTCTGCTCCTTCATAAGGGCCTTGAACCTGTTCTGGTCCGAGACCACAGAAGGGTCGTTCAGCATCATGGTTATATCTTCATATCTTCTGATTATGTCTTCCAGTCTGTCAAACATCTGAATTTCCTCCGCCTCTTAGTAAAAGCAGGCCTTTATAACTCTGTCATTGCCGGAGAAGTCCTTGATGACCTCTATGCCATGGTAGCACCCTTTCTCCTCAAGAATTCCGGTCACGGCTTCCGCCTGGTCATATCCTATCTCCATGATAAGATACCCGCTGGAATACAGGTATGAGGGCGCCTTATCGGCTATCCTTCTGTAAAAGACAAGTCCGTCCTCACTTCCGTCAAGGGCAAGCCTTGGCTCAAAGTCCTTCACCTCAGGCTCCAAAGTTCCTATAACGTCGCTTCTTATGTAAGGAGGATTTGATACGATAAGATCAAATTTCTCATTACAATCCTCCGGGAAAAGATCCGTCTTTAAAAAGTTTACTCTGTCACTAAGTCCCAGTTTATCCGCATTTTCTTTTGCCACAGAAAGTGCTGCCTCGCTGATATCGGTGCAGAGGGCCTTAGTTTCATTGGTAAACTTAAGGATGCTAAGACCAATGCAGCCTGAACCGGTACAAAGATCCATCACTTTCATACCGTCTTCGCAGTGCCTAAGGGCCTCCTCCACAAGAAATTCACTGTCCTGCTCGGGAATAAGCACATCCCCCGTCACCTTGAAGCTAAGTCCCATGAAGTCCCAGGTTCCAAGGATGTAGGCCACCGGCTCACGGGCGCTTCGGCGCTTGATGGCGCTTTCATAGCTCTCTGCCTCCGTATCTGTCAGTTCCCGCTCCGGATGGGTCAAAAGTGCGCTGTGATCCGTGCCGCATACATATTCCAAAAGGAGCCGGGCATCAAGCTTAGCTTCACAGATCCCGGCTCTTGTAAGTTCTTCTTTACCATTTATATAGGCGTCTTTGTAATTCATTCTTCCTCTTCAAACTCATATCCGAAGGAATCCTTAAGGAACTCCTTCCAGTCAAATACAGATTCTACAGACTTTATGGCAACTTCTATCATATCATCGTCAGGCTCTTTGGTGGTAAGTCTCTGAAGCCAAAGTCCCGGAGCTGAAATGATCTTTACCAGGAAGAAATCGGTCTTGCCTGCAAGTCTTATAAGTTCATAGGAGATTCCGGCGATAACAGGCACCAGAAGGAGTCTTAAGACGATCCTCAGTGCGTAGGAATCAACTCTTATAAAGAAGAACAGAATGATACTGATAAGCATTACGAAAAGGATAAAGCTGCTTCCGCATCTCTTGTGAAGCCTTGAGCTTCTGCGAACGTTCTTAACAGTAAGGGGTCTTCCTCTCTCGATGCAGTTGATGCATTTGTGCTCGGCACCGTGATACTGGAAAAGCCTTCTGATATCCTTCATAAGAGATATAAGAAGGATATAGAGGATAAATATCACAATCCTCAGAACGCCCTCGATAATAGCTATAAGGGACTCGTTCCTGACATATTTGCCGATTACCTCTGAAAGAGCATAGGGAGCTACCATGAAAATAGCTATGGCAAATGCAAAAGAAATGATGGTGGTAAGGACCATAAGGAAAGTATCCTCATGTCCCTGTGACACCTGATCTATGCCCTCATCAAGCTTGGTGGGCTTCTCCTTGGTCTCTTCATAAAAGGATGATGAATAATTAAGGGATTTAAGTCCCAGTATAAGCGAATCCAAAAATACGAATACTCCTCTTATAAAAGGAATATTCTTGAGTTTGCTGCCATAGGCCGGTCCGTGGTACTCGTCAACTTCAACCGCTATCTCCCCGTCCGGCTTTCTTACAGCCACAGCGTACATGTCCTTGTTCTTCATCATTACTCCCTCAAGAACGGCCTGTCCGCCGATTCCGGAGTAATGTCTGATCCTGCGCTTTCTCCTCATACTTCTCTCCATGTTACGAAAAAAGAGGCCGAGGCCTTAGCCTCAACCTCTCATCTTCATCAAATACTAAATCTGATACGATATTACTTGTTGTCCATTCCGTACTTCTTGTTGAACTTATCAATACGTCCACGAGCAGCTGTTGCCTTCTGCTGACCTGTGTAGAACGGATGGCACTTGGAGCAGATTTCTACGTGAATATCGCCCTTTGTTGATCCAACTGTGAATGTGTTACCGCAGTTGCAAGTAACTGTTGCCTGATGGAATTCCGGCTGAATGTCCTGTCTCATCTTTTCTCACCTCTCTATATGACAAAATATCTTCTAATTAACTATAGTTACATCTGTTTCACAACAGCTATATAAATATAGCATAATTATCTTTTCAAAGCAAGCATTTTTTATCACTTATTTTTTATTCATTGAATAAAAAAGTAAATTCCACATTATACGGAATTAAGTCTTACACTCTGGTTCATATATAGGTATTCTAATACAGGTCTCTTTCGCAGTAGAAAGAGGAATCATGTCTAAGAAAATAGAAACCAATCAGAAGCATATGAATCAGGATAACCGTGTTGTTATTGAGAAGAGGTTGGATGCATCAGTATCTTTCAGAGCCATCGGTATAGAACTGGGAAAAGATCCAACAACTATAGCTAAGGAAGTCAAAAAACACCGTGTGTTCCAGATGCATAATACATTCAATGAGAAGCTATTTAAATGTGCCAATGCAAAAGACTGTCATAGAAAACATGTATGCACAACAGTGCCTTTCTGCAACCGTGAATGTAAACGCTGCAATAAATGTCACAGCTATTGTAAGGACTATGTTCCCTATGATTATCACTGCCCTTTGACAGATAAAGCCCCCTTTGTATGCAATGGCTGCGATAAGAAGAGAGGCTGCCGGTTAGACAAGTACTTCTATCGCGCTGTTAGAGCTCAGAGTGAATACAAGGCAATCCTTGTTGAAGCAAGGCGTGGCATAAACATAACCGAGGAGGATCTCGCAACACTTGATGCAACTGTAAGCCCTCTGATCCTTAACGGGCAGTCACCTTACATGATACTTCAGAATCACCCGGAGATATCCCAGTGTGAGAAAACCATCTACAACTACATTGATCAGGGAGCTTTATCTGTCAGTAACCTTGACCTCCCGAAGCTGGTCAAGTACAAACCTCGTAAAGCTCATGCCTCAGAAATCGA
This sequence comes from Butyrivibrio sp. FCS014, assembly GCF_000526935.1. GTDB lineage: Bacteria > Bacillota > Clostridia > Lachnospirales > Lachnospiraceae > Butyrivibrio. Next base: position 140,788 of record NZ_JAHA01000003.1, on the reverse strand, counting down.
TGATACCGGCATATTTGAAGGAAGATCCTACAAGGATTATGAGGCATTTATCAAGGAATTCCCTGACACAAAGATAACCGAGATGGATACAGTCATAGGTCCGGAAGGAAGTCATAAGGTGCTCCTGACACTTCACTTCTGCAATGCTGACTTTATGATGGCATATCTGCTTAATTCAAAAGAAGCCATCGGCGTTGAGAATACATTTGATGATATCAATAGAGCTATAGGCACTGAGCTGTTCTGCAAAACCATGCCTCTGATCGTCACAGACCGCGGAAGAGAATTCAAGCATCCTGAAGCTCTTGAGTGTGGAATAGATAACGTATTGAGAACAAGCATCTATTACTGTGATCCTATGGCTTCATGGCAGAAGCCTCACTGTGAAAAGAATCATGAATACATCCGCAAGATATGCCCTCAGACAACAACTACCTTCGACAGACTTACCCAGGATGATGTCAATCTCATGATGAGTCACATAAACAGTGCAAACCGTGAAAGCCTTGGAGGGCTCACACCATTTAAACTAGCCAAGATGATGCTTCCTAAAAAGCTCTTAAAACACTTTGGCTTGTGGGAAATACCCTCTGACGAAGTAATCCTCACTCCCGCGCTTTTAAAAGGAAAAATCGAGGTTTAAAGCTCAGAAGCTGTTCCTAGATTCTGAGTCAGAGGCAGTTAAAGCAGCCACCTCGCTCCTGCGAGGCTGTGCCCTTGATAGGTGCCTGAAGAAACGCTACAATGCTCATTCCGACGATGAAGCTATTGAAGCTGTTCCTGAGTTCCTCATCGTCGGCAACGGCTGCGAAGCGTTTCTTCAGGTGCCTGTCAAGGGTGGCGGACGGTGCCAATACATAAATACAAAAGCCACTAAGCATTACAAAATTTGAAAGAAATCTGCGGACGAGACCACCATATGTTCACCACGAGATAAGTGGAATTTAGTCTTGCAGAACCCAATTCCAGTTGTCAGCGACCGCATACTCTTTTTTATTTTAGCAAATGCATAAGTGGCTAAATTCCACAATAAAGGGTCTGACAAAATATGTCAAACCCTCTAAAAAGCTGAATTTAGTCTTCAGTATGGAATTTACTTTTACATGTGGAATTTAACTATTCATTCAATCCTTATTTTTTATTGATCTCGAGCCACTTCTTATAGCTTGCCGGAACAGAGGTAAAACCGATAAGAAAGCCGTCATCAGTCTTCTCGATAACCTTGCTGTAAAGCTTCTCTCCCACATCTATGGTAATGTTGTCATACTCCTTAAGCTCTGCTGAAGTATCCAGCACTGCCTTATCAGGAGCAAGAGCCACAATACCGCCAAAGAATGGCTTTTGCAGGTTGTGCTTGCCCTCTATCCTGTAGAAGGTAACGGGGATTATCCTCTCAAGTTTCTCGGGAGCTTCCTCCACCTTATCCTGAACATAGATATTGTAAGGCTCTCCGATTCCTGTGACTCTTCGAAGGGTCATGGACTGGGCCGCCCCTTTGGGAGTTACCACAATTTCTTTTTCTATTACTATTTCTGCCTTGGCATTATCCAGGGTAGACTGTGATATCAATACCTGTCCGTCTATTGTATAGCTCTCGATCCTGCCGCAGAGGTTTACATCGCTGCCAACAACGCCGTACTTGGTTCGTCTTTCGGAGCCTATGTTGCCCACAATGACTTCACCTGTATTTATGCCGATTCCCATCTGCAGATCAGGATAGCCCCGCTCTTTGTTCCATTCATTTATGGGTTCCATACGGGCCTGCATCTCCAGAGCCGCCGCAACGGTATCATCCGCATGGGTATCGGAAGCCACCGGAGCGCCGAAGATCGCAAATATGCCGTCCCCCATAAACTCAATAATGGTGCCGTTATGACGCTGGATTATCTCAGTCATCTCTCCAAGATAATGATTGAGCATGGTGATAAGCTCCTCGGGATCCATCCTCTCGCTGATGGCGGTAAATCCCCTTAAGTCGCTCATCATGATGGTAAGCTTTTTCTTGCTTCCACCAAGGTTAAGTCCATCCGGTGTATCAAGAAGCTGCTTTACTATCTCATCCGACAGGAACCGTCCAAAGGTCTCATTAAGGAGCTTATTTCTAAGATTCAGCTGCTCGTTGAGAGCCCGGATCTTCTCCATGGACTTCACGGCGTCTCTAAGGTCCATAAGCTCACTAAGATCGCTGAACACAACGATAATGCCTATCTTTTCACCGTTATCCTGCAAAAAAGATGTGACAACACGAAGCTGCCTTGTAATGCCATCAGTGGTGTAAGGCGCGATCGCGTCATGAGGATGCTCCCTGTCATATATGGCGTCCAGTATGGCCTGGGAGAACTTATCGTTTTCTTCGCGGTCAAAAAATAAGCCTGCAAACTTTTTGCCCACAAGCTCATCTTCACTAAACCCGAGTATGTCAAGAGCCGAGGGGTTAGCATAAGCTACGACGCCGTCGAAGCTTATGGTCATAACACCCTCGGACATATTCAGCATTATATTCTTCTGAAAAACATCTGATGAATTATCAATCATATAATTTTGACTTGAATTCTCTTGCTTTCTGTCTCATCTCATCGCTTACATTCATATTGGAAGCCTCTGCATCAGCTACATCACTGATCATCTTGCAGGCATTCTCATACTCTCCTGTAAGTCTTCTGATCCTGAAGGACAGATGTCTTAAGATCATCTCGATCTTGGCGGGATTCTTCTCAAACAGCTCAGCAAACTCTGATGAGTAGATGCTCTCAACGGTTGTTCCGTCTTCAAGAGCTACTGCTGTAGCTGATCTGGGCATATCCTCAAGCATTCCCAGTTCGCCAAAGAATGTATCTACATGAAGCTTGGTGAGGAGTTTCTCCTCAGGCTTGCCATAGTCGGTGTAGATTCCAACGCTTCCTGCGTGAATATCATACATGCATCTTCCGGCCTCGCCCTCTCTGAAGATAACTGTGCCTTCGCTGTAGGACTCAACCTTCTTGGCATATCCGTTCTTGTGTCCGGACTGGCCTGTCTCACGAAGGAACTCGGCACTGGGCTGATTGTTCTTGCCAAGTCTCTTATAATACCCGGCAAACTTCTTGATCTTATCTGCAAGAGACTCTTTTCTCTCTCCGCTTTCGGGATAAAGCTCTCTGATGGTATCGCATACTTCAGTATAATCATTGGTAAGTCTTGCCAGTGTCTGGCAGAGAACATTGAGAATTCTCTCGATCTTGTTGGGGTTGGAGTTGAAATACTCTTTTACCTGGTCAACGGATACCTCATCGGCCTCAACGTCGTCCAGTGCAACAGCTGTAGCGCTGCGGGGGAAAGCATCGATAAGAGCCATCTCACCGAGAATACCGCCTTCCTTAACTTCTGTAAGCTTCTGCTCATCGGCTTCGCCGTAATTTATGAAGATCCCCACACTTCCCTTGAGGACATCAAAAAAGCTGTCTCCGTTTGCTCCTTCCTTAAAGATGATCTCGCCTTTTGCAAAGTTTTTTGTAGCCATAGATGCGACCTTCCTTCCTTCAATACCGTAGAATTGTACTATTTCATACATTGATATTATACCATAATTTACACACAAATATGCATAATTACGATTTTCTGTGACTTTTTTTAATGTCACTATAAATATTTATACGAATAAATCCGAAATATGTAATAAGAAAACTGAAAATATGCATAAAAGGATTTATGGCAGGAGCAAACATCAGGGAGGATGTAATGAGTGTAGGTATCAACGTAAATCAAATACGCTCGGCTCAATACAATCCCGCGAGCAGTAATAAGTTGCAGGATAACAAGGCCCGGACCGGCGGATCGGGGTCTTCCTTTGATGGAAAAAAGACTGCTACTGCCCGGTCCCTTGAGTATCAGCAAAAGCAAGCTCAAAAGCCGGCAAGCGTTGTTGATCAGGCAATGGCTTATGCAAATACATTAAAGGCTTCCCGTACCAAACAAAAGGATGCCTCCCTTGAGAAAAAGAAACTTCAATACAGCTACAAGAAGATATCTTCTCAGATAGTTCGAAGCAAAAACTCAACCAGCGCCAAAAGAGCCGCTTCTGCCGCAAGACGCGAGGTTCAGCGCTTGAAGCGCCTCCAGAACAGCGGTGAGTACGATGAGGAAGAGCTTCAGATTTCCATAGAGCACGCCAAGTCCATGGAGCGGGTGGCAAAAAAGAAAGCTGCTCACCTTGCCCAGGAAGAGATGATAGAGCGGGGTCAAAACGGTGCCATGGCCTCTCTTGAGGAAAAAGAGGAAGAGATCAGGGAAAATGAGGAGTACGAGGATGAGGCCCTGTCAGAGGAAGAAGCTGCTGCTCTCGAAGAAGAACAGGTCTTAGAAGAAGGCTACCCCGAAGAATATGTAAGTCAGTTCCAGATTGAGATGTCGGATCTTCAGGAAGAAATGGCTTACAGAATGGAAGAACTGGCAGCCCAAATGCAGGAGCAGATAGCCGAGGTTCAGGAAAACTCCTCCCAGTCCATGGATGAGCTAAACGCAGATATGATGAGCATGGTACAGGATGCCATGGAGGAAATGACCGAGGCACTTGACCTCACAGAGCTGGCCTCCTCAATGGTCGCCCCCAATCCAAATATGTCCGAGGACGATCTGAAAATGCTCAAAATAAAACACCGCACCAAAGAGATGAAAGAGATCTCCGAGGCAGACGGTGCCTATTTGAAAGCCATTTTTGACAAATATGAAAAGGACGCTGCCCACCAGGGAGCTTCTGCTGCAAGTGCGGCAGCTTCATCCCAATCCCCTGTATCGGGATCAGGCGCTTCCTTCTCCCCTACTCCCATATCCGTTACTGTTCCCGGAAGCTATGGAGGTGAAGGGGGCGGCGTAAGCTTTGATGCCTTTGTTTAATTCTTTTTAAGATACTTCTTTAACTTATGCCTTATTCTCTGCATTGCATTGTCAGTGGATTTCTCATCCCTGCCCAGCACTGCAGAGATATTTTTTACGCTCATTCCGGTGATATAAAGGTCAAGTACCTGTCTTTCAAGGTCACTCAGCTCCCTTTCTATGCCGTCTTCAAGATCCTGAAGATTCTCCTGGTCGATCACGTGCTGCTCCGGGATAAGCCCGGGATTGGATTCAAGCATCTCCTCCAGAGGAGGCTCAGGGCCCATCTCTCCCCCTACCCTGCTGGCATAGATTGAAATATAACTGTTAAGAGGTGCGTGCTTCTTCCTGGCCAGAGCCTTGATTGCGGAATACATCTGCCTTGATATGCAAAGATCCGCAAAGGTGGAGAAGCTGGCATCTCTTCCCGAATCGTAGTCCCTGACAGCCTTAAAAAGACCTATCATTCCCTCCTGGATAAGGTCATCCCTGTCAGCGCCCAATATAAACATAGAGGCTGCCTTCTTACGAACCAGCCCCTTATATTTGTTCATTATGTACTCCACAGCATCGCTCTCATCTCCGTCATGGATACGGACGATAAGCTGCTCATCATCGATGTCGCTGTACTTGTCATTACCCATTACATTGACCTCTGTCTGACGATCTCAAAAGCCAGTACTCCGGCTGCCACTGATGCATTCAGGGAATCGATATCTCCCTTCATGGGAATGGAAGCTATCATATCACACTTCTCTTTTACAAGACGGCCTACGCCGCTTCCCTCATTTCCTATAACCAGACCGATGGGTCCCTTGAGATTAAGCTTGTACATGGTGGTGCCGCCCATATCGGCGCAGACAAACCACAGTCCCTTATTTTTAAGCTCCTCAATGGTCTGTGCGATATTTGTAACCTTAACTACGGGAGTATAATTAAGCGCTCCGGCGGAAGCCTTTGCAACCGTAGCGGTAAGTCCCACCGCCCTGTTCTTGGGGATGATGACTCCGTGAGCTCCGGAAAGATTTGCTGTTCTTATAATAGCTCCCAGATTGTGGGGATCCTCTATATTATCCAGAATAAAGATAAAGGGATCTTCATTTCTGTTCTCTGCAAGAGCAAAGATATCCTCCATCTCCGAATAGCTGTAGGCAGCGGCAATGGCGATAACTCCCTGGTGCTTGCCCGTCTCCGACATCTGATCCAGTCTCTCGCGGCTTACAAACTTTATAAGGCTTCCCTGCTTTTTGGCCTCACGCCTTATGGTAGCCACAGGTCCGTCCTGGCATCCGTCAAGGATATATATCTTATCTATAGTCTTGCCTGAGCGAAAAGCCTCTATGACAGCGTTTCTTCCCTCTATTTTTTCTTCGTTTGAACCAAGTATTTCCTTATTGTCTTTATCCATTTCAAATCCTCAAATCTTAAGTCAGACGATATCAAGTCCAAGCCTTTTGGCCCCAAGCTTAATAAGTTCCATTGCCCTGTCCATGTTCCCGGAGAGGTACAGATAACCCATTACCGCCTCAAACCCGGTTGCCTCAAGGTATTCCATGGTGGAGGCATTCTTGGCCTTGGTGTGTGGCTTGGAATTTCGTCCTCTTCTGTAGATGTCTTTTTCCTCCTCCGTAAGATCATCCATAATAGCAGCTGCTATGGCAGACTGGGAGGGGGCTTTAACAATAGCGCTTGCTCTTTTATGAAGATTGTTCACCGCGGTATTACCTTTGTTCACCAGAACGGATCTGATGATAAGGTCAAACAGGGCATCTCCTATATAAGCCAGCGTCAGAGGCGAATAGGTCCTGATATCCTTGGCCTCTATGCCAAATTCATCATTTATATATCTGTTTAAATCAGCTGCCATTTAACTCCCTCGCGAGTATCCTTGATCTCCACGCCCTTCGAAAGAAGCTCCTCTCTGATGGCATCGGCTGTAGCAAAGTCCTTGGCCTTCTTGGCCTCGGTTCTTTTTGCGATCTGCTCCTCGATATACTTAAGAAGCTCGGGATCAACCTCTGCCTCCTCTGAAAGAGCTGCTGCGTGGCCTATGAGATCCAGGGAAAGAACCTTATCAAAACTCTTAACAATGGCAAGCTTTGTGGCATCATTTGTATCTGCCTTAAGTGCATCATAAAGGATTGTGATAGCCATGGAGGTATTAAGATCGTTTGAGAGAGTCTCTCTGAACTTTGCCTCAAACTCCTCTTTGACCTTCTCGTCTACAACGCCGTCTTCCTTGAACTCGGCGACTCTTTTTACAAGCTTGTTGTATACGGCAACAGTGCTGTCCAGTACCTCAAAGGAGAACTCCAAAGGCTTGCGGTAATGAGACTGGAGGCAGAAGAATCTGTAAACCAGCGGATCATAACCTTTCTCCTTGAGAAGGGATACCGTAAGAACCGCTCCCTTGGACTTGGACATCTTGCCCGCCCTGTCATTTAAGTGATTGCTGTGGAACCAGTAGCCGCACCACTTGTGTCCAAGATAGCTCTCGGACTGGGCAATCTCATTGGTATGATGAGGGAACATGTTGTCAACGCCGCCGCAGTGGATATCAAGTCTCTCTCCAAGATGCTTCATGGAGATGCAGGAGCACTCTATGTGCCAGCCGGGATATCCGACGCCCCAAGGGCTGTCCCACTTAAGAGCCTGGTCCTCGAACTTGGATTTGGTAAACCAGAGAACGAAGTCTGTCTTGTTCTTCTTGTTGGTGTCCTCTTCAACGTCATCTCTAACGCCTACTTCCAGCTGCTCTTTTTCAAGAGCTGAGGAAAAGACATAGTAATCATCCAGTTTGCTGGTGTCAAAATAGATGTTGCCGCCTGCCTGATAAGCAAAGCCCTTCTCAAGCAGCACCTCAACCATATGAATAAACTCGGGAATGCAGTTGGTTGCCGGTTCAATAACATCCGGCATTTTATTGCCCACTGCCTGGAAATCCTTAAAGAATGCATCTGTGTAGAACTTGGCAATCTCCATTACGGACTTGTGCTCTCTCTTGGCTCCGGCAAGCATCTTGTCCTCACCTGTATCCGCATCGGAGGAAAGGTGTCCAACATCGGTTATGTTCATGACACGCTTAACTTCGTAGCCTGCATACTCCAAAGACTTCACAAGAGCATCCTGCATGATGTAGGTCCTGATATTTCCGATATGTGCATAGTGATAAACAGTAGGTCCGCAGGTGTATATGGACACCTTGCCGGGTTCATTGGTCTCAAGTTTATCTATTTTTCTCGTAAGTGAATTGTAAAAACTAAAATCCTGCGCCATTTTTCTAACTCCTCGCCATAATTATTTATCTTAACCTGTGTCAGCCTCTGTCACAGCCTGTACATCGTGCAAATCCCCCGTCACTGCCTTCCATTGGCTTTGACAAAAGACAGATGGCCTGTGAGGATATTCCCTCCCCGCTTCCGGTAAATCCAAGGCCCTCTTCCGTTGTGGCCTTCACATTTACCCTGCTCATTTCTATCCTAAGTGCCTGAGCAATATTGATCCTCATCTCATCTATATAAGGTCTCATTTTAGGTGCCTGAGCTATTATGGTTGCATCAATATTCTCAACCGTGTAGTGCTCTTTGTCGATGATCGAAGCAACTTCCTTAAGAAGCTCCAGGGAATCAGCTCCCTTGTATTTCTCATCACTGTCGGGGAAATGCTTACCTATATCCCCGAGGGCAGCTGCTCCAAGCAGAGCATCCATTACCGCATGCAGAAGAACATCCGCATCGGAGTGGCCAAGAAGCCCCTTCTCATAAGGAATCTTAACACCGCCTATTATGAGATCTCTTCCTTCAACAAGTTTATGGACATCATATCCCATTCCAACTCGCATATATTTCACCTCACTGAATAATCGTCATTACTATCATAATATATAGGGCAGGAACAGCTCAACTATAAAAGCTGCGCCACAGGAAGCGGCTGCCACCACGATTAGACTCTTTTTGTTAAATGCCAGCACCAGAGCCACAATAAATCCGATCACAGATGAAACAAGGTAATCGGTGGCGCTAAGTATCGCCGGGAAAGTCATGGCCGCCAGAGTCGCATAGGGCACATAATAAAGAAAAGACTTTATGAAGGTGCTCTTTATTTCCTTCCTGATAAGAGTAAGGGGAAGGGCCCTGATAAGGTATGTCACCACTGCCATCAAAAGAATGTAAAGGTAGATCTTTTCCATCAGCCTTCACCCCCTTTTGCTTCTTCCTCGGAACCCTCTTCATCAGATCTTGGAGCGATAGCGGCAGCAAGTGCAGCCACAACAACTGTTATTATAATTATCCTGAAGCCGGATGAAATGTGGGCTTTAAGGAAAGGCGCATAGGTAAACACAGTGCTAAGGCCCATAGCGGAAAGTACAACCGCCATGACCGCCCTGCTGGTCCTGGTATCAGGAATGATGATGGCAATAAACATGCCATAAATAGCCAGTCCCAGACAGCTTATAAGTCTCTGGGGCAGGATCTGTCCCGAATACGCTCCAAGAACTGTACCGAATACCCATCCGAAAACCGATATCACTATAAGTCCGTAGGAATAAGCGGGATACAGCCTTCCCTTTTTCATTACACTAAGGGCAAATATCTCGTCGGTAACGCCGTAGGAAATACCCATTCTGTGAAGAGTTCCGACACTGCTGTCAAGTTTCTGGGACAGAGCACAGCTCATCAGCATGTATCTTAGATTGATTATGAACTGAAGTATGGCCAGCTCGATAAAGCTGCCATTCCGGGCTATTATCTCCAGTGCCGAAAACTGCCCTGCGCTTGTTACGTTCAGTAAAGATGTCATGGCAGCCTGAAATGTTGTCATGCCGATCTTTGAGGCTTCAATTCCAAAGGCAAAAGAAACAGCTATATATCCGAGACATATCGGAATGCCGTCGGCAAGCCCCTGCCTGAAGTCCTTATTGCTCCCACCATTCATACCTTTGCTTCCTCTAACCATTTAATAACTTCTGATATATTATCACAGCTTATACTTCCCTGCACCATCTGTGGGCTTCCCCCGCCCTTGGCACCGAAAGTTTCAAAAAGTCTTTGCTGGAGATCTTTGGCATTTAAACCGGCCGATCCCGATGCAAGAATATATCTGTAACCGCCGCCTTCCGCCGGAGCAAACACACCCGATAATCCCGGAAACCTCTCGGTAATGGCATTGGCCGTTTTTCTCATATCATTTCCTTCAAGAGCATGGTCTCTTACAAGGAACACTCCGTCTTTTTCAGAAGAAGCCGCAAGATCCTCCATTTCGTACTTAAGAAGCTTATCGGTAGATTCGCTTAATCTTCCCTTGAGTTCAAATATCTCATCCTTCTGCCTGGTTACGGCATCCATGATCTTGGAGCTCTTTGTGGTAAAAAAGCCTGTGAGGTCACTTACCAGTTTCTGACAGCCTGAAAGGTAGTCTAAGGCTCTTTTGCCGCATAAAATACTGACCCTTACGCCGCCCTTGTAGTTCTGGCAGCCAACGACCTTAAGAAGCCCGATCTCTCCGGTTCTAAGGACATGAGGCGCGCAGCAGGCGCATACATCGTACCCCTCCACCGTTACGATACGGATCTGCCCCGATAGCTCTTTCTTACTTCTGTAATCTATGTCCTTAAGCTCTTCATCTGTTGGGAACTCGCATCTTACGGCAACATTCTGCCAGATGGCTTCATTAGTCGCAAGCTCAATCCTGCTGATATCCTCATCGCTTATTGGGCCGCTGTAGTCCATGGTAACTTCCGAGTCGCTAAGGTGAAAGCCCACATTGTCATAGCCAAACCTTGAATTGACGATACCCGAGAAGATATGCTCTCCGGTGTGCTGCTGCATGTTGGAGAAGCGGTGTTCCCAGTCGATTATGCCGTGGACCGCACTGCCCGGCTCAATTCCCTCATCGGTGATATGGCTTATGACACCGTCCCTTATGGATGTATGGGATACAGGAATCTGTGAGCCGTCCTCCATGCGAAAAACTCCGATGTCGCTGCTCTGTCCTCCCTGCTCGGGAAAAAAGGCTGTGGCATCAAGTATCACTGAAAAACCGCCCTTGTCCCTCCTGGTGCATTCAAGGACAGTGGCGTCAAATTCCGATATATATGCGTCTTCGTAATAAATCTCTCTTGTTTTAACCATAGAACACATTGTACCACAAATAAAAAGAGACTGCATTAAGCAGTCTCCCTAATTATGTGCGAATTTATGCGGTTTCCAAAGGCAGCTGTGAAAGCACCTCAAGAACTCTTCTCTTGATAACATCCTTCTCGGACTTAAGTGAAAATGCAAGCTCGGTATAAAGCAGCTTCTCAGCTATGTTGAGGTACTTCTCATTGAGGGCGGCGAACTTCTTGCCGTGGGCCTCTCTTACAGCCTTGATCTTACGAAGGGATTTAACAAGGCTCATCATCTCATCTGTGAGATTCCTCTTGATCACTTCCATGATGGCGGGTTCAGCCTTCTTGCCCTCGGGCAGCTCCAGCTCAGGTGTTGCCTCGATCTCTTCAATAAGTCCCTCAGCCTCGTCAGCTGTAATAACATCTCTTACCTTGTCCTCTGCTCCGTCCACCGGAACATAAAGTACACTACCTGTATCTACTGCAGATTCCATCTGATAATATTCCTTCTCTTTGCCTCTCTCAAGGAAAGAAGGCACCAGAATATCCTGCACTCTGCACAAACCGTGACTTCCGTAAATCACACACTCACCAATTCCCAGCATCTTGTTCCTCCTTACAAAGAAATCCAAACGAAATACCGACATAAAAAGCGCCCCCGAAGTAAGCGCTTTCATTGACAGGAACAAGACTAATTATATCACATTATTACGAGTTTTGTAATATTTAAAGTCACAAAAAAATGTGACTTTTTTGTGACTTTTTATAAGCCTTTCCACTCCTCAAAGGTCAGATAATTTATATATTCCACACGGGTCTCTTTGAGCATTGGGATATGGCATTTCGGATTGACGTGATGGGGTTTGAAGCCGCACTTTTGCTGCACATTTTTTGATCTTAAATTGCCCTCAAAATAACAGCAGTAAATACCTTTCAGTTTAAGATCCGTAAATCCGTGCCTTACCAGCTCTTTTCCCGCTTCAGTGGCAAAGCCTCTTCCCCAGAAGGGAACTCCAAGCCAGTAGCCAAGCTCTGCCTCGCCGGCGCCAAGAGGCCTTTCGGGGCTTCCCTTTAAAACCAGCCCTATACTGCCGATGGGAGTGTCACTGCCCTTTAAGCAGATGGCATAGGTCTCCTCCCTACCCAGGATCGTTCTGATCACAGCTCTGCTGTAGGCGACATCCCTGTGAACGGCCCATCCCGCAACAGGACCGACTCTCTCGTCTTTTGCATATTCAAAGAGGCTGGGGGCATCATCGTCTCTCCAGCCTCGAAGTATCAGTCTGTCGGTTTCAAGCACCATATCTTTTCCCATTACTGGCTTATATACTCAAAGCCGGTCTTTTGTGTGAATGCATCAAGGGATTTCTTGAAGAGGACAAAATACTGTGCCTCTTTATGCTGCGCTTCCGGGACCAGATAATATATGACTTTTCCGCTCTTGATGTCGCACTCGATGTCGTTTCTGGGATCTAAGGCATCGATATCCTTAAAGGACAGACCGTATTTCTCACGACAGAACTCATCTCTGTTATCCATGTCCATGGTCTCCTCGACAATTCTGCCCTTGGTCTTGATCATGGAATCGATCTGCTCAAGCATGATATGATGCGCAATGTTAAAGGATGTAAGCTCATAGCCCACCAGTCTCATGTCCCCGATGATCCTGTCAAAATCAACACAGGTCTGCGCAAAGGGGTCAACCTTATTCTCTCCGTAGCAAAAAACCGCCTCATAGAGTCCTTCGTTCATAGTCTGTCTCCTTTCTGTGTCTTAAGAAACTCAACATATTCGCTCTCGGGGAGCGGTCTTGAGTAGTAAAATCCCTGCAGATACTCAACTCCGAAATCTATCAGGGTCTGTGCCTGCTCCAGGGTCTCAATACCCTCGGCCAGCACATGCAGTCCGTAATCTTTAAGGAAGCTTATTGAGTATTCCAGCATCCTGAGGTTCTCGGGTTTGTTCTTATCAAGGCAGTTCCAGATGAATTCCTTGTCCATCTTGACCAGTACGTAATCCATTTTGAGCAGTTCCAGAAGATTTGAATAACCCGATCCGAAATCGTCCATGGAAAAAGAGCTTCCAAGCTCCTTGAGCCTTCTGACATTATCCTTAAATGCTTCGTCATTGTTGATGTAAGCTGTCTCGGTGATCTCAAAGTTGATGAACTTTGGCGGAATATGGTACTTCTCCATCTTGGTCCTGAGTCTCCCAAAGGTCTGTCTGTCCACGGCTTCGTTCCCGGATAAGTTAACCTCAATTCTCTTTATGCCGTAACTTATGAGATCTTCCCTGGCAATGAAGGAACATACCTTCTCAAATACCAGATCGTCTATATCCTGGACCAGTCCGCATTGCTCCGCTATGGGAATGAAGTCCTCGGGAGAAATGAAATTCTCCGTGCTGGGTCTTCGAAGTCTTACCAGCGCCTCCGCGGAATAGAATTTGCCCTCTGCCACATTCAGGATCGGCTGATAATATACATCAAAGGCCTTGTCCTTAATGGCCTGTCTTACTACATCCTCTATGCTGTTCCTGTAGGACATCCTGTCAATTATCTTCTCATCTATTACAAGATTAGGAGATGACTGGGCAAGAACATATTCCTGAGATACATAAGACAGAACCTGCAAAGCCTCATCATACTGCGAGGTATGCCTGGGAATCTCCAGAATTGAAAATGTGAGTTTATAATTGGCCACCTCATCTTTGTAGTTGTTTACCACTGACATAAGGGACTCAACCTTCGCAGGATCCGTCATGAAAAAGCTTAAGGTATTCCAGTTGGAGAGATATGCCGCCTCCCCTATGCACCTGTCCGCCATTTCAGCCACTCCGGACTGAAGGTCATAAAATACCTGCCTGTCCTCTCCCGAAAGAACATTGGTCTTTCCGGTAAATATAACAGATGCTATGAAAAAGTGTTTCTTGTAGCAGAACCAGTCAGTAAGCACCATCTGGAAGGCGTCCCTGTTTCTGATCTTTGGCATACTCTTTTCATAGTATTCCTTGGGATTTTCCATGGTCAGGAAAAGAGTCAGCGCCATAAGCATTATCGCTATGGATGAAACCTGAAGTCCCTTGTACCAGAACTGGAAAAGTGCCAGAATAGCCCACATTACAAGTCCCAGGATTATGGCCCTGGCATCGTTTTTGTTCAACCTTTTCCTAAAAGCCACCGCAATTATCATGGTAGTAAAGATATATATAAATCCGATGAAATAACAGAAGTTGATTCCCGGGCCTGTATTATAGTAATCACCAAGGTCATTGGTGGCATAATATACTCTGCTGACCATGATTACGGTAATGCCAATAATAGCAGGAACGCATATCGAAGCCACAACTCCTTTACGAACTTTTCCGCCGTATTTGATCTTGGCATAGACATATACGGATATTATGGCTGCGCAGACCAAAAGCGATGCCACATAAAGATTCTGAGACGTTCGTTTCAGTGAGGAGAACTCATTATTAACATTTACCAGATACAAAAAAACAGCACACTCTACTATTTCACAGATGATATTAATATAGGCCGCAACAACAAAGAGGAAAAATACCCGGGTGGAATAAACCTGAGGCATTGTGTTCCTCATGTAGATAAGAACCAATACAGTTAATACCATAATTGCAATAATAGGTGTGCGTATTTCCATAAATTTATTATATTACATTTAGCAAACAACAACAACTTCAACTATATCTGAAGCAGGTAGGAAGTGTATCCGGGAATCTCAAGGCCTCCGCCGAAATCTATCGCTTTTCCCGTGATAAGATCCGTGGCACGGCCGGCCCTTGCATCAAAGTGAGCATGGTAGGGATTCTCATCTGCATTTATCACCACTAAAACTCTGTCATCTTCTGTCTCTCTCTCGAAAATGCACTGGCGGTTGGTAAGTACCAGTGATTTGAAGCCGCCGTAATTAAGGGCCTTGGAGCCGTTTTGAGCCTTGCACAGTGCTGCGATGTGATCCGTTAAGTCATTCCACTGCGGGCTGTCAAAGCACGGCCGCAGAGCCGGATCTCCCTGCTTCTTGTCTGCCTTTTCACCCCACTCGCTTCCGTAGTAGATAGTGGGAATTCCGGGCATGCCAAACATCAGGGTATAGATCAGCTTCAGATGATTTGGATTATTCAGTGTGCTGGCAATCCTGCTTACATCGTGATTGTCCACAAAACTAAGCAGATGTCTTCCCTTGTACAGTGTCCAGTTCTCAGGTCCGAACTGCCTGAGCAGCGAATGGATTATCTCAAACATGTTCATGCTGTTCATGGCCGAGAACATGCCCTTGTAGCACTCGTAGTTGGTGGCGCTGTGGCATAGATCATCCCCCATGATGCGGTTATAGTCGCCGCCTATCATCTCTCCCATAAGGAAGAAGTCTTCTTTCCAGGAGGCTGTCTCGTGGCGAAGGCGTCTTAAAAAATCTGTCTCCACGCAGTAAGCCACGTCAAGACGAAGGCCATCGATCCCGAACTCCTCGATCCAGAATTTGACGCTTTCCATTAGGTAGTCGGTAACAGCGGGATTTCGAAGATTCAGCTTAACCAGGTCGAAATTGCCTTCCCAGCCCTCATACCAGAGGCCGTCATTATAATTGCTGTTCCCGTCAAAGCTTATATGGAACCAGTCCTTGTAAGGGGAGTCCCATTTCTTTTCAAGGACATCCTTAAATCCGAAAAAACCGCGGCCTGCATGATTGAACACTCCGTCAAGCACTACTTTTATACCTTTCTTGTGGAGAGCGTTGCAGACCTTTTTGAAATCTTCATTGGTTCCAAGACGCACATCGATCTTTTGGTAGTCCCTGGTGTTATATCCATGGGTATCGGACTCGAATACCGGATTAAAGAGTACCGCTCCCACTCCCAGCTTTTCAAGATGCGGGATCCAGTCTAAAACCTTAAGTATCCTGTGCTCAAGCTTTCCGTCATTCTCAAAGGGTGCACCGCAAAAGCCCAGGGGATATATCTGATAAAAAGAAGTTTCATAAGCCCACATGCATTGTTTCCTCCTTATAGTTAACATCATTACATATTTCTATTTTACATTAAAAAGTGTACCCGGAATAACTTCCGAAAATTTTAATTTTTTGTGTTGACAACAGACTTTCTTCGCGGTATATTATCTTAGTCGGCTGTGACAAACAGTCACTTCCGAATGAATATGGCGAGATAGCTCAGCTGGCTAGAGCACGCGGTTCATACCCGCGGTGTCGAGGGTTCAAGTCCCCCTCTCGCTACTAAAAAGGAAGCGTTTATCGCTTCCTTTTTTTGTGTCTTCTGGCATTGCTAATTTGCATCGCAGCTTGCTCGTCACCCCCGCAATCTCTTCCGCCGGCGTCACTTGGAAATATTTCCTGGAAAAAGAAAAATATTACCTTGTTCCCATCATTTTGAGATAAACAGTACTCCCAATGTTCCTGGACCACAATGAGATGAAACAACGCTTCCTGCGCGGGTTTCAAGGATTTCTTTAAACACGCCGAGGCCGCTAAGATACTCTCTTACAGCTTCAACAACTTCCCTGTCGCATCCTGAATGGGTTATGAACACACGCTCAGGTCTGGCATTCTCTAGATCAGCCTCCATGTCTTTGACATAATCAAGCACATAGCGTCTGCTGGATCCGCGATATTTCTTTTCCGGGTGCATTGCTCCGTCAGTTACTGCAATGCGTGGATGGATCTTTAATGTCGTACCAAAGAAGGCTGCAAGCCCCGAACAGCGACCACCTCTATGAAGGTAGACAAGGGTATCGATTACAAAACTTGCTCTGACCTTATCCCTGGTATTCTCTATCTCTTCAACAATTTCTTTTGCTGCCTTTCCCTCTTTAGCCAGTTCTGCCGCATATACTACCAACAGGCCAACTCCGGTGGAAAGATTGGCTGAATCTATGACATGAACTCTGTCAGACATGCCAAGTTCCTGCGCCGCAAGCCTTACATTATTGAAGTTTACTGACATGGACGAAGATATAGTAAAAACAATATATTCATCCGAACCCGCAGGATCCAGGAATTTTGAGATATCTTCAATGCTGGCTGCTGCTGTCTTGGGCGTTTCCCCATGTTCATCAGACCACTTATAGATCTGTTCAGGAGTAATATTGACGCCATCCAGGTACTCCTCATCTCCTAGTCTTACATAAAGCGGAATTATTCCTATGTTGTATCTCTGAACCAGTTCCTTTGACAGATCACAAGTACTATCTGAAAGTATTTTTATCATTTTCTTTTCCCCAACAATCAAGCGCCTCTGTTCTCTTCTTTCTTGATTTCCAAAGTCTTAGGAAATTCCAACTTCTCGGTGCTTTCTATATTTTCTTTTGCATAGTTTTCGTATGCTTTTCTATAGTGCTTCTGGCGAGCCCAGATATCATCTGCTACAGGTCCCCACTCTTTTGAATAATTATCGCACTTTGCGCAGAGGTGCTCAACGCTTTCCTCTGATTCTTCATTGGTACCATGGGCTCCAGATCTTGCCACCATCTCACGAAGAAGCTCAGGATTTTCAAGCATTGGGCATGGTCTTAAATGGTTCTTATTGAAAGGCTGTCCCTTGTGATATTCCATGAAAAGAGGGCTCTGAAGCATCTCAAGTATTGAATGAGTATGAATATTAGTGTTGGAGAAGTGGATAAATACGCAGGGCTCTGCATCTCCACTTGAATTGATGTGGAAGTAGTTTCTTCCGCCAGCGATACAGCCACCAACTGCCTCTCCATCATTCTGGAAATCCATAGGGAAGAACCCTATATCGCACTTGTCACTTCTAAGGTATCTGATTTGATCTACCATCTTTCTTCTCTGCTCTACAGTAGGCATAAGCTCTGGTACCGCATTATTTCCTACTGGCATATAGTGGAAAAAGAATCCAAATCTTGCGCCTTTTTCAGCTATGAACTCGATGAACTTAGGGTCAGTTACTGCCTCGATATTATTTCTTGTATAGCAGATGGAAGTTCCATAGACAATTCCGTATTTCTTAAACAGGTCCATGGCTTTCATTACAGCGTCATAATGACCAATTCCACGTCTCGCATCATTTGTTTCAGGAGTACCCTCGATAGAAAGCTGGAACGTGATATTTCCAAGTCTTACAACTTCCTTACAGAAGTCCTCATCAATTAAAGTGGAGTTGTCAAAAATAGAGAACTCAACATCATTGTGCTTTTCAGCAAGTCGCAGTACATCCTTTTTTCTTACAAGAGGCTCCCCGCCTGTCATCATGTATAGGTAAACACCAAGCTCTTTTCCCTGGGTAACGATCTTATCCATGTCTTCAAAAGACAGGTTGTGCTTAGGGCCATAAGTACCGGACCAACAGCCCTGGCAATGCATGTTGCAGGCACTTGTAGGATCAAAGAGAATAAGCCATGGGATATTGCATCCGTACTTTTCCCTGTTTGCCCTGATCATCTTGGTACCTCTGAAAAAGGCCTCATAACCAAGGTTGAGCATTGTCATCTTTGCAACGTGAGGATCTGTCTCATCAACTACTTTATTTATAAACTTGACCCATCTATTGTCAGGGTCCTTGAAAGCTGCTCTTACCTGATCAAGCTTGTCCTTTCTTGCTCCATCTTTCCCCCAGAATTTCTCTGCCTGATCTACGAGTTTTAAATACGTTTCTGTTCTGTTCTCAGCTTTGTCGAGATTTGCAAGAAATCTATCGATCAATAGGCTAAATGCCTGTCTCTGCGCTTTGTGAGATAAGTTTTCTACTAATTCCATACTTGTTATTCCTCCCCTTTAAGTGTTACAATCGTTTTGATGTTACAAGTGTAACGCCGCAGGAGATGCAATACAACGGCTCTACTCTCGGACATGACAGTAGAAGTGTCAATTGGCGCGACGTGACATAATCACTTATTTTGTAACAACAGGGGAAAAGAAATATGAAAGCCACTAAAGAGCCTTTGACAGAAATGCAGAAAAAAGAAGTTCTGCGAATGAATAACAAAGAGTCTAACCAGCTGACCAGAGAATGCCTTCAGCTTGCGCTTATGCACCTAATGGGCGAACACCCGTATGAAAAGATCACTGTCAGTGAGATCGTGCGTCGTGCTGGAGTTTCACGTACTGCCTTCTACCGCAACTATACTGACAAGGAAGATATTTTGCATGAACTCGGTAACAGACTGATAAAAAGAATAGCAGAAATTTGTGAAAAACCAGAACTGCATGAGAATCCTCATCAGTGGTTTGAAGATGTTTTCCGTACCATCCGCGAGGATAAAGAAACCATTGCCCTGTTTGATCAGGCAGGTATATTGAAACGTGAGCTCTTTTCCAGCAGGTCCATATCAGAACTTCTGTATCCTACAACAGATACAGAGATCAAATACATCAAGCTTGCTACAGA
Source organism: Butyrivibrio sp. FCS014 (assembly GCF_000526935.1). GTDB lineage: Bacteria > Bacillota > Clostridia > Lachnospirales > Lachnospiraceae > Butyrivibrio. The sequence continues at coordinate 121,455 of NZ_JAHA01000003.1, read as the reverse complement.
AGCAGCTTTTTTCCAGATACTTATCAGCTGGTTCAGAGAAGGGATGCAGGAAAGCGAACAGCGCATGGCTGATATATGCGTAGAAATGTTTGATAACACATTGAAAAAACTGCCATGAACTACCCTCACCGACTCCACGTCGGAAAGGGTTTCTGTTATGCCGCAGAGCGGCATGAACCTGCAGGATGCTCTACGCAGCCTGCAGAACAGGGCATGTCCACTATGCCTCTATCCCATTGGTTTACCTTTGGGAATACTTTCCTTAAGATATTTGCAGCTCCATTTATGTCTGCATTTGTTATTGTGCCATCGAAGTGTCTGTAAAGACCTCTCTGTATCCTCTTGCCTGAAAAAGCGAAGTTCTCTTTCGCATTCTTTTTATACACAGGGATATAGTCTTTTGCAAGGTAGTCTGCCTTTGATGTGTAGCTTTCTTCCGTGAGGGCAAACCTTATACCATATTCAGCAAGTTTGTATCTGAGCATGTCTGCAAATATCAGCATTGGTATCTGCACAAAGTTCTGGTTATTGACATGTCCAATACCTATCTCCTGTTTCTGGTATGTATTATGACCCATCACCACAACGTCCACATGGTTATCCCTTGCATAGTCTGCAAGCTGTCTGCTCACCTTATGGAACTGATCCTTTATCCTCCTGTTCCTCTTTTCAGTAATCGCATTCATCTTTCTTGTCCTGTACCTGTTGTTACAGGTCATGGCACAGGATGAGAGTCTTTTCATCTCCTTGTTGTAAAGCTGATTTATTGATTTGATCACTCCTCCCTTGATCACAAATGGCCTTGCACGAAACGTATTCACTACAGCTGCTATGTTGTCTGTCCCGGGATCGATGGCCATCACCCTCAAATCTTTCAGATCCACTATATCCGAAAGGTCAGAGAGGATATCCTTATCGCCCATAGGGATCAGCCCCTTGTCTGGAACCGACAGGACTACATCCAGGACAAAGCTGTTTCCACAGGGCTTTATACGCACTTCCTTAAGGCATGCTTCTTCATGGAGCTGGCCAAGAGACAGCTTATCCCTGGTACCGGGAAACTTAAGACAGCCATTATTGATCCTGCAGATCTGATTTGTCAGGATGGCTGTTTTGAACGAGCCCCGTGACATATATCCCGGCATCCTGGGGCGCCCCGTGAAAGCTTCATGATTTCTTCCATATGCTTTTACAGCTTCAAAGAAAGACTTATAGTCCCGAAGGAGGAGTTTCAGTATCTGCTGATTAGCCTGTGCCGGAAGGGCATAGTACGCCTTATCCCTTGTAACCTTTAGCAGATAGTCCAGACCATTGTATGAGAGCCGCTTACTGTTACCAAGATATTTAGTCCCTGAAAGATTATCTCTTACGAGCCTGTAAACCATCATCTGATTTGGGAAAAGAGGCTTGAACTCAGCCATTGAATCAACCGATGACGAATACTGCCTTAAGATGAAATTTGCCCTGTTGTACAGAACGGCTGATGATCTGCAGATATCCCTGCAGTAGTCATAGAGTATGTGGTTTTTGCTTATCCTGTATTGCCTTGTTCTGTACACGGTTGAAAATTCCTTATTAGTATTTTATAGTTAGTATTATAGCACACTTTTCAGAAATATGCAAACATTTGTTCTCTTTGGATAGGAAGTAAATTTATGCAGAAATCAATAGTAGAATCAGATATCCTGAACGAGTACAGAAGAGGCTCACATTCAGTATACAAACTCACATACCATGTAATTTTCGTGACTAAATATAGAAAGAAAGTGATCACAGATGAGATCGGTGATTTCATGAAGAATTACGCTGCTTACCTCTGTGGACGCATGAACAGTGAGCTCATCTCTGCAGAGACAGATGTCGATCATATGCATCTTTTGATCTCCATGCCACCTGATGTGGCACCTGTAAAACTAATCAACTCATTAAAATCGCAATTATCCAAGGAAGTAAGAAACACATATAGAACACATGTAGAAAAGTATCTGTGGGGAGATTCTCCCTTCTGGAGTGCAAGTTACTTTTGTGCTACCACCGGGAGCGTTTCACTTGATACTATTAAGAAATACATTGAAGATCAGCGAGCGGAAGAGCACAAACGAAAATACATTAAGACCGGGAAGTACAAAAAGAAAAGCTAGTTCGATTCATCCCGCAACCGACTTCATCGGAAGGGGTTTTCTCGCACGTAATTTATAATCCCAGAAGGGTCAACTTTGTAGAATGTAAACTGTTGACCCCAAATGAAGTATTGTAGCTGATGAGTCAACAGATGGACTGATTTTTGTTGACTGCAAATCACAGATTTAAATGTTGAATCAACGACCAGGGGTTATTTTCATGACCGCAAACATAAAAAGTACCACTTGCTTTTTAAGCAACACGATCACTTGTTGTGTGCCCAAATATAATGTATAATTTGGCCACAGAAAGGAGTAAAAAGTATGCAGATAGTTCCAATGAGAGACCTTAAAAACACTGTAGAAATCGAACGTTTATGTGCAGAATCCAATGAACCGGTATTTGTCACCAAGAACGGATATGGAAGGCTCGTAGTAATGGATATTGACTATTATGAGCGGACCATGCAAAAAATCAATGAAGCAAGTCTTGTGAATAAAGGCATTACAGATTATGAAGCTGGCAAGGTCGTTAATGGCAAGGAATCTTTGAAGAAACTGAGGCAGAAACATGGCATCTCAGAACTATGAATATATTTTTACTGAATCTGCCGAAGCTGATATCGATCTCACATTCTCATATATCAGTGATACATTGAACAATCCTGAAGCTGCATCAGACCTGGCTGATGAAGCCGCAGGCCCTGTATTTATGCTTGTTTACGGGAGAACAAATGGTTCAAGTCCCCCTCTCGCTACTGCTTAAAAAGGAAAGCATTCGTTGCTTTCCTTTTTTGTTGTCCCTAAGACCATCTCTTTTTTCTCTATACCCCTAATGAAGTTTTTAAGTTCTTTTTAGGATACTCGAATACAATTTCATCATAAGAGGCAAACACTAAATTGAGGGAGGTAAAACTGATATGAAGAGAATTGCCCTTATTCCTGCTTATATGCCGGATGACAAAATGATTGCAATTGTCAGGCAGCTATATGACGCGGGTTTTGAAATCATCATTGTAAATGATTGCAGTTCAGATGATTGCATCAGAGTATTTGAAGAGGCTTCGCGATATGCCAAAGTGCTTAGTCATGAGAAAAACCAGGGAAAAGGTAAAGCGCTGAAAACAGGTCTTGAATTCATAAACAGCATTTATGAAGCTCCTTATACCATTGTCACTGTCGACGCAGACGGACAGCAACACACTGATCTTAGAGATGCTGACCGGCATGAATATACCGTTCTATGCAGCAAAGATACTCACAGAGATAGTTCTTTTTGCGTTCAGCTATCTTATCCAGCGAAGCTTTATATTCACGAAAGGAAGGGATCATAGCATGAAAAAGAATCTTTGGCCGGTAGTTTCAACAGTCCTGCTAGCGGCTTTTACAATCTACATCACACTGGACACCTTTGTTATCAGCAAGGGCTATAATACAAATGCTACAGAAATGAACACTGCAATGTTTGCAGAGGCTGCCGATACTTCTGATGAATCAGCAGGCAGCATCGCATCAAAACACAGTAAAGGGTCCGGAAAGCATCATTCTTCGTCTTCCGAAAAAAACGCCACATCTGATGATACTTCAGCCTCCTATGCGATTTCAGATTCAGCTAACGGCTATACCGGAGAAAATACCGTATCTACAGATGACTACACTATTACGTTGTCTGAATATTATCAGAATGAAACCAGGATCTACGTTGCCGATGTAACCCTCTCTTCTGCCAGATTTTTAAAGACCGCTTTCGCAGATGACACCTATGGAAAAAATGTGACGGCAACCACTTCATCTATCGCAGAAAGCAACGGAGCCGTACTGGCCATAAACGGAGACTATTACGGAGTTCAGGAAAGTGGATATGTTATAAGAAATGGCGTCGTCTATAGAAGCACGGCAAACGGTTCCGACGTGTTGTGCATATATGCCGACGGCACAATGGAAGTAGTAAATGATGCCGAATATACAGCAGAGGAACTCGTTTCAATGGGTGTCTGGCAGGCATTTACTTTCGGCCCTGCTCTTATAGAAGACAGTGAAGTTGCAGTAGATACAAACACTGAGGTAGACAGAGCCAAGACCAGCAACCCGCGAACTGCCATCGGAGTCATTGATGCCAACCATTTTGTTTTTGTGGTATCAGACGGAAGAACCTCCGAGAGCGAAGGCTTAAGCCTGTATGAGCTTGCAAACTTCATGAAAGATCTGGGGGTAACAACTGCCTACAACCTTGATGGAGGCGGATCGTCTACCATGTATTTCAATGGCTATGTTATCAACAATCCCACTTCCGGTGGAAGCATCAAAGAACGAAGCGTCAGCGATATCGTATATATTTGAGGACCGGTGATAAACGATCAGAAAGGATCTGACTATGGAAAAAGAAATAAAGAAGAACTTATTCTACAATACTGTCTGGGCAGCATTTCTTGCGCTCTTTGGCGCCATATATGAATTATTCAGCCATGGCGTAACATCCTACTACATGATTTACGCCTTTGCCCTGCCGCTAATCATGGGTGTTTTACCTTATGAAGTTATGCTCATCAAAGATAAATTTCCCGGCAAAGCCTTTGCTGACATATGGAATACAGCCATAGCCACATTAAGCATAGGCTGTGTATTTAAAGGCGTTCTGGAAATCTATGGCACCACAAACCGGCTGATAATTGTTTATCCTATTGCAGGTGTTGTACTGGTGCTCATAAGTCTTTTGTCAATAAAAACCCAAAATCCTTTTGCAAAAAGTCGTAATGCTCTCTGATTGCCATATGTTTCTTACGGATTATTAACGTTTTCCTCTTCAGACTGATTGGACAGATCTTCTTCGATTTCCTCGGAGCTGCTCGCGCTGCTTGCATCCTCTTCTTTATCCTTATCTGATTCTTCATCGGAACCTTCTTCGGATGCGTTGTCTTTATTCTTTTCTTCCTCTTCCGCCTTCTTTTTCTCTTCCTCTTCCGCCTTTCTTCTCTCTTCTTCCTCCTCGGCCTTCTTTCTCTCTTCCTCTTCTTTGGCTTTTTTTATTGCTTCTTCCTCTTCGGCTTTCTTTTTCTCTTCCTCTTCTTTGGCTTTCTTTATTGCTTCTTCCTCTTCTGCCCGCTTTCTTGCTTCTTCCTCTTCCGCTTTCTTTTTTGCTTCTTCCTCTTCTTTTAAACGAAGTTCCTCTTCCGTTTCCTCACTGCTTTGAGCACCGGCATCAGAGGTATTCTGATTTTCCGAGGTTCCCATCATCATGTTCATAAGATCCTGAATATTGCCTTCGTCAATTCCCGAATCATCGGTTATCGTAGCCTTGATTCTGTTTGGATCAGGCTTAATATATTTAACTACATATTCACCTTCATCAGATATTCCGGGCACAGGATGCTCTACTATGTACCTGAATATTGCCTCGCATCCTTTTCCGGAATAATGAAGTCCGTCACCGCCATTATACTCAGACTTGACCTGCCCGTTGGATCCTTTGAGGATTTCGGCTATATCAAGATAGAAAATGTGTTTCTCCTTAGCCGTTTCCAGCAGAAAAGCATTATATTTGTCTATCCATGCGTTCTGGACAGTCTTTTTGTAAATTCCGTTATCATCGACGGGGCCTATCGCCACAAGTACAAGATTGGAATTAGGCGCCATCTTTGCCACATTATCTATGAGTGTAAGAAATGTATTCTGATAATGGGTCTCGCTGGGATCATTGATTCCGTTTACTCCCAGAAGAATATAGATAACCGGAGCCTGATGAGACTCCAGATAAGATTTTAAAGTGTATTCTTTACCGGCATTGTTAATAAATTTATTGGATGAAAATGATGGATGGGATATTCCGATCTGCGCCAAAGCGGCATCATCGTTGAAAAAGCCGTAGTTGACCATCGCAACCGTTCTGGAATCGCCCAGGAATACACATCTGTTAAGATATCCGTCCTTCGCACCTTCTTTTTTCGCAAGCACAGTTGTATCCGGAGTTGATTCGCTCTTCATTCCTTCGGTTGCCGTCTCGACTACAGGCATATCTTCCCCATCCAAAGCTGCATTTGGGGCGCTGCCGTCAACAGTGGTTTCCTCACTTACAACATTGGAGAAGCCATTGTCCATGTAACCTTTTCTGACCGCCATAAGCAGAATGATTGCAAGGGTAACCGCAAAAATGACCGATGAGATGATGATAATTTCCCTTTTTCCAAGGCTTTGCATCATCTCCTCAAACCGGTTACTATTTGTATCTTTTCTTAGTTTCCTATATTTCTTTTTCTTCATCCGGATCCTGTTCTCCTCTAATGAAATCATCGGTGGTGCATATAGTAGTGTCTTTCAAAAACAATTTCCGTATCACTTGAAAGATCTTCCCTGTAAACATAGCCAAGTCTGTCAAACTTTCTGATTTCTTTTGCCTCTGTAATATTGTTCTCGGCCATGTATCTGACCATCTCTCCCCTTGCCATCTTGGCGTAGGTGCCTTTGGTCACAAGCTTTCCGTTCACAAGCTCACCAAAAGTGACTGTAATGTAGCAGTCTCCGGGCTTCAGGTACTTTTCAATGCACCTTGAGTATTCCTTCGAAGCAAGATTGATGATCACTCCGGAATCATCTTTTACCTCATCATACAGTCTCGAACCCCATAGATCGTACAGATCCCTGTATCCGCCAATAGACGCTTTTGCCTGCATCTCCAGCCTGTATGGCGTAACTCCATCCATAGGCTTAAGCACGCCATAAAAGCCTGACAAAATCCGCAGATGTTCCTGCACATAATCAAAAGAGCTGTCTTCAAATACAGCGGGTGCCATATACTGATAGGCAATCCCCTCATAGGAAATTATAGCCGGAGTCAGTCTTTTATGGAGATCCATTTCTTTGATACGCTTAAAATTCTGCTCAGCTATTTTGTCATTGCATCCCCACAGCTTCTGCAAATCGGCGCCTGACTGTTTTCTGAGCCAGTCAAGGATCTCCTGTGTCTGATCAAGGAAAACAGGAAAATCCTGATATTCAAGCACATCAGTATATACATTCATTTTCTTGGCAGGGGAAAGGATTATCCTCATTGCAGCTCTCCCAGCATATTTTCCGGATCCTCAGCCGCTTTAACCTTGTCATTTGCTCTTATGATGATTCCATCCTCATCAATAAGATAAGTTGTCCGGACTACACCCATGGATACTTTTCCGTAGTTCTTCTTTTCTTTCCAGACATCATAAGCCTCTATTACCTTGCGCTCCGGATCGGCCAATAATGTAAATGCCAGACCGTATTTTTCTTCGAACTTCTTATGGGAAGCCACAGTATCTTTGCTTATTCCGAGTACTACCGCACCCTTCTCTGTAAACTGAGGATATCTCTCCGAGAAACCGCAGGCCTGCTTGGTACATCCGGAAGTATTGTCCTTCGGATAAAAATACAGTATGACCTTCTTGCCTTTATATTCTTCCAGCGAATGAACTACTCCGTTCTGATCAGGAAGTTCAAATGCCGGTGCCTTTGTTCCCACTTCCAACATAATGTCTTTCTCCTTTGCAACTGATTTTGATCCCCGGAAGACTTACCGGTTTACCTGCTCACAAATCTTTTCAGTTCTTACCCTTTATTTAAACAGACTTGTTACTGTATTCATTATAGTCTTATTTTCAAGGATGGCATCAAGGACACCGCCAAGCTGAGATTTCTCCCCCTTTAAAAGAGCCATCGCAGCCTTCTTGGTATCGGAATCCGCTGCTCTGTAGAGCTCAAGAAGCTTCTTCTCGGCAGCAGTAACCTTAACGGAAGTGCCGGCGGAGGTTGTCTTCTTTGCCGTTGAAGCCGTTTTCTTTGCAGTGGTAGTCTTCTTTGCTGCAGGCTTTTTGGCTGCTGTAGTCTTCGCTGTAGTTGTCTTTTTTGCCGTGGTTGTCTTCTTAGCTGCAGTTGTTTTCTTTTCGGTAGTTGCCATCTTGAGCCTCCTTGTGATTTTTATTAATGGTCCACGGGGACAAAGTCACGGGACCATTTTTCTGGTATTCATCCTGTTCTAATGATACTATGAAAAAGCCTGATATTTAAATGCAAATTACGTAATTGGAGTGATTCTTATGGAAAATAATGCCAATAGTGGATGCAAGAGATGCCTTTTATACGAAATGGCGGGAAAAGACGATGTGATTGCCCAGGTTGAAAAGACAAGGAAGCTGCTTTCAGAAGACGAAAGAGCTACCGATGAGGAGTATAAAAAAAGGCTTGCCACCTGCAAAGACTGTGACAAGCTTATTGATGCCACATGCCTTAAATGCGGCTGCTATGTTGAGATCAGGGCACTGTCAAAAGGCGCCCGCTGCCCAGCGAAGAAGTGGTGAGCACAGGCGTAAAATATGGTCCCATGACTTCGTCCCCTGGGTCAAAAATGGTCCCTTGACTTAAGTCCCCGGGGACCACCCGGGTATTAAAAAGATCCGCAGCATGTGCCGCGGATCTTTTTGTATAGTGCAATTCTATTACTGAATTGTAAATCTGTTGAGGTTTCCGTTGATGGTATCAACAGCTTCAGATACTGAGGAAGCAGCACTTGCAACAAGTTCTGATGAAGATGCAACTCCCTTGGCTGCTTCTGTTACTCTTTCTACATTATCAGCGATCTCCTGAGTTGATGCTGACTGTTCTTCAGATACTGATGCCATATTGGATGCAACATCATTGACCTTATCCATCTGTCCTGCCATTGTGGTAAGTGTCTCGTTGGCATCCGACAGCTGCTGAGTGATTTCTTTGAATGTAGTAGCTGCATTATTGATAGACTCTGCGCTGGAATTGATAAGCTGTGTATTTGTCTCTGATTTCTCCGAAAGCTGCTGAACTCTGGCTGACATTTCTTTAATAATATCAGCAATCTGTTTTGTGGCATCTGCAGAGTTCTGGGCAAGCTGTCCGATCTCCTGGGCAACAACAGCAAATCCTTTACCTGCTTCTCCTGCTCTTGCAGCCTCAATGCTGGCATTGAGTGAAAGAAGATTTGTCTGCGAAGAAATGGAATTGATAAGGTCAACAATCTGATTGATCTTATCGGCAGCCTCGTCAACACTTGAAACTGCGTCAGCCATATCCCTCATGGAATCAACTATGTCGTTCATCTCATTGGCAACGCCGGCCATCTCATGCTGTCCGGAATCAGCTTTAGATACAAGCTCATTCATTGTCTCTTCTATCCGCTGTTCCTGCTCTGTTACACTGGCAACTGTCTGAGCAAGAACTGTTGCATTTTCAGCAACCTCATTAACAGCCTGTGCCATGTTTTCAATGTTTTCACGGATCTGATTCATGCTGGCAGACTGTTCATTGGCTGCCCCTTCAAGATCTTCGGCTGTACTCTTGGAGTTTTGCGCATCTCCCAGAAGTCTTCCGGAAACATCTTTTATCTCACTTAAGGATGATCTCATACCGTTTACAAAATCGCCCATGGCATTGTTCATGTAAGCAATCTCGTCATCTCCGTTTGAAGAAATATCAACAGTAAAGTCACCGTTTGAAATCTTTTCAATATTACCTGTAAGGCTTGTAACAGGGTTCTTAATAAGCTTTTTAAGAACGATGTTCATAATTATGATAACAGCAACCACCGCAACTATTGAAACAATAGCAAGTATAACCACAAGTCTGTTAAGAGCTGAGAGTACTTCTTTCTGCTTAGCATAGGCTATTACAAACCAGTCTGTACCGCTGACCGGAGAAGCAGCAAGGTAATACTTCTCTCCTCCTATCTTAACTGTGGCAACTTCATGAGTTTCTTTTCCCGCTTCCTCTGCCACAAACTTGCCAATTGCAGTAAGGAAAGGATCATCAGTGATATCTGCTATGTTGCTTCCGCAAACATCGGCATTCTTATATGTAAGCAAAAGGCCCTGACCTGTGATCATCATTGCGCCACCGGTCTGGTAAATCTTAACATTGCCAAGCTCTTCCTGAACACTTGACAGGAACATATCTGCCGCAAATGCGCCTTCACGACCATCCTTCAGGTGAACACGTCTGATAACCGATGCACAAAGGCCGCCGGTAACCTTATCAAAGTAAGGAACGTCATAGTAATAGAACCAGCTGTTGGTGTATGTCATGGCTTCCTTGTACATGACATTTTCCGTACAGTCTTCAATCTCGTATGTGGGATCTGCCGGGTAAAGAAATGTCTTATCATTGAGCATTAAATAAGTTCCGGTGGGAAGAAGTGCATATCTTCCAACTGTTCCGGCAAGATATGACATCAGATTTTCATTGGAAGCAAATTCATTCTGCTCAACAGAATCAGCAACTGCATTCAGGTAATAGAATGTAGAGTTAAGTTCTCTGTTTACTTTGCTGGCATCTACAGAGACTTCATTCTCTAAGGAATTGTAGATAAGATCGCTGATCATTGAATAACCCAGAGAAAAAATGGTCGCTTCTGAAACGATGATCGTGATGATCAGCAGCGCTACGAACAGAAGTGAAATCTTGGCGCTGATTGCCTTTGGTGATGTACCTGATTTCTTAGACGGGTTTGCACTCATAATAGACCTCCATATAGAGACATGTTTATAATTTGCGATAACTTCGCTGTAATTAAGTATACACAAAGATTATAAACATTATATTAAGTAAATCTATAATCGTTATAAAAAACATTTCAGCATACCAAATGGTCCCATGACTTAAGTCCCCGGGAACCACCCAGGGGACCAAAATGCAGAGGCAGCCACGCGCAAAAAAGTCCCTGACCGTTTCCGATCAGGGACTTTAGATCACCGCCGTGTATGTATCAAACCTCTGATGTGCAGTGAGGGCATCTTGTGGCATCAATGTGGATCTCACTCTTACATTTAGGGCAGATCTTGGTTGTTGCGGGAGCCTGCTCCTCTTCCTTTTTAACTTTATTTCTCATTCCGTTCATGAACTTAACCAGGCAGAAAATCACCAGAGCCATAAGGATAAAGTTAATTACTACGGTAATAAAGGTTCCGTAGTTGAGTGTTGCTGCTCCTGCTTCCTTGGCAGCTTCCAGCGTTTCATAGGTTCCGCCGTCAAGAACAATAAACTTGTTGTTGAGGTCAACACCGCCTGTAAGAAGTCCGATGACAGGCATGATGATGTCATCTACAAGTGAAGTGATGATCTTCTGGAACGCACCGCCGATGATAACGCCGACTGCCATATCCATTACATTGCCGCGCATGATGAACTCACGAAACTCTCCGGCAAAACCCTTGCCCTTGCCGGCTGCATCTTTAATCTTCTGTGTCATTGCTACTCTCCTCCAATCTTTATTTCATACATTAAAAATGATTATATCACACATTTTTGCTCCGGGCTCAAGGCCCCGGCGCAAAACTTCCCACAATAAAGGTCACCTCAAAGCTGAGGTGACCTCTCTTAATTCATACTGTTGTTTTTCTCTTCATTGAACCGGAATTGTTAAGGAAACTTTTTCTCACCGTTGAAACCGCTCTGAGCGCCCCGAAGGATGCCAGCGTCTTCTCAAGTTCTACGGTATCTGATATAGTCCTTTCGATTGTACCTTCATTTCCTGTGATCTTGTGTTCCATTTTCTCTCTCCCCTTTTCCTCATAAGTAGTTTGCAATTTTATTTCATTTACAAGCCACAAGGGGTACTATAGCAAAAAATATTACACAAGTAAATCCGTCAAAGGGCGCAAACCCGCATTTTAATAGAATTTTTATAGTTTCTTCAGAGTCTGCCAATACCATCGTCGGTATAGAGCTCATAGGACTCGGGATCGGCCTCATAACAGATATAGTTAAGTTCAGATGCCTTCGCCTCTTCCATTCCGCGGCTCGGATCCGCAAGAGGCAGCACATGGCCTTTTCTTACAAACACAAGGATCTCATCAAGACCGGCCTTCACATAGTGGTCCCCGGCGCCCATGATCTCCTCATCATAATCGTCAAAAGCTCTGAACCTTACAAGCTTCATATCCTCAGGAAGATAAACATATCTGCCCTCGGCATTCTGGGTGTAAACAGGCGCCAGCATGATGCTCTCACCAAGAAGCAGCTGGTCTTCCACCAGAGCGCTCCTGTCATCGCCGTACTCAAAGCAAAGTGGCTTAAACAGCATCCTGCTGCCCAGTGCCGCCTTCATAAACTCCGAGTAGAGGTAAGGTATCAGCGCATACCTCAGTCTTACGATATTCCTGAAAGTCTGTATGTTCTTAAACCTGTAAAGTTCCTGCCTCCTTGTTCCAAGAGCAGAATGATTTCGGAAAAGAGGCGTAAAAATGCCGAAGGCCGTCCACCTGAGCACCAGGTCCTCCGTGGTATCACTTCCAAATCCCCCTATATCCGCTCCGGTGTAAAGGAAGCCGCACATATTAAGGGCCGGAAGCTGCTGGATGTTAAGCAGAAGATGTGACCACCAGGACTGGTTGTCCCCGTGCCACACTCCGCCGTAGCGATGCATTCCGATGTAGGATGACCTTGAGAACATCAGGATCCTCTTGTCGGGAGATATCCTCTCAAAAGCCTCGCCTGCTGCCCTGGTCATGTTGTAACCGAAGATGTTGTGAACCTTGTCGTGCCTTATCTTCCTGCCCTTGTACTCATGGTAGAAGCGCTTGTAATCTTCGGGATAATTGTCAATGGAACCCACCAGCTCCTTGAAGGCAAAGAAGGACTCGATATCAAGGTTCTTGCCCTTGTAATCCTCAATCTGTTCAAAGACCTCATTAAGATGGTCCTCGGTATAGAAGATCGCCGGCTCGTTCATGTCGTTCCAGAAGCCGTCAATTCCCTGATCCGTAAGCACCTTGTACTTATTACCAAACCAGGCTCTTGCATCGTCATTCAGAAAATCAGGGAAATGTACCTTGCCCGGCCATACAGCAGCCACCAGGTTTTCCCCGTTGTCTTTTTTGACAAAATAACCGTTCTTTACGCCCTCTTCGTAGACGTCATATCCCTCTTCGATTTTGACTCCCGCATCGATGATGGGAACGAGATGAATGCCCCTGTTCTTCATCTCCTCCACGAACTTTGGAAACTCGGGAAAAGAGCCTTCATCCACCGTGAAGTCCTTGTACCTCTCCATATAATCGATATCAAGATAGATCATATCGAGGGGAATGCCTGCTTCCTCGTATTTATCGGCAACTTCCCTCACTTCATCGGCAGTCATATAGCTCCATCTGCTCTGGCCAAAGCCAAAGGCCCATCTGGGCGCAATATAGCTTTGTCCTATGATCTGCCTGAAACTTGTGACAATGTCCAAAACACTGTCACCCTCAACAATATAGATATCCGCATCAAAATCCTCAAAGACTACAGCCAGCTTATCGAGAGTCGTATAGCCGATGTCGAAACTCACCTTCCCCGGAGTGTCAACATACACGCCAAAACACCTCTTCTTTGAGAAAACAACAAAAAAGTTCTGTGATGCGTATAATGAGTGCTTGTTCTCTGTGTGATTGGGGTCATCCGTATTGTTGCTGGTATACAGCCATCCCCTCTTATTCATTCCTCTTACGGTCTCACCAAGACCGAATATTTTATCATCTTTTTCCAGGAAAAGAGACAGCTCTTTTGCCTCCTCATCCACTTTAAAATAGGGAATGCCGTCCTGTGAAACCGGGATATCTTCTATCACGGAATCAGTAGGAATCGGATTCCCTATCCTGTACTTTCTGATCATGCTCGATCCCCCTTGCGTTCTAACTTTACTCTTATCCTTTAGTTACTTTTGCCCACTAATTTATTATACATTGAAGCAAGGGATTTGTTTCAGCTTTTTTGTAAAAAAGCCGCTTTATTTCAGCCTTTTTGCAAGGATGATGTCCTCATAAGCGCCCTCCAGGAGGGAGAGAATAAAAAGTAGCCTATCATACACAGCATTCCGAACCCAAAGGAGATTGGGAAGCAGAACATAAGATGTCTTCCGGCTATGAATCTTGAGATGAGGTAGGCTGAAGGAATACGAACAGCCCATAGCATCATAAGATTTATAAGTGTTGTATATTTCACCCTTCCCGTGCCGTTCACTATGCAGGAAATAGCGTTAAACACAGCATACATCCACTGACAGGACAGCATGATCACAACGTTCCTTCCGGCCAGGGCAAGTACCCCCGCTTCGTCAGTGAAAAGCCCAAGTATCGGGTACCTTAGCAGTATAAAGATAAGTCCGAAGCCCAGAGTGATTGCGCCGTTTGCAAAGGGTATTATCACCTGTCCCTGTCTTAAGCGGTCTATCCTTCCGGCTCCGAAATTCTGTCCCGAATAGGTTGTGGCAGCGGAGGATATTCCCGTAATTGCCATGTTGGCAAGCCCCGTTACTCTTCCCGCTATGGACCAGCCTGCCATGAACACGGACCCTTCGGCATTTATAAGGGTCTGAAGAGCCACATGCCCGAAGGAGAAAAGGGAATTGTTAAGACCAATGGGAAGGCCGATGGTCATTATCTTTTTAAGCTCGCTCTTTATTATGGTCCTTGGGAAAAGAGTGAACTCCAGCTCCGGATATCTTCGCATAATGTAGATGATGCTCACGATCCAGGCCAGGAACATGGCTATGCCTGTAGCAAGGGCAACTCCCGCCACTCCAAGCTCTAAAGAGCCAACAAGGGTGATGTCCAGTACGATGTTAACAACGGTTGAAACCACAAGGAAGTAAAGGGATGCCCTGCTGTCCCCGAGGCCCCTTAAGATTCCCGCATTCATGTTATAGCCTATGTTGCCGATGGCGCCGCACAGAACGATCCTTGTGTAAAGAAGCGCATTGTCCCAGACATCCGGAGGAACGTCCATAAACCTAAGGATCAGGGGCGCAGCAAACCATCCTATTATGCTGATGGGAATGCCGCACAGATACACAAAGGATATGGCTGTCTTACAGGCGTTTCTTACGCCCAAAGCATCATCCGCTCCCGTATGCTGCGATATAAGAATGCTGACTCCCGTTCCTATCCCGAGGAAAATGCAAAGCAGAACCTCTATTGGCTGAGAACTGGTGCCCACCGCGGCAATGGCGGTGTAGTCACAGTAATGCCCGATGACCAGGGTGTCCACCGTGGTGTAGAGATACTGCAATATGTTTCCCAGAACGATGGGCAGTGCGAACATCATTATGTTCCCCATAATGGGGCCGGTTGTCATATCTATTTTTCCGGTTGATCTCATAACGTTTTACCTGCCTCAATCATGGCCCTGTAGAATCCTGCAACGGGTATCATGCTCTGGGCAAAATTCTTGCTGCTGGTATTTCCCACAAGAACAGCATCCTCCTCTTTTCTCTTGGTGCCTGAGTAGCCCGGAGTATCCGCAACTGCTTTTCTGAAGGTCTCCATTCCGTAATCAAGATATGAAGGATCCTTAGTAAGGTCATAGGCTATGGTGAGAGCCTCAAGAAGAAGGGTGTTGTTTCCAAGCCTGTTAAGGGATGGAAGCTCCTTGTAATAGAAGATCCCCCATTCCTTCACATAGCAGTTTTCGATCATGTCATCCACAGCCCTTAAGATAAGGCCCTTCAGCTCCTCATCCGGAAACTGCCTGTAGTAACGCATCAGGGACCCTACAGCCACGCTGATCATGAACCCGACTCTTATAACAGTATTGTCGGTATAGGGAGCGAGCCAGTGTCCGTACTGCTCTTCCCATATCTTAAAGTCATCAAGTATCTTCTTACATTTAACAAGCCAGTTCTTGTCACCGGTCTCGATATAAAGAGCTGTCAGGGTCCTAAGGGCCCAGCCGGTTTCCCTGGCGTTGGTCTCTCCTGCCTTTGCATACATTGGCATATCAAGAAGTCTGTTCACGTTCCTTCCGATGCCGATGGCTGTTTCCAGTCCCCTCTCATCACCTGTTAAGTGATAGTAATCCAAAAGTCCTTCAACCCACTCATGGGAGCAGACCATGGTGCCGTTCACCACATGCCCGGCTGTGTGTTCCCACTGTCCTCCGATGTAGAGCGGATCCTTGTGGTAGTGGCAAACGTCCACATCCATCCAGTGGCAGGCCGAGGCAATATTGTAATCCATAAATCTTCTGATACCGGTCCTTGCGTAAAGCAGCGCGCAGGCATGGGGATAATCATACTCGTTGTTGCACCATACCAGTCTTCCGCCGCCCCTTCCCTGGGCAGTATAGTTGGGGTCATAGGAATCTCCGAAATTCAGCATTCCGTATGCCCTGCAGTGACCATCCGCCCTGGCTATGAGGTTCTGCTCTACCTTGAAGTCGCCCTTCTTTGCAAAGACATCGGGCCATACTCCCGCCCTCCTATGAACCTCGGGGCTCACATAAGGCCTGTAGGGCATCTGATAGACTATGCTTCTGTCATTTAAGCTGCTCAAAGTCTCGTCCTTGTCATGGAAGTGAAGAAGGAACTTCTGCTCCCTTGACATACCGCTTTGAAGAACGATTCTCTCCGTGTCTTTTGGAACCAGGAAAAGAGCTATGCCGGAAGCACCTGCACTGACAGCCTTGGGGTAGTTCTGCTGTGCCTGGAAGATGGTGGCACATATGCCGCCTTCATCATCTGTATAATCAGCAAAAAAGGTTCCGTAGAAAACCTCGGCAAAGTGCTCGTTGGCTTCCTTCATAAGCCACCCGGAGTCAATGACTCTTGCAGAGGACGCACCCTCTTTTCCTATAAAATAATCAGTCTTGTAGTTGGAAGATGCGGTCACAGCCCTCACCTTTCCAAGATTTACGCCATTGCAGATCTTATCTGCCTCCTCGCTGCTTCCCGCATGGAAAAGCGGGCCCTCGCCGAAGCCCTCAAAGGAGAGCTTATCACCGCATCCCGTGGAATCAAGGGATCGCTCGGTGGTTGCTACGCTTTCTTTATTGGCTGCAACAGTACCGTTTGTGTTTATGCGAAATTCAAGTTCCCCGATCTCAAGGGGATCATCCGTATCGTTTATTATCCTGTAGGATACCTCTGCATATGGTTTGCCTGCAGCAAAGGTCAGACGAAGCTCAAAGCTGTATATTCTGTCCGAATCTGCATTTTTGTGAATACCCCTGTTTTTTAAGATGACACAAAGAGGCCCTTCTTCAGCAATCTCCCAGTTTCCTGTTTCTATGTCAAAGCTTCCCTCTTCATCTTTCTTTTTAAGGGACGGGCCGCTAAAGCAGCTTCCTTCATAGGTCTTTTCACCGAAGAAAACAGAGCTGAAAACGGAATCGGAATTGTCTTTCACTCTGTAACAGATCGTCCTTCTTGTGGAATCATCCACTGAGGATATCTCAAAGCCATCCTCAGTCTTCTTAAGACACAGAGGATCGCAAGCTGCACACTCTTTAGGCTCTGTCACAGTCTCTTTCCCGGATGCTATCTCACAGATGTAGGTGCTCTTCTTATTGGCAGGGATATCCGCAAGAAACCTTATGAACACGAAGCGAAAAGAGCCATCATCATACCGGGATGTGGCCTTTACCTGAACGGGAAGATAAGTCTCTTTTGCCGGGTCTTTTACACTGATACTATCAGCATCCCATACAACGCCCCTCTCAAGAGGAAAGCCTATGTAGCAGTGCTCATTCTTCCTGTCGTAGCGATAGAGCTTGTCTATGTAGATCTCGATATTCCTGCTCATACAAAGTCCTCTCTCATAGGGGAAAAGATATCCAGAAGAACGCCCTCCTCAAGGCATACGCAGCCATGGATGACTCCGTCTTTTTTAAGCATTGTGTCACCGGCAGTGACAACCTTCTTTTCCTCGCCGATGGTAAATTCAAATTTGCCCGAAACCACGTAGGTTATCTGGGTATGGGGATGGGAGTGCATTGCGCCCACAGCGCCCTTCTCAAAGCGGTTCTCCACCACCATCACCTCATCGGTGTAGCTCTTCACAAAGCGGACTACACCTTCTCCTGCAGGCTCTCCCTCAACATCTTTTCCGAATAACCACCTTTGATCCTTATGTGCCATAACTTCCTCCTTATGTTCGCTGCCGCGATCATCTTGTCAGGTCTTTTACCCATTTATACTTTCTGAGTCTGTACATTACCCACGGGATCTTACCCACTTCGTCAAGACAGGTGCAGGCGTAGACTAAAAGCGGTGACCAGTGAAATACAAAGGCTCCGCAAAGAGCCAGTGGTATGGCCACCAGCCACATGCATACGATAAGGCTGTACAGATCGAATATGGTATCTCCGCCTCCGTCCAGTACTCCATTGATGGTGACTGTGTTGACGCACCTTCCGATCATGTAAAAGGACATTATGACCATCATCCAGGTAAGGTAACTGCGGGCCTGATCAGTTAATATCACACTGTTTACAACCAGTGGAGTCACCGCAAGGACTATGGCTGTGGAGATTATACCAATGACATAGGAGATATTCTTGAGTTTAATACCGTATTTTTTGCCCTGTTCAAGGCGGCCGGCTCCAAGCTCTGTTCCGACGATAATACCCGCTGCGCTTCCGATACCGTTGCACATGCAGCAGACAAGGTCCCTTACCACCGCTGCCACTGAATTGGCCGCAGCAGCATCTACTCCCATATGTCCCATTATTGCCGTATAGGAAGTAAAGCCGACTCCCCAGCAAAGTCCGCCGCCCATAAGAGGCAGACACTGTCTGAAGAAATCAGCCACAAGATCTTTTGACACCTTAAACATTCTTGAAAGTGCGGGCCTTATATAACCTACTCCGGATGACAATGCAAGACACAGCACAAGCTCGGTAATTCTTGCAAGAGTGGTGGCAAGAGCCGCTCCCCTTGCTTCCATTGCGGGAACCCCAAAGAGTCCGAAGATAAATACGGCATTCAGAAGGATATTGATGACCACCGCTCCGGAACTTATGGCAGCACCTGCCTTCACGTTCTCCGTAACCTTCATGATGGTGAGATAACACTGGGATACTCCGGTAATAAGATAGGACCAGCCCGCTATGCGAAGATATGAGCTGCCCACCCTGATAAGCCCGGGATCTGCGGCAAATATCTTCATCAGAACCTCAGGGCACAGCTCGCATCCAAGGAAAAACAGAAGCGACACCGCTCCGCAGAAAAGAAGCATCAGGTTGAAGATATCCTCTAAAGTCTTCTTAGAACCCTTCCCCCAGTACTGAGCTCCCAGAATAGCTCCTGCTGCAGTTGCCGCAGAAAGGAACATGTTCTGAACGAACTGTATCTGAGTAGCCAAAGATACAGCCGTCATCTGCTCCTGGGCAACCCTTCCAAGCATAAGAGCATCGCAGGCCGCAACAAGCGCCAGCATAAGGCTCTGCAGTGCGATGGGAAGAGAAATACTTATAAGATTCTTGTAAAACTGTTTGTTTTCGTCTGTCATAATACGCTAATACTAACATAAAAGGGAACTGCATGACAGTTCCCTTTCACATAAAAATACTTATATTCTCTTATTATTCAAGAATCCCTAAAAGGTCCTCAAAAGCAGCGAGATTGTAATCTGCTCTTCCGCTTAAGGTGGCGGTGCCTATGGCTGCCGCATCCATTCCGGCTGCATGAGCTGCAGTAACTCCGGCGTCAGCGTCTTCAACCACAAGGCAGTCTCCCGGCTCCATGCCTAGAAGCTCTGCCGCCTTGAGGAACACCTCAGGATCGGGCTTGGACCTGGTGATCATTGTTCCGTCGGAAACAGCGTCAAAGGCATCCGTAAGCTCTGTCCTCTCAAGGATGTAGGAAGTGTTCTTACTGGAGGAGCCAATGGCAAGGCGATACCCCATTTCCCTGAGTTTTTTAAGAGTGTCGCGAACTTCCTCTGTAACATCATCTCTTGTCATGCCGCCAAGGCTTTCCCTGTATGTGTCGTTCTTCTCCTTAAGATACTCTTTCCTTTTATCTTCCGGGATGGGATCACCGTGGTATTTTTCCAGTATGATGTTAAGGCTCTCTTCGCGGCTTACGCCCCTTAATCTGTCGTTATCCTTCTGTGTAAATTCTATCCCCAGTCTGTCTGCCAGTTTCTTCCAGGCCAGATAATGATACTTGTCCGTGAAGACCAGCACTCCGTCAAGATCGAATATTACTGCTTTATATTGCATTTTTCTCCCTCGCTTATCTTAAAGCGGTCCTTTCCATGACAGAACGAAAGCTCTTCTCCGCTTATCAGCTCAACCACTGCCTCTTTTTCCGAAACAGCTACTCTGATAAGTCTGCCCTGATACTTGAATTTAAAGGAATATCCCTTGATCATCCCGGGCAGGAAAGGATTGATGAACAGTCCCTCCTCGTCGATCCTTATGCCGCCGAAGCCATAGATGAACGCCATGTAGGAGCCACCCATGTTAGCCGTATGTACTCCGTCAGAGCTGTTGCCGTGAAGGTTTAAAAGATCCAGCTTTGCAGAGTCCCCGAAATACGCTGCCGCTTCGTCGTAAAGGCCAAGCCTCGATGCCTGCATGGAGAACACGCAGGTAGACAGTGATGAATCGTGGGTCGTTATCTTTTCGTAATACCTGAAGCTCTTTTCCTGGGTTACAGCATCAGCGCTGTCCGGGAAAAGAAAATGTGCCAGAACCGTATCTGCCTGTTTGCAGACCTGGTATCTGTAAAGGTGCAGCGGGTGGTAATGAAGAAGAAGAGGGAATTCCTCCTTAGGTGTTGCCGCAAGATCCCATACGGGCTTTTGCAGGAATGAATCATCCTGGGGGTTTATTCCCAGCTCTTCATCATAGGGAAGGTAGATACTTGCTGCAGCCTTTGAAATCTCCGATATCTCCTTATCTGTAAGGGCAAGCCTCTGTTTGAGAGATATTATTTCAGGAGTGTCGGCAAATTTCTTAAGCAGCTTTAATGTCCAATTCATGCCGTGGGCAGCTGCACAATTGGTGTAAAAATTGTTGTCCACCATGCAGGTGTACTCGTCGGGACCTGTCACCTCGTTGATGACAAAGCGGCCCTTTCTGTCGTAGTTACCGGTATCCAGCCAGAGCCTTGATATCTCGATGAGCATCTCTGCGCCTTCTTTGAGGATGAAGTCCTCATCCCCGGTTGCCAGGAAGTACTGGACTATGGCATAGGAAACAGCGCCGTTTATATGATAGGCAGCCGTTCCGCTGGGGAAATAACCGGAACACTCTTCACCTGTGATGGTCCGCCATGGATAAAGGGCTCCCTTTTTGTGACCAAGAAGGCCTGCATTTTCCCTGGCTTTGTTAAGTGTCCTGTATCTGAAATGAAGTATGTTTTCAGCAAGTTTTGCATCAGTCAGTGTAAAGAAAGGAAGAGCATACATTTCCGTATCCCAGAAATAATGTCCTTCATAGCCCTCTCCCGTCAGTCCCTTGGCAGCCATGCTGTAGCCCGGAATCCTTGGAGCCGAGCAGAATAACTGATACATGTTGAAGTTCATGGCAAGGTCAAGATTCTCGTCGCCCATGATCTCCACAGCTGACTGGTCCCAGAATTTCTTAAGGATCTCAGTCTGCCTGTTATATAGTAAAGCAAGACCACTTCCATCTGCCTTAACTTCCTCCAGAGCATCCTGCAGGACCGCCATAGCGTCTTTTCCCGGATCTTCACTCTTCAGCGAGTCGGAAAAAGCCGAGAACTTGACCAGTCTTATTTCCTGGCCCTCGGATATGTGAGCCTTCATATAGCTGCATATCCTCTTATCATCGGTGTTGTCATATACTCCGATATGATCGTCCTCGCCTAGCAGGATGTTGGAAGTGGCAGATGCAATACTGATGTCGCTGACACCAGTCTTGCTTACACAAAGTGTGGAGTCGCCGATGGCTTCCGCACATGTGACCGTAAGATATGAAGGGCTTTCGGCTGCAAGCCTCGGGTCGGTTGGATCCGAGTAGTTTGTGACATTGGCAATATGCCAGGAATCAAAAACTATCTCGCCGTCGAAGTCCATGGAAGTTACGCTGTATTCAATGGTAAAGAGCTGGGGCACAGCAAGATGTGCCATCCTCTTTGTTACGATCTTCACCGTATTGCCAAGGGGGCTCTTCCAAAGGATTTCCCTGGAAGTATACCCGTTATCCATGTCAAGGATCCTCTGATTGGAGATGAGCTCTCCCGTTCCCATATCGAAGCGCTCGCCGCAGATATACAGGTCGATGGACTGGGTATCTGCAACATTGAGCATGGTCTGCTTCTTCTCGATGAGATTGCAGAGGCTCTCCGCCTGTTTCATGGGAATGATCTCATAAACTCCGGCAAGATACATGCCTCTCATGGTTGGAAAATCAGCGGGCACACCTTCTTCAAGTGTGCCCCTGATTCCTATATACCCGTTGGCATTTGAAAACAACGTTTCATTAAGTTTTAGTTCTTTTGGATCATAGCTCTCGTCTCGTCTTATGACACGATTACTGCTGTGCATAATAAGCCTCTACCGCTTTCTGAAGTGTATCTACGAACTGAGTTGTATCCTTGATAGATCCCTTTGCGAAATCCTGGAAGATTACGGAAGATACGTTCTGTGCAAGACCGGCCTTCCATCCCTGCCAGTGCCATGCAGAAGTCTTTCCTGCTGCTGTGTAGTCAGCAATGGTCTTAGCATAAGGATCTGCAGGAGCGTACTGTGATGATACGAAAGGTGATACGCATCCGCACTTCTCAGCAAGAATCTGCTGTCCGCCGTCGTTCTGTGAGCACCACTGAATGAATGCCTTAGCTGCGTCTACGTTTCCGTCCTTGTAAAGTCCCCACCAGTTAGGTGAATTGGTCTGGATGGTATCCTGGCCCTCGATGAATGCATAAGGGATCATGCCTACTTCGAAGTTGCCTGCTGCTGCGTACTGATCAGCATAGGTTGTTGTCATAGATGCACCGATCCATGAACCCTGTGTTACGAAAGCATACTTGCCGCTTGCAAATCCAAGAACCTGATCATCATAGGAACCTGAGATTCCAAGGGGATCTGTGTACTCGTTGAAAAGAGCTACCATATCAGCAAAAGCTGCGATACGCTCAGGATCAAGCTTTCCACCGTCGTTGATAAGATCAAGATATGTTGTGTCGTTTCTTGCAAGACCGGAATCAAGGTATGTTCCGAAGAGGTGCTGTCCTGCTGTCCACCAGAGGTTAGCTGACTCTGTGTAGTAACCAACTACTGCTGTAAGTCCAAGCTCATCCTTCATGGAGTCGATCTTCTCGAAAGCTGCTCTCATGCTCTCGGGACCTGTGATTGACTTAGGATCGATGCCTGCCTTGTCAAGGATTGACTTGTTGTAGGAAAGGCCGATAGCCTCTGTTGTTGTAGGGAAGCCGTAAACGTGTCCGTCGGGACCAACGTACTCAGCCTCTGTATCCTTTGTCCATGCTTCGTCTGAAAGGTCTGCAAGAAGATCCTTCCATGTCTCGTAATGAGTGTCACCCTCAAACACGAAGATGTCGGGCATATCGCCTGCCTGATAGTAGTTCTTCAGGATAGCCTGTGTGTCCTGTCCGCCGCCGATGGTATCGATGGAAACGGTAACACCTGTCTGCTCTTTGTAGGTGTCTGCCAGAACTGCAAGACCTTCCTGGATCTCTGCCTTGTTGTTAACCAGCTTGATAACTGTTCCCTCTGCGGAATCGTCTGTTGCTGCAGGAGCCTCGGCTGTCTGCGTATCTGCAGGTGCCTCTGTAGCTGCCTGGTCAGTTGTTGCAGCCGGTGCCTCTGTTGTGCCTGTTGTGCCACATCCTGTAAGCGCAAATGTAAGTGTGGTTGTAGCTGCAAGCAATGTTGTTAAAACTTTCTTTTTCATAGTTCCCTCCTTTTATATGAAAAATCATTTCGTTCGCTTTGATGCCCTAATGGTAAGCTATTTACCGAAAAAGCCGCAATATGGCAGATTTTTTTTGGTTGTTTGCAACAAAAAAGGACCTCCCATGTGTCATTTTCACACATGGAAGGTTGATTAATTTACTAAACGATAATTGATTTTACTAAAATAGTTGTATTTTTTAGTTGAATTTAGTAAAACAAGTTGCTTTCATCAATGGATCTGCAGGGTCAAGACCCGCAAACCCGCTTATTTTTTCCCATGACCGGCGGTCCTTCTCCATTTAACCCGGGCCCCAATCCTGTAGGTCTCATAGTCCCCGCTTCCGTCCAGTATGTTAAGAAGCGCCTGTCCCGCAAGAAATCCCCTCTCGTAATCCGGAACGCTTACCGTGGTAAGTCCCAGATATCTGGAGATTATAATATCGTCAAAGCCGCAGACGGAAATATCATCCGGCACCCTTATGCCATTCTCCTGGAAATGACGGATCGCGCCGATGGCCATCATGTCATTGGCACAGACCAGAACTTCCGGCATAAGGTCCCTTAGCATGATAAGCCTTGCGGTCTGTACTCCGCTCTTCTCTTTCCAATCCCCCTCGTACAGATCATTCCTGTGAAAAGAAATATCGTTGTCCCGAAGCACATCTCTGAAGGCCCTGTAGCGCTCCTTGTTGTCGGGGGTATCCTGACCGGTAACATAGGCAAAGGTCTTAAATCCCTCATCCACAAGCTTTTGCATGAGCTGCCTCTCGCCCTCATAGTTATTGACGATCATTGCCTTAACCATGGGGTGCTCCAGCTCACGGTCCAGGGTTATAACGGGAAGTCCCTTATCTGCCACCGCAAGGACCTGCTCGTCACGGATCATGGAACTTAGGATTATGCATCCGCATACTTCGTCGGGGTCAGAATAGTGGGCCAGATCATCGCCGTTACATATAAGGATGTGGTATCCCTGTTTATTCACATAGTCGCTTACCCCGTGAAGAATATCCAGGTAAAAAAGTGTATCGAAATCACTGAAGCTGACTATGATGGTGCGTTTTTTTCCATCTATCCCGTTCTGCTTTTTGTGGGTATATCCCAGTTCCTGTGCAATCCTGAGGACCTGCTCTCTGGTTTCTGCTCCCACATTCTTTTTCTTATTAAGAACATTGGAGACCGTGGTCATTGACACTCCGGCTCTTTCTGCTATCTCCTTGATCCCGGCCATGGGTCACTTCCTTTCATTCGGATAATTTGTATATTTATTACATTATATCATCGTTATATCGTTACTAAAACCGCCCTTTTGGGGCCCGCTTCAGCCGGTTTTGAGGCTGCTTTAAGTCCCGCCTGAAAAATTTTTTTAAAAATTTTTGCCACAGACTTCCAACGCTCGTATAAAAAGTCAGAAAACAAACAACAATGATCCCGCAGCACCGCTGCCAAAGGATATCTGAGGAGGAAAAAGAAATGAAGAAGATCACAAAGTTTTTCGCAGCAGTATTATTACTTGCAATCACCGTAACAACCTTTAACATTCAGGCATTTGCTTACAGCGACATTCCCGATTACTTCGATTTCGGTGACTGCACAGTTTCAATAGATGCAGGTTCCTACAAGGATGTATGGGTAAGATCAAACTACAAATACACCTGCTACCTTGGACCTCACACCAGCAGCAGAACCTATATCGAGTGCTCAGAGAAGGCCGGATCCGAATATGTAAGACTTCACATCGGACCCGATGAGACACAGAAGAACGTTTCCTTCTACTTCTACGTAAGAGATAACGCTGTAGCAGACCAGGGCCTCTACGATGAGATCGAAGTATATGTTCAGAACATCGATTATGAATATGCAAGAAGAGCTGATGAAGCAGCTTTCCTTAAATGGTATGCTTACAATAACAAAGATTTCAACGCTTACGATTACTACATGAACTACCCTGATCTTAGAAATGCTTTCGGACTTGATGCAAACAGCCTTTACACTCACTACTACACAACAGGCATGTTCGAGCACAGAGTAGCAAACAAGCTCATCTGAAAAAACTGATAACTGAAAAAATCCTCGCTGATCATAATACACACAAAGCCCGCATCCCAAGTTGGATGCGGGTCTTCTTTGTGTATAGGATCAAGTCCTGTCTGTTATCAATTAATGGCTGTGCCGTTAACATAGAGCGTATATCCGTTAGATACAATACTTGATACGTCTCCGTCAAAGGATGTGATATATGTATCCGCTGTCAGAGTCCAGGTACTGTTTTTGTCGATGGAAACCGAAACGGTTCCGACCTCTGTGGATACAGTATCCCCCTTTGCATTTGTTATATTGCCTCCAATGCTTCCTGTGAAGCTTGATCCTTCAGTAAGGTTAAGGGTAAGCTCGGAATCGCTTCCCACAAGGATCGTTCCTTCAAGAGTCTGTGAAGAAGCATTCACTGTAGCCTTATTGGTATCTCCGTTCCAGCCGTCAGCACATACGGAGAGAAGAATGTTCTCTGAATCTTTGTTTACGATATTAACGTCATTAAGATTTATCACGGCAGATGTATTGGTAACGTGGAATACATGTCCGTTCTTGCTGGTAAGTGTTCCGCCATTCATTGTGAAGGTAGATGTACCGCTGTCGGCATCTCCTGACATAGACTGGTAGATCATGATCGTATCGTAGAAAGTTGCATTGCCGTTGGTATCAGTGTTATTGGCTGTCATGTCGCAGTCATTTAAGGTTATGGAGTTGATTCCCTCTATACATACGCCCTCAGAGAGATTTGAAACAAGAGTAGCATCCGAAACCGTGATATCGGCTGTTGAATAGATAGCCGGAGAACCAAGACCGTTTGTTGTGTAGGTTCCGCCATCAACTGTCACTGTTCCGCCGCCTCTGTCGGTCCTTATGGCTGCCGAAGATCTTCCTGAAGTCTCAACCGTAAGGTTGGATGCCTTTGTTATTCCGCCGCCTGTTGTCATGATACCGCCGGAGCCGTCTCCTGTAGTGGTGATGGTACTGTCTGAGATGACTACTGTTGTTCCGTCTCCTTCCGCTCCGTTCTTACCGCCGTTTCCGCCATAGGAGAAAACACCGTTTGCGCCGTCAGCATCTGAAGTTATATTTGCACCGGTAATGGTGGTTGTTGATCCGTCCTTAACAAGAACAGCTGCGTTAAGTCCGTAGAAGTTACAGTTATCACCGCCGTCCGAATCTCCGGTCTTTGTAACTGTGGCGTTTTTAATTGTCACGTCATCGGCTGTGCTGATAAGAAGTGCACTTTCATCGGCTGTGGTGCTGGCATAGGTCTCGCCATCCCTTGAGTCGGAGCCTGTAATTTCAGCCGCACCGCTGTAGTCGATGTCTGCGCTGCTGCTTCCTCCTCCAAAGCCGCCTCCGGGAGGATTTCCGGGTGCTTCGCCGTCGGGCTTTTCGCCGGGAGCTCCGTCGGGAGCCTGACCCTCCGGCATTCCATCGGGAGCTTCGCCCTCAGGCTTGTCTGCAGGCGTGCCTTCCTCAGGCGCCGCAGTATCCTCTCCTATAGTTTCTGTAGTGGTAGCAGCCGCTCCTGCCGCCTCACTTCCCTGTCCGCAGGCTGTGACTGCCACGCACAGTGCGGTAACAATTCCCAATGATAAAACCTTTTTGATCTCTCTTATCTTCATGAATAAATCTCCTTCTGATTTAGTATTTTTTGGAGGTGCTGCCGGATCTGCATGTTCCGGCAGCGAAAGTGTGTTATGAAAAAAAGTGATGTGGGGGATGTAAAGAGCTGTTTTCTCTTTACATGCTCAATAATACAGACCAAACCTAAAAATAACCTAAAATCCGAAATATCACTTAATTTAATTCTATATTTATCACAATTTAAACACTAATGGTGTAAAATTATAGTATTACACAAACATTAAAGCAGATGTAAAACCACAGGAGGCATCACCTTGAAACTTCTTCAGACTGTATTCAATACAGAGTTTGAAAAGACAGTAAAGTCCTGGGCGGAAGCCATAATCAGTAATGGTTATTCCGCTTTGATTCACGTATATATACCCTATTCGGCGCATTTTCGGGATGAGGACACAAAGAGGATAAGACAGATATTAAAGACCTATGTTCCCGATGTCCCCGTGATAGGCTGCAGTTCCACAGGTGTTATCATCGGCGGACAGCTGAATGACGACGATTCTGTTGTATCTGTAATGATTTTTGAAGATCCTTCTACCTCTGCGACAGTTGTTCCCTATTATGCAAGACCTGATGGAGAAGATGCAGGTAATTCTCTTGAGTATGCCAGAAGTATTCCTGATCTTAAGGGAGTCGAACTGATTACCTCCGCTTCCTATTCCATGCTGGAACCCGCCGGCAGAATTATGGATAATCTTCCGGAAGAAATCGAGATATTCGGAGGTGTTGCTGTAGGAGACGATAAGCACCCCGCATTCGTTTTTGCGGATGACTTCCCGGAATCCTTCAATGGCACTGCATATGTCGTTTACAGCGGAAAAGAGCTTCACCTTCTATCAAATCGAATGTTCGGCTGGAAACCGATAGGCTATCCCCTGACTGTCACAAGATCCGAAGGCGCTGTGGTCTACGAAATTGACGGAAAACCCGCCTATGATGTTTACAACCATTATCTGCATATAAAAAAGGACGACAATTTCTTTTACGATGCTCTGGAGTTCCCGTGGGAAGTACGCATCGATGAAGAAACCGCTTACTTAAGACACGCCAAATCCGTAAATCCCGACGGATCGATTCTCATGTCTTCCGTAATCCCTGAGGGAAGCAAAATTCGTCTGACCTACGGCGATCCCAGAAGGATAATGTTCCATACCAAACAGACAACTCTGGAAATGAAGGACTTTGCACCGGAAGTTATAAACATAATAAACTGCATGGGACGAAAGCTCTTTTGGTCAGACAAGGAAGATGTGGAGATTTCCGTGCTCTCCAAGCTTATGAACACCATGGGATTCAGTGCTCTTGGCGAGATCATGCGTCACAAGGGAACTACTCTTTTAAACAATCTGTCCATAGTGACTATCGCCATGAGGGAAGGGGCAAAGAAAGAGGTTCCCGAGGTTGATATAGACCTTTTTGAAAAAAGCTCCAACATTCCCGTTACAGCCAGGCTGGCCCTGTTCATCAACACTATCAGTGAAGAGCTGATGGAGAAAAACAATCAGCTCAACGACATGCTCTACAAGGCATCCCACGACGCCCTGACCGGCCTACTTAACCGCGGAGCCATCGAGCGCAGTATATATGATTACTATGAAGAAGGCGGAAAAGACTGGCATCTTATAATGTTCGATCTGGATAATTTTAAAAAGATAAATGACAGCCGAGGGCATATTGAGGGCGATGCCATCCTCAAAGCTCTGGCTAAGCTTCTTGATGAGTATACGCATGAAATCCCGGGCGCCTGTGCCGGTCGCTGGGGAGGTGAAGAATTCATGATATTTATCAAAGGCCGCTCTGATAAAGAGGTTAAAGAAATTGCCGAAAATCTTCGCATAAAGGTCAGAACGGATTGTGATTATGAACATCCCATAACAATAAGCGTTGGTGTAACCGGATATAACCCCGGTGAAACCGTTCTTGCCACCATAACCAGGGTAGATGAGCATATGTATCAGGCCAAGAACTCAGGCAAAGACAGAGTTTGCAGCGATTAATCAAATTAAGGAGTGACGAAATGTCACTCCTTATCTTTGTTTATGGTCTCGTTAAGGCTGCCAGTTCTGTATCCCTTAAGGTCTAATGCGGTGTAGGCAAAGCCAAAGTCTTTAAAGGATTGATATATCTTTTCCCGAAGCTGAAGGTCCATAAGCCTTTCGAAGTCTTCCGGTAAAAGCTCGATCCTGGCGATCGCATCTTTGCTGCCATCTCCGCTTCCATGGAGTCTTACACGGAACTGTTTGAAGCCAAGTTCCAAAAGGAGATTTTCCGCATTTTCAACCATTGCCAGTTTCTCCTTGCTGATGGTGCTGCCGTAGGGAATCCTGGAAGCAAGGCATGCAAAGGAGGGCTTGTTAAAGGTGGGAAGTTCAAAGCACTCAGACAGCTGCCTGATCTCACTTTTGGTAAGGCCCACCTCTTTGAGAGGGCTCTTTATCTTAAGCTCCGCAAGCGCTCTCATGCCGGGTCTGTAATCCCCCACATCATCGGCATTGGAGCCGTCAACGACAAAGTCCTTGTTCTCTCCCGTCGCTATTTCTTTAAGCCCGGCGAAAATAAACTTCTTGCAGTGATAACATCTGTCTACGGGATTTTCAGAAAAATGAGGAATGTCATCCACATCAACCCTTGATATAACATGCTTTACTCCAAGCTTTTTGCAGATTTCCTCCGATTCCTCCACTTCCCTTCCGGGGATGAAATTCGAAACCGCAGTTGCAGCTATGACATTGTCACCAAGGACATCCTTTGCCGCATACAAAAGGAAGGTGGAGTCCACTCCTGCGGAAAAAGCCACCGCCACGCTTCCAAGAGAAGCAAGGCAGCTCTTAAGCTCCTCGTACTTTTTCTTTAGCCCTGCGGGAAGGTTGTTATAATCCTGTTTCATAAAAATCCTCAGTCTTTCTAATCATCTTTATCTTTAAGTCTTCTGAAAACATTGGCAAGAAGGGCTCCGGAAATATTGTGCCATACAGAGAATATCGCTCCGGGAACAGTAGCCATGGCAAGGTCCGGAAATGCTGAGCCCGCCAGGGATGTGGCAAGCCCCGAATTCTGCATTCCGATCTCTATGGCAAGAGCCTTCTTTCTGGTCATGGGAAGTTTAAGAACAAGTCCCAGGCCGAATCCGACAATGTATCCAAGGACATTGTGAAGTATAACCACTATAAATACAAGAGCTCCGGTTTCCAGAATTCTCTCACTGTTATGTGAAACCACCGCCGCTACAATAAGTGTGATGGCAGTTACCGAAATAACCGGAAGGATATCTGTAGCTTTTTCCGTGTATTTACCAAAAAATCTGTTGATGATAAATCCAAGAGCTATTGGAACTATGACAACCTTGATAATGGACAGGAACATGCTCATCACATCCACAGTAACCGTTGTCTTAAGAAGCAGATAGGTTATTGCCGGAGTAAGAAACGGAGCAAGCAGCGTATTTACGCTGGTCATCCCCACTGAAAGAGCAACATCTCCCTTTGCAAGATAAGTCATAACATTGCTTGCGGTGCCTCCGGGGCAGGTTCCCACAAGAATGACGCCTGCCATAAGCCCGGCATCAAGCCCGAGCATTTTACCAAGGCAAAATGCCAGAAGCGGCATTATTGTAAACTGTGCAACGCATCCTATGATAATGTCCCTGGGCCTCTTAAACACAATGGCAAAGTCCGACAGCTTCAAGGTAAGTCCCATTCCGAACATAACCACCATCAGAAGATAGTTGATCCATGAAGTCTGAACCCACAAGCACGTCTTCGGTACAAACAACGCCAGTGCAGCCACCACCAGTACAATTACCGCCATATATTTCCCAACAAATTCACTTACCCTTTTCATCTTCTCTCTTCTTTCTGCCGCTGCATCACTTATATATCAGGCTGTAGTTTATTAACTTCAATACAGTATAGCACGATGTTATAATCTACGTATGGAGAACAATACTATGAAAAGAAAGATACTTATAATCAATACCGGCGGAACCCTGTCTTCTGTCATGAAGGACAGCGGACTGGCGCCGGGACTTACAACAACAGACATGCAAAAAGAGCTGCATATAGTTTCGGGGGATACCGACCTTGAGATCGAGGATTTCTGCTCTTTGGACAGCGCCAATATTTTCCCCGAGGACTGGCAGAATCTGGCAAGAAGGATCGCGAATGTAAGAAACGATTATGACGGAGTTGTGGTCATACACGGTACCGATACCCTTGCCTACACCTCTTCCATGCTCTCATTTATGCTGAGGAATATCACCATTCCCGTTGTGATAACAGGCTCCCAGCTTTCCATCAAGAATCCTGTGGCGGATGCCATGGAGAACTGCCGCTGCGCAATACACATGGCTGCCAGCGGGATTCCCGGTGTATTTGTTGCCTTTAACAGAAAGGTAATGCTTGGATGCAGGGCTTCAAAAGTTCGCTCCTTAAGCTTCGACGCCTTTGAGAGCATCAACTATCCGAATGTTGCCACCATAAGCTCCCTTGGAATGAGCATAGACGATAAGGCAGTGCCAAGGCGCAGCGGTGTGTTCCATCTGTCGGACTCCTACTCTTCCAAGGTCTGCATGATAAAGATGTTCCCGGGCATGCACCGGTCACTTCTTGAATCTCTTGCGGATCAGGGCTATAAGGGGATTTATCTTGAGGCCTACGGAATAGGCGGAATGCCCTTTGTAAAGCATGACTTTACGGGCACCGTAGAGAAGCTGATAGAAAAAGGGATCACTGTGGTTGTCGGAACCCAGTGTCCCTATGAAGGTTCAAAAATGGATGTATATGAGACCGGAAGACGCGCCCTTGAGATAGGCGTTCTTCAGGCCCATGACATGACCAGCGAAGCTGCTCTCACAAAGCTGATGTGGATCCTTGGAATGACGGATAATCCCGCAGAGATAAGGGATTACTACTCCATCAATATCGCAGGTGAGGTAACTATCTAAGGTCTGCAAATGCTGCGGACGCAGGTAAGCTTACGCTTCCTGCCCTGCTCTTTTGGGATTCATTTTCCTTACGGTAAAGAGCATTGTTACAAAACAGGCGGTTCCGCCCACCACGTTACTAATGGGCTCTGCTGCAAACACACCGTCTGTACCCATCTTAAACAGATAGGGCAATATATAGGTTAAAGGGACCACGATCATTGCTTTTCTGAACAGGGAAAAGAAAATGGCGTGGCCTTTTCTTCCTAAGGACTTAAATACCACCTGACCGGAATGCTGGAAGGTCATAAAGATAAAGGTGGAGAAATACAGGTTAAAGGCAGGTATGGCATCCGCAAGGATTGTTTTGTCGTTGCTGAATACCCCGATGACTGCTGCCGGGAAGAGCCTTATAAACATCCACACCAGGAAGGTGTATCCGAATTCCATGGCAACCATTATGGCAATGGATCGCTTGATCCTGTCGAAGCGGTGAGCTCCGTAGTTGTAACTGATAACGGGAGATGTTCCTTCCGCAATGGCAAGGATCGGAGTCTCCATCATCTGACGGGCTGAATTCACCATGGTCATTATGGAAACGTACAGATCTCCTCCCACGTCTGCAAGAACGCTGTTGCAGGATACGGAAACCATGGCATTGGTAAACTGCATGATAAAAGCAGCGCTGCCAAGCCCGATAATGTTCATTGCTGTCCTGCCGCACTTTCTTATCTCGGCAAAAGACATGATCTTAAGGTTGTAGGCGCATCTTTTCCCAAAGAAAAATCTAAGGACGTAAACAGCCGATAGCCCCTGGGATATAACCGTTGCTATGGCTGCTCCTTCCGGGCCCATACCAAGGACAAAGATAAATATGGGGTCAAGGATTATGTTGGCTGCCGCTCCCACCACAATGGTGGTCATTCCCACAATGGAATAGCCCTGGGCAGTTATAAAGGGATTCATTCCTGTTGCTATCATGGAAAAGACAGTTCCAAGAAGATATATCCTAAGATAGGGAAGGGCGTAGATCATGGCGGACTCTGAAGTCCCGAATAAAGTAAGGATCGGCTTTCCGAAGATCTCTCCCGCCAGCATCAGCACTATTCCGGTAACGACCAGCAAAAAGAACGAGGTGTTCTGGATCTGCCTTGCCCTGTCGTCATCCTTCTGTCCCCTCGCTATGGAAAACAGCGGTGCTCCGCCGCTTCCGAACATGTTCGTAAAGGCTGTGGTCAGGATAACCAGCGGAAAACACAGTCCCACTGCCCCAAGGGCCACCGTTCCAATCAGAGGAATCCTGGCAATATAGATCCTGTCCACGATGTTGTATAAAAGGTTTATTATCTGCGCCACCAGCATAGGTATCGCTGTGGCAAGGATATTGGTAAATGTATTTCCGTTCTCAAAATCAACACGTTTCATTTAAGTACGACCTTATTACTCAAAAATGTATTTCTTCATATTGTCGAAGATAAGCTCATATGCGCAGGGCCACATGTGAATGCCGTCGGTGGTATACTTCTCAAGAAGCTGACCGTCTTCGCCGAACAGCCCCTCATTCACGTTGATGTACCTGTAGCCGAATTCTTTTGAAAGCTTCTCTACAATCCCGTTTGCCTTATCCAGTCTCTCCGCGCGAAGCTTCGCTGCAAGAGGCGCCTCGGGCCAGGCTGTTATGGTATCCGCAACTTTCTGATTAACAGGATAATAAGCCATCATGAACACTTTGGTCTTTGGAAGCCTTTCCTTTATCTGCGTAAGGACTTTCCTGTAGTCCTCCTCAAAAACCTCCGCGGTCTCCTCCCGGTGGCTGATATCATTGGTTCCGATATTTATGAATATCACAGAAGGCTCAAGGTTAAAGATCTGCTCATCCATGGACTCCAGAAGCTCCGGAATAGTATACCCACTGATACCGCGGTTGTAAATGACCCTGGTTATCCTTCTGCTCATCAGGATCTCATCTATGGGGAAGTGCTCCATCAGAGACGATCCCACAAACAAAGTCTCACCCTTTATGGCGTTCTTATTAAGATATCTGTATCTGGTTACTGCATATTCGTTCATGATTGTCCTCCGGTTATATTTTTTGCAAGGAAAAGAGCTCCCTTTATTCCCTGATCTCCATTACAAAGCGCGGGGACAATGTAGTTATCCATGTTCTTAAGCTCAGCAGTATCAAGATATCCGTTAAGATATCCGGATGTCTTTTCCCTGATCATGGGAAAGAGCTTTTCAACATTCATGACTCCTCCGCCGAGAATTATGCGCTTTGGAGAATAGCAGCAGATATACTGCATAAGAGCCTTGCTGATATAATCCGCTTCAAGCTCCCATACCTCTTCCCTCTCCAAAAGTTCAAAGGCCTCTTTGCCATAGCGGATCTTTATTGCGGGGCCAGAAGCCAGACCCTCAAAACAGTTTTTGTGATAGGGGCAGCTTCCTTTTGTATCATCGCCTTCTCTCACGGGAAGAAGGATGTGTCCTGCCTCCGGATGAAGCATTCCGTGAAGAAGCTCTCCGCTGCAGTATACTCCAACGCCGATTCCCGTGCCTATGGTGATGTAGATAACATCACTAAGCCCCTTGCCGCTTCCATACATGACTTCCCCAAGACATGCCGCGTTCACATCGGTATCAACCGCAACGGTAATTCCGGTTCCGCTAAAGGCTTCCTTCCAGGAAAATCCAACCCAGGGAAGCTTTGGGCTCTTACCGATCCTTCCATAATCGGCGCTGTCCTTATCAAGGCAGACGGGTCCAAAGGCTCCTATGCCTATGGCCTCTATGTCCTGTCCCTCAAAGAATTCCAGTATCTTTGGAATGGTCTCTGAAGGCGTCCCTGTAGGTATTCTGGCTGTCTTTAAGATGTTCCCGTTCTCATCGCCTGCAGCAACCACCATCTTGGTTCCGCCGGCTTCAATTGCACCATACATTGCTCTCTCCTCCCACAATATAAAGTTTTATGATTTCTTAACTTTGCTGCGAAGCTTTATAACATGGTGTTTCAGTTCACTGATAAGAAGGTTCCTGTCCTCGTTCTGATCAAGGGTTTTGTTCTTATCGGGCATAAACTTTTCGATGCTCACAAGGATTCTCTTCTGGTTAAGAGACAGCCCGCCTGCGTGAAGCCTTGGAAGGTTCTCTCTGGCTTCCCTGACTTTCTCCTCCATGGCAAGCTTCCTTTCCTTGGCTTCCTTAACCCGCTCTTCCACTCTCTCGTAGTTGGCCTGAGCCTTCTCCACAAACTCCTGATGCATCATCTCAACATCCTTAAGAAGTGCGGAAAGGCTTGCCTCGGTAAGGGCAAAATCAGCTCCGAAAACAGCTGCCAGAATTATGGCAAATACCTCATAGACTGAAGGGTGTATCAGAGCATGAAGCCCCGACACAAAGGGCATAAGATATTTAACGATAAGGACACCCGCTATTCCAAAGCAAACGCTGACGGGAAGGCAGATCCTTCCCTGAATGTTCAAAGGCAGTTTACTGTAATCCCACCATCTGGCATGAAATCTCTTTTCAAGAACCCAGGAGGTTCCAAACTCTGCCACTGCACTTCCTATCATGCATATGATGAATATGGCCCATATGGGAAAAGAGGGATCGGAAAGTGCCGGGATCAGACTAAAGAGTATGGATACCGCAACTACGCAGGATCCGTAGATTGGGCATACCGGGCCGAAAAGGAACCCTCTGTCCGCCCATTTCTTTTCATTTATGGTGCAGTAAATGGACTCCCACACCCATCCTAAAAAACTGTAAAAAATAAATTCAACAAAATACTGAGCTATTATCATTTTATAAACTCCCTGCCTAAAAATTGCCCTGGTACAGCGTGTATGCTAACATTGATATATAGGAGAAAAATATATGGGATTAGGTAATAATTCAAAAGATCATCTGATTGGCGACGACGGTGTATATAAGACCTCCAAATCCACCCATATCACTGTATTTGTGGTATTCTGCAGAATTCTCACCGCAGTTATGATTGTCCTTGGACTTGTGGCTCTTGTAGTCGGAAACATGTAAGGGTGTGCCTATGTACGATGTAAAAAAGAGGATCTATGAAGTAATCGAAGTTTCCAATATAGGAGACAAATCAAGCCGTGCCTACGACGTCATGATAACCACTGCCGTCATTGTAGGTCTTATCCCCATGACTTTAAAGAGTGAAAACAATTACACCCGGATAATCGAGATCCTCACAGGTCTCATCTTTCTGGTTGATTACTGTATCCGCGTATATACTGCCGATTACAAGATGGGCTTTCGTGGAACAAGGGCTTATATCGCTTATGTGACAACGCCTCTTGCAATCTTTGACCTTCTGTCCATTCTCCCTGTAATAACCCTGTTTGTCCCTGCCATAGGGTTCCTGCGGTTTTTTAAACTCTTCCGTTTCTTCAGGGTATTCAAGCTGGTCCGCTATTCCAAGACCATGATCATCATCTCCAATGTTATCAGGAAGGTCAAATCCCAGCTTCTGGCGGTACTGATCCTTATCATTGTATATATCTTCGTCTCGGCAATGCTGGTGTTCCAGTTGGAGCCGGATCTTTTTACCACATTCTTTGATGCCCTTTACTGGGCCACCATATCAATCACCACCATAGGCTACGGCGACATCTCGCCTGTAACCCCCATCGGCCGTATGATCACCATGATATCGGCTCTGGTGGGAATGGCCGTCATTGCACTTCCTACAGGTATCATCACTGCAGCCTACATGAACGAGATCACAAGGAAAAAATCCAAGTACGAACTGTAAAAGTAATCGGCCGCATGCCATTGGCAATGCGGCCTTTATTTTTGCTTGTGATCACATTCTCTCGGGAGAATCAAATCCAAGAAGGTCTATTCCGGTCTCAAGGACCTTAAGTGTTATGTTAAGAAGTGAGATGTAGCTCTCCTTCTTATTGGGATCAGCCTCTGCAAGGATCTTGGTTCCGTGATAGAAGCTGTTAAAAGCATTACTGAGCTCGTAGATATATCCGCAGATCCTGTTGGGAGCAAGGTCCTTGGCTGCGCTCTCCACAGCATCGGCAAATCTTGTAAGAAGAAGCATAAGATTCTTCATTGCCTCGCTGTCGGGATTACCAAGCTTAGCTTCCTTGGCATTTCCGCCCTCTGCCTCATACTTCTTAAGGATGGATTTGATCCTTACGATGGTGTAGAGGATGTAGGGGCCTGTATCTCCCTCGAAGGAAGTGAACTTGTCTATATCAAAGATATAATCTTTGGAAGGCTGGTTTGAGAGGTCTCCGTACTTAAGAGCAGAAAGAGCTATCTTCTTTGCTGTACTCTTAGCCTCATCATCGGGCATATCAGGGTTACTCTCTTTTACCCTTGCATACATCTTGTCATTGATCTCCTGAACAAGATCCTCAAGGTGCATTACGCCGCCATCCCTTGTCTTAAAGGGCTTGCCGTCGGGACCGTTCATGGTTCCGTTTCCTACAAAACGAAGGTCTGTCTCGGGAAGAACAAGCTTACTCTTCTTGGAGGTTCTGAATACCTGCTCAAAGTGAAGTGACTGTCTCTTATCTGTGAAGTAGTAAATTCCGTCGGGACGATACTCCTTCATACGCTCCTGTATGGTTGCAAGGTCTGTTGTAGCGTAAAGAGCTGCTCCGTCTGATTTAAGGATGATGCAGGGAGGCATCTCCTTGGAATCGGACTCCTGTGCCACATCAACAACCAGGGCTCCCTGGCTCTCGTGGGCATATCCGTGCTGCTTAAGATACTCAACCATTCCGGGGATCACGTCATGAACATCGGACTCACCCTTCCAAAGATCAAAGTGAACATTGAGGCTGTCGTAGTTCTTTTTAAGATCCGGGATGGAAACGTTCATGATATGATGCCAGATGGCTCTGTAGGCCTTGTCGCCGTCCTGCATGCGCTTTGTGGCTTCAAGGGCTTCTGCCTTGAAGGCCTCTGCAGCCTTCTTCTCTTCCTCTGTGGCATCCTCAGAAACCTTGGTCTTGCCGCTGGCTACGGGATAGATCTCAGCCAGCTCCTGGATTGTGAAAGGTGCCTCCTTGGGGAAGGGTCCCTTAAACTCGGGATCAAAATAAGGAAGTTCAGGATGACGGCATTTAAGCTCTGTGATGATAAGTCCCATCTGAAGTCCCCAATCGCCCATATGAATATCGCCGATTACGTTATTTCCTGCATATTTAAGGATGCGCTTTACGGCTTCTCCGATTACGGCAGGACGAAGATGTCCTACGTGAAGAGGTTTTGCAACATTGGCTCCGCCGTAGTCAAGAATGATTGTGGGAGCATGTCCCGGCATTGTAACACCCATGTGCTTCTCGTGAAGCATCCTTACGATGTAGCCTCTTACGAAGTCACCGCTTAAAGTGATATTAAGGAATCCGGGTTTAACGGAATCCACCTTTTCAAACATGTCACTATCCTGAAGCTTCTGTGCAACCTCATCTGCAATGATGAAGGGTGCCTTGCCGTATTTCTTGGCTCCTGCCATGGCACCGTTGCACTGATATTCGCAAAGGTCCGGTCTGTTGGAGATTGTTGCCCTTCCAAGATCCCTCTCGTATCCGGCTTCTTCAAATGCATTTCCGACTTCTTTTGATATGAGTTCCAGTAATTTTTCCAAAGTTCTTCCTTCTTTCTATAGTTCTTTTAACCTATTTCATAGTACATATCTATAACAGTGATCCAGATGGCCAGTGCATCGGAGGAAAACATTCCGTACTGTCCTGCTGACTTGTACTCAGTCATACCGTAGTCCATTCCAATGGTTCCCTCGCTGATATTTACAAGCCAGGTGTCAGTGTCACCATCCTCTTTGATTATGTTGTAGTAATAAATGTCGGGATTTTCATCCTCATACATGCAGCTCTCTATTCTGATATTCTCCGAGCTGAACTCATTGGCAATGGTAAGACACAACATGAGATTATTCTCAAGCTGACTGTCGTCGTCAATAATAGAGCTGTCCACAATATTTACTGAGATGAGATCATATAGCAGGTTTCTGTCAATCTTTCTTCCATCCTCAAGGACCTCTGAATCTATGAAATCACACAGTCCATCAAGATCCTTGCCGGGACGAAGCTGCGTCGTTCCATCAACTTCCCCGTTGGGCTCAAAAACAGTGAAACCGTCGCTCTTTACCATGTTGGCGTATTCATATTCCTCGTACTCGTAATCCGAGGGCAGCATGTCGTTGTAGAACTCCTCAAGGTCTTCAATCCCTTCAATTCCTTCAAGAGCCTCAGCCGCATCCCCCAGGCCGTTTTCATTGAAGAAATCGTTGAGATCATCAATCCCCTCAATATCATCAGTGTCCGGAAGAAGATCCTCCGCAATTCTCTCTGATGCTGTGAAACTGCTTCCCGAATCACCAAACCTGGCTGTCAGCTTATTGAACATCCATCTGAATCCGAAAACGCTGATCACCGATACCAGCAAAAGAGCTGCTATAAGGATGAGCATCAGCGGCCATATCGACTTCTTTTGGGGAAGCGGCATTCCGGGTACGCCCTGCTGCGGTGCACCGGCCGGAGCCTTTGGCTGCATCTGCACAGGCTGCTGCACTCCGGGCATCACGGGCTGCTGCGGTCCTTGCACATTTGAAGGATTCGCACCTGACGGCATCTGAGGCTGCGGGTTAATGGGCGGGTTCAGCGCCACGCCGCAATTATTGCAAAACTTCTGATCCGGAGTGATCTGCGCTCCGCAATTGTTACAAAACATTCTTTATTCCTCTTCCTTAAACTTGTTCTAAGTAATGATTATATAATAAACGTTATTCTTTATAAAGTTCCATTTGCTGCCTGAGAATTCAGCCTTTCCGCCTTGGAAAAGGCGCATCCGCAGTAGTCCTGACGATAAAGGCTGTACATGTGGGACAGTTCAATGGACCTCTTGTAGCCGTTCTTTTTCTTGAAATCCGAAGGAAGAAACTCTATTCCAAATTCCTTAGCTGCCTCTTTTCCCACTTCATTGAGAACATCGGCATTCTTTAAGGGACTTAT
Source organism: Butyrivibrio sp. FCS014 (assembly GCF_000526935.1). GTDB lineage: Bacteria > Bacillota > Clostridia > Lachnospirales > Lachnospiraceae > Butyrivibrio. The sequence continues at coordinate 81,086 of NZ_JAHA01000003.1, read as the reverse complement.
GGTAAGGGTTGTGGTCATAAGGTCAAAGCCCTTCTCCTTGGCGATTTTGGCGCTTTCCCGTAGTCTTAGTTCAAAGCACTTTCTGCAGCGTTCTCCGCCTTCGGGGCAGTCCTCAAGGCCCTTTGCGATATCAAGAAATTCCCTGGGATCGTAGTGACCCTCAATGATCTCTATCTTCCTTGCCTTCGGGGTGGAATTCATTCCGTCAAAAGCTCCTGATTCCACCTGCTTGTTGTACTCTTCTATAAGCCTCTTTTCTTCCTCGACACGCTTGTGATACTCGCTGCTCTCGGTGATGTTTGGGTTGTAAAAAAACACAGTGACATCAAAGTACTCTCTTAAATACTCAAGGCAGTAGGAAGAGCAGGGCGCGCAGCAGGCATGAAGAAGGAGCTTTGGAACAAGCCCCTCTTTGCCGAATTTCTCTATTCTGTTATCCAGCTCTTTTGCATAATTAACCTTGTTCATATTCCAAGTCCGTTTAAAATATCTTGGGTGATCTCCTCGGGGCTCTTGCCGTCGGTGTCTATCACCAGATCAGCTGCTGCATCGTAAAGATCGCTCCTTGCAGCCTGCAGCTCTTTTATCTTTGAAAGGGGATCCTCGCACTGAAGCAGTGGTCTTGTGGTATCTCCCTTTATTCTCTCGTATACAGTTTCGGGGCTGGCTTTAAGATAGATGACCTTGCCCGCCTCCTTTAAGAGACTGCGGTTCTCCTCACGAAGGGGAAGTCCGCCCCCGAGGGATATCACCATGTCTCTCCAGTGGTCCTTTACAATTGTCTCTAAAAGCTCTGTCTCCATTTTTCTGAAGGCCTCTTCGCCATCTTCCGCAAAGATATCGCTGATGCTGCGGCCTTCCGTGGTCTCGATCGCCTCGTCGGTGTCCATAAGGTCAAGGTCCAGCTTATCGGAAAGGAGCTGCGAAACCGTGGTCTTGCCACTTCCCATAAAGCCCTCGAGGATGATGTTTCTTGAACCTGTAACCTCCAGGATAAGGGATCTGTAGATCCGATCCGCCTGGTCTTTGGAGATCTTCACGTCGCGGTCCGCATTCCAGAATTCATAGGCATCGATTCCCTGATAAAGAAGCATCTTAAGCCCCGAAAAGGTCTTGGCACCGGCAGCTGCCGCAAGCTTAAGGAACTTGGTCTCAAGCGGCTTATACACCACATCCAGAGCCGCATGCACGTGCCTGTAGAACTCCTCGTCTTCGATGACCGCGCTGTTAACATCAGGGAAAAGACCTACCGAAGTACACTGGATCGCAAAGAAGTGCTCTTCCGTTTCAAGAATCTCCCTGTAACGGTTTATGTCCATGGCAACGACAGTGTCGCTATCAATCTCGTCAGCTATCTCTTCCGCCTTCTCAAGAGTACGGTTCAGGATATAGACTTTTCTTGCTCCCTTATTAACGCACAAATGAGCAGTTGGCCTTGCAACGCCACCTGCTCCCAGTATTACCACAGTCTCTCCCTCAAGCTCAATGCCCTCTTCCTGCATGGCTCTGTAGAGTCCTGTCATGTCTGTATTGTATCCCCTGAAGCCCCCGAGAGCTTCGTCGCGAACCAGAGTGTTCACGGCACCCACAGCCTCTGCCAGAGGATCTGTATATTTAAGATAAGGGATGACATCGCTCTTGTAGGGAACTGTCACATTAAGTCCCCTGATGCCAAGATCGTAGGCTCCCCTCACTGCGTTTTTTACCCCGTCAGGCGCAACCTCGAAGGGCACGTAAACCAGATTGATATCCGTCATATCAGCCAGGGTGTTGTGGATCATCGGGGACATGGTGTGTCTTACCGGATTTCCTATAAGTCCGCAGACAAGGGTATTGCCGTCAGTGTAATTTATCATAGGTCACCTCTTCCTATCACCCGTTCTTTTTCTTAAGGCGAAGTCTGACTATCACATCGGTTACTACCGCAAAGATCACAAGGCATATAGCCAGCACCTGGGATACGGGAAGTCCGGTGGTGTGCATGATAAGCTGGTCTGTTCTAAGTCCCTCGATCCAGGCTCTTCCAAGGCCATAACCTCCAAGGTACAGAAGGATGATCTCTCCGTCAAACTTCTTGTGCTTGGTATAAAGAAGGATCAGGATGAAGATCATGATGTTCCAAAGGCTCTCGTAAAGGAATGTTGGGCTTACCTGAATGTAGTTGGTGCCCTCAACCATGTTGGCCTTCATAAGCTCGGTGATCTCGCCGCTTCTTACAGCTTCCACGGGAAGTCTCATGGCAAAAAGCCCGTTGGTATACTCACCGAAAGCTTCTCTGTTGGTGAAGTTCCCCCATCTGCCCATAATCTGACCGAAGACCAGTCCCGGCATGATGGTGTCTCCAAAAAGGAAAAAGCTCTTTTTCTTAAGCTTCGTGTAAATGAAAAGCGTAAGGAAACCGGCCGCTACTCCGCCGTAAATGGCAAGACCTCCGTTCCTTATGTTCAGGATACTGATGGGATTGCTCTTGTAGTAGTCCCAGGCAAAAAACACGTAGTAGAGCCTGGCTCCTATGATTGAAAAGATAATGATGTAGATGGCTACATCCCAGTAATCATCGCTCTTCTGGCTTGTCCAGCCGGCAACTCTTGTTATGATCAAAAGAGCTGTCAAAAAGCCAAGGCCTATGATGACGCCGTATAAGGCCACGGTAAAGCCGAACACGGTAAAGTTTTTGGGTACGTTAGAAAGATAGACATTGATATTGGGAAATGCAATGTCCATAGCCCCCATTATATCAGGCATTTAAGTTCCTCCCCTATAGTTACTTACATCGCAGACTCGAAAACGCTTCGCGTTTTCTCGTTGAGGCGCTGCGCGCCTCATATCACTCAGAATACAAGTACCTGTTTTCATGCAAGCATGAACAGGCACTTGTATTCTGAGTGCTGCGATGTTTTGCAGTATCACACATTGAATCTGAACAGGATAACGTCGCCGTCCTGAACCACGTACTCTTTGCCCTCCATGCGAACAAGGCCTTTCTCTCTTGCTGCTGCAAGTGAGCCCTCGCGAAGAAGATCCTGATAGTTGATAACTTCCGCTTTGATGAAACCTCTCTCGAAGTCAGTGTGGATCTTACCTGCTGCCTGAGGTGCCTTGGTTCCGATCTTGATGGTCCAGGCTCTTGTCTCGTCCTCACCGGAGGTAAGGAAGCTCATAAGACCAAGAGTCTTGTAGCTTGCTGCGATGAGCTTATCAAGGCCTGACTCTGTAAGACCCATGCTCTCAAGGAATTCTGCCTTCTCATCGGCCTCAAGCTCTGAAATCTCAGCCTCGATCTGTGCGCTGATCACAAATACTTCGCTTCCTGTCTTGGCTGCCAGCTCTCTTACTGCTCCAACATAAGGGTTTGATGCGCCGTCATCGGCAAGGTCGTCGTCCTTAACGTTTGCTGCATAGATCACAGGCTTCCAGGTAAGAAGGTCCAGGCTGTTAACAAATGCTCTGTCATCCTCGTTATCGAGTTCCATCGCACTTGCCATCTTGTTATCTTCAAGGGTTGCCTTGATCTTCTCGAGAATCTCAAGCTCTTTTGCTGCACTCTTATCCATGCGGGCAAGCTTTGCAACCTTGGCAATTCTTCTCTCTAAAACCTCAAGGTCGGCAAAGATAAGCTCGAGGTTGATGGTCTCTATATCTCTTGCAGGATCTACGCTTCCGTCTACATGAATAACATTGGGATCCTCGAAGCATCTAACTACATGCACGATGGCATCTGTCTCTCTGATGTTTGCCAGGAACTGGTTTCCAAGTCCCTCACCCTTTGATGCACCCTTTACCAGTCCGGCGATATCAACGAACTCTATTGTTGCGGGTGTAACCTTCTTGGAATTATACAGATCTCCAAGCAGTTTAAGTCTTTTATCCGGAACTGCAACGATGCCCACGTTGGGATCGATGGTTGCGAAAGGATAGTTCGCAGCCAGTGCTCCTGCGTTTGTAAGTGAATTAAAAAGTGTACTCTTTCCGACGTTCGGAAGTCCGACGATGCCCAATTTCATGGTAATTTATCTCCTTTAAAACAATTATTTACATAAAAATAGCCCTAACACGGCGAATATATATTACCATGTCAGGACCATTTTGTAAAAAATATGTTGGGGAGTCAGGGGGGGAGTCAAAAGAACCCTCCCCTTGACTCTTTATTCTGTTTATTCCAATATTCGAATACTCAAAAGCTTCTTCAACAGTCATTGAAGATTTTGTGGCAAATTGGTAACCCAGGCGAATCCGACTTTTGCTGCCCTATGTAAAAAATCTGTGAAGGCTATGAAATTTCCTAAAGTCATATTGACTTAAATATGACTTTAGGATAATCTTAACTTAGCAGTGAACCCTACTGTGAGTGGGAGCTATTAAAGCGGTGAATCCTACCGTTAAGTGGAAGCGAATGAGGGCTGCACATGTTGCAGCCTTCTTATATTTTGGAGGAATATGAATCAAGAAAAGCTTTATCTTTACACCATGGATATGAAATATGTCCGTAATCTCCATTCTGCCGATGACAGAGTATAATCAGTTTCACCACAGATTCATAAAAGCAACCGACCATTTGTTGGTGTTGTAGTAATATGTGGTGAACATCAATACTGTATCCCTTTAGATCATCCCAAACCAAAGCACCTCACTATGAAAAACGATATTGATTTTACAAGGATTTTTCATGACGAAAAACTTATCGGCGTTATGAACTTCAATAATATGATTCCAGTCGATAGTACCTTAGTCAAGAAAATGAATATAAAAATCAACAAGAACGATTCCCCTGAAACAAAAGCCTATAAAAACCTTTGCGCCAACGAACTTGATTGGGTTCAAAAGAATCAAGATGCAATCATCAAAAAGGCTAATAAGCTATATCAAATGATAAATTCTGACAAAGCCAATAACAATATCCGCAAAAGATGTTTAGACTTTAAAAAACTTGAGGATGTTTTGGCAAAATGGCAGGCAAATAAAAAGAAATGAGTGTTTTGCAGAGTAAGTTTTTACTCTGCCATATTTGTCATATCTCAACAACATCATATAATTTCTCGTCTTTAAGAGACATCATTCCCTTGTTTCTTTCAGCTGAAACCACTTCTATGGCAAGTTTATCCTTCTTCATGTCATAGTTACTAATAGCATCCAGGTTAAAATCAGGCTTGTTGCTAAGAATAATAAAGGCAGACAGAACTACTATAATCTGTCACTTTCGTCAATAATTGCCGAATTACAGTATTATCCACTATACCATTTCTTCATGATCCAATCTCTGTCAAGCTATCCAAACAGTCTGCCTGCTGTCTCTTCCAATTCTCTCCTGTCCTGCGTATCATCATATCCGCTTTCCCTGTCATCAATCCCCTTTACCGGATCGATTGAAAACATGCCATCACGGTTGCAATAAAAGAAGATTCTTTTGACCCCTCTGATCTTAAACCTTGCTTCAGCGCTCCCTTCCGGATAGAGTTTCACCATCTGAATATCATTGAACGAAGCCGCCGCCACAAAGGAAATGTAATGCTCCTTCGTCATGCTGTGATCGATACGCACATAATATTCATCCTCAACACGTTCGATAAAGATCATGTGCCGTTCATCTGTCTGTTCAGCCTCTAAAGGCATAAGCTGAATGCCGTGACAATGAATAGCTGCTTCACCCATACTGTGTATCACATTTCCGCAGACCGGGCAGACATAAAACTTCGACCGCAGCATATTTGCAGATACATTTGCATTGTGGATGGTGTTCCCTGATATCAACTCCGTAACTGAAATTCTGAACGACTCTGCTATAGGTTCCAGAAGAGTAATGTCCGGAAGCCCCTTGCCAGTTTCCCATTTTGACACGCATTTATCACTCACTCCCAGCTTTTTGGCTAACTGAAGCTGTGTCATCTTATTCTTTTCCCGCAGATCCTTAATAACTGTGCCTGTAACATATTGGTTCATATTCGTTCTCACCTCCATGCACAGATTGTAAATCAGTTTTTCTGATAACGGTACCTACGAAGAGTAGAGTCGGCAGATTATCTTCAAATAGAACACGCTAACACATCAGCCCGACAAACGGGAATTTATAACTTAAACTCAAATATACATTTTTCAGTTTCGCCTTTTAATATACGCATGTCATTATCTTCAGGAAGCATTTCACCTTCAATATTTTGAAGCGTCAATCCGCAGTCACCAATCTAAACCTTTTTCTTTATTATCTTCTCATTGTTTTTTGCGAGATCACTCAGTTTGTAGGATCGGATTCGCTGATTTACCATCAAAGGCTCCACAAAACCATGTTTGGCTAGAACAGATAATCTGTTAATCACTGTTTTATTGGTCACACCTATTTCACGACTTACTTCAATCGGAGTAAATTCACCTTTGTACTTTTTGATCAGGAATAATAATAGCTCTTTTTCCTTACCTTTTAGATATGATAAGCTGCCACTTATCTCATCTTCACTGGAACTCTCCGATAGCTCACAGACTTTGCCTGAATAAAGCAGTACCATACGCAGGAAATAATTGACCCAAATCTCCGGATGCGGCGGATTATCCCTTCCGGAATAGTAAAGGGCTGGTAGTCCCATCTGTATTGATTCGTAGTACTCATTGATGTCATAAGCAAAATATTCTTCCAATGAACCAATGCCATTGAAGCCGTATCCATTTATATCCAGAATGTAACCTGATAAAAGACGTGCTGTTCTACCATTTCCATCCTCGAAAGGATGTATCGTTACCAATTGATAATGTACTACAGCAGCAACAATAAGCGGATGATCATCAGTAGTATTAACATAATCAACCAGCTCGTCCAATAAACTTGGAATATCACAATACTCCGGAGGAATATAGTCAGGATTTCCACTCTGAGAATCATATACAGCAAAAAGAATTCCCGGCGGCATAGGCCCTCTTAGTCCAATCTTTTCTTTTGGAGCACCCTTTTCAACATATTTCTGAACATCTAATATCAGTTTTTTAGAGAATGGCTCCTTCTTCTTAACCTTCTCCTCCAGATAATTTAGCGCAAGAAAATAATTACGCACTTCCTGTTCCGGCTTAAGGAAATGCTTTCTTTCATCATTTTCTATAACTTCATCAACCTGTTTTTCAGAAAGGGGATTTCCTTCTATTTTATTAGAAGCATAGGAACTCTTTTTCTTTGAATTCTTGCGCAGTTTGCTTGCAACAGATCTTGGAAGTTTAACTGTAGACACTTTGTATCTGTTCTTTTCAATTTCTGTTATGTATTTCAGAATTTCATTTGTAAGATTTACTTTTATCATCTTGATGTCACCTCGATAACATTATAACAAAACGAGGCAAAAAATTACATTAAAATTACACTATTTTTTCACTATTTTTCCATTGTGGATAGTCGATAAAACTGAAAGTTATTATTTCAAAGACATCACATAAAAAAAGCCATCTTGAAGCATTTTGCTCTCGTACATTATCCGCGATATAATTAAATTAACCATTTATCGAAACTTCAAACACAAACCCACTTTAACACAAACCTACTTTATGAAAAGAGGGAAATTCATGACTTCTAAAAACCAGGTACTTGAAAGACTGTTCTTTAAACTTCTTCCCGTCCAGATCATGATCTTTGGAATGAACTCCATTAATTCCATCGTGGACGGCGTCATCGCAGGGCGCTACATCGACGGAAAGACCGTTGGCGTCATCGGTCTGTTTTTTGCCGTGATAGGTATCGTGTCTGCCATAAGCTCTGTCATACTTGGAGGCGGAACGGTCCTTAGCGGCAACTACATCGGTGCCGGAGACCTTGAAAAGACGCGAGGAGTCTTTTCCCTGTGTATCAGCCTTTCCTTCATTATAGGAGTAGTAATCTCTCTTGTATGCTTCTGCTTTCCGAGACAGATTGCCGTATTCTGCGGTGCAGATGAGTCTCTGATGATGAGCGTTATGCAGTATTCAAGAGGATACGCCCTGGGAATTCTTCCCATGTTCCTTTCCCAGCAGCTGGCATCCTACCTTCAGCTTGAAACCCAGAGCAAAAGAAATTATATGGGCGTTGCAGCCATGATCTTTTTTAACATCACCCTGGATATCCTCTTTGTTACGGTACTTGGCCTTGGTGTCCTTGGTCTGGCCTATGCAACCAGCGCCTGCAACTGGATCTATTTTCTGGTGCTTGCGCCCTACTATATCTCCGGTAAATCCCAGATGAAATTCAGTTTTACAAATATCCTCTGGGAAAAGATATTTGAACTTATCAGGATAGGAAGTCCCGGAGCCCTGCTTCAGTTCTGCCTTGCCATGAGAGATCTTACCCTGAACAGAGTTATTCTTCGCTACGGCGGAGAAGCCGGACTTTCCTCAAGGGCTTCAATGGGAATGATCGCCAGCTTCTTTGTAGCTCTGGGAGTCGGCGGCGGAACAGTCATCAGGATGCTTGCCAGCGTATATGTGGGCGAGGAGGACAAGGACTCCATCAAGCATCTGATAAAACTGGCTCTGACCAAATTGATGGCAATGACCTGTGTTCTCATGGTAATCATGATCCTGTTTGCCGGGCCCATGGCTGCCATATTCTTCCCGGATAAAGCTTCAGAGGTCTACATTCTTACCAGGCAGCAGTTTATGATCTACTCGCTTGCTCTGCCGGGAGTTCTTCTGGTTCAGATACAGACCAATTATCTGCAGGCCACCAGAAACACTCTGGCGGTTCACGCCTCATCAATAGTGGACGGATACCTAAGCGTTGTTGTTCCCTCACTTATTCTGGCACCTGTAATGGGCGCCCTTGGTGTATGGTGGGCCACTCCTATCGGTATCGTAATAACCACGATGGTATACCCCATCTACGCACTAATCTACTGGAAACGTCTTCCGAAGGGCGTGGACGAATGGCTCCTGTTCAGAAGCGACTTCGGAGTAAAAGATGAAGACAGACTGTGCATCACTGTTAACAGCATGGATGATGTTATCGGCTCCTCCGAAAGGATACAGAAATTTGTTTCTGATAAGGGATATGCAAAAAGAACTGCCTATTTCTCCGCTCTTGCCATGGAGGAAATGTCGGGTAATATCGTGAACCACGGTTTTAATGCCGACAGCCGAAAGCATGACATGGACGTAAGGGTCGTTTCCCTGAATGATGGGATAATGCTCAGGATCAAGGATGACTGCAAAGCCTTTAATCCCGTTGATATGGAGAAGCTCCTTAAACCCGAGGACCCTTCCAAAAACATCGGAATCCGCATGATTTCCAAGATTGCGGACGAATTCTCATATCAGAATATGCTTGGCCTTAACGTGCTTACCATAAAGATTAAGTAAGTTGTCTTACTATCGTCCCGGGGGCTTTTCCCCGGGGCTTTTTTTGCTATAATAATAGGCAAGTTTATCGAATTTTAATAAGGAGCAGAACATAATGGATAACATGTACGATAACATCATCGAACTCAAGCACATTAACCGGACGTTTGAAGATGGTTTCAAGGCTGTTGAGGATTTTAATCTTGAGGTAAAGCGCGGTGAGTTCGTGACTTTCCTTGGTCCTTCAGGCTGCGGCAAGACCACGACTCTTAGGATGATCGCCGGTTTTGATATGCCCACTTCCGGAGACATCCTTCTTAACGGCAAGGACATCTCTAAACTCCCGCCCTACGAAAGGCCTATCAACACGGTTTTTCAGCGCTATGCTCTGTTCCCTCATATGAATATATTTGACAATATCGCTTTTGGCCTGAAGCTCAAGAAGCTCCCTGCTGACGAGATCAGGAAGAAAGTCAAAAAGGTCCTTGAGCTGGTGGATCTTGAGGGCTTTGAAAGGCGAAGCGTATCTACCCTCTCCGGCGGTCAGCAGCAGCGTGTGGGTATCGCCAGAGCTCTTGTAAATGAACCTGAGATCCTGCTTCTTGATGAGCCCCTGGGCGCCCTGGATCTTAAGATGAGAAAAGAGATGCAGATAGAGCTTAAGGCTATGCATGACGAGCTTGGCATCACTTTCATCTATGTCACTCATGATCAGGAGGAAGCTCTTACCATGTCTGACAAGATCGTTGTCATGGCAGAGGGCAAGATCCAGCAGATCGGAACCCCCGAAGATATCTATAACGAACCTAAAAACGCCTTTGTTGCGGACTTTATCGGTGAGAGTAACATCTTTAACGGAATCATGACCGGCAGCATGCAGGCAAGATTTGCCGGCGGTCTTTTCAAATGCGTGGATGATGTTCCCGAAGGAACGCAGATCACTGCTGTTGTACGTCCCGAGGACATCGAGCTTGTAGCTCCCGGTGAGGGCCAGATCCGCGGCAGGGTTACTTCCGTTATCTTTAAGGGCATCCACTATGAAATCACGGTTCAGTCCGGCCGCTATGAGGTTGTCATCCAGAACACCAAGTCTGCCGAAGTGGGCAGCGACGTAGGCATAAAGGTTGAGCCCGACGGAATCCACATCATGATCGCCGAGAACCACACCAATGTCTTCCACGTGGATATGAACAGAAACCACCGCCTTGAGTTCAATAACAAGGAGCTTGATGTAAGCCTCACACAGCTCATTAAGGGAAGCCGTCGAAATGAAAACCATGAGCTTCTGGACGAGCATGGCGAGGTCATCGATCCAGACAAGATCCATATCATAGCTGCCATTGAACCCGGAGACATTCAGATGACGGATAATGCTGAAGACGAGAAGGTCCTTGTACAGGGCATTATCAGCAACCTCATCTACAAAGGCGACCATTACAGCTATGTCATCAATACCGATTTCGGACAGGACTTCATCGTAAATGATGAGTACCTCTGGAATATGGACGATAAAGTCGGTCTGATCCTGCCCCTTGATAAAATGCATTTCACGGTAAAGAAATAAGGAGGAACCCATGAGATTTTCCAGAAAGACCTTAGGTATCCCATATGCCGTGTTCCTGCTTATCTTTGTGGTAGCGCCTCTCCTGGTGTTGTTCTTCTATGCCTTCACCAACGGACAGGGACAGTTCACGCTTCGGAACCTCACAGACTTTTTTACTGATCCGAATACTCTTGGCACGCTGGTTTACAGCTTTGCCCTGGCACTTACCACCACGGCTCTGTGCCTTCTTCTTGCCTACCCTACGGCTTATATTCTTACCACAGGAAGGCTTAAAAAGAATACTGTAATAATCATGATCTTCATTATGCCTATGTGGATCAACTTTTCCCTGCGCATAACTGCGCTTAAGGAGATACTTGGACTTATTGAAGGCAACCTTGCCTTCTACCCCTTTATCAACTCCGTTATCGGAATGACCTATGACTTTTTGCCCTTCATGATACTGCCCATCTATAACACTCTTGCAAAGATGGACGGCTCTCTTATTGAAGCAGCCAAGGACCTTGGTGCCAATGACAGGAATGCGTTCCTTCGGGTAACACTGCCCCTTTCCCTTCCGGGGATCATAAGCGGTGTTTCCATGGTTCTTCTTCCTGCCATGACCAACTACGTGGTCCTTGATATGCTCTATAACAGCACCTATATCATGGGAAGTCTTATAGGAAGCTACTTCTCCGCCTACAACTGGAACGGCGGTTCTATGATCGCACTGATCCTGCTTGGCATCATCTGCCTGTTCAATCTTGTGAACGACGATGATAAAGGCGAGACTACACGGACAGGAGGTGCGCTGTTATGACCAGAAAGATAACCCGCATCGCGATACCGACTCTTGTTCTTTTGTTTTTGTATGTACCGATCCTGGTTCTGGCACTGTACAGCTTTACGGACTCAACCCAGATCGGAGCCATACGCTCTTTTACCCTTGATAATTATGTGACGCTGTTCACTACCCCGGAGCTTCAGAACATGATCCTGGGCACTGTTCTGCTGGCGCTTTCGTCGGCACTTATTGCCACAGTTCTGGGAACTTTAGGAGCTATAGGCGCCTTTTATTCCAACAAGCGCGCCGCTTCTGCAATAGACACGGTAAACCAGATCCCGGTCATCAATGCTGATGTTGTTACCGGTTTCTCACTGTGCATCCTGCTTGTTGTGGTTCTTGGCATCAGCAAGGAGAGCTATATTCCTCTTCTCTTCGGCCACGTAACCTTAAGCGCTCCTTTTGTTTACCTGTCGGTCATTCCCAAGCTCAAGCAGATGGATTCAAGTCTGTATGAGGCCGCACTTGACCTTGGTGCAAAGCCCTTCCAGGCCCTTAGAAAAGTAGTTATCCCCCAGATCCTTTCAGGTATGATCTCCGGATTTTCGCTGGCCATCACCCTGTCCCTGGATGACTACTTTATTGCCACCTACACCAAGCCTGCTACCTTCGACACCATCAGCACCTACGTGGTTAATGCCACAAAGGGATCCCAAACCAGCATCAAGACAGCACTTTGGGCACTGTCCACACTGATCTTCCTGATAGTTATCCTGATCGTTGTGGTCAGAAATATGAAGATCGAGAGAAGAAATATGAAAGAGGAGAGACTGTGATGAAAGGCAAAATTATTCCTGCTCTCATTTTAACAACAAGCCTTCTGGCGGCTGACTGTCGTCCTGTATATGCTGCACCGGAGGCTGAAAAGCCCGTAACACTGCGCATCTGCAACTGGGAGGAATATATAGACCAGGGTGACTGGGGAGAAGATGAAGTCATTGACCTTGAAAGCGGAGATATATTCGGTGAGAACTCCATGGTCAGTGATTTTGAGGACTGGTACTATGAGACCTACGGGAAAAGAGTCATCGTAGAATATTCCACCTTCGGAACAAACGAAGATCTCTACAATATGCTTACCATAGGCGATGTATATGACCTTGTATGTCCCTCAGAGTATATGATCATGAAGCTTATGGCTGATGACATGGTTCAGCCTCTCTCTCAGGAGTTTTTTGACCCCAGTATAGAAACCAACTACTACATCAAAGGTGTATCCCCCTACATCAGGAACATCTTTGAGACCCACGATATAGGCGGTGTCACCTGGGACAAATGCGCTGCCGGATACATGTGGGGAATAACGGGATTCGTTTATAATCCCGAAGTTGTCAGCAAGGAAGAGGCTTCCACCTGGAGACTTCTTGAAAATCCTGCATACCGCCGTCAGGTTACCATCAAGGATAATGTAAGAGACGCATACTTTGCCGCTGTGGGGGCACTTAAGTCGGATCTTCTGACCTCGGCAGAATTTACAGGCCGTGATGACTATGCCATGGCGCTGCAGGAAGAAATGAATGACGTCTCGCCGGAAACCATAGACAACGCACAGCACTATCTCCAGGGAATCAAGGACAACCTGTACTCCTTTGAGACCGATTCCGGAAAGGCCGATATGATAACCGGCAAGGTTGTTGCAAACTACCAGTGGTCCGGAGATGCGGTATACGCCATGGATCAGGCTGAAGAGGACGACTATTATCTTAACTTTGCCGCTCCCAAAGAAAGCACCAATATCTACTTTGACGGCTGGGTAATGCTGAAAAAAGGCATTGCTCAGGACCCTGCCAAGCAGCAGGCTGCCGAGGCATTCATCAATTTCATCTCCCGCCCCGACAATGCCATCAGGGATATGTACTATATCGGATATACCTCTGTTATCTCAGGAGGAGACGACGGACGGGTATTTGAATATCTTGAGTGGAACTACGGAGCCGAAGACGAGGATGAAGCAACGGATTATCCCGTTGGATATTTCTTTTCCGGAGATCCTGAGGATGAGGACTATGTACTGACTGTACCCACAGAGCAGCTCGATCGCCAGCTGGGAGCTCAGTACCCTTCCGCTGACGTGATACGCCGCGCTTCCATCATGATCTATTTTGACAAGGCACAGAGTGAAGTGATCAATCGTATGTGGATAAGAGTGAGGTGCTTCAATATCCTCTCCGTTCCCGTCTGGGTTTGGATATTGGCCCTTATGATCATTGCAGCCTGTGTTGCAATCTATTTCAGAAAAAAAGCCGCAAAAGAAAGGCTGTACAGCTAGCAACTGTACAGCCTTTTGGCATCCTTATATTCTGATTACCTCGTGAAAGCTTACGTCCTTCATGTTACGCCCGCTCTTCCATAAGTGCTTCAAACTGCGCCCCGGTGAGGCGATTTTCCTTTACCAGAACATCTACGATTTTCTCAATCTTATCCCTGCCTTCAGTGATGATCTGAAGAGTATTCGCCATCTCTTTTCTCAAAAGAGAGTTGATCTTGGCAACATATTCAGAGGCCAGAGCAGACTTCATGATCTCGTCTCTGTCAAGAACCATCATCTGGTCATCCTCCATTCCGTAAGTACACAGAATGCGGAAAGCAAGGTTCGTGGCCTGCTTAAGGTCACTTGAGGCACCGGTATTAAGGGATGCATCCTTGCCAAAGAATATCTGCTCGGCTGCACGTCCAGCCAGCGCAGTCCTGATTTTGCCAATGAGCTGCTCCCTGGTATATTCCGGAATGTCCTCCGCATTGGCATGCTGCATATAGCCGCCAAAGTTGCCTCTTGACTCAATGGTTATGTAGGAAGGCTTGTCTCCGCTAAGGTAGGATACATAGGCATGACCGGTCTCATGATATGCCACTTTTCGATAGTAGTCCGGTGTGTGCTCTTTCTTTTCACCGTAGTTATACTCTTCCAGGGCATTTAAGATGTCCTTGTCGCTTACCTGTCTTCCTTCTCTTCCGGCATTTCTGAATGCAAGATCAATAACATTCTGAAGGATAGCAAGACTCTGCCCGGTTGTCCTCTCAGCTACGCTCTTTGCTATCTCCTCAGAAACGCCTTCTATGTTCTTGTTCTTCAAAAGCCTTAAGATATAGGTTTTTCTCTCCTCCTCGTTGGGAAGATCCACATATATCTTGTTGTCAAATCTTCGGATCAGGGCGCTGTCCAAGGATGAAATTCCATCGGACTCCGCTCCTACGCCGTAGTTTGTGGCCGCCAGAACAAATACAGGCTTGGAACTGCTGGCAGAAGAAAATCCATCCATCTCCGTCAGAAGGACATTCAGCATGCTGTCCGTTACGGCTGTAAACTCAGATCCGGTCCTCTGCTTACCTATGGCATCGATCTCATCTATGAAAATGATGGCAGGCGCAAACTTTCTGGCCCTCTTAAAGAGCTTTCTGATATTGGCCTCACTCTCACCCACATATTTGTTCTTGAAATTAGCCGCGCTGGTCTCCATAAAGTGAACATCGCATTCCCCGGCCATGGCCTTTGCCAGCATGGTCTTACCTGTTCCGGGAGGTCCGTAGAGGAGAACACCCTTGGGCGCCTTGCCTCCTGCCGCCAGGAACTGCTTGGGATTCTTGAGATACTTAACGAAGTACTGAAGCTCTTCCTTGGCCTTCTCTGCACCGATGATATCAGAAAACCGCACATTGGGTCTTTCGGCGTCGCTGAGGATCGAACCGCGGCTCTCCACATCCACCGCCATTCTCTTCTTGAGATCGTAGTAGCGGATCAGAGCCTTTCCTTCGTTGATCTCCTGCTTGGTGGAAAAGTCTATAACCCAGCCTCTCTGGGTGAAATCGCGGCTCTCCCTCTCCATATACAGTTCTTCCATTATCTGGGTAAACAGACGTTTAAAGCCAGCTCCCCGACCGGTGTCAACGGATGCAATTCCCGCAGCTCCCTCCTGAATGAAGGTATTGCGGTCAACATCCGAGAATTTCCCGTTCATCTCAAGCAGATAGATGGGAAGTTCAGCCTGTGTATCAGCAATGTAATGAAGAAGCTTTACGCCCTTTGTATTGTAGTCTGCAATACTGAGGATCGTATCGTCCTCCTTGTTCCTGCCAAGGAAGGGATCGATATAAACCGCTGAAATATCGCTGTTAAGATACTCCTTAGCCTTCTCATAGTCGGCTGTCCTGTGGATGGTGTACCTGCTGCTTTCAAGGTCATCAAACATCTCATTGTCCGAGAAAAACAGAACCTCGCTCTTCTCTTCACTCTTAAACAGTCCCTTAAGTTCAGGATCTATTCCGTCCCATTCCACATCAATGCTAATGGACTTTATGGCATTGTCAGCGGATTTACTGTTCTCCATCTGGCGAAGAAGCTCATAGATCTCATCCTTTAAGAACTTTCCGCTCTGTCCCACAGCGACTCTGGCATCGATATCTCCGCCTCTGTTATAGATGAAAAGAAGAGGCAGATAATTGGAATACTTGACTTTAACGCCGTATTCCTCCTCCATACCACGCACTATCTGATCGAAATTGTCTTTAACCAGCTCCACCAGATACTTAACGGAGAGGTGATTAAAAAGAATGATGTTGCCGGAAGCTATCCTGGAGCAGAACTCAGGTGACAGCGCAGGTTCACCGTCAGGTCCTTTCTCGGAGGTAATGGCATCCACCACAACCTTCTCCGGAAGAGTTGTAAGATTTACGCTCCTGTCAGAGTAAAGCTCACGCCCAACATTGGAGGTGAATATTATAGTTACATCCCTGAAGCTGACAACCTTTTTGCCCATTGTGCCATTGAGTCTTCCTGATCCGAGGATCTGCAAAAACTGCCTCAGAACAACGGGATGAGCCTTTTCTATTTCATCAAACACAAGCAGACATTCCGGGTTTTTGGAAACAAAACCTGCAATGTTATTCTCGGATACGCTGCTGAAATTACCCGGGCTTCCGATGAGCTCCTGAATAGCCTGTGAGGTTACATACTCACTCATGTTAAAGATCTTGTACGGGATCCCCAGAGACTTACCTGCTGTCTCGGCCAAAAGAGTCTTACCCACCCCGGGAGGTCCGAAGAAGAAGAAAAATGATTTAGGTCTGTCTCCTTCTCTGGTTTTCCTTAAAAGTTCTCCCTGGTTATACCCCTGGATGAACTTAAGAACCGCCTGATCCTGACCTTTTACCACATCAAGAAGGGCTATACTCAGTTCCCTGTACTTCTTTGAAAGATCTGAAAGGTTTCTTGGCTCATCACTTTTCCCGGCCTGATCCTTGCTTTTGGAAGCCGGTTCTTTTTCCGCCGGTGAATCCTCTTTCTTGTCCGTTACACTTCCGGTATCGTATCTGACTGTCTTCTCATTGACCTTAGGCTCTGTGATTTCTGTCTTTTCTGCCTTTGCGGCCTTTTCACCCACCTCTTCCCGGGGCATATTTTCCCTGAGTTCTCCCATGTACTTATATACATCCGACAGCTCTTTTCCCTCGGAAAAATATTTGTCCATGGAAACATATGAGAGTTCCCGTGCTTTTTCTAGAATTTCGGAAGAAGCAGTGTCAGGGGTTGTTCCCTTCAGATACTCTTCAAACTTCTCTTTTGCTTCTCTGATCCTGTCCTTAGGTATATACGGCAATAGCAGTAATAAGCCGGATTTGATCATGTCCAAATCCAGCTTATTATCAGAGAACCACTTACGTGCCGTCTCGAGATCGTCCGTGCATTCCGACGGAACAAAGATGCCAACCTGAGTCTCATCCAGCGTAAGTAATTTGGAATAGCCAAATATCACGTTGTCAGGATATACATCTGCGTCGCGACAGAACTGCATCGCAACCTCGAAAACCTTATTACGGCCGGCGCTCATGCCTTATGCCCAAAGGGCCTTCATGAATACCGGATATGCGCCTTCAACGATCTTCACCATTCTGATCATGAGCTCGAAGCACTCAGGGCCGCAGGAATCCAACTGGATAACTGCATCCAACTTGGCGCTGATGCTGCCGTTTTCAGTATCAAGCACAAACTTCACCAGTCTGTACTGTCCGTTAACCTCATTAAGTACGGGGTAAATCTTATCGTATTTTTCTGCAGGAACAGTAATATACTCAAGTCCCTCAAGATGAACATGAGCATCGTCCTCATCAAAATCAAAGAAAATGCTGATGGAGCCGCCTTCGAAATTCCAGCCCACTCTAAGAAGCGTGTCATTTATAACCGTTGCCTTTGTTTCCTGAGCCTCAAAAAACGCTTCTACAACCTTTGCTGCCATACCTGCCATAATATTAGTACCTCCGTGTGTTTTTTTTGTTAGAACATTATTAATTATATGCAATGCTGATAACTTTTGCAAATAAACCACAAGTGTGGTTAACTATGATATGTACATAAAAAAATACTCAAACGGCGGATAAAATCCATGGACATTTTCTTTCTTATTTTCCCTGTTATTCTCACAATTCTGATTTTCTTTGGCGCAAACTTTGCAGGGCTTGTAAAGCCGTCCGGATGTTCCAATCCCTATGCTCCCCACGATGACTTTTTTCTCCAGAGCAAAATGATAAGGGCGGCGGCCTGTCTTTTCATAATTCTCCATCACCTGGTACAGAAAATCTCCGTATACGGCAATATCGACAGAGGTCCCATAAACGTATTCAACGACATGGGATACCTGCTTACAGCCATCTTCTTTTTCTATTCCGGATACGGTCTTCTTACAAGCTTCTATACCAAAGAGAGGTATCTTGACACCTTTCTTATAAAGAGGATTCCCACAATACTCCTGCCCTTCTGGCTCATTAACTTCATCGACATCCTGATAAGCAGGTTTGCCTACGGAACAAGGGAAGGCATTATCGAGGTCATTAAGGATGTGTTCGGACTGCAGCTGATAAACGGCAACGGATGGTTCATCATCGAAATCGCGGTGATCTATCTGATGTTCTACGTGATCTTCCGCCTTGTAAAAAACAAGGATGCGGCACTTATCCTTCTTAGCATCGCTGTTCTTGCCATAATCCCCTATGCCTATATTCAGGGACACGATCCGGAGGGTGTAAAGAGCACCTGGTTCCACGGGGAATGGTGGTATATTTCAACGACCTCCTTTATCCTTGGCACTGTCTATGCAAGGTTTAAGGACGGCATTGACGGATTTATAAAAAAGCACTATTATCCCGTGCTCATCGCTTCTTTTGTATTGTCCGTAATCACCCACTTTACGGCGGTTATGTGCCTTCGTTTTCTTGGGTACTACCATACCGGAATGCCTTCCGCCACAAGAGACGGCGTTATCACCCTGATCGCCCAGAACATTGATTCCTGCGTCTTTGCGATCCTGATCCTTGTTCTGTCCATGAGGATCTCTCTTAGAAGCCGCTTCCTTAAGTTTATAAGCGGTGTAAGCCTTGAGCTGTTCCTGATCCACGGCACCCTTTTAGAGCTGGTGTTTGATAGGATCGAAGCTCCGGACGGTATCCGGTTTTTGATAGTTTACCTTGTGTCCATCGCCGCCACTGCACTTATAGCCCCGGTTATTGGTTTCGTGGTCAAAAGAGCCATCACTGCCCTTCAGTTTTTGACATCAGATGAGAGAAACAAAAAGAAGGTAGCTCTTGGTCTTCTTACTGTGCTTTTGGTTTTCCTTGCAGTTGTTGGAGGGCTCCTTTACGGAGAGAGATTCTTCTTTGCAGAGGAAAACTACAAGGAAGAGATGAAGGTCATCAAGAAAGCCGCCGTCGGGGAGGAAGTCCTCTATGGGCGCTTTGATACCAATCCTCTCATCCCCGGTGCCGAGCGCATGACCTGGATCGTTGTCAGCAAAAAAAGCGGAGTTGCCACACTTCTTGCAAAAGCAGGAATAGACGGCAATTACTACAATCAAAAACACGAAGCCGTATCCTGGCAGGACTCGGATCTTCGTGCATATATAAATTCAGACAGATATATGAAAACCTTTAACCCCTTTGAGATGAAAAGCTTAGAGTCAGACCATGACGGGGATTACTTCGGCCTTCTTACTGCAGATGAAGCTGAAGCTTTCTTTGGATCGGATGCGGAGCGGGAGCTTATCATCTCAGACGTTGCAAAAAACCGTGGTACCAATGTGAACCTCATGAGCAAGATCCACAGCTGGGATATGAAGGAATACCATACCTCCTGGTGGTGGCTTCGGGGCGATGACGGGGTTTCTGGCCTCACAGCTCCTATTGTAACTGAAGATGGCACCATTGAACTTGGCGTGAAATACGTTAACAAGCCCGCAGGTGCCATTCGTCCCATCATATGGGTAAGGTACGGTATTTGATCATCTTCTGACACTGGCAGCCATTCGATGGTAGGTATGACGGATGCCTCGAATACTGATGCTGTATGCCATAATGTTCTTAGGTGCTGCAATTCCGGGATGGCCGCTGTCTCCGATGTGGTGAAGGTCAGTTCCGGTCTGCTTGCACAAAAGAGCTATCTGCCTTATCGTCTCTTCGTCGGTGCCCTCCTGGCTTGTGCCAATGGCAGTCATTGAAAGTTTTCCCAGCTTATGAATATGGGTAACACGCTCTCTTGCCCACTCAAGGGTTATTCCGGGAACTGTCCCGGGTGCGGGAAGAAGAATGATGTCCGCTCCCGCTTCAGAGAAGGCATCAATATCTTCCATGGTAAGAATAGCATCAGCTCCTTCGGATACCACGCCTGCAGCATGCATCTTGCCGGATGCTATGATAACATCTTCTCCCACTGCCTCTTTTATCTCCCTGATGGCATTAAGGATTCCCTCGTTGGTTACCCCTATGCCCGGATTACCTGTTATGAGGATAAGGTTAACTCCCATATCCCTGGCACGGATTGCATTTTCAGCGTTGGCAACACGGCCTTTTGTCAGTGCCCAGGGGTTGTCAGAACCCTCCACAATTTTTCCCGGTTCTAAGTTGATCCCAAGAGGAAGGCCTGTAAGTTTCTTCATAAGTCTTACGGTATCTTCCGGTTTGTGGTCCGGAAGTCCATTTATATCGGGATTCCACACGTCGAAAATATTGCAGAGAATAAAGTCGGAGCCAAAAGCCGCGCACAGCTCCGCATTTGACACATCCTCGCACTGTGGCGTAAACATGCCGATGCATTCCGTCATAATGGTTCTTCCTTCGCTTTCGGCAATGGCGCTTAGAAGCTCCTGCTTTCCCATCTTTTCAAAATCACTTGCAAAACTGTTTAAGACTCTTTTGCCCATGCTTTATCTCCTGTCTGTGCAATTTGCTGCGTGATTGCCTCTTTTTACTCAGCTACTGCTTCCTTGTTTTTCTTCTTGCTGAATACTTCTACCGCTTCCTGATTGTTCTCATTCATGGCGATCCTTCTTAAAACCTTCCTGATAATGAATGAAAGTCCTACGGAAATAACCAGAAGGACAAGACCTGCTATCAGCATAACGTTGGACTCTGTTCTGGCCACCTCAGCCTGCTGTGCAATATCAGTTCCTGACAGTTCAGCTGCTGCCTGCGCTGCTGCAAGAGCCAGGAAACCAAAGCTGTTAAATATAAAGTGCATAATGATCGATGTCCAGATACTTCCGCTGGCAAAGTTGGCAAGGGCAAAAATTACGCCAAGAACTATGGCATAGCACATCTGATTGATATTAAGGTGAAGGATGCCAAACATTATTCCGGAAACAGCTGCTGCCACAGCAAGGGAAGTAACTCTTCTGAATCTGTTGAAGCAGAAGCCTCTCATGGCTGACTCCTCACATACAGGTGCAACAATTGCCACAACAATATAGGATGCCAGTAAAGATCCTGAAGTAAACTGATCTGATGCTGCCACAACGGTGTTGGGAACAAAAACCTGTGACAGAGAATTAGCACACCATAAAAGCGGGGCGCTGACTATTGTAAGAAGAACGGTCCAGGGAATTGTTGAAAGCTTGATCTTCCTGAAACCAAAGCTCTCTATGACACGTTCCTTCTTCATCCTGGTATAGATTATAGCGGGAAGAACTACTACGACCTCGGTAATAGTTCCGAAAATCACAAGGGGGACTTCAACTTCAGCCAGTACAAGCACTGTACTTACAAGAATATTCAGCAGAAGCATCAGAATAAATACCACGATGATCCCGATCACCTCTTTTGCCACCCCGGGTTTCTTCTGAACAGGTGCTTCCTGTTCCAATTCATTATTCATTTCATTGCTCATCTTTTTTCCTCCATTAAACAACACTTTTTCCTACTATAAAAACTTACCACAGCAACTACTGTCTGTCACTTCCGCATATTTAACCAGTTCTGCAAAAAGGCTCATGTTCCAAAGCACTTCGGCACCTCTTTTACTCCCTGCTCATGCGTAACAAGGTCATGCCCCAAAGCACTCCGGTATCTCTTTTACTCCCCTGCTCATGCAAAGCGCTGATGAAGCCCCTGTGTATGAAAGGGGCTTGCCTTCTATGTCTGTCACACTGCAGCCCGCTTCCTGCGCAATGAGAGCTGCTGCAGCGTAGTCCCATATCTGGATTTTAAGCTCAAAGTACAGTCCGCACCTTCCGATGGCGACGCAGCACATATCCCAGGCTGCAGTTCCGGATCTTCTAAGGTCCACGCACAGCGGAAGGAGCTCTTTTGCTATGTCAAAAGACTTATCTCTAAGTTCCTCGTAATATGGCGCAGTACCAAAGCAGGCGAGTTGCTCTGACAAGGGCGCCTCAGAGGACATTATCCTCTCTCCGTTCATATATGCACCTTCTCCTGCAATGGCTGAGAACATCATGTCATCGTAGGGGTTGTAGACTACAGCCATGTAGGGCTTTCCATCTTTCAGAAGACCGATGGATACTACTGATGGTCTGTATTCATAGATGAAATTGGACGTTCCGTCTATGGGGTCTATTACAAAACAAAAACCGCTTGCCATCTTGGCTGAGAATACGTCCTGCCCGTCCTCTTCTCCCAGAAACTCTGCTCCGGGAAGAATCTCTTTTAACTTATCAACAAGAAACCTCTGTACCGTCTCATCCGTCTCGGTTACGAAGTTCGCATGTCCTGATTTCTCCATGATCTTTGGGCGTCTGGCTGTGAGTAAGATGTCTCCTGCCTCCCGGGCTGCCTGCTTTATATCTTCTATTGTCATTTTTTGGTGGTTCCTTTCCTGTCAGTCTGTGTATTCCTTCAGTACGTCCAGTCCCAGCAGCAAAGCCTTTTCATGTGAACCTGTTCCAAAATCTCTTACGTCATATTCATGAACATTTGCAAGAGAATCAGCTGTAAACAGGAACTGGCCAAAGCTTGCTCCTCGCTTTCTGCATACTGCGGCAAGTGAAGCACACTCCATCTCAACTACAGAGCATCCTTCCTCCAAACGATATTTTACCATGTCTTTTGTCTCTCTGAAAAATGCATCTGTAGTCCAGGTGGTGCAGGTTACAAATGGAAGGTCATGTTTATTAAAACACCTCTCAATTGCTGCCACCGGTTCTTTATCCAGCTCGATATATCTCGAAGCCGGTAGATAGTGATAGGATGTGCCTTCAGCCCTAAGAGCTTTTGTTGGAACAATAAAGACGTTCTCAGGAAGATCTGCAAGAACTCCGCATGAGCCTACAGCAATTATCTTTTCGCACCCGCAGCTTATGAGGCAGTCAACTAAAGACGCTGCTCCCGGAGCCCCTATCAAAGACTGTACAAGACAAATATCTTCACCGTTTTCATTAAGAACGTATATCTTAACAGTATATGAAACGGTGATAAAGTTCTCCACCACCTCAGCATTATGCTCCTGCGCAAATTTCGAAACCACGTCGCCCAGAAATGTAAAGAGGCACTTCTTCGGGAGCTTAAGCTCAGGCCAGTCGTGGTTTGGAGTTATGACTTCGACTGAGTGATCATCGTATTCAAGTATTGGTATCTCATTCTTAATTATCATCTCATGCCCTCCTTTTTGTATGAAAAAAGACCTTACCAAACATGTGCTTGATAAGGTCTAAAGTTGTCAGTGCTCCGATGAAATAATTAGTTGTAAGTATACGGGACACTTAGAGCATTGTCAATACAATTTTCTGTCTATAGGTTATTTTTACTGACAATTCATTACTTGCCGCAATATACCTTGATTGCCTGATAGACAAACTCTGCAGTTCCTTCGCCGCCCATCTTGTCGATGTTGTCGGTGAACTCTCCGGCCCCGGTATACATCTTGCCAAGGCTAAAGAGAATCTCATCGGTGCAGTGGTAGAAATGATCAGTGATGTAGGCCTGAAGCTTCTTAACCTGAGCCTGGACCTTATCGGATGCGTGATCTGAATCCTTCATTGCACCGAACTCCTCAAATATCTTCATGAAATCTGCCATCATATCTGACTTTTCAGAATCGGTGCGATTCTTATCCTTTTCTTCAAACTCTTTGAATTCGGGAGTCTTTCCCCACTGCTCTTTTGCTCTTTTTGCGTATTCATCAATTTTACTTATATCAAATGCTTTAAAATCCAATTTTCTCACTCCTCTCAGTTTTAGTCCTTTGCACATATCGATCAGGTTCTCGATGTGCTCCTTCTTAAGTTCCAGGAGCCCAATCTGCTGATCCAGTGCTTTCCTCTTGTCAAAATCAGATCTGGTCACAATTTCTTTTATATCTTTTAGCGGAAACTCCAGCTCCCTGAACAGTAAAATCTGTTGCAGCTTCTCCAGGGCTGCATCGTCATACAGCCTGTATCCGGCCCCGGTATACTCCGCCGGCGCAAGAAGCCCTATTTTGTCATAATACTGCAAGGTGCGTATACTCACTCCTGTCAGTTTACTTACTTCATTTACTGTCATCATGGCTTTCATCTCCTTCACGTGTAATTATAGCTTAAACTATTACGCAACGTCAGGGTCAACAGTTTTTGCGAAAAAATGCAAAAAAATAAGAGGCTCGCAAAGAACCTCTTTGAACCTCTTTACAATACATTATTCAGAATTAATGTTACTCCTGAAACGATCAGCAGGATGATCACAATCTTTTTTACTACCCTCTCACTAATCCTGCCGGCACTCAGCATTCCTGCCACCAGTCCGATAATCATGAATGGTGCAAGCACCAGAGCTCTTTTAAGTGCAGCAACAGTGAGAATTCCGTAAAAGAGATACAGCCCTACTCTAAAGGTGTTCTCAATCACAAATACTGTGCAGATATTGGCCTTGAAAGACTTCATATCATCTGTCGTCCTGCCAATATAGGCACCTAGCAGAGCGCCGACTCCAAAGAGCCCACACAGAAATCCCGACAGAATACCTATTATCGTAAGCAGTATCTTCGAGCTCCCCACCTTCTTGTGGGACAATTCCCTGAGCAGCATCTCTATGCCCACAATTATCACCAGCACTCCGAAGATTATCTTGACCAGCGTAACATCCGCATTCTTCAGGAAAAGAGCTCCTCCAAAGCTTCCGACAATCACCATGATTGCCAGCGGAAGAACAATCTTAAGGTCAATTGCCTTTCTCTCTTTCCAGCTTATTATCAGGTTAGTCGGGTAACCAAGAACAAGTTCCAATGGCGAAATATTTATATTAGCAGCCGTAAAGCTTAATATCGACGTAAAAACAAGAGTGTTTGCGAATCCGCAAAGCCCCTTAACATAAAACGCTGCAAGCGTTGCAATTATCCAATAGCCCATATATCCAATCACCTAAATCCGAAAATGTATAGCCAATGCCTCTCGCCTTGTCAGTATTAAAGCTAAGTGTATCTGTCAGACCATTGTATGGCGCTGCGTCGCCGGCAGCATCAAGAATCGCAGTCTTACCGATTTTCTTTTCAGCATAATCAATTATCTCCGAAATCTTTATGACTCCGTTTGAGCATCCGTTCACAGCGCCGTCACATGGGTGATCTGCAAGGTATGCGATGAACTCCCCTGCTTCTTTTTCATGGATAAAAGACATTGCTCTGTCACAATCATCAATGTACATAGGACTCCCGCTTCTTATATGATCAACATAGAAACGAAGTCGTCCGGTATAATCATTTTCTCCAAGAACAACAGGATACCTCACAAAAGTGCATGAAGCTTCATCCATAAACTCAAGAGCTGCACGCTCTGCGTTGCGCTTAGTCTCGGGATAATCGGGAAGTCTGTCCTGCCATTTCAGAGGATGATCTTTTGTTATGAATTCCTCTTCTCTGATATCCGCGTGATCTTCATGATAAACAGAGCAGCTGGACATCTGAATATACCTGTCGCAGGTTACATTTTCCAAAAGAGCTTTTACGTCATTGGAGCCATAGGCAATCTTATCGATTATTACGTCAAATTCAAGACCGCTTAAAGCTCTTTTTATACTGTCAGAATCTGTTCTGTCAAAGACAACACTCTTCACTTCTCCTGCAAAATCCGCCTTGGCATTTCCTCTCGTGGCAATTGTCACATCATGGCCGGCGGACAGTAGTGCATTGACCATTGGAATTCCAAAAAATCTTGTTCCACCCACAACAAGTATTTTCATAACACGCTCCTCTTTCCTTCAGCTCAAAGCATAGATCATGATTGCCTGTTGAACTTTCAAAAGATTCTTTTTAAACTCATATCCCACAAAGAAATCTGAATCGATCACATCCGCAGATACTTCTTCTCCACGATAGAACGGAGGACACGGATTCAGGATTGCATTATTATTTGCCTTCTCCATCAGGTCTTTTGTTATTTGATAGTTCTTAAAATTCTCAAGCATACTCGATGGAATGGAATCGGTGCAGACAATGTCTTTTCCTACGATTGCATTATTCAGATTGTCGCCGTAAGGAACTCCGGGGATGCGGTATTTGTCCGGTCCACACTGAGTCAGCGAAAGACCAAAAGCATCCGATGCCTCTTTCCAGGCCTTTCCAATATTTCCATCGCCGCCGACAAATAAGTATTTATCGCCAAGGTAATCCTCTCTGATTCCAGAAAGTGTGTATAGATCGGACATCATCTCGCAGGGATGATTGTCATCAGTCATAGCGTTAATGACAGGGGCTGACATTGCATCAGCCATCCTGTCTAACATACTAATATCAGGATAACGCACGATTACAGCATCTGCCCAGTTCTGCAGATATCCGCACACATCCTTTATTTCTTCTTTCTTATCCAGTGTCTTCGGATCGAACAATATGGACTGGCCACCGAGAAGGTATATTCCTTTTTCAAAAGACACTCTGGTTCTTATGCTCGATGCCGGAAAGAACATAACTATGGTCTTCCCTTTAAGGAATCCGTCATACTCCTCGATGGTATCGGCAATTTCAAATATCTTAAGAAGTTCTTCTTTTTTGTGATCCGTAAGTCTTATAAAAGATTTCATTCCATGTACCTGTTATTGTTTTTCTTATATGCCTTGGCCCACTTGGAAATTTCTTTTTTCTTGGCATAGTTCTTGGTATTCTCTGAGCCAAGATTCTTGTACAGCGCATATCTCTCAGGGGAGAGTTCACCGTTTGCGATGGCTGCTTTAATTGCGCATCCCGGCTCTGTCTCGTGCCTGCAGTTACTGAATTTGCACTGACATTCCAATTCTACAATATCGGAAAAGGTATCATCAATACCTTCAGCGGTGTTTGCCATGCCTATTTCGCGCATTCCGGGAGTGTCAATAAAGCAGATTCCATTTGATGTCTCGATAAGCCTTCTGATGGTTGTAGTGTGGCGTCCCTTGTCATCATCTTTTCTGATCTCTGAGGTCTTCATGATATCCTCCCCTATCAGAGTGTTGACAAGCGTTGATTTTCCGACACCGGAAGAGCCCATGAGGCAGATCGTATTTCCGGGGATCAGATATTCTCTGAGCTCCTCAAGTCCGATGCCATAGATTGCCGAAATTGCATGAACCCGTACCTTATCAGATATCTGCTCCACCTCACGCACATATCTTCCTGTATTGTTGCAGAGGTCTGATTTGGTGAGGATCACAACAGGAGTAGAGCCTCCCTGAAGCGCAACGCTTGCGTACCTTGCTATGCGGTTGTAGTTGTAGTCCTCATTAAGGGACGTGACAATAAAGCAGTAGTCCACGTTGGAAACCATGTACTGCATAACTCCTGTCTTGGCCTGGTCGGGTCTTTGGAGGAAGCTAGTTCTCTCACATACAGAAAGGATCATTGAATCCCCCTGCCTGTTATAGCGAAATGTCACATAGTCTCCCACTACCGGAAGCTTGTCTGCATCTTCACCGTAGAAGTTTCCCTTTAACTTGGCCGGAATTTCCTGTTCCCAGAATTTTATCATGTAGCTGTTTTTGCTTACCTGCGATATTCTTCCGAGTTTTTCTTCATGAAGCCACTGGCAGGAAAGCTTAAGAGGTTTGTAATACGGGAATTTACTCGTAAACTCTTTTACCTCATCTTCATCCTCGCACTCCTCGAATACGGGTGCTTCATAGAACAGGCCGTGAATATCCTCGAATCCATCGTTAAGAGGAAGTGCCATAAACGCATCTGCATTTCCAAATGCCGGGTGATGGATATCAAAGTTGTCGCAGGTCTTAAAGCCGTGCTTTGGATAATACTCGGGCTCTCCGCAGATCACGATTCCCTTGTATCCTGCTGCCTTTGCAAGAGCAATAGTCTCTTTTAACAGCGCCGCACCTATCCCTGCGCTAAAGCATGTAGGCTCAACGGCCAGAGGTCCGAAGGTCAGCACTTCGTGTTCTTTATCGCCATCCACGACCTTGGCCTTTGAGTAAAATATCGCGCCTACTATCCTGCCATCAAGCTCTGCAACGCGGCTGAGCTCCGGCAGGTATTCATCAGCGCTGCGGAGTTTGTGGACCATAAGATGCTCGTTGCATCCCGGACCGTGAATGTTCCAAAAAGCGCGCATGGTCATCAGTTCTGTGTCGTAGTAATCACTTGTAGTTTCTTTTCTGATTATTAAATTATTCAATGTTTTGTCTCCTTGAAAAAATTAAGTCTAATAGTCTTTAGTTATAGTTTTCTGTAATAGTATGGAGACCTTGTTTCTTCTTCATGGAACGCTGCCCGAACCGGGCGTGATTGGAAGATGTATGAAAATTCCCAAATAAAAACCGTGACAAAAATGCCACGGTCTAAATACGCTATATAAATGCCTTGCAGATATCAGAAGGCATAAACCGAGGTCATCATACTATATTCATTTACAATCTCTGTTCTGTTTGCACTCATTATTATGATTACCTCGCTTTCCTCAAGATTTTTATTACATTACACAGAGTAACAAATGTGCGCTTTAAAGTCAACGTGTTTTTTAGTTCGTCAGAATACCAGCTTCTGCTTCATCTCATTATATTTTTCAGAAGTCATAAGAGCAGTTTCATCCGTGCCCTTAAGTGTTACCGTATATGTCCATCTGCCGTACACCTCAAGCTTTTTGACTGCTTCCACTCTGATTATGTACGACTTGTGGCATCTCATGAATTTGTCAGGATCGAGTTTCTCCTGTATAGAAGAAAGAGATGACGACGTAAGGAAGGTCTCATCCTCCGTCACTATCCTGCTTATGCCATCGGTCCTCTCGATCATTATAATATCCTTCGTATCAATGAGATTTATCTCTTCTTTTCCGCGGATCACCAGCTTGTCAAAAGAGCCTTCAGCTTTTGCCTCAGTTTCTTTTTCCGCTGTCATACTCTTTATTCTGCCAAGTGTCTTGCCTATCCTCTCAAGATCGAAGGGTTTGACGAGATAGTCAAAAGCGTATATCTCAAAAGCATTGGCCATATACTCGCTGTGGGCTGTTGCGAAAACTATCTTCACCTTGGGATCCACCTCAGTAATAGCCTTGGCACATTCAAGGCCGCTCTCACCGGACAGATCAATATCCATGAAGACAACATCGGGGCGAAGTTTGATAAAGTCGCTGATAGCCGCTGCGAAATTGCCGCATGAGGATACAACTTCACAATCAGAGGTCTTCTCTATCATTTTCTTCAGAATATTCCGTATCTGCTCTTCATCCTCAACTATCATTACTTTTATCATAACTTCGCCCCTTCATAGCTCTTTTCCCTGGTACTGAGCTGTATTATTTCTTGTCTTTCTTGGTCTCGACATATTCAGCGATACTGTTGCCGATGTCGTTCTTCATCTTGGTATCTGCCTGGACATTTTTGAGATTGTAGTAGTCAAGCACTCCGATATTTCCTGACCTAAGGGCCTCTGCCATTGCTCTTGGAATCTCTGCCTCTGCCTTGACAACCTCTGCTTTCATCTCCTGCTCAAGAGCTACGGCCATTGCCCTTCTCTCCTCAGCCTTAGCCTGAGCGATCTTGGTGTTGGCCTCTGCCTGAAGGCTCTGGAGGTTAGCTCCGATGTTTCTGCCGATGTCGATGTCTGCTATATCAATGGACATGATCTCGTAAGCTGTGCCGGAATCAAGTCCCTTTTCAAGTACAACCTTTGAGATATCATCGGGATTCTCAAGAACGCTGCTGTGAGTGATTGCAGAACCAACTGTAGTTACGATGCCTTCACCTACTCTTGCAAGAACAGTTGCCTCTCCTGCACCACCGATGAGTCTGTCGATATTGGTCCTTACAGTAACACGGGCCTTAACGAGAAGCTCGATACCGTCTTTTGCCACAGCTGCGATCTGAGGTGTCTCAATGACCTTGGGAGTAACACTCATGGTTACGGCCTCGAACACATCACGTCCTGCAAGGTCGATGGCCGATGCCTGCTCAAAGGAAAGATTCATGCTGGCTCTCTCTGCTGCTATAAGGGCGTTTACAACGTTGTCTACATTTCCGCCTGCGAGATAATGAGCTTCAAGCTGATTGGTTGTGACATTTATTCCGGCCTTTGTAGCCTTGATAAGAGGGCTTACGATCTTTACAGGTTTAACCCTTCTAAGTTTCATTCCTACCAGGGAAAAGATACTGATCTTAACTCCGCTGGCTATCGCTGAAATCCACATTCCAACAGGGATTACGGCAAAAAATACAATTAAAAGTACGATTACAATCGCTGCTATTATTATAGGTGTCATCATTTTATTTCTCCTCCTCGACAATTATGCTGTTATTCTTAACTTCTGTAATAACAAGGGCAGAATCCTTTTTTATGTAATAATTTGCTGATAGAATATCCAACTTTACGCCGTCAAACTCACCCTTTCCTGCAGGTCTTAAGTCTGTAATGGCAACTCCCTTTTTCCCGATAAGATATTCCATATCCTTCTCTTCGATAAACAGGTTCTTGCCCTGCAGATCCTCATCGAGTTTGATGGGTGATCTTACCTTCTTCGAGCTGAATATCACTATACTTATAACCAGCATTACTGCGATTATAACAATAGCGATAACGCCGACGATCACTCTTTCCTGGAAGTTTCTTCCGGTGAGGAATATGCCGGCTGCGGTAAAGATGATACCTGCTATTCCCGGAAAGCCAAAGCCGGGCATATAGAACTCGACGCCTATCAGAAGTATTCCTATTATCAGGACTATAACTCCCAATATCTGAACTGCTCCCATAATCATTCTCCTTTTCCAAAGCTTACCGTAAATACTGTCTCTTCGTCATCTGACGAAAGTTCAATATCTCCACTGTTCTTACTCAGAATCTCGGATACGATTGCAAGCCCCATTCCATGGCCTTCGCCTTTCTTGGTTGAAAAGCCTCTTTTGAAAATATTATCTCTTATATCTTCGGGGATCTTTGGGCCATTGTCATCCACGCTGAAAATGTATCTCTCAGGGGTTTCCGTGATCTGCACTCTGAGCTTCTTTTCCTCGCCGGTGGAATCTTCAAGTGCCTTCATGGCATTGTCTATAAGATTGGAGAGAACCTTGCACAGCTCCCAGTCCTCTATGGCTAGTTTTTTCAGATCTGATTTTACATCGACCTGAAATTCGATTCCCTGTGCTTCCGCTTCTGCCATCTTGGCTGCCAGGAGTGCATTTATCGCAGGCTTTGACGTCTTTACAGCTTTTCCTGTTTTTAGCAGCTCCTTGTAGACTTTCCTGAGGTACGAATTCATTTCATCGTATTCCTCAAGTTCCATCAGCCCATAGATGATCTGCAAATGGTTAAGGTAGTCATGTCTGTCCATTCTGAGTTTGTCATTGAGCCTGCACAGGTTATCGACGCTTTCCATAAGTGCATCGTTCCTGGCTATCAGCTTCATGTAGTTCCTTATTAGGACAGCAATACAGGCAATGAGTATCACAACCAATATGACAAAACCGATTAGATAAAAAGATGAGTCTCCCACAACCGCCTCCGTTTTTCTATATACCAATCATAGCATCACTGCCTTTTTGGACAATTCATTTCCTCTCAATTATACAAAATCCCCACTGAAATGACATGAAATGATCCCTAACCCCGTCCCCAGGGACCATTTTTGACCCCTAGGGATGGGGGTTAGGGACCATTTTTACTTCTTAGCAACAATCAGATATCTGTGGATGGTTCCCTGCACAAAGCCGTTTTTATCAATTTCTTCCTGCATCTTAAGGAGCCTGTCAAAGCACTTCTCCACCGAGAATCCGGGGAACTCCCACTCTATGATGCGAGCAAACCACACGAATGCTCCCACATCATAGAACCTGATGGGTCTGAACACTTCTTCTCCGCGGATCACTTCAAATCCGGCTTCTTCAAATTTCTTTTTCTGGATAGAGAGCTCAAGCTCAGGGAAGGGCTCAGGTGTGCCGGGAAGAACCATCTCCACCAGCTCCCTGTCGTTCTTGCCTCCCACCTGCTGAGTGATGAATATGCCGTCATCCTTAAGGAGTCTGTGTATCTCCTTGGGGTCAAAGCTGCCGTGTCTGTTGATCATTATGTCAAAAGAGCTGTCGGCAAAAGGAATGTCTGACTCATTATCGCAAGGCTTAAAATCAATCCCAAGTGGCAAAAGAGTCTCTTTACACAGCTCAACGTTTGGCGGAAAGCCTTCGGTTGCTGCTGTGTTCTTGTAAGGGTGCTTTAGTGATAGCAGGAACTCTCCACCTCCTGTATCAAAATCCATGAGCTTCATGTCAGGATCAAGGTACTCCTCAATTATCTTCTTGTAATCCCAGGGAAGGTCGTCCTCCTCTTCGTATCTGTCATGGATGTGAGAAAAGTCCCAGCCGTGAATGTGGGCGATCTTCTCCTCCGCTTCCCATTCTTTTCTAAGTTCATTTACTCTGTCTGTATTCAAATTTCTGTAATCCATTTTTCTGCCTCTTCTCTGGTGCTAAATGTTATCACGTTTTTGTCCTTATATTTGGAAAAGAGCTCGTAAAGTACCGGCTTGTTTTCTTCCTCATAGTTCTTAACCAGCTCCACCAGTTCCGGATCAAGCTAGATGGTAAAGCGGAAGTCCTGTTTTCTCATGAAGTTTTATGGAGAAGGTGCTCTTACCACTTCCGGAGCACCCCAGTACAAGTACTTTTTTCATTTCTGCAACTTCTCCCACTCATGCCGAAGGATCCTGTACTCCAGGCGGGTTTTCATTCTGTCGTCATGCCACTCATAGTCGATGTGCTCAGCTTCTTTTATGAGCCCGTTCTTTTTCATGACTTTTTCAGAGCCGATATTCTCAGCCAGGCACCCGGTTGTGACTCTGTACACGTTGTCCTGAGTGAAAGCAAATTCGAGCACCTTCTGCACTGCCTCGGACATATATCCGTTTCCCCAGAACTTCGGGTATGTAAAGTATCCAAAATGAACAAGCTTGCCAACCGGCGTGTTGTCTGTAACCGTATAACCAACGCTCCCTACCTGCTCATGGGTGTCTTTAAGTTCCATGTGAAGAAAATAAAACTCCCTATCAGGCTTCTTTATATCTGCCAGTACTTCTTTAAACTCTGCCCTGGCATCTTCAGGTGAATCCAGCTTGATGTCCTGCATATAGTACATGGTCTTATCATCGGTTTTTAATTTGTAGTAGGCATCAAAGTCGCTCTCAGTGTAGTCTCTGAGGATCAGCCTGTCTGTTTCCAGTTTAATCATTAGGTCTTTTCCCCATTCTCAAATCTTCTTCAGGTAAAAATACTTACTAAGCTTCGGGTCTTTATCCTCTCTCACAAACTCAAGCTCATAGCCCAGCTTTTTATAAAACTCCGGTGCCTGAAATCCAAAGGTAGTAAGGGCGATTTTCTCATACCCTTTTCCCTTGAAAGCATCCTCAACTGCTGCCACGAGCCTTCTGCCGACACCGGCTCTTCTGTAATCTTTTCCGATTATCAGATCACCGATATGAACCTCGTTGTAATATGCTCGTCCCGTGATGACCCCCGCTATCTTTCCATCATCTTCTGCAGCAAAGGTAAATTCCTCAAAGTTCAGCGCCACATCACAGTCAATCGCATAATCCGTGAACTCCTTGTTGATGAACTTTCCTACCTTTTCATCTTCCTCTATTCGTCTTATTTCCATGTTTAGCTTACAGCTCCTTATTGTCTCTTTTTTCTGTCAGTCTTTTAAAGAATACTCATACCATTCATCTTCAGTTTCTTTAAATCCCACAGCCTCAAACATCTTTCTGCTCTGACTGTTAAAAGAATAAATATTGGCCTTGACCGACTTCATGCCTTTCTCTTTGGCAAGCTTTATCATCTCTTCTATGCAGCGCCTTCCGATATGTCTGTTCTGGTATTCCTTACATACCACAATGGCAACTTCCCCGTTATTCCTAATGGAAACATCTCCGACCAAAGCGTTCTGATACTCGATATAATAACAGTCACCGTGTGTACTGAGGAAATCATACATTCTGTGCAAAAGCTCAAGATCATACGGCTCATCTTTGTTATCAACCTGCTTGCACACATCAAGATCCTGATACCAGGCAAGTGAAACCTCATCATTTCTGTAATATGGAATCAGCCTGATCTCATCATCGATTCGTCTTTCTGACATTTTAAGGAGCCTCAGTACTCTGAGATCTCTTTTTATCATTACCTCGTTAAAAAAGACATCACTGGAATAAACGTCATTGGCTTCGATTGCCGTGTCCAAATCCACTATTCTTAGAACAAACTCCGCGTCGCTCTCGTAATCATCCAGATCCTGCTCAACAAGCTGATCCTTTACATCACAGAAGTAATAGAAATTTTCCTGTTCGAAAATGGTATTCTCACCTCTGTCACTCTTTTGCCTCCTAAGGACACTGCCGAACTCCCTGATACTCTCGGGGATGACGACCATTCCAACCTCTTCTCTGACCTCACGGATAAGAGCCTCTCTTTTATCCTCATCATCGTGTATTCCGCCACCGGGGAATTTGTAGTACTTCTCCTTCTTGCTGTACACCAGTGCAATCTTGTCGCCCTTTCTGATGATTGCTCTGGCAGATGGTCTTCGAAATACGTTGCCTGATTCCTTATAGTCTTTTAAATCAATTTCGAAAAGTCTTTTCATGGTGTTCCTAAATGTTTCCTTGCCTTAATGACCAGAAAATCCGGCTTATGGAAAAGATCCTTATGCTCCGGAAATTTCTTAAGAAGTTCTTCATCAGGCAGCGGCTCTACCATCTTCTCTATGGCAAAGCCGGCCTCTACCAGCGTATTTACTATCGTCGAAAACATCCTGTGATATTTCTTGATACCGTCAACAAACCAGGTGCTCTCGTTCTCCCTCTCAATACCATAGTTCTTCAGATTGATATGTATCTTTTCCCCCTTCTCATCTCTTGTCCAGC
Source organism: Butyrivibrio sp. FCS014 (assembly GCF_000526935.1). Classification (GTDB taxonomy): domain Bacteria; phylum Bacillota; class Clostridia; order Lachnospirales; family Lachnospiraceae; genus Butyrivibrio. The sequence goes on along the minus strand of NZ_JAHA01000003.1, from coordinate 45,853 downwards.
GCTCCCCAGTGCTGTGGCAGGTATTAAAGGGATGTTCCTGTGAAAAAATAAATTCGCCTCCGGGTGTAAGGAGGTTATTGACGTTCCTTACTACTCCTTCGAAGTCCTCAACATAGTGAAGGGCCAGTGAGCTTATGACCACGTCGAACTTCTCAGCGATTTGTGCGATATCCTCGATTGGCATGAGGAGATATTCAATCCTTGGATTTCTGTTTTCGGACTTTGCCACTTCCAGCATCTTCTCTGAAATATCAATTCCAACAACCTTCTCGGCACCCTTTTGGACAAAAGAGATACAGTGCTCGCCATATCCGCATCCTAGGTCGAGAACTCTTTTCCCTGTCAGGTCAGGTAAAAGAGAAAACAGCGTCGGAATCTCAAACAGGTCGTTGGCGTTGGATTCTTTTTCTCTTATTTTCCTGTAACCTTCAAAGAATGTTTCGTTGTCAAATATGTTCTGCTTGGGCATTTTCATTCTCCATTCCCTGTTGTCTTTAGGTCGTAGCCACTTTCCTTATGTACCAGCTGTAGCCGTGGAAGATAAGGTTCTTTTTACTGTGCTCAAATATTGGCGCAAGAGACGTCTCTATCCATTCTCCGGCTTCATCAGCAGTAATATTTCCACCCTCTATCTGTGTATTCACATTTGACTGGATCAGCATGAAATCAACAAATGATTCAAGTTCAAATTCATACTCCATGTCATACTCAGTCTGCTTCTCCATAGTGAAGCCATCCGGCAGATCCGCCTGAGCCCACTTATTTTCCTTCCTGAATGGTTTGGGAAATCTCTTTAGATACTCGTCCCGATACCATGTAGTGTAGGCGTCGCTCCAGGTCATTCTGTCAGTGATTCCAAAGTCGTATATAACAAGCAGGCCACCATCTTCCATGACATCAAACATGTTTGCCATGAACTTCTTCTCGTCAACCCAGTTAATAACACCTGCGGCAGTTACTATGTCGTACTTGTTCTCGGGGACTGTTGTCTCTTCGGCTTTTGCAACGTAGAAGGAATAAGAAGGGTCTTTTCCATATAAATCTCTGCAAACTTCTACCATTGACTCCGCAATATCGGTCCCGCTCACCTTGTCGCAAACAAGACGAAGTGCCTTTGTAGATAAGCCTGCTCCGCAGCCGACGTCGAGGCCGTTTTTGAATTTATATGCTTCGTCAAGATTGCAGTCGCAAAGCAGCTGCTCAATCACGGATTTGTGAAGCCACGGGCGTTTGGCATAACCAAGCGCAATTCTCTTTGAGTCAAAAGACCTGTTATCCATTGCGCTTTCCTCCTGAGATGAACTTCTCATACTCATTAAGCGCAGCAAGTTCACGCCTGTAAAGCCCGTAAATTGCTATGTCCCTGTCATGGTAGTCTTCGTATTTACCGAATATCTCCAGCGCCTGCTCAAGCGGAACCCATGCATTTGTGTAGCCTGCAAGCATTTCTGCTTCTGTAAGGTGCTGAACTCCTGTGTCTTCTATGAGTTCACAAATGTAGTAATGATTGATGTGCCTCCAGACGTCAAAGAGCTCTTCAATATCAAGATATCCTGCTACGGCCTTTGTCCTGTAGCCGGTCTCCTCCAACATCTCGCGCTCACAGCAATCAGTGTAGTTTTCATGACCTTCCACTCCGCCGCCGGGGATGATGTAAAGTCCGCTCTTTGGCTCGTGGCACAAAAGAACTTTTCCATCCCTTACAAGTATTCCTCTGCATGCGTGGCGAAGCTTCTCTATACGTCCCAGAAAATCATCATTTATAAGCTGCATCTGCTTTGCCAAAGTCTTTTTTATCCTCATGAAAAAATGTCCTTCATCTCATTCCCAATGGGCTCAAAAATGGTCCCTAACCCCGTCCCCAGGGACCATTATTCAATTATATCCGATAACCATGGAGCTCACAAGAAATAGCCATCGTCATTGCTTGATGAAAACCTGCACCACATGGTTGGAATAGCCCATCAGATCAGCCCTTTCAGCTGTTGCAATCAGGTACTGAAGCCATTCGTTATAGGAGGCTTCCGACATGTTGTTTACTGAGTCTCTGATGACATGTGAGAGTCCATCCTGCGCAAATCTTGGACCTTTTGTGACTGGCACTTCTTGTAACACCAGCTCTGCCAATTCATCTATTGTGGGTATTGTATCAAGGTATATGGATGAGCCGGTATTATCTGTGACTCTGGCTGTGTCTCTTTCATAGCCTATTGTCTTTATCTCTTCAGCCGAATTCTCGTGCTGGAATATGTACTGTATAAGCGGAGCATCCTGAAGTACAAATGCTACAAATATCGGTGCACCCTTTTTTGCTACTCTTACAGCTTCTTTTATCGCTGCTACTCTCTCCGGTGTCTTATGAAGATGGTAGACAGGGCCGAGTTCAAGTACCAGATCATAGGCATTATCCTGAAAGCCTTTTAAATCCATAGCATTGGCCTGATGCACGTTTATGTTCTCTGTGTCTTTAAAGAGTTCCTTCATTCTGGCCACGTTGTCCGGATGAAGGTCTATAGCATCGATTGAATAGCCTTCATTGGACAGAGCGTTAGTATAAACTCCGCAGCCGGCGCCTATATCTATGATCCTGTCGCCGTTTTTCAGATACTTATGGATGTAGTGCATGGTCAATCTGAATTCTGTTTCATTTACTTTTGTGCTGAATAAGCGATACTCTTCTCCTGCGCCTGAGTACTGTCTCAGATATAACTCTTTAAGCTCTTTTCCCTCAAGTCCCATTTCATGATCCTCCTTTTCTGCAATCGAACAGGTTGATTCCTGCTTTTCGCAATCATTCATTCGCTTTTCGGTTTGTGCAACAAAAAAAGCACATCAGCAAGATTACAATCTGCCCTGTGCTTTTCATAAAATCATCCTATACGAAAAACCACACAGACAGATAAGACCTATCGGCTCACAGCTGTGTGGATAAATCCCAGCTATAAGCGAATACGTCTGTACATAATCTCCATGTAGTTATGCATATATCGCTGATTCATAAGTGCTCCTTATTGATTTATTGTTTGCTATGATATCGCCGACATAAACAGTTGTCAATACAGTATACATTACAAGTCACAAACTTCAACTCACGACAACCTTGTTTTTACCCGTATTCTTAGCCTTATAAAGAGCATCGTCCACCTTCATAAGAGTGTCGGAATAATCGCCTGTGTAACCTGCCACACCTATTGAAACCGTAAATGGCACCGGTGTGTCTTTTGCCTTCTCGATATCTGCTCTGAATTGCTCCATACGGGCGTATGCATCGTCTACACTGCAATTCCTGAGGATCAGTACAAATTCCTCTCCTCCATAGCGAATAACATAGTCATCCTCGTGGGTCTCTGTGTTCAGCTTCTGCCCAAGGAAATAAAGAGTCAGGTCACCGGTGTAGTGGCCGTTCTCATCATTGATCTTCTTAAAGTCGTCAATATCCAGCATGGCCAGTGCTATCTGCTCACCGGGAGACTGAATCTTTAAAGAGTTCTCTGAGATTATTTTTTCCAGAAGATGTCTGTTATATACCATGGTCAGAGGATCAGTTACCATGGATAGCTTAAGCTTCTGAGTGACTCTGTAGTGATCCAGATAAAAGGCGGTCATGATGTAATGAACTACAACGATACCGATGATACAGGGAATTTCCAGCGAAAGGATTACATCATAGTTGGTGTAATGATTAAACATGTTGGTGATGATGATCTCGATAATGAACACACCCCCATTGATCAATGTATCTATGGGCGTTGCCACAAATCCGATTACCATCCAAAGAAGATTAACAATAATGATTCCTGTAACGGAGTTGCTGTTATCAACCAATTTGTAGGCTGTCCAGCTAGCAGCAATGACCATTCCATGACCAAGGAAAAAATCCATCACAACCATCACTCGGGCATTTCCGTTTATACCCGTAACAATGAAAAATACGGCAATAAATGCCAGAATGGACAATCTGGGAATAAGCGTAGGAAGAACGGATCCATTTATCATGTAATCCGAATAAAGAAAACATATGGTAGTCAAACATGCCACAACAAGGCTAAGCTCAACGATACCCTGATAATACTCGCACTTATCCTTGTAGAAATCGGACTTTTCACTTGGACTCATCGACCACAGACCCTTCAACAAGCCAAAGATTGTTTTAACACCGTTAATTATCCTCATATTTGATACCTCTAATAATCAGCAGTTCAAATATTTAGCATGCTACTATAGTCAATCAGTTAAAAGACAGCTTTTCACTATTATATCATGCATTGCCGGTATCGTCCTGTGTTTTAAGCCTGCCAAGATAAATGCAATAACAAATAGCTGTAAATATCGTCACCCCGATACTTATCCAGCTGAACAGCATGATATCCGCACCAAGCACTGCCAGAGCATCTATGATGGAATGAGCTAAGATACACGGTATAATGCTGCCGCTCTTATAGCAAACCATTGTAAAAATGAATCCCCAGCTGATGGCAAAAAAGACCTGGGCCAGCGTTTCCAGACTTGCCTGTCCGTTTAAGAGGTTTACAATATGACCGATTCCAAATGTAAGCGCAGACACTACAATTGCCACAACCGGCTTACCGTCCTTAAGCATGGCCCTGAAGAGAAATCCTCTGAAGATCATTTCCTCCACAAAGCCCACAAGTATCATGGAAAGTACCGCAAAAACCAGCGCAATACCCTGATAAGAAGGAGCAAAGCCATCCCAGATGTTGCCTGTAGCCACGATCCACATGGGAATAAAGTACAGATATTTCCCGGCATTTTTTGGCCATCCGGCAAGTCCGTATTTCTTTTCCAGATGATTTGTTTTTACAAATGCTATGATTCCTGCTGAAAACGCAATAAGCGCCAGGAGCATAATAATGCTATCATCCCCGAAATTTCCTCTGATGGTTCCCATTACAACGCAGTAGGCCACAATCCAAAGTACTGCAAAGACTATTTCCTTCGTTTCATAAAGTTTACGCATTTCATTTTCCTTTCCGTGCAATGATCATTAGGGAAAAGAGCTGTCTGCACCTTCCCTAATTTCTGGCTGCTTCACTTTTGATAACATCTACTAAACTGCTGATTGCTCTGCTTATATGTTTATCCTTATGAACGAATATCTGAGAATAGATGGGAAAAGAATCGCCTCTCCAATCCAGTCTTTTCAGGCTTTTATTCTTCACTTCCCTTGTTGCTGTCATATCGGGAATGAATGCTATTCCCAGGCCGTTTGACGCAAATTGCTTGAGTATCTCCTTGCTTTCTGTCTCTATCAGGATTTTAGGTTCAACATTGTGCCCCTCCAAATCTGAAAGAAGCATGCTTCTGAAACTGCAATTCTGCCCTGTCACCAGCAGCGGATAATCTGTAAGGTCCTTCTCCGTAACCTTTTTTCCCGAAAGAGGATGATTAGGTGAAGCGTAAAATCCAAGGGTTTCAGCCTTCTTGTGCAGCATTGTCAGCCTGTCATCATCAATATAAGGATTCAGCGTGTAAACAAGATCCAATTCCCCTTTTTGAAGCATATCCGGAAACGTATCATGTGTGATAAATACCGGTCGGATATCTATTCCGGGGATCTGATTTCTATAGTTCATCAGAGCCTGCGGTACATAGCTGTAACATAACGACTCAGAAACGCCTATCTTTAACACTCCGGTAGGTTCTTCTTCATCGGAAATTTCGAGATGGATCTCTCTCTCCAATTGTAGCATCTTTTCTGCATATGTAATAAGCTTCTCTCCCTGGGGCGTAAGGACAATCGTCTTTCCCAATCTGTCGAACAGGCGACAATTAAGTTCCTCCTCCAGGAGCTTAATCTGGGTTGTTACGGTTGACTGCGCGTATCCCATGCTGCCCGCTGCCGCTGAGAAACTGTTTAGTTCCGCTATTTTCAAAAAAGTGCTTAGCTGCGTTATTGTCATGTTCACATTCCCTTTGTTAGTTCAATTAAATTGAACATTTATATTATTTGTTTCAATTTTACAGATATAAGTTTTGGCGTTATTATACATTCAAAATAAAGCGAACGCAAGGAGGAATAAGCAATGAACGAATTATGTAAGATCATTAAGGATACTGTGGAGCCTAATTTTCTTAACATCCGCACATCCATAAAGGCTTATGACAGAGATGCCCTCTGCCTTGGCGCACCATGCTGGAGGTGGGCCTACCACGCACTTCACTCCGCAGACAAATGGTTTATCAATCCCTTCGACTATGAGGAACCTTCTTTTCACGTAGAAGGATTAGATAATCCGGACAATCCGTCAGACGTGGTTTTATCTGACGAACAGCTCTTACAGTATCTTGATGAAATAGAAAAAAATACTCTGTCATATCTGGACTCTTTGACAGATGAGATGCTCTATGAGAAGCCAAAGAATTGCAAATATACCAGAATGGAACTTGTGCTTCGGCAGTACAGACATATCTCTTTCCATACAGGCATGTTAAACGGACAGACTGCTCTTGCTACCGGCCAGTTTCCCATGTGGGTATCGGAAACCGAGCAGTATCTGGATGATGGAATACTTTTCGGAAGATACAGAAAATACAGAGTGTGAATATGAAAAGCCTCTCGCCATGTCTTATGGGAGAGGCTTTAATTCGTTATAGTCTTTTGCGTGATCCATCTTTCTCAGTCTTTTTCGTAGAATACAATGTCCATCCGGTCATTAATGTGCTCTACCTTACCGGTCCTGTGATAACCCATTTTCTCATACAGATATAGATTACCCTTTTCCTGCAAAATCGTATCAAGGCACCAATGCTCTTTTCCAAATATCTTCTCGGCTTCTTCTATCGCCTGCTGAGCATAACCTTTATTTCGATACTCTTTCATGATCCATATCGGCGATATGCGTTTTCTGCTTCCGTCCTTTTTATCTATAACACGGATAACACCGACTTTTTCATCATCTGCCATAATGAAATAATAGTTTGTCCAAGGCTGTTCGAATCTTGCTGAAACTTTATCCATCTCCTCTGCTGCAGGACTCAGGTCATGATCCTGATACTTTTTTAGAAGATCAGAAAAAGCTTCAACCTGCATCTTCCAGACAGTTTCAATATCTTCCCGCATGACGGGTTTTAATTCTATCCTCATGAACGTTTCACCACCACTTTTAATGACTTAAGATACTTCTTTTGCTCCTCGGATATTCTGTAGCTCTCCACACTCTTCTGAATGGCTTTGTTATGGGTCCAGTCATCAAGTCTCTTCTGTTCTATGAACGGAAGCACGCTCTCATACTGCTTGGCGAGGGCAGTTGCAAAGTACCATGCTATCATCATATTAACGTAATACTCTTCGCTTCTTAGTTTAGCGACCATCTCAGGATAACAGAGATCAAAGTCATCATCCAGGAAATGCTCCATCAGCATTCCTACTCCAAACCTTATGGTATATGGCTTTTCTGAGCCTGTCCACTTTTTTACACGCACAAGAAGCTCTTCCTTGTGCTTCTTAAAGATCTTCGGAGACATCTGATCACATGTGGCCCAGTTATCTACATAGGGCAGAAACTTCTCCAGCTCCTCCATGCATTCATTCAGATCTTTTATCCCGGAGATGATAAAAGCCTGCAGCTGGTTTTCTTCAAAATATTTATGAGGCAATTCCATAAGGAACTCCTTATAATCTCCGGCCTTCAATATTTCTTTTGCCAAAGTCTTAAGAGCCGGAGTCCTGACTCCAATTATCGACTCGGGATCAATATTCGGGATTATCTTTTTCTGCATATCACGGTATTTCAAATCCTGAAGCTCGTGCAATTTACTGTGTAAATCTGCTTTATCCATACGCGGCTTCCTCCTTACTGCGTCTTTTCTCCCTCTCTTCTCTTCATCATCAGATAACAGTAGTTGAATATGTATATCCATTTACAACAGGCTACTAACTGTTCTTTCATAGTCATCATCAATTACAACAACCTGCTCACCGGCTTGTGTAAATCCATTCATGATTATTTTGTTTTCATACGTAAGCCGTTCTTTACTGCAATAAGAATCGTCTAATCTTTTCTCAATATCATTTCCGTGATTTATGATTTCATCAAAGTGTGATGAGATATATTTTTCCGACATCGAAAGGCATATAAATCTGATGTTAGATAGATATGCAGCATCAAAATCTTTTCGCCATTCAAATGGTATATAGCATCCCTCAACTATGAGATTCTGCTGATTTTCTATTGCCGTCTTTATCATTTCCCTGACAATAGGCCATAAATATTCCGTAAGTTTGTCATCATTCTCCGGCGTAAGCTCAGTATTTCCGCTGCGGATCAAACCCATTTTCAAATGATCTATAGATAAATAAGGGCTTTTGTATTTTTCCAGCATACGCTGTGCTAAGACTGTCTTGCCTGTATGGGAGGCTCCCGTTATAAGAATAATCATTTGCGTAACCTTTTCCCCAAAAATGCTTTGTCTTGACTCATTATAACCATTATTTTAATTCTTAATGAATATCTGAACAACATGATTTGAATACCCCATCAGCTATCGCAAACTGATCAGAATGCTTTCTTTTAACCTGAGCTATTTATAAACATCACAGCAGATACTCTTTTATAAATTTCTCCGCAACATAAGTATTAAGAGCGTAATTAGCTGACTCATAGGTGATTATCAGGCGTTGCCCGGGAATTATTTCGTTTCTGGTGTAATGATCAATCTTCCTGATAGCTTTTTCCGCATATTCAGGATCATCCATCCTGCCGTCATGCTCCCAGTATATTTCTTCATATGTCTTTCTGCTTAAGAATGTGAAATCGGGATAGACAATACCATATCCCTTAAGATGCAATGGGCACTCGTATTTATATTCAACACCCATGTCATAGAACATATCTGCCAGAATTTTCTCAGATTTAGATCTTACTCTCTCTCCTTTTTTAGTGTATATTTCCGTTTTAACATCTTTAAAGTCCCTACCTACATATGGGACAGATTTCCACTGGGCTAAGAGTTGTTCATATGTTGGTTCAACCGGGATGACCAGTTCCTTTCTTTTATGGTTCAAATTGTTATAGATTGCCACTATTTCGTCATCGCTGTACTCTTTTGTCAGTCTTTCCAGCTGCTTTTCTCTCCTGTCCACAAGCTTTTTGATTTTCTGGTCATAAGATTTTTGAGCAAGCTGTTTAGCCAGTGAAAGGTTTTCTTTCTTTATATAGGACAATTTAAATTTCTGATTGTTACTCGTTTCAGTACATTGTACCTGTCCACATTGTTCCTGTTTGTATTGTTCCTGTTTGTACTGTTCCTGTTTGTACTGTTCCTGTTTACAATGTATATATTGGTATTGATTCTTTGTTGTAGTTATTCTAAGTGTTCCATCTGGAGCATTTTTAAGCCTTCCATCTACTGTTCTTTTGATTTCATTGATACGTTTTGATTCCTTTTCTAACAATTCTTTTAGTCCTTGCACTTCCTATAATTCCTTTCCATTAAATTTGTTATTTTGCTATTTTGTTTTTTATCACAACAAAGTTTTCTTTTGGGTTGTAGTTACTTACTTATGCTTGACTTTTATCACACTGCTGAATTACTCAGTTTCATTGATTTCAACAGTGTATTATATCTGCATGCACCTGTTTCAATTGCGCTATTTATAATTATCAGCAGGAGGTTTTTCTGTGTTATTCTGTTGCATTTTTCATACCTGCTATTTCCAACAGATAAATGTATCTATTTATACCTGTTGTAAAACTTGTTATGAGATTTCCAGCAGAGTCTTATAAGCTTTCTCACTGTTGGAATTGATAGTTTTAACATTTCCAACAGTAGCCACCAACTAAATCCATCTGTTGGAATTGATAAAACAGCATTTCCAACAGGAACACACAACCAGAACTACCTGTTGAAATTGACAATATCTGCTTTCACAACAGAAATATCCGTCCGAAACCATCTGTTGAAATCAATATAATTCGCCAAAGCGACAGAGGTTCTACCACTTTTTCCTCTAATAAACCATTAAAGCTATTTAACTATTAAACCAAGAAAAAAATCCGATTGCAATTAGCATCTCAAAAACACTTAATTGCGTGGATAAGATATAAAGATATGCGGCTGGCGGCAGATAGCCAGCCGCAATGATTAGAATTCTTAATATGATATATAACTCAGCCTTCGCTACCGCTCGTCTTCGTTAACAGGACGACGGTTTCCACATGGCTTGTCCAGGGGAACTGGTCCACAGCAACCGCCCTTGTCATGACGTAGCCGCTTTCTTGCAGCATCTCCAGGTCGCGGGCAAGGGATGTGGGTTTGCAGGAAACGTAGATCATGTATGGTACACCGTAGCCGATGATCTTCTGAAGGGCCTTGGGATTTATTCCGTCCCTGGGCGGATCGAGAATGATCATGTCAGGTTTGGTTTCAATCTGATCAAGAACACCAAGAACATCGCCGCAGATAAATTCGCAGTTATCCTCAAGGTGGTTAAGTCTTGCATTCTCTCTTGCAGCCTCTACCGCCTCTTCAACTATCTCAACACCGATGACCTTATCACAGACCTTGGAAAGAAGCTGGGAAATGGTTCCGGTTCCGGAATAGAGATCGTAGATAACGCCATCCTCATTGATCTTCTTCTGATCGTAAAGGCTTCTGATATAGCCTCGAACGGTCTGATACAGAACCTCGGCGCTAAGGCTGTTGGTCTGGAAGAATGAAAAAGGTGTGATTCTGAACTTAAGTCCCAGGATACTCTCATAGAAATAGTCCTGGCCGTATAGTATCTCCGTGCCTTCATCTATGACCGCGTCTGCAAGGCTGTCATTTCTGGTGTGGAGGATTCCCACAATGCGGCCAGCAAGTTCCAGGGATAAAAGAGCATCCTTAAATCCCGTAAGGTCATGCTCTTCCTGAGTTGTGGTAATAAGGTCAATAAGGATATCACCGGTCTTAACGGCCTTCCTCACCAGAAGGTGCCTTAGGTATCCTGTCTGTTTCACCCTGTGGTAAAAAGAGATTTCTTTCCTGTCGTACATTGGTGAGAAATAGTCCAGGGTTGCAGAGATGATGGCCTTGTAGTCATCGTCAACGATCCTGCAGCCTGTGACCGTTACGATGTCATAAAAACTGCCCCTTTTGTGCATGCCAAGACAAAGGGGGCCACCCAACGTACTGTCACCAAAGGTGAATTCCATCTTATTTCTGTAAGCAAATTTAACCGGGCTGGTTTTGATTCCCTCCCAGGTAAACTTAACGTCCGGTTGTCTGTCCATGGCCGGTTTAAGAAGAGTCTTGACCTGCTGCTCCTTAAGACCCAGTTCCTTGACATAAGGCATGGTAAGATAACTGCAGCCTCCGCATTTTCCAAAGTGGATGCAGGGGCTGTTTATGGCATCCGGTGCCTCTTCAAGAATCTCCAGGAGCCTGCCTTCGGCACGGCCGTTCCTGACTTTCTGAACCTGAACAGATACCTTCTGATCGGGAAGGACGCCTTTGACAACGACCTTCCCTTCATCGGTTTCAATTATTCCTTTGTTGGGAAACTCTACTCGTTTGACAGTTCCCTCAATTATATCTTTTTTCTTCACTTAATCATTCAGCCTTCTGTGATGTAATCGTCGTCGTCGAAATCGTCCTCGAAATCATCGAAGTCATCATCGTAATAATCATCCTCAAAAGCAGGAGTCATATAGCGATATACCAGATATGCAATAACGGCTACTGCAGAAACTGCACCGATAACGGCCAGAACCCAGAGAATAATGGTTGCGGGTTTCTTGGCATTGGCAGCTTCTCTCTTGTCCAGAAGTTCGTTGATCCTAGTAATCTCAATAATGTCATCAATCTTAGATCTTACATCCATTTGTAGCCCCTCCATAAAATTTTTGATAGTAATATTATATCACGATATATAGTTGCATTATATCTTTTTGAGCTTGGCAAAACCTGCATACATGATTTTCTGTCCGCAGTCATCAAACTCAACTGTCACCTTGTAATCCCTTGGTCCTTCCTCGAGAGATGTAACCACTCCGTTGCCGTACTTGATATGGGACACCCTGTCTCCGACAACATAGTCGGGAGCGGATGCCTTCATAGGCATTCCCTTGGAAAGTCCTGCCAGAGAGCCCTTTACATGAGTGCTTCCGGCGCCTGCTATATATGGCTTATCCGGAACTGCCCTGGGCTTATTCACTTTTGGCTTAGGAACAGCCTTAAGCTTGTAGGAATTGGAAAGATCCGACTTTTTGGGATCATATCCCGCCTTGCCCTTAGAAAAGCCCTTGGCATAATTAGCCTTTATTCCTGAATGCCCTGCATTCTCATCAAAGCCTTTGTCCTCTTCATCAAAACCTCTGTCATCCTTATCGAAGCTGTCCTCAACGCCCTCGTAGTCATCAAGAGACTCCCCGCCGTCAAAAAGATAGCTTGTGATAGTAACAGGTCTCTCCTTATCCAAAAGCTCTGAAGGGATCTCATCCACGAAGCGGCTGAGCCTGTTGTACTGGGTCTCACCTCTTATCATTCTGCGCTTGGCAGCGGTGAGAGTAAGTCTCTTCTTGGCCCTGGTAATTCCGACATAGGCAAGTCTTCTCTCCTCACGAAGTCCCTCCGGATCGGAATCCTCAGACTGCAGAGTCATGAAACTCGGGAAAAGACCTTCCTCCATTCCCGCCAGGTATACGTTTTCAAATTCCAAGCCCTTGGCACTATGGAGAGTCATGAGAAGAACCTTCTCGTTGTCATCCCCGATCCTGTCAATATCAGCCACAAGAGCCACCTCTTCAAGGAAGCCTGTAAGTGTGGGATTCTCCAGCTCTTCATTTTCCTCATAGGAAGCGATCTTGGAAATAAGTTCGTCCACGTTGGCCGCTCTGTCGTTGTCACCGCTGTCATCATCCTCATCAAGAGACTTAAGATAAGTCATATAACCGGTGACATCTATAACGTCCTTAAGGAGTTCCTCAAGGGAATATACTTTCTGCTTGGTCCTGAAGGCCCTGATCATAGTGACAAAATCATGGAGCTTTCCTGCACTCCTTGCTACTGTCATGATCTGGTCAGCTTCGCACAACGCCTCAAAGAAACTGATCTGTCTCTCATCCGCATAATTCTGAACATTCTCAACTGTGGTGGCTCCGATGCCTCTCTTGGGAACATTGATGATTCTTTTTACCGAGATATCATCCAGTCCGCTGTCGATGGTCTTAAGGTAAGCCAGAAGATCCTTGATCTCGCGCCTTGAGTAGAAATTGGTACCACCCACAATGTCGTAGGGGATCCCCTCTGCCACAAAACGCTCTTCTATAAGTCTGGACTGAGCATTGGTCCTGTAAAGGACTGCGGTCTCATCGTAGGAGAGTTTTCCGTTTCTCTTAAGTCTTCCGATATCGGAGGCTATGAACTCAGCCTCATCGTATCCGGTATCAAACTGGCGAAGGCGCACCTTCTCTCCATCCTTGATATCAGTCCAAAGAGACTTATCCTTCCTTCCGCTGTTGTTGCTGATGACCGCATTGGCAGCATCCAGTATCTGCTGTGTCGAGCGGTAGTTCTGCTCAAGCTTTATCACTGTAGCTTCGGGATAATACTTCTCGAAGTCCAGAATGTTTCTGATGTTGGCACCTCTGAATCTGTAGATACTCTGATCGTCATCACCTACAACGCACAGATTCCTGTACTTGTCCGCAAGAAGCCTTACCAGTTCAAACTGCGCATAGTTGGTATCCTGATACTCATCCACCATGATATATCTGAACCTGTCCTGATAGGATTCAAGGACATCCTGATGCTCCTTAAAAAGAGTAACCGTGTTCATTATAAGATCGTCAAAATCCATGGCGTTGTTCTTTTTAAGCGCCTTCTGGTATTCGGTGTAGGCTGTTGATATTCTTGTCTTGGTAAAATCTCCTGCAACTGAAAGTGCGTACTCCTCCGGGCTTACCAGATTATCCTTGCACTTGGAGATTGCATTCATTATCTGACGGAGTTTGAGCTGCATTGTCTCAAGCTGAAATCTCTTGCAGATATCCTTCATTAGGACCTTGGAATCATCGGTATCATAGATGGTAAAATTGTTGCTGTACCCAAGCTTGTCTGCATATCTTCGAAGCATTCTGACGCAGCTTGAATGGAAGGTTGAAACCCAGATGCTCTCAGCGCCAAAGCCCACAATCTTGTCTACCCTCTCCCTCATCTCACCTGCTGCCTTGTTGGTAAAGGTAATAGCCATGATGTTCCAGGGATTAACACCACATTCATCAATCAGGTATGCCACCCTGTGGGTCAGCACCCTGGTCTTTCCGCTTCCTGCGCCGGCCAGTATCAGTACCGGGCCATCCGTCTGCTGTACAGCCAGCTTCTGCTGACCGTTAAGTGTATCGTAAATTCCCATTAATTCTTATCCTTGTTCTTCTTTTTATCTTTCTCTTTCTCCGCTGCTTCCGAGATATTGTCTATTATCTTTTCCATCAGCAGTTTCTTAACATAAACATCATACAAAAGAAGTGTTATGAAAGAGAAAATATGCATCTTCTCCCGCTCTTCCTCCGTGATGTCCGGATCGTCAAAGGTCTCAAGGGACCTTTCATATTTCTTTTTAAGGTCCTCTATTACAGGCTCCAGAGCCTCATCCTGAAGCTGATAACAGGTATCGTAGATCCTGCTTAAGTTGAGCTTACCTTCCGTCTCGTGGAAGCGATGCTTGAAGGGCTCAATAAGAGTCTGAATGTCATTCATGGACAGTACACTCTTCATGTAATAAATAACGATCAGCATGATCATATGATCCTTGGAATACTTCTTTTTCTCCGGGGGAGGAAGAAGGTTATTCTTAGCATAATTATTGATCATGGTCTTGGTCATTATCTTATCGGTCTCAGGGTGCCTGGTGGTCTTCTTAAGTCTGTCGTTCATAAAGGATGTGACCTGGTCCATGTACAGATCGATATTCGGTATCTCATCAAGTGAGATGGTGTCTATCCTTCCAAGGGATGCGATTATACTGTTTATAAGATCGTCATTATCGATAGTCATTGATTATCCTCTTTTCGTCTCTTCCGCCATCCTGCGCATCTCTCTGGCGTTTTCTATAACCGCATCGGTTATCTCTTCACCTCCAAGGAGTCTTGAGAGTTCTTTTACCGAGGCATCTTCATCAAGAGCATAGATACTTGTAACTGTTCTTCCGTCGGACAGGCCCTTCTCTATCATAAAGTGAGTATCTGCCATGGCTGCAATCTGAGGAAGATGGGTAATGCATATGATCTGGTGCTCCCTTGAGAGCTCCCCGAGTTTCTGGGAAACCTTCCAGGCTGTCTTTCCGCTTATACCTGCATCTATCTCGTCAAAGATCAGAGTACTTATGTCGTCCTTGTCCGCAACGACGGTCTTAAGTGCCAGCATGATCCTTGATAGCTCACCGCCGCTGGCGATCTGATCAAGAGGCCGCAGGTCTTCTCCGGGGTTTGTGGAGATCAAAAAGCTCACTTCATCATAGCCCCTGGCACTGACTCTGTCCTTACTTTCCTCTACTTCTATCCTGAATCTGACATCGAGGAAATTAAGGTCCACAAGAGCCTGCACAAGTTTCTTCTCCAGTGCCGCAGCGCCTTCCTTCCTGATATCTGATATCTTCCCGCAAAGCTTCAGAACAACTGCATTTTTAGCCGCCAGCTCTTTTTCCAGAGAAGCTCTGTGAGCGTCCAGGTCTGACAGAACCTCAAGCCTTGCTTCCTTCTCTGAAAGACTCTTAAGTACCGACTCAATGCTTCCGCCGTACTTATCCTTCAAATGATTGATGGTATTGAGTCTGTCCTCGGTTTCCCGGAACTGCTCATCATTAAATTCAAGCCCCCTCATGTAATCAGAAAGGGAATGCCCAAAATCGCCAAGAAGGTTCTCCACATCCGAAAGCTGCTCTAAAAGTCCCTCCAGCTCGCTGTCATAGGAAACCACCGAAGTAAGTTCCCTTACCGCTCTGCCTATCATGTCAGAGGCGGATTCGCCCGAGTCGCCGCTTTCCGTAAGAGCCTGGCAGCCGTAGGCCGCCTCGGAGATCTTCCTTGCGTTAACCATCTTGCGGTAGGAACTATCAAGCTCTTCATCCTCGCCTTCCTTGAGCCCGGCATCGGAAATCTCTGCAACCTCGAACTCAAGAAGCTCCTGCTCGCGCTTCCTTGAGGTCTCGTCCATGTCGGATTCCTCAAGCTGCCTTTTTATCTCCTGCATACTGTGGTACTCTTTGGAAAGCTCGTCAAAAAGACCGCCAAGCTTATCTCCGCAGTAGTTATCCAGGATATCCATGTGTTTTTTCTTGTGAAGGAGTTCCTGATGGTCGTTCTGACCGTGAATGTTTATCAGAATATTGGAAATGTCCTTGAGCTGTCTGGCACTGACACTTTCCCCTCCGACTTTGGATACGCTTCTGCCCTGCATGATCTTGCGCTGAATGACTACGCTGTCGTCATCCTCGATGGGAATATCCATCTCCTGCAGCAGGCGCTTTTGCTCCTTACTCTCCAGACCGAAGCAAAGCTCCACCAGAGCGTACTCCTCTCCGGTCCTTATAAGTCCCGGATCTGCTTTTCCTCCCAGGGCCAGATTCACTGAGCCTATGATCACCGATTTGCCGGCGCCGGTCTCACCTGTAAGAATATTCAGCCCCTTTGAAAACTCAATCTCCTGCTCTTTGATAAGAGCAAGATTCTTAACGTGTAAACTGTATAACATATTATCCTCTCATTCTATAAAATGAGGACCCCACCAAAACTATGTATATCAATCTCTATCAAGTAAATCTTCAAAATATTTCATCGCCTTGACTGCCTCTTCATTGGTCTTTATGGCGATCATGATCGTGTCGTCGCCGGCGATACATCCCACAACCTCAGGAAGTTCCAGCGCGTCAATAGCTGCAGCAAGAGCCATGGCCATGCCCGAAACAGTCTTGATGACCAGAAGGTTCTGAGCCACATCCATGCTTACAAAGCCGGCCTTAAGAACATTGACATATTTATCATGCATAACCTCAGGATCGGCAGTGGTATATACATATTTCTGTCTGCCGTCTTCTATGACCTGCTTTGTGAGTTTCATCTGTCTGATATCACGGGATACAGTAGCCTGAGTCACATCATATCCCGCTTTCTTGAGAAGGCATGCAAGCTGCTCCTGTGTCTCTACAACGTGATTGTTAATGATCTCGATAATTTTGTCATGTCTGTTCTTTTTCAATTCCTTTTCCCTCTTTACCACTTTATTTTTCAAACTTCTTGCTTATCATATCAAGGAAGTTTACTTTATTAAGTCTTAAGATCTTGGTTGTCTTCTTGGACCTCTTGATCTCTATCCTGTCTCCGGAATTCATCAGAATCGTTCCACTGCCGTCAAAGCTTGAAATAGCCTGCTTGTTGCCTCCGTCTCTGCCCTTCAAAAGCTCCACCTCTATCCTTGTTTCCGGGGAAAAGACAAGGCTCCTGGAGTTCAGTGTGTGGGGACAAACCGGGGTTATCAGTATGAGATTCGCCTGGGGCTCTATGATAGGTCCGCCCGCAGACATGTTGTAACCGGTGGATCCCGTGGGTGTTGATACTATAAGCGCATCGGCAAAATAGCTGTACAGGAACTGGTCGTTGACATAGATGTTATAGCCGATGGTGGAAATATCCTGATATCTGCAGACGATGATGTCATTAAGGGCGTAGTCTCTTTTCCCTTCGAGACTGCCTCTTAGCATCATTCTGTCCTCTATCTCATACTCACCGCGAAGTATCTTATCAAGCGCAGCGTCTATGTCTTTCTCCTCAACCTCAGCAAGGTATCCCATGGTGCCAAGGTTTACGCCTATCATGGGGATATCCATATAGGCAAGGCTTCGGGCCGCCTGAAGCATCGTTCCGTCGCCGCCAAGCACTATGACCAGATCGGTGTCCTCAGGGATAATGCTAAGGTGCACCCTCTTTAGAAGAAGGGGATCCTCCTCCTTCTTCTCACTGGCGATCACACAGGTCTTGCCCCGCTGCTCAAGATATTCCTTGATATGCATGGTGACTGATAGATCTTTGTCCTTGACTTTGTTGGTAACGATACAAAACTTTTCCATATGGGCCTCTTTCCATCAGGCTCCCGCAAGCTGCGCCGCGGACCCGGCTACTGTTTCCTCAATGAGTTTGTTGTTATCGTCTAGATATGAAATTCCGCTTTTCTCTTCACAGATCTGCCGAAGAAGCTTCTCTCCCTCTGCTTCCGTAAGGGTCTCTACCTCACTGTTCCTTGAAGGGTCTTTTCTGATATGGATCAGGTATTCGATATTTCCCTCAGGTCCCTTAATGGGAGAAAAATCCAGGTGTAAAACTTCAAAGCCGGCAATGCCCATGAAATCAAATATTCTGTGCACCACCTCGCTATGAACCTTCGCATCTCTTACGACGCCTTTTTTCCCGACCTTGTCCTTGCCCGCTTCAAACTGGGGCTTGATAAGACAGACCATCTCGCCTCCGTCCTTAAGGAGCTTCCTTGCGGGAAGGAGGATCTTGGTTAGGGAGATAAAAGAAACATCACAGGACGCAAAGTCCAGGTCATCCCCTATGTCATCCCTGACCATATATCTGAAGTTGGTCTTTTCCATGCAGACCACTCTGTCGTCGCTTCTAAGCTTCCAGTCAAGCTGTCCGTGGCCCACATCCACTGAGTAGACCTTTGCCGCACCGTTTTGCAGCATGCAGTCCGTAAAGCCTCCGGTGGAAGCGCCTATATCCATGCAGACCTTGCCCTGAAGTGAAAAGCCGAAATTGTTTACTGCCTTCTCCAGTTTAAGACCGCCTCTGCTTACGTAGGGAAGGGTGTCGCCCTTTACCTCAAGAGAAGTAATCTTGGACTCCTCAAAGGTGGTGCCGGGCTTGTCCTCACGCTGGCCGTTTACAAAGACTTCTCCTGCCATTATAAGGGTCTTGGCCTTCTCCCTGGAGGGAGCCAGTCCCCTGTTTACCAGAAGGACATCAAGTCTTTCTTTATCCTTTGCCATAAATATATTTACCTTTGTATTTCCTTAAGTATCCGCTCAGCCACAGACTCCGCATCAATTCCCAGCTCTTTTCTGAGCTTGTCCACGCTTCCGTGGGTCACAAACTGATCCGGGATTGCGATGGAAAGAATGTTGACATCAAGCCTGTTGTCCTGAACGTATTCCCTGACTTTCTCGCCGTAGCCACCCGTTGCCACATTCTCCTCCATGGTTACAAAGAGCTTGTGACTGCCTGCTGCGGTACTTAGATAATCAGTATCTATGGGCTTAACAAATCTGGCGTTGACCAGACTTACATGTAAGCCTCTATCTTTCAAAATCCTGCGGACATCCTCGGCGATCCTGACCATTGAGCCAACAGCCAGAAGGCAGATATCCTTCTCCTCATAGATTGGCTCGCACTTACCCATCTCTATGGGGGCTCTGAACTCTTCAAGTCCGTCATAGGCGTTGCCTCTGGGATACCTTATTGCTATGGGAGCACCTAGATTCACCGCGAATTTCATCATATCGGAAAGTTCCCACTTGTTCTTGGGAGCCAGTACATGCATTCCCGGCATTGAAGAAAGGTATGACAGATCAAAGATTCCCTGATGGGTCTCGCCGTCGCTTCCCACAAGTCCTGCTCTGTCAACAGCAAAAATAACCGGAAGATTCTGCAGACACACATCCTCCAGGATCTGATCGTAAGCCCTTTGAAGGAATGAGGAATAAACCGCAAAGACAGGCTTAAAGCCTCCAAGTGCCAGGCCTGCCGCATAGGTCACGGCGTGCTCCTCCGCTATTCCAGCATCCACAAATCTGTCGGGATAAATGTTCCTGAACCTCTTAAGTCCGGTACCGTCCGCCATGGCAGCGGTGATGGCTACAACCTTGTCGTCTCTCTCTCCCAGCTTACACATAACCGTGGAAAAGATATCCTGGTAATTAGCCGTAGATCTTGGATTCCTGGGAAGTCCGTTCTCTACCAGGAAGGGCTCGGTGCCGTGGAACCTTGCGGGATGCCTCTCCGCAGGCTCATATCCCTTTCCCTTTGTGGTCTTTATATGGATCATCACAGCCTTTTTTACCTTGCGGGCTTCCTTGATGATTTTCACAAGGCCTGCGGTATCATGGCCGTCAACCGGCCCAAGATAAGTGATGCCCAGGTTCTCGAAAACCATGCCGGGCACAAAGAGCTGCTTGAAACTGTTCTTGGCTCTTCTGATGCTGTCCACAACCTTGTTGTTGGTCTTAAGCTGAGCGTAGACATCTTCCTTCAAGTTAAGGTAGCCCTGTGCCGTACGCATATTGTTGAGATATTTGCCCATTCCTCCAACACTTTCGGAGATGGACATCTCGTTGTCATTAAGAATGATGATGAAGTTTGTCTCAAGTTTTGAGGCATTGTTCATGGCTTCATAGGCAAGACCTCCCGTAAGAGATCCGTCTCCTATAACGGAAACCACTGCATAATCCTCACCCTTAAGGTCCCTTGCCTTGACCATGCCAAGGCCGGCAGATATAGAGGTGGAGCTGTGTCCGGTATCAAAAGAGTCCGTATCGGATTCGCTTCTTTTGGGGAAGCCGCTCATTCCGCCATATTGCCTTAAGGTATCAAATTTATCTTTTCTACCGGTGAGCAGTTTGTGGGTATATGCCTGATGACCCACATCCCAGATTATCTTATCTTTAGGAAGATCCAGCGCCAGATGCAAAGCCATGGTCAGCTCTACAGCACCAAGATTTGATGCAAGATGACCGCCGGTTACGGAAATCTTATTGATAAGAAATTCTCTGATCTCCTGAGCAAGCTCAGGATACTGGTTCTGGGGTATGTTTTTTATATCCCCGGTATTGTTTATCTGATCCAGAAGCATATTTACTTACCTTCCGTTCACTTTTTCCTGTAGATCAGGTATTCAAACAGCCCCTTTAAGAAGGAATCCTCAAATCCAAGTCCGGCAAGTATATTCTCTGCTTCTATCGAGAGTTCTTTTACCCTGTTCCTGGATTGCTCCATTCCATAGAGACTTACATAAGTCATCTTGTTGTTCTTTTCATCGGAACCGACAGGCTTACCCAGCTCCTCGCTGGTGCTTACGATGTCCAGAATGTCGTCCTGGATCTGGAAAGCAATGCCGACATTGCTGCCTGCCTTCTCCATAAGGTCAACCTGAGTCTTTGTTGCTCCTCCGAGGATCGCTCCAACCATAAGGCTTGCCTCGATAAGAGCACCTGTCTTGTTCTCGTCTATGTAATGAAGGACATCCTTCATTTTCTCAGTATCGCTTTCGCTGCTGTTCTCTGACATGATGTCGGCGCACTGACCGCCTATCATGCCGCAGATTCCGGCCTTCTTTGCAAAAACATTAAGCGCTGCAATATAGCGGTTTGTGGTATCTCCATCGTACGCCGATAGCTCTTTTCCCGATGAAGCACCCATAATAGCGGTTTCAAAAGCCAGATTCAAAAGCCCGTCTCCAGCAAGTGTGGCCATTCCTGCGCCGTAAACAGCATGTGTTGTCTTCCTGCCTCTTCTGTACTCGTCATTGTCCATGGCGGGAAGATCGTCGTGGACCAGTGAATAGGTGTGAACCATCTCCATTGCGGCGGCAAAGGGCGCCACCACGTTCTCATCGCAGTCCGCTCCGGCAAAGAGCCTGTAAGCTTCCAGCATCATCACGGGCCTTAGCCTCTTACCTCCTGCAAGAAGGCTGTAGTTCATGGCTTCTATCACTGTTGCAGCGTAGCCTTCTTCAGAGGGCATATACCTTTTAAGGATATCTTCTGCATGAGAGGCTCTTTCCAAGAGTTCCTTCTCAAATGTATCTTTTCCCATTTATTCAAAGTCCTCCAGACTGCCGTCATCAGAGATCTTCTGGACTTTCTTCTCAACTTCGCTGATAGCATCGTGGCAGAACTTCACCAGTTTCATGCCTTCCTGATACTCTTTGAAGGAATCCTCAAGTGAGATGTTCTCATCCTCAAGAGAACTGATCTTGGTCTCGATCTCCTTGAAGGCCTCTTCTATTGTCATATTGTTTTCAGCCTTTGCAGCCGCTTTCTTCTCTGCCATTTTAGTCCTCCGGGTCCGTAAATTCTGTGGAAGAAGTACCTGTGACGCTTGCCCTGATCTGTCCGTCGCTGACATAGACAGTAAGCTCGTCGCCTTCCTTTACCCCTGCGATACTCCTGATGTTCTGTCCCTTATCGTCGGACACGTAGGAATATCCGGCTTTCAGCCTGTCCAGAGGGGAAAGACCTTTAAGCTTCTCGATGGATATCTCTAGTCTGTGCCTGTCTTTGGATACCTTTCTGTCCATCAGGTTCTGCAGAAGCTCCCGATACTGATCTGTCCTAAGGAGTCTGTCTCTTATCCTGCCCATGGGGCTTAAGTGCCGCAGACTCTCTGTATATCTCTTTTCCTCCAGCTTGTATCTTCCGATATTGCGGTCGATACCTGCCTTCAAAGTACCTGCATAGTCCTGAAGGTCCTGAAGGAACCTGTTGTATTCGAAAACAGCAAACTCAGCTGCCTGGGAGGGTGTTGCCGCCCTCTTGTCCGCAACAAAGTCCGCAATTGTAGTATCTGTTTCATGTCCTACTGCTGAAATAATGGGAACCGGGCAATCGAAGATGGCCTGTGCCACGATCTCTTCATTAAATGCCCATAAGTCCTCTATAGATCCTCCGCCACGTCCCACAATAATGACATCAGCCTCGGTGTGAGCCAGGGTTTCGATTCCCCTGACAATGCTCTCAGCGGCCTGATCACCCTGAACGATGGCAGGATAAAGAATAATCTGAATATGTGGATTTCTCCTGGTGGCGACATTGATAATGTCACGAACCGCAGCTCCCGTTGGAGCCGTAACTACGCCGAGAGTTTTTATGTAAGACGGTATGGGCTGCTTGTAGAACTCTGAAAACATCCCGGCATCGGACAGTTTCTTTTTGAGCTGTTCAAACTTTTCAAAGAGAGCGCCCTCGCCGTCCTGCTCTATCTTTTTGGCATAGAGCTGATACTTGCCGTCTCTTTCATATACGTCTATGGTGCCGGTAATCTTAACCTGCTGGCCTTCCTTCATCTGGAATTTAAGGCCGCCCCGCTCTCTGTCAGAGCGGAACATAACACAGGCAATGGCTCCTCCGGAATCCTTCAGGGTAAAATAGATATGCCCTGAGGAATGGTACTTGCAATTACTCACTTCTCCCTTGACTGTAAGAGACTTAAGAAGGAAGTCCTGAGTAAACATGTTCCTGATGTATGCATTAACCTGTGTGACTGTATATTCACTGCGCAAATTTAGCTAACACTCCGTTTACAAATGCAGGTGAGCCGTCCTGTCCGTATTTCTTGGCCAGCTCAACCGCCTCATTGATGGCAACTCCTGTTGGAACCGATTCATCATACTTGATCTCGTAGATGGCAAGTCTGATGATGGTAAGATCAACTTTGGCCATTCTGCCGGTGTCCCAGCCTGTGGTCTCCTTGTTGATGGCCTCGTCGATCTCCGGGAGCTTTGAAGCTATAGCCTCATATTTGCTCTTGATATATTCTGCATCCTGGGCAGAGAGCTCTTTGTCCTCTTCAGAGGTGAAAAGCTCAGCCTGCTCTGACATTTCTTCCATTGAGTTGAATTCAACACGAAAGAGCAGCTCGAAAATCTGCTCTCTAAGTTCTGATCTGTTCATCATATATTCTCTGTTCCTTTAAGCCTTTGGCATTGTGATACCGGCAATCCTTACGTTAACATCGGTGACCGTAAGTCCTGTCATGCTCTCAATTGTGGATTTAACCCTGGTCTGAGCCTGCTGGCATGTTGCGGGGATATTGAATCCATAAGCCATCATAAGAGCAAGATCAACCTTAACTTCGTTGTCTCCAAGCATAACCTTGGCGCCCTTCTTTAAGTTGTTACGGCTTACCTTCTCAAGGTTGTCACTGGTATAATTGCCTGCCATAGCGGAAACTCCGTCCACCTCAAGGGCAGCCAGTGCAGCAATTCTTGCCACAACGTCATCGGCGATTTTTACTGTTCCAACATCTTTAACTTCTTTTCCCATAATATAAGCACCTCAATTTCTAACTCTTGAAACTACATCCACAATATTATACCACAAAGCAACAAGCCAGGCGAGGGCTTGCGGTCATCTGGCGACCATCCGACTTTTTAAATCCAGAATATGATGGTCCCGTACTCTTCAAATGTGGTATAGGAAACCTGGGATTTATCTTCTCCCTGGATATAGTCAAATACCTTTCTTCCGGTTATGAGTTCCTCAAACAGCTGGTCATAGATCTGCCTTGAAGCACACTTGATGGTCACGTTGTCGCTTCCGTCATTGTACCTGCGGTTAAAAAGATCCTGAACCAGTGACATTTCTGCCGAGGTAAAATATTCATTCTCTCTGACATAGTAATTGTCTGCAATGCTGTTGCACTCGGGCATTGATATGAGATTGGATACCTTGTGGTTGACAGCTATGTCCGAACTTGTAACGTTCAGATAAGCATAGTTGATTCTTGGAAGCTTGGAAACGTCCGCAGTCTCGCCCGATGCCGTCTGGAAAGATGAATCTCCCCAGGTCACATCCATGTAATAAAAAGCATCGTTGCACTGCACAAGGTTCCATGCATGGCGAACACCTATTGAATTGTTGGTATCCGCAGTACCTGTAACCAGTGTGCACTCAATGCCGAGTTTGTTCAGGATATACTGAGCAGCCTTGGCGTATCCGTTGCAGACACTTCGCCCGTTTAAGAATACCGAGCAGATATTCTGGTTGTCGGGGGCATTTAGGTCATATTCCGTACTGTCAATGATGTACTCGTACACATACTTAATCGCGTAATAGTCATCCTCGGAAGAGGGAGCGCCCGCAAGACACTTGTTGACATAATCGTTGATCCTGGTCTGGCGGCTCTTTACTTCGTCAAGGTCGTACAGATAGTTTCCGGTAAATGTTATCTTGGTTATGGTATTGCCAAGGGTATAGTTGGTGTAGCTGTAACCGTCAACATAGAAGATCTCAGGATGATCCATGAGTACATAGTCAAATACCTGCTCAATAGCTTCATCACTGGTGGTGGATACCACTACATCCTGTCCTTCGTTTTCAAGGATCTTAAGGATCTCCGCATAAAGAGTCTTTCCTGAAGCAGTCAGCCTCTCATAAGCATAGAGCCCCTCCTGCTGTTTCTTGATGGCCTCAATGCTCTCGGTGGTAATACCGATATCTTCTCTCTTCTGAGTGTCTTCCTGGTCTGCCCCGGTCTCCTCAGCAGTCTCGATGGAAAGGCCCTCGACTGAATAGTCCGAAGTCACTTCCTCCACCGTCTCCAGTTCCGTGGTATTATAAGAAACCGAAGCGTCGTCCGTGATGATAAAGGCCGGATCCAGGCTTAATTCCTCATTGGGATAAACGGGGTTATCCGGATAATCCTCCGGTACAGATATTCCCAGAGCATCCAGATAGTCATCTATTCCTGAATATCCGCATCCCGGCAAAGAAATAGCCAGTATTCCCGCTATAAATACCCTGGCAGCCCCTGTGCTGACAATTCTCCAAATCTTTTTTCCCATGTAAAAATCCTTTTTCATACCCGGTAGGGTCCCCTGAAAGATCAGTTCTTCTTAAACTCCGAAAGAATCAGACCTTTGTTTCTCTCCATGGTCATGCCAACGCTCCATTCATTTATGAAAAGAAGCAGTGGCCTGTCGTGCATATCCTTGATCTTCTTCATGTCTGATGTTCCCACCAGTGAAGACATATCAACATCTTCGTTGTCCACCCATCTGATGTACTCATAGGGAAGGCTCTCAAGGATTATATCTACATTATACTCACTTTCAAGTCTAAACTTAAGAACGTCAAACTGCAAGACACCAACTACGCCTACAATGATTTCTTCAAGGCCTGTGTTGTACTCCTGGAAGATCTGAATTGCACCTTCCTGGGCAATCTGAGTGATACCCTTAACAAACTGCTTACGCTTCATGGTATCAACCTGTCGTACTCTTGCGAAATGCTCGGGAGCGAAAGTAGGGATACCTTCGTAAACCACGTTGTCCTTGGGCATGCAGACTGTGTCTCCTATGGAGAAGATTCCGGGATCAAAAACGCCCATGATATCTCCGGCATAGGCCTCGCTTAAGATCTTACGCTCATCAGCCATAAGCTGCTGAGGCTGTGAAAGACGCATTACCTTGCCGCTCTGAACATGCTTAACTTCCTTGTCGGCATCATATCTTCCGGAACATATTCGCATGAAGGCAACCCTGTCTCTGTGGGCCTTGTTCATGTTTGCCTGGATCTTAAATACGAAGGCTGTAAAATCGCTCTCAAGAGGATCTATCTTTGTTCCGTCGGAAGAAGTTCTTCCTGTGGGAGGTGTAGCCATCTTAAGGAAGTGGTGAAGGAACAGCTCAACACCGAAGTTCTGAAGGGCTGAGCCAAAGAATACAGGTGTAAGTTCACCTGCCCTTACCTTCTCAAGATCGTACTCTGCACCGGCTCCGTCAAGAAGCTCAATCTCTCCTGTGAGTTTATCAAATGCATCCTGTCCGATCTGAGCATCAATTGCTGCCTTATCGTCCAGGTTAATAAATGTCTCTTTTCCCTCCTTGGTACCCTTCTGGGTCTCGGAGAAAGTAACGATATGTCCTTCTCTTCTGTCATAGATTCCCTTGAAATTCTTACCTGAACCTATGGGCCAGTTCATGGGACAAGTAGCAATGCCAAGGTTGTTCTCGATATCATCAAGAAGATCAAAGGTGTCCATTGCATCCCTGTCCAGCTTGTTGATAAAGGTGAAGATCGGGATATGACTCATGGCGCAGACTTTGAACAGTTTTCTGGTCTGGGCCTCAACACCCTTACTTGCATCGATTACCATGACCGCTGAATCCGCAGCCATAAGTGTTCTGTAGGTATCCTCTGAGAAATCCTGGTGTCCGGGAGTATCCAGAATGTTGATGCAGCATCCCTCAAAGTTGAACTGCAGAACAGAGGATGTAACCGAGATACCTCTCTGCTTCTCAATCTCCATCCAGTCTGAAACCGCATGTCTTGCAGTTGCCTTGCCCTTTACGGATCCGGCCATGTTGATGGCACCTCCGTACAAAAGAAATTTCTCTGTAAGGGTAGTCTTACCTGCATCCGGGTGAGAGATGATGGCAAAGGTACGTCTCTTATTAATTTCTGCTATTG
Organism: Butyrivibrio sp. FCS014; assembly: GCF_000526935.1. Taxonomy (GTDB): domain Bacteria; phylum Bacillota; class Clostridia; order Lachnospirales; family Lachnospiraceae; genus Butyrivibrio. Next base: position 18,672 of record NZ_JAHA01000003.1, on the reverse strand, counting down.
TTTCTTTTGTATTTCCCATTTCTATCTAATCCTTTCTGAATCGCATACTGTTTCCTATTGCAATTCAGAACTTAATGCTTCCTGTTTACCATTGTGTTGTGTCCTCTGTGTATTTCAATTTTTATCAAAAACAAGGGCTGCGAATAAATATGTTTGCCTCTCGCAGGGCCTTTGAGACGGCCGGTACTAAGCACCTGTAGTTCAGGTGCTTAGTACCGCTGCCAGGCGAAAGGAGCGAGAGCGTCCCAAGAAGGTAAACATATTATTCCACAGCCCGTATTTAATCAACAGCGTAAATTACTGAGCGCAGTCCTTGATGGAGAAGCTGATTCTGCCCATCTTGTCCTTGCCAAGGCATACAACCTTAACAGTATCGCCAAGAGTAAGTACATCCTCAACGTGGTCGATTCTCTCCTTGGAGATCTTGCTGATGTGTACCATTCCCTCCTTGCCGGGAGCAAACTCAACGAATGCACCGAACTCCTTGATGCTTACAACCTTACCTGTGAAGATCTGGCCTTTCTCAAAATCAGTAACGATGGTCTTAACCATGTCAACGGCCTTTGTGATCATCTCCTGATCCTCGCCGCAAACTGAAACCTTACCGTCATCTGTGATATCAATCTTAACACCGGTTCTTGCAATGATCTCGTTGATGGTCTTTCCTCTCTGACCAACAACATCACCGATCTTCTCGGGATCGATCTGAATAGATACGATCTTGGGAGCATACTTGGATACTTCCTTACGAGGCTCGGCGATTGCCTTGCTCATGCACTCGTCCATGATGTAGAATCTAGCCTCACGGCACTGTGCGATAGCTGTCTCAACGATCTCTTTTGTAAGACCGTGGATCTTGATATCCATCTGGATAGCTGTGATACCGTCTTTGGTTCCTGTTACCTTGAAGTCCATATCTCCGAAGAAGTCCTCAAGACCCTGGATATCTGTAAGTACTACGAAATCATCATCTGTATCACCGGTTACAAGACCGCATGAAATACCTGCAACCATCTTCTTGATGGGAACACCGGCAGCCATAAGTGACATGCAGGATGCGCAGGTTGAAGCCATGGATGTTGATCCGTTTGACTCGAAGGTCTCGGATACGGCACGGATTGCATAAGGGAACTCCTCAACGCTGGGAAGAACGGGAAGGAGTGCTCTCTCTGCAAGAGCTCCGTGTCCGATCTCTCTACGTCCGGGTCCTCTTGAAACCTTTGTCTCACCTACTGAGTAAGCAGGGAAGTTGTACTGGTGAACATATCTCTTGTCAGAAGCAAAAGCATCAAGGCCTTCAACCTTCTGAGCCTCTGAAAGAGGTGCAAGAGTTACAACGTCACAGATCTGTGTCTGTCCACGAGTGAACATAGCACTTCCGTGTACTCTGGGGATAAGATCGATCTCAGCTGAAAGAGGTCTGATCTCCTTGATCTGACGACCATCGGGTCTCTTGTGATCCTTGAGGATCATCTTACGAACGGTCTTCTTCTCGTACTGGTAAATGGCCTCGCCAAGAATAGCAAGCCACTCCTCGTTATCTGCAAACTTCTCTGTAAGTCTGTCTGTAATCTCGGCAATATTGCCTTCTCTTGTCTGCTTGTCGTCTGTGAATACAGCTGTCTCCATCTCCTCGGGGGGAACAACTTCCTTGATTGCAGCAAAGAGTTCCTCGGGAACTGCGCAGCTTGTGTACTCGTGCTTGGGCTTTCCAACCTCAGCAACGATACCCTTGAAGAACTCGATGAGCTGAAGGTTTACTTCGTGTGCCTTGTAGATGGCTTCCTTCATCTTCTCCTCAGGAATCTCGTTGGCACCGGCCTCGATCATGATAACCTTCTGACCTACAGATGCAACTGTAAGCTTGAGGTCACCTGCATTCCACTGCTCCTGGGTGGGGTTAACAATAAGCTCTCCGTCGATCATACCGATCTGTGTCATAGCACAGGGGCCATCGAAGGGGATATCTGAAATAGATACAGATACAGATGCACCGAGCATAGCTACAAGCTCAGGTCTGCACTGGGGATCTACTGCCATAACCATGGTCTCGATTGTTACATCGTTACGATAATCCTTAGGGAAAAGAGGTCTCATAGGACGATCGATAACACGGCTTGTGAGGATAGCATTCTCTGAAGGCTTACCCTCTCTCTTGTTGTATCCGCCGGGGAATTTGCCTGCTGCATAGAACTTCTCGCTGTACTCAACTGAAAGCGGGAAGAAATCAATTCCGTCTCTGGGCTTAGCTGAAGCTGTAGCTGTGCAAAGTACGGTTGTGTCTCCATACTGCATGAATGCGCAGCCGTTTGCCTGTTTTCCTACCTTGCCGATCTCAATCTTGAGTGTACGTCCGGCCAGTTCCATTGAATAAGTTTTTACCATTTTGTCTCCTTCTCCTGCTCATCCGCGGTCCATCATCCACATGCTGTAAAAAGCTTGGGATCCTGTAATGTGATCCATGTGCTTCAGGTGCGTGTGCAGGTTAAACATGTTTTCTCCTATTTAGAAAAGCGCATAAAAACGCTGTTTTCTCATTAAACACAGAAAGACGGAACAAGCTGACCGCAATGGGCCAGCCATATCCCGCCTTTGCATTCGCAGAAATTACTTTCTAAGACCAAGGTCAGCGATGAGCTTACGATAAGCCTCGATGTCCTTCTTCTTGAGGTAACCAAGAAGGCTACGTCTCTGACCTACCATCTTAAGAAGACCTCTTCTTGAGTGGTGATCCTTAGGGTTCTTCTGAAGGTGAGCATTGAGCTCCTGGATTCTCTCGGTAAGGATTGCTACCTGAACCTCAGGTGAACCTGTGTCGCCGGCCTTTCTGGCAAACTTGTTGATAACTTCTGTTTTCTTCTCTTTTGTGATCATTTTTTTCTCCTTATAGATCTTTAATCCTGAAATGCGCCTGTTACCAAGGTCCGGTTGGAGTGTCCATGACCGTTAGTAAAGGTCGTTTCTGTTTCTGCTACTGTCACTTGTGACAGCAACCAACTAATATTATCACAAACCCATGTATATGTAAAGAGGAACATCTCTTTCCACGTTCCATGAGATTGCTTTCCAAAATCATTTTGCTGCTCTTTCCAGATCGCTCTCTATCTGCTTCTTAAGAGCATCAATGCTGTCGAACTTCATCTCCGGCCTTAGGAACTCAAGAAGTTCGATTTCCATGTATTTGCCGTAAACATCCGCATCAAAGTCATAGATGTAGGTCTCGACTCCCACCCGCTCTTTGTCGGAAATGGTGGGCTTTCTGCCGATATTGGTCATACCTCTGTATACAGCTCCGTCAAAGGACACGTTGCTGCTGTACACTCCGTAAGGCGGAAGAAGCTTGTTGTCCGGAGGAAGAATGTTCACCGTGGGAACTCCGATGGTGTGCCCAATGTGCCTTCCGTGCTCCACGATACCGCTCACACTGTACCCGGCGCCAAGAAGCCTCTTTGCCATGGGCATGTTGCCGTCAGAGATCTCGTTCCTTACTCTGGTGGAGGAAATCTCCTCGCCGTCAAGCCTGACCTTGTCGATGAGTTCCAGTTCATAACCCATCTCTTTTGCCATACTTCTGAGAAGATGCCTGTCGCCTCTTCCTTTGTTGCCAAAAGATACATCAGTTCCCGCAGCGATATAGTCAGCGTTCAGCTGATGAACAAGTATCCTTCTTACAAAATCCTCAGGCTCTGTGGCTGCCGTAACCTCTGTTAAGGGGAATTCAATAAGCACATCAATCCCCAGCTTCTCGAAGGCGTTTCTCTTCTCCTCACGGGTAAAGAGCTGGCTGATACTTTGACCGGCAAAGAACTCCTCGGGAGAAGGATCAAAGGTGAAAACCACAGCCTTAAGGTCATCCTTCTTCTGCTCAAGGATATAGTTAAGAAGCTTTCTGTGGCCAAGATGAATGCCGTCAAACTTGCCGATGGCCACCGCAGTCTTTTCCTCAATATGAAATTCTGTTGTTCCTGATATTATCTGCATTAAATAGCTGTCCTGACTCAGTTGTTCTCGTAAAAGAACCTGTCCACGTTAAAGAGTCTTGTTCTTTCACTGTAGGTGTAGATGCCAAAAAAGGTTTCATCCTCGGAATATACCCTGAAGGAATTTCCCTCCTTAAACATCTCCTCTTCGTACTCGGTGTCATTGACCCCTGACGGGTCTTCATTGAGGACGTTGTCCTTCCTGAAGCTGTTGCCGTTTTCAAGAAGCTTTCTGGCAGAGTCCTTCACATGTATGGCATCAAGATCCCTGAAAATATACTCAGGAGATTTGATGACACTGTCAAGGGTTCCCTCATCCCTCATAGACTCAAGCTGTGATAAAGTAATGGCACTGTCCAGGGAAAAGGCGCCTACTCTGGTCCTTGTAAGATGCTGCATGGCAGCTCCGCATCCAAGCCTTGCCCCGATGTCATGGCAAAGGGTCCTGATATATGTTCCCTTGGAGCATTTCACCTCCATGGTAAAAAGATGTTCCGACTCCAGCAAGGAATCATCAAGGATGGTTATTGCATCAATATGGATCTTTCGGGGCTTACGCTCTACTTCAATTCCTGCTCTTGCAAGTTCATAGAGCTTCTTGCCGTTCTGCTTGATGGCCGAATACATGGGCGGGATCTGATCGTAGTCACCCACAAAAGCCTTGGCGGCTTCCCTGAGCTCTTCCCTTGTCACGTTGACATCAGCTGTTTCCAGCACCTGCCCCGACATATCCTGAGTATCCGTTACCACTCCAAGCTTTACCACGGCAATATATTCTTTGTCATGGTCTGTGAGCATCTCCACCAGCTTGGTACCGGTGCCCAAGCATACCACAAGAACCCCTACCGCATCCGGGTCAAGAGTCCCGGTGTGGCCTATCTTCTTCTGATGCAGGATGCCTCGCATTTTGGCCACCACATCGTTGGAAGTAAATCCGGGCTCCTTATATATATTTATAAGTCCGTTGTAGTTGTTTGGCATCAGTGTCCTCTAAAAATATAAGCAGCTCCTTTAGGAAAGCTGCTTATGAATATACATAGTAAGATTATTGATCACATCATGCACGGTACCGTTGACATTACAGCCGGCCGCACGAACATGGCCGCCGCCGCCGAACATCTGCGCAACCTCAGCCACGTTTACTGCTCCGTTGCTTCTAAGGCTGACCTTGTACTCAAGAGGTGCAATCTCATACATGAATATTGCACAGTCAACTCCTATGGTTAAAAGAAGCTGATTGACTATACCGTCAAGGTCATTGCTGTCCGCGCCGTAAAACTCCATGGTCTCTTTTGATATGGATGAAAAGATGCATCTGCCATCCATGATACGGATGCTTTCAAGGAGGGCTCTTCCGAGGATCTGGTTCTGGAGATAGGTCTTTTCATAAAAAACATGATCTATAAGGCTTCCGAAATCAAAGCCGTAGGAAATCAGTTCGGAAACCGCCTGCATGGTCTTTGGTGAGGTGTTGTTGTATTTGAACACACCTGTGTCGGTGACAATACCCGTGTAAAGAGTCTTGGCAATCTCCACGTCCATCTTGTCATGGTCGATCACATCGTAGACCAGCTCGCAGGCAGAGCTTGCTGAAGGCACGATGTAAAGCTCATCCCCGGTTCCGGGGTTGCTCACATGGTGATCTATATTCACTGTCTTTTTTGCAGAGTCAAAAAACTTTTCGGCGTCTCCGGTCCGGTCCTTACCGCAGTCACATACGATAAACAGATCATAGCTATCAATATCGCTTGAAAAATCTGACCTGACCTTGTCTATATCCTTAATAAACAGGAACTCGGGCGGAATCTTCTCCAGGAACACATCAACCCTGATTTCGGGATAGTTCTTTGCAAGATAAAGATACATGCCCATGCAGGAACCGATACAGTCGCCATCCGGCCTGATGTGCCCGGATATACCGATAGTCTTTACACTGCCAAGGAAATTATCTATCTTCATTCTTCCTCCGGATCTGTGTCGTCAGACTCCTCTGACAGTTCCTCGCCTCTTGCAAGTCTTGCCTCGTTGTCTTTGGCTGTTACTTCGTCTATCTTCTTGGACATATTGATCGCATACTCAATGGAATCATCCATGATAAATCTGAGCTCGGGTGTGTATCTCATGTTGAGCTCCTTGGCAAGAGTACTGCGAATATATCCGGCTGCGCTCTTAAGGCCCTCTGCGGTGCGCTCTCTGTCCTCGTCATTGCCCATTACGGAAACCCAGACCTTGCAGGTCTTAAGGTCAGGGGCAACCTCTACGTCCATAACAGACGTAAAGGGACTGATCCTTGGATCCTTGCTGTAGCGGATCGCCTCAGAGATGACCTTCTGAACTTCGCCATTAATTCTTCTGTTTTTGTTACTGTTTTTTCTCATTTATTCTCCTTACGGAACAAGGAAGCGACTGAGATTTTCTTATCAGGTTCTGGGAACCTCAACCATCTCATAGGCTTCTACCATGTCGCCTTCATTGATGGAATCAAAATCCGTCAAATACAAGACCACACTCGTAGCCTTCCTTAACTTCCTTAACATCATCCTTGAATCTCTTGAGGGAAGCAAGATCACCTTCGAAGATCTGCTCGCCGTCTCTTGTGATACGAACCTTGCAATCCTTCTTGATGATACCGTCCTTAACAAAGGCACCGGCGATGTTACCAACCTTGGACGCCTTGAAGATCTGACGAACCTCAGCGTGTCCTGTAACTCTTTCCTCATATACGGGAGCAAGCATACCCTTCATGGCATACTCGATCTCCTCGATAGCCTGGTAGATAACCTTGTAGAGCTTGATCTCAACACCCTCGTGGTCAGCCATGCTCTTGGCCATAGCATCGGGACGAACGTCAAATCCGATGATGATGGCATTTGATGCTGCTGCCAGTGTTACGTCAGACTCATTGATGGCACCTACGCCGCCGTGGATGATCTTAACTACTACTTCATCATTTGAAAGCTTTAAGAGACTGGACTTAAGAGCTTCTACGCTACCCTGAACATCGGCCTTGATGATGATGTTGAGTTCCTGAAGTCTGCCTTCCTCAATCTTGGAATACAGATCATCAAGGGACATCTTAGCCTTGGTCTCTTCAATAAGATCCTTCTTGTGCTGCTGCAGATATGTGTTTGCATACTGCTTGGCTTCTTTATCTGTCTCGTGTCCAAGGAATACCTCACCGGCATTGGGAACATCGGAAAGTCCAAGGATCTCAACAGGCTGTGAAGGCTTAGCTTCCTTGAGCTTGTTGCCCTTATCGTCAACCATTGCCCTAACCTTACCTGAGCTTGCACCTGCAGAAATGAAGTCACCTACATGAAGTGTACCCTTCTGAACAAGTACGTTGGCAACAGGACCACGGCCCTTATCAAGTCTTGCCTCAAGTACCAGACCTCTGGCCTCTCTGTTGGGATTAGCCTTAAGTTCCAGGATATCTGATGTAAGAATAATGGTCTCAAGGAGAGTATCTATACCCTCACCTGTCTTGGCAGATACGGGAACGAACTCTGTTGTTCCGCCCCAATCTGTAGAGATAAGGCCATATTCTGTCATTTCCTGCTTAACCCTGTCGATGTTGGCATTGGGCTTATCAATCTTGTTAACTGCAACGATCATCTCAACCTCTGCAGCCTTTGCATGGTTGATAGCCTCGATGGTCTGAGGCATTACACCGTCATCGGCAGCTACCACAAGAACTGCGATATCTGTGGAATTTGCGCCACGCATACGCATAGCTGTGAAGGCCTCATGACCGGGTGTATCAAGGAAGGTGATCTTCTGATCGTTGATAGATACTGTATAGGCACCGATTCTCTGTGTGATACCGCCTGCCTCTCTGTCTGTAACGCTGGTCTTTCTGATAGCGTCAAGCAGTGATGTCTTACCATGGTCAACGTGACCCATTACGCAGACAACGGGAGGTCTCTTCTGAAGAGTCTCGGGTGCATCCTCATCCTCTTTAAGAAGCTCTTCGATGATATCAACGGGAACTTCCTTCTCACAGATGATGTCGTACTCAATGGCAATATTCTCAGCCTCTTCATAAGTAAGCTCTGTGTTAACGGTAGAGATCTGTCCTGCCATAAAGAGCTTCTTGATGATAACTGAAGGCTGCATCTTCATCTTTTCAGCCAGTTCCTTGATGGAAACCTTCTCGGGAATGGAGATTACCTTGATCTGCTCCTCAGGCTCCTCCACCTTCTTAACCTCAGGCTTGATGAATCTGCCGACTCTCTTGCTTCTTGGCATCATCTCTTCCTGCTCGTAAGCAAGGTCCTTCTTGTTTCTCTTATCCTTCTCCTGACCCTGACGACGTCTGTCCTCATCTCTGTGACCGGGGCCGCTCTTCTCTGCAGGTGCATCAAAGCCTCCGCGAGCAGGACCGGCATTCTTGTCAAACTTGCCGCCAAATCTTCCGTCGTTCTTGCCGGGGAATCTGTTGCCTCCCTGACCGCCCTGACCGGGTCTGTCGCCTCTTCCGCCCTGGAATCCGGGTCTGTCACCGGGACGATTGTTATTTCCGCCCTGGCGGGGTCCTCTGTTATCTCTATTGTCTCTGCTGTCTCTGTTACCCCTGTTGTCTCTGTTATCTCTGTTATCTCTGTTATCTCTATTATCTCTGTTGTCCCTGTTCTCTCTTACAGGTCTGTTCTCTGTCTGAGTATGCTGGGGAGCGGGTGCTGAAACAGGTGTCTCAACAACAGGTGCCTTGGTCTGTACCTGAGCTGCTGCAGGCTGCTCCTGCTCTTTCCTGGGTGCAGGCTTGGGTGTTACAGACTTGTTCACAGGTGTATTGTAGCTGTCAAGCTGTGAAGGTGCTGTAAGAGGCTTGATGGGATGATAAACATTCTGCGACTGGGCAAATGTCTTTCTCTGACCCTGTCCGCCGTTTCTGTTATCCCTGTTGTCTCTTCTCTGACCGCCGAAGCCACCGTTATTACCGCCCTGGTTGTTGCTTCTCATGTTAGAGTTGTTCATATTGCTGACAACAATGATCTTCTTCTTTTTCTTGATGGGCTCGCCGCCGTCAACAGGCTTCTTTACGGGAGCCTTTGCATCAGCAGGTCTGTCCAAAGAAGGCTTTGCTGCCTCTTCCTTTCGGGGAGCAGCGCTCTCTTTTGCAGCAGGAGCCTCTTTTACCTCGGGAGCTTTCTTCTCCTCTTTGGCAGGCTCTGCCTTCTTGTCAGCATTATCAGACTTGGCAGGCTTATCTTCTTTTCCTGAAGTCTTACCAAAGTGCTTCTTGGCCACTTCAGCGTCTGTCTCTTCGATAGAACTGTTGGAGCGTTTTGCCTCTATCCCATTCTCCTGCAAAAAAGCTATCAGCTCTTTTGACTCGCATCCAAGCTCAAAAGCAAGTTCGGATATTTTAATTTTTGCCATTCACATTTCCTCCGTCCTCTTCTTCTATCAGTAAGTTCTTCCGAAGTGACTCAGACAGCCCTGTGTCTGTTATTGCCAGACTTGTTCGAACATCCTTACCTATTGCGTGTCCCAGGCTTTCCTTATCACCAAAGAAAACTATTGGGACTTTGTAAAACTTACATTTATCACTGAACTGCTTGGTGGTGTTATCCGAAGCATCACTGCTTACTATCACCAGTTTGGCAGTTCCCTTGCGGATAGCTTCCATGGTGGCAAACTCTCCGCTCTTTAGCTTCCCTGCCCTCATACAAAGGCCAAGAAGCGAATAAACTTTATTTGAATCCAATATATCAGCCAAGCTCCTTTTCAATACGCTCAAGCACATCGGCGGGAATTGAAGATTTAAGGGATCTCTCAAGGCCCTTGTTCCTGACAGCTTTTCTGAAGCACTCTGCATTGCTGCAGATGTATGCCCCTCTGCCGTTGGCCTTGCCGGTGGTGTCCACGAGGATCTCTCCCTCAGGAGTTTTGATGATCCTGATGAGTTCCTTCTTCTCTTTCATCTCTCCGCATCCGACACATTTTCTGGTTGGAATTTTCTTTTGCATAGATACTCCGATCTACCTGGGATTACTCTTCTGAGCCCTCATCGGCTGCATCCTCAGAAGCCTCGGTATCGTATTCTTCATATCCCTCGTACTCTTCATCATCCTCGTCATCCATATAGTCCTCAATACGGAATCCGGGAGCATCCTTAGCCTGAGTCTCGCTCTTGATATCGATCTTGTATCCTGTAAGTCTGGCAGCAAGTCTTGCGTTCTGACCTTCCTTACCGATAGCAAGTGAGAGCTGGTAATCAGGAACAACAACCTTTGCACTCTTCTCCTCGGGATCGGCAAATACTGCTACGATCTTGGCAGGTGAAAGAGCATTCTGGATCAGGTTACCGGGGTTCTCATCCCAGTTGATGACATCGATCTTCTCGCCGCTGAGCTCATCAACGATGAGGTTTACTCTGTTTCCGTTTACACCTACGCAGGCACCTACGGCATCAACGTTGGGGTTGTTGGAATAAACCGCGATCTTGGTACGGCTTCCTGCCTCTCTTGCGATGCTCTTGATCTCTACTGTTCCGTCCTGAATCTCAGCAACCTCCTGCTCGAAGAGCTTCTTAACAAGGTCGGGATGTGTACGGGAAACAAGGATCCTGGGTCCCTTTGAACCGTTCTTAACTTCAAGTACATATACTCTAAGACGCTGTGTAGGTCTGTAAACTTCTGTCTTAACCTGCTCGTTCTCATTGAGGATGGCATCTGCACGGCCAAGGTTGATGCTGATGTTCTTACCGATAAATCTCTGAACAACACCTGTTACAATGTCGTGCTCCTTCTCAAAGTACTCATTATAGATGGCGCCGCGCTCTTCCTCGCGGATCTTCTGAAGAATAACGTTCTTGGCATTCTGTGTGGCAATGCGTCCAAACTCCTTGGAGTTAAGGGATACGCTTACCATATCGCCAACCTTTGCCTTCTTGCTGATCTTCTTGGCATCATCCAGAGAGATCTCAAGCATGGGATCCATAACGTCATCGGCTGTCTCAACAACTTCCTTGTCGGCATAGCACTTGAAGTCACAGTTGTCTCTGTCAATCTCAACTCTGATGTTGTCAGTCTTGCCAAAGTTATTCTTGCAGGCTGTGATCAGAGAGTTCTCGATCGCATCAAACAGAGAATCCTTGCTGATGTTCTTCTCCTTCTCTAAAAGCTCAAGGGCATCCATTAATTCTTTACTCATCGTAATCTCCATTTCCGTCCGGATTAAAAATCCAGAGCAAGCTTAATAACTGATATCTCTTTTCTTATAAAAGTTTCGTCTTTGTCATTTATAGTTACGGTAACTTCCGAATCGGTAAAACTCTTCAGTGTACCGGCGAACTCTTTAACACCGTCCCTTGGCTTGTAAAGCTTGAGCTCCACATCCTTCCCAAGAGAATTCTGAAGGTGCCTGTCCTTCTTGAGCTGGCGGCCAAGTCCGGGACTTGAAACCTCCAAAGTGTAGGCTTCCTCAATAAAATCATCTTCATCAAGGGCATCCGACAAGGCATGATTAACATTGACGCAATCATTGATGTCCACGCCCTCAGGCTTATCAATGTAAGCTCTCAGGTACCACTCCCCCGCTTCCTTGACATATTCCACATCATAGATGGAAACGCCGTTGGCCTGCGCGATAGGGATCAGGATATCCTCGGTCCTTTTTTCAATTTCATTTTTCTTCATAGAATAACCTCGTTCATTTTCTTTATGCCTTTTCATGGCATAAAGAAAGTGGGCTCTTTGCAAGCCCACTCTCAACAGTTACCTTATATCCTCTGCTAAAATACCACAGTTATGCCCATTAGTCAAGTCTTAAACTTATCCCAGAGTGTAAAATACTACGATCCCGGCCAATATGAGCACGACACCGATGATCTTTCTTGGGGTGATCTTCTCTTTAAATACGATTCTCGAGAGGATCATGACCATGATGTAGGCCATGGGCTCCATTACAACAACCCCCATGTATCCAAGGCCGCCGTAACAGAAAATGGAAAGAACCATGGATAAAACCAGAAGGCCATAGCCACCTATAACAAGAATATTGAGGTATTCCCTTATAAATGAAGGATACTCTTTCTGGGCACTCTTCTTTAAAAGTATCTGAGATGTGGAGGCAAGAAGCTCCGCAAAGATCATAATAATAAAGAATACATTAATCATTGCTGCCACCTCCCAGATTCATTACTACAACTCCGGCCATGACAAGAAGTACACCGGCAACCTTCCCCGGTGTAATGCCCTGGCTGAAGATCAGGAAGTTCCACAGCATCGACCACAATAAGGTCACAGACTTGTTGCAATAAGCGATGGACAGCTCAAATCTCTTGATCACCTGCTGCCACAGTACCGCATAAACCGCAAGGATTACAAACTCAAGTCCAAAGAACAGGATGTACTTCCCCGAGAGGAATTCATTCTGTCCCGCCATATTACCTGCTACTGTCGAAAGTGAATATACGACAACCGAAAGTTCCAGGAGAAGTAAATCTCCCAAAGCAATTTTCTTTTTCATTTAAAACAGTCCCTTTCCCGGTAAAATACAGGCTTTATTATAGCATAAAAAATTTTTTTGAAAAAATTTAAATTTAGGGCTTGCATTTTGTTTTGATTTGTAATAATATAAACAAGTCGCCGCGATGCGGACGACTTAAATGCCTCGTTGGTCAAGCGGTTAAGACGCTGCCCTCTCACGGCAGAATCAGCGGTTCGATTCCGCTACGAGGTACTAGCTATTAAATGAATAGCCCAACCCGAAACCCGGAACACATCAGTGTTCCGGGTTATTTTTTTGTTTTCTCAGCCCGCGGCAAAACCCGGCTTCCCCTATAAAAATGTAACATATTTTTCATTTTCATTTTTTTGACTATTAAATTTTAGTATGAGAAAATTAAATATATCTGCTCACGTATCATCGTTTTTCTTGTAAAGGAGTATCCATGGGCAAAAACTTCGATTCTGTTGACGGAAACATGAACATCCTCATGTACAACAATACAGTCAAGAAGATCAAGGATGTCAAAAAAGGCGATACTGTTTATGGTGTACGCTATAATGGGGACAAATACCAGTATGTCAAAAGCGAGGTCCTCATCATTAACAAGCGCAGGAGCAATGCCGTTAAGATCACCTTAAACGATGGACGAACTCTTATATGCAGTCCCACTCATCAGTGGCTTACAAAAATGGGCTGGATGTTTTCTTTTGATGATGACACCCTGGGCCACGGTAAGTTCTTTTTGGAAAAAGATGTCAAAATGTCCGGCATTTCAGGAAACCTGAAGGATTCCTACAAAGAGTCCAGGCTCTATATGCAGGGCTATTTTATCGGTTCCCAGATCAACTGCAAAAACATGACCCGCTTTAAAGGCGGCGAAACTGCGTCCTTAGTATTACAGGAAGCCGGAGTTACCGCCCGGCTGTACAATTATCTTCTGTACCTGGGTGCAGATGCTACTTTGGACTACTGTTTTGCCCATGATAACGACACCAATGAATATTACGTTACAGCAAAGCTCAGCATTCCATATGTTCAGCTGGTAACTTTCTCCGAGCGTTTCTCCAAAAACAGGGATAAAGAAGATTTCCTAAGAGGCTTCGTTGGAGGAGCCTATGATGCGGAAGGCTCAGAAAATCCCATGGTCAAAAGAGTCCGCCGCTGCAAGCGGGATTTCCTCAATCTGATGAAACAGGGTCTTCAAATGTACGACTTTGAGTATGTATTTGACAGTCAGGAAATGACCGCTTCTCTCGTGGGCGGGCCCTCAGAGCTTCTTAGATTCTACAATGTCTTTCAGCCGGTCACCACGAGCAATATAGAAAACTTTGAGATCATATACAATCATCCTGACACTCTCAAGGTAATATCCGTTGAAGAGGCCAAATGTGAAGATATGTTTGAGATCATCACTTCCTCAAGGAACTTTATCGCCAACGGAGTAATATCCCACAATTGCACCACCGGGCTTGCAAAGGAGGTGTGATATATGAGATATGTCAGCAGCAAAGACCTCCAGCCTGGGATGGTCATCTCCAGTAATCTGTATGACAACAACGAGAAGATACTTCTTAAAGCCAATACTCAGTTGACGGAGTATTTTATAAACAGGATCAGCAAACTTCAGTTTGACGGTGTCTATATCTTTGAAAAAGATGATGTGGCAAAAGCCAGACAGATCGTATCCGACGAAACAAGGATGAAGGCCATCAACAAACTGAAAAGGCTTGATATAAACGCCTGTATATTCCTGGCAAACGACATCGTAAACGAGATCAGAAGCTCAAAATCCCTGATCATTGAGCAGATGTCCTTAAGTTCCTATGACAGCTACACCTATGTACACAGCGTAAATGTTGACGTACTGTCCGTCATTATCGGAATAGGTATGGGGCTCAGGAACGAAGAACTTGAAAAGCTTTCCCAGGCGGCTCTTCTTCACGACATAGGAAAATGCGACGTTCCTCTGGAAATCGTAAATAAGCCCGCTAAACTAACCTCGGAAGAATACGAGGAAATGAAAAAACATCCTGAGTACGGACTTAAGAGACTGCGTGACGGAAGATCCCAGGGAACTGAAGAAATACACGCCGTTGTAAAAAATGCAGTATACTCACATCATGAAAACTGGAATGGAACCGGATACCCCAGAGGACTTAAGGGGGAGGCCATCCATTTATTTGCAAGGATCATTCACGTAGCTGACGTTTATGACGCTCTCACAGCCAAAAGAGCCTACAAAGATGCCTCGAATCCCTCAGATGCCATAGAATACCTGATGGCGAACAGCGGGTCCATGTTTGACATTGACGTAGTCAACACCTTCATTAAATACCTGGCGCCCTATCCTATCGGCTGTGATGTTCTTCTGTCCACGGGTCAGCAGGGTACCGTCATCGAAAATAATGAGAAGTACCTGTCAAGGCCCAAGATTAAGCTCACCTCAGGTGTCATCATCGATATGATGAAGAAACTGAATGTAACAATCCTGAAAATACTGAACTGACACTGACCCGGATCACTCCTGAGTGTTCCGGGTTTTCCATGCCCGTTAAGTTTATTTCACAATTGTTAAATATATGTTCATATATGAAATATTTCATAAATATTTCAGAATTTAAACCCAGACTGAACACAATTTGTATATACAATTAACTTGTGAATCTTGAGGGGGTGTTCCAATAAAACACTTACAGGAGGTAACAAATATGGGTGAATTGAAAGGTATCGCGCAGTATGAGGTAAATCTGATGAGGGACAGACTTCATGCGCAGGCACTGCATCGCAGGAATGTTTCTCTTCTGAAAAGAGAGGTTCAAAGAGAAGCACAGGAAATGAAAAAGTTACTCGGCAACCGTTAAGAGTGTAAGAAAAAGGCTGTAGCTCTAAGCGTCATCTACGCTTAAAGCCACAGCCTTATTTTTATTGTCTTATCTTCGCATTCCGAAATTCCGCAGATTCATCAGGCCTGTTTCATCAGGTCAAAGATACTGATCTGATTGGAATCCGGTATATCTCCAAGAAGTCCCATATCAGACATCTTGTCGATAACGGTCTGGGGACACTTGGTCCTCTGACGGAAGTCATCCTTTGAAAGGAAAGGACCGTCCTTGGCAGCTTCCACGATCTGGTCGGCAGCCTTCTCACCCATGCCGTCGATACTGGTAAGGGAAGGCATGATCTTATCTCCGATCACCTGGAACTCCCTTGACTTGGCCTTGAAAATGTCGATGGGCATGAAATCTATGCCTCTCTCATACATCTCCTCCACCAGTCTCATATCGCCGTACTCGGCCTGCTGGGCATTGGTAAGCTCGTCTTTCCTTGAATTGTAATCCTTCATGATCCTTCTGAGATGGGCTTCACCCTGGCACATGTGCTCATAGTTGAAGGCCTTGGCTCTTATACTGAACCATGCGGCATAGAATGCCTGAGGAACATAAACCTTAAAGTATGCGATTCTCCAGGCCATCATTACGTAAGCCGCAGCATGGGCCTTGGGGAACATATACTTGATCTTCTTGCAGGACCAGATGTACCAGTCGGGAACACCTGCCGCCACCATGGCCTCCTCCATCTCGGGAGTAAGGCCCTTACCCTTACGAACAGACTCCATGGTCTTGAAGGAAAGGGACTTGTCCATTCCCTTCTGGATAAGGTAGATCATAATATCGTCTCGACAGCAGATACAGGTGTCGATGGTAGCTGTGCCCTCCTGGATCAGGGTCTGGGCATTGCCCAGCCATACGTCCGTTCCATGGGACAGTCCCGAGATCCTTATAAGGTGGGACAGGGACGAAGGCTTGGCATCGATAACCATCTGCATGGCAAAGTCCGTACCAAACTCTGGAAGACCAAGGCATCCAAGCTTTGTTCCTCCGATCTGTTCAGGCTCTATGTTCAGAGACTTCGTATTCATGAAAAGACTCATCACGTTCTTGTCATCCAGCGGCACCGTCTTGGGATCAAGTCCGGTACAATCCTGAAGGAACCTTATCATTGTGGGATCATCGTGTCCCAGAATATCAAGCTTTAACAGGTTGTGGTCGATGGAATGGTAATCGTAATGTGTGGTGATGGTGGCCGTTGTCATATCATTGGCCGGATGCTGCACGGACAGAAGGAGTTGATGTCCTCTCCCACAGGAAGAACTATGATTCCTCCCGGGTGCTGGCCGGTTCCTCTTCTGATGCCGGTACAGCCCTGCACTATCCTGTTGATCTCACTTTTTCTTTTTTACTATTCCAAGTCCGTCGTAGTATTTCTTGACGAAACCGTAAGCTGTCTTATCCGCCAGGGACGCAATGGTTCCCGCTCTGAAGGTCTGGGCCGTAGCCAAAGATAACCTCGGTATATTTGTGAGCTTTGGACTGATACTCTCCCGAGAAGTTAAGGTCGATATCAGGCCTCCTTTGTCTCCCTTGAATCCAAGGAAGGTCTCGAAAGGAATATCAAATCCGTCCTTGTACATATAGGTTCCGCACTTGGGACATTTCTTATCCGGCATGTCACAGCCGGAATTGCCGCCGTAACTTAAGAACATCCTCGGAATCGAAATCGCTTGTACTTGCACTTGGGGCAGACATAGTGCGGGCTAAGGGAGTTAACCTCCGTTATACCGGAAGTGAATGCCACAAAGGAGATCCTACCGATCCTCTTGATCCAACCAGATATCCGTCCTCATTGGACTTTCCAAACCAGCTTCTGGGCAATAATGTACATAACCGCGAAACCGTTTCCTTTATAATGGAGTTCAGCTCTCTCTCAAGCCTCTCCTTAACGATCTCGGGAAGCTCCTCGCCGGTAGATCTCGTGAGCCCCTGTCATAACAGATCTTGGTAAGGATCTCATCACTGTTCTCGATGACGGAGCGCATTTGTCGGGACGAACGGGAGAAATACTCCTCGCACATATCCCATTGATCTTTTCTTGGGATTGTCGATAACTATCCCTCTTTTGCCTTGTTCCATGGAGAGAATAATCAAACTCTGCCATCATCTCCATCGGTGGTACGAAGGTAAAGGGGCGGCCGGCTCCTCCGTCGTCCAATAACCCTTACCTGCCTGGATGATGGTCCCTGTAGATCTCATCCTCGGGATTAAGGAAAGTGCACGTCGCAGGTTTGCAACAAACCGGCTTTATTGAACTCCTCGCCCAGTCCCTTATGATCTCTTTAATTTATCTCCCTGAATTATCCTCATCGCTGTTGATATCTTCAATATCCTCACTGGTTATCATGAAGCGGTATTTGCCAAGAGGCTGAACTTCAAGATAATCGTAAAAGCTCACAATATTTGCTATTTCCTCGGGGGGCCTGCCCTCAACAATGGCGCCGTAAAGCTCGCCTGCACAGCAGGCACTTCCTATGATGAGCCCTCCCTGTACTCCATCAGCAAGCTCTTGGGAATAAGAGGGAATCGTCCGTTAAAGTAATCAAGGTGTGACTTGCTGACAAGGGTATAGAGATTAACCCTTCCCAGAGTATTCTTAGCAAGGATAATACAATGCTTGGGCCTTAAGTGCTTTACCATATCCGGCGTTGGCTTACCAAGGATGTTGACATCCGTAAGGTTAGCTTGCTCCTGGCTCTTTCAGCATGGGAATAAATTTATTGAAAATAAGGGCCGTACATTCCGCATCATCCACGGCTCTGTGGTGATGCTCCAGCACAATGTTCATGATCTTTGGCTACCGCATCAAGAGTGTGTTTGGCTCTTGTAGGGTAGAAATATCTCGACAGCCACATGGTATCTACAGTGGTGTAATCCACATCTATACCAAGGTCTGTACAGTTCTGGTTTTTATAAAGCTTATGTCAAAAGAGACATTGTGTCCCACCAGTACCGCGTCTTTGCAAGAACTCAACGAACTTAGGGACGATCACTTCCCTGGTAGGTGCATCCATTACCATTTTCATCGGTAATGCTGGTGAGTTTCTCGATCCTGTAGGGAATAGGTACCTGAGGAATTGATGAACTCCGAGAATCTGTCGATTATCTCGCCGTTTTTGATCTTCACCGCACCGATCTCAATGATCCTGTTTTTGATGGGAGAAAATCCCGTAGTCTCGATTATCGAAAACAACAAAGGTGGTGTCATCAAGACTCTGACCCTTATTGTTGGTTACAATCTCCTTGAGGTCATCCACAACATAGGCCTCTACACCCTGAATGATCTTGAAGAAATCCTGTCTCTCGATGGGCGGCTCTCCGGCCTCCTTGCGGCGCTTGTTCTC
>NZ_JAHA01000002.1 GCF_000526935.1 Butyrivibrio sp. FCS014 | reverse complement strand
AGCCGAGAACGATATCGAGAAGGCTACAAACATGGCCCCGCAGCATGATAACCATGTTCGGTATGAGCGACAAGTTCGGTCTCATGCAGCTGGAGTCAGTACAGAACAGATACCTTGACGGAAACAGAGTCCTCAACTGCAGTGATCAGAACAGCTGCCGAGGTTGACGAAGAAGTCAAGAAGCTCCTTGCGGAGTGTTATGACAAGGCTAAGCAGATAATCAGGGATCACCTTGATGCAATGGACAAGATTGCCCAGTTCCTTATTGAGAAAGAGACCATCACCGGTAAGGAATTCATGAAGATCTACCGTGAGGTTGAGAATATTCCCGAGCCTACAGAAGAGGAGCAGGAGGCTGCCAAGAAGGGCAGAATCTACGCAACAAGAGCGGAGTCAGCGCTCGTTGGTGAGAATGTTCCCATCAAGTCCAAGGAAGAGCCTAAAGTGGAACCCGAGGACAACAATAATGACGGGCTGGCGTTCCGGGAAGCGATTAAGGAGAGCAGCAACCAGTATGAAGCTCCGGAAGAGGAGAAGGCACAGGACCCTCAGACAGAGGATGTGGAGGCAGGTACTTCACCCGATCCTTCACAAATCCAGACAGGAAGCGTGTTTTCCCATGTTCCCGAGGATTTTGACAAAAAAGATTAAAAAGTATTTTATGCAGGCTGTTACCAAAAAAGCGGTAACAGCCTGCTTTTTTGTTACTTGCGAAACTATATTTTCGATAAGAAGTAGTATGGTTAAAAAATTTGTTGCGTAATTAACAATCATCAAAATATAATCTAAATGTTGTTCATAAAAATTTAATAAATTATTTACCACAAGGGGAAATGAGGGGCTCCGCGCGGGTAGGTAAGCAAAGTACTCAATGTTAGTTGGGAGTAGTAAGTCATTGTGAAGCCAGCTAATGTTAAGTCTCGTATGCTCAAGAGACTTATCCCGGTACTTCTTGTCCCTGTGGTTCTTAGCAGCCAATTTTGCCGCTATCAGCGTATCTGCGGACGAAGAGACCGTAATCGAAGCAATTTCACAAAACGAAACAATTGAAAATGAGACAAATCACTGTCAAATCTACAGTAAAAAATGGAGGATAATATGTTTCAGTTTAAAACGTATATTGGAGCTTTGTAGTATTTACCTGGCTCTTTGTTTGGTTTGTTTATAAGCTCATAGCAAGAAAAGCCGCTTTATGCCCTTGTCTTCAGTAAAACCCAGCTTCAGAGATTGGTATGAGCCTCGTCTTAGGTGGTGGATACTATCCTAAAGCTGATCGTAGGGCCGGTTATAGCAATTTGCGCATGGACTTATGTCCTTCCATTTACATTGGACATTCCGGATATGATAACGGAAACTATCAGTACGTTGAAGGAACTGTTCTATCAAAGCAATATGACTCACGATATGCAAACAGACTCATTAAAAGTAGAAGATGAAGACACCGGAGAAACCTGTTACCATATCCTGTGATTACAACAAGGCGAATAAGGGTGATTATATAAGATCAAGTATCTTAAGCAACACAAAAGAAGGCGTGGTTTGTAGAACACAAAAAGAAAGTAATTATGCAACAATGGTTACTTAGCCGCCTTCGTGGTGGAAAAAGATATTACAAATACAGCACAATAAATATATATTGCAGAAATAGTCCGGCCTTGAGCCTCCCTTGCTCACTGCCGGCTTTTCTTTTTTATGGCTCCTTTCGCGTGCCAAAGAGAACCGTCCCCCATTTGGCGCTGTGAGAACCGTCCCCCCCATTGGCTTCCCATTGGCTCTTAAGGACTTGTCACTTTACCCATGTGACAAAGTTAAATATGTATGAATTGATTAATAAACTGTACACCAATAAAAATAACTTAAATCAATTGAATGCATTCGGATTATCTGTAACCTTCTTGCGGCAGACGTGCCAAAAGAAAACGTTTATTAAGTTGGAAGGGGTATCCAAATGAAAGAAAAGATTCAAAGTTTTGGACGATTCCTAAGTGGAATGGTCATGCCGAATATCGGCGCATTTATAGCATGGGGGCTTTTGACAGCATTGTTCATCGATACCGGCTGGCTCCCTAACGCACAGCTTAGTTCAATAGTCGGACCGATGCTCACATATGTTCTTCCGATTCTCATCGCTTACCAGGGTGGTAAGATGGTTGGCGGACCCAGAGGAGCAGTTATGGGTGCCATCATGACAATCGGTGTTATCTGCGGAACAGAGTACACAATGTTCATGGGAGCAATGATCGCAGGACCTCTTGCAGGCTGGGTCATCAAGAAATTTGACAAGGCAGTTGAGGTAAAGATCCCCTTCAGGATTTCGAGATGCTTGTAAACAACTTCTCAGTTGGTATCCTTGGTCTTCTCCTTGCAATCCTTGGCTACTAATGTAATCCGGACCCTTTCATGGGCGGGCGTACTTGCTTTTCCTTAACGCCGGAGTTGGCAGTACTTGTTAACAACAACATTTCTGCCTCTCGTTTCAGTATTCGTTGAGCCTGCTAAGGTTCTTTTCCTTAATACACCGCTATCAACCACGGTATCTTCACTCCTTCTTGAGCAGAGCAGGTTGCTTCAGCCGGCAAGTCAATCTTCTACATGATCGAGACAAAACCCCGGCGCAGGTAACAGGTGTGCTTCCTTGCATACTGGCTGGTTCTCTAAGGATAAGGTTACAAAGGATTCCGCACCCCGGAGCCACTTATCGTTCATCTCCCTTGGCGGTATCCACGAGATCTACTTCCCTTATGTACTTATGAACCCCCTGCTTTCTTCTTGCAACAATCGGCGGAAGCCGTAGCAGCTATGATCTTCAACACACACTGTTCAAGCTTGGCCTTGGCCGGTCCTCCTTCACCCGGATCAATCATCGCCTATGTTGAATGGCCACCTAAGGGATCAACCTTCATGGTTCTTCTCTCAGCCAGTAGTTGCAGCAGCTGTATCCTTCGTTTATTGGCAGCTTCCTATCGTTAGACTTTCTAACGGGCAAGCAGTCTCTTGCAGACTCCACCGAGAAGATGAAAGAGATGGAAGGCTGGAGGCTAAGGGCCGGTTGCTGTAAGCGAAGTTAAGACAGCAGCAGACAACCTTACAGCAGTAGCTGCAGAAGATGTTAAGAAGATCGTTTTCGCTTTGCGACGCAGGAATGGGATCTTCAGCAATGGGAGCTACAGTTCTCAGAAAGAAACTTACAGATGTTGGCAGAACTGATATCGAAGTACAGCATGCGTCTGTATCAGAGAATACCTGGCAGATTGCTCAGATAGTTGTAACACCACCAGGAGCTTTCAGCAAGGAGCCAGAAAGAGTGCACCTAACGCAAGGACTGATCACCATCAGCAACTTCATGGCTGCACCTGAGTATGATTCTCTTGCACAGGAGCTGAAAGCTTTAAATACGGAGTTTTTATGGAACTTACACCACCGCATAAGACAGATCATATTGTATTTGCTTGGCGCAGAGCAGCCGGCCACGGATCAGGAAGTGGCTGATGCTCTGGGTGTAAGTAAGCGCACCATTTTAAGGGAAGCGGACTACATCGCTTCCATCCTGAAACAGTATGATCTTACCCTGGTTCGGAAAAAGGGAGAGGGCAGCCAGATTGAAGGGGATGCCGACAACAAGGCCCGCCTCATGAGTGCTGTCAAAAGCCCGCAAAGGATGAGATCGTATCAGATAAGGAGAAGAGAAGGAATCTTCTGAAGCTGGAGCTTCTAAGAAACAGGGAGCCCCAAAAGCTCTTTTACTACAGTGGACATGTTCGGCGTAAGTGAAGCTACCATCAGTACCGATCTTGAAGCCATAAAACGATTGGGTACAGGAGTGTCACCTTAGTATCATAAGAAAGCCCGGCTTCGGAATTGCTCTCTCCGGCAGCGAAAAGAGCTATCGAACAGCCATGCAGCGCTTTGTTACCGAGAACATGAACAAATCGCGGGGACAGCGAGCTGGCAGACAATATTTACACCCTCATGAACGAGGCCATCCTCTCTGAGGTGGAAACAGTTCTCGAGGAAGTGGAGGAACCGTATCTGCGTCTTTTGACCAATGATGCCTACATGGGCCTGCTGGTACATCTGGCGGTGGCCGTGGAGAGGGATAAGGCAGGGCGAGCTGGTATCTGAGGAAACCTATGATGCCAGATTCGACAATGGCTATGACATTGCCAGAAAGATCGCGGATGCTCTGGAAAAAGAGTTCTCCATCACGATTCCGGAATCGGAAGTAAACAATATTTTACTGCACATCAAAGGTGCAAAAACTTAACTACACAAAACGAGGCCATCGGCAGCAGCGGCATCAGGACTGACGAGCTGATGGGAATTATAGATGCGATGATAGATGTGCTGGATGCAGATCTGGCAAGGGAGCTCCGATATGAGGAGGACTTTATCAGAGGACTGATGGTACACCTGGAGCCGGCTCTTTATCGCATGAAAAATGACATGAACCATAAGTAACCCTCTTCTTGCAGAGATCAGACAGGAGTACCCGGAGGTCTTTGCGGATTGCGAGAGGGCAGCGGAGGTCATTACTGAAAAGACGGGACTTGTTCCCAACGATGCGGAGATCGGATATCTGGCCATGCACTTCGGAGCGGCCAGGGAGAAGATCCTCAGCAGGAAAAAGAAAAAGCGCACCGTTAACATCGGCGTTATATGTGCCAGCGGATTCGGAGTGGCACAGCTGATGATGGCAAAGCTTCGCAGTCAGTTTGCTGACTGGGATATAGTGCTTAAGGCTTACGGCAGTGATGAGATCACCGAGCACGTAATGTCCAGAAACGGATTTCTTTATCTCAAGCATTGAAGTGGACGAAACTGGGTGTTGACTACTGTATGGTCAATCCTCTTATTACCCAGAGAGACGTTCTGCAGATAAGCGTTAAGATCGATGAATACGCATCGATGCCGGTAAAGGCAGGAAAACAATGATTTACCCAGGCAACTGGACGAGATAAACGACATCATTAACAGAATCAAGGGAGTCATTAGAAGGTATCATCATCTTACCGTTTCTAATGAGATGAATCTTGAGGCGCTGATCAAGTATATAGCTGCTGATATTACGGATACATCCAAGGCGGGCAGCGGTGCTTGCAGCAGATATCCTGGCAAGGGAGCAGGTAATGACACAGGTATTCCCTGAGATAGGGGATAGCTCTTTTCCACTGCAGAAGCAAGGCAGTTAAGGAGTGTCAGATCATTACCGCAGGGCCTGATAAGGGGCAGCTATTTGAGGACCCCAGATTAAAAGACATCAGGGCTGCGCTCTGCATGGCGATGCCAATAGATGAGCACAGGCAGCAGAACACGGACATGCTGGGGAAGGATATCGGGAGCCATAGTCGAGGACGAGGCTTTCCTTGAAACCCTGAAGACCGGCGATGAAGAAGCCATTCAGGAAAAACTGCAGCGGATAATGAAGAGTTATTTCAGTGAGAGAATTAATGGTCTATAACAGGAGGCACCTATGATACTGGAAACCAAAAATATCTTTTTAAACCAGAAACCCGGTAACAAGGAAGACGTCATCAGAAAGATCGGTGGTATATTTTCTTCCCAGGGATTTACAAATGAGTACTATACTCAGGCAATGCTGGACAAAGAGAAGGTGTTTAATACATATATTGGCAACGAGTTGGCTATACCTCATGGAATTGAGGAAGCCAAGAAACATATTTTGAAGACAGGACTGGTTCTTATGACATTTCCCGAGGGCCAGGACTGGGGGGCTGCAGAGAAAGTCAAAGTGGTGATCGGAATTGCCGCGGTAGGAGATGAACATCTCGATGTACTGGGCAAGATCCGCCATGACTTTTTCGGACAAGGCAGGAGTTGAGAAACTGCTGACAATGACTGAAGACGAGATCAGCGCATCTTTTGAAGGATGAGCTAAACCATTTGGAGGTGAATTATTATGAAGACACGAGCTGTCAGAATGTACGGAGAAATGGACCTTAGACTTGAGGAGTTTGAGCTCCCCGAGATCAAGGACGATGAAATACTTGTAAAGGTGATCAGTGACAGTATCTGCATGTCAACTTACAAGCTGGCCAAGCAGGGCAAGAACCACAAGAGAGCACCCAAGGATATCGACGTTAATCCTATTATTACAGGACATGAGTGCTCAGGCGTTATCGTAGAAGTGGGCGAGAAGTGGAAAGACAAATATAAGGTTGGTGACAAGTGGGCACTTCAGCCCGCCCTCAACTATCAGGGCAAGCTTGATTCACCCGGATATTCCTATCGTTTCTGCGGCGGAGATGCTACCTACTGCATCATGCCTCATGAGGTAATGGAACTGGATGCGCTTCTTCCTTACAACGGAGAGAGCTTCTATCAGGCATCCCTTGGTGAGCCCATGAGCTGCATCATCGGCGGATATCATGCAAATTACCACACCAACAAGCAGAACTACAATCATGCAATGGGAACCAAGGAGGGTGGAAAACATCCTTATCATGGGCGGCTGCGGACCTATGGGTCTTGGCGCCGTAAGCTATGGACTTCGTTTCGAGAACAAGCCCAGGAGAATTGTTGTAACAGATCTTGATGACGCAAAGCTTAAGAGAGCTGCCAGCGTTATCAGCCCTGAGTTTGCAAAAGAGAAGGGTGTTGAGCTCATCTACTTCAATTCATCAGGAGCTGATGCAGAAGAGAAGCTTATGGAGATCACAGAGGGACACGGCTACGACGACGTATTCGTATATGTTCCCGTAAGAAGCGTTGCCGAGATGGGCGACAGGCTCCTTGCTTTTGACGGCTGCATGAACTTCTTTGCAGGTCCCACAGACAATCAGTTCAAGTCTGAGATCAACCTGTACAATGCACATTACACAAGCACACATATTCTGGGAACCACCGGCGGCAACAACGACGACCTTCTTGAGGCCCTTGAGCTTGCTGCAAAGGAGAGATCAACCCTTCCGTAATGGTTACACATATCGGCGGCCTGGACAGCGTTGCTGAGACAACCTGCAATCTTCCCGGAATACCCGGCGGCAAGAAGCTCTGCTATACACAGATCAACATGCCTCTTACTGCAATAGATGACTTTGAGAAACTGGGAGAGACAAATCCTCTGTTTGCGAAGCTTGCAGTTTCCTGCAAGAATCACGCAGGTCTGTGGAATCCCGAGGCTGAGAAGATTCTTTTCGAGCACTTTAATGTTGAGATATGAAGATCATCGAATATGTTATAACTGACCCCGAGGGCGTACATGCATTGCCGCAGGCGGTCTTATAAAACTGGCAAATGCTTTCAACTGCTCCATTACAGCCAAGGGCAACGGCCAAAGTACGGATGCCAAGCATCTCTTTGGCCTGATGAGTCTGGGTATCAAAAATGGCCAGACTCTGACCCTTATCTGCGATGGCGCGGATGAAATAGAGGCTGCAAAAGCATTGGAGAGATATCTTAAGGATAATCTCTGATGACGCCAATGTAGCCGACCCTTAGTATCCTTTTTTCCTCTTTGTTGAACCACTGATTTCGGGCTTACATTCCTCTTTTAAACTCCCGAAGTTAGTGGTTTAATATTTATATGTCAAACTTCGATATCAAGGAAGAACTGAAAAAACTCCCCAAGAATCCCGGGGTCTACATAATGCGCGATGCCAACGACACCATTATGTATGTGGGCAAAACCATCAACCTGCACAACCGTGTAAGGTCTTATTTTCGTTCCAACATAGGGCGCGGACCTCAGATAGACATGATGGTCAAGCAGATCGCCCGTTTTGAATATATAGTTACGGACTCGGAGCTGGAGGCGCTGGTTCTTGAGAACAACCTCATCAAGGAGCACTGTCCCCGCTACAACACCATGCTCAAGGATGACAAGACCTATCCCTACATAAAGGTCACCGTATCCGAGGCGTTTCCCCGTATACTCTTTTCCCGTCTTATGAAAAAAGACAAGTCCAGGTACTTCGGCCCTTTCACCAGCGCAGCCGCAGTCAAGGACACCATTGAACTTATAAATAAACTCTACGGCCTTCGGACCTGCAACCGCTCTTTGCCAAAAGAGATAGGTGCTGAGCGCCAATGTCTTAACTACCACATGAAGCAGTGCTGCGGCCCCTGTACAGGCAACGTTTCACAGGAGGAGTACAGAGCAAGGATTGATAAGGCGCTGGAGTTTCTCGGGGGCAATTATTCTCCTATTATAAAAGACCTGGAGCAGAAGATGGAGGCGGCATCCGAGGAGCTGGACTTTGAGAATGCTGCCAAGTACAGGGATCTTCTTGCCAGTGTTAAGGTGGTTGCCCAGAAACAGAAGATGACGGATTCCTCCATGGAGGATAAAGATATAGTGGCCATCGCCGCGGATGACAAGGATGCGGTGGTCCAGGTGTTCTTTGTCAGGGACGGAAGGCTTATCGGCAGGGAACACTTCTACATGACACATGTGTCGGAGAATCCCAAGGCGGAGATCCTCATGAACTTCGTCAAACAGTTCTATGCGGGAACACCTTTTATCCCAAGGGAACTGATGCTGCCTGAGGTCATTGATGATATGGAGATCATCGAGAAGTGGCTGACCCAGCGCAAGGGAAGCCGCGTGTATATCACCGTTCCCGAGAGGGGCCAGAAGGAGAAGCTCATGGAGCTTGCGGCCCAGAACGCCGAGCTGGTGCTCTCCAAGGACAAGGAGCGCATCAAGCGCGAAGAGGGCAGGACAATCGGTGCCGTCAAGGAGATTGAAAACCTGCTTGGTATCAAGGGCCTTGAGAGGATGGAGGCCTACGATATCTCCAATATCAGCGGTTTTGCCAACGTGGGATCCATGGTGGTCTACGAGAAGGGCAAGCCCAAGAAGAGTGATTACAGAAAGTTCAGGATAAAGACTGTGTCCGGACCGGACGATTACGCCTGCATGCATGAGGTGCTCACAAGGCGCCTTCTTCACGGCATAGAGGAGAAGCATGAGCTTCAGGTCAGGGACATTGATGCAAGATTTGGAAGTTTTACCAGGTTCCCGGATCTTATCCTTATGGATGGCGGACGTGGACAGGTCAATATATGTCTTAAGGTTCTTGAAGAGCTTGGGATCAATATTCCTGTCTGTGGAATGGTCAAGGACGACAACCACAGGACAAGAGGTCTTTACTTTAATAATGTAGAACTTCCCATCGACACCAGGTCCGAGGGCTTTAAGCTCATAACAAGGATCCAGGACGAGGCCCACAGATTTGCCATTGAGTATCACAGATCCTTAAGGAGCAAGGCCCAGGTAAAGAGCTCTCTGGATGACATTCCGGGCATCGGCCCCGCAAGGCGCAAGGCTCTTATGAAGAATTTCAGGTCCATAGAGGAGATAAGGCAGGCTTCAGTGGAGGAGCTCTCCAAAGTGCCTGAAATCCCCGAAAATATAGCACAGCAGATATACGACTTCTTCCGTCAGGATAATTGAAGAACCCGTATTTCTATGATATTATGTGGTTTGATGTTGGAACCAAATAACACCAAGGAGGCTCAGCATGTCGAGTGTAAGTTTAAAAACTATCATTGAAAAAATGAAGCTTGAAAATCTTACTCCTGAGATAGATGTCAAGAAGATCAGGATAACCCAGCCGGATATCAACAGACCGGCCCTTCAGCTGGCAGGATACTTCGAGCACTTTGAAGCGTCCAGGCTTCAGGTTATCGGATTCGTAGAATATACCTATATGGAATCTTTCCCCCAGGACAAAAAGGAAGATATGTACAGGGAGTTCCTTTCCTTTGATATACCCGGCGTGGTATTCTGCAGGGAACTTGCTCCGGATCCTACTTTTATAAAAATAGCTGTCGAGGAGAAGGTCCCCGTATTTATAACCAAGAAATCAACTTCCGCTTTCATGGCGGAGATCATCAGATGGCTCAACGTTAAGCTTGCTCCCTGCATTTCCATCCACGGAGTGCTGGTGGATGTCTACGGCGTAGGCGTTCTCATCACCGGTGAGAGCGGAATCGGTAAGTCGGAGACAGCCATCGAGCTTATCAAGAGAGGACACCGTCTTGTGTCCGATGACGTGGTAGAGATAAGACGTGTCAGCGACGAGACGCTGATCGGATCTGCTCCCGATATCACCAAGCATTTCATCGAGATGCGCGGTGTTGGTATCATCGATGTTAAGACCCTTTATGGTGTATCAAGCGTTAAGGAAACACAGAATATTGACCTGGTCATCAAGCTTGAGGACTGGGACAAGGACAAGGAATACGACAGACTCGGTCTTGAGGAGGAGTACACAGAGTACCTTGGCAACAAGGTGGTCTGCCACAGGATCCCTATAAGACCCGGAAGAAACCTGGCTGTTATCTGTGAGTCGGCAGCAGTTAACCACAGACAGAAGGCCATGGGCTACAATGCAGCTCAGGAGCTGTATAACCGTGTACAGAACTCACTGGCAAGAAGACGCAGTGAAGATGATGATGATGAGTGATAAAGCAGACCAAAGTCAATGAGTCCTGTGCTTGCACAAAGGACTCATTGACCTTGGGATGCGAACATACATGAGGAAGTAGCACGACAGTGCGGATTCCGAATGTATGTAGGATTGCGAGAGCGAAGCGGAGCAATCCGTTATCACGGAGTATACAGATTACATACATATTGAAGGGAGAATATACCATGGCACGTTACGTATTTGGCGCAGACGTTGGAGGAACAACAGTTAAGATCGGCCTTCTTACAGAGACCGGCGAGAAGGTGGATTTCTGGGAGATCCCCACAAGAACAGAGAATCACGGAGAGAATATCATTCCTGATATCGCGGACTCCATCAGAGCCAAGATGAAGGAAAAGAATATAGAAGACACCCAGGTTGTAGGTGCAGGTATCGGTGTTCCCGGTGCCGTAAACGCTGACGGTGTTTGCCATCAGGCAGTTAACCTTGGCTGGGAGAAGGTAAATGTTGTAAACGAACTTCACTCCAAATTGAAGCTCCCTGTTAAGGCAGGAAACGATGCCAACGTAGCAGCCCTCGGTGAAGCCTGGAAGGGCGGCGGACAGGGTTATCCCAATATGCTCCTGGTTACCCTGGGAACAGGTGTAGGCGGCGGAATCATCGTTGAGGGCAAGATCCTCAACGGCGCAAAGGGATCAGGCGGAGAGATCGGACACCTTCACCTTGTTGACGATGAGCCCGAGACGTGCGGCTGTGGCAACCACGGATGCTTTGAGATGTATGCTTCCGCTACAGGTGCAGTAAGGATTGCAAAGAGAGTTCTTGCAAAGACTGATGAGGACAGCGTACTTCGCGGCAAGGATTTCGAGTGCAGAGACATCTTTGATGCAGCCAAGGCAGGAGATAAAGTGGCAAAAGAGATTGCTGATCAGTACGGATACTATCTTGGAAAGGGAATCGCAGCAGTTGCTTCTGTTGTAAACCCTGAGATCATCGTTCTTGGCGGCGGAGTTTCAAAGGCAGGAGATATGCTCTTTGATCTTCTTATGCCCAGCTTTAAGGAATTTGTATTCCCTGGCTGTGCTGATGCTAAGTTCGCACTTGCAAAGCTTGGAAATGATGCCGGCGTATACGGAGCAGCCAAACTGGTTTGCGGTTGATGAGGTCTACAGTACTTGAATAAAGAGATCATTGAACATCTGGGACAGATTGTCTCAGAAGAAAACATATTATTAAACGAACCCATGAGCAGGCACACCACCTTCAGGACCGGTGGGCCTGCCGCCTTATTTGTAAAACCGGGAGATTTGGATCAGCTGCAGGGCATCATGAAGCTCGTGCGGAATCTGGAACTCCCTTATTTCGTTGTGGGAAACGGAAGCAATCTTCTGGTGTCCGATAAGGGCTTTGATGGAATAGTCGTCTCCTTAGAGCGCTTTTGCGAATTAAGACTTGAGGGAGAGAGCAGTATTTATGCTGAAAGCGGAGTACTGAATTCAGCCATTGCCTCTTTTGCCAGAGATAACAGTCTTACCGGCTTCGAGTTTGCAGCCGGGATACCGGGAACCATTGGCGGCGCAATGATCATGAACGCCGGGGCCTATGACGGAGAGATGAAGCTCATTACCAGAGAGGTTACTGTCCTTGATCCCAAGGGCGAAGTTATGACCATCAGCAACGAAAACATGGAATTTGGCTACAGGACCAGTGCCATCAAGGGAAGGGGACATATCGTTCTGTCTGTTATCCTTGACCTTGCAAAGGGAGACTCCGAAGCCATTTCTGAGAGGATGAAGGAGCTGGCTTTAAAGCGCAAGGAGAAACAGCCTCTGGAATATCCAAGTGCCGGCTCAACCTTTAAGAGACCCCAGGGCAATTTTGCGGGCAAGCTCATAGAGGAAGCGGGGCTTAGGGGCTTTAGCGTTGGAGATGCCTGCGTTTCCGAGAAACACTGCGGCTTCGTGGTAAACAAGGGAAATGCCACTTCTGCACAGGTCTACGAGCTTATAGGTAAGGTCCGGGAGAGGGTTTTTGAGAATTCCGGAATCATGTTAGAGCCTGAAGTTATCATGGTTGGTGATTTTCAAGAAGGAGCATCACTATGAGATTTGTTATAGTAACGGGGATGAGCGGCGGCGGTAAGGCCACAGCCATTCATATGCTTGAGGATGCGGGATTTTACTGCGTTGATAATCTTCCCGTGTCCCTTATAGAGAAGTTCACGGAGCTTATTACCATGCCCGACAGCGGTATAACCAAGGTTGTTCTTGGTATTGATGCCAGAGCGGGGCAGAGCTTTGAGGGTGTTGCCGGAATCATTGATTCCATGAAGGAGAGGGGTATCCCCGTGGAGATCCTGTTTATGGATGCCAGCGACGCCGTACTTATAAAGAGATACAAGGAGACCAGAAGGATACATCCCATGAATGCCGCCGGAGACAGGCTCGAAGACGGCATTGCCAAGGAGAGGGAGGTTCTTGCCGAGGTTAAGAAGAAGGCGGACTATGTTATCGATTCCTCCAACCTTCTTACCAGGGAGCTCAAGGGTGAGTTGGACAGGATCTTCGTCCACAATGAAGAGTACAACTCGCTGATGGTGAACATCCTTTCCTTTGGTTTTAAGTACGGTATTCCCTCTGATGCGGACCTGGTGTTTGATGTCAGGTTCCTGCCAAACCCCTATTATATAGAGGATCTCAAGCATCAGACCGGCAACGACAAGCCGGTGCAGGACTACGTCAAAAGTTTTCCTGAGTGCGGAGAATTTGTGGACAAGCTGGAGGATCTTTTGAAATTCCTGATCCCCGGCTACATCAAGGAAGGCAAATACCAGCTGGTGGTGGCCATAGGCTGTACCGGTGGTCAGCACCGAAGCGTCACCATAGCTAATGAGATATATGAGAAGCTTAAAGGGTCTGATGGTAAGTTCGGACTTAAGCTCTCTCACAGAGATGTTAAAGAGGCACGTTGAGAGATGTCTTTTTCTACAGAGGTAAAAGAGGAACTGGCAAAACGCATAGGTACGTCCCGCCACTGTCAGCTGGCAGAGCTTGCTGCCATAGTGACAATGGCCGGCTATGTGGGACCCGACGAAAGCGGCAATACTGCGCTGTTTCTGCAACCTGACGACCCTGCTGTACTTAGCTAGCGTAAAGTTTTTGTAGGATTAATTGAAAAAGGGGATTTCCTTCGTGATATAGTTATTTACGGTGTCCAAGCCAAAATAACCAAACGGAGGAGTCCCCTTGTGTTAAATAGTATACAGCATTTTATTGAGAATGGAGTACCAAATCTTCAGAAGGCATCAAAAGATTTTTCAGAGGATCCGAGAGACTTTGCAGGTTTCATATACAAGGTCAGGAATGAAGCGCTTCAGATGGCGTTGGATTACATTTCTGAAACCCTTACAACCTGCAACCAGATATTAAAAGACAGTCCTGTGAGAAAGGAAAGATGGGAAGTGGTAAGGACTGACGAGAAGTCTCTTATCACCTCAATTGGAAAGGTTATGTTTTCCAAGACACTGTTTAAGAACAAGGTGACTGGAGAACGCAGATATCTACTGGATGACATGCTTTCATTTGACCCTCATGAAAGGATGTCAGAAGATGCCATAGCACAGCTCTTATCAGAGAGCGTTCAGACCTCTTATCGTAAAGGTGGACAAGCAGCAAGCATCCTTGATGAGGTCAGCAAAGAGACTGTAAAGGATAAGATACATGCTCTCGAGTTCCCCAAGGAACAGAAAAGAAGAGGCAGAAAACGCAAGGTTGAGTATCTGTATATAGAGGCTGATGAAGATCATGTGTCGCTTCAGTTCCAGAAGGAAAAGGGGGATCTCCAGGTCAACCAGTATGGAAGAAAACTCAATGGAATGATAAACAAGCTTATCTATGTTCATGAGGGCATTGAAAAGGATGCTCCCAAGAGTACAAGACATCACCTTGTTAATGCCCATTTCTTCTGTGGTTCTTATGAAGGCAAAGCAAACAGTGAACTCTGGGATGAAGTCTACACATATATTGACAACAACTATGACATAAGCAGCATAAAGAGGATATACCTAGGAGCAGATGGTGGAGCCTGGATTAAGGCTGGGGGAAAAAGGATAAGTGGCATCACATATGTGATGGACGAGTTCCACCTCAAAAAATACCTGATAAAGATGACAAACCATTTGATGGATAGTGCTGATGATGCCAGAAAGCTTCTCTGTGAAATGATCAAGGATGGAAGTAAGGAAGATTTCCTGTCTGTGGTAGATATGCTTGAATATCATGCCTCAAACGACAAGGAAATGAAACGTGTGCAAGAAGGCGCTGATTATATACTTGATAACTGGTCTGCAGCCAAGACAAGGCTTAGATACAGGAGGATTCCTGGATGTAGTACTGAAGGTCATGTCAGTCATGTCCTGTCAAAAAGAATGAGCATGACTCCAATGGGCTGGAGTCGAAAAGGCGCTGATAAGATGGCAAGACTCAGTGCCTATACATGGAACAAAAGGGATATGCTGGAACTTGTGCGTTACCAGAAGACAGTAATGCCTAAGGCTGCTGGGGCAGAAGAAGTAGAGACTGTAGTAGCGCATGTAAGAGAAAAACAGTATTCCCATCCGGCGTGGGGAAAGTATGTCGATAGCATACAGGTAGAGCTTAGTTCAGAGCTGAAGAAGTGGATGAGCATCGGAATGCATAACTACATCTGGAAACTGTTCTAAAAGGAAGCCAGAGGCTGACGCCTCTGCCTTTGAATAAAGTGCGCCAGAGCGCACACCTATCCTTGATCTGCTTGACTACAGACCAAGGATTAGAATGACAGCCTTGAACTGTCCTCCAACCAGGCGCTATAATGAGTAAGGTTTGAACATCTGAACTGATCACAGGGGCAATCTACCCTTTCGAATCCTACAGTAAATTTACGCCGTCCTGTACTTAGAAAGTTCTTTACATTATTAAAAAAAGCATTTAATATAGTTACTAGCATTTTGGAGGAAAACGGCGAGGTCCGCTATAATGGGCGCATTTACAGGCCGGTGCTCCTTGATGCGGCGCAATCGGAATCGATTCTTAAGGCGATCCGGGTCATGGATTCGGAGGGCAGGATCAGAAATCTTGAGGATGGAGTCAATCCCATGGTTACGAAGAATTCCTGCTGTAAAAGGGCATTCCTTCGAGACGCTTTTTTATGCAATGGTTCCATCAGTGATCCAAACAAGGGTTATCATCTGGAATTTGTCTGTTCCTTTGAGGGGCAGGCGAGACAGCTTCAGGAGCTGATCGAGGATTTTGATATCGAAGCCAGGATTGTGCTAAGGAAGAAATACCATGTCCTCTACATCAAGGAGGGCGCAGGTATTGTTGATCTTCTTAATATAATGGAAGCTCCCGTGAGTCTTATGAATCTTGAAAATCTCAGGATTGTGAAGGAGATGAGGAATTCCATTAACCGAAGGGTGAACTGTGAAGTTGCTAACATAACGAAGACTGTCAACGCTGCAACCAAGCAGATCGATGACATCACATACATCAGGGATCATTACGGCTTTAACAAATTGCAGGAGAGTCTCAGGGATATGGCTGAAGTGAGACTGGAACATCCTGACGCAACCCTTTTGGAACTCGGTAAATACCTGGATCCGCCGGTAGGCAAATCGGGTGTGAACCATAGGCTCAGAAAACTGAGTGAGCTTGCTGATCGTTTAAGATCTTAGAGGAGGATATTATGATCACAAAATCTATCGAAATCAAGTTGCCCAGAGGACTTGAGGCCAGACCTGTTGCTGAGCTGGTACAGCTTGCCAGCAGATATGAGAGCACAGTACACATTGAGGCTCAGTCCAAGAAGGTGAACGCTAAGAGCATCATGGGGATGATGACTCTGAGCCTTTCTTCAGGAGAAGCTGTTACCGTTATAGCTGACGGCAGCGACGAAGAGTCAGCTGTTGCCGGTGTTGAGAATTTTCTTCAGGGATTGGCTAATTGACCTGCGCTGTATCGCAAAATAAAAAAAGCCCCTAAAAAGGGAGGATGCCAGGTAAGCTTCCTTACCTGGCATATTATGAAAAAGTTTTATTTGGTATTGTCTTAACTCATCTGACAATATTATATTAACAAGCCTTTATGTCTAAAAGATGATTTGAAGTAACCATTCTTTTAATTAATTGTAAACAAATTGTTAACGCTGAAAAATGGGTTCTGCCCCGTTTTTTAGCGTTTTTTAATCACTAATCCGTTGAGTAGTTACTGTCATAATGATAGAATTATGATATGAAAGTGTTGAAATCTTGGAAGAACTGGATTTTTATACTTCTGTGTGTCGGCATTGACTATTGTGGAAGAAGCCTCGCATCGATGTATGAAGCTCCGGTTTGGTTTGATGCTGTCGGAACCATTATGGTGGCCATCAAACTGGGCCCAGTAGCCGGAGCTTTATGTGGTATTCTTTTCAACCTGGTCATCTCCTTTGGAGACCCTGTCGCACTGCCTTACATGCTCGTATCCGCCGGGATAGGAGTTGCTGTTGGTATGCTTTATCCCAGGGAGGACAGGGATTACTTCGGATTCATTTCTGCAGCCGTTCTTTCCGGAGTGGTTGCGGCTCTTATATCAACTCCAATTAATATAATAATGTATGGCGGAAGGACAGGAAATGCTTGGGGCGACGGGCTTATAGACAATATCGCCCTATATATGGATATTCCTGTTCTTAATTCTTTCCTGGGTGAGGCTTTTGTAGATATACCCGATAAGGCCGTTTGTATTATTGTCGCTTCAGGGCTGCTCAGAATAGGCCGCTTTATTTTTAAGAAGAGAAAAAAGACAGCTGCTGCGCTTATTCTGCTTCCGGCTCTTTTGATGTCTCTTTTGACCGGATCACGTATCTATGCGGCCGATTTCGGCTCGGAGTATGCCGGCAATCTCTATAATGCGGATACCGGACTTGAATCAATGGAGATCAATGCCATTGCCCAGACCAAGGATGGATACATCTGGGTTGGGTCTTATGCCGGGTTGTACCGGTATGACGGTTACAGATTTTATCCGGCGGATATCGATTCCAGGATCAAGAATGTTACCGCGCTGTTTGTGGACAGGAAGGGTCTTCTGTGGATAGGAACCAACGACAGCGGCGTTGGCTGCTATAACTGCGATACCGGAGCCGTAAGATTTTACAATGTCGATCTGGGCCTTCCCGCCAATGCCATAAGGGCTATTACGGAAGACAATGAAGGCAATATATATGTTGCCACCATCAAGCAGCTTAGCAGGATCACTCCCGAGGAAGAGATTGAAGTTTATGAAGAGAACAGCTTCATGAGCTTTAATAAGCTCAGTGCCAGCGGGGATACGGTTGCCGGGGTAAAGAATGACGGAAGTCTTGTGATATTCAGGGACAGGAAAATACTGTATGTTCTTGCCGGGGACTATACCGTTGTGACAGCAGAGGAAGAGGGAAACTATATTGTCGGAACCAGCACCAATCTTACCGGTAAGATATACATTAAGGATAACTCCACGGATCTTTTATCCAAGAAGTATTGCGGAAGTCTGACGTATTTCAACGACATTCTGTATTCCAAGGAGTTCAAGGGATATTTTGTGGCCTGTGAGAACGGACTTGGCTTCATCTCCGACAAGGGGACAGTGACGGATCTTTCCGATGACAATTTTGACAGCTCCGTAGTCAATATACTTATAGATTATCAGGGCAATGTATGGTTTGCCTCCAGCAAGCAGGGCGTTAAGAAGTATTCCTGGAATCCCTTTGAGGACATCTTTTCCAGGGCAAAAGTAGATGAAGACGTGGTAAACAGCGTTATCGTCAAGGATGGACTTCTTTACGCAGGAACGGGAAACGGACTTGTTACCATCGATCTGAAAACTTATTACTCCGTTCCCATACCGCACCCGGAGTATCTTAAGGATGTGCGGATCAGGAACATCATGTGCGACAGCAAGGAGAATTTGTGGTTCAGCACCTACGGGCCCCACGGACTTATTGAAATGAAGCCTGACGGGACCATACAATATTTTAACTCCAAAAACGGAAACGCTGAGGGAGATAAATTCAGGTTTACCAAGGAACTGTCGGACGGAAGGATAATTGCCGGCAGCAACGTGGGGATTACCCTTATCAATAATGATAAGGTCATCTGGAAGATTGGTGAATATGAAGGCATAAAGACCCAGCCTCTTTGCGTGGTTCAGAAGGACGACGGCACATATCTTGTGGGCTCTGACGGTGACGGTATCTATGTTATTGAAGGCGGAAAGCTGGTTAAGACCATAGGCGTTGAAGATGGGCTTATGGCCCTGGTGGTTATGAAGATCGTTCCTTGTAAGGGAGGTTTCATCTATGTCACCAGTAATGCACTTTACTATGACAACGGCCATGAGATAAGAAGGCTGGAGAACTTCCCCTACAGCAACAACTATGATGTGTTCATCTCTAACGATGAGAAAGCCTGGGTAATGTCCAGCGGAGGCATCTTTGTGGTTGACGAGAGGGACCTTCTTAACGATGGCAACTACAATTATATGCTCCTTAACAGAAACAGAGGACTTCAGACTTCAATCACCTCCAATGCAAGTTATGCACTTAACGGTGAGAGGCTCTACATCCCATGTATCGATGGTGTAAGGCGAATATCCACCGTCAACTATGATAATTTCAACAGTGAGTATGAGATCAGGATTTCCAGGCTCAGTGTGGGAGATGAGGAGATCATTCCGAAGGATGGGGTTTATCACATTCCCGCCACCTCCTCCCGTGTACAGTTTGATGTTGCCGTTATGAATTACACTTTGTCCAACCCGCTGATACACATGTATCTGGAGGGGGCAGATGATGAAGGTATAACCTGTAATCAGAAGGATATGGAGCAGCTGTCCTTCACGAATCTGCCTTACGGAGATTATGTATTCCATGTGGAAATCCTTGATGCCTCGGGTAATATTGTTGTAAGGGACGAGGCCTTCCCTGTGGACCAAGGAGTCACAGATTTTTGAGCGCACTTATTTCAGATTGTATCTGTATGCGGTCTGCTTCCTTCTGGTTCTGTACATCGGTTGGGCAATAGGCAACATGGTTGCCAAGCTCGGCAATGTCCAGCGCCTTCAGAAAGAAGCAACAATTGATCCTCTTACGGGACTTCTCAATAAGAGAGGCGCCAGGGAGGCTATGTCCGTGGCCTGCAAGGAGGGCGAAGGAGTACTGGCTGTACTGGACCTGGATAACTTCAAGCCCGTAAACGACCTGTTTGGCCATGACATGGGCGACAGAATCCTCATCGATCTGGCAAGGATACTTAAGGAGAATGCCGGAAACGAGGATATTCTTTGCAGGATCGGCGGCGACGAGTTCGTGGCATTTTACAGGGGCATCGGAGAACAGCAGCTGGAAGCCAGAACTGAAAACCTCAACACGCAGCTTATGACCATGGCAAAGCGGAATCTTGGTGAGAACATGAACATTCCTCTCGGTATCTCCATAGGCGCGGTTAAGGTAGCAAGCGAGGACACGTCCGACTATGATACACTGTTCAAAAAGGCTGATAAGGCTCTTTATATAGTAAAGAACTCCGGTAAGCACAGCTATATTCTCTATGATGAAGAGCTTTTTGCCGGGGAGGACTCATCCAGAGCCAATGCTACGGGAATTGCGGAAGTCAGGACCATCCTTGGAGAGAGAAATAAATCCAAGAAACCCTATAAGGTTGAGAACACCAAGCTTCGAGAGATATACAGGCTGCTGGTAAGACTTGGCGACAACTCCGTCATAAATTCTGTACTGATCCATTTCACAGTTACCGGAGAAGATGGAAAAGAGATAAATCTTGATACAATGGTTGAGTTTGGCAAGATTATCTCCGAGAGCCTGCGCTGCACTGATGTATTTACCATAGACAACAATACTGCGCTGGTGATTATTACCGACACAGACCAGGATGATGCTAAGATAATAATAGAAAGAATAGAAGAAAGGTGCAAAGAAGAGCCTCTGCTTAAGGGCTATCAGATCACCTATGAAAAGGAGATGCTTTAATTGCTAAGGACGGTTGTTTTCCTTTTGGATGAAAAGGACCGTGAGGCCACAAAGCTAAGCGGCGATATCTCTGAAACAATGAAGTATATTAAGGACTGCGGCTATGATTCGGCCGCAGTCTACGCCTGTAATGGGGAACTGCCGGAGCTTTCCGGCTTTGACAAAACCACTTCTCTTGTGATCACTGACCTTGCGGCCGCGGGAAAAGAGCTGCTGGATGAAGGCTATTACGTAGTGGGAATGCAGGAGGGGATCGGAGCCGATTTCTCTTTTCCCGAAGCAAAGTATATATTCAGCGGCATAACGGACGTGGAGATGGATTCCTTCGTGAAGGTCTACCAGCGCTACGCCGGGGAGCCCTGGGAGCTTATGAGGACGAAGCGCCTTGTAATAAGGGAGACCACGGTTGAAGACGTGGATGAGTTCTACAAGCTCTATGCGGACCCGGAGATGACAAGGTACATGGAGGGGCTCTTTGAGGACCCGGAGGATGAAAAGCGCTACCAACGGGACTATATTAAGAAGGTCTACGAGCTTATGGGCTTCGGAGTCTGGACCCTTGAAAGGATAGAAGACGGCAGGATCATAGGAAGGGCCGGTTACTCGGTAAGGAACGGATTTGACCAGGTGGAGCTGGGATTCCTTGTGGGGATGGAATTCCAGAGACAGGGATATGCTCTCGAAGCCTGCAGCGCGATCCTTGATTACGGCAGGGACATACTGCAGTTTGACTCGGTGCAGACCTTGGTGAAGGCCGAAAAACACCGCATCCGTCAGGATGTGCGAAAAGCTTGGCTTTGAAGTGATGGATGAAGTCAATGTCGAGGAGAACATTTACGGCAACGAATACAAGGGCGGGAAAAGAGCTGTTTCCGGAAATCCCAAGTTCGGCAGATACATCCGGATGATAAAGCACCTTTGATGTTATTTGATTTCGCTCAAAAATTTATGGTAATTTTTAGGTAATTCCTGTAATATATACCTGTACATCTAGTATTTTTGCGGAATAAACGGAGGAGAAATGGATTCGTTAGAAGTTTTTAGCTTAATCGCGGGACTGGTCGGTGGACTGGCCATGTTCCTTTACGGAATGAATGTAATGAGCGGTGGTCTCACAAAGGCAGCAGGCGGCAAGCTTGAGAGCGTTCTGGCCAGAGTGACGGGAGCATCCCCATCATCGCATATCTCTTTGGAGTTGGAGTGACTGCCACTGGTTCAGTCTTCATCAGCTTCAACTGTCATGGTTGTGGGCCTGGTTAACTCGGGTATCATGACTCTTAAGCAGGCGGTAAACGTTATCCTGGGAGCTAACCTGGGTACAACATTTACAGCGTGGCTGCTTTCACTTAATGCCATCAGCAGTGACAATTTCTTTATAAATCTTTTAAAGGCCCAAGTCCTTTACGCCTTTTCTGGCACTTGTGGGTATTGCTCTTTACATGTTTTCCAAAAATGACAAGAAGAAAAACATCGGAACAATCCTTCTTGGATTTTCTGTGCTTATGTTCGGAATGAGCACCATGTCCGATGCGGTATCTCCCCTTAAGGACGTGGAGGGATTCAAGAGAGTTCTGACATCCTTCAGCAATCCTCTTCTGG
Organism: Butyrivibrio sp. FCS014; assembly: GCF_000526935.1. Taxonomy (GTDB): domain Bacteria; phylum Bacillota; class Clostridia; order Lachnospirales; family Lachnospiraceae; genus Butyrivibrio. Next base: position 792 of record NZ_JAHA01000002.1, on the reverse strand, counting down.
GATTCCTTGTGGGCATTCTTTTTACAATGACTATTCAGAGCTCCGCCGGAACCATCGGTGTATTGCAGGCTCTTTCACTTTCGGTCAAGATCAAGTACGATGTGGCAATTCCCGTTGTCATCGGTGCTGAGGTAGTACCTGTATCACAGCTATCCTCTCATCCTTCGGTGCCAACAAGAACGGTAAGAGAACTGCCCTCATGCATCTGTATTTCAATGTCATAAAGGCAACCACCTTCATGATCCTGTTCTATGCAATCCACTCCGTTGTGAACTTTGCTTTCATGGACAGTCAGATCGGCATGGTGGGAATCGCCGGAATACATACACTGGTGAACCTGGTGGCAACACCTCTTATGCTGCCTTTCTCGGAGATCCTTGTTACTCTGGCTCTCAAGACCATTCCCATCGACGAGGCGGAGAAGAGAGAGCAGGAAGACCAGCAGGGTATCAGAACTCTGGATCCCAGATTTCTTTCAAAACCCGCCCTTTGCTCTTGAGCAGGCCCGTCAGGCAGCCATCGTAATGGCTACCATGAGCCACGATGCCATGGCGAAGGCGATAGGTCTTTTGACCGAGTTCGATGAAAAAGAGGCAGAGGAGGTGGACTACCTTGAGAGAAAGGTGGACACCTACGAGGACCAGCTGGGAACCTACCTCATGCAGATCAACGCCCATCACCTTGGCAACAAGGACAGCCATACACTATCAGTGCTGCTCCACTGCATCACCGACTACGAGCGAATCAGTGACCATGCCCTCAACATCATGCAGAAGGCCAGAGGCATGAGCG
>NZ_JAHA01000001.1 GCF_000526935.1 Butyrivibrio sp. FCS014 | reverse complement strand
CGGACTGGATGCCGACAGGGCTCCTGTGGCAGTAATTGCACCTTATATCAAAGATGACCCGAATTTTCACATGATGAGGATGTTTACGGGATTTGATGCCGTTCAGGTGATGGCTTCGGATGATATCAGGACAGTAGCGGCTTTTTGGTGATTCCATCACTCACATGTCTTTCTATACCAATGCACTGCAGAGACGGCTTTATGATGGCTTTTTTGGCAGGGTGTCCTTTATAAACTGCGGCATTGGCGGCAACAGGCTGGTGGACGATGCAACCTTCGTGCCTGAAGCAGGGAAAAGACTCATTTTCTTTGGGGAAGCCGGAGTTAAGCGCTTTGAACGCGATGTCTTTGAGCTGGACGAGGTGGATACTGTGATGGTGTTGATAGGGATCAATGACATCATGCATCCGGTGCAGCTTGAGGGTAAAAACAGCAGTACTCCCGCAGCGGATATTATCGAGGGATACAGAAAAATAGCGGATTGTGCTCACGAGAATGGAGCGGAAGTATTTTTTGGCACCATAACTCCTTGCGGAAATGAAGATTATCCGAAGGCGTGGTTACCGAAATTTGAAAAAGTAAGAAACGAAGTGAACGACTGGATAAGGAAAGGTGAGTCCATTGATGGATTCTTTGACTTTGACAGAGAGGTTGGAAGACCGCAAAGACGGGATTCATGCAAGGCCCCTGTCATATCGGAGACGGCCTCCATCCTAACAGCCGTGGAGGCAAAAAAATGGCTGATTGCGTAGATATCAAGACGGTGATCGGCAGTTAAAAGCTGTGCTTGGGGGAGGTATAAATGGCAGAGCACTACGAGAGCGAGGCATTTATCTATAATCAGGTGCCCGTTCGGATTTTCAACCATTCTTTTGATGGAACTGATATTTTTACATCGTTGCATTGGCATAGGAATGTGGAGTTTAACCTTACAACAGAAGGCCGGATAAAGATGAACATAGACGGCAAAAACATGCAGCTTCTTCCCGGAGACTGGTGCATTGTGAACAGCGGAGAGCTTCACTCCAATCATTGGATAGAGCCCACGGACCACTTTGGCGGCATCTGCGTGCAGATATCCAAGAGTTTTCTGGACAGATGGATCGGGGAAGGAGTAAGGTTTGACCTTCCGGGAAATCAGGCGGCATCTGACAGGATAAAGACAGACCCCTGATTAATTTCGGTGAATATAAGAAAAATGGGGTTTGATGACCTGCGGAAAATGGAACTTGTTTCTCCTTTTCCTTAACCTTCTTCGGATACTGCGTTTATGAAACAGTCTCTGGAGAGAGAGAACAGAGCATGAAGGGGAATGCTAATATCAAGTCCCATAATAAATACATTGACCGAGCATTAACATTGGATCAGCTGGATCTTTCCTGTTCGCCCCGCAAATTTCAATTATTACCCCTAACATATCTTTTCGAGGATGTTCAAGGAGCATGTTGGCAGGAACTTCTACCAATATCTTCAGAATGTCAGGCTTATGAACTGCGCGTCGAGGAGATGAAGGAAGATGAAAACGGTAACGTCTTATGGAATGTCCTTAAACCATGATTTCCCAATGTAAAGTCTTTTTATCCAGACCTTTAAAAAAGACCTTTGGATGACCCCTTCCGAATGGTTAAAGCAGGGTAAAAAAAGCACCAATTCAAGAGATATAAAAAATTGACAAACTTGGCAGATAATTAAAAGCAAAGCCTCCCACAAGGTGGGACCTGTGGTTATCCTTAAAATCACTTGAAGGGAGGTATTTTTTATGAAGAAAAGGTAATCAGTTTTAATCATGACAGGAGTAAATTGGAGGCAACGCTCCTTACAGGATGCGCCAATGCTTCCCACCAAGGCTCCGCAGCTACCACAGATAGAATGCGCCTGCTGCCACGCAGGAAGCACCTGCCAGCAACAGAAGAGGCTCCCGCACCCGAAGCTGCAGCTACAGAAGTGGAACATTTCATTCTACACCACCGAGACCCGGTAAGGATGATATGTAATCAGGATCTTATTTCGACTTTTGAGAGCAAGAATCCCGGAATAACTGTTGAGTATATCGCAGCCGGAACGATCAGCTCCAGCATGGATGGCTCTCTATGCCAGTAAATGAAGGCCCCTACAGTGTCTCTTATGGATCCCATCAATATCTGGGAGAACCCAGGGAGAGAATGCGTCCTCTTTCAGGCGAGGCAATGCTTGACAACATCACAGAGTCATCTCTTTCAACCATGACTTCAACGGCACTGTTTATGCGGTTCCCATGTCCCGCAGCAGGTATCGGTTATCCTTTATAACAAGGCAGTATGCGATGCAGCTTGTAGGCGGAGATTTCGATCCCAGCTCAATCAAGACAAGATCGGATCTCAAGGATCTTTTTGACAAGATCGAGGCAACCGGCGTAGCAGCTACCTGTATTACAGGTGTTAACTGGTCCCTGGGAGCTCACTACCTCTGCCAGTCCTACGGCGAGGGCTATCGGTGACACAAAGGCAAGAGTTGATTACGTAACTCCATCATCTCCGGTGAGACCAAGGAGATCGACAATGACGTATTTAATGGCTTTCATGGACACTCTGGACATGATGGCACAGTACAACTACAACAAGAACGATCCCCTCGTTGGTGACGTAAACCTTGATGCTATGGCTCTTGCAGAGGGCAAGTGCGGCACATGGTTCATGGGAGACTGGGCATGGACATACATGGCTGAGCTGGTAGAGCCCGGCGCAGAGTTCCGGTCTTATGCCTGTTCCTCACAGCGATGATGCAAATGATGTTACAAATCAGTATCTTCCTACATCCTTTGCTAAGGGCTACTGCATTGATGCAAGCCAGAACACAGAGGAACAGCAGCTTGCAGGTCTTAAGTTCATCGAGTATATCTCATCAGACAGCTACTCACAGGAAGTACAGGCTAAGAGACTTGGCCAGGCTCTTCCTTTCAAGAACTGCACAGCAACAATCGAGAGCCCTCTTGGAAATTCAACAGCCGGATACATTGCAGACGGCAGAACAGTTGATTTCTACGGAACACCCAGCCTTTGCCCTTCAGACATCTGGTATGAGTGCGGGCGCTTACATGTGCGAGTACCTGACAGGTGCATGCGACAGAAAGACACTGGCAGACAAGATTGATGCATACTGGGCAAACCAGGAAAAGAGAGAGTATTAATAGCCAGACTTTTTGGGGGAGGGATGCGTCTCTCCCCCTCTTTTTACAAGTATTACAAGGAGAGAGGAATTATGCACGGCAGGAAAAGAGCTATCACAAATGCGCTTGAATTTTCATTATTCGGGTTGCCATCTTTTCTGATCTGGTTTTCTGTTGTTATCATTCCGTTCATCTACGGATTCTGGATCACATTTACAGACTGGAACGGATTAGCACTTCACATAAACTTTATCGGACTTGAAAATTACAGACATATTCTTACGGATTCTGCTTTTTGGGCGCCTTCGTTAAGACGGTTATATATGCGCTGTTTACGGTTATATTAAGTAATCTGGTGGGTTTTATCCTGGCACTGGTGGTTACCAGCGGTATTAAGGGACAGAACTTATTCAGGACAGGCTTTTTTACCCCCAATATCATCGGCGGTATTATTCTGGGTTACATTTGGAACTTTATTTTCTCATTTGGCCTTACAAAATTCGGTGAATTCACCGGAATCTCATGGATGCAGACTTCATGGCTGACCAATCCAACCAGAGCCCTGATGGCTCTTATCATTGTCAGCGCATGGCAGATGAGCGGTTATCTTATGGTTATTTATATCGCAGGACTGACCGCAGTGCCCTCGGACCTTTTAGAGGCGGCAAGAGTTGACGGAGCTACAACCTGGCAGACAGTTACCAAAATCAAGATTCCCATGATAAGGGGAACTATCGCGATATGCGTATTCCTGTCCATCTCAAGATGCTTCATGTCCTTTGACACTAACCTGTCACTGACTGCAGGCGGACCGTATAAATCCACAGAACTTATAGGCCTACAAGATCTATCAGACAGCATTTACCAGCATGAACTTCGGTGAAGGTCAGGCTCAGGCCATTGTGCTGTTTGTGATCGTGGCGATCATATCACTGCTTCAGGTTTACTTTACAAGGAAAGGGAGGGTTGATGCATGAGAGCAGAAAGAAACAGAAAAAGCATAACCTTCGCCATAACACTGGTAGTACTTATATTGTTCATGGTGCCTTTCTATATGCTTGTAGTGAATTCCTTCAAGCCTACAGCAGAGTTTTTGAAGAATCCTTTTGCACTTCCGCAAAGTTTTAATGTTGATAACTTCATCACGGCAATAGACAGAATGAACTTTGGCAAATCACTGTTTAATACTGCAGCCATTACAGTGACTGCAGTAGTGGTAAACATGATAGTTTCGGCTATGACAGGATATCTTTTTGCCAGAAGGAAGTGGAAGATCAAACAAGATCATATTCATGGCATTTCTGGCATCCATGGTGGCTCCTTTTCAGGTATATATGATACCCCTTGTAAGGATATATGCCGGAGTTCTGGGTTTTTTCCAACAATCTGATGATGGTTGCTTATATTGCGGTGGGACTTAATATACCCTTTGCGGTATTTCTGTATTCGGGCTTCGTGGAAGGAATTCCCTCTGAGCTTGATGAGGCAGCGCTTATAGACGGATTGTGGTTTCACAAGGACATTTTTCCATATCATCATGCCGCTATTGAAGCCAATCATTATCACCGTTACTGTTTTTGTCGCCATGGGTGTATGGAATGATTTCCTGATGTCCAGCTTATTCCTTACAAAAGTGGACACCAAGACACTGGCAATTTCCATCAAGACATTTTTGACCAATCATTCAGCTGAGTATGCGCCTATGATGGCGGGACTTCTTCTTAGCGTTCTGCCTGTTTCTTATCTTCTATCTGATAGGGCAGAAATACATCATTGAAGGTGTTATTGCAGGCAGCGTAAAGGGTTAATTCGCAAATTTGGGGAAATAGACAGTTCTTTTTCCGACAATGTGCTATGTAAGCAGGTATCAGTCAGCGATATACTTATTTCAACCTCTTAAATATAGATGTTAATTGAAGTAATTTGTTGAAAGGAGAACAGGTTATGGAAATCAGATTAGAAGACGTTGAAAAAGTAATGGAACAGACGGGAGTCGAGTACAAAGTCGCCAAGGAGGCCCTTCTTAAATCAGACGGCGATGCGGATGAAGCAATAAAGCTAATCACAAAGGATACCATCGATATAGGTGAGGAAGCAAAAGCTGCTGTTGAGAAGCTCAAAAAGAAGGTTAAGGAAGGCAATGTAGACAGAATCCAGATTCGCAAAGACCAAGAGGTTGTCTTTAGCGTTCCCGTTAACATCGGAATCGTGGGAGGAATCGTCGGATTTGCCACAATCCCCTGGGCACTGATCGCTGCAGCGGTTGCAGCATTCGGACTGGGATGCAAACTTGAAGTAGTCAAGAAAGATGGCTCTTCTGATGAGATCAATTGATAACTAAACAGACTCGGCACAGGCCGGAGACGAAGGTAACGTCTCCGGTCTTTTTTGACTTGCACAGGTGAAAAACCTGCTCGATAATATTAGTTAGAGTGAGGTAATTGCCATGAACATCTGCTTATTGAATGATTCTTTTCCGCCTGTTATAGACGGAGTTGCAAATGTGGTTATGAATTATGCAAGGGTGTTGACCCAGGATCTGCATGAAAATGTTGTGGTGGGAACACCAAGGTATCCCGATGTAAGCTATGAGGGCTATCCGTACAAAGTAATAGCTTATCCCAGTTTTGACACTACAGATTTCGTAAAGGGATATCGCACCGGAAATCCTTTATCAATAAGAGAGATTGCGCAGATGAGCGAGTTTGGGCCGGATATTATCCATACCCACTGTCCCGCGGCTTCTACCGTTATGGCCAGAGTTTTGCGAAGGGATACCGGAGCACCCATTGTTTTTTACATATCACACCAAATTTGATGTGGATATTGCAAGGGCTGTGGGCGATGGCTTTCTTAAGCAGGAGACCATAAAGACCATGATCAGCAATATTGAGGCATGCGATGATGTGTGGGTGGTTTCCAAAGGCGCCGGCGAAAACCTACGGTCTCTGGGCTTTGAGGGCGAATACCGGGTCATGAATAATGGGGTGGACTTCCCCAAAGGCCGGGGAGATGAGAAGCTGGTAAAAGAGCTGTCGACAGAATATTCGCTTTCTGAGGGAATACCGGTGTTTCTTTTTGTGGGAAGGATAATGAAATACAAAGGCCTTCCGATAATTGTTGATGCCATGAAGCTTCTGTCCGACAGAAATATAGATTATCGCATGGTATTCGTTGGAGGCGGAGCCGATGCCGAGGAAATGCAGACCAGAGTTAAAGAGTATGGCATAGGCGATAAGGTTATTTTCACCGGGCCGGAGCACGACAGAGAAAAACTCAGAGCATGGAATACAAGGGCGGATCTGTTTCTTTTCCCGTCTGTATATGATACAAATGGCATTGTGGTAAGGGAGGCTGCAGCCTGCGGACTGGCCAGTGTTCTGGTAAAAGGCTCCTGCGCTGCCGAAGGGATAATCCACGACAGAAATGGATATTTGATAGAAGAAAATGCACAGTCCATGGCAGATCTTTTAGAGAAATTGTGCAAGGATCTTTCGCATCTGCACGATGTGGGGCAACATGCCATGGATGAGATCTACATCTCCTGGGAAGACAGTGTCAAAGTGGCTCATGACAGATACGAAGAGCTGCATGAGATGTCACTTGGCGGGGTGTTTGGCCACAGAAAGCATCAAAGTCACGAGTATCTGATCAAGTCGGCGGCTATGATCCTTGATGAGACGGAGAAAGTATTTAAGGCACCTAAGACCTTTTATGAAGGCATGAAGGATAACTTTGATAGTATTCGGGAAGATTTTCAGGATATACGTGACGATATCCGTAATGACATTCTCGAAGATATAGAGCAGATGAGGGATAGGTTCAATGGAAGCTCAGACAAATAAAAAAAGAGACTGGTACAAGGAGATGAGCTTTTATCAGATCTGGGTGCGAAGCTTCGCAGACGGAAACGGAGACGGCATCGGAGATCTGTATGGGGTTTACGACAAGCTTGAGTATGTTAAATCCCTTGGGGTCGACGGAATCTGGTTTTCACCAATTTATCCGTCTCCCAATGCAGATTTTGGCTATGACATCTCTGACTATAAGAATATACACCCTGATTTCGGGGATCTGGAGCAGTTCAAAAAAGTACTGGCAAAAGCCCATGAACTGGGTCTTAAAGTGATAATGGACCTGGTGGTAAATCATACTTCAGACGAGCATCCCTGGTTTATTGAGAGCCGTAAGGGCAGGGATAATCCCTACAGCGATTACTATATATGGCGAGACAAGCCCAATAACTGGGACAGCCTTTTTGAGGGTAAGGCCTGGGAGTATGACCATGAACGAGGTCAGTATTATCTTCACATTTTTGCCAAGAAGCAGCCGGATCTTAACATGGATAATCCCAAAGTTAGGCAGGAAGTTAAGGATATCATGAGATATTGGCTGGATATGGGAGTTGACGGCTTTAGAGAAGATGTCATTAACTTCATATCAAAAAAAGAAGGACTTCCCAATGGTATGCCGCTTCTGCCTGCGGCAAAGGGAATGATGCAGTACAAGGACGGTCCTCATATTCACGAATATCTGGCAGAATTTCGCAAGGTATGCGATGAGTATGACTGTTTCCAATTGGGAGAAGGCCCCATGACTACTGTTAAGTCAGCCAGAAAATATCTGACCGGGCCAACCAAGTCACTGGATATGATGTTTTCTTTTGACCACATGATGGCAGACTGCTTTTTTACCGAGTACATGCACAGGCCGTTTTCTCTGGTCAAGCTCAAAAAAGCCTTCAGCAAATGGCAGTATGCCCTGGCTAAGGATGGTTGGAATGCACTGTATATGGAGAATCACGATCATCCCAGGATTGTAAGCCGCTACGGAAGCCACCATTTCTGGTGGGAGAGCGGAACAATGCTGGCTGCCAGCTATATTTTCCAGAGGGGGACTCCTTTTATCTATCAGGGGCAGGAGATAGGAATGACAAACATACGACTTGCTTCAATTGAGCAGTATGTGGACGTTTCCTCCAAGACCAATTATTACACTTACCACCTGAAGGAAGACCCGGAGCGCAGACTTCACAGGATCCATCTTTCAAGCCGGGATTCATCCAGAACTCCGGTGCAGTGGGATTCCAGTGAATATGCGGGCTTTTCCACTGTAGAGCCATGGTTTTATGTAAACCCCAACTATAAGAAGATCAATGTTGCCCGTCAACAGGATGATCCATACAGTATCCTGAATTTCTATCGCAAATGCCTTATGCTTAGGAAGAACTCCAGGACATTGATTTACGGAACATATAAAGAGTATTTTCCAAAAGACAAGAGCATTTATATGTATGAGAGAAAAATGGGACAGGAGCGGTACCTTATCATATGCTCATTTTCAAGACTACCGGTTAAGCTAAGGCTCCCCGGAGATTATGATGGCAGAGAAAAAGAGCTGGTGCTTTGCAATTATCCTGAGAATGTTGAGGACATTCCCGCGCACAAGCTTAAGGCTATCGGGGATGAGCTGCTTAATCTGGAGTTTACCCACGGTATGTTAAGACCTTACGAGACCCGCGTTTACAGATTTTCATTTTGATTGGCAGTGAACAGACTTATTTATAGATGAAAAGCCGCTACTGAGTGATGATCGCTCAGCAGCGGCTTGCTTTGGTTATATGTACTAAGATGTGCTATCAGTCGATATCGCCGACAATGTCGATATTCTCGCCTGTGATGCCTACCCATGCGCCATCGGAAGCTTCCTTTGCATCCTTATGAGCAAGAAGCCATTTGTTGGTTGCTCTGAGCATAGTGTCTTCCTGGTTAATAGCAGTAAACTCCGGCTTACCAACATTAGTGCCTTTGGGAAGTCCGACGAGAACCTGGAAACCTGAGTCTTTATGCGCCTGGCAGGGTGCATAGTGAAGGGTTGTAGCATAGACCTCTAACATTACTCCTGCAGGAACGAGAAAGGCTTTTACTTTGTCAGAACCAATCTTGTAGTCACTTATCTCTTCTCGCTTAGCGACCAGCAGAATAAAGTCACTGGGTCCAAAATTGATTTCGCTTGAACGATGATACTCAAGACAATTGAGCTTGGTATTATGGCCGTTGCACCATCCAAACTGCATGGGAGATCCTCCAAACAATGAATTTGTGATCTTGTCTGCAGCTGCAAGGCTTTGAAGAGCCAGATCTTCTGCAACATACTCTGTACCCTCGGGAATAGGAGTCTTATCCCTAAGAGTCTCTAAAATTTCCTGCTTCTCAGCTTCATACCCCTCAATGATTCTTCCGTAATTTGTAAATTCCGGATCTGTAGCTTTGTAAATTTTCATACCTTCTCTCCTTTTTTGAAAAATAACCACCTAATACATGTTATCATTATAGTGGTAAAAAATCACTAGCTTGCGGGAGTTGATATGAAAATCCTCTGAATTTGCGGAGAAAAATATCAATCCTCGTTAAGAATGTCGCGGCACTCTTTAATGAGTGTCAGGTTGCTGCAAAGGATGAGAACTTCGTTCCAGCATCTGCAGACAGCATCGTTAAGACTTTCAATATCTTCAAATCTCCACATGATAGCAAAGTCATCATAGCTGTCTGGATCGTATAATCTGTTGATTTCACGGTCTTCTTCACAGAAAATGCGCTGCCATTCATCGGAAGCAAATCCGCAGAAAGCTATGTTTTTGCAGCCTCTTGAAAGAATAGTATTAGCCAGATCCCTGATTATGCTCTCATCCTCAAATTCATCAGTGATGATGATAACTGTCTGGCTGCACATATTGCGAAACTTGTTGCTGTTATCCAAAATGCCCTTTCCTGTGAGTCCAAAGGTGATATTTTGGTTGTAAGCCTTATTCATAATCATGTTCTGTGTCATAACGATCCTCCTTATATATACCTATTAGCAAGCTGCCCGGATGGCTATTTGTTTCTATGTTGCCATTATCGCACTTATAGTGGGTTATAAATGACACAGTATTATTTATTGGAACATCCGCAATTCCTCAAGTATAACTTGAAAAACATAATGAAAGATAAATCCACACTGGCTGTATAACAGATTATTTCGCGCTTATTATGTAATTAGTAAGGAGGGAATATACGATGAGTATGGGTACAAATATAAAAGCTCTGAGGGAAGAGCGGAAGCTTACACAGGACAAGGTGGCAGAGGCACTTGGGGTTACCTTCCAGGCAGTTTCTTCATGGGAAAGAGATGAGTACAAGCCTGATACAGATAAACTGATAAAACTCGCAGAGCTGTTTGATGTTTCAGTTTCTGCAATAGCTGAAGAGAGACAAAAGGCCTTTCATACAAAGGAAACCATATACAATTGGGAGCACATGAAAACCTATGTCAAAACAACAGCCAGAAATTTTAAACTGGAGGATACCTTAAGGGCAGTGGATTATGCCGAGGAGGCTCATCGCGGGCAGACCAGAAAGCGCTCCACGGTTCCCTATATCTATCATCCGCTGAATCTGGCTTGTCATGCCCTTTCCATGGGTATTATCGAAGACGAAATCATTGCAGCCTGCCTGCTTCATGATGTGGTAGAGGACTGCGGTAAAAAACTTGAGGAATTGCCGGTAAGTGATGAGACGAAAGAGCTGGTAAGACTTCTGACCAGAAAAGACACTCCTGAAGAGAAGAGGAAAGAGACGCTGGACGCTTATTTCCACGACATTGCGCAAAACCCCAAGGCTACCTTGGTAAAATGTCTGGACAGGTGCAATAACCTTACCACAATGTCCTGGGGACTTAGCAGAGACAGAATATACAGGACTATAAAAGAAACAGAGGAATATTTCCCTCCGCTGATAAAAGTGCTAAAGGATACCACGGCATACGGGAATGCCTCATGGCTACTGAAATACCAGATGGAAAGCATGCTGGATATATATAAAAGGCTTATGTAAATATGAAGAAACTGTTTACTCAAAAGATAAGAATCCTATGGTTTTTTCTTTCTATACTGTGCCTTGGCTACTCGCTGATGGTGTATCTGGTGGGAAGCGGCACCCTTTCATTCACAATCTGGCTTGCGGGAGCTGCCTTTTTTGCCCTGTGCTGTTTCCTTGCAGGGGAAAAGAGATGGAGTAAAGTTCCCAAGGCTGTTAGATATGCCGCATATATCGCATTGGCAGTCTTTGCTTCGGTCTTCATGACCTGTCAGATTGCCATTTTATCCCACTTTTTTGATAAGGGAGAAAGTGATCTCGATTATATCATTGTTCTTGGAGCACAAATGCGGGAGAGCGGGCCAAGTGTGATATATCGTTACAGACTGGAGAAAGCGTATCAGTATCTGTCGGAGAATCCTGATACAATCTGCATCACCACAGGGGGCGCAGGCATAAACGAGAATATCAGCGAAGGAATGGGCGGAAAAAAGTATCTGGTTAAGCTTGGAATCTCCGAAAGCAGGATACTTGCCGAAGAAACGTCCAGGGATACCGGAGAGAATATACAGAATGCGCTTCTGCTTGTAAGAGCGGAAGATGTGGCAGAGGATAATCTTAAAATAGGTATTGTGACCAACGGATTTCATGTCTTTCGCGGAGTGAGGATAGCAAAGAAAAATACAGAAGCTCGAGTTTGCGGGATTGCAGCCTATATGCAGCCCAGATTTATTCCAAATAACATGGTACGGGAGTGTTTTGGCATACTAAGGGACCTGATAAACGGTGAGCTTTATTGAGGATTTTGGATATGTGCGCCAGATATGTGTTTTTGGGACAGAAACGCCATAAAGGTTGAAGCAGAGCTGGGATTGGGACCCGGCTCTTTAAGCATGCCTCAGGGGGACGTTTGCCCGGGGATGACAGCAGCTGTCATAATCGCGCAAAGGGGTGATAGCTCTTTTCCCCTGACAGTAAGGTACATGAACTGGGGCATACTGGACAAGTCGCTGGTCATAAACGCAAGAGCGGAATCGGTGGCGGAAAAGCCGATGTTTGCGGACAGTTTTGCCTACAGGCGCTGTGTGATGCCGGCCGGGGCGTTTTATGAGTGGGACAGTGACCGGAACAAGGCGACGTTTTATGATATGGAAAAAGATCCTGTTTATCTGGCGGGGGTATATACTTTGGCGGATAATCGTGACAGCTTTGTGGTGATCACAACCAAAGCAAATGAATCCATGATAAAGGTTCATGACCGCATGCCCCTCATGATACCAGCGGATTCTGTGAAGGACTGGCTATATGATGATGGCGTGGCAAAAAAGATGCTGCTTGCCAGGATGCCACAGCTGCTTAAAGAGCAGGAATATGAGCAGCTGAAACTGCCCGGATGTGAGTGATAAATCAGTAACTTGCCCGGGAGGAGAATTAGGTAGTACTTTATCGCAAAGGCGAGTATATATCCGTAAGGCAGCCTTTCATATAATGTAATCAGATAGCAGGATATGACATTATTGAAAGGTGGTGATGGCCATGTTATCAATTGTATTCTTTGTTTTATTCATGATGGTTTTCGGAAAAATGATCGGTTTCGCCATCAGATTTGCCTGGGGCGCATTTAAAGTTGCTATGTTCCTGGTATTCCTTCCGCTGGCATTGGTATTCATGGCTCTTGGCGGACTGATCTATATAGCTTTGCCGATACTTATTATTGCCGGGGTGGTAAGTCTCTTCGCAAAAGCAGTATAATATTATAAAAACTGTAAAGGCGGGATATACCCCATGAAGAGATGATATATAACATATATAGAATATAGATTGGATTTTTTTTATGAAGTATATTTACGAAACACATCTTCACACGGTAGAGGCCAGTGCCTGCGCCAGCATGCCCGGAGAGGAGTATCCGGCATACATGAAGAGCCTTGGATACAGCGGGATAATTGTCACAGATCACTTTTTTACAGGAAACAGCTGTGTTCCGAATAATCTTCCCTGGGAAGCAAGAATAGAGAAGTACTGTTCCGGATATGAACATGCTAAGGCGGCTGCGGGAGATGATTTTACTGTCCTTTTTGGGATAGAGTATAACTTTCAGGGGGATGAATACCTGTTGTATGGAGTAACTGAAGAGTGGCTTCTTGATAATCCGGATATTGAGGAATTTAGCCGGGAGCAGGTATATGAGTCAGTTCACAGTATCGGCGGAATAATGATTCAGGCGCATCCCTACAGGGAAAGAGGATACCTGTCGGCGATTCACTTAACTCCTGCTGTCAGTGACGGCATTGAAGTCTATAATGCAGCAAATCCCGACTGGCAAAATGCCCTTGGATATGAATATGCTTTAGAGCGAGGCTTTTTGATGAGCGGAGGATCAGACATTCACAACTATTCGCTGGACAACATGGGAGGAATGAGCTTTCCTTATCCTATACATACAATAGAAGAATATGTTAAAGCCTTTATGGCGGGGGATGGAACTCCTGTATTCAGGAGGGATGTTCATGATAACAGTACTATTTTCAGGCCGGTAACAGAAGATCAGACACTGATGGTAACGAAAGAAAAGTCTACACTTGAAGTGATCTGGCATTGAGGCGTGGAATTGCATAAATTAATGGAAATTTTATGACAATATATGTTCTTACGTATTATTATTAGTGTATGGAAACTCTGATTAGTACGTCATATACTCCTGTTGGGGATATATTGGTCATTGCGATTATGGGTATCTTCGTGATACTTATTCGTGCTGCCTATATCAAGCCCAGCAAGGGTTTTCGTCTTTTTAAGTGGATACTGGCCGTGCTGACATTGGCAGCATATACGGATATCATGTACCATCTTGCTTTGGCCAATTTCGATCAAATTCCCGGGATAGTTCCATATGCATTGCGCTTTCTGTACCATCAGTTGCTTTTTATAAATTTGGAACTCTATATTCTATATATAGAACAAACTATGCAGCTGCTTCCTTCTGAACAGAAGGCGTTTCCTATAATCGGCCTATTAGGTCTTATCGGTTTTGGCATAACCGATATTCTTGGAACGATTCTTGGTTTTGGGTTCCATATTACAGATGACTTCACCATTGCGTCACAGGTTAATCTCTTCCTTGTAGAATATCTTTTCTTTGTGGGAATTGCCTTATTTATGATGATCCGGTACAGAGACCGTGTGTACAAACCGATTATCTGGGCATTTTTGCTGACAATTGCGATTGCGCTCGTCCTTATGTATATTCAGGGATTATTCAATCAGCAGTCCTTTACCACAGCGACCTTTGTATTTCCGGCGTTGTCTGTTCTTTATCTTCTTCATTCTAATCCCTATGATCTTGAAATGGGTTCACTTAAGCTGGATTCTTTTGAGTCAGATCTTCAACACAGGATTCAGGGCAAAAAGAAGTTTGCGATTTTAAGTATTTTGCTTCATGAGTTTGAAGCTGCAGGCCATAAATATCCAAAGGAAATGAGAGATATTATCAGGTCGTATGTAGAGGGATATTATAACGGTGCGGCGCTGTTTCAAATAACCGGTGGCCGCATGGAACTGGTGGTTGACCTTGATATAAACCCGGATTATGAAGAAAAAACGAAAACAGATTCTTGAGGTCTTCCATGATCATTACAACCTTTACAAATATGATTACAAAATAATAATCGTTAAAAGCAGGGAAGAGATCACAAATCCTGATGATTACATAGCTTTGATCCAGTATGTTGAGAACAGGATGCCTGAGAACCAGATAGAATTTGTTGATGATGAAATACTGGATAAGTTTTCCAGCCATAAATATATAGTTGATGAGCTTAACGATATCAACGAAAAACAGAACCTTTATGATGACAGGGTTCTGGTATACTGCCAGCCTGTTTATAACCTAAGAACAGGCCGTTATGACACGGCGGAAGCTCTGATGCGACTTAATCTTCCTAAAATAGGAATGGTTTTCCCGGACAGATTTATTCCCATTGCCGAGAAGCATAATTGTATTCATATGTTGTCACTTATAATACTGGCCAAGACTTGCAGACAGATCAGGAAGATGCTGAATGAAGGCTATGTGATCAAGAGAATCTCAGTGAATTTTTCCATTCTGGATATCAGGGAAAAGAGTTTTCGGAAAATGTTCAGCGCATCGTAAGCGAGTGCGGTATTCCTATGGATAAGATAGCCATAGAGATTACGGAAAGTCAGAACCAGAAGGACTTTGATGCAGTCAAGGAAACCTTCAGAAAGCTCAAGAGCAGCGGAATCACTTTTTACCTTGATGATTTTGGTACGGGATATTCCAATTTTGAGAGAATAATGGAGCTTCCATTTGATATAATCAAATTTGACAGATCTTTGGTAATGGCCAGCAGGAGTGATTCCAAGTCTGAGACCATGGTTTCGTATCTGGCCCATATGTTTACGGATATGAATTATTCCGTGCTTTATGAGGGTATTGAGGATGAGGAGGATGAGGTACTCTGTACAAAGATGTATGCCCGTTACCTTCAGGGGTACAAATATGCCAAGCCCATTCCTATTCAGGAGCTTGATAAGTATTTTGTAAAAGCATCACATGTATAGACTGAAAGATTGATAAAATGAGTATAGAAGCATATATTAACCCGGATTTTACCTGGTACAAAAAATTTTTTTCCTGCTGATCACTTATCTGCTGATTAGCATTTGTATCCTTAT